>CACEVU010000001.1 GCA_902563105.1 uncultured SAR86 cluster bacterium
AACACCAGCGTCTGCTTTACCTGCGATCAAAGGTTTTAGAGACCCCATTACTTTGCCCATATCCTTCATATCCTGTGCACCAACTTCAGAGATAATTTTAGAAACTAATTCAGAAACCTCATCATCTGACATTTGTTCAGGTAAAAATTCCTTAATGATTTCTATTTCTTTTTTTTCTTTGTCAGCCAATTCTTGTCTTTTCGCTTGTTCAAATTGTGAGATTGCATCATTTCTTTGTTTAATCATCTTTTCAAGAATTGAAGTAATCTGAAGTTCATTAAGATCTGACTTTTCTTCAATTTCAATTTTTTGAATTTCCGCAAGAATCATTCTCAAAACAGTAGTTCTAAACTTGTCACCATCTTTCATAGAAATTGTGACTTGAGTTTTAATCAAGCTTTTAAGATCTTTGGACATTTAGACTCTTGCTCTCAAAGGCGGCATTTTGCCGAACTTTCTTCTTTTTGCTTGTCTTTTTACTGCTGCTGCAGCTTTTCTTTTTCTAACAGAGGTAGGTTTTTCGTAAAATTCTCTTTTTCTTATTTCGGAAATGATTCCAGCTTTGTCACAAGACCTTTTAAATCTTCTGAGTCCAGAATCGAAAGATTCGTTATCTTTTAGCTTTATAATAGGCATATTTATATTAGGCTGGCAATTCTATAGAGAGTTAAGATATTTTGCAAAATAACTTTTAATTTAAATGAAAATATTAGGAATAGAGACTTCGTGCGATGAAACTGGAATTGCTTTATATGACGGCAAAGCCAACCAAATTGTATTCGAAGCTTTATACAGTCAGGCAGAAGAGCACGATTTGTATGGAGGGGTAGTTCCTGAGCTAGCCGCTAGAGATCACATTAATCGACTCTTGCCTTTATTAAAAAATAAAATGAAAGATTCAAGCATCTCGATGAAAGAGATAGAAGCAATTGCCTTTACCAATGGTCCTGGTTTAAGAGGTCCTTTAATGGTTGGAGCAGGCTTTGCAAACTCTTTATCTTATGCCCTAGATATTCCTGTAATACCAATACATCATATGGAAGCACACTTGATAATGGCAAAATATGACGCAGAAGATTTATCTTATCCTTTTATTAGTTTATTAGTCTCAGGAGGCCATACTTTAATAGTCAAAGTTTCTTCACCCAATGCATATAAAGTCATTGGACAAACAAAAGATGATGCTGTGGGGGAGGCTTTTGATAAAACTGCAAAATTATTGAAATTGGGTTACCCAGGCGGTCCAGAAATTGAAAAAAGAGCTTTGCTATCTAAAGGAAAACATCAGTTTTCTTTTCCACGACCGATGATTGATTCCAAGGACCTAAATTTTAGTTTTAGCGGCTTAAAAACAGCAGTACTTTATAAGGTGAAGGATTTATCTGAAAAAGAAAACCTTTCAGAGGATACAGTAAATGATATTGCTTTTGAGTTTCAAAATGCTGCAATAGATTGTCTGGTTAAAAAATCCCTAAAGGCATGCCTAAATGATCGAAGTAAATCGCTTGTTTTATCTGGTGGAGTTGCTGCTAACAAATACCTTAGAGAGGAACTGGAAAAGCATAAGGGAACCATAAATCTTTATTATCCAGACCAAAAACATTGTACCGATAATGGGTTAATGATTGCCTTTGCAGGTTTCCAAAAAATTAAAGAGCTGACTAAGGATTTTAGTATTGATGTTGCGCCAAGATGGAGTTTAGAAAATGTCCAATAAGATTTTTGTAAAAGATTTAGAAATTGAAGCTGTAATAGGAATCTTTGACTGGGAGAGAGAGGTTAAGCAACTCATAAAAATATCTTACGAAGTAGAAGTTGATATCAAAAAAGCCTTTAAGTCAGATGATATAGAAGATACTTTTGACTATAAAACTACATCAAAGAAAATAATAAAATTTGTAGAAAAATCATCTTTTCAGCTTATTGAAGCTCTTGCTGAAAAAATTTCAAAAATTATCATGCAAGACGATAGGGTATTAAATCTTTCTCTATCTGTATCCAAGCCTGGCGCTCTTCGGGGATCAAAAGAAGTAGGGCTTACAATTTTCCGCTCAAGGTAATGCCAAAAATATATCTAAGTCTTGGCAGTAACATTAAGCCAGAGGTAAATTTAAATAAAGCAAAAGAGCTTTTAAGTCAGGAGTACCATTTAGAAAAAGAATCAAAAACTTATAAAACAAAATCAGAAGGCTTTGAAGGTGAAGATTTTCTAAATAAAGTTGTCTGCCTTATAACTGAAGATTCTGCAGAAGAGGTTGTTGGTAAGTTGAAAGACATCGAAAAAAAAATTGGCAGAAAAGATAGGTCAGAAAAGTTTTCCGATAGAGAGATTGATATTGATTTGTTGCTGTATGGAAAATACGTAGGCAAAGCTTTAGGCAAAGACATACCTCACAAAGACATTGTTCTTTATAGATTTGTACTGGAGCCTTTAGCAGAAATTGCCCCTGACTTGATACATCCGGAGCATCGAGAAAAAATCTCAGAAATTTGGAAAAAGAAGTTAAATAGCTTCGCCTAGGTTTCTCGCTTTAACAAAAAGATTTTCTTCGTCTTTTTTCAAAAATCTACAAGCAAAACCCAATAAAACTATTGGTACTAACAAAACCACCAAAGACTGAGCCAGGGCTTGTTTTAACCCAATTGCTTCTGCCATTGATTTATTCATCCCTTCGGCAAGAAATTGCATTGTATAAATATCACTCAACATACCTGTTAAATAAGGTCCCAGAGCTAACCCACCCATACTAAGCATTAAGATAAAAAATGCACTTGCCACAGCTCTTAATCTTGGTAAAACTAATTCAGTTACTGTTGATGCAGCACAACCCAACCAGGCAGTTGAAGATACATGATAGAAAAATTTCCATGCAAAAGAGACATTAGCCTCAGGAGAATACAAAAATCCTAAACCTGTAACTGCGGTTCCTAGGGCAGAAGCCATTATCAAATATAGCTTTCCATTTATGTATTTTTCTCTTAGTTTATCTCCAACAAAACCACCCCCAATTACCCCTACCATGGATCCAAAAGCAGTTATCAAGCCATAGATAACACCAACCTCAGAGGCTGTCATACCGAAATTTCTGATGTAAAACGCGGGACCAAACGCACCTAATGCATAGGTGACAAAAGTAATAAAAGGAAAAGCTAACAGACCAAGTAATAGTGCCTTGCTTTTGAACATCAATTCAAAAGCAACTTTATCTCTAATTCTCAGTCCTTGAATCCAATTGCACACAATATAAAAACCTATTCCAAAGGCAATCCATTGCAAATAATCTCCAGTTGTTTGAATCAACCAATAGGCAGCTGATAAAACAAAAATTAGCAAAGCAAAATTTCTTAATAATTCTTTTTGTGGATTTTTAGCTTGAAGTAATCCAATGGGAGTTAATCCTACTAGTTCTCCAAAAGCTGCCTTAAGAGGATTCTCTTTTTTAGTTTCTGTTAAGCCTTCGCTTAACCCTCTAGGTGGTTCTTTTATCTGCCATGTTATTAGGGCCAGCAAAACTCCTGGAAGACCAACCGCCATGAAAGCTACTTGCCATCCTTTTAAACCAAAGGGAGCCTCAGATATTATTGGAAAAGCTTCATTCCAATTATCTACTATCAGTCCTCCAATAAATATACCTATTCCCGAACCTATGTAGAGTCCGCTTGCGTATATCGATAATACTGTTGCTCTTACTTTTGGAGAGAAATAGTCCGACAAAAGCGAGTAAGACGCTGGTGAAGCGCTAGATTCTCCAATACCAACACCGAATCTATAAATTGATAACGATAAAAAGGACTTTGCAGTACCTGATAAAAATGTCATCAAGCTCCAAAAAGCCAAACCCAAACTTATTAAATTTTTTCTATTCCAAGTATCAGCAAGTTTACCCATTGGAATTCCAACTACTGAGTAGAAGACTGCAAAAGCAGTTCCATACAAGAATCCAATGTCACTGTCAGAGATATTTAAATCTGCTTTTAAATCTTCCGCGAGAATGGTTAAGATTTGTCTATCTATGAAATTAAAGACGTATACTATGACAAGCAGAATCAGAGCAAATTTTGCACTACGACCACCAACTTCCGGAATAGAAGGATTATTCATAAAGCTAATTTATTAGCCTACTTTTGCAGTAGCAGAGCCAGTAATAACAGTAGCGCCGTCTTGATTCTTTGTTTCAATAGCAATCTCAGCAAGGGTTTCGCCATCCTCTTCTTTGATATCTATGATTGTTGCTGTGCCTTCTAAAGAATCTCCAGGCCAAACTTGATTGGTAAAACGAACGCCATATTTTTTAAGCGTGCCATCACCTACGAAGTTTGTAAGCATCTTACCCGTCATTCCCATTGATAACATTCCATGAGCAAAGACACCTGGATAACCTGCAATTTCTTTAGTGAATTTATCATCTGAATGGAGAGGGTTGTAGTCACCAGATGCTCCAGCATATTGCACAATTTGAGTTCTCTTCAAATCTTCTACAATCTTTTCAGAATAAGTGTCTCCAACTTTAATTTCATTTTTCTTTAACATATCCTTCTCCTAATTTTCTACAGGTTTTTCTGTAACCACGCCAACAGAAGTTGCAGTAATGATGAGCTCACCATCTTGATTTCTGTATTCTGTTACACTTTCACTAAATTTTAATTTCCCGGCTCTTTTGCTTTCTTTTTCCCAAGATTTTCCTGGTTTAACTTCAGCAGTAATAACATCGCCCACTTTCAAAGGTTGATGGTATTCATAATGCTGTTCGGCATGAAGGCCCATTGCTGCTCCACCACCTCCAGAGCCAGAACCCGATGATTTCATTCCTGTAGGATCTTTCCCAGACCCAAACCAATTGTCACCACCAATTTTTGGTCTTAAAAAATAATCAGGATCAAATTGAGCACTAGATTGAATGAAAGTAGGAGGTGCAATAACGTTTTCATCTTTTTCTTCGTAATACTTAGGATTTGCATCTCCAATTGATCTCGCAAACATCATAATATGACTTTTTTCCACAGGCATTTTTATCTTTGACATACTTACCTCACTCGTTAATTAATTTCCATGCAGCATCAGCCATCATAACCGCATTTTCGCCAAAAGAATCTGCATTTTTTCCTGCTGCAGTTCCATCTCGGACCCTTCCCATTATTCCCTGACTGATAGCCGCTAACTTAAAAAGATTAAAACCCATATATAAATTCCATTCTTTAGCCAATTGAAAACCAGTCTTTTCTTCATACATTTCAAGATACTGTCTCTCAGTAGGAATTCCTAACTTTTCGCATTGTTTTTCATCAGATAAAACATCATTTAATTTATACTGAATACAATGGTAACTAAAATCTGCCGCAGGATCTCCTAGTGTAGAAAGTTCCCAGTCCAAAATTGCACAAATTTTAAAAGTACTTAGATCAATCATTACATTGCTGAGGCTAAAATCACCATGAACAAGCTTTGTTGTCTTTTCAACAGGAAGATTTTTTGGCAACCATTCCATTAGATTATTCATTGATTTTATCTCTCTAGTTTCTGATGCCACGTATTGTTTTGACCACCTAGCAACTTGCCTTCCTACATAATTTCCCGGTTTACCAAAAGATTCTAGTCCGATTTTTTCATGATCAACACTATGTAATTTTGCAATAGTCTCATTCATTGATTGATAAATTTTTTTTCGTTCTTCATTTGAAGCTTTAGGGATATGCGGTTCCCACATAACCTCTCCCTCAACACAGCTCATTAAAAAAAATTCAGTCCCAATAATTGATTCATCTTCACAATGTAAATATGCCTTAGGGACGGGCACATCAGTTTTGTTGAGTGCAGCAATTACTTTATATTCTCGATCAACTGCATGGGCCGACTTAAGGAGCTTTCCAGGTGGTTTTCTTCTCAAGACGTAGGATTTACTTGGCGTTTTAATGAGATAGGTAGGATTGGATTGCCCTCCTATAAATTCTTCAATTGAAGAAATCTTCTCAAAGCTTTCTAAATTTTCATTTAAATAAGTTTGAAGATTAACTTGATCTATAAGATGCCTTTCAGATACGCTTTTTGTACCTGAATATTCCCCCTTAAACTTACTATCCATTCTTTTCTTAAACAGACTTAATATACATTAGTTTAAAGACCTGCCACCATCAATTTTAAGTATTTGACCAGTCATGTAGGTAAATTTACTTAGACCTATTACAGCGTCAGAGATATCTTTTTCCGTACCAATTTTATTTAAGGGAATTTCTTTAAGTAACTCATCTTCTTGAGAAGAACCATCCGAAGGAAGCAGAATAGCTCCTGGAGCAATTGCATTCACTCTTACCTCTGGGGCCAACTCTCGCGCAAGAGTTTTGGTTAAATTCTCTAAGCCGGCTTTTGCCAATGAGTAAATAACATAATCTTTCATTCCTCTGTTTATCATTGCATCAGAAATATTAATAATAGACCCTCTGCAATTAATAAGCATTTCTTTACAATATCTAGACAATAAAAAAGGACCTCTCAGATTAGAATTCATTAAGTCATCCCAATCAGATTCTTCATGAGATACCAAATCAGTTTTGAAGAAAGAAGAAGCGTTATTTATCAAAATATCTAAAGAGTTGAAATTGCCTTTTATTTTTTCTACAAAATCTCTTACTTCTTCAAAATTATTTAAATCAAAGCTATAGACTTCACAACTGTTCTTTCTGAGTTTATTCAAACTAGCTTTCAGCTCAGATGCCTCAGCCTCTGATCTATTGTAGTGACAGATGATGTTGTAACCATTTGCATGAAGTTTTAGACAGATATCTTTACCAATTCTCACCGCTCCCCCTGTAACAAGAGCTGTTTTATGTGTCATCTTTGAAATCCATAATTATTTTTAATCTTTTTGTTATTAGCTTTTCTTTAATTTCTTTGGGCTTCATTTTTTCTAAATTAACCTTTACGCTTTTTAATTTAACAAATAAAGATCTCCATTTTTTAAAATCTTTACCAGAAATGACATTTATTTTTTTTAGTAATTTCAAAGCATTGATTACACCCAAGTCATTTCTAAAAAATTTTATACTTACCAACTTGTCTAAAAATTTTCTCTCATTGATTTTTTTTTGATTCACCATTTTATAAGTTTCTTCGAAAGTAAATCTGAAATTACTGATTTTTTTTGGCACTCTAATTTTTTTTTCTAAAATTTCTATTTTTTTTGACATTAGATTTATCAAAGCCCATTTTTCCGAAACCATGTCTTTTTCTGAATCGAGACATTTCAACAATTTCAGATTTTTTGAATAACATTCGTCTAGCCCTTCAAAATACTTTATGGCCTTTATTTTTTTTAAGGTAGAAAAGTAAATACTTGAATTTCTATAGCGCAAAGCCTTCTGCGTTTCTTCCCAAATTCTCTCTCCAGAAAGAAAATTAATTTCATTATCCAAAGACATTTTCGTAAGCATCTTTAAAGTATCTTTTGTGATGGAAAACTTAAATTCTGCAAGTTTCGTTTTAAATCTTGCTACCCTAAAAAGTCTTAATGGATCTTCTGCAAAAGCCTTAGATACAACCCTGATTTTTCTTTCTTTTAAATCTTTAACTCCATGAAAAGGATCATATAAATTTCCATGCTCATCTTTTGCAATTGCATTGATTGTAATATCGCGCCTTTGCAAATCTTCATCCAAAGATATCTTAAAATTCACATCAAAAGTAAAATCTCCATGACCTTTTCCTATTTTCTTTTCTTTTCTCGCTAAAGCATATTCTTCTTTCGTTTTTGGATGTAGGTAGACAGGAAAATTCTTTCCTACCTGCTTAAAACCTTTATCTATCATTTCCTCATGAGAAGAATTTATTACTACCCAATCATTCTCATTATGAGGAATCCCTAATAAAGAATCCCTTATAGCGCCTCCTACTAAAAATACTTTCACTTTTGTTTACTTTCAATAATAAATCTTTTTTGATCTTCCAATCTCAAAAATGTTAGTTCTTTTCCCCAACAACATCCAGTATCTAATGCTTGAAAGCTAGACAGGTTTGTCTTTCCTTGAAGAGCAGCCCAATGACCAAAAACTAAGAAATCCAGATCTTTTGTGATCTGATTTTTTTTATTGAACCAAGGAACAAAATTAGGTGAAATATTTTTTCTATTTCCTTTATAAATAAAATTTGGAAAACCGTTTTCGTCAACAATCCTAGCCCTTGTAAAAAAATTAATAGAACCATTAAATGAGTGAAGAGAAGAATTAGCATTTTTTTTATTGAATATACTCATTAAATTTTTTTTTGGATTTTTTTTTAATTTTAAACAGTTGAGTTTAGATAAAGTCTCAGCTTGCTTAAGAGACATCATTTTGGGAATTCCCGCATGCACCATACCAACTTTTAAAATTCCGTTGTCTGAAAAAATTTTCTTTGAAAATACGAAATCTTGTTGAAGAAGAAAATGCATCATTTGCAGGACATTTTTATCGTCGAATATCGATTTAAAAGTATCCTCCTTTTTTAACTTTTTTTTATTAAAAAAACAATTCAATAAATGTAAATCATGGTTCCCTAAAACGATATGCACAGCTTTTTTGATTGAGAAGATATATTTTAAAACCCGTAAAGAATCCGGACCTCTATTTATTAGATCTCCCGTTACCCACAAAAAGTCTTTTTTGCTATTGAAATTTATAAGCTCAAGGCCTTCTTCAAGTTCATCAAAGCAACCTTGGATATCTCCCACAGCATAATTAGGCATAATTTTTAAGCTTATTGGATAATTCAATGTATTCCTTAAGAGAAAGTTCATCTGGTCTCAAATTCAAATCTACGCTTAAATCTGAAACATCATCTTTCATAATATCTTTTAGAGAATTAGAGATTTTTTTTCTTTTTTTATTGAATAAAACTCTAGTAACTTTTTTTAAATTTTTAAACAGTTCTTTATCAATTTCTTTCATCTTAGGTAAGAATCTTACAAAAAGACTATCTACTTTAGGTTTTGGCTCAAAATATTCTCTTTCAACATCCTTAAGAATTTCTACTTCATATAAATAATTGCAGATTACACTCAGCCTCCCGTAAGACGAAGTCTTTTGAGTACCAGAGCACCTTAAAGCGAATTCTTTTTGAAGCATAAAGTGCATATCTTCTATTTGCTCATAATGATTCTCGCACCATTCTAAAATCGGGCTTGAAATATTGTAAGGAATGTTCCCTACCAATCTAAATCTTCCTGAGCCAAAAATTTCCTTTGGATCAAACTTTAAGAAATCGCGTTTTATAAAAAATTCTTTTTTCTCAGGAAATTTTTTTTTCAAAAGAGCAAGTAAATCTTCATCAATTTCTATCCCATAATATGAATTACAAAGATTAATAATAAAATCTGAAAAATCACCTTTTCCTGGTCCTATCTCTAATATTTTATTTGTTGGTGAGATATTTATTAAATTTGTCAGGTCTCCCAATATTTTTTTATCTTTTAAAAAATTTTGCCCAAACTTTTTTTTTGGATGCATTTTAAATTAACGAGAATGCTGTATTTAAGGCAGTACTCATGCTTGAAAAATCTGCTTTGTCCTGGCCGGCGATATCGTATGCAGTTCCATGATCAACCGAAATTCTCATGAAAGGTAATCCCAAAGTTATATTGAGTGTATTCCCAAAGTCCATGGATTTAATTACAGGCAAGCCTTGATCATGATACATGGCCAAAAAGACATCAAACTTACTTAAATTTTTTTTTATAAATGCGGTATCAGCAGAAATTGGACCGAGAATATTATTACCAGATGCATCCACGAATGGCTTTAAAATTTCTTCTTCTTCGTGACCTAAAAAACCTCCCTCTCCAGCATGAGGGTTAAGTCCTAACAAACAAACTGATGGATCTTCTATTTTCCAAACATTTTTGAGTTCTTTTAAAATTATCGAAACAGTTTCTTGAAGATTTTTCTTTGTTACTTTGGAAGGTACTTCTGATAGAGGAATGTGAGTCGTTAGAAGGGCAATTTTTAATTTATCATTCGTCAAAAGCATTACAACTTTTTTAGTATTTGAAATTTCTGCAAGAAATTCAGTGTGACCTGAAAATTCAAACCCAGATTTATTAATAAGTTCTTTATTGATAGGCCCAGTTATTAAACCTTTGAATCTTTTATTTAAACTGCCTAAAGCACCATATGAAAGCACTTCCATAATATAGTTTGCATTTGAAACATCAGGATTCCCTAAGGAAACTTCATTTTTCAATGGAAAGTGTTCAAAGATAACTCCTTTTTCTTTGGATTTCTTGTCTATAAGATTTACATCAAGAGAATATTTATCAATTAGATTCTGATAAAACTCTTTATCGCCAGCAAGAACAAAATTATTTTGAATATTTTTATTTTCGGATAAAGCCTTAAGCGTAATTTCAGGACCAATACCAGCAGGATCCCCAGGAGAAATAAAAATTTTACTCATGAAGAAATTTTTATATCGACAAAAGCTTCAGCTCTAATTTCTTCTAATGTTGTTTGTAGTTGTTCTCTATACTTTCGCTGGAAAAGAATTCCATAAGCTTTATCTTTTAGAAGTTCGTCAGATATATTTTTTTCCCGCCTTTCGAGAACCTTTCAAATGTGCCATCCAAAGGCACTTTTGAAAGGTTCGCTAAATTTGCCAATTTCCGTCTCCGCCATGACTTTTTCGAATTTTTTATCATAAACTCCCTTGGGAGCCCAATCTAATTTTCCACCATCAAGCTTTGATCCTGGATCATCTGAATAGACTCTTGCCAGAATTTCCATCTCTTGACCTTGATTCAGTCTTTCATGAAGACTTGTTATTAGGTCCTTAGACTGTTTTTCACTTCTAATTTCTGATTCTTTTATCAGAATATGTTGGACAAGAGTTTGAAATTCCGTTTGTATGGTTTCGCCTCTAATATCTTCAAGTTGGATAATATGAATACCAGCTCCACTTTTGATAGGGCCAAAAATATCGCCTTTTTCCATTTTAGAGATTTGCTCAACGAATAAAGTTGGAATTTGAGATTTATTCCTCCAACCTAGATTCCCATTATTTTCAGAATTAAAAAGAAAAGAATATTTTTCTGTGGCTTTCAAAAACGAAATTCCATTATTAATTTCGTCAATAATATTTGTTACATTTTCTTGAACTTCACTTTCATCTAAATCTTTAATTAAAATTTGATTAATTTTGTATTCGATTGAAATCAGACTTTGACCTTCAGTAGAATTAATGTAATTCAACATCTCTTGCTCAGAAATAATTATTTTGGGCCTCACTAAGCCAGATTGCACTCTTCTCAGAATAAGTTCTTTTTTTAAGGCCTCCCGGAAGTCTTTGAATGATTTTTTCTCACTTTCAATTTTTTCTCTTAGTTCTCTTAGAGTTAGATCATCCTGACTAGCAAATTCACTTAAAGATTCATTCAATTCCTGATCACTTATTCTTATGCCGAATTTCTCAGCTTTTTGTAGAAGAATTTCGTCCATGATTAATTTTTCAGTTACTCTTGAAAAAAGAATATCTTTTGGAGGGAGTACTTCTCCGTTAGTTTCAAAATTGTTGATTGTATTTTCTATAGCATCGTTTAATTCAGATTCCATAATTATTCCTTCATCAACAATAATTGCGATGCGATCGAGAAAAGTAATTTCCGAATAAATAAATTTTGTAAAAAAACAAATAATTAAAAAGTAAAACTTCATAAGCTTCTTCGTTGTAAATAATTTTCTTTAGGCCTTCCTATTGAACCAAGTCCTTTTAACTCAAAGAAAATTCTTATTCTATCTTTATGATAATCTTTAAACGTACTTTTCTCCAAGATACTTATCCAGTCAAGCTCTATAGATTTCATATATGAAATTCCCACGATTAATCCATCATTTTCATAATCTAAAGAAAAGACATTATTTACGTTCTTTTCCTGTTCAAGGTCATTAATAAACTTATATCCACCACTCCATTTATTTGAAATATTAAACGAACTTGAAAATTCTAAGGAATTTATTTTTTTGTTAATTTGAGATCTTGAATTTAAATTATAAATTTTAATATCTTCAACTAGAAAGTGACTTAGAGAAATTTTGTAAGTTTTCTTATTTATTCTCAAAGAATTTTTATAGGAACTAAAGTTATCCTCATTGTCTATTGATATTCGAGAAATAAAATCGATATCATGAGAAGACTTATAATCAAACTTTAAAGAAAGCGTATCAGGAAAATCGATTTTAAGATTTTCATAATAAAGACTTTTTTTCCCGGGCGTATAAAGTTTTGAAATTTTAAGACTAATTTTGTCTTCATTATTATCAAGAAAACTAAATTTAGTTCCAATATTAAAATCTTTTTGAAAGCTCAAAAATAAATCACCAAATTTTTGCGACTCATTTATTGAAGAAAGCTTCAATCCAGAATCCACTCTTAGTTGATTAATTATCTTTTTTTGATCTGAAATCGAAAAGTCGATGAAAGGCTCAACAAAAGTCTTGATATTTCTTTCTTCGCTATAAAATTTCAAAGATTGCTTCAAGCTCAAAGTGGATAAAAATTCACTGTTATTTTGACCGTCAAAATTCTGAAATAAATATTCCGTAATAAAAGAACTTTTTAAAAAATAATTTTTTTTAAAAAAACTATGAGATAAGGATGGTTTTATGAAAATCTTTTTAAGACTTTGATTTTCGTCGTTTCTGAAAGAGCCGCCTTTTCTAAAGTATGCAAAATCTGAGTTAAAAGAGAAATTAAGATTATTTTTATTAAAAAAATAACTTAATTTCAATCCAGGTAATCTTTGAAACTGATTTTGAGCCAATGGATTGGTCAATTTGAAAGAATTTAAATCAGCTTTCAAAGAAAAATTTTTAAAAAAATAATTTACATCTAGTTTCTGTGGCAAGACATAGGTTCTTGATAATCCGCTCATAAAACTTCCTAAATCAGAAAGATAAAAGGGATCTCCTGAAGAAGAAGTATTTAGATCAAGAAAAGTTGATTTTCCAAAACTCTGATTGTGAGAGAGATTATAAGACCATCTGAGATTGTCTCTTTCAAGAGTTTTATATGATGATTCATCATCAATTAAAATCGATGAATTTAAATTACCTTCATAATCTTTTCCTAGATACCTAAGTTCATTAGTAACTCCAAATCCTCTTTGCGTCATTAATCTAGGTTCTATAGTTAGATCAAGGTTTTTTTTAAGATTTAAATAAACCGGAATTTTTATATCCATTCCAGACCTTTCGTTGATTGAAATCTCTGGCAGCAAAATGCCACTTTTTCTTTTTGCGCTTATTGGAAAATTTGCTTTATTAAAATAGGCAAGAGTTGTGCCTTGAACAATTAATTTGCTATTTTTGGCAGTCAGAATATTTTCATTACTTTTGAATGTTAATGCATCGGATTCAATCCACCAGATTTTATCGGCGCAAGGACAACTTGAAAACTCGACTTCTTTTAGAGTAGTTTCTTCTGAAGAAACGCTCACAAAATTTGTTGTTCCATACAAAAAATTATTTAGGGTGGAAAAACTTAAGCTCTCTCCTGAAAAAAAGTTATTTTTTTTGTCCAAAGTAATTTTTTTTGCTTCAAATAAAAATTCATCAAATTTAAGAGACACATTTCCTTTTAATATCAAAGATTCATTTTCAGAGTCCAAAAAAGTTGTATCTGCCTCAAATTCAATATCGGAAGCAAATATACTTCCAAAATAAAAAGCAGTGAAAAAAAGAAAATTAAATATTTTATTCAAGAATGCTATTTTACCTTTAAAAGTATTTAATATTAGAGATATACAGAATTTTAATTCTGTTTAAAATAATTCTTTTTAATAGGAACTTTTATGAGCAAATTAACAAACAAAACTTTATTCGTTTCAGGAGCCTCAAGAGGCATCGGACTAGCAATAGCTAAAAAAGCAGCTGAAGATGGGGCTAATGTGATTTTGGCTGCTAAAACAGCTGAACCGCACCCAAAGCTTCCAGGAACAATTTATACAGCCGCTGAAGAAATTGAAGAAGCTGGAGGAAAGGCTTTTCCTGTTTTATGCGATGTCAGGTTTGAAGACCAATTGGAAGAAGCAGTAAATAAAGGTGCTGATCATTTTGGAGGCATTGATATATGTGTGAATAATGCCAGTGCAATTCAATTGACTAATACACTCCAAACCGACATGAAAAGATATGATTTGATGAACCAAATTAACACAAGAGGAACATTTTTAACTTCAAAAAAGTGTCTGCCTTTTTTGCTAAAAGCTGAAAACCCACACATTTTGAATTTGTCTCCTCCTTTGGATATGAACCCTAAATGGTTTGCAAATAGTGTAGCTTACTCGATTGCTAAATTTGGAATGAGTCTTTGTGTATTGGGAATGGCTGAGGAATTTAAAGAACAAGGTGTTGCAGTTAATGCTTTATGGCCTAGGACTGCCATCGCAACAGCAGCGGTAAAAAATATTCTTGGTGGAGATGAAACTGTAAAAGTTTCTAGAACTCCTGAAATTATGGCTGACGCAGCTTACGTAATTCTTACAAAAGATTCTAAAGAGTTTACCGGTAACTTTTGTATTGATGATAATCTGCTCGCCGATAATGGAGTGAAAGATTTTTCAAAATATGCCGAAGTACCTTTTGCTCAGTTAGCGCCAGACTTCTTTGTGCCTGATGACATTCCTCCTCCTCAAGCAGCGATAGACTCTTAAAATTTTGATTCAGCCAGTTGATATTTCTGCTGAATCCTTAAAGTGGATATCAAAGAGCATTGGCGTATCAAATGAAGATATTCTATCCAAAGGCCAAAAACTTCGAATAGAGTCAAGTCAAAGAACATTTTTTCGTATTCCTTTCAAAGACAAAAGTTCGATATTGATGGTAGTTCCTGAAGGAATAGATGAAAGTATTGAGTCTTTTTACACAAAAGCAAAAATTTTTAAAGAGGCAAATGTTAATGTACCTGAGATTTATTTTAAAAATGACTCACTTGGAAATTTAATCGTTGAAGATTTTGGCGATGACGTTTTGCAATTTTATTTGAATGAGAAAAATTCAAATAAATTAATCAAATCAGCAATAGAACAGATTCATAAAATTGAAGCAATAGAATTAGATGAAAGCATTTTTTCTGACTTTGAAAAAATTACAGAAAATAATTTACTTCTGTTTAAAAAATTCTTTCTGGAAGAATTTTTGGAAGTGCCTGGGCTAGAAAGCTTTTATGAAGAAATTGATGAATTTTATTCGATAATTATCTCTGAGCTAAAAGATTACCCAAAAGTCATAAACCATTATGATTTTGAATCAAGAAATTTAATGTCATTGTCAGATAAAAAAATTGGTGTAATTGATTTTCAAGATGCTTTGATAGGCCCTTTGGGCTTAGATTTAGCTTCTATATTTAAAGATCTTTATATTCAGTGGACTGATGACGAAATAAGTAATTGGCTTGATTTTTATGTTGAAAACTCTCAAATAGTCAAAAGCGCCTCACTTAAAACTTTAGAAGTTAAAAGAATGATTGATATTGCTAGTCTTCAAAGACAGACAAGGATATTGGGAAAATTATCTCAAGTATTTATAGAATTAAAGAGGTCAGAGAGATTAAAAGATTTTAAAACCATTCTTAAATACTTAATGACTACTTCTTTAGAATATGGAGATACAAAAAGATATAGTGATTTTTTTAAAAATTTAATACCGATTTTAGAGCAACGGTTAAAAGCTTCATGAAAGTATTTATTCTGGCAGCTGGTTATGGAAAGAGGCTTAGACCTTTTACAGAAAAATTACCCAAGCCATTGATTAACGTAAAAAACAAACCTCTTATTTATTGGAATCTTAAAAAAATTAAAAAAGCAGGCTTTAACAATGTAATTATAAATACGCACTACCTATCAAATAAAATTATTAGATCGATTGGTAAAGGAGAAAAATATGGGTTGAAAATAAAATATTCTCATGAGGAAGAAATCCAAGGCACTGGCGGTGCCCTGATAAAAGCTAAAAGACTTCTTCAAAAAAAACCTTTTTTATTACTAAGCGGAGATTTATGGAGCGATTACCCTTTTGAAAAATTTATAGACTTTAAATTAAATAACGCAGCTCATTTAATTTTCGTTGAAGGAAAAAAATCAAAAGATGCATATCTCGAAGCTGGCATCGTAAAAAATTCAAAAACAAAAAACAATTTAACTTATGCAGGTATTGCTGTAATAAATCCAAAGATTTTTAAAGGTTTCAAAGAGGATTATTATGATTTGTGGACTGATTTACTTCAAAAGAATGTAAAACAAAATGAAGTTACAGGAGAGATTCATTCAGGCGATTTAATAAATTTAAACTCAAAAAAAGAGTTGAACTTGTTAGACGGGTTAGTAGTCGAATAGTAAACTTCTGTTTATGGCCAAACAAAAGAATGTAATCGCTCCATCAATTTTATCTGCAGATTTTTCACAGCTAGGCAAAGAAGTTGATGCTGTTTTATCGGCTGGTGCTGATTGGGTTCACTTTGATGTGATGGATAATCACTATGTACCCAATCTTACAATTGGCCCTATGGTTTGTAAGTCTCTAATTGATTATGGAATAAAAGCTCCAATTGATGTGCATCTGATGGTTAAGCCGGTAGAAAGACTTATTGATGATTTTGCTGAAGCAGGTGCGTCTGTTATAAGTTTTCATCCAGAAGCAACAGAACATATTCATAAATGTATTCAAACAATAAAAAATTATGATTTAAAAGCTGGCATGGTTCTTAATCCAGCTACACCTTTAAGCACAATAACTTCAATTCTGCCTGAGTTAGATTTGGTTTTACTTATGAGTGTTAATCCCGGTTTTGGAGGGCAAAAGTTCATTGACTCAACAATACCTAAAATTAAAAAGCTAAGAAAGAAAATAGATTCACTAGATAAAGAAATTAGGTTAGAAGTAGATGGAGGTATTTCAAAAGAAAATATTTCGAAGATTTCCAAGGCAGGTGCCGATACTTTTGTTGCAGGCTCTGCTATTTTTAATACAAAAGATTACCAAGACACAATTTCAAATTTAAAATCTTTAATTGATTAAATTACTTTTTCTCCTCTTATTGGCCCCATTTTTAGCTAGTTCTGATAAACAATGCAGTTCAATTTCTATTGAGAAAGTAAATTTATGCGTAGAATTGGCTATTTCTCAAAGAGAAAAATCAAAAGGTCTCATGTATAGAAAAGATTTATCAAATTCAGATGGAATGTTGTTCATTTGGAAAAATGAAGGTAATAGATGCATGTGGATGAAAAATACTTATATTCCTTTAGACCTTGGTTTCTTTAGAGAAGATATGACTTTGATTGAAGTAAAGGAATTATCTCCAAAGTCGCTTAATTCTGTTTGCTCATCTGAACCTGCTAAATATGCTTTAGAACTATCTAAAGGCTGGTTTTCTTCAAATAACGTAAAGAATAATTCAAAATTAATCCTAAATTAAATGAAAGAAAAGGAATTCTATAGTAAAAAAGGTACATACAATCGCGTACCTTTATCAAAGAAAATTAAAGCTGAAAAGCTTATACCTATTGATATTTTTGATAAATTTAAGTCAAAAGGCTCTTATTTTTTAGAATCTGCTGAAGTTGACATGAAATGGGGTAGATATTCGATTATTGGATTACCCTCTGAATCTTCAATTAAAGTTAAGAATTCTGAAATTTTTCTAAATCTAAAGGGTGTCGAAGAAAAAATTTCCTCTTCTGATCCCCTAAAATTTATTGAAAATTATTTAGAAGAAAATTTTTATCCCGATACAGGAGATTTACCAATTTTTTCAGGTGGATTAGTTGGTTTTTTTGGCTACGAATCCATTAGGTTAATAGAAACTAAACTTCAAAAAACTTCAAAAAATCAAGCTCATGAAATAGAAGATATAAATTTACTTATATCTGACAAAGTAATGATTTTTGATAACTTAGAAAAAACTTTAGAAATTGTTTTTTATTCAGATCCAAATTTAGAAAATTCATACGAAGATACTTTTAGTGAGATTGGTAAGTTGTTAGAAAGACTAGAATCTCAAAATGATAGCTATAATGAAGTACAACCTAAAAAAGAAATAATTTTCAAATCAAATATGAATTTCAAACAATACTCAAAGAGTATTGAAAAAATAAAGGATTACATTATTGAAGGGGACGTTATGCAGGTCGTATTTGCTCAAGAAAGATCAGCAGACTTTAATCTTCCTCCTTTTGAGCTTTATAAATCCCTTAGAAAATTAAATCCTTCCCCTTACATGTTTTTCTTAGATTTTGGAGATTATCAATTAGTTGGATCATCTCCAGAAATTTTAGTAAGACTTGAGCATGGGGATATTACAGTCAGACCAATTGCTGGAACTAAACCTCGAGGACAAAACGAAAAAGAAGATCTACAGCTCGAGGAGGAACTTAAAAATGATCCTAAAGAATTGGCAGAACATTTAATGCTGATAGATTTAGGGCGAAACGACATTGGTAGAGTTGCTGAAATTGGTTCAGTAAATACTAATGAAAAAATGGTTATTGAAAGATACTCTCATGTAATGCATTTGGTTTCCAATGTAGTTGGAAAGGTTAGAGAAAATATTTCCCCGATAGACGCACTAAGAGCAACTTTCCCGGCAGGAACTCTGACAGGCGCCCCCAAAGTTAGAGCTATGGAAATTATTGATGAGCTAGAAGTTTCAAGAAGAAGGATATATGGCGGCGCAGTAGGGTACATATCTTGGTCGGGCAATATGGATACTGCAATTGTCATCAGAAGCGCCGTCATCAAAGATAAAAAAATATATGTTGGAGCTGGAGGAGGCATAGTTGCCGATTCTGTTGCAGAGCAGGAATGGGAAGAAGTAAACAACAAATCAATGGCAATCGTCAAAGCAATTAATAACATAGGTTCTTGAATGTTATTGATGATCGACAATTACGATTCTTTTACTTATAACCTTGTGCAATACTTTGGAGAGTTAGGGCAAGAGGTTAAAACTTTCAGAAACGATCAAATAACGGTAGAAGAAATAAAAAAACTTGATCCTAAATATATTGTAATTTCCCCAGGACCTTGCACTCCTAAAGAGTCTGGGATATCAATGCAAGTTATTGATTCTTTTAGGGAAAATAAGCCTATTTTAGGCGTATGTTTGGGACATCAAGCCATTGGTGCAGTCTTTGGTGCAAATATCATAAAAGCCAAAGAACTTATGCATGGCAAAACCTCTGAAATACAGCATGATGGCAATTTCTTATTTGAAGGCATGCCTGATAATTTTACTGCAACTAGATATCACTCTTTAGTTATTGAGGAAAAAACCCTTTCTGAGGATTTTATTGTGAACGCGAGAACTAGTGATGGTTCTATAATGGGAATTCAACATCGCAAATTGAATGTGAGTGGAGTTCAGTTTCATCCAGAATCAATCATGACTGAAAATGGGAAAAAGCTTCTTTCTAATTTTTTAAATACAATATGAATTCAACCGAAATCATATCTAAAGTTTCTTCAAAAAATCTTTCTCAAGAGGAAACCGCACATGTCATGCAAGAAATTTTTTTAGGAAAGATTTCAGAACAAAAGATTGAAAACTTTCTTCTTAGCCTTTCAGAAAAAGGAGAAACATCTGATGAACTAACTGGAGCTGTTATGGCTATGAGAGCTGCTTCCTTAAAAGTTGATTTGAAAGAGAAAAATAATCTTGTTGACTGTTGCGGCACAGGAGGACTTGGGAAAAGTATGATGAATGTTTCCACAACTGCAGGTTTAGTGTCAGCAGCGGCAAAAGTAAAAATTGCAAAGCACGGTAACAGAACAGCAACAGGAAAAAGTGGCAGCGCTGACGTCTTAGAAGCAGCTAACGTGAATTTAAGTCTTAGTCCAAAGCAAGTTGGCAAATGTATTGAGGAAATTGGAATTGGATTTATGTTTGCTCAAAATTTTCACCCTGGAATGAAATATGTCATGCCAGCAAGAAAGCGAATTGCCGACAAAACTATATTTAATTTGCTTGGACCATTAACAAATCCTGCAGGTGCAAAAAGACAATGTATCGGCGTTTATGATCCTAAATGGGTTTTAACCGTTGCAGAAACTCTAAAGAATCTTGGAACAATTAAAGCGATGGTTTTTCATTCAAAAGATGGCCTTGATGAAATTAGTTCGGTTGAAAAAACATTAGTGGCAAAATTGGAAAATAACAAAATTAAAGAATATGAAATTGATCCAAATGATTTTGATATTCATCAAGAAGATTTAAATGATCTTCAAATAGGTTCTCCCGCAGAAAGTCTGGAACTGATAAAAAAAACTCTCAATAATGAAGGTTTTAAATCGGGCGAAGATATTTCAAGTTTAAATTCTGCTGCTGTAATTTATGTATCTGATTTAGCAACTAGCTTTGAAAAAGCATTTGAAAAAGCAATTGACGTAATAAAGTCTGGATCAGCCTTAAATAAACTTAAAGAATTATCTACTTTTTCTAACAATTTTAATGAATCAGCTTGATAAAATAATAGAAACCACTAAAGAAACAGTCAAAAAGTCTAGTTCTTTTAGGTCGATTTCATCTTTAGAGGAGGATTTTGAAAAATATAATAAAAGAGGCTTTATTGAGTCAATTTCAAAGAAACTTTCTAATGAAGAAACAGCTATTATTGCTGAAATTAAGAAGGCATCGCCCAGCAAGGGCCTCATAAGGCAAAACTTTGAGCCAAAAAAAATTGCAGAGGATTATGAAGCAAATGGCGCTACCTCTTTAAGTATCCTCACAGATGAACCTTTTTTCCAAGGAAAATTGGAGTATCTAGATATGGTAAGAAACTCCTGTTCATTACCAATTTTAAGAAAAGATTTCATGATTGATCCATATCAAATATACGAAACAAAAGCTTCAGGAGGAGACTGCATACTTTTGATAGTTGCTGCTCTTGATCTAGAACAATTGAAGGACTTTTCTCAATTGGCAGAAGAGTTAAATCTGGATGTTTTGATTGAAGTTCACTCTGAAGATGAATTAAATATTGCTTTGTCAATCGATCCTAAGTTGTTAGGTATAAATAATAGAGACCTTACGACATTCGAGGTTAATAAAAATTTAGCAATTGAACTAGCTAAGAATTTATCCAAAGATGTGATTGTAGTTTCTGAGAGTGGTATAAGTTCAAGAGAAGATATCTTATCTTCCAAAGAGCAAGGCATTCATACTTTCCTCATTGGCGAAAGTTTTATGCGAGAGCCAAGTCCAGGCGAAGCACTTCGAGAAATACTTGTCTAAAATTTACTGATTCCTTTTTCCAATGTCTTTTCTGTAAAAGGCGCCACTCCAACTAATTTTAGAAGTAGCTTCGTAAGCTTTTTCAAAAGCAGTATCTAAATCATTTCCTAATCCAGTTACACAAAGAACCCTACCGCCATTTGAAAGAATCTCTTCTCCTTCTTTCTTGGTACCGCAATGAAATACCTTTGTAGTTTCATTCTCTTTTTTTATTCCCAAGATTGGAAAACCAGTTTCATATTTTTCAGGATAGCCTTTTGAAGCCATTACAACACCTAATGCAAATCTTTCATCCCACTCAATTTGTTCTTCCTTCAATTCTTGTTTTGCAGCCTTTAAACATAAACTAAGAAAATCGCTTTTCATTCTCATCAGTATCGGCTGAGTTTCTGGATCCCCAAACCTACAGTTGTATTCCAAGACTTTAATTTCTTGATCATCGATCATCAAGCCAGCATATAAAAATCCTTTATATTCTATGTTTCTTCGTTTTAATTCAGCTAAGGTTGGATAAATTATTTCTTTCATAATTTCCTCGTTTAGCTCTTTGGAAATTAAAGGAGTAGGGGAATATGCTCCCATTCCTCCTGTATTAGGCCCTTTGTCACCGTCATCTCTTTGCTTGTGATCTTGAGAACTTGCCAAAGGAATTACACTTTCACCATCACACAAAACTATGAAACTTGCCTCTTCGCCTTTAAGGAATTCTTCAATAACAAGATTGTCTCCTGCAGAACCAAGTTTTTGATCTACCATTAAAGAATTCAGAGCTTTTAAGGCTTCTTCTTTAGAAAAGGCAACGATTACACCTTTCCCGCCAGCAAGGCCATCTGCTTTAAGGACAATTGGAATATCGCAAGTTTCTAAATATTCTCTTGCAGGCTCAGGATCTGAAAATACTTCATAAGTTGCGGTAGGAATGTTTCCTTTCTTTAAAACATCTTTCATGAAAATCTTTGAACCTTCCATTTGCGCAGCAAGTTTATTTGGACCTAAACAAAGCAAGTTATTTTTTTCAAACAAATCAATTAGGCCTAAGACCAAGGGAGCCTCAGGACCGACAATGGTAAGGTCTATTTCTTTATTTTTTGCAAAATCCAATAGTCCGTCTAAATCTTCAGCACTTAAGCTGACGTTTTCTGCTTTCGGCTCCTCAGCAGTACCTGCATTCCCAGGAGCAACAAAAACCTTTTCACACAAATTGCTTTGAGCAAGTTTCCAAACAAGGGCATGTTCTCTTCCGCCAGAACCAATTACTAAAACTTTCATATCAATGTCTGAAGTGACGCATGCTGGTGAAAAACATGATCATATTAGCTTCATTAGCTGCTGCAATAACTTCTTTATCTCTTATTGATCCACCAGGTTGAATAACACATTGGATTCCATTCTTAGCAGCTTCATCAATGCTATCTCTAAATGGAAAAAATGCATCCGATGCCATAGTAGCTCCTTTAAGATTGAAACCAGCTTTTTTGGCTTTACTGACTGCAATTTCAGCACTATCGATTCTACTCATTTGACCCGCTCCAATTCCAAGAGTCATATTATTCTTTGCATAAACAATTGCATTGGATTTGACATACTTCCCTACACGCCATGCAAATAAAGCATCATTAACTTGTTTGGGAGTTGGTTTTTTCTTGGTTACTACTTTGAGATCTTTTTTTGATACCACGCCATCGTCAACATTTTGAACCAAAATGCCTTGGTTCATTGTTAAGGTTTTAAATCCAGTTGGTTTTTGAAATAAATCTTTAACTAATAAAAGACGTACATTTTTTTTTGTAGCTATTATTCTTTTTGCAGCAGGATTAATGGCTGGTGCTGCAATAACTTCAACAAATTGGTTATCGATAATTTTTTTTGCAGTAAATTTATCCAGGACTTTATTAAGAGCAATAATGCCTCCAAATGCAGAGGTTTCATCACAAGAAAAAGCTTTCTCATAGGCTTCTAGCAATGTCTTTCCGGAAGCTACGCCACAAGGATTTGCATGTTTGACAATGACACAAGAGGGTTTTTCAAAATTTGAAACGCATTCAATGGCTGCATCGGTATCTGCAATATTATTGTAAGAAAGTTCTTTTCCTTGAATTTGCTCTGCTGAAGTGATTCCGGCTCCAACAGATCCAGAGTTTACATAAAAATTTGCTTTTTGATGAGGATTTTCTCCATACCTTAATACTTGTTTTAGTTTATGACTGCTGAAAAAGTTTTCTGGAGCCTCATCATCATAAGTTGATAAAAAGTTTGCAATTGCAATGTCATAATTTGCTACATGTTCAAAAGCTTTCAAAGATAATTTTCTTCGAGTTTCATATGAACACTTTCCACTTTCATTCTGTAAGTCTGTGATAAACGAATCATAAAGATTTGGAGACGAAACTACAGCTACATGGAAAAAGTTTTTAGCTGCTGATCTCAGCATTGTTGGACCTCCAATATCAATATTTTCTATTGCCTCGTCTAATTCAATGTTAGGTTTTTTTATTGTCTCTTCAAACGGGTATAGATTCACAACAACCAGATCAATTTCTTTGATATCGTGTTTTTTTATTTCGTCTCTATCTTCTTTTCGACGAGAAAGAATTCCGCCATGAATTTGTGGAACCAAAGTTTTAACTCTACCACTCATCATTTCAGGAGAACCTGAAAATTTTTCAGCAGGAACTACTGGAATTTTATTTTTTCTTAATAATTTTTCTGTTCCCCCCGTTGATATAATTTCTATATTCAAGTTACGGAGTTTTTTTGCAAAATCTACAATGCCGGTTTTGTCAGAAACACTGACAAGAGCTCGTTTGATTTTGATTTTACGATTTTTAGCCATTCTTTATATTGTATTGTTTTAGTTTTGTTCTGAGCGTAACTCTATTTATACCTAATATTTTGCTGGCCTGAGATTTATTACCATTACAAAATTTCATCACTTCTTCAAGCATTGGTTTTTCCACCTCTTTTATAACCATTTCAAAAACATTCGTTGCTTTATTTCCATCCAATTCTTTGAAGTATCTTCTTAAAGCTAATCCAACTTGATATTTTAACGACTTTCTATCTTCTTTATTTTGATCCTTACTTCTCATTAATTTACGCGTGTTTGTAATTCACTTCCTGTAGATATTAAATTTAGTTTGCCTTCTTTATTTTCTAATTCAGTAATCGAGCAATTATCAGGATAGAAAGAAACCATCCTGGGATCGTTTTTCAAAGTATTTACAACAATATTGATAACCATGAAGTGAGAAAAAATGATTGTTGGTTCGGTAAAACTTCTTAAAGTAGAAAGAATTTTTGATTGCCATATTTGTTGAGGCTTTTCTAATTCATTAATATTTTTCTTGAAAACTTCTTGCAACCAATTTTTTCTTTCTGACAAAGATATTCCTGGAGATGGAATTTCTCTGAAAGCCTCATTCAAAGATAGCTGTTTATCTAAGTTTTTTTTGAAATGCAAACTAGTTTCTTGAGCTCTTTTAAGTGGACTGGAGACTAAATTGAATTGATTGAGATCTTCATTTCCATCGAGAGTATTAAAGCTCTCCAGCGCTTGTTCTTTCCCAAGCTCGCTTAATCCTGGATCTGCTGACTGGTCCCATGATTGAGAAGCTTCACCATGTCTAATCAGAAAAATTTTCATTTAAATAAAAACAAGCTAAATATATGCAGTAAGATAAAGTATGAGAATACCACGGATTTTTCTCGATCAGGAACTTACAAAAAACAAAAGTTACAAACTAGATAAAGAAATTTTTCACCACCTTTTAGTTATAAAAAAAAGAGAAGGAGACAAGATAGAAGTATTTAATTCGAAAGGGCAATTCCTCGAAGCATCTATTTCCCTAATAAACAAAAAAACTTGTGAAATTTTTTCAACAGGTGAGACAAAGATTCAAGAAAAAACCTTCCCAAAAATCTCATTAGGTATTTCTGAAATAAAAAACTTTGAAAAAATTTTAAATGAAGTGACTCAATTGGGAGTTTATCGAGTTGACTGCTTATTATCTGAAAGATCAAAGTTTTTGAAAAAACCTTCAGAAAAAAAAATAGAAAGATGGAAAAAGGTTGTAACGGGAGCATGTGAACAATCCGGAAATAATTGGATGCCACAAATTGGACATAAGAGCTTAGATGAATGGCAAATAGAAATACCATCGGAAAATAAGTTTTATCTAAATCCAGGAGAGAATAAAAATATTGAATCCTTGTCGAAGATGGATGAAATTTACATTTCCATAGGCCCAGAAGGAGGCTTTTCAACTAAGGAAATTGATAAAATGAAATCCAATGGTTTTGAAGGTATCTCTCTTGGAGAGTTAGTCATCAAAACAGAAACAGTACCTACTGTATTATTGTCAATGTTAAAAATTTTAAATAAATAGAATGAAACTAGCTTTTGTAATGGATCCCATCTCTCAGATTTCTTATAAAAAAGATTCTACTTTAGCTATGATGGTTGAGGCTCAAGAAAAAGGGCATGAAATTTTTTACATTGAGCCAAATTGTCTTTTTTTTAATTCTAACAAACCTTGTGCAGAATTTTCTCCTATCTCAGTTAAATATGAAGAATCTAGCTGGTATGAAAAAGGTGAAAATAACATCTTATCTTTAGATTTCTTTGATGCGATATTGATGAGACAAGATCCTCCTTTCGATATGGACTACATAAATAACACTTATATATTGGAAGCTGCTACAAAATTGGGAGTCAAAGTATTCAATGATCCAAAAGCCCTAAGAGATAACAATGAAAAATTGGCAATTCTTCATTATCCCTCTTTGATTACCGATACCATAGTGTCTTCTTCAAAAGAGATTATTAAAGATTTTATTGATAAAAATTCCGAAGTAGTTATTAAACCTTTAGGTTTGATGGGAGGGGAAGGGATCAGAAGACTTCATCATGAAGACTCAGATCTTCTTGAAACTCTTGACTTGATTAATCAAAAAAAAGAAAAAATGATGGTACAAAAATTCATTCCTGAAGTATTTGAAGGAGATAAAAGAGTTATTCTAATTTCAGGTGAAGCTTGCGGTTTTTCTGTGACCAGGATTCCTCAAGGAGATGAATTCCGTGGAAATCTTGCTGCTGGAGGAAAGGCAGAAGTAAGAGAGTTGAATGCCAGAGACCTTGAGATTGTAAATGCCATAAAACCCAAACTAGTCGAACAGGGTATTTTAGTTGCTGGAATAGATATATTGGGATCCTTTCTTACTGAAATAAACATCACGAGCCCCACTTGTTTTAGAGAATTGTATGATCAAAAAGGCATAAACCTTGCCAAGAACCTAATTCAAGAGATAGAAAAAACCTTTTGATGGCAAATATTTTAGGCATAGATTATGGAAAAAAATACATTGGTTATGCCATCGGTAACGACATTACACTTACTTCCTCTACTAAAGGAACAATTATTTATAAAAATCAAAAAAAACTCTTTCAAGGCCTACAAGATTTAGTAAACGGGTGGGAAATAAAATTGATTATTTTAGGACTCCCAATAAATATGGATGACACAGAAAGCAAAATGTCTAAAGAGGTAAGAAGTTTTAAGGAAAAAATTGAAAAATTTTTAAACATAAAATGTAAACTTCATGACGAGAGACTATCCTCTTTTGAGGCAAAGCAGCAAATGGATATAATAAAAAAAAATAAGACTCAACCTAATCCAGGAATTGATGCCTTTGCTGCTCAGGTTATTTTGGAATCTTGGTTAAGAGAAAAAAGTAGAAATGTCTGATTTCATTCCTGAAGATTTTATTCAAAAAGTCCTTGAGGACTCAGATATTGTCTCTCTTGTTGATTCTTATGTTCCTTTAAAAAGAAAAGGCAAAGACCATTGGGCCCAGTGTCCTTTTTGCGATGATGGTAGTAACCCATCATTTAGCGTGAGTGATCAAAAACAATTTTACTATTGTTTTAAATGTAGAGCTTCAGGCAATGCTATTGGCTTTTTGATGAATTATCAGTCAAAAGATTTTGTTGGGGCTGTGGAAATTTTAGCTAAAAACCTTGGTTTGGAAATTCCAAGGACTAAATCAAACTACGACAGGGAAAAATTTGACGAATTATTCAGTTTTAATGATGAGGCTAAAAACTTTTATAAAAATAATCTTTTAAAACTAAAGGATGGAGAGCAAATTAGGTCTTATTTGAAGGAAAGAGGAATTTCAGAAGAAATCTCAAAGGAGTTTGAACTGGGTTTAAGTTTGGAAGGCTGGGATAATCTCGTTAAACATTTTGAATCGAAAAAGATTGAAGCCAAGGAATCTTCAAAACTTTTTAAAATTACTAAAAATGAAAGACTGTACGATGTCTTTAGAAATAGATTAATCTTTCCTATTGCTTCTCGAAGAAAAAAAATCGTAGGCTTTGGGGGCAGAGTTTTAGATGATGCCGATCAACCTAAATATTTAAATACTCCGGAATCAGAAGTATTTAAAAAAAGCAGAGAGCTTTATGGGCTTCCGAATGTTTTAGAAAGAAATTCAAGACCAAAACAGATTTTGGTGGTGGAAGGCTATATGGATGTCTTGGCTTGTTTTAGTTTTGACTTACCTTTTGCAGTTGCAACTTTAGGAATTGCGACAAATAAATTCCATTTAGAAACTCTTTTTCAAAAAACAGATGAAGTGATTTTTTGTTTTGATGGAGATGAAGCTGGAAGAAACGCTTCAAAACTAGCTCTTGAAATATCTATCTCGGTAGTGAAAGATGGGAAAAGAGTAAAATTTTTATTCCTTCCAGAAAAGCATGATCCAGCTAGCCTTCTCCTAGAAAAAGGAAAGGAGGAATTATCTGGGCTGATAATTAATGCAACAAATCTTTCGGACTACTTATTTGAAAGTATTCTCGAAAAGCATGACAGTTCTTTGGAGGCAAAAGCTGCTGCCTCCAAAGAGTTTATTGCTTCTGTTAAGCCTATGCAGGAAGGTAACTTTAAAAATATCTTGATCAAAGAGTTTTCTAAAAAAATGGATATTGATCTAAGTGCAATTTCCCCAACAAAACAGGAAGCTAAAAAACATTCTCAACCAGAAGATACACAAATGGAATTAAGCAAAGTCACAAAGAGTTTGATTAAATGCATTATTCATAATCCAGAATTAGCTAAATCAGAACATTTGGATTTTTTTGTAGATAATAATGAGTTCTTAATAAGCCCATTAATTTCTTTCTTGAGAGTTAAATCAGAAATATCTTTTCCTATGATCATTCAAGAGTTTCCTGATCAAAAAAATATCCTTATTGATCTTTCTAATGATCAAAACTTAATCAGTCCTGATGAAGGTCTGAAGTTTATCAAGCAGGCGGTGGATTATATTGACAGAAATCAAGGAGATAACTTATTACAAAAATTGAAGTTAAGGCATGAAAAAAAAGATTTAAATCCAAAAGAAAAAATAGAATTAAAGAAACTTCTGACTTCTAAATTTGAGCAGCTTTCTGAGGAAGATCTTTCCTTGTTAAAGAAGCTCTAAAGGTTAAAATAAAATAGTTAAGACATTCAAACTTATATATAATCAACCTCCCAAAATATGATTGACGACGATTTAGATAATAGTGGGTTAAGAGAGCTCATAGAAAAAGGCAGAGAACAGGGATTTATTACCTTTGCTGACATCAACGACTATTTACCAGATGAAGTTTCTGACCCTGATCAGTTAGAAGAAGTAATACAAATTATTAATGATTTAGGCCTTCAGGTGCTCGAAGAGGCTCCAGAAGAAGGTTCAAACTTTTCACCAGCTGCACAGGCTGCACCTGAAGCTCCCACTGAGAATGAAATGGGCACCATTGAGTCAGAAGTTGGAAGAACTACTGATCCTGTAAGACTTTATATGAGAGAAATGGGTTCGGTTGATCTTTTAACAAGAGAAGGTGAAATTGCCATTGCAAAAAGGATCGAAGAAGGAGCAAGAGATCTTCTCCATGCTTGCGCATTTTATCCTGGAATTTTGGAAGATGTTTTATTGGAATATGAGCTCATAAAAAAAGAGGATAAAAGGATAACGGACCTCGTCGTTGGCTTCATGGATGAAGAAGAAGATATTCCACCCTCGGCAGCAGAAATCAAAGCAGATGCTGATGACGATGAAGAAGAAGATGTTGGAATAAATATGGAAGAACTCAGTAAGAGATTTTCATCAATTAAACGTCAATACAATAAATCTCAGAAAATGATTGATTCCTCCGGAAGAGATAGTGAAAAAGCTCAAAAAGAATTAGACAAATTAGGTCAAGTTTTTAAATATCTTAAACTTTCGCCAAAAAGATTTGAAACAATATCGTTAACAGCTAGGGCATTAGCAAAAGCTATCAGAGACGCAGAAAGGGAAATTTACGATATCTGCACACAAGATTGCAACATGCCTCGAAAAGATTTCTTGGAGATTTTTAGAGACAATCAAACTAACTTCAAATTTTTAGATAGCACAATCCGATCCAAAAAAAATTATGCAAAACTTCTCAAGGACGTTAAAGAAGATGTAAATAAAATCCAAAAAAGAATCATATCTCTTACCAATAATGTAGGTATGAATGTTGAGGAGCTCAAAGATATTACATCGAAGATGACTAAAGGTGAAACCAAAATCAGAAGAGCCAAAAAAGATATGATTGAGGCTAATTTAAGATTGGTTATTTCTATAGCTAAGAAATATACGAATAGAGGCCTTCAATTCCTTGACCTTATCCAAGAAGGAAATATTGGTCTAATGAAGGCCGTCGATAAATTCGAATACAGAAGGGGATACAAATTTTCAACTTATGCTACTTGGTGGATTAGACAGGCAATAACTAGATCTATAGCTGACCAAGCGAGGACTATTCGTATTCCAGTTCACATGATTGAAACTATCAATAAACTCAATAGAATCTCTCGACAAATGCTTCAAGAACATGGCAAGGAACCAACACCTGAAGAACTATCAGAAAAAATGGACATGCCTGAAGAAAAAATAAGAAAGGTGTTAAAAATTGCTAAAGAGCCAATCTCTACTGAAACTCCTATTGGAGATGAAGACGACACAACACTTGGAGATTTTATTGAAGATCCCCTGCAGGACTCCCCAATAGATGCCGCAACAGAAAACAACCTTCATGATGCCACCGATGGTGTCTTATCTAGTTTAACTGCTAGAGAGGCAAAAGTTTTAAGAATGAGATTTGGTATTGGTATGAATACTGATCACACTTTGGAGGAGGTTGGCAAACAGTTTGATGTTACTCGAGAGAGAATTAGGCAGATTGAGGCTAAAGCTTTGAGAAAGCTAAGACATCCTTCTAGATCAGGACATCTTAAAACCTTTTTAGACGAGTAATTTCATCAAGAATGACAAAAACTTCAAGGGCCTGTAGCTCAGTTGGTTAGAGCAGCGGACTCATAATCCGTTGGTCGGAGGTTCGAGTCCTCCCGGGCCCACCACTTTCAAATAGATTTTTTAAGTATGTTTCCAAGCAGGGAAGGGATCATTCAAAGATTCCCAATATTCTCCCTTTTAGTAGTTCTTCTTCCTTGTCAAGCGTAAATATTATTAAGAAATTAAATATATTAAGAAATAGCTCTTCGCCAGGAAACTTTCTTCATTTTTCTTTCTTCAGATGAAAGTATTTTTATTTTGAAATCGTCTCGGATATCTGAAATTTTCTTATGGAGAAGTTCTTCCGATAAAAAATAAGTCCATTTTTTCATTTTTATGGCTCTAAAAATTATTTTGGGCCATTTAAGTAAAATAACTTTTATGTAGAGATATGTCATTCTTAAATAGCCAACTTCTTTGACAAGGGCATAGACTTTTTCATTTGTCTCTTTTAGTTCAAAGGAACCTTTAAAATAATTTTTAATAAGTTTAAAAGAGTCTCCTCCAAAAAAAAGCCAACAATCTAGCATTGCTTCTTCCTCTAAAGAGGTATCTAAGCCAAAGATCACATGTGTTGCGTCATGACATAAAATGTTAAATCTCTCTTCCTCGGAACAATTTTCTCCTAACAAATAACGATTATTTTTCTTTAAATAACTTCTGTATTCTTTAATTCCTTCTTCTAAGGTGAGATCACAAAATTGAGTCTGAAAAATTAACATTTATAAATTATAAATTTAAAAATCAATGTTTTCCAAGTTCATATCTAGCTATTGTTCTTCTATGAACTTCATCAGGCCCGTCGCCAATTCTCAAATACCTTACTGAGGCATAAAGACTTGCAAGTGGAGTATCTTGAGAAACTCCGGCTCCTCCATGAATTTGAATGGCTTTATCTATGACTCTAGTTGCCATTAGAGGTACTGCAACTTTTATTTGTGCAATTAAACTCTTCGCAATCTTATTGCCTGCAGTATCCATCATGTGAGCCGCTTTTAAAGTCATTAATCTGCACATTTCAATTTCTATTCTGCAGTCAGCAATGACATCGTAATTACCTCCCAATTCAGCCAGTGGTTTGCCAAAAGCTTTCCTTTCAAGAGAACGCTTACAAAGCAAATCTAAAGCTCTTTCTGCTATACCTATAATTCTCATACAATGATGAATTCTGCCTGGTCCAAGTCTTCCTTGTGCAATTTCAAATCCTCTGCCTTCACCTAGTATCAAATTTTCTTTTGGCACTCTAACGTTTGTAAACTTAAGATGTGCGTGTCCATTAGGCGCGTGATCAGCTCCATAAACATTAAGCATTCTTATATTCTCTATACCTTCTGCATTAGTCGGAACTAAAATTTGTGATTGCCTTTGATGTTTCGGATTATCAGGATTAGTCACTCCCATGAAGATCATAATTTTGCAATCAGGTCGACCGAATCCTGAAGTCCACCATTTCTCACCATTAATAACATATTCGTTTTCGGTTTCTTCAATTCTACTTTCTATATTGGTAGCGTCTGAAGATGCAACATTTGGCTCTGTCATAGCAAAAGCAGATCTAATTTTTCCTTCCAACAAGGGGTTTAGCCATTTTTCTTTTTGATATTCAGATCCAAATTTATCTAAAACTTCCATATTTCCTGTATCAGGCGCAGAACAATTAAACACTTCTGACGCAAAACCTACTTTTCCCATGATCTCTGCTAACGGAGCATATTCCAAGTTGGTAAGTCCATATCCATTCTCACTTTCAGGGAGAAAGAAATTCCATAAACCTAATTCCTTTGCTTGTTTTTTTAATCTCGACAAGACATCAGGTATTTGCCAGGGATTACCAGCATTACGAAAAGCCTTCATTTCTTTTTCATATTTCTCTTCAGCGGGATAAATGTGTTCCTGCATGAAGTCATCAACTTTTCTAATTAATTCTTGTGTTTTACTTGTATGTTGTAATTTCATCTTTGATAAAAGTCATTATATTGATATTTAAAAAGCTTTATCTTTATTAGGCTAAAATCATATTAGGGGAATGATCATTAAATACATATCTTTATTTTTTATTTTTTTAGCAAACTTATCGTTTGCTAACTACCAATTCGAAACGATCGCATCGAATCTTGATGATCCTTGGAGTTTTGATTTTTTAAATAACGATAAAATAATTTTTACTGAACAACCTGGAAAGATAAAAATAATTACTGTTTCTTCTGGAGAAATTTCAGAAGTTAGCGGAGTGCCTAAGGTGCAATATGCTAGTCAAGGCGGATTATCAGAAATAGTTCTAGATCCAGACTTTGAAAAAAATAATACTTTATACCTTAGCTATTCAGCTCTAAATGAGAATGGTAAATCAACTCTATTTCTTATGTCTGCTGAACTGAATAACAATTCATTGGTTAACAAAAAAATTATTTTTGAAGCCGTTGCCTATAGAAGGGTGCCAATTCATTTGGGAGCAAAAATTGATTTTTTATCAGACGGGACAATTCTCTTAACGAGCGGTGATGGATTTGACTTCAAAGAAAAAGCACAAAACTTAGATAATCATTTTGGAAAAATTCTTAGAATAAATAAAGACGGTAGCATTCCCTCGGATAATCCCTTTGTTAGAAACGAAAATGCATTACCCGAGATTTATAGTTACGGTCACAGAAACATGCAAGGTCTTGTGGTGATGGGTGACGGTAAGATCTATGAACACGAGCATGGTCCAAGAGGAGGAGATGAATTTAATCTCGTTGAAGCGGGAAAAAATTTCGGCTGGCCCGCAATAACTTATGGCATTGATTATTCGGGCGCGGTGATCAGTCCCTTTACTAAGATGGATGGCATGGAACAACCGCTTAAATATTGGGTGCCATCGATCGCTCCTTCAGATATGATTTATTATGAAGGTGATTTGTATCCTGACTTGAAAAACAGTTTCCTAATTACGGCTCTTGTCTCCAGAGATGTAAGAAAATTAAGGATTTCTGAAAATGGGATTTCTGAAGAAAGTTTATTCAAAGAACTCAAAAGTCGTTTGAGAAGTATTGGTGCCTCGCCTAAAGGGGAAATTTATCTGTTAACGGACGGCAGAAGAGGCAAATTATTGAAACTTGTTAATACAGAGCAGTGACTTTAGCTAAGTATCCTTTTGGAGTTCTTGTTGCGGCGCTTTTGACTGTCGCTTTAACCACACCAATTTCCTCATTTGCAAACATATATTGGCTATCCTCTATGAATATGCCAATGAGCTTTGTTTCCGCCTTAGAAATAATTTTATTTGATTTTCAAAGGTTAGGCATCTTGCTTTATGGAGTAATAATCGTTGAATTTGCTGTAGCTTTTTCTATAGCAGCGCTTATAAAAAAATATTTTTTTAATAATAAGTATATTTATCCGCTTGCAGGGGCATTCATTACGGGATTTACATTATTTGTTATCGTTGAGTTAAATCAAACTGAAATTTTAAGTGGTAATAGAACAATTCTCGGAAAGACATTGCATTGTCTAGCAGGATTCATAGGAGGTTATTTTTTTGCTTGGCTGGTAGGCAAAGAAAGAAGATTGTCTTTTGCAATTAGATCTTTAGGAATAATTTATGCTTACCTCCTTATGGGCTTAGTTCTAAATTGGATTTTTACACCAATAAATGCAGCAGCCAATTTTGGCTTTGTTTTTAATGAACTTGCTCCAAATGCTCAAAATGCCTTATTGCGAGATTTCTCCTCTTTCTTTCTAGCAACTTTTCTCTTTTCCATTCTAGGAGTAATCACTCTAAATCCCGTATGGTTTTTTTCAGCGGGAATTGTTTATTTATTCGCGGGAATATTTAACCTAGTCGGAATATATGTCTACTTAACTGGATTCAACCAAATATTCATTGGCGAATTCTTCTTAGGAATATTTCCAATTATTTTGGGATATTTGATTATTTACTCAAACAAGAAGTCAGATTAGATCAATCGGTTGAGCAGAGTGAAGCAAAGTTGCTACTAATTTATTGTCCTTGTTAAAAATTCGACCCTCAGAGGTTGAGCTTTTTCTTCCTAATTTTATTATTTTTACCTTAATTACTGCAGTTCCTTTTTCCAGAGGCCTATGAAATAAAACATGCAAATCGGTTGTCAGCGGCACTTTCTTTTCATCATATCCTGAAATCATCACCGCTGAAGTGGCATCATCCAATGCTGCGGTAATCATTCCACCTTGCACAGAACCCATGGGATTAGAATAAGTATCTTTAAAATTACAAGTAAAGATTGATTCGCCTTCTTTGTTTTCAATATATTTTAGTTCAAGAAAATTTAGTGATTTACTAAAAAATTCTTTAGAAAATTTTTTTAATTTCTTATCAATTTCCATACTTTTATCTGATCAACTCACTTATTATGCTGCCTAAAGCAATTACCGTAACTACGAACCATATTGAGCGACTATAGGGCTTTAAAGGACTGTCTTTCATTTTAGACGAAAACAACACCATGTAAGTTGCCATTAACCAAGCTATCAATAAAAAATAAAACATATTTTTAAATCAATATCCTTCTACCACTGCATAAAGCCTAATGGCGCCTCCATCCAAGACAGCCAAAGCTTTTTGGTATCCTTCACTTTCGTATGCATCAAGGGCAATTTGATAAGAAGGAAATTCAACTACAACATTTCGCATAAATTCATCTCCTTCTTTGGTTTGCTGAAGCCCACCTCTAACAATGAACTTTCCATTATATTTATCTATAACTTCTTCAGCTAATTTACCGTAATTTTGTTGTTTGTCAGGTGCAACAACATTTGCTTTGGCTACCCAGTAACCCTTTTTTTCGTTGGTCACTTTTTAATCGGCAACAACTACTTAGCCTTCATAGTATCGATAACAAAGTCATTTACAGTAATGCCACAAGCTGCAGCAATATCGTCAAACATCTTTGACCATTTTTTATCATTAGCTTGCCAGTCAAATGCTTTATTCATAGCTTTTTCAGAAGCATGTAAATCTACAGCGCCAATTGACTCGTCAGCCCAAGTCCCTGGGGCAGAAGAATACTTAATAGGGCTATTTTTCTTCTCATAAGCAATGATATCCTCTATAAGATTCATCGCATTTTTAGAATTACCTTTTGAACAGTCTCCCTTATAGGTGACAATCATTTGTCCAGATTTTGCTACTGGATGAAGACCCTTTTCGTGATCTAGGTGACCCATTGAAACTAAATTAGTAGCTAAAAGAAAGGTTGATATTAATAGAATTAGCTTTGGCATATTATTCTCCGAATTAAAGTATATTTTGAAAATTTTATCTAACAAGTATGACTTTTCTAAAACTTTTTTCAATTAAGTTTTTTCTTTCGAGAGAGACAGCGTAGCTACTTTTTGTTTTTCGAAAAACAACAGACTTAAAATTTTCTTCATTTTTAATATGAAGAGCTACACCTCCATCAACGGCATAAATTTTTTTAACTTTTTTCCTATCTAACAGTTTTTCAACGAAAGGTTTTCTTTCTGGCTCTTCATCATAATGTGGGCAGCAAGTACCTCTCACAAAGTTTAAACAAGGCATGATTTTTAACTCAGAGGCCCATGAATCTGTAATTCCATTTTGAAACCAACAGATTGCTCCTGCACTGACGCCACTCATCACTACACCATTTCTGTAGGCCTCCTTAAGAATCATATCCAATTTCCATTCTTTCCAGACTGCCAACATGCTTTTGGTATTTCCTCCACCGACAAAGATGACATCTTGATTAAGAATTAATTTTTTCAAATCAGGAGTTCTTTTAAAAAAATCCAAATGAGTTGGCTCGCAATTTAGTTTAGTAAAAGTTGAGTAAAAATTTACTTTATAAGCTTCGTTATCTCCTGTAGCCGTGGGAATAAAACAAATTTTAGGTCTTTTCTTTCTTGCCTGATTCAAGATATATTCTTCAATTATTCCTTGGCCTGGGGATCCCCCAAAACCTCCTCCGCCAATCGCTATAATGTTTCTCGTGTTAGGCATCTGCTCCCTGTAGAACATCTTTTGGTGTTTTCGAAGATAAATAAAAAGTGAATAATGCGGCAATAGAGCCTATGACTAAAATAGAGCTAGAGGTGCCTATTAAAAGAACTTCCCAATAAATTTTAGGAGAAATTTCAAAAACTTCTCTTTCTATTAGAAAAGTTGCTAGAAGAGCAAGAGTACCTCCTAGTATTCCTGCAATTAATCCAATTGATAAATATTCCAAAAATGTATTTATTTGCATTACTTTTCTATCAAGGCCAAGAGTTTTTAAAATAGCATTCTGCTTTTCTCTTTGTTTAAAACTCTCTTGAATAGTTGCAAGCATTAAAAATAACGCTGCAACTAATGTCAGGCCAAGTATCAATTTCAATGCTTGTGAGACTCTTGAAATAATTGATTGTATTTCTAATACTAATGCTTCAAGAGAAATTAGGGAAATAGTTGGAAAAGTTTCAATTAGCTCCGCAGCTAATGAGTTTTTATCTCTAGGTATGTGAATGGAAGTGATAAAAGTTGACGAAACATTTTTAAAATTTTCTGGAAAACCTATCGCAAAGAAATTTGGATTAAAACTTTCCCAATTAACCTCTCTGATACTCTGAATATAACTTTCAACTTTTTCTCCTGCTAAATCGATGACTATTTGATCATTCATTTTTAAGTCATATCTCTCAGAAATTTCCGATGAAATTGAAATCCCATTTTTTCCATCTGAAAACCAGTTTCCAGCTACAATGTTATTGTCTTCAGGAAGTTCATTCATCCAAGTAAAATTAAAGGTTCGGTCTATTTCTTTACCAGAAGATGGATCCTTCCTAAGAAATCTTGCACTGGTAACTGGATAGATCGGTTGAGAATTAATTTTATTTACATTTAGAAATTTTAATAAACTTCCTTTCTCCCCTTTATAAATGTTGAATAGAAAGTTATTTGGCGCTTCTTCTGGCAGGGAATTTTTCCAAGATGAAACTAAATTTGTTGACGCTGAGTAAGCTATGAGGCTCAGTGCAATGGCTACTGTAATGGAAACAATCTGCATAGAATTGAAAAGCTTTCTTCTACTTAATTCGAAAGCTAGCATTTTAAAAGGACTTTGTGGATTTAAACCCAAGGGCTTTATGAAATTGAAAATTCCAAATATCAAAAAAAAGATCAGGCCCGAAAAAGCCAAAATAGAGAAAAAAATGATGTTCGTTAAAACAAAATCTTTTATAAAAAATATCAAGAGAACATAGAAGGCGGATAAGCCTGCTACTAGATAAAAAGATGAATTAAACGAACTCATGTTTTTTTCGGACTTTCTTAAAATAGCGGTGGGCGATAAATTAAATAGGTTTTTTAACATTGGGTAAGCAAAACCAATCAGGCATAAAAACGCAGTTACTAAAGAAATTAAATAAGGATCGAGACCTGGTAAAGGCAAATCTGTAGGAAAATAATCTTTTAATAATTGGGTAAAAGAAACTTGTACAACCCAACCGATGGCTATTCCAGTTAAGAAAGCAAAAACAGCAATAAAGCCAAAAATAAGCAGGTAAGTAATTTTAATTTGTTTTGGAGCCAAACCAAGGGCTTTAAAAATTGCGACATAATCGGTATGCCTTCGAATAAATTGCAAAGAGCATATTGCTATCGCTAAAGAAGACAATATTATGGCAAGCAGGGCACCTAGCAGAAAAAAATTTGAGGCTCTTTTGATTGCCTGTCCAAGTGGACTGGCTTCGTTCTCAGGAGTGATAACGTCGTCTCCAGGTTTTTTAATCGATTGAAAATAATTTTCCAGAAGCTGAATATTTTTTTCATCAGCAGAAAATAGGTAAGAATACCCTACGCGAGACCCTGGTTGAATTACATTTGCTTCTTCTAAATCACCCGAATTCATAATTGCTTTTGGGGCAAAAGCAAAAGATCCAGCGCCTCTATCTGATTCAGAGAGGATTATTCCATTGATAAGAAAATCTTTTTCTCCGATATTTACTTTTTCACCAACAGAAACTTTCAAAAGCCTGGCTAAGCGGTTATCTATCCATACTCTCCCAGAAGCGGGGGGATCTTCTTTTATTACCTTTCGATTGTCTGTTGTAAGAATTTCTGTCTCACCAACCAGAGGGTACGGTGCTTCAACAGATTTTACTGAAGCAAGTTGAAAATTATCTACCGAGTTTAAAACCGAGCCAAATTCGTAAACCTTTGTATAAGTGTAATCACCAAGCGGAAAACCCATTTCATCTATTTCAGAACTTGATTCAAACTTTAAGTCTCCGCCAAGAAATTGCTTAGATTCGAACATCAAAGAACTATCCAAACGATCGGTAAAGAAAGTAATTGAAGCAACTATCCCTACAGCCAAAGACAATGATAAAAACATCAGTAAAAGCTGTCCTGATTTAAGCTCACGAAAAAAAATCTTCGAAGCTAAAGAGAATATAATCACAATATCTTGCCGTCTAATAATTCAATTTTTTCATCACACTTATTTGCCAATAAAATATCGTGAGTCACAATTATTAAAGCACTGGAAGATTCTTTAAAAGATTCAAAAATTAAATCAGAGATCATTTCACTATTGCTAGAATCTAAATTACCAGTTGGTTCATCGCAAAATAGAACCTCAGCCTCGCATGCAAAAGCTCTAGCAATAGCTACCCTTTGCTGTTCTCCTCCTGAAAGTTGCTGGGGGTAGTGCATCAGTCGACTGTGCATCTTTACTCTTTCAAGATAATTGATTGCGATATCCTTCGCATTTTTTTTATTTTTTAACTCCAAAGGCAGCATAACGTTTTCTAACGCTGTCAAACCAGAAAGCAATTCAAAATTTTGAAACACAAAAGCGACAGAATCTTTTCTGACTTTAGCCCGACCCTCTTCTGACAAAAGATGAAGAGGTTCTTCCTTGATGAAAATTTCTCCTGCAGTAGGTTTATCTAGTCCAGCTAATATTCCTAAAAGCGTTGATTTTCCTGAGCCAGAAGGCCCAATAACTGCTAAAGAGGAAGAGGCATTTACCGTTAAATTGATATTATCCAGTATGACGATTTCTTCATCATTAAAAATAACCTTTTTTGACAAATTTCTTGCTTCTATAATCATCAAATGAATATTTTAAAAAAATATGGACTGAAAATAATTTTAATATTATTTTTAACTTTTTCTTATTCTATCACTGCAGAATCAAAGAAGCTTTTGATTTTAGGTGACAGTATTTCCGCGGGTTTTGGTTTGAAAGAATCTGAAAACTGGGTTGAATTATTTAATAAATCCACAGATGCAGAAAAAATGAACATAAAAATGATCAACTCCAGCGTCTCTGGTGACACGACCATTGGTGGTTTATCGAGAATTGGTAATGACCTCAAACTTTACAAGCCAGAGTATGTGTTGATTGAGCTTGGCGGAAATGATGCCTTAAGAGGCTATCCTTTGAAACAGATTAAAACCAATTTACTTAAAATCGTCGATGCTTCTTTAGAATCAAAAGCTAAACCATTAATCATGCAAATAAAAATTCCACCAAATTATGGAAAAAAATACGTAGAAGCTTTTGAAAAAATTTATCTTGAAATTTCAAATGAAAAAGATATTCCTTTACTTACTTTTCTGTTAGAAAAAGTTGCCCTAGATCAAAGTCTGATGCAACTCGACGGCATTCATCCAAATGAAAAAGCCCAGCCCATCATCGCCGAACAGATAAAACTCGAACTATCGGAGATCATAAAATAAAAAAAAGCCTCTGCAAGCAGAGGCTTTTTTTAACAAAACAATCTCTATTGCATATTGTATGTAAATCCAACTTTAAGGTACCTTCCTAACGGACTATGAGTATTTGGATCATAGCTCATTTCCCAGCTGGTAAATGGAGGTTGTTCATCAGTTAGATTGTATGCTGAAAACGCCATACTAAAATCATCCCAACTATAAGTATAAGTGGCATCAAATGTCGTATGAGCAGTTACTTCTAAGTTATCACGCCTATCCTCATAAGAGGAAATATAATTTATAGCTCCATAAAAATTATGAGAATCAGCATCATAATTTATAAAAGCCTTAGATTTCAAATCAGGCATAGATCGACAAGTATTGTCGATATTAAAATAACCAGCACATTCATAAGCAGCTGCTATTTGAGCTCCGCCTTTGGAATATGCAGCTACTGAGTAATCAATGACATAAGCAGCTTCTGCACCCACAGAAAGAATACCTGCAGCATAGTCAGTTTCGTATTTTACAAAAATATCTAAACCATCGGTTTCAGTTTCTGGACCGTTTACATAAGGAGTTGTAATCCTTGCAATTTGACTGGCTGCAAAAGAGCCATCAGTTGCGTAATTTGCGCCTCCTCTTACTTGACTTTTAATTGCGTTAAAAGCAGCAGTCTCAGCAGCTGTTGCGCCCGCTGCTTTTCCAGCTTCATAAGCAGCAGCAATTTGTGCATAGGATTCTGTGATTATTGGGTTGTCAAACTCAAACTTATAATAGTCTACTGTTGCTGTCCAATTGTCAGTACCGAAGTCGGTTATAACTCCAATATTGTACGTAGTTGCTGTCTCAGGATCTAGCAAAGGATTTCCAATAGCATCAATTGCCTTAAATGCTTTTGTTGGATTAACGTAAGCTAACGCAGTAGCTCTTTTTTCCCATGTTTCATCTGGATTAGGAGCTCTAAACGTAGTTTGACCAGTGAATCTAAAAGTTAGAGCGTCCATTGGAGACCAACGCATGACAACCTTAGGATCAATTGAGTCAACATCACCATAGTCTTCATATCGAAGTGCAAGTTGCATGTCAAAATTATCCAAAATTGGTAATGCAAATTCAGCAAAAAGTGAATCCACTTCTTGGCTTTGATCTCTGCTATAAGCAGGAGCTAGAAACATAAATAAACCAGCAGGATTATCTTTCAAACATGCTGCTCTTGCAGAGGCACTTCTATTATCTTTCGGAACAACACAAGGGTGTTTGTCACCATCAAAAATATCATGAGTTGGAGAAAGTCGAGTACCAGCGATTGCTGGAAGAGATTGATCAAGATTATATTCTCTTCTTTCATAACCAGCAGCCCAGGCAGCATCTCCACCTGCTAATGCACCCATTAGACCTTGCATGGTGAAATCTAGAGTCATCAAGGTAGATTTAGCTTCGATTTGACCTCGGTCGGTTAACCATCTGAGGAAGTCTGGATCATTTGCATGTTCAGCTTGATAATTAGGGTTTTTGCCAACTCTTTGTTTTAGGGTCGTTCCAACTTGCGCGTCAAGAGTGAATGGGTTTGCGAAAGCGTGATAAGCCTGATTACCGTGTTCAACCGCATTTGAAAAAACATTCAGATAACTACAACCTTCAGGCGGAGCAGATCCATCCAACACTGCATTTACTCCTGTTGAAGTATGCGTGATTGTTGGAGCACCCGTAGGGTTAATTTCGGTTAATTCGTAAGGACAATTAGGTCCACCATAACCCCAAAGTGCAGCATTGTATTTATTTTGCTGAGTATCAGAGAAAGTATAATCTCCCTCACTTTGTGAATAATTTAAGCCTGTTCTGTAATCAATGTCATTAGTTAAAGAACCTTCGAAGTCAAAAGCAAATCTGACAACATCATATTTTCTGAATTCGGTTTCAGCTCCTTGAGAATTTCCATTTGGATTTCCAGCCACCGCAAAAGGTCTATTGAACATTCCGTGTGCAACAGCTTGAGTAGTTCCATTTCCACCAAATTCAGTTCCTTTTAAAAGGTTCGCAAAATTTGGATGTTGGGCATACAAAGCCTGAAGTGCCGGGTGAAAATTAGGCACAACTGTTGCTGTTGGGTTGTTTGGAGGGTAAGACGGGGACGTTGCATAGTTAGGCACATCTGTCTTTCCATAAGCAAATTCGACATGAAAGTTATGCTCATCGTTTACATCGCCATTGAATTCCATCCAAAGTTGAGCATTGGTTTGATCTTCTTGAACGTTATCAAAGTAAGCATATTGGTAACGACATAAACCATGATAACCATTTAATGCAGTCGAGCTAACTACATCACCAGCAGCATTCTTATGATCTACTTCTTGGTCCAATGACAATAGCTGTGAATAACCTCCTGCAGCATTACACCCAGGATCCGTTATGTATGCAAGCGGCGCGGTTGTATCGGAATTATCATCATCAAGATACTTTACAAAAGTACCTGGATTACCAAAGGAGGACCAACCACCTCTACCGTTCTCAGCGTAACTTCTTGTTACGTAATCGGTACTAGATGCACGTAGTTCTTTCTTTTGTTGTGCACCAAGAGATAATAGAAAATTTGTTCCATCATTTAATTGTTGCCCGTAAGTAATTGAGAATTCGTTGCCGTCACCTTCAGTGTTTGGAATGCTTTTACCAGCAATATTAACTCTTAAGCCTTCAAAAGTAGAATCGGTAATAAAATTAACCACCCCAGCAATAGCATCCGAACCATAAGTCGCCGCAGCACCTTCTTTCAGAATTTCTATTCTGCTTAATGCTGCCATTGGTAGGTCATGCAAGTTTACGGAACGTCCAGCACCAGTCGCAATTGGGACTGTTACCTGTCTTTTTCCATTTACAAGCACAAGTGTTCTGTTTGTTCCTAAACCACGTAAGTTTATGTTCGAAATACCTTCAGAAGCATTCGAACCAAATTGGTTAGCTTCTCCATCCATTCCGGAACTTCCTGGAACCATTTTTATTAGCTCTACAATATTTAAATTACCTTGAGCACCGATTTCTTCAGCACTGAAAGTTGATATTGGTGAACCTGTATCGATCGGAGTTCCTTTAATCAAGGATCCAATCACAGTTACTTGCTCGTCTTGAGTAAAACTCAAACCAGCGAAAAACGAGAGAATTACTCCCGTTACGAATAGTTTTTTAAACATATTCCCCCCTAGAAATTTATAAGGTGAATGTTACCTTATAATTCTGCAAAAAGTCGAGCGTTTAAAAAGCTATAAGCACTATTATTTTTGAAAATCAACTTGAATAATTAATGAGAATGATTATCATCTAAAAATTAAAATCTGGCTTTACTTATGAGACTAAAATCCTTCTTATCAATAGTTTTAACATTAGTAGTTTTTTCCAATTTTATTTTTCCTAAAGAAGTGAATGTCTATACCTCCAGGCATTACGATTCTGATATTGAGCTCTATGACAAATTCACTGACCTCACTGGGATTGAAGTCAACATTATATCCGCTAAAAGCAAGGCATTAATCGAAAGAATAAGATCTGAAGGTCAAAATTCTCCAGCTGATGTTTTTATAACAGTCGATGCTGGAAATCTTTGGAAAGTACAAGATCTAGGTCTTTTTCAAGATATAAATTCAAAAAAAGTTGATGAAACTGTACCGAAAAGCTTAAGAGGAAAAAACAATCAATGGGTAGCTTTAGCAAAAAGGGCAAGGGTTATCTTTTACAATCCAGATAAGTATTCCTATGAAGAACTAAAAGACTTGGCTTATGAAGATCTCAGTTTGCCTAAATGGCAGAACAAACTTGCTATCAGGAGTTCTAATAATCTTTACAACCAATCTCTAGTGGCTGGAATGATCGCCAAGTACGGCGAAAGTTACACCGAAAGTTGGGCCCAAGGATTGGTGAATAATTTTGCAAGAAAGCCTCAAGGAAACGATAGGGGACAAATTATGGCCGTTGCAAATAATGAAGCTGACTTGGCCATAGCCAATAGCTATTATTTAGGACATATGCTGTCTGGAAAAAAAGGAGATACTCAACTTAATGCTGGCAAAAAAGTTGCAATCCTTTTTCCATCACAAACTAAAGGCGGTGCTCATATTAATATCAGCGGCGGCGGCATTTTAAAATTTTCTAAAAATTACGATAGTGCAATAGAATTTCTGGAATTCATGCTCTCGGAAGATGCGCAAAAACATCTTGTTGAGAATACTTATGAGTATCCAATTAATAAAAATGTTGAACCGAGTAAGCTAATGGCTCAATTTGGAGTCGATTTCAAAGAAGAAGAAATAAATGTTTCTAACTTTGGGAAATATAATGCTGCAGCACTTAAGCTCATGGACAGAGTAGGCTGGCAATAAAAAATTCTTTTTGAATTTTCTTTTTAAAACTTCACAATACAATTATGGTTTTGTTAGATAACCTCTCAAATTTATTTTGGAGATTAATTCCCCTTTTATTTCTAACAATTTTCTTATTACCAATAATTTTTGTTTTGCTGAGTTTATTTGGAAACTTTAATGAGAATTGGGATCACTTGATTAACTATGTGTTACCAACTTATGTTTTGAATTCCATCATCTTAGTACTGGGAGTTTCGGCGATATCGCTGGTTTTGGGAGTTGGCACGGCTTGGTTAGTGACAAACTACAAATTTTTTTGTCAAAGCTGGCTTGAATGGGCAATAATTCTTCCGCTTGCAATTCCTCCTTACATTTTAGCCTATACATTCACTGGGCTTTTCGATTCCTATGGTTCAGCAAATTTAATAATTAAAAGTATTTTCAGCCTTTCAAACGATTATGTTTTTTTCCCCAATGTCAGAAATTTATATGGAGCAATAACTGTTTTTGCTTTTACTCTTTATCCTTACATTTATCTTACTACCAGAATGGCTTTTTTAAATCAGTCAAGAAGTCTGATGGAGGCAGGTAAAATACTTGGTTTAGATAATAAATCTCTATTTACGAGATTAGCGGTTCCTTTGGTAAGACCTGCTATTGTTGCTGGCCTAGCTTTGGTAATAATGGAAACCTTATCTGATTTTGGCGCAGTAGAACATTTTGCAATACAAACTTTTACCACTGGAATTTTTAGGACTTGGTTTGGCTTGTATGATTTAAATACAGCATTGCAGCTTTCCAGCATACTTTTAATTTTTGTTGCTTTTTTTATTGTAATCGAACGAAGGGAAAGAACGAAAATGTCCTATTCTTATGCAGCCTCAACTTTCAAAAAAACAAAACAAGTTCAGCTGAAAGGAATTAATAATTTTTTTGCTTTTAGCTTCTGTTTTTTTCCTCTTTTTATTGGTTTTATTTTGCCTGTGATTGAATTGACGAATTGGGCAATATTTTTTCCCTCTGAAAATCTATTTTCCAAAAAATTATTACAAAGTTTTTTTAATACCATTTGGCTAGGAATTTTTGTAGGGATTATTTGCACCGTGTTTGCCATGGTCATAACTTTCCTGAAGAGATTTGATAAAGGGCGCTTATTAAGGTCTGCGAGTTTATCTCTTTCTTTGGGATATGCCTTACCAGGCTTAGTCCTAGCGGTTGGAATCATTCAATTCTTTTCTTTTTTAGATAACGTTTTCTTAGTGAATTTTCTTGAGATATCTCTTGTTGGTTCAATTGTAGGGCTGATCTTGGCTTACGTCATAAAGGCTTATGCCCTTGCTGACAATGCTGTTGAATCAGGCTTTGAAAGAATAAATACCAAGGTAGATGATGTCGCGTTGAGCTTAAAAAAATCAAAATTTGAAATATTTTTTAGGATTCATACTCCTTTAATGAAAACAAGCATCATAACCAGCTTGCTCTTAGTCATTTCTGAGATTATAAAAGAATTACCTGCCACACTGATTCTAAGACCTTTCAACTTTGATACCCTGGCCGTTATAACCTACATTTATGCAGCCGAAGAAAGAATGTACGAAGCAGCAAGTCCTGCCATGATGATTGTCTTAATTGGTCTGATACCAATACTTTTTCTGTCACGCATAATCAGAGACTCAAGACCAGGAAACTGATGAAAAAAGAAATATTGAGCATTAAAGATTTATCTTTTGAATATGATAAAGATAAAGAAATCTTTTCTAAGATTAATTTAGAGATGCTCGAAGGAGAAATCTTGGGTATTTTAGGCCCTTCTGGAATTGGTAAAAGTTCTTTATTAAGGCTGATTACAGGCCTAGAAAGACCAAAAAGCGGAGAAATTTCATTTAAAGGTGAGGTGTTAAGCGGAAACAATATTTTTATTCCTGCCTATAAAAGAGGCATTGGTCTAGTTCTTCAAGAGAAAGTTCTTTTTCCGCATCTCAATTCCTTAGACAACGTCAAATTTGGCATAAAAGGGACAAATAAAGAAAAAGAAGATCAAGCTTTATATTTTTTAAGATTACTCAAAGCAGATAAGTTTTCAAACATTTTTCCAAACTCTCTTTCTGGTGGGGAGCAACAAAGAGTAGCGATCGCCAGAGCATTGGCTCCCAAACCTGACTTGGTGCTATTAGACGAACCATTTAGCTCATTGGATCAAAACCTTAGAGGGGAATTAAGGACAGACACAAGAGAATTATTTAAAAAAACAAATACTTCTTGCATCATCGTGACTCACGAGCTTGAAGAGGCAAAATCATTTTGCGACAAAATAGTTCAATTGAAAGAGGGCAATTTCATAGAAATGTGACTTTCATTCTTTAGTTATAACTAATCGTAAATAATAATCATTCTCATTGACAAGGTAAATGATAATCATTATCATTTCGACTTATTCTAAAAAGAGAAGGGTTATTTATGAAAAAGTTTATTTATATTTTTGCACTTGTATTTACAACATCTGCAATTTTCACACAAGACGAAGAACTTGAAGTTAAAGGTAAGGTCCTTTACAAAGATCAAGTTAATTCGTTAAAACCTCCAGTACCGATTTTGGATGTTCCTCAATCAGTATCTGTTATTACTGACGATGACATTAGAAACCAAGGATTTAGGCAAATAGGTGATTTAATTAGATACACTCCTGGAGTAAATACTTCTCAGGGAGAAGGTCACAGGGACGCTGTGGTTTTCCGTGGAGTTAGATCAACTGCAGACTTTTTTCAAGACGGCGTTCGTGATGATGTTCAGTACTACAGATCTTTGTACAATGTTGAACAAGTTGAAATTATTAAGGGAGCCAATGCACTTCTTTTTGGAAGAGGTGGAACAGGTGGTTTGATTAACAGAGTTTCTAAAACAGCTCAACTTGGTGAAAGATTTGGTTCTCTGGACACTGGTGCAGATTCTTTTGGAGGAGCTGACGTTGCTCTAGATGGAAATATTGAAGTTAGCGATAATATTGCTTTCCGTTTGAACTTCCATGCTGATTCTTTAGCAAATCATCGAAAAATTTTTCACGGTGACAGAGTTGGTGTTAATCCTACTTTAAAAATCCAAGCAAATTCTGCAACCACTATAGATTTGTCTTATGAATATGCAGACCACGAAAGATTTATTGATAGAGGTATTCCTACTGCGAATGGTGAGCCCATTGAAGCCTTGAAGGACTTTGTCATTGGAACATCTGATTTAAATAGAACTACATTAGAAGCAAACATTCTTAAGGGTTCTTTGACCCACGACTATGCAGACAACGGTAAGTTAAATTTTAGTGTTACTGCAAACGACTTCAGAAAAATGTACAAAAATCTTTACGCTTCAGGCTACGCTGACGGAATTGTTACTTTAGATGGGTATTTAGATGAAACAGCTCGTGAGTCCACAGTAATTGCGTTAAGTAATGTTAATGAATTTGACAGAGGTACTTTGGCGGTTGGTCTTGAAATTTTAGAAACAGAAAATACAAATTTCCGTTACAACACTTTCTGGTCTACTACTAAAGACGATAATGAAACATTTGCATTGACAGGTACTACTGCCAGACCACTTAATTTCAATCTTGATGCTGATGGAAACGTTACTTACGTTGATTATATTTCTGATTTAAACAACAAGTCTGATACAGATATCGAAGTAACATCTTTATACCTAACAGGAAATATTGATCTTGCCGATCAGTGGCAAATGGTCTTAGGAGCACGTTATGACGATGTAAGTGTCAAAATCAAACAATACGGTATAACTACTCCTAGTAGTGGTGCAAACGAAGGTAAAGGTGCTTTGGATGCATCTAAGGATGATAATCAATCAAGAGATGATTCTTATGTATCACCTCGTTTGGGTTTAATTTATAAACCACAAGAAAATATGTCTTTATATCTCAGTTACAGTGAGAGTTTCATCCCTCGTTCAGGAGAGCAATACAAAACTTTTAACGGCAAAAGCTGTGGATCAAGTAAAGTTTGTGAAAAGTTTGATCCAGATGTATTTGAAAACACTGAAATTGGTTTTAAGTATGACATGGATAATGGCTTATCCTTAGCATTGAGCTACTTTGATATGGAACAAACTCAAGCTGCTGAAGACGGCACTGGAGGTACTGAAGTTAGAGCTCTTGCTATTGATGGATTTGAAATTTCTTTAAATGGTCAGGTAAACGACGATAATTCAATTAGATTTGGTTTATCTTCTGTTGATGCTACAAGAAATGCAGATGGAGATAAGGCTAAAGAAGTTCCTGAACTGACATACTCATTGTGGTACACACACCAAGCCAATGACATTTTTGGAATTAGCATCGGTGCAACGTATCAAGATGAATCAATCATTAACTCTGCCTCAGGACCAAAACTTCCTGACTATACAAGATTTGATATGGCTATGAGCATTACTCCAAATGACATTGATACCGTAAGAATAAATATCGAAAATTTAACTGATGAAACTTACTTTCCTCATTCTCACTCTGATCACCAAGCATCAGTTGGAGAATCAGCTAATGTAAGAGTTTCTTACAACAGGAAGTTTTAATTAATTTTTAGGAGAGAGAAAATTTGAGTAGTTTTTAAAAAAAAACTACTCAAAACTAAAAATCAGAGAAAATATTTTAGAAAATTAGGAACTTAGAGAAGCCTTATCATTTCATCTCATGGCACGTCTCTTATCAATCCCCCTTCTAATTTTTTTAAAAGAAAATTCTTCTGTAAGAAACCCCGCTTTAGCGGGGTTTCGTCTTTAAAGAGACTAGTAAATTTTGGTAACTTGGCTAGGTATTTTAGAGGCTGAGCCTTCTCGTCTAAGACTCATTTTATTCCAAACCTGATCTATGGCTGATAAAAATCTGTCGATATCCTCTGCTTGGTGTTTAGGAGTTATGGTAACTCTAAACCGTTCGTCACCTTTAGGTACAGTTGGATAAAAAACCGGTTGAATATATATTCCGTGATCATCTATCAAAAGGTTAGCCGCTTCTTTACAAAGCCTCGGATCTTCCACATGTATTGGGATGATGTGACTGTCATTTTCCAAATGCGGAATATTCAAGTCTCTTAAGCCAGATCTTATTAAGTTTGAATTTATTCTAATGTCTTCTCTGAGGTGTTCTGATTTTTTTGCGATCTCAATGGCTTTAATTGAGGCTGCAGCAATGCTTGGATTAGCTGAGGAAGTGAATATGAATCCAGGAGCAAAACTTCTTACAAAATCAATAATGTCTGAACTGGCTGCTATGTAGCCTCCCATCTGACCAAAAGCTTTTGAAAGGGTTCCATTGATGATATCAATATCATCGGAAATATCTTGTTCGTTTGCGATACCTCTGCCTTCATTCCCATAAAGGCCAACTGAGTGGACCTCATCCAGATAGGTGAGTGCATTGAATTCTTTTGCAAGAGAAACTATCTGCTTTAAAGGAGACCTGAGTCCTTCCATTGAATAAAGAGATTCTAAGACAATTAATTTGGGAACGCTTGCGTTAGAAGTATTTAATAGCTCTTTTAAATGCCCAACATCATTATGTCGAAAAATATGACATGGGACGTTTGCATTTTTTATGCCTTGAATCATAGACGCATGATTTAGCTCGTCAGAAAAAACCTCTATACCATCTAGTTTCTTACAAAGCGTCCAGAGAGTTGACTGATTAGCTGTATATGCCGAAGGGAATATAAGACTTGATTCTTTATTGTGAAGGCTTGCTAACTCCCTTTCTAGATCAGCATGGTAAGAGGAAGTTCCTGAAATGTTTCTTGTGCCACCGGAACCAGTGCCCAATTCCTGAATAACATCAATGGATTTTTTTATAACTTCAGGATGCTGGCTCAAATTCAAGTAATCATTGCTGCACCAGACTTCGACAGCACGTTCATTGCCTTCGAACCTTTCTGTAGCTTTTGGAAAGTGTTTTTGATCTCGGTTAATTTCTCTAAACTTTCTATAAAGACCTTGGGATTTTAATGAGGTCAACTCGTCAGAAAAATATTTTTTGTAGTTCATTTCATCTCCGAATGAATTTGATGATTACTATAGACGTAAAAGCGAGCAAACAAAATAACTTCTGACAACAGGATTATAATAATATAGTTGTTTATAATGATTGGTTATATGAATGAGTTAACTATAATTTCAAGAAAAAGTACTTTAGCTCAATATCAAGCTAGAGAAGTTTCAAAAGTTTTGAAAAAAAGCTTTCCAAAGTTAAATATTTTTTTTAAAACCAAGGAGACTACCGGGGACATCGATCTCAATACTCCTCTTCATAAAATGCCAGAAATCGGAGTATTTACTTCTGACATTAGAGAAGAGCTTATATCTGGAGAAGCAGATTTAGCAGTTCACTCTTGGAAAGATTTGCCTGTAGAACTTGAAGAAGGAACTGAAATTGCTGCGACAATATCAAGGGCTGACTTAAGAGACGTTCTAATTTTTAAATCAGATTCTTTTGAAAAGAAAGAAATTAATATTTTTACATCTTCGCCAAGAAGACAGGAAAACTTATCAAAATTTCTGCTAAAAGCATTCCCTTTTGAAATTGATTCTTTGAATTTTCATGATGTGAGAGGAAACATACTTACTCGAGTTAATAAATTAAAAGATTCTGATTTAGACGGATTGGTAATTGCAAAAGCTGCTTTGGATAGATTGTTGTCTCTCGAGTCAGAACATGCCAATGAATTGAGCTCTTTTAAAAAAGATCTTGAAAAATTTCTTTGGATGGTGGTTCCTTCCTCACAAAATCCTTGTGCACCCGGCCAAGGAGCACTGGCCATTGAGGTTAAAACAGGAAATAATCAAGTCATTGAAATACTCAATAAAATCAATGATTTAGATGTTTTTAAGGACGTAAGTGATGAGAGAAAGAAACTTAAGAAGTATGGCGGAGGTTGCCATCAAAAGATTGGTGTAAGTATCGAAAATCATCCTCTTGGAAAAGTCATCACCGAAAAAGGATTAACTCCAGATGATGAGGTTATTGATAAAAGAACTTTTGTGACGTTTAAAAAAGAACAATCAAAATTCGATAAGCCTATAAAAGATTTTTATCCAAAATCAAAAAAGGATTTCAAATTATTTTCTCGCCTAAAAATTGATGAAGGTATTGAAAAAATTAAAGAAATTAAGAATTCTGGTTTGTATATATCAAGAGCAAGTTCGCTGGAAGAAAAACCCTCAATTGATTCATCTAATGTAGTTTGGACCAGTGGTGTAGAAAATTGGTTTAAGCTGGCTAAGAAAGGTATCTGGGTAAACGGTACATCAGATAGTTTAGGGGAAGAACAATCTAAACCCAGCACATTCCTAAAAAAAGTGAAATGGTTTCTAGTTTCTCATATCGATTCAGATCCCAAAGAAAAGGAACTACTGGCAACTTATAAATTAGTTCCTGAAAAAGAAATAGAGAATTTATCTGTTTACTCTCATTTTTATTGGATGTCCGTAAGTTCATTTAAAGAGGCGCTCAAAAGATTTCCAAGTATTGAAAATGCAGAACATTCTTGTGGTTTGGGCAAAACTTTTGACGCGTTGAATGATTTATATCCAAACAAAATAAAGCCTTTTTTAAACTACGAAGACTGGCTGGAAAAAGTAAACGAAGCAAAGTAAGCTACGCACCTAATTACCCGATATGGCAAATTTCAAAAGAAAATATCCTCTTGCTAGGCTTAGAAGACTTAGGTCAACTAAATCTATCAGAGCCCTTGTTGCAGAGAATAAATTATCTACAGATGATTTGATTCAGCCTATTTTTGTAAAGGAATCACTAAAACAGATGGAAGAAATAGAATCCTTAAAAGGCATTTACCGACACTCAGAGGAGAGTATTTTAAAGGAAATAGAAGATCTAGTTAAAACGGGCATTAAAGCCGTAGCTATTTTTCCTGTAATTGATAACGATAAGAAAGATGAAAAGGGTACTGAAGCAATTAATGAAGATAATTTTCTAAATAATGTCATTAAAAAAATAAAACAAAATTTCCCAGACATCCTGGTAATTGCTGATGTGGCTCTAGATCCTTACACAACTCATGGGCACGATGGTGTATTAAATTCCGATGGTGATGTTGATAATGACGAAACGATTAAAATTCTTAGAGATCAAGCACTAAAGTTAGTTCAAGCTGGAACAGATATCATCGCTCCTTCTGACATGATGGACGGCAGGATTGGAGTTATTAGAAAAGCCTTAGAAGAAAAGGAATTTAAAAATACCTTACTTCTAGCTTACTCCGCAAAGTACAGTTCTAAGTTTTATGGCCCTTTTAAAGATGCAGTTGAGTCTGCAAAGTTTTTTGGAGATAAAACAAAAGATACTTATCAAATGGCTGTAGCAAATATTGAAGAAGCATTGCATGAAGTCGCTTTAGATATCAATGAAGGTGCAGATATAGTGATGGTTAAGCCAGGCATGCCTTATTTGGATGTCTTGAAAGCCGTTAAAGATAAATTTCAAATGCCAACTTTTGTTTATCAAGTAAGTGGAGAATATGCCATGTTGAAAGCTGCTATTGAAAAAAAATGGTTGGGCGATGAAGTAATGTTTGAGTCTCTGCTTTCTTTTAAAAGGGCAGGCGCAGATTGCATATTAACTTATGCCGCAAAAGAAATAGCAAAAAATCTATAATCTTTCTATGCCTAACTCTAGGTTTCAAAATGCATTAAATCGGATTCCTCAGGAAATTCCGCCAATTTGGTTTATGCGCCAAGCAGGTAGATATCACGATCATTATCAAGCTTTAAAAAAATCTCACTCCTTTGTTGAGCTTTGCAAGAAGCCAACTTTGTCTGCCCAAACCGCTCTAGGGCCTATTGAAGAATTTGATTTCGATGTTGCCATTTTATTTAGTGACATTCTCTTTCCACTAGAATCTTTAGGAATGGATTTGATTTATGATCCAGGTCCAATATTTAAACAACCCTTATCAGAAGGGAATGCCTCAAAGATTCTAACCAATACAAATCCTATTTCTTCTTTGGAATTCCAAGGGGAGGCAATAGAAAGAACCATAGAACTTCTTCCAGAAGATAAGTCTATGATCGGATTTATTGGAGGACCCTGGACTTTGTTATCTTTTGCCACTGCAAAAAATAAAATAGGTAAATCAGAAAAATTAGAAAACTACCAATGGGCAATTTTAGATGAGTATATCTTTCCACTTTTACAAAAAAATATTTCTATGCAGTTGAATGCAGGAGCCGAATTGGTAATGATTTTTGATTCCTGTGCTCACCAGCTTCAAAATGATGACTTATCAATATACTTGAATAAAATTTTAAATGAATTGGTTAAGTCCTTTCCAAATCAAATTGGCTACTATGCAAAGGACGGTGTTTCTTATGATGAAATTTTTTCTGCAACTGATAATTCTGAAGTTCCTTTTGCTGGAGTTGGGGTGGATTCAAATGTCAGCATTCAAGATGTTTTCTCAAAAAGGAAAGCTGGATTCATTCAAGGAAATTTCAGCGAAAAGGCAATCACACAGGATTTCGCTGAATTTGATAAGGCATTAAATTTATTTTTAGAAGATATGAATTCTCTTACGATAGAAGATAGAAAAGGTTGGGTATGCGGATTAGGCCATGGCGTAATCAAGACTACACCTCAAGAAAATGTCAAACATTTTGTAAACAAAGTAAGGTCTTATTTATGAGTTTTTTAGGCGAAGAGAATTTTTCCCACGAAGACCAACAAAAGATTGGAGTGATTATTTGCAATCTTGGTTCGCCTGATAGCTATTCCACAAAAGATGTAAGAAAGTATCTCAGAGAGTTTTTATCAGATACGAGAGTTATTGAAGTCCCGAAAATAATCTGGTGGTTAGTACTCAACTTATTTATTTTGCCTTTTAGACCAAGAAAATCTGCAGCTCTTTATAAATCGGTATGGCTTCAAGAAGGTTCCCCCTTGCTTGTTTATTCAAAGAGATTTTTAAATAAAATAAAGAATCTGAATGCAAATTCCGAAACTATAGAGTTTGAGCTGGCCATGCGTTATGGAAATCCAAGTCTTGAAAAAGCTTTATTGAGTTTAAAGGAGAAAAATTGTCGTAAAATTTTACTCTTGCCATTGTTCCCTCAATATTCTGCTGTAACTGCGGCTACTATTTTCGATAAGGTAAGTTCTATACTTTCAAGATGGCGATGGGTACCGAGTTTGCATTTTGTTAGCGGCTACCATGACAATTCCGAGTACATTCAATCATTAGCTAAAACTATTCAAACCCATGAATTTTATGGAAAACAGGACAAGGTAGTTTTTTCTTATCACGGTATTCCAAAAAAATATTTTGAAGAGGGAGATCCTTATCACTGCTTTTGTCAAAAGACTTCTCGTCTGGTTGCAGAAGCCCTAGGGCTTGAAGAAAGTCAATATATTACAAGTTTTCAATCAAGATTAGCAGCAGCTGGAAGAGAGTGGTTAAAACCGTATACAAGTGAACTCATGAAAAAGTTACCAAAAGAAGGAATAAAGAAAATCTTAATTTTATCGCCAGGATTTAGCATGGATTGTTTAGAAACCATAGAAGAAATCGATGAAGAAAATAAAGAAATATTCTTGGATTCTGGAGGTGAGGCTTTCCATTACATAGCTTGCTTAAATGATAACAACGAGCATGTTGAGGCCATCAATAATTTAATTACAAATAAAATATCCCAATTATGACCAGCAGTTTAGATGAAAAAAAAGATTTAGCGTCCCAGTGGTTTAGATCTTTGAGAGACCAATTTTGTAATGCTTTTGAAGAATTAGATGGCGGAAAGTTTGAGAGAAAAAAATGGAATCATAAAGGTTCTGGCGGTGGTGAAATAAGTATTCTAAAGGGCAAGGTGTTTGAAAAGGTTGGGGTGAACATTTCAACTGTTGCAGGTGAATTTTCTGATGATTTCAAATCTCAAATTAAAGGAACTGAAAAATCTGCAGAGTATTGGGCATCCGGGATTAGTTTGGTTGCTCACATGCAATCGCCAAAGGTACCGGCTTTTCATTTCAATACAAGATTTTTAGCTACTGGTGAAAATTGGTTTGGAGGTGGAACAGATATGACTCCATCAATTCCAGATGACACAGAAACAAAATTTTTTCATGCCAAATTAAAAGAAGCATGTGACAAATCAGACGATAACTATTACTCAGATTTTAAAAAAAATTGTGATGAATACTTTTATCTTGCTCACCGAGATGAACCCAGAGGAGTTGGTGGCATTTTTTTTGATCATTTGAATACCGGAAACTGGGAAGACGACTTCGATTTTGTTAAAGAGCTTGGTTCAACTACTCTCAATATTATTAAAGAAACCGTAACTAGCAAAAAAGACCTAGATTGGACTGAAGAAGAAAAAGAACAACAACTTATTAAAAGAGGACGCTACGTAGAATTCAATTTAATTTGGGATAGAGGTACTTTGTTTGGTTTAAAAACAGGAGGATCTACAGATGCTATCTTGATGTCTATGCCTCCCTCTGCCAAATGGAAGTAACATGAAAAATACCCTTATCGTTTATTCTTCGATAGATGGCCACACCAAAAAAATTTCTGCCAAGATTGCTGAATATCTGAGTGAAGCAGTAAATGTTGACTTGGTCTCTTTATCAGAAGCAAAGACGTTAAGTTTAAAAAATTATCAACAAATCATAATTGGAGCCAGTATAAGGTATGGAAATTATCGTAAAGATCTATTTGAATTCATAGAAAAGAATCTTGAAGATCTCAACAAAAAAGAAAATGCATTTTTTAGTGTTAACGTGGTTGCTAGAAAAAGTGAGAAGAATAGAGCTGAATCCAATCCATATGTAAGTAAGTTCTTGCAAGTTACAAAATGGAAACCAAAAAATATAGATGTATTTGCTGGGGTAGTAGATTATCCAGTCTATAATTTTTTTGATAAATTCATGATTAGGTTAATAATGTGGATCACTAGTGGGCCAACAGATACAAAAGTTCGTTTCGAATTTACAGATTGGGATAGGGTAAAAAAATTTGCAGAAGATTTGATTTAATTCAATTCAATTCAATTCAATTAACTCTATAAGAATCAATTGAGCTATTAATTTTTTTGATTTGGCTTGTATCTCCTTTTTTATACTCATCTGCCATAGCAAATAACTTTGCGAATAAACTCAAACCATCCTTTTCTTTTGCTAATTCAAGCGTTTTTGACTCACTCAAAAGATTTGTCCAGTAATCTCTTACTTTTACCCAAAACTCGGAAGTTGCTTGCCAATAATCTTTTCCTGCTGACCAATCGTGTCCCTTGATTCTTTCATACCTAGCAAGGCCAATTTCCTTTGCCAAAACTTCAAGTATTTGTGAATTTTCGTCGAGTACTACTTTTTTATTATTTTGTTCATGAACCCAGCCACTTGGAGTTATGGTTTTAAGATTCGAACCAATTAAAACATCATAATCATCTCTTATAGAAAATTCTCTTCTAGGAAGTGGTCGCCAAGTTTCATTACCTCTCCAGGATGAAAGATTTTTTTGATGATCCCAAATCCCAAAACTTTGATAACGAGGCGAATCATCGACCTGATATACAGACTGAGACCAAGAACCTCTCACTGCAAAAGAGCCATATCTTTTTTTTGCCCATTTATTAAAGCCTTTGTATTCATTTAGGCTTTTATCTTCGTATTTCCAGTCTTGACGCCAATGCTTTACAACCATTGGCTCTGATAGTGAACCGTCTTCCATCTCAGAGAAAATTACTAAGATATGTTGCAAGCTAATAAAATCTCTTTTATCTTCAACAAGAGTCACAAATTCTGTTGCCCAAGATTGGTAAGGTATGCTCGGGCTATAGTCTTCTGTGAAACCCATGGTTTCCATGAAATCAAAGTAAACTCTGTATTCTCCCAACATCGCCAGAATAGCTCTTCTATCTTTTTCAAAATTGGAAATACCTTTTTCTTGGAGTTTTTCCCAGTTTTGACTCGGAGTGAGGTCAAGAGAAACTGAAGGACCTATTGATGAACCTCCTCTAGGAGTTTTGAGTTTTTCTTCTTTTAATTGTGACCAGCCAAATACATAATTTTTGTCTGCGAACGACAAAGAAGAAAATATAAAAAATATGAGTATGAAAGTTTTTAAAAACTTCATGAATCTAGATTCCATTTGTTAAATGATAATGATTATCATTTAAGTTTCAATAGTACTTTTAATCTAGTAGGAAAAATAAATTAAAGCTCAGTGGCAAGCTCAATAAATTTATTTTTTAGAAAAGTTAGTTTATTCGTAAGACTAAAGGCATGATTTCTAATGAGTCTTATCCAGATATTTTTTTGCTCGAAACCTCTTTTGAAAGCTTCCATAGCGGCTGCTAAGGCCAAATTAATTGGAATTCTTTGTTGGTTGTATTTATCTTCAATTTGTTTAACTTGAAGCAAACTTTCAGGAGTAATTAAATCTGAAAGAGATTTCACATCGCCGATTCCTGCGTTTAATCCCAATCCTGCTAAGGGATGAATATGATGTGCAGCATCTCCAACAAGAAAAACATTATCTCTGGCAAAAGTTTTTGCAGAAAGGTGTTTCAAGGGAAATGACTGTCTTTTGGCTGAGAATTTTATTTTTGGAAGCTTCTCTCCGAATGATTGATGAATTTCTTTTATAAAGTCGTCCTCATTCATTCCCAAGAAATCATAGGCCTTGGTATCGTCGATGGACCATATCATTGTAAGCTCAGTCTCACTCATTGGCAGTAATGCCAGCGGTCCCACCGAGGTGAAAGTTTGTCTAATACATGGGTCTGTTCGGGGGACAGAAAAGTTGGCAACAATTGCTGTCTGATTGTAACTCCAACTTCTTGAAGAAATCGAAGAAAGGTTCCTCACACTTGATTGAATGCCATCTGCACCTATTAAAATTTTTGTTTCCAATTTTCCCTTTGATGTTTTGCAATGAATATCTCCGTTTATTTTTTCTATTTTTTCTAAATTACAACTCCACAAAAGATCTTTTGAATCGGAAACGAGAGATAACAGAGAATTTTGAATTTCTCCCTCTTTGATTATGAAGCCAATATTAGGAATATTTTTTTTCAATTCGTTAACATTGAAATCTATAAACCCAGTACCTTCTTGATCCCAAACCTTTATCTGATTGTATTCAAAGGCAGTTTTACTAATATCGCTCCATGCATCCATCTCTTTGAGAAAGATCATACTTTTGTTGTTTAACGACAGATGTCTATAGCTATTGGGTGCTTTATCCCTTCCATCAATTAGACCGACATTTATATTTTTTTTCTTTAATGCAAGAAAGAGAAGGGTACCAGTTACGCCTGCACCAACAATGAGGACATCAAATTTCATTAACTCGCCATCAGATGTTGAATATCATCAAGCTCTTTAATGGCTGAACTTAGAACTTTGGGCTGATTGTTTTCAACTAAGACATCGTCTTCGATTCTTATTCCAATTCCTTTAAATTTTTCAGGTACGTTTTCTTCTTTGCTGATGTATATCCCAGGCTCGATAGTGGTGATCATTCCATTTTCGTAAGACCTTACCTTGCCATCTTTTTCATAGCCACCGACATCGTGCACATCTAGGCCTAACCAATGACCGACGCGGTGCATGTAGAACTTCGAATAGGCTTGAGTCTCAATGACTTCTTCTTTAGAGCCCTTTAACAAACCTAAATTTAGAAGTCCTTCAACAATAACTTCTAAAGATTTTTTATGCGTCTCAAGAGGATTGGATTTTTTTGAAATGCTTTCAATTGATTGCTTTTGAGATTCCAAAACGATCTCGTAGATAAGTTTCTGTTCTGAGGAAAATTTCCCATTAACAGGAAAAGTTCTAGTGATATCGCTCGCGTAGCCCTTATATTCGCAACCTGCATCGACTAGAACCAAATCACCGTCCTTTAGCAAATCTGTGTTCTTGCTGTAATGCAGAATGCATGCATTTTCTCCTCCTCCCACGATAGAAGGATAGGCACACTCCTTTGCTCCATTGACCATAAATTCATGCAGATATTCTGCTTCAAGTTGATATTCGTACATATCTGGTTTTACAGCTTTCATTGCTCTTTCATGAGCCGAAGACGAGATATCACATGCTTTTTGAATAATACTGATTTCTTCTTTAGATTTTAAAAGTCTTAATTCGTGTATTAAAGAATCAACACTCTTAATTTTTTTTGGATTTAAATCAAAGTTGACCTTTGTACCTTTTAGCCCTTTGGTTAATGCAAAGAATAATTTTTTTTGACTTTTGTTTTGACAAAATAAATGATCTGCACCTTCGAGAAATTCAGTAGTTTTTAAAATAAGATCATCTATTTTAAAACCGCTTTCAAAACCCAGTTGGGTCACATTTTCAGGACCCAATCGAGGTCCCTCCCATTTTTCTTTTATTTCGTCTTTTTCAGCACAAAGCAGATGAAATTTTGTTTTGCCTTTTTTTTCAATAATCAAAGCTGCATGGGCTTCGTTGAAATTAGTCAAATATAAAAAATCGCTATCTTGTCTGAAAGAGTAGTCAGTATCACCATTTCTTATCTTTTGATTGGCAGAATGAATGACTGTGATAGAGCCGTCCGGTAAGAGATCTGCTAATTTTTTTCGTCTTTCTAGAAAAATATCCATTTGCAGATTTTACTTCAATATAAAGTCTTTATAGAAACGTTATTGATATAAGAATAAAATAATAATTGTGTCGCAAAAAGAAATTGAAAAAAATTTAAAAGAACTTTTAGAGCTTTCAAAAAAACTTAGAGAGGCAAATAAGGACTTACGGAATAAAAATTTAAGACTTAAAAAAGAGAATAATCAACTAAAAGATAATATAGAATTATCGAGAGAAAAATTAAAAACACTAATTTCAAAATTAGAAGCTTTATGAGTGAAGATAGCCAAGACATTGTTACCATTAAAATAGCCGGTATTGAGTATCAACTTTATTGTCCGCAAGAAGAACAATCATCGTTGATAGAGGCAGGCGAGATACTAGATAAAAGGATCAAATCTATCAAGCGTAAAACAAGAAATTTGCCAATTGAAAAAGTAGCTGTATTAGCCGGTCTCGATGTTGTAAATGAATTCCTTTCAAATGAAAGCACTTCCGTTTCTAATTCTAACGATACATCCACTGATAAAAATGATAAAAAAATATCTGCAGATACTTCTGATGAAAAAACAGATTCTTCTGAAGAAGAAAATTTAAGCTTGAAATTAGTTGATGAAATTTCAGAATTATCTAAGCTTTAAAAAGTTGCTATAATTTCTAGGCTTCCTGGCTTATTTGCTAGTTATATAACACTTCGAGCCGATGCAAAATAAACAGGGAATTTGATACTTATCTTGTTGAGCGCCCTTAGGGCAGCCTGATAGATGGTGATTCTTCCCGACCTGAACTTTACGGTTCGGGTTTTATTTAACAGCGATAACTTGGGAAGCTCTCTTAAATATGAATAAGACTGAAGCAAGAGACTTGATTTCAAAGGGTTTCAAAAGTTTGCCTGCTTCGGTTATAAGTCTTCACCAAAGAGCTCACTTAGACTTATTAAAATCTTTAATTCAAGAACATAACTTTTCACATGTAGCTAGTTACGTTTCTCTCCAGAACGAAGTTTCAACTGAGAAAATTAATAAATTCCTTCTCAACTCTAAAATTAAGCTTTATCTTCCAAAAATCGATCCAAAAAGGAACATTTTGGACTTCATTCTCTGCGAAAAAAAAACTGAATTTAAAAAGAACTCTTTGGGGGTTTTAGAACCCGTTGGCAATCAAATTATTCAACTTAAAGAATTAGATGCAGTGATTGTTCCTTTGAGAGCTTTTAACGGACAATTTAAAAGATTGGGTTTTGGGGGTGGATTTTATGACAAAACCTTTTCGGTAGAAACGCAACCAAAATTTATTGGTCTTGCATATAAGTTTCAATATCTGAAGAAACTAAATCTTGAAGATTTTGATATTAAATTAGACGTAGTTTTAACGGACAGAATATTATTTGAGAAAAGCCTGATAGCCTAAATTTTCAGTTTCTCTTGTAAAAGGATAGGCAATCTTTAATAAATCTCTTTCTAAATTCTTTACTTCGTTTTCTTTTAAAGTAAATCCGACTAAAGCACCGCCATAAATTGCTCCTTGATTTTTATAATGAAAAAGAGAAATATCCCAATTATCTTTAAGCAAAGATAAAAAATTTAATAATGCACCAGGTTTTTCAGGGAAATCGACGCTATAAACTTCTTCAACGAGCTCATTATCCAGTTCCGGTCCTCTTCCACCATGCATAAATTTAAGGTGTTTTTTTGAAATTTCATCGTTACTCAAATCTGTAAAAAGATATTTTCTAATTTTTAAATTTTTTAAAAAAAGTTCCTTACTCTTTTTTGAATCTTGAAGTTCAAGACCCAAAAGAATTTTTGCAGAAGCACTTGCATCTTTTCTGTAACTAAACTCAGTGATGTTTCTTTGTCCAATGTCTTTGCAAAGTTTTCTAAATGCTCCCTTTTTTTCATCAATGGAAATACTCAATATTATTTCTTTTTTTTCTCCAATTTTAGATCTTTCAACAATGTGTCCAAGCGACTCAAAATTTAGATTGGAACCACAATAAGTTGCAATCAAATTTTTATTCTTTATTCTTTTTTGACCAACATACTTTTTCAAACCAGCAAGAGCTAATGCGCCAGTTGGCTCTGGAACAGTTCTAGTTTCCATAAAAGTATCTTTCACTGCAGCACAAATTTCATCGGTATCGACTGTTATTGAGTCATCTAAAAAATCTTTAATGAGTTCGTAGTTATGCTTACCTATTTGCTTTGCCGCAGCTCCGTCAGCAAATAATCCAACCTCTTTTAGCTTTATTCTTTTGCCAGCAATTATTGAAGCTTGTAATCCAGCAGAATCTGCTGCCTCAACGCCTATTATCTTTACATTTGGATGAGATTTTTTTAAGTATGCTCCAATTCCAGCGATTAAGCCTCCACCGCCGACTGCAACAAATACTGCGTAAAGATTCTCAGGAAACTGTTCCGAAATTTCCATACCAACCGTGCCTTGACCAGCAATAACTAATGGGTCGTCAAAAGGGTGTATAAAATTTACCTTATTTTTTTTGCAAAAGACTCTCGACTCTTTAAGGGCATCATCAAAATTATTACCAACTAAAACTACTTTTGCTTTTAGCTCCTTTACTGCATTAACTTTTATAAGAGGAGTAGTTTTAGGCATAAAAATTGTCGCTTTAATGCCTCGTTCTTTTGCCGAATAAGCTACACCCTGAGCATGGTTTCCTGCTGATGCCGTTGCAACTTCAGAGATCTTTTTTGATTCACAAAGATGAGCAATTTTATTATAGGCACCTCTAATTTTAAAAGAATGAGTTGGTTGTAAATCTTCTCTTTTGAGGTAAATGGCATTACCCATTTCCCTAGATAAATAATCAGCTTTGCTCAGAGGTGAAACATTAGCGACTTCGTAAACTCTAGTGTTCTCTATCTTGTTTATGTAGTTTTTGAATACTTTTTTCATAAAAATTCTTGAAAGCGAGGTATTATACGTAGAGTTCTCTTATAAGCCATAGATATGGAAAATTCTAACTCAGAAACAAAACAAGCTGTTGCACGGAAAGCTTTTGAGTATTTGAATTCTAAGCTTCATAAAGATTGTATCCTTGGAATTGGTACGGGTAGTACAACAAATTTTTTCATCCAAGAGTTGATCGAACACAAACCTGAAATAAAAGCCATAGTTTCAAGTTCCTTAGCTAGTAGTCAGTTGATAGAAGAAGCAGGCTTAGAAGTTTCCGAATTAAATGATGTGGGTGCTCCAGATTTTTATATTGATGGAGCTGATGAAATAAACGATCGCTTCGAAATGATAAAAGGCGGCGGAGGCGCACTCACTAGAGAAAAAATAATTGCGACAGCTTCTAAAAAGTTTATCTGCATTTGTGATTCTTCTAAAAAAGTAAAAATGCTTGGAAAATTTCCAGTAGCCGTTGAAGTAATTCCAATGGCAAGAAGTTACGTAGCCAGACAAATGGTTGTTAAAGGAGGCAGCCCTGAATATAGAGTTGGATTCGTTTCCGATAATGGAAATCAGATCATTGATGTCAGAAATTTAAAGCTAAGTGTTCCTTATGATTTTGAAAATGAAATCAATAATATTCCAGGAGTAGTTGCCAATGGTATTTTTGCTGTAAGGAAAGCGGATTATCTAGTTATCGATAAAAATGGGGTTCCTGAAATTTTAGAGCAGTGACTCGATTGCAGAAATTATTTCTTTACTATCAGGCTCAACATTTTTTGAAAATGGCTTCAAAACTTCACCATCTTTAGAGATCAAATATTTAGTAAAATTCCAATCAGGAGATTCGCCGGTTATCAAAGCTAAATTTTGAAAAAAACTGTTCGCTTTTTTTCCTTTAACACTCGAAGTAGCGAACATTGGGAATGTTACTCCATACTTTGAGCTACAAAATTCTTTTACTTTTCCTTCATCGTTATATTCTTGGAACATAAAATCTCTTGAAGGAAAACCTAAAATTATGAAATCTTTATCTTGGTAATTTTCAAAAAGAGCCTGTAAGGCTTCATATTGATAAGTAAAACCACATCTACTGGCAACATTGACAGCTAAGACAACTTTATCCTTATGAGTACACAGATTAATAATATCTTTGGAGTCTAGGACCCTTAAGTCATGATTCAATATCGCGGGGCATCCTTCTACAGGAATTTTATTGAGGTTTGGTTCGTAATTTACTGCGCTTAAGTTTTCAACTTCTGCATTACCTTGACTACAACTAAAAAGAAATGTGGAAAAAAGAAAAAGCACTAATTTCATAACGTTAAATTAAATAATAAAGTTCAGTAAATCAACACCTGAGTGCCTTTCCTCACTCTATTGAATAACTTTATAACATCCATATTTTTCATCCTGATACAACCCAAACTTGCTGGTTCGCCAATCAAACCCTCTTCTGCAGTACCATGTATGTATATGTATCGACTTTTTGAATCCACATTGCCACCTTTATTTTTCCCAATTTCCAAGCCATCTAGCCAAAGAATCCGAGTAGTAATGACATCTTCTTTGATATCAATTTTTTCTATGATTGGCTGAACTACCTCACCGGTAAATTTCCTTGCTTTAAAAACAGAACCTATTTTTGCCCCTTTACCAATTTTTTCAGAAATAATGTGAGCACCAAGGGGCGTCATTAAACTGTCGCGAACACTGCCTATACCGTAAGCAGATGACGAAATGGGATAGGTTTTGCTTGAGTAAAGGCTTTTTATGGTTAGTTCTTGTTTGGCTAAATTTATTAAAATATGAGTCCGGTTTTTATTCATTTCGCTGAACTTTTGCAAATTAATATTCTCATAAGATGAATAATCTAGAGGAATTACACTGCAACCATAAAAAAAGGCAGAACTTAAAACCAAATAAACTGAGTAATTAAATAAATTTTTCATCTCTTCTAAATTTTAATATCGCAGACACAAAAAAGATAATAATCAACATAATCAAGAAAGGGGTTTTTCCAAAACTTGCATAAGGAGTTTGGCCAGATTTAAGGATCACGTCTTCCTGAAAACTTTCTAACTCTGCTTTGCCGCTAAAAGTTTCAATTTTTTCAAGTATTTGACCTTTATGATTTATCAAGGCACTAATTCCAGTTGAAGTGGATCTGACTAAATATTTTTGATGTTCAGCTGCCCTAAATCTTGCAATCTGTAAATGTTGATGAGGTCCTAAGCCATTTCCAAACCAATTGTCATTACTGGCATTAAATAAAACATTGCTATTTTTGCTATTAGATAAAAAAGTATCTTGATAGGCGATTTCATAACAAATCGCTGAGGATATTTTTATAAGATCATTGCCAATAAGATCTCTTATTTTGCCTGGCAATATTTGCGGACGATTAAAATCAAAAAAATCAAAAAATATGCTGAAAAGTCCTGAAAGAGGAACGTATTCACCAAAGGGGACCAAAAACTTTTTATCGTAAGAACCCCTGACGTTTCCAATTCCTATCAAAGTGTTATTAATTTTCTCTGATCTGGTTTCTGATAAAGAACCTATAACCATGCCTAGCATATCATTCTCACTGAGAATGCTATTTCTAAATTCGGCAATTTGGTCTTTTTTAATTAATGAAGTAAGAGTTACTTCTGGCCAAAACATAATAGTTGACTGACTCAGATTTTGTATTGGATTTTGAATTAATTTTTTTTCTATTTCGTTTTCAACTTTTTTTTGGCCTATTTGCGTCCATTTTTCTTTGATATCAATATTGGGTTGAACAACTATTGCAGAGATTTTTTCTGCAGATTTAGTCCAATCAATTTTTTCAAGCGGTTGATTGCCAACAAAAATAATTACTAAGATTAAGAAAAAAAGATACGGAGATTTATTCTGGGTCAACTGTCTTAGGTTAAAAATTAAAGAAAGAAAAATTTGGGAAATTAAAACAACAAAAAAGCTTATGCCAAAGATTCCAAGCACAGGAATGTATCCTTGTAGCAAGGTGTTATCGACGGTGGTATAACCTATATAGAGCCAAGGGAAACCAGTAAAAAGAAATTCTCTCAACCATTCGCTCAATACCCAAGCGGCCGGGAAAAGCAGAAAAACTTTATAGCTTTTTCTTTGGTTTTTAACAAGGCTAAATAGGCTAAAGCTAAGAGCTTGAAACAAACTTAAAAAAGCTGCCAACAATAATGTTAAAAAACTCCCTAATAATGGTGAAGCTCCTCCATATACAGTTATGCTTTTTTCTATCCAAAATATTCCAAATGCCCAAAGGCCAAAACCAAAAAAGTACGAAATAAAAAAAGTACTTTTGATGCTTTCATTTTTAATCAATTGATATAGGAGCCCCGGAATAAGAAAAGCTAAAGCCCAGAGATTAAAGGGCTGAAAAGCCAAGATGATTAGAGAACCTAAAAAAAACCCAGCGAAAAATTTATAATAATTCACGCTTTATTTTATCTGAATTAAAGAGTTATTGATTCAGCCAATAGCCAATGTTCTTTTCTTTGAAAATCTTACAAGTCTCAACGATTGGTAAACCTACAACATTGCTATAGCTGCCCTCCAAAGATTCAACAAACAAAGCACCATATCCTTGAATACCATAGGCGCCCGCTTTATCTTCTGGTTCCTTAGTTGCCCAATATTTTGCACATTCATTGGCAGTTAAATTTGTAAATTGAATTTCGGTTTTGACGAGATCAAACATCATTTTTACTTCAGCATCAGAGTCAGAATCGGTTTCGCTAAAGCAAACACAAGTCATTACCGAATGTTTTCTTCCTGAAAATTCAAGGAGCATTGCTATGGCATGATCCTTATTTTGCGGCTTTCCAAATATTTTGTCATCCAAGGCAACAATAGTATCAGCTGTTAAAATAGGTTTATTGGCTAGTTTTTTTTTCTGTCTTATTGCATGTGCCGCAAGGCATTTTTGTTGGGTATTTTTTATAACAAAGTCTTCAGGACTTTCGTTGGTAAAATTAGTCTCATCAAAATCACATTTAAGGATTTCAAATCTTACTTTAAGTTTTTTGAGAATTTCAGATCTTCTAGGAGAACTGGAAGCTAGATAAATATCGAAACTATTTGATTTTTTCTTCTTTGTAGATGACGTGTTTTTTGACTCTAGGGTCATACTTTTTAAATTCTATTTTATCTGGTGTTTTGGTTTTATTTTTGTCCGTTGTATAGAAATGGCCCGTTCCTGCGGAAGAGACTAATTTTATTTTTTCTCTCATATCTTTTCACCTCGACCTCTAATTTCTTTTAAAACCACTTCAATACCTTTTTTATCGATTATTCTCATTCCCTTTGCAGAAAGCGTCAGCGTCACATATTTATTTTCAGATTCGACCCAAAACTTGTGACGATGCAGATTAGGCATAAATTTTCTTTTGGTTTTATTAATAGCCTTTGAAACGTTGTTTCCCGCCATTGGTGTTTTACCTGTTACTTGACACTGCTTGCTCATAATATACCTTTACAAGAAGAGCTTTATACCAGAATCCTAAGTTCAAAGAAACCTATCTGAGTTATAATTTTCATATGGAACAATTGGCAAATAGACAAATTCTACTATGTGTAACAGGCGGCATTGCTGCTTATAAGGCTGCAGAATTAATAAGATTATTCAAAAGCTCCGGATCTGAAGTCAGAGTGCTTATGACCAAAGCCGCCAAAGAATTTATCACGCCGCTCACCATGCAAGCTCTGTCAGGTAATGAGATTCATTCGGATTTACTAGATACTAATGCTGAATCTGCCATGGGGCATATCGAATTAGCTAGATGGGCTGACGCGATTGTAATTTCTCCTTGTTCGGCAGATAGCCTGGCAAAACTTGCTGCAGGTAGAGGAGATGATTTATTGTCAGCAGTTTGTCTGGCTGCAGATTCTAAAATATTTTTTGCCCCTGCAATGAATCAAGGTATGTGGAAAGATAAACGTACGCAGAAAAATTTATCTTCATTGAGAGAATCTTCTTTTCATCAAATAGGCCCTAATAAGGGAGATCAAGCATGTGGAGACATTGGCCCCGGCCGAATGTCTGAGCCGAAGGAAATTATCCAAGAGGTAGCTAAAGAATTTTCTTCTGGGCTGCTTGCAGGAAAAAAAGTTCTTATCACCGCCGGGCCTACTAGAGAAAAAATTGATCCCGTTAGATATATCTCTAACAAAAGTTCAGGAAAAATGGGTTTCTCACTTGCTAAAGCTGCAGTTGGAGAATCCGCCATAGTCACTTTGATATCTGGACCTGTAACTTTAGAAACTCCTGAAAGAGTGCACCGAATAGACATTGAATCTGCTGAGGAAATGAGAGAAAAAGTTATTGAAAACCTATCTGATATTGATTTATTTATCTCAACAGCTGCTGTTTCTGATTTTAAAATGAAAAATGCAAAGTCCCAAAAAATCAAAAAAGAACAATCAAAGAGTATGAGTTTGCAGCTAGAAAAAAATGAAGACATTTTAAAGCTCGTTTCTAAAAAAAACCCCGAACTTAAGATAGTTGGTTTCGCTGCGGAAACAGAAAATATGATTGATAACGCACGAAAAAAATTATCCTCAAAAAATTTAAATTTAATTGTTGCAAATGATGTATCAGATAGCTCAATAGGTTTTGACTCCAATAATAACGAAGTAACTTTAATCACCGAAAAGGAAGAATTAAATATACCTAAAACTTCGAAAGAGAAAGTAGCAAGAAAAATAGTTCAATTTATTTCAAAAAACGTCCTCGATGATTAGGTGGATTTTACTGAAGTTAGTGGGAATTTTTCTCCCTTCTTTAATATCAAAAGCCGTTCAACCTTCTCAACCTTCTCAACCAGCTGCAACTAATAACAGTGTAGATGTAGATTTTAAGATTTTGGACAATGAATTAGGAGATAAAATTCCTTTGCCAAAATTTTCTACTGCAGGATCAGCAGCTTTAGATTTGAGGACTAATATTAGAGAAAAAAAAGTTCTTCAATCAGATGAGACTTATCTTTTTACGACAGGATTTTCTATTCATATTAAAGACTCTAAGTTTGCAGCATTAATTCTTCCTCGCTCAGGTTTAGGTCATAAACACGGCATTGTTCTAGGAAATTTAGTAGGTTTGATTGATTCAGACTATCAGGGAGAAATTATGGTGTCTTTATGGAATAGATCTAAAGAGTCTTTTGAGATATTGCCTGGCGATAGGATCGCTCAGATGATGTTTTTTGCAATTACTTCTCCAACTTTTAAGTTAGTTTCTGAATTTGATTACTCGGAAAGGGGTTCAAAGGGCTTTGGATCGTCAGGCACAAAATAATTTTTAAAACCTAAAATCCTTTTTTCTAAGTCTGATTGCTTCTGGCGTTACCTCGACCAATTCATCTTCTTCAATAAATTCTAAAGCTTGTTCTAAAGAATGCTTAATGGGTGGAACCAATATAAGATTTTCATCTGTTCCTGAAGCCCTTATATTTGTTAATTGTTTTGCCTTTGTTGGATTAACAGGCAGATCGTTATCTTTAGAATGTAGACCAACAATTTGGCCTTTATAAACATTTAATCCGTGTCCTAAAAAAAGTTTCCCTCTATTTTGTAAATTAAATAATGAGTAAGCCAATGTTTTTCCCTCAGCCATTGATACTAAAACACCATTTTGTCTCGTGGTGATTTCACCTTTTTTTGCAGGACCGTAGTGATCAAATATACTTGTAAGGATTCCTGTCCCGCTTGTTAGAGTGAGGAAGTGAGATCTAAAGCCAATCATCCCTCTAGATGGAGCAATGAAATCTAGTTTAATCCTTCCTTTTTCACTGGGCTCCATATTTCTTAACTCAGCTTTTCTTAAACCCATCTCTTCCATAACCGAGCCTTGATGTTCTTCTTCGATGTCGATAACAATTTGTTCAAACGGCTCATGAATCTCGCCGTCAACTTCTTTTTGAATGACTTCTGGCTTTGAAACACCTAATTCAAAACCTTCTCGTCGCATATTTTCTATTAATACAGATAAATGTAATTCTCCTCGACCCGATACTTTAAACTTGTCTGCACTTTCACCTTGTTCTACTCTCAAGGCAACGTTACTCAGCAACTCCTGTTCTAAACGATCTTTGATATTTCTTGAAGTGACAAATTTTCCTTCTTTTCCGGCAAAAGGAGAATCGTTTACCTGGAAAGTCATAGTTACAGTAGGCTCATCGACCGAAAGGGGAGGTAATTGCTCTAAATTTTCTGGATGACATAATGTATCAGAGATAAATAATTTCTCTATTCCTGTTACGCAAACAATATCTCCTGCTTCAGCACTAGAGACTTCAACTCTCTCAAGACCGTCATGACTTAAAACTTGTAGCACTTTCCCTGATTTTTTTTTGCCACTGGCATCGATGACCATTACTTGATCGTTTGGCTTAACATTTCCTCGAGATATTCTGCCAATACCAATTACTCCCACATAGCTATTACTATCTAAAGCACTAATTTGCATTTGAAAAGGCTCTTCTAAACTTACCTGTGGTTTATGAACTTCACTTAAGATTAAATCTAAAAGAGGCGACATGTCTTCTTCTATCGTTTCCAAATCCAAGCCAGATGTTCCGTTCAAGGCAGATGTGTAAATGGTTGGAAAGTCCATTTGTTGGTCATTCCCTCCCAATCTATCAAATAAATCAAAAACTTGATCCTGAACCCAGTCAGGTCTGGCACTTGGACGATCGATTTTATTTATCACTAGAATGGGATTCAAACCTTTTTCGAAAGCCTTTTGAGTAACAAATCTAGTTTGTGGCATAGGGCCATCAACAGCATCAACTAAGAGCAATACCGAATCAACCATGGATAAAACTCTCTCAACTTCACCACCAAAATCTGCATGACCAGGAGTATCTACGATATTTATTTTATGATCTTTCCATTTGATAGCAGTATTTTTAGAAAGAATAGTAATGCCTCTTTCTTTTTCCTGATCGTTGGAATCTAAAATTCTTTCCGAGCCAATATTTTTTCTATCCAAAGTGCCTGAGTGTTCTAATAACTTATCTACCAAAGTAGTTTTCCCATGATCGACATGTGCGATGATGGCAATATTTCTAATAAATTCAGGATGCATGTGGGTTACTAATTAAAAGCCCAAAAAGAAAAGAATATGAATTTATTTTTCTTCAGATGAATCTGAAGATTCATCCTTAATTTCTTCAGTTGAAATTTCTTCTTGAGGCGTATCAGCGACAACTGAAGTATCTTTAGTTGATTCATCAGTAGAAGCAAGAGCTTCAATTTTTTCTTCTTCAACAGCAGGAATTTCCTCCGAAGGTTTTTCTTCAGATTTAACTGCTTTTGAAGAGGCTTTCTTTTTAGAGAAACGTTTTTTAAATCTTTCGACTCGACCACCAGTATCAATAATTTTGTGTTTTCCAGTGTAAAAAGGGTGTGAGGCGGATGAAACATCAAGAGGACAGTAAGGATAAGTATTCCCATCTTCCCATTCTTTTGTTTGATCTGTTTCTAAAGTCGATGGAATGAGATAATACTCATCTACGCTCGTATCATGAAATAAAACCTTTCGGTAATCTGGATGAATGTCTTTTTTCACTGTTAATCTTGATAAAAAAAATATGCTGCCGCACTATACCAGAAGACTATTTATTCTCAAATACACTTAAATGGAAAATTTATACTATGAAGTAGCGCTCCCTTTACCTTTAAGAAAAACTTTTACTTATAGTTCAAATATCAAGATTTCTAAGGGCTCCAGAGTTCAAGTTCCATTTAGAAACCGAGAAATTGTCGGATACGTTTTAAGAAAGCAATCTAGCCCAAATGTAAAATCCATAAAACCCATAACCAGAGTTTTAGATAGAAATTCATTAATCAACAAGCCCTCATTCGACCTCATTCATTGGATAGCAAATTACTACAAAGCACCTATTGGAGAAATTTTTAAATCCTATTTCCCACCTTTTTTGAGAAAAGGCAAAGAAATAAGCGATTCCATAGAGGTCTACGCAATTACAAATTTGGGTAAATTAGCAAGCAAAGAATCCTTTGGGCGTGCAAAAAAGCAATTTGAAGCCCTAGAAGTATTTCAAAACCAATTGGAGTTATCCCGTCCAGGTTTAAAAGCAAACAAAATCTCCAAAGCCATCTTGGATGCTTTAATTTCAAAAGGTTATGTGGAGATAAAAAGCCTAAATCGAAATGAATTGAAAACTAACAAAGAACTTAACTCAGAAGCTTTTTTTGAATTGAATGTTGAGCAAAATAAAATTTATAAGTCCATTAAAAATTCATCAACCAATCTTTCACATCTAATTTTTGGAGTTACGGGAAGTGGTAAAACCGAAATATATTTTCACCTCATTAAAGACTTCATAGAAAAAGGTAAACAAGTTCTAATTCTTGTTCCAGAAATTGGTCTGACTCCAAATCTCAAAGCAGAAATCGATAAGAGATTTGGCGAAGATAATGTTGCTCTTTTGCACTCGGAAATGTCAGAAAAAGATAGAGCTCATTCTTGGACCGATATGAACAAAGGCTTTAAATCTATTTTAATTGGAACAAGATCAGCAATTTTTACGCCGTTTAAGGATTTAGGCTTGATAGTGGTAGATGAAGAGCATGATTCTTCATACAAACAAATTGATGGCTTTAGATATTCAGCTAGAGATGTTGCAGTCTATCGAGCAAATCTTGAAAAAATTCCTATCATCATGTGCTCAGCAACCCCTAGCTTAGAAAGTCTTAAAAATTGTCAGGATGAAAAATACTGCTTACACAAACTTACCCGAAGGGTAAAGGATGCCAGACAGCCTAAGTTTGAAATCTCTGATTTAAGATCATCCGAACTAAAGTCAGGTTTAACCGAATACAGTCTTAATGAAATTTCCAAAGAATTGAGTAAAGGCAATCAAGTTTTAGTCTTCCTCAACAAAAAAGGCTATGCACCAATGGTCTTTTGCAACAAATGCGGCTGGACTCCGGAATGCAGTAATTGCGACGTATCAATGGTTTATCACATCAACCCCAAAAGGTTAGTCTGTCATCATTGTGGTACCAAGAATCCAATGCCTGTTGCTTGCCCGAACTGTAACGAAGAAAGTTTAGAGTTTTTTCATATAGGAACCGAGAAACTCGAAGAATTTTTAAAAGAATATTTTAAAAACACTCCAGTAATTAGAGTTGACCGAGAAGCTCTGGATAAAGAGCAATTAAGATCCAACTCGGTATTACCAGATTCCAAAGAGCCTCTCGTATTAGTAGGAACTCAGATTTTAGCCAAAGGTCATCACATACCTAATTTGACTTTAGTGGTAGTAGTAGATTCTGATAGCGGTCTTTTTTCAGTTGATCACAAAGCTTCTGAAAGGTTGGCTCAGTTACTGATTCAGGTTTCAGGAAGAGCCGGCAGGGAAGATAAAGAAGGCAGGGTCATTTTGCAATCGTTTGTACCTGAACATCCTTTTTTAGAAAAAATTTCTTCTTTTGATTACGACAGGATTGCCAATGAAATTTTAGAAGAAAGACAAATCAGCAAGCTTCCGCCTTTTGTTTATCAAATTAACATTCATGCGGAGTCTCTAAAACGTACTCTTCCTGAGAAGGCTTTGATGGAGATCTCGCGTTCATTAAACTTAAACGACGATGAATTTATAGGACCAAAACCAGAGCTAATTGAAAAACGAAAAAATTATTTCCGATGGGTTTTAACCCTGAAATCTGAAAATCGAAAAAAAATACATGCCTTTGCAAATCAAGTTACCAAGATGATCGATCAAAGCGATTATTCTAAAAATGTCAGAGTTGGAATTGATGTGGATCCACTCAACTAGCTTAAAGATTTAAGTCTAAAGAAGTTTCAACTTTGCATTTTCTTTCAACTTCTCCTTGATGAAATAAAGAAATGGCGATGTCAGGCTCTTTTAAAAAATCAGATCCTTTTTCAGGCCATTCAATAAAATTGATAGAATTAGCTTCTTGTAGATATTCTTCTAAACCGATCGCGCTTAGCTCGGTTATTTTTTCCACACGGTATAAATCAATATGAAAGATTTTTAAATCATTTATTTCATAAGGCTCAATCAAAGTAAAGGTTGGACTATTGATGAAATTTTCTATGCCAAGATAATTTAAAACTCCTTTTACTAAAGTGGTCTTTCCTGTGCCTAAATCTCCAGAAAGATGAATAGAAATCGGATAATTATTTTCTTCACTCAGAAAAGAAGCGAGTTTTTGTGCAAGTTGTTTAGTTTCATCTAGGCTTGATAAGACAAGTTCTTTATTCATTCTTCATTTTCATAAAGTTAAATAAGTCAGAAGGCATCAAAGATTTCATATCGTGCTTTTCAATATAACTATCTGCTGCACTTGCATGCTTATCCACTCCTAAGCAAGCAGCATCTATGAAAGATAAACCTTGAGCAATTAATCCAGAAACCAGTCCAGAAAGTACATCACCCATGCCGCCTACGGCCATACCTGCATTGCCTTTTTTACAAACAAATGACGTTCTTTTGTTGCCAATCATTGTTTCATGACCTTTAAGAATGACCGTTGCATTGTATTTATCACAAAGCTTAGCTAATGCTTGTGGTCTATTTTTTTGAATGGTAGAGACCTTTGTCTTGAGTAATCGTGCCGCCTCTCCTGGATGAGGCGTAAGGATTAACTTTTTTGGTAATTTAATTTTCAGTCTGTTTTCAGAAAGGATATTCAATCCATCAGCATCAATCAAAATCGGAAGATTTTCTTTTGCTGCAAAGTTTATCGCTTTATACAGCATCTGATCAGCCCAATAATTTCTACCTAACCCTGGACCGATACAAATAACTGTTTTGTTAGGTAAATGATTTTCCAAGTCAGAGATACTTTCTACAGTTTTCGTCATAACTTCTGGACAATATGTTAAAGCTGCTGACAAATGTTCTTTTCTTGTAGCTAAGGTTGCCAAACCTGCACCACTTGCAAGAACTCCTTTTGAGGAAAGAAGGGCGGCCCCGCCAAAACCGAGATTTCCTGCAACGATTAAAACATGACCATAGTCTCCTTTATTGGAATTAGGGTTTCTGACGAGCTTTTTTTCGATATTTTTAGATTTAAATTCTTTGATTTTCAATTTGTATAAAAAATTATTAAATATATTATGTACAAACAATCCTGAAATCTAAAATTTATATGTCGGAAAAAGATTCTAAAGATATCAAAGTAGAGAGAAATCCTAAGATCAACATTCAAGAAGCTGATCCCTCTTTACCTCCTTCGGAGCCAAAACCCGCAGCTACGGTGTTGCTGGTTAGAACTATCGAAGAAGCAGTAGAAGTATTTATGATACAAAGATCAATCAAAACAAATTTTGGCGGTGCGTGGGTATTTCCTGGAGGGAAGCTTGATGAATACGATTTAAAAGACGACATCAACAACTACTGTCGTGGATTGACTGACGAAGTTGCATCTCAATTATTAGGTGTTAAATCAGGAGGACTCAACTATTGGATAGCTTGCATCAGAGAATGTTTTGAGGAATGCGGCGTCTTGCTTGCTTATAGAAGCAGTGGCGAAGTCTTTGGCTCTTCTGACGAAAGTGAAAAAGAAATTCTTAAAGAGTATCGAGATAAATTAAACAAAGGTGAGCCGGTTTTATTGGAATTGTGCCAAAAGTTGGACTTGCAACTTGCTGTAGATCGCTTGGCTTACATCTCACATTGGGTTACACCAAGATCCGAAGCTAAAAGATACAGTACGCATTTTTTCATTGCGCTATTTCCAAAAGGTCAAACTGCTAAGCACGATGGTAGCGAAGGTGTAAAAAGTATTTGGATCAAACCCGAGGATGCTCTCACTCAGGGAGAAAAGGGAGAGTTTCCAATAATTTTCCCAACTATCAAGAATTTAGAATCTATTAGAGGTTTCACCGACACTGAAACACTTTTAAAGAATAAAGTGGAAGATCAAAACAACATTGAGACTGTGGAGCCAAAAATTTTCATGCGAGATGGAAAAATGGTCTTACTTATGCCAGGAGATGAAGGTTATGACGATCACTGAGTTATCGCCATTAGTCAGAAGAATCACCGCAGGCAATTCCAGTGTTTTTACCGGCCCTGGAACGAATACCTATCTTGTAGGAAAAGAAGAAATTACGGTGATTGATCCAGGTCCTGCAATGCCAGAGCACATTGAAAATATTGCTAAAGCCTGTGGTGATGACATCAAGCAAATACTAGTGACACACACCCATCCTGATCATTCTCCTGGAGCGAAGTTACTGCACCAAAGAACTGCAGCACCGGTTATGGGTATGTATGCCCTTCACAAACAAACTCAGGATAAAACTTTTAAAGCCAATAAAGTTTTAGAAGATGGTGATGAAATTAGAGAAATTGAGTACACCCTAAAGGCTATTCATACTCCAGGACATGCTTCAAATCATCTTTGTTATCTCTTAGAAGAAGAAAAGATGATCTTTACCGGCGATCACATTATGGAAGGCTCCACAGTGGTCATTGGACCACCTGATGGCAATATGAAGCATTACATTGAATCGTTGGAAAAACTCAAACAATTTGATATTTCTTTGATTGCACCGGGGCATGGAAATCTCATGAAAGATCCCAAAAGTGTTGTGGATTGGATTGTCAGTCATAGAATGTTCAGAGAAAAAAAAGTGATTGATGCGTTGACGGAATTTTCTAAGGCAGATTTAGATCAATTAGTAGAAAAGGTTTATGACGACGTCGATGAAAGGCTTCATGGTATTGCAAGAGCCTCTTTACTAGCTCACCTAAATAAATTGATTGAAGAAGATAAGGCTGCAAATAAAGGTAATGAATTCCACTGGAAAGGCTAGTTCTTGTGAAAGAATTTACAAAAAAAGTTCCTTACACATGGTGGTTTTTATTAGCACTTTTTTCTTTAATATGGCCTATGTTCGTAGGCCCATACATAGCAATTTCTAATCCTAATTTTTTTGGAGGAACAGAAGTTTCTGAACTTACCTTGAGTTCTACACTTTATATTGCAAGAAACCTTGCAGTGGGACTAGCATTTCTTTTGGCAATTTATTTACGAAATGCTCATATGCTTTTCATACTCATAGTTATCAGACTCCTAACTGATTTAGTTGATGCGCCAGCATTTTTTGCATTTAAAGAGCCTAATTTGGTAGGTTTGATTATTATTTTTACGATATTTTGCTACCTACCCGCTTTTTTTGGGTTACGTTATCTTTGGAAAAAAATGGAAGAGTAAAGAATTGAATAAGTTTTTAAAAAATTTATGCTCAGTCCTTAAACTTCACACCACAACCACCATGTCCACAGTAGCCATTTGGATTTTTCGCCAAATATTGTTGGTGGTAATCCTCAGCATAGAATTCTTCTGAAACGGGCAAGATTTCTGTGACAATTTCACCAAAGCCATTGGCGTCTAGTTTTGTTTGATAAATTTCTTTAGTTTTGAGAGCCAGTTCTTCTTGAGCTTTATCAATAAAATAGATCCCAGAACGGTATTGCGTGCCAACATCGCCACCTTGACGCATGAATTGGGTAGGATCGTGTCCCTCCCAAAAGACTTTCAATAATTCTTCTAAATTGGAAGTATCGTCGTAAGTCACAAAAACAATTTCGGAATGTGCAGTTAATCCCGAACAAACTTCTTCATAAGTAGGGTTGGGCGTGTGTCCAGCAGCATAGCCAACACCGGTAACCTTGACACAACCCAAATCCCAAAACATTTTCTCTGCTCCCCAAAAGCAGCCCATACCAAAGAGTATTCTGGGACTATCTTGAGACATGCACTCGGACATAGGTGCACCGGTCACGAAGTGATTTTCTGGATTGTAAATTGCCTGAGCTCTACCAGGCAGACAATCTTCTTTAATAGGTATTTCTAAACTTTTGAATCCAAACATTTATTTATTTAATCTTTCTTTGATCAAGATGTCTACAATACTAGGATCTGCAAGGGTGGTGGTATCTCCCAAATTGTCCAATTCGTTTTCTGCAATTTTTCTTAAAATTCTACGCATGATTTTTCCTGATCGGGTCTTGGGTAAATCGTAACAGAATTGAATGGAATCCGGTTTTGCAATGGGACCGATTTCTTTGACGATGAGTCCAATTAATTCTTGATGGATTGCATCCGAAGCTTGAGCTTCTTTCATAAGGTTCACATAACAATAAATTCCTTGTCCTTTGATTTCATGTTCAAAACCAACTACTGCAGCTTCTGCGACCGCTTCGTGTAAAACCAAAGCACTTTCTATCTCTGCAGTACCCAAGCGATGCCCGGAGACATTTAAGACATCATCAACTCGCCCTGTGATTTTATAAAAACCATCCGCATCTCGCTCAGCGCCATCTCCTGTAAAATAAAAACCTTTGTAAGTTGAATAGTAGGTTTCAACACATCTTTGATGATCACCATAAACTGTTCTAATTTGTGATGGCCAAGAACTCTTGACGACCAAATTTCCTTTACCCGGTCCTTCTATTTCATTGCCTTCCTCATCAACAAGCGCAGGATTGATCCCAAGGAAAGGTTTGCCAGCACAACCTGGCTTTTGATCAGAAAATCCTGCTAAACCAGAAATCATGATGCTGCCAGTTTCGGTTTGCCACCAAGTGTCGACTATCGGGCATTTGCCTTTACCAACCTCATGGTAGTACCACTCCCATGCTTCTGGATTAATGGGCTCTCCGACCGTACCCAATACTTCCAAAGAATCTCTCGAAGAGGATTTCAAGGGCTCATTGCCATGGGCCATAAGCGCTCTGATCGCAGTAGGGGCGGTGTAGAAAATATTAACCTGATGTTTATCAATCACATTCCAGAATCTAGAAACATCGGGGAATGTCGGTATACCCTCAAACATCAATGTGGTTGAGGCATTTGCTAAAGGACCATAGACTATATAAGTGTGACCTGTAACCCAGCCGACATCCGCGGTGCACCAGTAAATGCTGTCTTCTTTTAAATTGAAAATGTATTTGTGACTTAAGGCCGCACCCAACAAATATCCTCCGGTGGTATGTAGGACTCCTTTGGGTTTTCCTGTTGAGCCCGAAGTATAAAGAATGAAAAGCGGGTCTTCGGCATCCATCTCTTCACAAGGGCAATCTGCATCAAAGTTTTCAATGTCCTGGTAATAGTCGACATCCACTTTATTTACTTTAATAAGAGCGCTTTTCGTTCGATTTACGACTATTATGCTATGTACATTAGGACAGTCCTTCAGAGCTTCATCCACATTATTTTTTAGCGGGACAAGTTTTCCTCCTCTGATTCCTTCATTTGCGGTTATAACTGCGGTGCAATCCGAGTCTAAAATTCTATCTTTCAGGGATTCAATGGAAAATCCTCCAAAAACCACTGAGTGAATTGCACCAATTCTGGCACAAGCCAACATCGCATAAGCTGCCTCAGGAATCATCGGCATATAAATGCAAACTCGATCGCCTTTTTTTATATTTCTGGATTTTAAGAGGTTGGCAAACTGACAAACGCTCTTATGTAATTCTCGAAAGGAAATTTCTTTATTGTCATAAGGGTCATCGCCTTCCCAAATAATTGCAGTTTTGTTCGCATGAGTTTCCAAGTGACGGTCAACACAATTAAAACAAGCATTCAATTTTCCTGTTTTGAACCATGCTACTTTGCCTACTTCCAAATCAGATGCAGCCACTTCATCCCAATTTGAAAACCAATCTAAGGTTTCTTCAGCTTTTTTTTGCCAAAAGCTCTTTGGATTCTTTATTGACTCAAGATATTCAGCATTGAAATCTTCTTCAGAGATTATGGAACTTTTCTTTTTTGCTTCGCTTATTGAATAAGTTTTCATTAAATAATTTTATCTTGAAAACTTTAGTCAAAGCTAAAGTTTTTAAATTCTTTAGCTTGGCAATTTATTTCTTTAAGCGGATTGATGAAAAAGTCTCGATTTTGCCAATCGTAGTGCGGCAATTTTAAAAAAGGCGTTTCTATTGTTTCATCATCAAAAAAAACAATATCGATATCAATAGTTCGAGGTTTCATGTGAGAATCTTTTTCGCGTTTGAGTTTCTTTTCAATTTTTTGTAGATGCTCAAGAAGCACCAAAGGAGTGAACTTTGTTTCAATTTCCAAAGCAAGATTGAAAAAAAACGGCTGCTCGATTGGACCATAAGCAGGAGACTTATAGATTTCGCTTTCTTTTAGAATTTTTGTCTCGGAAAGTGTGCTTATTTCTGTCTTGGCACTTGCGAGATTTATTGATCGATTCCCTAAGTTAGAACCTAAAACCAAGTACGCAAGATGCGACGACATTAACCGAACTGTTGTTTTTCTTTAATTTCGTCGACGGTTTTGCAATCAATGCATTTGGTTGCAGTGGGTCTGGCTTCCAATCTTTTGATACCAATTTCAACACCACAAGATTCACAATAACCGTAAAGATTATCTTCTAAATCCTTCAGAGAAAGATCAATCTTTGATATGAGTTTTCGTTCTCTTTCTCTTTTTCTCAATTCCAACATAAATTCTTCTTCTTTTGCAGCACGATCCAAAGAATCTGGAAAATTACTTTGATCTTGTTGTATTAATTGTTCGGTTTTTTCTTGTTCCTCAATAAGAGCTTCTTTCCAAGCGGTCAGCATTCCTAGAAAATGCTTCTGCTGATTTTTGTTCATATATTTTTCAGTTTTATTTGACCTGTAAGGCTGGAAATTCTTCAAGAAAGCTGAAAAATCCGATGGGGAAGCACTGATTTTCGCTGTCGTTTTCTTTGGTGACTTTTTAGCAGCAGCAGCCTTTTTTAGTGGTTTGACTTGCTTCTTTGCAGCGGGTTTCTTTACAGGTTTTTTTTGAACCTTAGCAACTTTTTTAGCTACAGGTTTTTTTAATTTGGTCGGTTTTTTGGAGTTTTTGGTTGCCATGATTTTGAAGAGCAAAATTTATCAAAAGAAGATGAAAGTATCCAGTTAATTTTTTTATTTTTTAGAGAACTCCATTAAATATTCTATGTACTTATTTTTTTTAAGTCTCGGTCCAATTTCAGCAACTCCTTTTGAGGCCAAAAAGTTACCAAATTTTACTGATTCAGCATTTCCCCAACCCTCGCTTAAACCATGAATTACTCCACCGGCAAACATGTCCCCAGCACCATTAGTGTCAACTGCTTTTGCTTCATAAGCAGACACCTCATAGGTTTGATTTTCATCAAGAACAATAGTTGGGTTTACTCCGTTGGTGATAAAAATTGTTTTTGCATAGTTTCGTAAGTCATCGAACTCATTGGCATCACAAAAAGTTTTTGCTTCTTCATGGTTACAAAATACGTAGTCTATTTTCATCTTCATCCAAGATCTCAGTTCACCTTTAAAGCCGGCGACAATTCCAGGATCAGAAAGACTTAAAGCTATTTTGATATTGGATTCGTGACAGCTTTTGATGAGTTTCTTTGCGGTATCTTTTGTATCAGGCGAAGTAACCACATAAGCTTCCATAAAGAGCAGATTTGCCCCAGAAACTTGTTGGAAATTTATTTCAGAAAATTTTGTTTCAGAACTCACTCCTAGATAAGTATTCATCGTTCTTTCTGCATCGGGAGTAATTAAAACAATACAGTTACCGGTTTTACCATTTGATGATGTGATGCAATTTGATATTTCAATGTTATTGTCTTTCAATTCATTGTTATAGATACTGCCGTCTTCGTCTTGTGCAACTTTTCCAATGAATCCAGAACTAGTTCCCAAAGCTGCAGCTGCATAAATACTATTTGTTGCTGATCCGCCACACGAAGATATTTGATCATAATTTTGATTTTGTAGAAAAGTAAGGAGCTGATTTTGCTCCTCTTCAGAATTTAGAGTCATTAAACCTTTTTCTATGCCAAGATCATTAAGAGCATCATCTTTAACAAGAAATTGCTTATCGACTAGTGCTGCACCAAAACCAATAACTTTCATAACTTTTTATACTCATTTAAAACATGTTTAGGATTTTTAAATAGAGCTTCACTCAGAGCAAAACAAGAATAGCCTAAATTTTTTACTTCCTTAATATTTTTTTTATTGATTCCTCCAATAGCTACTAGAGGCTTATCAGTATAGCTTAGGAATTCTCTTTTTAAGTTTTCGTTTGTTTCCGGAACACCTGACTTAGTATTAGATGAGTAAAAAGATCCAACTGCTAAGTAAGTCCATTTGATTTCATTTTCAGGAGGATTGACCACCAGCTCCTTATTCCATTTACAAGATAAACCACATATCAAATTATTTGAAATAAAATCTTTATTTTTTTTTAAGAGCTCTGAGTTTGCCTCAGATGAGTAATCTTCTAAACCCAGGTGAAAGCCATCGGCACTTATTTCCAAGCAAATTTCTACATGATCATTGATAAGTAACTTGGCTTCATATTTTTTGGTTAACTTCAAAAGCGCATGGGCTTTTTCTTGAAAAGTCCTTTTATCAAGAATTTTGTCTCTGTACTGAATTAGTTTAATCCCTTCCTTGAGCAAGACTTCAGTTTTAGAAAGCAAATCGTTTTCTTCCAAGCCAGAAGGCGTAATTGCATAAAGTCCTTGAATCATCATTAGATTTTAAGAATATTCTGGTGAATATGATTTCTTGAGTTTTTTACTAGAACTTTCATGAGGTTTTGTGATTTCGAACAAGCATCCTTTAAACTTTTTTTATTTACTAAAAAGCATAAGATAGATGTTGATAAAGCACATCCGCTACCGTGAATGATAGTTTTCATCTTAGGAACTTCATCAATATTTACTAACTTTCCTTTTGAGTAAAGATGATTTCTAATTTTTCCTTTTTTTAATTCTCCAGTCACGTAAACATTTTCAATGCCCTGATCGTATAAAAATAAAATACTATCAAAAATATTTTTTTTGTTTGTTAGTGTTTTTAATTCGTAAATGTTTGGCGTCAATAGAGTTGCTTTCCTATAGAGCTTTTGCATGAGTGAATTCAAATCTTTTTTCAGAAAAAGCTTTTTTCCAGTCCCAGATTTCAAAATGGGATCAATCACTACTAATTCAGGTTTATTTGAAGCAATTAAGTTACTCAATTTATGAGCTATTTTGACGTTTGGGACCAAGCCAATCTTGAAATACTTTAGTGAAAAGTTTTTAAAAAGATTATTAAAAGATTTTTGTATATCTTTCTCTTCTTGAGGAATAATTTTTACAAAACTTTTTAAATTTTGAATAGTCTCACAAGTAAGAATTGAGAGACAATGCTTGCCGTGATAGCTAGCAATTTGTGCATCAACTTGAATTCCGGCTCCACCTGTGGGGTCGTGTCCGGCAATAGATAGAATTAGGTTGTCATCCTTGATCATTCAATAAAGTATAATGTTTTTGCTTAATTAAAAATAAATAAATGTCTTTAAATATTGGAATAGTGGGCGCTACTGGCTATGTGGGAGAGGAGCTTGCTTCAATCATTGAATCTAGGGAAGATTTAAGTCTTGCCTTTGTCTCTTCTTTTTCGCATGAAGGAAAGGAATATAAAGAAGTTTTTTCTAAAACGAATAGTAAATTAGTGTTACAACCTATAGATAAAATGCCTGCCAATCTTGATTATGTTTTTTTTGCGACTAAACATGACTACTCAATGGACTATGTTCCAGAGATTTTAAAGAAAGGGGTAAAAGTTATTGATCTATCAGCAGATTTTAGACTATCAAATGGAAAGCTTTGGCAAGAAACTTATGACAGCAAACATAGGGCAGATGATCTTTTGCCTCAAGCTATTTATGGCTTACCTGAATATTCAGCAGAAAAAATAAAGGCGGCAAATTTAGTCGCAGTCCCTGGATGTTATCCAACTGCTTCCATACTTGGATTGCTTCCAGTCATTCCATACTTACAAAATAATTCAAAAATTATTTTAGATGCCAAATCTGGAATAAGTGGGGCTGGTAAATCTTCGGTAGAAAATGGTCTTGAAGAAGATATCAAAGAAAATTTTAAATCTTATAGTGTTGGTTTTCATAGACACCAACCGGAAATAAAAGATTTCTTGAAAATAGAATTCGATCTTGATCATGAGATCATTTTCATCCCACATCTTTTGCCGCTATTTAGAGGAGAATACGTGACGCTTTATTGCGAAGTCACCCAAAATGATTTAAACCTTAATGAATTGTATGAAAGTTATTATGAGAAGCATAAATTAGTGAGAATCAAAGAAAAGGGAGAAATTGCAGAAATAAAAGATGTAATTAATACAATTTATTGCGATATATCCGTTTCATATGCTTTCCAAAGTAATACAATTGTCGTAAATTCTGCAATTGATAATCTTTTAAAGGGTGCCGCAAGCCAAGCAATACAATGTTTGGATATAATGAGTAGTTAATATGGTTGAAAAGTTTGTTCCAAAAGAACTCAACATTACTGAAAATGCTGTTTTAAAGGTAAAAAACCTAATAGCTGAAGAAAACAAAAAAAATCTTCACCTTAGAGTTTTTGTAACCGGAGGCGGTTGTTCAGGTTTTCAATATGGTTTTAAATTAGATGACAATGCTGAAGATGATGATACGGTCTTGAAAGAAGACGAAGTATCGGTATTGATCGATTCGTTAAGCATCCAATATCTTTTTGGATCAACCTTGGATTATGTGGAAAATTTAGAAGGATCTAAATTCATCATTGAAAATCCAAATGCAACTACAACCTGTGGTTGCGGAGCGTCTTTTTCAATTTAGCTTATTACTTCTCCCATCAAACAAGGCTTAGACCCAGTAACGCTGGTTAGATCAATTTTTTGTTTTTCTACTCTTTTTTTTGCCAACCAAGCAAATGTCATAGCCTCCACATCAAGTGGGTCAATTCCTAAATCTGAAGTTTTAAAGAATTGCAGATTTTCTAAATTAAGTTCTTTAAATTTATCCATTAAATAATTATTTTCTGTTCCACCCCCACAAAAGTAAATCTCGTATCTTTTTTTACAATGTTTTTGAAGGTCTCTTAAAATCGATTGAAAAGTAATCTCGGTTAAGCCTGAAATTAAATCCACATCTTTTAGATCTTTTATTTCTGACGGATTAAAGCTAAATTTTTTTAAATCATAATTTTCAACTGATTGACTTTTAGGAATTGGCTTTTTGAAGTAACTTGTACTGAGAAATTTTTTGATAGTATTTTCCAACACTTGAGGGTTTCCTTTTCTTGCCAGGATTCCCTTATTGTCAAATTGTTTCTTTCCATTTGTAATATCTTTAACTGCTTGATCTATAAAGCAATTACCAGGTCCAATGTCCCATCCGAGAATCTTTCCCTTTGCAGGTAGCAAAGTTACATTTGTTATTCCACCAATATTAACAATTGCACGATTAACTTTTGCTTGAGACATATACTCATTATGAAAAGCTGGAGTTAGGGGGGCACCCATACCACCATTTGCTATGTCACTTTGTCGAAATCCATAAACTACTTTGATGCCTGTAAGCTTTCTGACTAATTCTGGACTTCCAATCTGCAAACTAAAAGGATTTTTTCTCGAAGAGCTGTGTTTTATGGTCTGCCCATGACTTCCAATGGCTTTAACCATTTGCTTCTTAATCTTGTTTTTTTTTATTAATTGATTAACAGATTTGCCTATAAGCTCACCTAGAATGGAATCTAATTCCTTTTGTTTTTTAGCGAAGTTCGGAAGTTTTTTATTTAGGACCAGTTCAAATATTTTATCTTTAACCGCTTTAGGTATTTTTTTTGAAAAACGATCAATAACTTTTATCGATCTTGAGAAGTCAACCAGTAAAGCATCTATTGAATCAGCAGAGGTTCCAGAAAGGACGCCAATGTAAATATCAGGTTTGGGCATAAAATTTCAAGAAAAGTTCATCAAGTCTATTGATCATCTTAATGGCATGATTAAGAAATTCTTGTTTTTCAACTTCCGGTATCGGTTTTGCATCTGGTAATTTTACTGTTAGAGGATTTGTGTGATTTCCACTGACTCTGAATTCATAATGAAGGTGCGGTCCAGTTGCCAATCCCGTTTGCCCGACGTAGCCAATAGTCTCTCCTTGTTCTACTTTCGAACCATTATTTAATCTCGGACTAAACTTCGATAAATGAGCATAACGCGTTGAATAATCTTCAGAATGTTTAATCTCTATGAGTTTTCCGTACCCGCCTTTATTTCCAATGAAAGATACTGTTCCTGAGCTCGTCGATCTAACTGGAGTTCCTGTAGGTGCTGCATAATCTACACCTGTGTGAGCTCTTATTTTATTTAGGACAGGATGTTTTCTATTGAGGTTATAATGAGAACTTATATAAGAGAATTCTACAGGAGTACGTAAAAATGCTTTTTTTACATTTTCTCCTCTGGTCGAAAAATACTCTTTTGTTTGAGAAGCCTTCGAAAAAAATCTTATTGCAGAGAAAACCTTTTTACCTCTTTTAAATCTAGCAGCTTTGATATCTCCATTTTTTATTTTTTCTCCTTTATAAAAATATTCTTCGTAAAGAATTTCAAAACTGTCACCTGATCTGATGTCAAAAACAAAATCTATATCCCAGCCAAAAATGAATACCAAATCCATTATCACACTGTCTGGCATACCTTCTTTTAGAGCAGATTGATATAAAGATTCATTAATAGTCACAGATGCAAATCTTTCAATAACCTCTGGAATTCTTTCGTGATTTTTAATGGTGTAAGTGTTGTTTTCGAATTCTGCGAGAATTCCTTTCAAACCGTTTCTAGTTACAAATATTTCTTCAGGTATTTTTTTTTCAGAGAAAGAAATTTCTATAAAATCTCCAGTTTTTATATTCGCAAGTTTCTCGGACCCTTTGGTTTTGATAAGAGCTTTTATGAACTTACTCTCTACTTCATTTGATCCTAATATTTTTATCAGGGTATCGTTTTTGTCTACTTTTATTTTTTTAGATAATGAACCTTCAAAGATTTTTTCGTCCTTAACTTCGTTTAAAATTATTTGGTCTCTAAATGCGGCATCAGCAACTATTTCTGGCGCATAATTTTTATCGAAGTTAATACCAAAATTTAAATATAAAAAGAATGCGGCTAAAACAAATATCAGGAAGAGCAAATAATACTTAATATCAAGAATTAAATTTTTCATTTACATTTTTAGAGTATCATTTCAAAGAAATAAATAAATTTTGTTGAAGAATAAATAATTATATCTATGAGTTTATCAATTTCAGAAAAATTAGAAATATTAAAACGCGGGGTTGAAGAAATCATCCCTGAGAAAGGTCTAGAAAAAAAATTAAATAAAAATAAACCTTTAATCATCAAAGCTGGATTTGATCCGACTGCACCAGATTTACACCTTGGACATACTGTTTTAATTAACAAGTTAAAACAATTTCAAGATCTTGGACATAAGATAATCTTTTTAATAGGAGATTTTACAGGGATGATTGGAGACCCTTCAGGCGTCAGCGAAACTAGACCAATTTTAACTTTAGAGCAATTAAACAAAAATTCTAAAACATATCAGGAACAAATTTTCAAAATTTTGGATAAGAAAAAAACTAAGATCGAGTTCAACTCCTCGTGGTTCAAAAAAATGACAAGCGCAGATCTCATAAATCTGAGTTCAAAAATGACTGTCGCTCGAATGTTAGAAAGGGATGACTTTAGTAAGAGATACAAAGGTAACAAGCCAATCTCAATTCATGAATTTATTTATCCTTTAGTCCAGGGATATGACTCTTTTGAGTTGAAATCGGATATAGAGCTTGGTGGAACCGACCAAAAATTTAATCTCTTAGTTGGCAGAGATATTCAAAAATCATTCGGTATGGAAGAGCAGATAATTATGACTTTGCCAATTTTGGAAGGAACAGACGGCGTTAAGAAAATGTCAAAATCTCTTGATAATTATATTGGCCTGAGGGAAAGTCCAAACGATATGTTTGGCAAAATCATGTCTATTTCAGATCATTTAATGTGGCGATACTATGATTTGTTAAGCTTCAAGACGCCCACAGAAATCGAAGAAATAAAGAAAAAAACTGACCATGGGCTAAATCCAATGGAAGCAAAAAAAATGCTCTCTGCAGAAATTGTTTCAAGATTTCATGGTAAAGAAAAAGCAATCCTTGCTGAAAAAGAATTTACTAATAGGTTTTCCAAGGGTAATGATCCTTCAGAAATTAAATTTGTTAAAATATCTATGAATTCAACTTCAATCTCAATTATTGATCTTTTGTCTTTCGAAGGGCTTGGAATTGACAAGCTTTGCAAAAGTAAATCAGAAGCTAGGAGAATGATATCTCAAGGCGCTGTAAAAATTGGCGGAATTAGGATCTCAGATGATAATACTTTTATCAAAAATCCATCTGAAAATACCTATCAGGTGGGTAAGTTAAAGCACTTGAAAATAAAGATAAAAAAAGGCTAAAACTTCGCTTTCTTATTGTTCAAAGCCATGTATAATCGCTCGCTCGTGCCTAAGAAAAATAGGTTCGGGTGTTCTTTAAAACTATTAACAAGTAATTCGTGCGGGCACTTACCATTTAAATAAAGGTTAGTGTCAATTTTAAGATTATCGAAATTCGATAGTCACCTATTTTTTATTATTTTTTTATAAAAATAATCGTTTAATTTAATTGAAGAGTTTGATCATGGCTCAGATTGAACGCTGGCGGCAGCCCTTATACATGCAAGTCGAACGAGAAAGCTTCTTCGGAAGCGAGTAAAGTGGCGGACGGGTGAGTAACGCGTAGGAATCTACCTTTCAGTGGGGGATAGCTCGGGGAAACCCGAATTAATACCGCATATACCCTTAGGGGGAAAGGGGGCCTCTCCTTGGAAGCTCTCGCTGTTAGATGAGCCTGCGTGAGATTAGCTTGTTGGTAAGGTAATGGCTTACCAAGGCTACGATCTCTAGCTGGTCTGAGAGGACGATCAGCCACACTGGGACTGAGACACGGCCCAGACTCCTACGGGAGGCAGCAGTAGGGAATATTGGACAATGGGGGAAACCCTGATCCAGGCATGCCGCGTGTGTGAAGAAGGCCTTAGGGTTGTAAAGCACTTTAAGTGAGGAAGAAAAGATTTAAATTAATACTTTGAATCCCTGACATTACTCACAGAATAAGGACCGGCTAACTCCGTGCCAGCAGCCGCGGTAATACGGAGGGTCCAAGCGTTAATCGGAATTACTGGGCGTAAAGCGCGCGTAGATGGTTTATCTAGTTGGGTGTGAAATCCCTGGGCTCAACCCAGGAACTGCATTCAAAACTTATAAACTAGAGTACGAAAGAGGAGAGCAGAATTCATGGTGTAGCGGTGAAATGCGTAGATATCATGAGGAATACCAGTGGCGAAGGCGGCTCTCTGGTTCGAGACTGACATTGAGGTGCGAAAGCGTGGGTAGCAAACAGGATTAGATACCCTGGTAGTCCACGCCGTAAACGATGAGAACTAGCCGTTGGATCTTTAGATTCAGTGGCGCAGCTAACGCATTAAGTTCTCCGCCTGGGGAGTACGGCCGCAAGGCTAAAACTCAAATGAATTGACGGGGGCCCGCACAAGCGGTGGAGCATGTGGTTTAATTCGATGCAACGCGAAAAACCTTACCAACCCTTGACATCCAGTGGAAGTTTTAGAGATAAAACTGTGCCTTTGGGAACACTGTGACAGGTGTTGCATGGCTGTCGTCAGCTCGTGTCGTGAGATGTATGGTTAAGTCCAGTAACGAGCGCAACCCTTATCCTTATTTGCCAGCACTTCGGGTGGGAACTATAAGGAGACTGCCGTGAATAACACGGAGGAAGGTGGGGACGACGTCAAGTCATCATGGCCCTTACGGGTTGGGCTACACACGTGCTACAATGGGAGATACAGATGGTTGCGAAAGCGCGAGCTGGAGCTAATCCCACAAAGTCTTCCTCAGTCCGGATTGGAGTCTGCAACTCGACTCCATGAAGTAGGAATCGCTAGTAATCGTGAATCAGAATGTCACGGTGAATACGTTCTCGGGCCTTGTACACACCGCCCGTCACGTCATGGGAGTGTGTTGTACCAGAAGTGGCTTGCCTAACCTTCGGGAGGGCGGCCCCCACGGTATGATACGCGACTGGGACGAAGTCGTAACAAGGTAGCCCTAGGGGAACCTGGGGCTGGATCACCTCCTAACCAAATTACACGACTTTTATTGTGAGTGTCCGTTCGAATTACTTGTTTTACTATTTTTATGAAAAAAATAAGTAATGCGTTCTTTAAAAGTATTGTTGATCCAGTAACTAAATTTATTTAGTTACGACACTAATAATTAATGTTATCAATTATTAGTGCACCAAGTTTTAAGATAATTATCTTAAAATGCTAATGGCAAATTTTGGCGCTTATTATTCGAAAGACTTAACTTTATTAACTTAAAGTATTTTGTTAAGTAATTAAGTGCATATGACGGATGCCTTGGCAGCTAGAGGCGATGAAGGACGTGGTAACCTGCGATAAGCTTCGGTAAGCTGGTAAACAAGCTATAACCCGGAGATCTCCGAATGGGAAAACCCACCTAGGATAACCTAGGTATTTTTACCTGAATACATAGGGTAAAAAGGCAAACGCAGAGAACTGAAACATCTAAGTAACTGCAGGAAAAGAAATCAACCGAGATTCTGTGAGTAGCGGCGAGCGAAAGCGGAACAGCCCTTAAGCTTAAATATGATTAGAAAAACGATCTGGAAAGATCGGCCATAGTGGGTGATAGCCCCGTATTCAAAAATCTAATTTAAGTGAAATCGAGTAGGTCGGGACACGAGAAATCTTGACTGAATATGGGGGGACCATCCTCCAAGGCTAAATACTCCTAGCTGACCGATAGTGAACCAGTACCGTGAGGGAAAGGCGAAAAGAACCCCGGAGAGGGGAGTGAAATAGAACCTGAAATCATATGCATACAAGCTGTCGGAGCCTTAAGAAATTCTTCGGAATTTCGGGGTGACGGCGTACCTTTTGTATAATGGGTCAGCGAGTTACTGTCTGTGGCAAGCTTAACTTTATGAGGTAGGCGTAGGGAAACCGAGTCTTAATAGGGCGTTTAGTCGCAGGGAGTAGACCCGAAACCGGGCGATCTATCCATGGCCAGGGTGAAGGTAAGGTAACACTTACTGGAGGCCCGAACCCACTTATGTTGAAAAATGAGGGGATGAGCTGTGGATCGGAGTGAAAGGCTAATCAAGCTCGGAGATATCTGGTTCTCCTCGAAAGCTATTTAGGTAGCGCCTCGTGTGTCACTCTTGGGGGTAGAGCACTGTCTCGGCTAGGGGGTCATCCCGACTTACCAAACCGACGCAAACTCCAAATACCAAGAAGTGTTAGCACGGGAGACAGACTGCGGGTGCTAACGTCCGTAGTCGAAAGGGAAACAACCCAGACCGCCAGCTAAGGTCCCAAATTATGATTAAGTGGGAAACGATGTGGGAAGGCTTAAACAGCTAGGAGGTTGGCTTAGAAGCAGCCATCCTTTAAAGATAGCGTAACAGCTCACTAGTCGAGTCGGCCCGCGCGGAAGATATAACGGGGCTAAATCATAAACCGAAGCTGCGGATAGAAATTTATTTCTATGGTAGAGGAGCATTCTGTAAGCCGTTGAAGAAGGACTGAGAGGTTCTTTGGAGGTATCAGAAGAGAGAATGCTGACATGAGTAACGAGAGATAGGTGAAAAACCTATCCGCCGAATGACCAAGGATTCCTGTCCAACGCTAATCGGGACAGGGTAAGTCGGCCCCTAAGGCGAGGGCGAAGGCCGTAGTCGATGGAAAACAGGTTAATATTCCTGTACTTCCTGCTGCTGCGATGGAGTGACGGAGAAGGCTAGATCATCAGGGCGATGGTTGTCCCTGTTTAAGGATGTAGATTTGTATTCTAGGTAAATCCGGAATACTTTAAGTTGAGATCTGATGACGATTGATTTTTTAAATCAAGAAGTGATTGATGCCATGCTTCCAGGAAAAACTTCTAAGCATAAGTAGTAGGGAACCGTACTGCAAACCGACACAGGTGGTCAGGTAGAGAATACTAAGGCGCATGAGAGAACTTGGGTTAAGGAACTAGGCAAAATGGTACCGTAACTTCGGGAGAAGGTACGCCTCTATTACGTGAAAGAACTTGCTTCTCAAGCGGAAAGAGGTCGAAGATACCAGATGGCTGCGACTGTTTACTAAAAACATAGCACTCTGCAAACACTAATGTGGAAGTATAGGGTGTGACGCCTGCCCGGTGCCGGAAGGTTAATTGATCAGGTTAGTCCTCGGACGAAGCTTGTGATCGAAGCCCCGGTGAACGGCGGCCGTAACTATAACGGTCCTAAGGTAGCGAAATTCCTTGTCGGGTAAGTTCCGACCTGCACGAATGGCGTAACGATGGCCATACTGTCTCGACCCAGGACTCAGTGAAATTGAATTTGCGGTGAAGATGCCGTATACGCGCGGCAAGACGGAAAGACCCCGTGCACCTTTACTATAGCTTCACACTGGACTTTGAATTTATATGTGTAGGATAGGTGGGAGACTTTGAAGCATAGGCGTCAGCTTATGTGGAGTCGTCCTTGAAATACCACCCTTATACATTTGAGGTTCTAACTTAGACCCGTTATCCGGGTTGAGGACAGTGTGTGGTGGGTAGTTTGACTGGGGCGGTCTCCTCCTAAAGAGTAACGGAGGAGTACGAAGGTATCCTCAGCATGGTCAGACATCATGCAATGAGTGCAATGGCAAAAGGATGCTTAACTGCGAGACTGACAAGTCGAGCAGATACGAAAGTAGGTCATAGTGATCCGGTGGTTCTGAATGGAAGGGCCATCGCTCAACGGATAAAAGGTACGCCGGGGATAACAGGCTTATACCCCCCAAGAGTTCACATCGACGGGGGTGTTTGGCACCTCGATGTCGGCTCATCACATCCTGGGGCTGGAGCAGGTCCCAAGGGTATGGCTGTTCGCCATTTAAAGTGGTACGCGAGCTGGGTTTAGAACGTCGTGAGACAGTTCGGTCCCTATCTGCCGTGCGCGTTGGATATTTGAGAGGAGTTGCTCCTAGTACGAGAGGACCGGAGTGAACGAACCTCTGGTGTTCGGGTTGTCACGCCAGTGGCATTGCCCGGTAGCTATGTTCGGAAAGGATAACCGCTGAAAGCAACTAAGTGGGAAGCCTACCTCAAGATAAGATATCCCTGAACCTTCGGGTTCCTGAAGAGCCGTTCAAGACTAGGACGTTGATAGGCAGGGTGTGTAAGTGCTGTAAGGCATTGAGCTAACCTGTACTAATTGCTCGTGAGGCTTACTTAATACTTTATGTTAATAAAGTTAATAAAGCTAAAATTTGAAAAGGATCATCAATACACAACTAGAATTTTGCCCGATGACATTAGCAAGTGTGTCCCACCTGATTCCATTCCGAACTCAGAAGTGAAACCACTTAGCGCCGATGGTAGTATGGTTCGTCCATGCAAGAGTAGGACATCGTCGGGCTTCTAGTTAATCTTCTAAAGCGCCCAGTGCGGTAGAAAACTCCCCATTGTCAGGAAATATTACTTCTAGACCAGAAAATTCAATCCATTTTGTAAGAATTTCTTTATATAAATAATAATTTGGCGATCTTCCTACAACAACTACTTCTTTTAATTTAGCTGCAAGAGCTGCTGTTGCGGCTAATCTTGCTATATTTGTTGCTACAAGGTAAATGATAGACCTGCAAATGTCCTCTTTTTTTAATTTATCCATCATATCTATATTTCCTAAGTGAACAGCAATACTATCTTCAGGCAAGTTACCAATTGGTCCTGATACAACGTCTTTTAAAGAATAATCTCCAATTTGACTTCCTTTTCTGGACAATTCATCAATTTCTTCAGGATCGTCTATCCCAATAGTTAATTTACACAATCCTCTAATTGTTCCTCCCCCAAGACCAGTTCCTCCTAAATGTTTAGAAATTTTATTTTGATGAGCTACACATGCTGTACCTGATCCACAACTCAATACCAAAAAATTAGAATCTAACAGAGAAAGTTTTCTTGCTCCAGACCCGATACAATCTACCTCATTTTTTTTTATTACATTTAAGCCATCAAAATTATTTGGAAGATCTAAGTGCCTTCCGCCAGTAACAAATACATTCTTGATTTTTGAATCTTTTTGTAAATTTTTTAATATGCTATTTAAAGATAAGTGAATATTTTTTTCACTTTTTTGAGATTTGAAAGAAAGATTTTTTCCTGACTTTGTAACAATATCTGAATTTGTAATTCCAAAGTCAATTCCTACGTCAATGTTACTCATCTCAGATGATTACTGTATTGAAAAAAAAAGATCTAATCGACCTAAAAAAGTTTAAATACTCAAAATAGTAGAAAAACTTTTTTAAGAAAAAGTTTAATGATTATGAAACATTTCCTTTATTACTTCAGCTTGTTCTTCTGCTTGAGTTTCAATCTCATCAGAAGACTCTAAAGGTTTGGAAATTTCAGCCCAATCAATTTCAAAATCACTTGGAGCGACTTCGTATTCTAATAATCCTAACTCATCATAGAGAGGACGAACAGATTCTGTTAAGAGTCCAATTTTTTTCAGATTAGGCATAACTCTGTTGAATAAAAGCCCTCTGAAGTCATCATTAACCCCTGACTTAAGAATTGCTTCTCTAGCTTCTTGTTCAGAATAGCCAAAGAACTTTTTGCCTAACTCGTAATTTTGAATTCTGTCTCTCATGATCACACAAGCTTCGTATGCAAATCTAGCACGATCTTCGATCTCGTCTTTAGAAAGAGTTTTATTGAAATCTTCTAAATAGTTTATTCCAAAAGTAACATGTCTAGCCTCATCCCGGATTACGTAATGGGTAAGATCTCTAAGCAAAGGACAACTCGTACTCATTTTTGTTGATTGAAAAGCAGCAAGTGCTAAGCCTTCAATAATAATTTGCATTGCGATAAATTTTAAATCCCATCTTGGGTCAGTGAGCCCTTTATCAAGAAGAGCTTTTAAACTTGGTGAAATAGGGTAGGACATTCCCATTACATCTTGTAAATACCTATTAAATACTTCTACATGTCTTGCTTCGTCGAAACATTGCGAAGCTGCGTAAAGCTTAGCTTGATATGTTGGGGCGCAAGATACTAATTGTGAAGCAACAAGTAGAGCGCCTTGTTCACCATGTAAAAATTGGCTTAATCCCCAAGCTGAGGCATGCCAGCTAACTTCACTTTTTTCTTCTTCTGACATGTCATTGTACTCAGGATATACATTGCCTAAGTCATCAAATTCTGGTTTTACAGGCAAATCACCACGTTTAATGTGATTTGACCAATCAAGGTCAATAGATCCGTTCCAATTCAGTTCTTTTCCCAATTCATACAATCTTTTTATCCTATTGTCAGCCACTGTGTAATCCCAGTTATAAGATCCAGTCAATGGAGTGTTGAAGATCTCTCTAACGTCTTCAACATGTTCTGAAGACATACGGTCTTCAATATCATCAAATTCCTGAAATCCAGGAGGTCCGTCTACATTTGTAATTTTCATAATTAAATTATATGCCTCTTTTTGTAAAATCTAAACCTTATTTCTCTTTAAATAAATCTGTTAATTGTTCTAACATGACATTCCCCAGTTCTTCAGCTCTATGTATTGTCACAGCCTTTTTATAATATTTTGTAACATCATGACCTATTCCAATTGCAATTAATTCAAGTTCAGTTTTATTTTCGATCTCAGAGATTACTTGTTTTAAGTGGTTGTCAAGGTAACTTGTTGAGTTTGTAGATAAGGTACTGTCGTCTACAGGAGCACCGTCTGAGATAACCATTAAAATCCTTCTTTGTTCTGGTCTTTTCATCAATCTTGATGAAGCCCATAAAAGAGCCTCACCATCAACATTTTCCTTTAAAAGTCCTTCCCTTAACATTAATCCTAAATTTTTTTTTGCTCTTCTCCATGCTAAGTCCGCAGGTTTAAAGATGATATGCCTTAGATCATTCAATCTGCCTGGTGCACTTGGTTTGCCACATTCAACCCAAAGCTTTCTGCTATCACCACCTTTCCAATGCTTTGTCGTAAAACCAAGGATTTCAGTTTTGATGTTGCATTTATCCAGGGTAGATCCAATTATGTCTGCCGAAATAGCTGCGGTTGTCATTGACCGACCTCTCATTGAACCCGAACTGTCAACTAACATGGTAAGGACAGTATCTTTAAATGACGTTTCTTTTTCAGTTTTGAAACTTAAGGGCGTTAAAGGATCTGTAATGATCTTATGTAATTTAGATGAATCTAAAATACCTTCCTCTTTATCAAATTCCCAGGATCTTCTTTGTTGTGCTAGCAGCAGTCTTTGTAATCTATTTGCTAATTTTGAGATGACTGATTTTGAAGGATCAATTAATTGATCTAATCTGTCTCGTAACCTTTTTAATTCTTCTGATGAGCATAAATTATTGGCATCCACAATTTCATCAAAATCTTTACAAAATACTTTGTATTCTTGATTTTGATTTAAAGCAATTAACTCTTCAAGTTTAGATCTATTTTCAACCCAATCATCTGTATCATCGACATCGCCATCTTCAACTTCAAAATCTTCTATTTCTGTTTCACTATCATCATCAATTTCTGATGAATCATCGTCAGGTTCCTGTTCTTGTTCCTGTTCAGAAGAACTATCTTCCTCATCATCTTCATTATCTTCTTCAGAATCAGATTTTGGATCATCCATTTCTGGATTCTCAAATTCAAAACCTAATTTCTCGAATAAAGATATCAGATGTTCATTGAATTTGTCTTTATCACTCAGGTATTTTTTGGCGAGTTTGAATTCAGGCTCAACTTCTGACAAAAGCTTTTCCCAAGGTTTAATAAAGACTTCTTCTAATTTATTATTTTTTTGTTTTAAGATTTTATTTTTAAGATTTATTTCAACAGCAATTTTTAAGGCTTCTTCTTTGCTTTCAATTGTCTGTTGAGAAAGACTTTCTAAAAAAAGATTTCGAAGATTTTGTTTTACCCCTAAAAAGTCTTTGGATCCCAGAATTTCAGCTCTAATTACTTCAAAATCTCTTAACAAGTAATCCAATTCTGAATTACCTGTAGATGTAAGAGGTCTTTCAATCAATTTATATTTTTGAAGGAGAGCTTGTTTGTCAGCATCTCCTCTTGAAAGTTGAATCGACTTTAGATTTTCTTGGACATTGTGTTCAGGGCCAGCAATTGCTTGATTGTAAGAAACTTCTACATGTAAGTTTTTGTCTTTTGATATCGCTCTACTGGAAGCGTTGATGACATCCTTTACGTTTTGGTCTTTTGATTTTTGATTCAACCTTGTTCTACTAAATTTAGAATAGAATCACTTGTTTCTGAATCAAAGCATCTTTGAAAATATTCAGCAATAATAGATTTTTCTGTTTCGTCACACTTATTAAGAAAGCTTAGTTCAAAAGAATTACCAACATCATTAAAGATTGAGAAATTTTCAGCCCAACTTATAACTGTCCTTGGAGACATCAAATTAGATATGTCTCCGTTTTTAAAACCTTCTCTGGTTAAATTTGCTAGAGCAATCATTGCTTTGACAGTTGACTGCCCCTTTTTGTTATTTAAAGATTTAACCTTAGAAAGAATAACTTTTAATTCGAGATCTTCAGATAAGTAATTAAGAGGAGAAACAATATGCCATCTATCCATCTGACCTTGATTTATTTGTTGAGTTCCATGGTATAAGCCTGTGCTATCGCCAAGGCCTACAGTATTTGCTGTAGCAAAGAGTCTAAAGTAGGGGTGAGGCGTCAAAACTCTATTTTGATCAAGTAAGGTTAGTTTTCCTTCAACTTCTAGAACTCTTTGGATAACAAACATTACGTCTGGACGTCCTGCGTCGTATTCGTCAAAAACTAAAGCTACTGGATTTTGAATTGCCCAAGGTAATATGCCTTCTTGAAACTTTGTTATTTGTTTGCTTTCTTCGATTGCAATTACATCCTTTCCGAGCAAGTCAATCCTGCTAATATGACTGTCTAAGTTAATTCTAATACAAGGCCAATTCAACCTTGCTGCAACTTGTTCAATGTGTGTAGATTTTCCTGACCCATGCAATCCTTGCACCATAACTCTCCGGTTATTTTGAAAGCCAGCCAGAATAGATAGGGTTGTTGCCTTATCAAAGCAATAATCGGGATCAAATTTTGGCACATATTCATTGCTAGACGAAAATGAATCTACTTTCAAATCTGAAGAAATTTCAAATGTATCTTTTACTTTGACACTTGCATCAGGTTCTTGAATTGAAAAATTATCGAATTTCATAAGGTTTGTTGTCTCAAAAATGAATCATTATTATCCTTTTTTAGAAAAAAACAGCAAGAAAATATGTAATTTTCATCGAACTTGTCTTAGACTTGCGGATTAAATTTATAGTATGCATATTGTAGAAGAAATCTGGTCTGAAATTCTCAAGGAAAGTAAAAATAAAATTTCCTTAGAACCAGAATCAGAAACTTTATTTGAAAAAAAAATCTTTGCTTACGATAATTTGCAAGATTCTTTATCAGCAAAAATATCTGTTGATCTTTCCTCAAAAGAATATTCAAAAAATAATTTAAACAATAAATTTAGAGAAGTTTTTTCTGATCCCGTTTTCTTAGAAAGAGCTATTGATGATCTAAAAGCAATAAATGATAGAGATCCTGCCACAAAAGGATTTGTCTTCACTCTTTTATTTTCCAAGGGATTTGCAGCACTTCAAGCACATCGTGTTGCCAACCATTTTATGCTATCGAAGCAAGAGGTTTTTGCATTCTTTTTGCAAAGCCGAAGCTCAGTGGTTTATGGGGTAGACATTCATCCGAGTGCAAAAATAGGCCAAGGAGTAATGCTTGATCATGCGACTGGAATCGTTGTTGGTGAAACCTCTGTTATTGAAAATGATGTTTCAATTTTTCAAGGCGTTACTCTTGGAGGAACAGGTAAAGAAACTGGAGATAGACACCCAAAAGTTCGTGAAGGAGTTCTTATAAGTTCCGGAGCGAAGATTCTTGGAAATGTTGAAATTGGCAAGGGAGCTAAAGTAGCAGCAGGAAGTGTAGTTTTATCAGACGTTATGCCTAATACCACTGTAGCTGGAGTACCAGCAATATCTGTTGGAAAACCTATGTCCGATAAACCCGCTACTGATGTTGATCACACTATCGAGGATTCTTAAGTAATGACCTCTCAAAAAAGTTTAGATGATCTTGTAAAGACTTTAAATTTAGAAAAATTGGAGGAAAATCTCTACAGAGGGGAATGTGAAAAAACAGCTTGGGGAAGAGTTTTTGGTGGACAGGTCCTCGGCCAGTCACTGAGCGCAGCTTACAATACAATAGAAGAAAAAAGATATGCACATTCTTTTCATGCGTACTTTTTACGACCTGGCAGAATTGATATACCAATCGTTTACAACGTAGTAAGAATCAGAGATGGAGGTAGTTTTACCACTAGGACTGTAGATGCTATTCAAAACGGCGAAGTGATATTTAATATGATTGTTTCTTTTCAGATCGATGAAGGAGGCTTTGAACACCAATTTGATATGCCTGACGTACCAGGGCCAAACGATTTACAAAGCGAACGAGAGCTCAGAGAATCAATGATAGAAGAAATCCCTAAAGAATACAGAGATGGTTTTTTAAGAGAAAAGGCTGTTGAACTTAGAACTGTAGAGCAATATAGTCCTTTAAATTCTGAAAAAAAACCTCCTTATAAACATACTTGGATGAAAGCTAATGGCAAGCTGCCTGATGATATCTTGGTTCATCAAAACATTCTTGCATATGCATCGGACTTCGGGCTTTTAAGTACCGCCCAGCTTCCACATGGCATAAGTTGGGGCGGGATGAACAGGAGAGTTATGTCAGCTAGTATCGATCACGCTATGTGGTTTCATAGACCTTTTAGGGCAGACGAATGGTTGCTTTATGTAACAGACAGTCCAAGTGCGAGTAATGCAAAGGGTTTCAATAGAGGCACTGTCTATACTGAAGATGGAAAACTTGTCGCTTCTGCAATTCAAGAAGGGCTTATGCGAAAAATTAAATCAAAAAAATAATCATAAATTTAGATAATTTTGAAAAAAATTTCAGATAGAGAGCAAAAACTACCAGGTTATTTTGACTCGCCATGGCCTGTAGAATGCGGCGGAAATAGAAGACAAAAATCTGCCTTGGGGAGATTGTCTGCTAAAAATTCAAAAACTGAAGTAATCACAAAATCTTCAGATAAATGGAATGTGATGGTTATCCAAAGAGAAGAGGATGAATTTTTTCTTGGAGGAACAATGCCATACTTCAATGGCCCGAAACCTTATGGTTGGGTGCAAAAAATTAATCCGGAAACTTTAGAAGTTTTAAGTGAAAGTCCCAAATTACCTTGTGGAGATCACGTGTGGTGTGGAGCAATCGCAGCACATGAAAACGGCAATATCATAAAAGTTAATGGAAATTATATGCATGTCCTTAACCCCAACTGTGATGTGCTTTTAGAAAGAAAATTACCTATCAATCAGGCTCACAATGGCTTATTGATTTTATCAGACGGTACAATAATCACTAAGGATTGTCGTTTAGAAAACCAGGAAAATTCTACAATTACTCGATTAAATCCTGATACTTTAGAACTTTTACATGAGCCTTTTACTTTACCTGAGGGATCAATGGGGAGAATAGCTTGTGATCTTACTGAAGAGGGCGAATTTGTTTACATTCCCGGAATAGAAAAAATTTGGCGAGTCAAGGTTCTATCTGATTCTCTTGAATTAGATGAAGACTGGCAACCTCTCTACAGAGATTCAAAGCAGTCACAAGGATTAGCTTGGGATGGATGTATTTCAGATGGAAGTTTATGGGTAATGGATAATGGCGATATAGAATCCGTTCGATCCATCTATGGCGTAAATCCAAACGGAAGAGTTGCTGAAAATACGCATTTGAGTTGGAGAAATCCTGCGCCTTGGAAAGGCAAACAAAGATTGATAAAGCTTGATTTAACAACTAGTGAGATGATGGCTATTGAACCTTTTGATAAAGATGGCGGAGGAATAATCGCTCCACCGGTAAATGTTCCGGAATTTCAGGTATGCATTGCCTGGGATAGCATAAATGGAGGCTTAGCTGGAATTTCTTCCAAAGACCAAAATTTGTCAGTTTCCTGGCATCTAGATGCACGCCCCACAATGCAACCAGTAGTTTTCCCAGAATCAGGAGAACTAGTGATTAATAATTTTGAAAATGGCGAAGATGAATTAATCGTAGTCGATGTTTCAAGCGGAGAATTATTAAGTCGAGTAAAAGTAAATGCGAGATTAGCAAACGGCATGTTTTTAACTCCTGGGCTCAATAGGGATATTTTCTATTGCACTACAGGGACTTTTAGCAAGGTTACTTGGATCTAATTTTTTCCTGGAAATCTTTCGTCTAAAGGATAACGAGAGCTCTGATCGGTAAAAAAATTTACTCTAAAGTCGTAGCGCCCATCAGATGAAGATCTACTTCTCTAGCTGCTGCTCTGCCTTCGTTGATTGCCCAAACAACTAAGGATTGACCTCTTCGACAGTCTCCTGCTGCAAATACTTTTGGATGAGAAGTCTTATGCACATTGTGATCGGCTTTGAAATTGGATCTCTCATCAAGCTCAAGGTTGAGATTTTCATTTAAATAATGTTCTGGGCCCAAAAATCCCATCGCTAAGAGAATTAAGTCGGCTTTCCAAATTTTTTCTGTGTTTGGTATTTCTTTAAAGTCCTTGTCGACCTTTACAGTTTTTATTCCTGTTAACTTGCCATTTTTGTCTCGTAAAAATTCTTTCCCAGACACAGAGTATTCTCTTGGATCTTTACCAAAGACCTCTCTTGATTCTTCGTGTCCATAATCAACTTTATATACTCGAGGAAAAAGAGGCCAAGGATTGTTATCCATTCTCTCAGCAGGCATTTCAGGAAGAATCTCAAAATTAGTTAAAGTTTTGCAACCATGTCGCAAAGAAGTTCCCAAACAGTCATTTCCAGTATCACCTCCTCCGATCACAATAACGTCTTTTCCTTTAGCATCAATAAAATCTTTTTCTCTGAGGTCATGATCTAACAAGCTTTTTGTATTTTGACCAAGAAATTCCATTGCAAAATAAACGCCTGAACCTTCACGATTCTTGATAGGCAAATCTCTTGGTTTGGTTGCGCCAGTAGTTAATAGAACAATATCGTTCTCTTCAATAAGTTTTTCCATAGAGATGGAATTGCTATCGGCTCCTCCAATATTTTTGTTAACATGAAACTTAATACCTTCTTCTTCCATAATTTCAATTCTCATGTCTATGATTGACTTATCTAGTTTCATATTGGGTATGCCGTACATCATTAAGCCACCAATTCGATCAGCTCTTTCATAAACTTCGATGTTGTGACCAACGCTATTAAGTTGTTGTGCAGCTGAGAGTCCCGCAGGACCTGATCCTACGATTGCAATTCTTTTATTAGTTCTTTTTTTAGGAGGATTGGCTTTGATCCAGCCTGATTCGATTCCTTTATCAGCAATAGCAAACTCTAAATTTTTAATCGCTACCGGAGTTTCTGTAATGCCAAGAACACAAGCGCCCTCGCAAACAGCAGGACAAACTCTACCTGTTACTTCAGGAAAATTGTTTGTTTTCATCAAACGATGGAAGGCTTCCTCCCATTTCTCGTTGTAAACTAAGTCATTCCATTCAGGAATTAGATTATAAACTGGACAACCCTCTCCAGACTGGCAGAAAGGTACCCCACAATTCATGCACCTAGAAGCTTGGGTCCCTAAAAGAGGCTCATCATGGTCAGTGTAAATTTCTTTGAAATCTAAAATTCTTTTTTTTGGAGGGCGATAGGGCTCAACTGCTCTATCAAACTCCTTAAATCCGGTTACTTTGCCCATCTATCAGCTTACCTTTTGTTTCTTTAAATCCATTTCTTGTAATACTCTTTTGTAGTCAGTTGGCATAACTTTAGTAAAGTTTTTTAACTCCTGATTCCAATTTGATAAAATCTTTTCAGCGACATCAGATTTAGTATATTTTAAATGATTGCTTATTAGTTTTTTTAACTCTTCAACATCTTCTTTTATTACTAAATCTTCTAAATCAAACGTACTTAGATTGCACTTTCTTATAAATCTTCCTTTTGGATCGTAAACATAAGCAATTCCACCACTCATACCAGCACCAAAGTTTCTTCCAGTTTCGCCTAGTATTACTGCTCTTCCGCCAGTCATGTATTCACAACCATGATCGCCAATACCTTCAACAACAACTTTAGCTCCACTATTACGTACGCAAAATCTCTCAGCTGCAATTCCTCTAAAATATGCTTCACCATCAGTAGCACCGTATAAAGCAACATTTCCTAAAAGAATATTTTCTTCGGGAACAAAATTACTGTCTTTGGGAGGATAAATAATGATCTTTCCGCCAGAGAGACCTTTGCCAACGAAATCATTAGCATCGCCCTCCAAATTAAGAGTGATTCCCTTAGTAATCCAAGCTCCAAAACTCTGTCCAGCACTACCATTGAGATTTATATTTAAGGTATCGTTTGGTAAGCCGTTCGCTCCCCATATTTTAGAAACTTCGTTAGAAAGAATAGTGCCAAACACTCTATTTGTGTTTCCTATTTCCATATTAATATTTATTTTCTGTTTCTTTTCGATATTGTTTCTTATTGATCTGAATAGAGACATATCAAGAGACTTCTCAAGATTATGGTTCTGCTTTTTGGTATTGAACACTTCAGTATCCTTAAAAATAATTTCTGCAGGAGTTAAAATCTTTGTTAAATCCAGCCCATCTCTTTTCCAATGATTAAGTGCTTTTTCCATTTCCAGAAGATCTACTCTTCCAATTAAATCGTCAACTTTTCTGATGCCCAACTTGGACATAATTATTCTAAGCTCTTTTGCTACCATGAAAAGGTAATTGATAACATTTTCAGGACTGCCGTTGAATTTTTTTCTCAGCTCTTTATCTTGAGTGGCTATTCCTACAGGGCAAGTATTCAAATGGCACTTCCTCATCATAATACAACCCAAAGTAACTAGTGGCGCTGTAGAGAAGCCAAATTCTTCAGCTCCTAAAATAGCAGCGATTGCAACATCTCTTCCTGTCTTCAATTGCCCATCTGTCTGAAGCACAACTCTTGAACGAAGATTATTCATAACCAAAGTTTGATGCGTTTCTGCAATACCCAGTTCCCAAGGAAGCCCAGCATGTTTTATTGAGGTCAAAGGAGATGCGCCTGTTCCTCCATCATGACCTGCAATTACAAGGTGATCCGTTTTAGCCTTCACAACTCCAGAGGCAATTGTTCCTACACCAATTTCAGAGACTAATTTGACACTTATTCTAGCTGAGCGATTGGCATTTTTTAAATCATGAATAAGTTGTGCAATGTCTTCGATAGAATAAATATCATGATGCGGAGGAGGACTTATCAATCCTACACCTGGAGTAGAATGCCTGATTTTTGCAATGTATTCATCAACTTTAGTACCTGGCAATTCTCCACCTTCACCGGGCTTAGCACCTTGAGCGATTTTAATTTGCAACTCGTCTGAGTTCGTTAGGTACCACATTGTTACACCGAATCTCCCTGAAGCTACCTGTTTAATGGCTGACCTTTTTGACTCGCCATTTTCCATCGGTTCGAACCTGACAGGATCTTCTCCACCTTCTCCAGTATTTGATTTTCCGCCCAATTTATTCATTGCAAGAGCAAGCGATTCATGAGCTTCCGTAGAAATAGATCCCAAAGACATTGCTCCAGTAGCAAATCTTTTTACAATCTCTTTTTCACTTTCTACATCTTCTAACGGGATTGGATTTTTAATAAACTTGAAGCTCATTAATCCTCTCAAAGTGCTACTTTTGGTAGTTTGTTCGTTAGCATGGTTCGAAAAATTCCAATAGGCAGATTCATCGTTATTCCGAGAAGCAAGTTGTAATGCTGAGATAGATTTAGGATCCCACATATGAGAGTCACCGCCGTTTCTCCAATGGTAATCTCCAGGATTTGGCAGAACGGTAACTTTATCTTGCTTTATTTTAGGAAAACCAATGGCATGTCGTCTTTCCACTTCTTCTGATAGAACTTCAAAACTTACTCCTTGAACCCTGCTTGGAGTACCAGGAAAGGATTTTTTAATTATTTCGTCTGCTAATCCAACTGCTTCAAAGATTTGTCCTCCTTTGTAAGACTGTAAGGTCGAAATACCCATTTTGGCCATAACTTTAAGCATCCCTTTGGCCACACCTTTTTTATAAGCTTTTGCTAAATCTTTTGAATTTTTTAAAGTTTCATCTTTAATTGCTCCGTCTTTCAAGGATTTATTTAACACTTCAAAAGCCAAATAAGGATTTATGGCATCTGCTCCGTAACCAATAAGTAAGCAATGATGATGGACTTCCCTGGCCTCACCAGATTCCAGGATAATTCCTATTTGAGTTCTCTTTTCTTTTTTGACCAAGTGATGATGAACAGTCGAACATGCTAAGAGTGAACTGAGGGCAATTTTTTTTGAGCTGATATTTCTATCTGACAAAATAATAAAAGAAAATCCTTCGCTTATAGCATCTTCAGACTCTTTACATATTCTATTTAGAGCATTTACTAACCCTTTGGTTCCATGTTTTTTTTCATATGTAATATCTATAGTTTTTGATTTCCAACCTTGAGAATTCAAATGTTTTATCTTTAAAAAATCTTCGTTAGATAGAATGGGATGATCTAATTTAAGCCTATGAGCGTTTTTTTCAACAGTTGAAAGCAGGTTTCCTTCTGGTCCAATTAGACACTCAAGAGACATAATCACTTCTTCTCTAATTGAATCAATTGGAGGATTAGTTATCTGAGCAAAAAGTTGTTTAAAGTAATCGTAAATCATTCTTGGCTTGTCTGAAAGACAGGCTAGAGCTGCATCGTTTCCCATAGACCCCAAGGGATCACGAAGTTCTGACACTAAAGGCAGCAACATGAATTCTAATGTTTCGGTTGTATATCCAAAAGCTTGCATTTTTGGAATCAAATCTGATATTGAATCAAAGCTCTTTTCAGCCTTTAGGTCTCTAAGATTGACTATTTGGTTGCCATTCCACTCACCATAAGGATGTTGGCTTGAAACCTGTTTTTTTATTTCTTCATCGGGAATCAATCTTCCTTTTTCAAAGTCAATTAAAAACATTTTTCCTGGTTGGAGCCTTCCTTTTTTCAAGACACTTTTAGTATTCACAGGTAATACACCAACTTCTGATGCCATAATTACCTTGTCATCGTTTGTTACATAATATCTACTTGGCCTTAATCCATTTCTATCTAGCACTGCTCCAACTTGAGTACCGTCTGTAAAAACTATTGAAGCAGGGCCGTCCCACGGCTCCATTAGTGAGGAAGAATATTCGTAAAAATCTTTCTTTTTTTTCGACATTTCTTTATCGTTTTGCCAAGCTTCAGGAATCATCATCATTGCTGCCTCTGGAAGAGATCTACCCGACATGATCAAAAGTTCTAAAACGTTATCAAAACTTCCTGAGTCTGAGCAGTCTGCTTCTGCGATTGGAAAAAGTTTTTTAATCTTACTTCCAAAAAGGCTACTTTCAGCCTTACCCTGCCTGGCACGCATTAAATTAACATTCCCTTTAAGAGTGTTTATTTCACCGTTGTGACACATGTATCTACAAGGTTGAGCTCTGTCCCAAGAGGGAAAGGTATTAGTGCTAAACCTTGAATGCACCATAGCCAAATGAGTTTCGAAAGATTCGTTCTCTAAATCTGGAAAGAAAGGAAAAAGTTGGGCAGGAGTAAGCATGCCTTTATAGACAATAAGCCTCGATGAGAGGCTACAAGCATAGAGCATTAGGCCTTGTGATAAATCTTCTTTATAACGAAGACGATTACTAAAAATTTTTCTTATCAAATAGAGTTTTCTTTCAAATTGATCTTGGTCTAGCTTTTTGGACTTTCCTATGAACACTTGTTCCATAACAGGCTGACAGTCTTTTGCAGCAGGTCCAACGTCTGCTTTCACAGAATCAACAGGTATTTCTCGCCAGCCTAGAAACGTTTGGCCTTCACTTTTGATGGTTTTCTCAATCAGTTTTTTACATAATTTTCTTTCGCTCTTTTTTTGGGGTAGAAAGATATTTCCAACCGCATATTCTCCATATTTTGGAAGCGAAATATTTAATTTTTCAGATTCTTTTTGAAAAAAAGAATCTGGGAGGGCCATCAAAATTCCAGCTCCATCTCCTGTATTTTCCTCAAATCCACATCCGCCTCTGTGATCCATCCTAGAATTTATCAGATAGGCATTTTCCATGATCTCTCTTGATGGAACTCCCTTGATATTTGCTACGAGTCCAACTCCACAAGAGTCTTTTTCAAACTCAGGGTTATAAAGACCTTTTTCTCGAGGCCTTTGCAGAAGATTATTTTGTTTTTCTTTTTTTAGCACACATTACCTACATCTCTATCTAGTAACATGCCCTTTTAACGCATGGACGATGCGTCACTTTTAAGGCATGTGAAATGCCCCCATAATTTCAGGGATATAAATTTACCAGATAAATAATCTACATTATGCACCAAAATAGTGCATATAACTTTTCCTAATAAAATAAGCTATTTTTTATAGCTTTTTCTATAACTTGATTATTGTTTATGACTTTGATCTTCGCTGTACCTATTTTTTCCAGCAAAATGAATTTTAATCTTCCTTGATTGCTTTTTTTATCGGAATGCATAAGTTTGATTAACTTTTTGTTATTTATTTTTTTCTTTAATTTTACATTTATGCCAGTTTTTTTAATCAAGGAGGAGATTCGTTCTGATGATTTTTCGCTGAAATCATCTGAGATTTCAGAAAGTTTGCAAGCTGCTAACATGCCCAAGGCGACTGCTTCTCCATGAGTATAAAGTTTATTTTCTCCTATTGTTTCTAAAGCGTGTCCAAAAGTGTGTCCAAAATTTAAAATAGCTCGAAGACCTAATTCTTTTTCATCCTTCGTGACTACGTCTGCCTTGATTTCAATTGACCTCTTAACAGCTTTTTGAATATATTGTGGTTTTAGAGTCAAAATTTGGTTTAAATTTTTTTCTATCCATTTAAAAAACCCAGAGTCTGCAATTACTCCATGTTTTATAATTTCCATCAATCCGCATAAAATCTCCAATTTGGGAAGGGTTTTTAAACAGGAAGTATCAATAATTACTTTTCTTGGTTGGTTAAAGGTGCCAATCATATTTTTGAAACCTTTATGATTTACTCCAGTTTTCCCGCCAATGCTTGCATCCACTTGAGAGAGCAGAGTAGTTGGTATCAGTAGGAAATCTATACCTCTCAAAAAAGTAGAGCCAACAAAACCTGTAATATCGCAAGTAATTCCTCCGCCAATGCCAATGATTAATGAATCTCTCGAAAAGTTATTTTTTATAAGAAAATCATAAATTCTAGATATGTATAAAAAGTTTTTATTCTTTTCCGAAGCATTTACTGTCAGTAACTTTATTCTGGCTGCAGAAGATTTCTTAATATTATTTTCTACCTTTTTAACAAAAGGTTTTGGTACTTTATTATCAATTAATAGCAGAACTTCTTTTTTCCCAACCAAGCTCTTAAGAGATATTTTGTCTACAAGACCATGTCCCAAATGGATTTCATATTTTTTTGAATCAGTTTTAACTTTTAATGTTGTCATGCTCTAAAAAATTTTCAATTTTGCTTAGGATTATCTCCTCATCTAAGTTATCCATAGATATCTTTAAGTCGCTAACTGATTCGTATAAATCAATTCTTTTTTCATAAAGGTTTTTCAATATTTTAAAACTGTCTCCTTCTTCCAAAAGAGGTCTTTTTGAACTATTTTTTGTTCGTTCAAATTGCCTTTCAACAGAAGAATCTAGAAAGATAACCTTTCTTTCGTTTTCTAAAAAAACTCGATTTTCTATTTTTTCAACTATCCCTCCGCCAGTTGAAATAACTGCATTTTTGAAATTTTTAGTTTTTATCAAAATTTCTGACTCTCTGTTTCGAAAAAAGTCTTCTCCATTTGCCTTAAATATTTCTTTAATTTTTTCTCCTTGTTCTTTTTCAATCAACTTATCTGTATCAAAAAAATCATACCCTAACCGTTCAGATAAATTCTTTCCTGTGGTTGATTTACCCGTTCCCATAGGACCAATTAAAAAAATCTTCATAAACTTATCTCTTAGACTAGAATATCCAAATAAGTTTACCTCAAATGATGACTAATCTTTTTAAATCAAAATTTTTTTATTTGTTATTGATTTTAATTTTACTACCTATTCAAATTTCATTGGGTATTTACCTTTATTTTGCTCCTGATCTTCCTTCATCTGAGGAAGTAGCCTCTGTTGAATTACAAATCCCTTTAAAAATTTTCACAAGCGATGAAAAACTCATTGGAGAATTTGGAGAAATCCATCGAACAAAACTCAAGTTCGATGAAATTCCAGATACTTTCGTAAAAGCATTCTTGGCAGCGGAAGATAGTGAATATTTTAATCATACAGGCATAGATATTTTTAGTTTGTTGAGGGCTGCGTATCAATTTTTGAGGGAAGGAGAAATAGTTAGTGGCGGCGGAACAATAACAATGCAAGTAGCAAGAAATTATGTCTTAACGAAAGAGAGGACATTTGAAAGAAAATTAAAAGAAATCTTTACAGCTTTGAAAATAGATTTAAATTATTCCAAAGAAGAAATTTTTGAACTTTATGTAAATCAAATTTTTCTTGGAAATAGAGCTTATGGTATCAAGGCAGCAGCAGAAATATATTATGACAAAGCTCTTGAAGACCTAACTTTGGAGCAATATGCAATGATTGCAGCTTTACCAAAGGCACCGTCAAGAATAAATCCTTTAGTAAATCCAAGAAAAGCTATTAACAGAAGAAATTACGTTCTCAGAAGAATGCTGGCCTTGGAATTTATTAATCAGGATGAATACGAAAAATCATCTAATGCTCCTATTACAGCTTCATTCTCAGGAATATCTCCCGAAATTGAAGCTGATTATCTTGCTGAAGAGATTAGAAAATACGTCATACAAAATTATGGACTTTCAGCATACAAAGATGGATTTAAAGTGATTTCTACAATCGATTCAAAGTACCAAACTGCTGCTAGAAAAGCAGTAAAAAATGGTATTGAGAACTATGAGCAAAGACATGGTTTTCAAAAACCCGAAAACTTCTCAAACCTGCTACCCGAAAATTTTAAAAACAGATCTGAATTTTTCTATGCATTTTCTTATAACCCTTTTTCTTACATTGATAAATTTGGGATTGAACTAGATGCAAAAAATCCCTTTTATGAGGTAATGAATTTTCTCGAAAAACAAGCTGAATTTAAAACTTACAAACCGTCGATGTTAATTTCTATCGAGAAAAACAGAATGTTAAGCATCAATAAGGAAGGGCAGATACGAAATATTCTTTTTGAAGACTTGTTGAATTCTATAAGACCAAGAATAGATGAAAATAGAAAGGATAAGAGGTTAACTAACTTCACGGAGTTTTTTGAAAGTGGTGATCTTATTTGGTTATCTGAAGAAGAAAATTTGATCTCAATATCAGTTCATCCAAAGGTACAATCAGCTTTGGTAAGTGTGAATCCAATCACTGGAGAGGTTTTAGCTTTGGTTGGAGGATATAATTTTCAGAATAGTCAGTTCAATAGAGCAACTCAGTCAAAGCCTCAACTAGGTTCAAACTTCAAACCTTTTCTTTACGCAGCCGCATTTGAAAATGGGTTTAATCCAGCTTCCATAATAATTGATGCTCCATTGGTCTTTGAAGACAAAAATTTAGAAGAAATTTGGAGACCACGTAATGCTAGTGGAAAGTTTTATGGGCCTACTAGACTTAGAGAAGCTTTGGTACAGTCAAGAAATGTTGTTAGCATAAAACTATTGCAAGCCATTTCCATAAAAGATACAAAAGAATCTCTGGAAAAATATGGCTTCAATAAAGAAGAGCTTCCAAACGATTTATCATTAGCTTTGGGATCATACGGAGTAAGTCCATTGAAAAATGCAGAAATGTTTTCAATCTTTGCAAATGGAGGAAAAAAAGTTACCCCTTATTTTATAAGAAAGATTATTTTTCCTGACGGAAGAGAAATGGTTTTCACTGATGAAAAATCTATACCCGGCAATTTTCTTTCTCAATGGTATGGCATAAAACCATCTAAAAATGAAGAATCAACAATTGACCCCAGGATTGCCTACATGGTCAATGATATTTTAAAAGAAGCCGCTCAAAGGGGAACTGGAAGAAAAATTAATCAACTGAATAGAAAAGATTTTGCTGCAAAGACTGGCACATCGAATGATGCAGAAAGCACATGGTTTACCGGATTCAATGAGAATATTCTCACAACTGTTTGGTTTGGATATGATAAACCTACAAGTTTAGGCAATAACGAATTCGGAAGTACAACTTCTTTACCCATTTGGTTGGATTATAAACAAGAGATAATTGATAAGATTCCAAAAAGCAAATTTAAAAAACCATCTGGCCTAATTGCGAGAAAAATAAATCTTGAGACAGGAGAACTTGCAAGACCTGAAGATGAAAAAGTAAAATTTGAGCTATTTCTTAATTAACGAAAATAGCTTTTTTTAAAAAAATCCATTGATCCTCCCAAGAGGAACTTATGTCCTTTTTAAATTTACTTCTAACAAAAGATTGTATTTGCCCTTCTAAACAACTTAAAAGTAAATCACAAGAAGTTGACAAATTTAAGTTCAATTTTTTCTTAGTAGTCCTCTCGTAGTCTTGTAAAGATTGTCTTATTTCAATATTAATCTTTTCAAAGCAGTTAGAGACTTTATCAATTATTTTTAATTCATCAGCAGTAAAAATTTCTCTTGTAAGAATTCTTGAAAATCCCTTATTCATCTCACAAAATTTTAAAATCAATGAAATAAGTTGTCCTGGAACATCTTCAGGTTTTGATTCCTCCTTGATACTCTTTATTCGAGTAAAGATACTTTCTTCAAAAAAAGAAACCAATTCTTCATAAACCTTTCTTTTGCTCGGAAAATGTTTATAGATTGCTGCTTCAGAAATTTCTGATCTTTTAGCTAATTCGGCTGTAGTAATTTTTACAAGATTTTTTTCTTCAAGCATCGAAGCAAGGGATTGCATGATTATCAGTTTTCGTTGCTTCTTTTTTTCCATTTATCTACTAATCCATGTGCCGACGCCCTTATCGGTAAGCAATTCGATCAAAACAGAATGAGGAACTCTGCCGTCAACAATGTGCGCATTTTTAACGCCTTTTTCTAGGCAATCTATAGCTCCTGTTAATTTGGGATACATTCCACCTTTAACATTTTTTTTATCTCTTAATACTTTCTTGGCTTCCTTAAAATTCATTGTAGATATTTTCCTTCCGTTCAGACCCTTTACGCCAGAAACATCTGTTAAAAGAATAATTTTTTCTGCCTTTAAAGATGATGCAACCGAACATGCTGCAAAGTCAGCGTTAATATTCATTGGCATTTTGTTTCTTGTCCAACCTATAGGAGAAATTACAGGAATTTTCCCTAATTTTATGGATTTAATTATTTTATTCTTATTAATAGCCTTTATTAAACCAACCTCACCAAGATTTCTTCTTTTGTCTTTGATTGCTATGATTGGTGAATTTTTTTTCCCAACTAATCTGCTTGTCTTCCCACCCCATAAATTTATTAAATCTGAAATATCTTTATTTATCGTGTTATCAAGAACTTTTTGAATAATGCCAATCATTTCTTTCTTGGTTTTTCTTACTCCTCTATCAAATTCAAAAGAAATTTTATTTTTCTTCAATTCATGATTAATCTGGGGACCTCCTCCATGAATAAGAATTGGATGGATCCCAACAGTTTTCATCAAGACGAGATCTCTTGCAAAATTTTTTTTTAAAAGTGTATTTTCCATTGCGTTTCCACCATACTTTATAACAATAATTTTATTATTAAATTTTCTTATGTAAGGCAGAGCTTCAGTTAGGACTTTCGAAATGTTAAGGGCATTTTTTTCGGAAACACTCATTGAAAGGTAAGTTGTAAATCAGTTTCTATTTTAGACAGAATCTCTTTAAAATAATTTTTTATTTCTAAAAGATCTTTTTCCGTCCTACCCTCGAATCTTAAAACTAAATTTGGAGATGTATTTGATGCTCTGATAAGACCCCAAGAGTTATCGTTTTCCAGTCTAATACCATCTATTTCTATTGCTTTATATTCCTCACTTTTTAGCAGAGGCCTAAGTTGTTCAATTATTTTGAATTTTTTGTTTTCAGGAACTTCAATATTTATTTCTGGTGTCGAATGAAAACTTGGATACTCCTTGAAAACTTTATGAGAAGATTTATCTTTCCTTGCTAAGACCTCAATTAATCTTAATGCAGAATAAATCGCATCATCAAAACCATACCAGCTATCATTAAAAAAAATGTGACCACTCATTTCTCCTCCTAAGAGAGCCTTAGTTTCTAATATTTTTGACTTAATGTAAGAGTGACCAGTGCGAGACATTATAGGAGTTCCGTTATGCTTGGAAATAATTTTTTTTAAATTTAAAGAACATTTCACATCATAAACAATACAACCTTCATTATATTTTTTTAAGATATCTTCAACGAGCAGCATCATGTATAAATCTGGATAAATAATCTCGCCTTCACTATCGACTAAGCCAACCCTATCACCATCGCCATCAAGAGCAATTCCTAAATCAGCATCAGTTTCTATAACTTTTTTTTGCAAAATCTCTAAATTTTTCGGATTACTTGGGTCCGGATGGTGATTAGGAAAGTTACCATCAACATCCGAAAATATGTCAATTAAATCGATATTAAATTGCCTAAAAGCATCAGGAGCAATTGCGCCTCCAACACCATTCCCACAATCAAGACAAATTTTTAAATTTGAACCGATGTTAATTTTTTCTTTTAGCTCTGAGAGATAGTTTTTCTTTATATCTATTTCTGTAATTTTTCCCGAGCCTTCTGAATACTCTTCATCTTTGATCATTTGTTTAAGTTTTTCAATTTTTTCGCTTGTCATAGATTTTCTATCAATGACAATTTTTAGCCCGTTATAGTTTTTTGGATTGTGACTGCCAGTCAGCATGACACCATCACATTCCTTTCTTTTAAAAGTTGCATAATAAAGAAGAGGAGTAGGGACCATACCAATGTCAATCACATTACAACCTGATGATAGAACTCCCTGATGAAGATGAGTAAGCAGTCTAAGTCCAGAATTTCTGCCATCTCTGGCTGTTAATAGAGAATTTCTCCCTTCAGAAATAATACTAGTTCCTAAGGCTTTTCCAATGAAGAAAATTCCTTCTTCAGTGAGTTCTTCATCAACAATGCCTCTTATATCGTATGCACGGAAAATATCAGAATTAACTTTCATATTAGTTTTTCCACTTTATAATGGATTTTTTTTAATTATGACAAGTTTGGCAGAAAAAAAAGGTTTTATTTGGTTTGATGGAGAGATCATAAAATCAGAAGATGCCAATGTTCACGTATTAACTCATACTTTGCATTACGGTCTTGGAGTTTTTGAAGGAGTTAGAGCTTATGAAACACCCGAAGGAACAAAAATTTTCAGACTCAATGATCATACCGAAAGGCTATTTGCCTCTGCAAAAGCGGTTGAATTGGAAATTCCCTTCACAGTAGACGAGATAAATAAGGCTCAAATAGAAATTGTAAAAAGAAATGATCTCAAGGAGGCATATATCAGACCTATGTCATTTTATGGTTCGGGCAGTTTGGGTTTAAGAGCAGATGATTTAAAAGTTCACACCATTGTTGCTGCATGGGAATGGCCCAGTTATATGGCCCCAGAAGTTTTTGAGAGAGGAATAAAAGTAAAGATATCTTCATATAAGAGAGAAAGAGGAAATCTAGTTTCAAGATCTAAAGTAAATGGCAATTACGTTAAATCAATGATGGCTCTTAAAGAAGCTCTAAGAGAGGGTTACGATGAAGCCTTATTGCTTGATACAGAAAACTTCATTTCAGAGGGTTCTGGTGAAAATTTATTCGTTGTGAAAGATAATGTTTTGCTGACACCGAATTTAGAAGCTTCATTGGATGGCATAACAAGAAAGGCAATTATTTCTCTCGCACAAGAAATTGATATCAAGGTTTCTGTGGTTGATTTAACAGAGCATGACATTGTTTCCGCAGATGAACTTTTCTTTACTGGAACAGCTGCAGAAGTTGTTCCAATTACTCAGGTGAATGATTCTATAATTGGTGCAGGCAAAAGAGGCAGTGTTACAGAAATCCTTCAAAAAAATTATTTCGATCAGGTCAGAGGAAAAAGAGCATCTTTCCCAGAGTGGCATACTCAAGTAAGTTAAAGGATCGACTTGAAAAAACTTAAGATTGCTTTTCTGAGTTACAGAAGCAAACCTTTTTCAGGAGGACAAGGTATTTACGTAAAGTATCTCTCAAAAGCTCTTTTGGATCTGGGTCATGAGGTTGATGTCTTCTCTGGTCCTCCATATCCGGATTTAAGTGCTTCAATAAAATTAATTAAAATTCCTAGCTTAGGATTGTACGAAAAGGAAAGTAAGTTTTTTGATGTACAACTGAACAGCTTGACCGACCCTATTAATTTATTTGAATGGTTGAGTATAAATTCTGGAGGTTTTCCAGAACCTTATACTTTCGGTAAACGTTTAAAAAAAGTACTTAGCAATGATATTGATAAATATGACATTGTTCATGATAATCAGAGCCTCTGTTATGAGTTGCTTGATTTCCAAAAACAGAAACCTTTAGTAACAACTATTCATCACCCCATATCAAAAGATTTAAATTATCAACTGCAAAGTACTAATGATATTTTTTTGAAATTGTTGATGAGAAGATGGCATTCATTTTTAACAATGCAGAAATTCGTTGCAAAAAAATTAAATAAAATCTTAGTGCCGTCAAAATCATCGATAGTTGATATTCGAGAAGAATTTGGAGTAAAAGAAAATAAAATGGAAAGATTAATGAATGGAATTGATCAGGACGTTTTTTATCCCGATCTAAAAGTAAGAAAAATATCCAGAAGAATTGTGACTGTTGCAAGCGCAGATGTTCCTTTGAAGGGATTGGATTTTCTTTTGCAAGCTTTGTTTGAGTTAATAAAAATTTATCCAGACATATCTCTATCAATCATTGGCGAAGAAAAAAAAGGGGGACATACAGAGCGACTTATTGATGAACTCAACCTTAAAGAGCATGTAAATTTTTTTTCGAACTTAAATCAGGAAAATTTAAGAAAGACTTATTGCGAAGCTGAAATAGCAGTAATACCTTCTCTCTATGAGGGCTTTGGGTTTGCAGCAATAGAGGCTATGGCTTGTGGAGTTCCAATAATTTCTTCTTCAGGAGGAGCTCTTCCAGAGGTAATAAAAGATTGCGGAATTATTATTCCACCAAAAGATTCAAAAGCGATTTACAATTCAGTAACAGAGTTATTTTCTTCCCCAGACAATGCAAAAAAACTTGCAAATAAAGCATTGGAAAGAGTTAAAGAAAGATTTTCTTGGGAAGTTGTGGCAAAAAAATTAGAAGAAGTTTACTTTACAGAAATAGAAAATTTTCATAATGCAAACGATTGATATTAATTATTTAGATCCAATTAAAGGATCAACTTTGCTTGATTTAGGTTGCGGCGAGGGAAGACATTGTTTTGGAGCTTACATGTATTGCGATTTGGATGTATTTGGCTTTGATATGAATTTTCAAGATACTTTAAAAGCAAAAAAAAATTTCAAAGATTTTGATGAAACATCATCCAAGAAAAGTTGTAATTTTGGAGTTACGGACGCGAGAAAACTTCCTTTTGAAGACAATTCTTTTGACTACGTCATTTGCTCTGAAGTTTTGGAGCACATAACAGATTATGAAAAGGTAATTGATGAAATTAATAGGATTTTAAGACCCGGAGGAATTTTTGCTGCAAGTGTTCCTAAATTTTTTCCCGAGTGGATTTGTTGGAAATTAAGTACAGCCTATCAAGAAATGCCAGGAGGGCATGTGAGAATTTTTAAATATAAGGAATTCAAAGAATCAATTTCAACTAGGGGTTTTATTTTTAGGAAAAGGCATTGGAATCATGCTTTGCATTCTCCCTATTGGTGGTTGCAATGTTTATTTTGGGACACAAAAGAAAAATCTTGGATCATAGAAAAATATCATGAATTTTTAGTTTGGGATATGATGAAAAAACCCTTGTTTACAAAAGTGTTAGAATTTCTACTTCAACCTTTAATTGCTAAGAGTGTCGTTGCATATTTCAAAAAAAAATAATTTTAAAAGCATTTTTGAAAAAAAAACTTATCTTAAATTTGCAGATTACATAATAAATTGCCAAGATTCTCGTGGAGGAATTCGATGGGAACCTGGGTCAAAATTGGATCCTTGGGATCATATAGAAGCAGCTATGGGACTAGATGTTCTCGGCTTCAAAGATGAATCCAAGAAAGCTTATGATTGGCTGAAACTAAATCAAGAATCTGATGGTTCATGGTTTTCTCTTTATTACGCAAATGAAGAAAATAATCTAAAAGAAACAAATTTTTCCTCATACATTGCTGTTGGATTGTGGCATCATTATTTGAATTTCAGAGAAAAAGATTTTCTCCTGGAATTTTGGCCGGTTTTAGACAAAGCAATAAAATTTACACTTTCAGCGCAAACTGAACATGGAGATATTTTTTGGGCTAAAGAAAATAATAAATGGCTAGACGACTCGTTATTTACAGGATGCTCATCAATTTTTATGAGTCTTATTTCATACAAAAAAATTGCCAAAGAAATAAAAAAAAATGACAGAGTAGAAAAGAAGCATGTTGAAAGTTTAAGAAATTGTTTGCTGAATAAGCCTGATCGTTTCGATAGGAATTGGGCAAGCAAAGACAGATACAGCATGGATTGGTATTACCCAATTCTTTGCGGTGTATATAACAAGAGCAAATCAAAAAAAATTTTGAAGGATAGATGGATTGAATTTGTTGTCAAAGATCTGGGTTGCAAGTGCGTGAAAGAAGAACCCTGGGTAACGGCTGCAGAGTCTGCTGAATTAGTTTTAGCTCTATTAAGATTGGGATTGAAAGATGAAGCTGAGAAAATTTTACAAGATACTTTCAATTTGATGGATGAAGATGGACTTCTTTGGACAGGATACGTCTATAAAGATAAAAAATTCTGGCCGATTGAGAAACCTAGCTGGACAATGGGAGCAGCGATCCTTGCAGGTAATTCTTTGAATAAATTTAGTCCATCAAATAAATTTTTCAATTTCTGAATTAAATTTTTTCTAACATTCCCAAAGTTTCATATATTCCGTGATCTTTGAATTCCTTTGATTCTTTGGCAAGTGAATAAATTTCAAAAGGGGGTCTTCCACCATCTTGTGGATTTGGAAAAACGTCATGAATCACAAGTAAACCACCTGAACAAATTTTGTTTTTCCAACATTCATAATCATTTATAGCAGTTTCTAAAGAATGTCCTCCATCAATGAACAGAAGAGCAATTTTTTCCTCAAATATTTTTGATGCTTTCTCAGATTTTGCAATAATCGGAACTATACACTTACCCATTTTTGAAAAAATAAGGTTATTTAAAAATTCTGGCAGAGTATTGAACTTATTCAGTCTTTCATCGAATAATTTTTCATCATGATATTCTTCACCAAGTTGATGTTCTTCAGAGCCTGTGTGGTGATCTACTGTATATACTATTCTATTTTTTCTCTCAGCAACCTTGGCAAAATTAAAAGCTGATTTTCCACAGTAAGTGCCTATTTCTAAGATATTTCCAAGATGGTAGACATTTAGAAATAATTCTTGTAATTTTTCAGCTTCTTTATCACTTAGGAAGCCTTTTACGTCAGGCACAAATGAATTTTATCAATGGAATTAATAAAAAGAAAAGAGATTAAAATTTCTAATGAAATTTTTTCATACCTACATCTTGAAGGTAAGGCAAAAGATAAAAATTTATTTTTTTTTCACGCGACTGGCTTTAACGCGGAAACTTATACTCCTTTTTTTTCAAAACTAAATGAATTTTTAGATAATGAATATTCAATATTTGCTTTAGATCAAAGAGGCCATGGTTTATCTGAAGCCTCTGCTTTGTCTTCAGATTTAACTTCGTGGAAATCGTACTTCTCAGATGCTAACAATTTTTTAAATAATTTTATTTCTTCAGAAAATATAGTGATGGGTCATTCAATGGGAGGTGTTGTGGCATCAAAACTTGTTTTTGATTTCAAAGAAAATATTAAGAAAAGCATTTTACTTGATCCTGTTTTACAGCCAGAAAGCCTTAGATTTCAAATGCCATTTTTCAATATTTCTAATAAATTTTTCATTTCTCTATTAAGCATGTTTAAGCAAAATCGTGCCTCAGAAATGATAAACAATGCAAAAAAAAGGAGATATGTCTTTCTCAATCAAGAAGAGATTTTTAAGCACTATAGCGGAAGGGGAGCATTTAAATACTGGCCAGATGAATTTTTAAAAGCTTACATAAAAGGGGGTACTATTGAGAAAAACAATCAAATATATTTAAGTTGCCTTCCTGAATGGGAAGCAAAAACTTTCGCTGTTTCTTATGTAGCCAGCACAAATTTTATTCCAAAAATAATGACTCCCACATACGTGCCTTTCGCTTCATCTGGGTCTACCTTTTCAGGGGAGGTCAGGAATAAGTTAAAGAAAAATTCAAAATTTATCTTTGAAGAGATTGACGGCAGTCACTTTTTTCCGATGGAAAAAAAAGATTTAATATGTAACAAAATTTCAAGATTTATAAAAGGAAATGAATAAAAATGTAACCATCGAAGATTTTAGGGTCCACAAGAAAGAAAACACTAAATTCGCTTGTTTAACTGCTTACGATGCATCTTTGACGAGAATTATGTCTGAGGCGGGCGTTGAAATGATTTTAGTTGGCGATAGCCTAGGAATGGTCATTCAAGGACATGACTCTACAATACCGGTTTCAATGGAAGATCTGCTTTATCATCTAAGATGCGTGAAAAGAGGCAATATCAGTAGCCATATCATGGCCGATATGCCTTTTATGAGTTATGCAACAGAAAAATTGGCTTACGATAATGCAATGCGACTGATGCAAGCTGGAGCAAACTCCGTGAAAGTAGAAGGAGGAGAATGGATCTTAAAAACCACAGAACTTCTTTCTGAGAGAGGCATTCCAGTATGCGCTCATTTAGGACTCACCCCTCAATCTATAAATAGACTGGGAGGCTATCTTGTTCAAGGAAGAGATCTGGACGATAAAAACAGAATTTTATCTGAGGCAAAACAGTTAGAGAATGCTGGTGCTGAAATAATCCTTCTAGAATGTGTACCAGCTGTTTTAGCTGAGGAAATTTCTTCAACATTAAAAGTTCCTACAATCGGTATTGGGGCTGGATCATCAACTGATGGACAAATTATGGTTTGCTATGATGTTATTGGAGCCTATTCTTGGGAAAAACAACCAAAATTTGTCAAAAATTTTATGAATGAGGCAAATTCTATTTCTGAAGCTTTTGGAAAATATGTTGAAGAGGTAAAAAATAAAAGTTTTCCTTCAGCTGAAAACTCTTTTTGATAATTTCTGTAAATGAGAATTATTAATTCTAGTGAAGAGCTAAATTCAATTCGATTTAGTGATAAAAAAGCTTTTGTTCCGACAATGGGCAACTTGCATGAAGGACATATGTCATTGGTAAATTTTGCTTCAAAAAATTATCCAACTGTGATCACATCAATTTTTATAAATCCCTTGCAATTTGGAAAAAATGAGGATTTTAGTAATTATCCTAGAACTTTGAAAAAAGATATAAAGCTCCTAGAAGAATTTGGAAGTGACTATTTGTTTTTGCCGGAAAAAGACTTTGCAGAAAACCTTCAATTGATAAAACCAAAATTTGCAAATGTTTTATGCGGTCGTTCTAGACCGAATCATTTTGATGGAGTTTTAACAATAATTAACAAGTTTTTAAGCATAATAAAACCAGACGTTTGTTTGTTTGGTCTTAAAGATTATCAACAACAACTCATCATTAAAGATTTTGTTAAGCGTCATAAAATAAACACCGAGATTCTATCCCTACCAACTGTTAGAGAAGCATCTGGATTGGCTATGTCTTCCAGAAATAATTATCTTTCAGATGAAGCAAGGTTACATTGTGGAAAAATATATTCGACTATAAAAAAAATTGCTGACTGCATTGAGTCTTCTTCTAACACAGACAATTTTGATTCTTTTAGAGAAGACGCCTTAAAGGATTTAAAAAAAGATAATTTTGTGATTGATTATCTAGAGATTGTAGATGCAAACAATTTAACTAAACCACTAACTAATTCAAAAAAAATATTAATAGCAATTGCTGTTAAATATGAGTCAGTGAGGTTAATCGATAATATCGAAATTTTCTTATAGCCAATTTTCTCTCAAAGCATCATCAGGGTAAAAACTTTGCTCCCCTTTTGGACGGTTTTTAAATCTTCTGTGCACCCAAAAATATTCAGATATATGATTTTCTGCGAAATGTTCTATTGCAGAGTTTATTTTTCTTAAGTCTTCCTCTTGGTTAATACCATTTAAATTTATTTCTTCTAGATTTGCTCTATAAGCATTATCTTCTTTCACAACAGTTAACAAGAATACATTACATTTTGTTCTTTTTACCAAAGTCGAAGGAAAGACTACTGTAAGAGCCTTATGATTGAAAAAATTTACAAATTTGGAACTCTTGAAACCATAATCTTGATCGGGAGCATACAAAACAGAGCCATTATTATTTAAGGCTGTTAGTAGATTTCTCCCTTGATGTGGAAGAAAAATTTTGTCGATAAACTTATTTCTACCGTCGGTCATGATTTTATCCCACAGTTTATTATCTGCAGATCTCTGCATACCGCTTAATTTTAAAAACAAAGTAGGAACCCTTATTACAAAATCAATATTTCCAGTATGCGGGATTAAAATAAGATTTTTTTTACCTTTAATCGAAGAAATTTTTTCTCTGAATTCTTCAAGATTTTTAATCATTTTTTTAAAATCTACATCAGACTTATAGTAAGAATTACAAACTTCAAATATAGCTTGACCCAGTCTGACAAAGTTTCTTTTGGCGATTACTTCGATTTCATTTTTTTTTAAATGCGGAAAACACTTGTGTAAATTCCAGGTGACTACTTTTTTTCTTTTAACTAATATTTTAAAAAATAAGTTTCCGAGAAGCTTGCCCAGAAACATTTGAATTTTAAAAGGCAGAAAACTTAAAAAGCGTAAAAAATTTTTAAAAAGAATCTCCATCTATTATTGATTATACTTTTAAGGATTTGCTTATTCCTAGTACAAATAAGAGAATTCAAAAAATGATTATCTATAACTTAATATTCTTAATTTTATTTCCATTAATCTTTTTAAGAAATATTTATAAGTCTATTAAATTCCGTGAAAAATTTTCTAGAAACTTAGAAAAATTATCTGTCTTTTCAAGAAATATCCAAAGGCCAAAAAAAATAATTCTCATCCATGCTGTATCTGTTGGAGAAGTCTTGGCCAGCAGAAAGTTTGTTGAAGAAGTTCAAAATAAGTTTCCCGATCACAAAATATTAATGACTTGTTCGACGCAAACTGGATCAGAAACTATTAATAGAGTTTATGGAGATTCGGTCTTGCATCAATACCTACCATTTGATTTAAGATTTTTTATAAAGAGGTTTATTGATTTTTGGCAGCCTGAACTAACTTTCATTCTTGAGACAGAAATCTGGCCAAATCTTATAGATCTTTTAAATAAGAAAGGTAAAAAAGTTTTTTTAGTCAATGGAAGAATGTCCGAAAAATCTTTTAAGAGATACAAGTCAGTCTTGCCTCTTGTTAAAAATGTCTTTTCTAAATTTGATTTCATAATCTGTCAGGGAGCAGATGATTTAAAAAGATTTGTCGATTTAGGAGTAAACAGAACAAAGATAAAAGAGGATTTTTCTTTCAAATTTGATTCCATCGATACTGGTCATGAAAAAAGTTCGTCAATAAAAAGTACGAAAAAAGATTTTAAAGTCATTATTTGCGCAAGCACTCATGATCCCGAAGAAGAGATATTGGTAGAAACTTTTTACAAAATAAATACAGAAAATACCATTCTAATTTTAGTGCCTAGACACCCTGAAAGGGCACAAAAAATATACAACAAACTTATACAAACTAACAAAAATATTTCTTTGTTTTCTAAAGATAACTTTAGTATAGATTTTTCAAAAAAAATTATCCTTGTAGACAAAATAGGATACTTAGAAAACTTATTTTCTTTAGCTGATATTGCCTTCATTGGAGGAAGTTTGATTCCTCATGGAGGACAAAATTTTTTAGAAGCAGTAAAATTTTCTTTGCCAATTTCATCCGGAAAGAGCATCTATAATTTCAAACAAATTGCCGAAGATCTTATGAAAATTAGCATCCTCCAAATTGGTAATTCACCAGAAGAGTTATCTTTAATATGGCAAAAACAATTAGAGTGGCGTTCCGAGAAAATAAAGAATTCATCTAGAGAGTATTTGAATTTTCGTAAAGGCGCTTCAAAAAGAGCTTTAGACATTCTTCCTTTATAACTTTTCATTTGGATCTTTCATTGAAGCCCTAAGAAAAAGTAATTTTTTTTTTTGAAAATAAATGTGTATTATTGCCCTCCTAGGGGATAAATGAAATTCATTACAGCAATAATTAAGCCTATTAAGTTAGAGCAGGTAAGAGCAGAACTTTCTAAAGTGAACGCGCTTGGAATGACCGTAACAGAAGTAAAGGGTTATGGACGTCAAAGAGGCGAAACGGAGCTTTATAGAGGTACTGAATATCACAATGACTATCTGCCTAAAACAAAAATTGAACTTGCCGTCAAAGATGAAGATGCTCAATCAGTTATCGATGCAATTTTAAGTGTTACCAATTCTGGTAAAGTTGGAGATGGTAAGATTTTTGTCTATAACCTTGAAAATGTTATCAGGATAAGAACGGGTGAATCCGGAGAAGAAGCTCTTTAACAAAGATTTTCTTGAGCTTCGTTTTTAGCCCATTTATAGTTTGCTTTGCCATTGGGCGCCCTCATCACTTCTTTTACAAAAAGAATCTGCTTCGGTAATTTATATCCAGATAATTGTTCTCTCGTAAAGTCGATTAATTCTCCTTCCTCTAGAGCACTGTTTTCTTCCAAAGAAGCTATTGCAACAACCCGTTGTCCATATTTATCGTCCTGTAATCCAACCACTAAACAATCATAAACATTCGGATGTTTTTTGATGGCTTCTTCAACTTCCTCTGGATAAACCTTTTCGCCAGCAGTGTTAATGCAATTACTGCCTCTCCCAAGAAGATTTATTGTTCCATCAGCATTGACAGTTGCATAGTCACCAGGAAAACTATAACGCACTCCGTTGATTTCTTTAAAAGTCTCAGCTGATTTCTTTTCATCTTTAAAATATCCTTCTGGTACCAAGCCACTTGTACCAATTTTTCCCATTGTATCGCTGCCAGGTTTTACTTCTTTTCCATCATCGCTCAAAACTATTACACCAGGATTCAAAGCAAACTTAGCAGTTTTTGCTGGCATCTCTCTACTTGAAACAGATGAACCCATACCGCCCTCTGTAGAACCCATAGCATCAAATAAAGTCATATCATGCATTGCGAGAAGACCATCTTTGATTTCGGAGCTCCACATGACACCACTTGAAATCATTGCTCTTAAACTTGAAATTTGATAAGGATTTGAATTTTCTTTTGCATTTTTAAGTTCATCGAGAAGTGGTTTTGCAAATGCATCGCCAACAATAACTAAGCTATTAATTTTATGTTTTTCTACTTCTTGCCATACGTTCTTTGGATTTAATCCCAGATCGCTAATAGTTACTACGGCACCCCCGCTGAACATTGGTAAAAAAGCTCCTAACCACATACCCGTGCCATGCATTAGTGGACAAGCTGGCATACTCACTGTTAGAGCATTATTGGCTTGTGCATTAACAATAATTTTTTCTAAGTCATTCATGTCTTCAGGTACTTCAAAGCCCATAGCGAAAGCTGTTTTCAACATGGACGGTATAAAGCTGCCATGTTTATACATCACGCCCTTAGGCATTCCAGTGGTGCCGCCTGTGTAGAGCATGTAAATGTTGTCTTCAGTTCGATCAAATCTAATTTGTTCTTTAGAACTGGATATGGAATTTTCGTAATCAATAGCACTCTCCATGAGTGGTTCGGTACCATCATCAATTTGTATGTAAACTTTGACTTTCGGAAGTTGTTCTTTGATGGCGCTTATTCTTTCGGCATAACATCCTTGGAAAAATACTGCTTCGGCATCAGAGTTATCTAACAAATAAACTAATTCATTTTCTTTGTAACGGTAATTAACGTTAATTGGTACTCCTTCAATTTTGAAAACACCGTACTGCACTTCTAGATACTCATTTGAGTTATGAAGGTAGATGCCTACTTTGGAATCTGACTTTAATCCATGCTCTTCTAGTATGGTTGCAATTTTAGCCGCTTTGCTATCAAAAGATGCCCAAGTTAATTTATCTTCTCCATTTATTAGGGCAATTTCATCTCCGACAGTGTCAGAAACTCTCTCCCAAACATTTGCAAATTGCATTGACATCTTTTCTCTCCCTTCTAATTAACAAATACCCTAAAATAAAAACAAAAAAAGATGAGAAAAGCAATTTCTATTTTGGGACCGACTCATTGCGGAAAATCAGAACTTGCCATTGAAGTTAATAAATTGTTTCCATCAAAAATAATAAGCGTCGATTCTGTTCAAGTTTATAAATCCGCAAATATTGGAAGTAGCAAACCAGAAAAAGAAATACTTAATAAAATTCATCATGGATTAATAAACATTTTGGAACTCGAAGATGATTTTTCTGTAAATGATTTTCTTAAAAATGTTTCTGAAGAACTATCAGAATCAAGCAAAAATCCTTTATTTGTTGGAGGCACAATGATGTATTTTTATTCGTTGTTTAACGGCATTTCTAAATTACCTAAAAAAAAGGTTTCTCTGAGGAAGAAGATAGAAAGTGAAGCAAAAAAAGTAGGTTGGGGACAGATATACTCAAATTTGAAAGAGATTGATCCTCAGGCTGCAGAATCGATTAAACCTTCAGATTCTCAAAGGATACTTAGAGCGCTAGAAGTCAATAAGCAATCAGATATAAGTTTTAGCGATCTAAAAAAAATTAAGAGAAAAAGCATAATTGAAGATTACCAAAAATTTACTTTTGCTTTAGTTCCAAGATGCAAAAAAAAATTCAAAAATAAACTTAAAGAAAGATTTATGAAAATGCTTGATTTGGGACTTGTTGAAGAGACCAACAAAATAATGAGTAAAGGAAATGGAACAACAATTAAAGTCCTAAAAACAGTTGGCTATAAGCAAGTTGTTGATTTTCTGAGCAAGAAAATTTCTTACGAAGAAATGATAGAGCTTGCAACCAATGCAACCTATCAACTTTCTAAAAGACAAATTACTTGGCTTAAAAAATTTAAGATTGATGCAACAATATATACCGATGAAGATGATAAGGTTATGAAGATTCTATCTATTATTGAAAATTGAATTCCATTATTTCTTTTAACACCTTAGAATGCTCTCTATGTCATGGAATGATCAAGGAAACAATAACGGTTCAAGAGACCCTTGGGGTAGAAATAATAATCCTCCACCCGATATCGATGAGTTAATAAAAAAATTTAGAGCTCAAATAAATTCTATTTTTGGCGGCGGCTCTGGTGGTGGCAGTGGCGGAGTAAAGAAAATACTACCTCCAGTTTTAATAGCTATAGTACTAATTTACTCAGCTTTTGGAATTTATACCGTGGATGCTCAAGAAGAAGCAGTCATCTTAAGATTTGGAAAATACTCTTCAACCAAGGGACCGGGTATTCACTGGAATCCACCTTTAATAGATAATAGATTTATTGTAAATACTGAAAAGTTATTTACGCATACAACTAATTCTTCGATGTTAACCAAAGATGAGAACATAGTTAACGTAGAAGTTGCAGTCCAATATAAGCGATCTAATCCTGTCTTCTTTCTTCTAGAAGCTTCAGCCCCTGAAGACAGTTTGGCTCAAGCATCTGAAGCAGAGCTTAGACACGTCGTCGGTAGCACCTCTATGGACAGCGTTTTGACGGTTGGCAGAGAACAAATTGCAATGGACGTAAAATCAAGATTGCAAACAAGACTAGATACTTACAAAACTGGTATAGAAGTTGTTGCTGTTTCGATCAGAGAGTCGAGACCTCCCGAGGCAGTAAAAGAAGCTTTTGATGATGTCGTAAAGGCAAGAGAAGATGAAGTTCGTCTTCGAAATCAAGCGGAAACTTATGCTAATGAAGTCGTCCCTATTGCCAGGGGTGATGCTAAGCGTACCATTCAAGACGCAGAAGGTTACAAACAAAAAGTTATTTCAGAAGCAGAAGGTGAAGCATCAAGGTTCGACCAACTTTTATCTGAGTACTCTAAATCTCCTGAAGTGACCAGACAAAGACTCTATCTAGATGCAGTTCAATCGGTAATGAACAACAGTACGAAAGTTATGATAGATGTCAAAGATGGAAATAATATTTTATATTTGCCATTGGACCAAATAGCAGCTGCTTCTCTTAATCCGAATAGAACTTCAAGCAACGGTATTGAATCTTCAACTTTGCCGGCAACTTTAGGATCTGACATTCAAGAGATTACCGATCGAGTTATTGAAGAGCTAAGACGAAGACAGGACAGAAGATAATATGAAATCTTTAAATTTAAACCTAGGGATTATTTTTCTAATTTTGTTGATCGTAGCTGTCAATTCTATTTATATAGTTAATGACAAACAAACTGCAATTCTTCTTAGATTTGGAGAGATCGTAGAACCGGAAATAAATCCTGGATTGCATTTTAAAGTTCCAATCTATCATTCCGTTAAAAAATTTGATTCTAGGGTTCTTACCTTAGACGCTCTGCCTCAACCTTATTTTACAGCTGAAAAAAAGAGGCTCATTGTAGATGCCTTTGTTAAATGGCGAATTACAAACAATGAACAGTTTTACATCACTTCATCAGGAGGCCAACTTGCGGCAATGAGAACTTTGCTTACACAAAGAGTGGATGAAGGTTTGAGGAACCAATTCGGTACTAGAACTGTCCAAGAAGTGGTTTCTGGAGAAAGAGATCAATTGATGAACATTTTAACAACAGATTTAAACACCCTTGCTGCAGCTGAATTAGGTATAGAAGTTTTAGATGTCAGAGTAAAAAAAATTGAACTCCCAACGGAAGTGAATGAGTCCGTTTATAATAGAATGAGAACAGAGAGAGAAAGGCTCGCACAGGAGCTTCGAGCTAAGGGAACAGAAATTGCAGAAGGTATTCGAGCTAATGCTGATCGTGAAAGAACGATTATTCTTGCTGAAGCTTACAAGGAAGCTGAAGAATTGCGAGGAAATGGAGATGCCAAAGCAACTGGGATTTATGCAGGCGCATATAATAAAGATCCTGAGTTTTACGAATTCACAAGAAGTTTGAAAGCTTATCAATCAACTTTTGAAAACAAATCTGATGTGCTTCTGATAGATCCTGATAGTGACTTTTTTAAGTATTTAGATAGTTCCAAAGGCAGAAAATCAGAATAATTTTCAAATGTCTATAATTGATACCGGTCTACCAGATGGCACCGAGGATTTTGTAGGTATTAAAGCTAGAGAATTAGAAAACCTTCGCAACATTCTTTTAAATAATTTTTATAGAAGCGATTATCAGCTTGTTTTTCCATCTTTAATTGAATTTTCTGACAGCTTAGGTGGCGATGCAAACGATTCTCTTAAAGCCTCCACTTACAGTTTTTCTGACGAAACCTCACAGAAAGATATTGCTGTAAGGCCTGATATATCTCAACAAATTGCTAGAATTGACCTCCAGCGAGGTAGTAAAGCAAGAGAAAAATATTGTTATTTTGGGGAAACTCTCAGAAAGTCAAAAGATTCATTAACAAAATCCAGAATTGCCTATAAAGCAGGAGTAGAGTTATTTGGAAAAGTATCTTCGTCTGATGAAATAGATATCATAAAACTAATGATAAGCAGCCTAAAGAGTACTGGAAAATACAAAACCGTTTTATCTGTTGGCAGAACAGAACCTTTCTCTGCAATAGTAGAAAGCTTAAAATTGCCTACTCTCGACCTGCGATTACTAAAAAATATTATGTCCTCAAAATCTTCTTCTGATCTGGAAGATTTTTGTTTTTCTAAAAAGATAAGTAGAAAAAATTTAATAGAACTAAAAAATTTAATGCTTCTTAATGGAAAAATTGAAACTCTCAGATACTTAAAAAATCACAAAAATAAAGTTTTTAAAGATGCTGCAAAAAAACTGGAAAAACTATTAAAAAAACTTCCTTCCTCAATTGATTATCACGTAGATTTTTCAGATTTCCCTGGCTTTGATTATCATTCAGGTTTGGTCTTTTCTCTTCACGCTGAAGGTTTTGGCTTTCCCATTGCAAAAGGTGGTTTTTATAGAACAATACAAAATAACCTAGAGAGAGAAGCCATAGGCTTTGACATAAATATTTCTTCTCTCATAAAACTTAAAAAGTTGAAATGAATCTTCAAAATACAGCTATCTTGGGTTTGCAGTGGGGAGACGAAGGAAAAGGTAAAATTGTAAATTACATGGCAGGAGATTTTGGTGCTGCTTGTAGGTATCAGGGTGGCCATAATGCTGGTCATACTTTGATTGTAAAAGATAGAAAAATTATTCTGCATCTCTTGCCTTCTTCGATTTGTCATCAAAATTCTTTATCACTCATAGGAAAAGGAGTTGTTATCTCATATGAAGCGCTTTTTTCTGAAATAGAAGAGATAGGTGAACACACATCGGGAATTGTTGAAAGATTAAAAATAAGCCCCGCATGCAGCTTAATTCAGCCTTATCATCAACTGATTGATTTAAAAAAAGAAAAATCTAACAGTCAAAAAACCATTGGAACTACATTAAGAGGAATAGGTCCTGCCTATGAAGATAAAGTTGGGAGAAGAGCGATCAGGGTGGTGGATACTCTGTCTGAAGGTCAATTAAAACCAGTCTTAGAGGAAACTCTTGATTATTATAATTTTATCATTGAAAAATATTTCAATGAGAAGCCTTTATCTTTGATTGAGTTAATGGATCAAAACTTATCATTTGGAGAAAAAATAAAACCCATGCTAGCCGATGTTTCATTGTTAATCAAAAAATTGAATGCTGAAGGTAAAAAGGTTTTATTCGAAGGAGCTCAAGGAGCTTTATTAGATATTGATCAAGGAACTTATCCGTTCGTTACGTCAAGTAACTGTTCTCCAACAGGGATAGCCGCCGGCGCAGGCTGTGGCCCATTAGATGTTGAAAATATATTGGGCGTTGTTAAAGCCTATGTTACTAGAGTTGGTGAAGGACCCATGCCTACTGAGATATTTGATGACATTGGAGAGCATATAGCCCTAACTGGAGGCGAAGTAGGCGCAACTACCGGAAGACCAAGGCGTTGTGGCTGGTTTGATGCTGTCTTAATGAAAAGAATCATTGAAACTAACAGTATTCAGGGGCTTTGCCTCACAAAGATTGATGTCTTGGATGGATTGGACGAAATAAAGGTTTGCAAGGAATACGATGATTCTTCAGGTTTATTCTTGGGAGAGTGTATGAATTTAGAAAATGTGTCTCCAGTTTATGAAACTCTTCCCGGTTGGGATCGTCCTACAAAAAGCATAAATAGTTTTAGCGAATTACCTTCCGAAGCAAAGACTTTTATTTCTTATATTGAGGAGGTTTGTGGCGCACCAATTAAAATCGTCTCTACCGGGCCAGATGATTTGAGCACGATTGTTAGATAACAATTTCGCTTTTTATCACCTTGTCTAGTATTGCGTTTATGAATTTGTGACTTGAATTTTGACCAAACTTTTTAGCAAGTTTAATAGCTTCATTTATTATGATCGGCTTGTCTAAATTAGATTTAGAAACTTCATAAAGTGCCAAATACAAAATAGAGAGCTCTATTCCTCCAATTCTCTCGAAAGGAATATTTGAAAAATCTGTAATTGTTTTCGAAAAATCTTTTTCAAAGAGTTTTATTTCTTTGAGTATTTGACTTACTTTATCAAGAACTAATTTTTTATTTGTTTGTTTAAGTTCACCAAGCACCTTTGTGTTTGAATCTCCCGTAATTTTTTTTTGGTAAAGAGCTTGAACGACTAACTCTCTTATTTTAGTCGGTGAGGGATGAGATTTCATTTAATTTTATTTATTGTCTCTAAAATACTTAGAGCAGAATCAGCAAACTCTGTGCCTTTGTAAGCAGCTCTTTCTATCGCTTCCTTGTCGTTATTGGTTGTTAAAACTCCAAAAATAATTGGTTTATTCTCGGATAGAGAAGCTTCCATAACTTTATCGCTAACACTTTGTGAAATAATCTCAAAATGAGGTGTCTCTCCTTTGATAATGCATCCAAGCAAAATAATGGCATCAAAACCTTCACAAAGTTTTTTTGCCAAAAAGGGTAGTTCGTATGCTCCGGGGACAAAAAAAATCTGAACTTTCGTTTTATTTTCCTCTAATCTTTTTACACAATCGCCTAACATCGGCTTAATTATTTCTTCATTCCAATTAGTACTAATTACCGCAATTTTTAAAGAGCTAAAATCGCTTTTAGTGATGGAAATGTTCAACTTAGAAGTTCTCATTTTTCGATAAATTCAGTTACTTCCAAATCAAAGCCTGAAAGCGAAGGGTATCTTACTTCAGATCCCATTAGCTTTATTTTCTTTACTCCTAAATCTCTTAAAATTTGAGATCCGATACCAATTCTTCTTGAATCATTATTCGGGATGTTAAGTCTTCTTTTCTTGGAACTCTTAATTTCATTAAACTCATCATCCTTTTTCCTCTCTCCATCAATGAGCAGAATTATGCCTTTCCCAGCTTTATTTATTTTTTTCATTGCGTCGGATACAGACCAACGAGTCCCGAATTCGTTTACATTCAATAAATCGTGAAAGAAATTGCTCTGTTGAACTCTGACTAAAGTTGGATCATTTTTAGTCACCTTGCCTTTTTTAAGAACTAAATGAGTTTCACCGAAAATTAAATCTTTATAAAGTATTAAGGTAAATTTCCCATAGTCGGTATTTACAGACTTTTGATCTACTTTTTTTACAGTTTTTTCATTTATTATTCGGTAATTGATCAAATCAGCGATCGTGCCAATTTTTAAATTATGTTTTTTACTAAATTCCATTAAGTCAGCTTTTCTGGCCATAGTTCCATCTTCATTCATTATTTCAACAATTACAGAGTTTGAGCTTAGCCCAGCTAACCGACATAAATCCGTACTTCCTTCAGTATGGCCAGCTCTAGTTAAAACTCCTCCTCGTGCCGCCTTAACAGGAAAAACATGACCAGGTTGAACAATATCTGATGGTTTTGCATTTGACTTGCTTGCAACTGAAATGGTTCTAGCTCTATCTGCTGCAGATATACCTGTTGAAATCCCTGATGCTGCCTCAATAGAAACAGTAAAAGCTGTCCCATGGCCGCTTTTATTTTCCCTGACCATTTGATCTAAATTTAATGCTTTACTCTTTTCTTCTGTAATGGCCATACAAATTAAACCTCGCGCATGTTTGGCCATAAAATTTATTTTTTCCGGATTAACTTTATCTGCAGCAAGTATCAAGTCTCCCTCGTTTTCACGATCCTCATCATCCATGAGGACGATCATTCGGCCTTTCTTTATTTCCGAAATGAGTTCTGAGGTAGTGTTTAATTCCATTCTATTTTTTTCTCAGGATCATTTTTTTGTCTTTTCCGATTTTTGATTGATGAACTATAACGAATTGCTTGCTATCAAAAAAGTTTATTTTTTTTTCTCCACCATAAAAATGAAGAGCTTTATTCTTTAGTCTTTCTGGAGAGATATAAAATATATATTCATCAATTAAATTTCGGTCTCCAAAGGCTCCTAAAAGCTTAGGCCCAGATTCAAGTAAGATGCTGGAAAAATTTAATTTTGAAATTTTTTTTAAAAATTTTTCTGGATCAATTCCATTACCGTCTGTAGGACAATGCATCAAAGACATGTCCTTGATTTTAAGAGGCATTTTAGAAATTCTTTTTTTAGAAGTAACAATTACTTTTTTTCCTGGAGCTTCAAAAAAAGGAGCACTCCAATCTAGTTCCAAATTATTTGAGAAAATAAATCTTTGTGGTTGAAAAAATGATTTATCGCAAGTTATCTTTTTAAGTCTTACGTTAAGTGAGGGCTTGTCTATGTTGATTGTTCCCGCTCCAGTAAGAATTACATCAGAATCGGCCCTGAGCAGTTGAACATCTTTTCGTGCCGAAGTTCCTGTAATCCATTTTCTTTTTCCGGAAACAAATACAGATTTTTGATCTGCCGACATTGCAATCTTTGCCCTAATGTAAGGACGCTTAAATTCTGACTTATAAAAAAAATCCTTATTTAGTTCTATACTCTTAGGATCATTTAGGAGATCAACTTTGTAACCCTCGTTTTTTAGCTTCGTTATGCCATTTTGGGTAGGATCCTTCGCGCCAACTATTATCCTCTTAAAGTCATATTTTATAAGTTCTTTCGTGCAGGCCCCAGTCTTTCCTTTTTTACTGCACGGTTCAAGAGTCACAAAAATTTCACTCCCCGAAAGATAAGACAAATATTTTCCTTTGTATTTATTTTTAACATCATTAATTGCATTTATTTCAGCGTGCCTTCCTCCATATTCTGAATAGAAACCCTTTCCAATAATTTTCTTATTTTTGACAATAACGCAACCAACAGCGACTCCCGGCTTACTAGAGTATTTTCCTTTATTTGCTAAAGATAATGCCTTCGAAATGAAATAAGAGTCATTCATCGCTCAATTTTTTTACTTCTTCGCTGAATTCATTAGGATCTTGAAAGCTTCTATAAACTGAGGCAAACCTCACAAAAGCTACTTCATCTAATTTTTTTAGGTGTCGCATGACCGTTTCGCCAATACGTTTTGATTCTATTTCTCGTTCACCAAAATCTCTGATCTCTTTTTTTATGACTTCCATCAATGTTTGAAATTCTTCATCGCTGACAGGTCTTTTTTCTAAGGATCTAGAAATTCCCTCTCTTATTTTTGTTTCATCAAAAGGCACTCTTGATTTATCTTGTTTGACTATCTTTGGCATTACTAATTCACCAACTTCAAAAGTAGTCCATCTCTCTCCACATCTGAGGCACTCGCGCCTTCTTCGGATTTCGCTACCTTCAGTTACTAGACGAGAATCGATGACCTTACTTTCTTCGAAGGAACAAAAAGGGCAGTGCATGATTTATTGTGAATAAACTGGAAAATTGCCGCAAAGGCTCTTGACTTCATTTTTAATTTCAGAAATTAAGCTCTGGTCATCAATATTCTTTATTATTTTGGAAATCCAATCTGCAACTTGAGAGACCTCTTTTTCTTGAAAACCTCTGCGTGTTACTGCAGGAGTACCAATTCTTATTCCCGAAGTTACAAAAGGAGATTTTGGATCATTTGGCACCGAATTTTTATTCACTGTAATGAATGCCTCACCAAGTGCTGCTTCTAAAGCTTTACCAGTTACATTATTTTTTATTAAGTTCACTAAAAACATATGATTAGAAGTTCCATTGGAAACTATGTCGATGTCATTAGACATGAAAGTTTCGCTCATTGTTTTGGCATTGGAAAGAATTTGTTGTTGGTAGATTTTGAAATCGTCTTCCATGGCTTCTTTGAAACATACTGCCTTTGCAGCAATAACATGCATCAGAGGACCACCTTGAGATCCAGGAAATAAAGCTGAATTGAGTTTCTTCTGCAGTTCTTCGTTTGGACCAGCTAAAATAAGCCCACCTCTTGGGCCGACCAAAGTTTTATGCGTTGTTGTAGTTACCACATCGGCATGAGGAAACGGATTCGGATAAAGACCAGCTGCAACTAAACCTGAGACGTGTGAAATGTCTGCTAATAAATAAGCATCAATTGACTCAGCTATTTGTTTGAATCTTTCCCAATTAAGAATTCCTGAAAAAGCAGAAAAACCACAAATGATAAGTTTAGGCTTGTGTTCTTTAGCAAGTGCTTCTACTTGAGCATAATCAATATCGCCTGTCTCAGGATCTATGCCATAACTATAAGACTCATAAATTTTTCCAGAAAAGTTTACTTTTGAACCATGCGTTAAATGTCCACCATGATCTAAACTCATACCTAGAATTTTATCGCCTGCATTTAGTAAAGCCAGAAATACTGCAGCATTGGCACTTGCCCCAGAGTGAGGTTGAACATTGGCAAAGTCAGCTTTAAAAAGTTCTTTTGCACGGTCAATGGCTAGTTGCTCGGCAATGTCTACGAATTCACAACCACCATAATATCTTTTACCAGGATATCCTTCAGCATACTTATTGGTCAACACTGAGCCTTGGGCTTCAAGAATTCTGGGAGAGGCATAATTTTCTGATGCGATCAACTCAATGTGCTGCTCTTGTCTAACTCTTTCTTTTTCAAGAGCCTGCCATAAGTCTTCGTCAAAAGATTTGATTGATAAATTGTTTCCGTACATCAGTTTTACAAATTCAAATTATACTCTGCAAAAAGATTATTTTAAGCTTTTGTAGTCTTAATTTTATTTTTTCTATTAGGATATAAACTTTTACACATAAAACATAATGTTCCATCACATCCTCTGGCTGAACAATATGCTCGACCATAGAAAATAAATTGCAAATGCAACTCTCCCCATTTGTTGTCCTCAAACAGGGATTTCAAATCTTCTTCGGTTTTGGATACAGATTTCCCATTAGAAAGCCCCCATCTTTGAGCTAGTCTGTGAATATGGGTATCAACTGGAAAAGCAGGTTTGTTAAAAAATTCACTGACCACAACCGAGGCTGTTTTATGTCCTACGCCCGGAAGTTCTTCCAAGAGTTCTATTTCATCAGGCACTCGTCCTTTATATTTTTTAATTAAAATCTCTGAAGTTGCAATGATGGCTTTGGCTTTTTTAGGAGCTAATCCACAAGTTTTTATATAATCGTAGACTTGCTTCTCGCCCAGTTTAAGCATCTTTTTTGGGTTATCGGCAGCTTTAAAAAGCTCCTTAGTGACAATATTAACTCGTTTATCGGTGGTTTGAGCGCTCAAAAGAACTGCTATTAAAAGAGTAAAAGCATTTGAATGTGAGAGGGGCGCTTTTGGGTTTGGATAAAGCTCGTTAAGCTTCTTTTCAATGAATAAAGCTCTTTCCTTTTTTCTCACAAACTCATAATACTGTCCTTTGACATCAATTAAAAATCATACTTAAGGAAAGGCTGAAAAAAGGTTGCAGTACCTATAAATTTAGGTATTATCGCTTTATATAGGGGGAGAAGACCTTAAGCTTATTATCTAGAGTTATATAAATTTATTAAGCTTAATTTTCTCTAAAATGTTTTTAACTCATTCGGGGGAGGATTCTAAATGAGTAAATTATTAAAAGTTTTCTTGGCGTTCGTTGGTAGTGCATTTCTTGCTACTTCGATTCATGCCCAAGCAACAATTGAAGAAGTAATCGTAACAGCTCAAAGAACAGAGCAAAGTTTGCAAGATGTTCCGATCTCAGTATCTGCTTTTACTGATGAAATTTTAACTGAACGTCAAATTGAAGTTGCAAGTGACCTTCAATTGCAAGTTCCAGGTGTTGGATATTCCTCTAACGAATTTGGTACAGGTGGGTTTTCCATCAGAGGTATTACTAACTTAGCTACTGCAGCGAGTGCTGACGCCGGGGTAGAAGTTCATTTGAACGGTTTGCCTTTGGGTACTACTTCTACCAATGAACTTGGCTTCATGGATATGTCTCGAATTGAGGTTCTTCGTGGTCCACAAGGTACTCTTTTTGGAAGAAACTCAACAGGTGGTGTGGTCAACTTGATTACAAACAGAGTTGATTTAGACGAATTCTATGGCAAAACTAGATTGCAATATGGGTCAGACGGTGAAAAGCAATTAGATATGATGCTAAATATTCCACTCACTGATAATTTTGGAATAAGACTTGCTTACAACAACTTTGAAAAAGACGGTGTAAATAAAAATCTTTACACAAAAGCAGCGGGGGATTTTGACGGCAGAGACAGCTACCAATGGCGTGCTACTCTTCAATGGGAACCTGCTGATGATTTGACCGTCACTTTAATACACAACGCTTATGATGAAGAATCTTCAAGGACTCAAAGAAGTGGTGTTTGGTGTCAGACCGGTGGAAACTTAGTACAAGGTTGTGTCATGGGAGGAGGTCAAGTTTTCCAACCAGTTCACCCAATGTCAAACGGTTCTACACTTCCTGGTCTACTAGGTGGTACTTTAGGTTATTACGTTCCATCCAACATTACCAATGGCAGTGCTGATGAAGGAAAATTGTATGCGCCTACCGGTATGCCTCAAGATACAGGAACAGTTCCAACTGATTTTTTTGAAAGTAATGTATGGGCGTCCCCTACGCATGATAACCAAGAATCTACTACTCAATTTATCCTAGACAAAGATTACGATAATGGATCTCTAACTTATGCATATAATCAAAACTTAAGACAATTCTACCGAGATGATTCATCTCTTTCTTCTGAAGCCAGTGGTTTAAGATGGAGTGCTGCTGTACAAGCTTTGGATCTTTATCAAGACGGTTTACCACTTGGTTACAGTAATTCTCAAAAAACTCCGACTTGTGACTATCGTGAATTTAAAGCCGGTTCATTTTGTCCCGGCGGAGCTGGTGTAAATGAGTATCATGTGATGCCTGCATCAGGTACTGCATTCCATGGTGAATACAATTCCACTACGCATGAAGTTAAATTTGTTTCTGACTTAGATGGTAATTTTAATTTCCTTATAGGTGCAATCGATATCACCAACAACACACATTCTTATTATGATGTTTATGCTTCAGGTATAACCTTAAACGGTTTGATGTTGCCAGAAGTTCTTGCATCTCAATACAGAGAAGGTATGCGTGGCGCTGTAGCATGTTCTGCTTTAAGTGCTCCCGCGGGGCCTTGTACTGCAGGTGCAATTGCCACGGGTCAAGCCATTGTTGGTGCAGACGCGGTCGTTAACGGCGCTGCAGCATTGACTGGGATCATTGCTTCTAACGGTGGAGTCGCAACTGTAACGCCTGCATCGCTTGCGCAAAATATGATTTCTAGAATCGATGGTTTGTACACTGAGTTTTACAAAAACATCACAGACTCTTTTAAATTGGATTCCTCTGCAATTTTCACAGAATTTTATTTCGATGTGAACGAAAGAAATAGATTGACTTTAGGACTTCGTTATAACGAAGATACCAAAAGTGTTTCGGTGCAAAATATGTTTTACGCCGTACCTTTAATTTCCAACTGGGATCCCAGTATGCTTGGTGCCGGTGCATTGGCTCAAGCAGGTCTTGGTGGTACCTGTGGTATTAGTTTAATTACTGGTAAAGACTTATCTTACGAAGCAGGTGGCGCAGATAATGCTGCTTGTTTCACAAGTGGTCTTCAAGGAGATGCAGTAAATTCTGTTGGTCAAGCCGTAGGCTCCACACCTGGCGCAGGTGCTGCTAACGGTTCAACTCCATTAGCACCGCTTCCAGATTTTAATACGGATTACACAACTTATGGTATTTCTCCGACAAAAGACTTTTCACAGACTACGGGAAGATTTGTTTGGGATTTTCAAATCGATGAGAACACACTTTTCTACGCAAGTTACTCAAAAGGTTTCAAAGGTGGTGGTTTTAACCCGCCATTCAACGCGGATCAATTCCCTGATACGCCTTACACATTTGAAAGTACTGATGTAGATGCGATTGAGTTTGGTGTTAAAGCATCAGTGCCTGAAGCTGGGTTGATTGCTAACGCATCGCTTTACTATAACGATTTCAAAAATTTCCACATTGGTGCCATTAGAAATGAAACAGCGATTAATGTAGGTATGCCTTTAGAAAACATGGGTGTTGAATTAGAGTTATTTCTAGCTCCGCCTACAGTACCTGGATTATCGTTTAATATGATGATGAACTACGCGACTTCTGAAATTGGAGATTTCAAAATGATCAATGCTCATGACTTGGGTGGTCATTATCGTAAGCAAGCCTCAACAGGTGCTATGGACGGATACACCGATTGGCACGTTGCGAAAAACTTCACAGCAAACTCTTTCTTGTTAGCAAAAGATGCGACCGGTGTAACATACGGAAGAATCTTAGACTTACAACTTGGAATTGCTGCATTGGGAGATGATCCGGGCGCTGCTGCCATTGGTAATTATCTTGCTACTCAAAGAGGTAGCAATGAAATTGCATTTGCAATGACTTGTGGAACTGTTGGTGACTGTGCCAAAGATGCCGCTGGAGGAGACATAGAATTTACTTCATCCGATTTATCATTAACGTTCTTACCTTTTGAATCAAGCGCGCATGCTGAAGGTTACGGAAATCTTGGTACACAATGTATTAACATTCCTGGTACGATAAATACTTGTCACCCAGTTGCTCTTGGAGGAACTGCAGGCTTAGCACCTACTACTACTCAGATTTACGCACCAACTGCTAACGGTACAGGATCAGCAGTACCGACTGGTACGCTATTACCTTCTATAGTAAGTAGAGGTTCAGGTACTTCTCTACAGACCGGTGGAGCTTGTAAAGCATTCTTAATGATGTCAACTTATGCTGAAAAAGTTACAAGAACAAATGAACTTTCATTGGCTGCTAACGAACGATGTGCTTCAACAGTTGTAGACGGAAAAGTGGTTGAAGGTAAATTCGTTCGAGGCGGTCTTGAAAATGATTACACCGGAAATGAAATGCCTTTCCCTGAACTAACTTTAGGTTTTGGTATTGCTTATACTTTTCAAACCGGAAATGTTGAAGTCACTCCAAGACTGGATTATTACTACCAAGGCGAAACCCATAGTGGTATCGAAAACATAGATTCTATGAAAATCAAAGCCTGGGATGAATACAACTTCTCTCTAGTAATTCTGCCAACCAATGGAGATTGGAACTTGAGATTCTGGGGTCAAAACCTAACTGACGATAGAAACGTTACTGGTACTGCCATTGGTAACTCTTCTGTAGGACATACTAATGCTGTGTTCGTCAGAGATGGCAGGTCTTTCGGAATGTCTTTCGGATTAGATTTTTAATTGAATCTAAATCTAAAAAAACCCCTGTTTCAGCAGGGGTTTTTTTGTTAGTAATCAAGTTGAATAAACTTTATAATCATTATTCAAAAAATAATAGGAGAATGTATGAGAAATGTAGTAATTGTAGATAGCGTCCGAACCGGACTTGCTAAATCATTTCGCGGGGGATTCAATCAAACAAGAGCCGACAACATGGCAGCTCATTTGGTTGATGCTTTATTGGAGAGAAATCCAGGTTTAGATCCAGCAATAGTTGAAGACATGATTTTAGGTTGTGGAGCGCCAGAAGGAGCTCAGGGACACAACATTGCACGTAACGTAGCGGTATTGTCTAAGCTGCCTATCGAAGTCGGTGGCACAACAGTCAATAGATATTGTTCTTCAGGGTTGCAAACTGTTGCGATGGCTGCAACACAAGTACAAAGTGGTTTTAGTGACTGTATTATTGCAGGTGGAGTTGAGTCTATTTCAACTACACAAGGCAACACCAACATGCATATGTATGTTAATGACAAGTTAGCAGCAGATGTACCAGGTATCTATCACGCAATGGGTCAAACAGCAGAATGCGTTGCTAAACGTTACAACGTTACTAGAGAAGCACAAGATGAATATGCTTTGTCCAGTCAACAAAGAACCGCAGCCGCTCAAGAAGCTGGTTTGTATGACGATGAAATAGTTCCTATGGATACTGTTATGAAACTCGTAAACAAAGAGTCCGGTGAAGAAAAAGACGTAGACGTCACTGTTGATCGTGATGATTGCAATCGTCCGGAAACTACTATCGATGGACTTTCTTCATTGAAGCCTGTATTTGATCCAGAAAATGGATCGGTTACTGCAGGTAATTCTTCGCAGCTATCTGATGGAGCTTCAGTAACTTTGGTGATGAGTGAAGAAAAAGCACTTGAGTTAGGTTTAACACCTAAACTTTATTTTAGAGGTTTTACAGTCGTTGGCTGTCAGCCAGATGAAATGGGAATAGGACCGGTTTACTCTATCCCAAAACTTCTAAAATCTGCAGATCTAAAAATGGAAGACATTGATTTATGGGAACTAAATGAAGCTTTTGCTTCTCAGGTAGTTCACATTAGAGATACTTTAGACTTGCCTAGTGACAAATTGAACGTCAATGGTGGTTCTATCTCTATCGGTCACCCATTTGGAATGACTGGCTCACGTCAAGTAGGTCACGTTGCAAGAGAGTTAAATAGAAGAGGTGGAAAGTACGGCATCGTCACAATGTGTGTTGGCGGTGGAATGGGTGCTACTGGCCTTTTTGAAGCTTACAATTCTTAAGAATTTATCCGATTCTAGATGAAAGAATCGGATGAATTTTCAATTCTAGAAAAATATTTCAAAAGCTTGGGGAATCAATTTTACGGTTCCTCAGGCATTTTGATCGGTCCAGGAGATGATGCAGGACTTTTTTCTCAAAAAAAAAGTGATTTAATTTTTTCTACCGATGTTTCTAATGCCGGAATTCACTTTCCGAAAAAACTAGCTCCTGATTCAATTGCTTACCGATCTTGTTGTGTTGCAGCTAGCGATATTCCTGCTTGCGGTGGTGCATTGAAGTGGCTCTCAATAAGCCTAGTTTCTCCAAGTAATGAACTTAGTTGGCTTAAAAAATTTACTCAAGGATTAAAAAGTTTCGCGAAAGACTATCAAGTTCCTGTGATTGGTGGAGACTTAATTAAAGGCAAAGAATGTTCGGTTTCAGTAGGGGTTTGTGGCGAAGTGGATAGGAAAGATTTTCTTTCAAGAAGTGGGGCAAAGGAGGGAGATTTAATATTCATCAGCGGAACTCTAGGCCTTGCAAAGTTAGGTTTAAAGGTTTTGAAAAGCAATAAAAAAGTTCTTTCAAATAAAGAAAAAAGATATCAAAAAAAATTTCTTAAACCTAAAATCCAAACTACACTTGGAATAAAGTTAAGAAAAATTGCTACCAGTTGTATTGATATTTCAGATGGACTCGTTGGAGATCTAGGTCATATTTGCAAACAAAGTAACTTAGCTGCATCTATTGATATTGACTCAATTCCTTATGAAGGAGCTTTTGAAGATGCCCTTACTTGGGGAGACGACTATGAACTTTGTTTTACAGTTCCAAAACAAAAGCTTAAAAAACTCAATGTGATAGCAAACAAATTCAAATTAAAATTTTTTAAAATTGGTGAAATGTCAAAAGGCAGCGGCGTGAGAACCTTTAGAAGTGATTCTGAAGTTTTTCTTAAAAGTCAAAGTTATAATCATTTTGGTTGATGAAAAATTTTCCTAATTTAAAAAAACCTTCTCACTTATTAGCTACTTTTTTTGGCATTGGGTTAATGCCTCTTGCCCCAGGAACATGGGCATCTTTAGCCACCTTGTTATTATTCTTTATTTTTATTTTCTTCCAACTTTCTATAGTTTTTTTCTTAATAATATTAATTTGTTTAATATTTCTTTCCATTATTTCTAGCGAGTTGGCATCAAAGAATTTAGCAGAAAAAGATCATAAGGCCATAGTAATAGACGAGGTTACTGGCGCTTGGCTATCTTTTACGTTTATACCTATATTAGGTTTATATGACTTTTCTCTAGCGCAATGGGAAAAAGGTTCATATTTAACTGCAATTTTATTAGTAGCTCTTTTTCGTTTTTTTGATATTTTAAAACCACATCCAATTTCTTTCATAGATAAAAAATTTAAGTCCGGTACAGGCATCGTACTCGACGATTTATTGGCAGGAATATTTGCGGGTTTGACCTTACTGGGCGGAAACTTTTTTATTAATTTCCTTTAAATCAATTTCCGAAGAAAGTTTTTTCAGTATCTCATCTTTAGTTAACCCGGCAGCCTCTCTTTGATCTTTCTGATCACCAACGATCGGAAACTCATCGGGAATGCCAAAAATTTTAAGTTTTTCAGCGTGACCGATTTTTGATAAATATTCATTTACAGCTGAACCGGCTCCTCCTGAGATAACGTTTTCTTCTATAGAAATGATGTAATCGCAGTTCTTCGCATATTTTTCAATTAATTCTTCATCTAGCGGCTTAATGAACCTCATATCTACCAATGAAGACCCTAATTCATTTGCAATCTCTGAAGATAAATTCAAAACATTTCCAAAAGAAAAAATCACAACTTTTGAATTTAAGTGTCTCAATACATTAGCTTTGCCAATCTCTATAGTTTTAAAGTTTTCTTCAATATCTATCCCAGGACCTTCTCCTCTTGGATAGCGAATAGCAGCAGGGCCTTTGTAATGATATCCAGTAGAAAGCATCTGCCAACAATCATTTTCATTAGAAGGGCTCATAAGCACCATATTGGGAACGCATCTTAAAAAAGAAACATCGAAAATTCCTGCATGCGTTGCTCCATCTCCACCAACAAAACCAGCTCTATCAATAGCCAATGTGACATCAAGCTTTTGCAACGCAACATCATGTATTAACTGGTCATAGGCGCGCTGCAAGAATGTGGAATAAATTGCAAGAATTGGTTTTTTGCCTTCTTTAGCAAGCCCTGCAGCAAAAGTCATACTATGTTGTTCCGCAATTGCGACATCAAAAAACTGACTAGGAAATTTTTCGGCAAAATCATTCATTCCAGACCCCTCTGACATGGCAGGCGTGATTGCAATCAATTCTTTATCTCCCTCTCTTACTTTTTTACACAACCAATCGCCAAAAACTTCTGAATATTTTTTCCCATTTGATTTTTTATTTGAAGTTTCAATTTTGTTTAGAGCATGAAAGCCAATTGGATTTTTTTCTGCTGGACTAAATCCTTTTCCTTTCTGAGTGATCAAATGTAAGAATTTAGGGCCTTTAAGATTTTTTAGATTGTCTAAAGTTTGTATCATTTCAGGAAGGTTATGACCATCCATAGGACCAATATAATTAAAGCCCAATTCTTCAAAAAGCGTACCCGGAGCCAGCATACCCTTAAGATGAGTTTCAGCTTTTTTTGCAAAACTTTTAGCCGACGGAATAAATCTTAAGGCAGTTTTTCCTCCTTCTCTAATAGACGTGTAAAGCTTACTAGCCCATATTCTGGCTAAATAATTTGAAAAACCTCCTGTATTTTTGGAAATTGACATGCTGTTATCGTTGAGAATAACTAAAATATTTGAATCAATTGAACCTGCGTGGGCAAGAGCTTCATATGCCATTCCTGCAGTCATAGCCCCATCCCCTATAATTGCAATATGATTATTTTCAGGTTTAGCAACTGCCATTCCAAGCACTGCGCTAATTGAAGTGCTTGAATGACCCGTTCCAAAGGAATCATAAATACTTTCTTCAATATTCGTAAAAGGATGAAGACCATTTTTAGCTCTTACAGTTGAAATTGTTTCTTTTCTTCCAGTTATTATTTTATGAGGATAGCTTTGATGTCCAACGTCCCAAACCAGATTATCATTCGGTGTATTAAAAATATAATGCAAAGCTATGGTAAGTTCTATGACACCGAGACCAGCTCCAAAATGACCTCCACTTTTTGAAACTGTGTAAATCAAAAATTCTCTAAGTTCATCAGAAAGTTTCAGCAAATCTTTTTTCGAAAGATTTTTTAAATCTGCAGGAGTTTTTATTGTATCCAACAAAGGTGTAATAGGAACAGTTTTGGGAATTTCAGAAAAAGTTTTCATTATTTTTTTCTAAAAATTATAAATTTTGAAAGTTTAATTAAGTTATCCGTCTTGTAAGGAAGTTTCGTTAAAATTGCCAAGGCCTCTGCACATAATTTTTCGGCTCTTTCTTGGGAAGCCCCCAAGCCAATTATAGAAGGGTAAGAAGCTTTTTTTAACTTTAAGTCTGATTTTATTGGTTTGCCTATTACTTTTTCATCACCTATTACGTCCAAAATGTCATCTTTAATTTGAAAAGCTAGACCAAATTTTTTTGCAAAATTTTTGAAAGCTCGTAAATGTTCTTTAGGAAGGTCTTTTTTTAGAATACAAATTGATTCCACACAGGCTTGAATTAATTTTCCTGTTTTAAGATTGTGAATTTCATCAAGCTCTTCAAGTTTTATTTTTTTTCCTTCTGCATCAAGATCTCTACTTTGCCCTTCAACCATTCCTTTTGGTCCGCAAGCTTTAGCAAAAAGGTTAATTATTTTAAGTTTTTGCTCAGGTTTTAATTTGTCATCTTTTATGGTTGTAAGTATTTCTAAAGCAAGTGGCTGAATCGCATCGCCTGCCAAGATTGCTGTCGCCTCATTAAATTTCATATGACAGGATAACTTTCCTCTCCGATAGTCATCATCATCCATTGAAGGTAAATCATCATGAATCAGCGAGTAACAATGAATTAATTCTCCTGAAGCAGCCATTAAGTCAACAGTTTTCGGTTTAACATCTATTTTCAATGCTTCGGCCATAAGAAGAACAAGTTGGGGCCTAATTCTTTTACCACCATTTAAAACTGAATAATGAATAGCTTTAGAGATTTTTGATAAATTTCTCGGAGGAAGAGATTGAAGGATAGCCCGATCAATCCTCTTTAAATTTTTACTGAGGAAGGGAAGAGACTCTAAATGGGAATCTGCCTTATTACTTATCATCAAAATCTTCTAGATCAAGCGAGCCATCATCTTTTTCTAAAAGCTTTTGAATCTTCAATTCAGCTTTGGTGAGCAATTCTTGACAGTGCTTGGTAAGTTTTACACCTTCTTCAAAAGTTTTGATTGATTCATTAAGAGGAAGATCGCCATCTTCAAGCGTATCAATTATTTTTTCAAGCTTAGCTAAAGATTTTTCAAAGTCTAAAGCTTTATCTTTTGATTTATCGTTCACCGGCAGTTTTTAAAAAAAAGTTTTTTATGTTTTTGAATGATTCTCTTATAGCAACCGGTAGCATAAGCCAACATGGAGTTAAGAACAAGGTAATCGCCGAAGCAAAAGAAAGCCCGCAAACAACTGCAAATGACATTGGTTGCCACCATTCGGATACTCTTCCACCAATTTCAATGTCTCTTTGATAAAAATCCACTCCAATTCCTGATGCCAAAGGGAATAAACCAATCACCGTAGTGGCAGTAGTTAAAATTATTGGTCTCAATCTTTGGGCTGCAGTTCGAACAACAATTTGCTCTCTGGATAAACCTGGATTTTCTCTGGAAATTACATTGTAAGTATCTACGAGCACTATATTGTTATTCACAACGATTCCTGCCAAGGCAATAACCCCTAGACTAGTAAATAATGCACTCGATACTTGTTGCGTAACCAATAAACCTAGTTGGACTCCTGCGGTAGACAAAATCACAGCGGAAACTATTATAAAAACTTGATAGAAGCTATTAAGTTGAACCATCAGTAAAATTGACATTAAAAATATCCCAACAATAAAAGCAAACAAGAAGAATGCAGTATTTGCATCAGACTCTGCTTGCTGTCCACCGAATCTGAATTGCAGTCTCTCGTATTCATTATTGTCATCTATCCATTGCTCGATTTTTGGAATCACATCTTCTACGAGCGCACCTTTTGCATATTCAGCTGCAACTGTGAAAGCTCTTTCCCCTGATACTCTTCTGATTGAAGGAGGAATATATGCTGGAACGACTTGAACAAAACTACTCAGAGGAGCCTGGCCAAATCTTGTATTAACTGTCAGCTCATCAAATTGATCCAATCTTCTTTGTTCTGCTGGAAATCTAACTCTAATATCAACTTCTTCGTCTAAATCGGCTGGTCTGTATTCTCCGACTTTAACGCCTGCGGTCATGAATTGAATTGCAGCTCCTATATCCTGCGTTGTCACTCCGAATTGTTTTGCTTTTTCTTTATCTATCTTGATTGTCCACTTCAAAAGATTTGTTGGAATAGTATTGTAAATATTCTTTGCTCCGGGAACAGAATCTTTCATATATTTTGTAAGAGCTATGGTTGCATCCTCTACCAAACCGAAATCTTTTCCAAATATGTCTATCTCTATTGGCGAGTCTGTAGGCGGTCCATTTTCTCTAATTTTTGCATTTACAACCAGACCAGGTATATCTTTTGTTTTTTCCAATAGATCATCGTAAACATCCCAGCCGGAACGACGAAGATCTTTTTCAAAAGGCATTTCAATAAAAATAGTTCCTATTTCATCAGAATTTCCTCTTTCCCTCGGATCAGCAACACCATTCATATTTAACGATATGGAGCTTGGACCAGGAATACCCATAACAATATTTTCAATTTCTTTTAAAAAACCAAGTTTTTCCAATTCACCAAAGCTTCCTCTACCCTCAATTTTTACTTCCATTTCCATAGGCTCTTCTTCAATGAAGAATCTACTTCCTGGAGCATGCTGTCCATATAATGCGTAAATTGTTACGACAGTAAGAACGATAAAAACAATAAACTTTCCTGGAGACTTAATGACTCTACTCAAAGCTCTGGCATATAAACCCGTCATGCCATCTATTTCAGTTGGATCACCATTCTCCAAAACAGCAGCATTTTCTAGAGTTCTAGATTTTCTTATCCCCAAATTACCAAATCTGGATCCAATAGCTGGAGTGAAGACTAGTGCATACAATATTGATCCGATCAAAACAACAAACAATGTGACAATCATTGGTCTTAAAAATTGTCCTGAAATGCCCGGCATAAAAAACATTGGAACAAATATTGATAAAGTCGTTCCGATAGAAATTGTCACCGGCCAAAACATCCTTTTTGCTGAAAATTTATAAGCTTCAATTCTATCAAAGCCTTCAGCCATCTTTCTATCGGCGTATTCAACTACGACGACACAACCATCAATTAACATTCCCAAAGATATTAAAAGGCCAAAACAAACCATAAAGTTAAAGCTGTAATCTATAGCTGCTAAAAAAATCGAAGCGAAAAGAAAGCAAGTGGGGATTGCCATTGCTACCATAGTCGATGATCTCAAACCCATAGTACCCACAACAATGGTCATTACCAAAATCAGCGCTGTTAAAATATTTCCTCCTAGTTCGGTTACCATCATGGATGACCAACCTGTTCTGTCTTGAGTAATGATGACTTCAACTCCAGCAGGTAAACTTGGTCGAAATTCATCCAAAATAAAACCTACTTTTTTTGCTGCAACTACTTCTTTGGCATCCTGCCTTTTCATGACTGAGAGGGTTACAGCATCTTTACCATTTACTCTTGAAAAAGAGTCTCGATCTTTGAACGTCCTTTTGAGAGTAACTAAGTCCTTTAGAGTTATGACTTTGCCATTATTTTCTATAACAGGAATATTCTCGACGTCATTAACGTCTTCAAATACAGAAGGAACAAGAACGGAAAATTTACCCGTTGCAGATCTTAAATCACCAGCAGGTATTGCTCTATTTGCATCTCCAATAGCATTGTATAAATCTCGAGGAGATACGTTGTAACTTTCTAGTTTCGTCTTATCAATAGTAGCCTCAAGCAAGTCATCTGGAACTCCTCGAAGCTCAGCCTCCAAAACTTCTGGCAATGTCTCTACAGCTGTTTGTAATTGCCTTGCAAAAGCTAACAATTCCCTTTGATTTGAAGAGCTAGAAATTAGATTGATATCCATAATTGGGAATTCATCCAAGGTAAACTCCTTCACTTGCGGATCTTCAGATTCAGATGGTAATTCTTGTTTTACTTCGTCAATAAGATCTTTGATGTCTTGTACTGCTTTATCTTTTGAGTATTCGACAGGGAATTCTAAGATTACATAAGACATATTCTGTCTGCTGTAAGATTGAATATCTACAAGCTCATCAGCTGTTTTTAACTTCTGTTCTATAGGTTTTGTTACGAGTCTTTCAGCATCTTGAGCGGAAACTCCATCATAAAAAGTTGAAACAAAAACATAAGGAATATTTATATCAGAATAAGCAGAAGCTGGAATTTGTATTACAGAGGTAAATCCCCAAACTAGTATAAAAGTAAGAAATGTGAAGGTTGCTTTATATCGGTCTACAAAAAAATCAATTAATGTTTTCATCCTTATTCAATCTATAGTCAATAGCAATATCAACCTTTTCATTATTATTAACGTAATCTTGTCCGACGGTAATGATTCTTGAATTAAAGGGGAGGCCAGAAATCCATACACCTTTCTCTGTATCTTGCAAAATTTTTACCTTGTAAAATTCCACAAGGTTGTCTTTATTTACTATTCTCACTCCAATATCTCCTTCTTCATCTAATCTAAGAATCGATAAAGGTACTATATGAGCAGGCTCAGGAATCGCAGAGACAATCACTTTTGCTGTTTGACCATCTTTAATTCTCCTCAAAGGGTTAGGTATTGAAACTTCAATATCAAAAGTGTGCATCATCTCATCTGCCGAAGAAGAGATAAATGTAATTTCTCCTTTGTATTCCTGACCATCATTTGTTGTGACATAAACATCGCTATTTTTAGAGACGGTTAGTAATTCGTCTTCCGAAATATCTCCGGTTATCATCATTGGATCTAAGTCAAGAACTGTTGCACATGTTGAGCCTCGACTTAAAAAATCACCAACGTCTAAATCAATCTTATCTACAACGCCATCAAAAGGAGCTTTAATGCTTGCATAATCAAGTTCTAGTTTTGCTCTTTCGTAATTTGATTTAGCATTCTGTAGTTGCTTTGATGAATAAAGTTCTTCCTCAAAAAGTTTTTTGGCAGAATTGAAATCAAGCAATGCTTTATCAAAATTTGATTGTCTTTCTGCAATAAACAAAGAACAAATAATTTCATCTTTTTTTACAAAACTTCCTTGCGCAATCGGTAAGTCGATAATTTTTCCGGAAGTTTCTGATTTAACAAAAACCTTTTTATCAGCTTTTGTAAAACCTTTAACAACTATCTGTTTAGAAAAATTTTCCGCTTTTTGATCAATTACCCTGACCATTGCATCTTTTTTTTCTATCAATGCTTGTGGGGAAGGCTCGTCAACAAATAAACCAGAAACCATCCAAATGATCGCGAAGCCGATGAAAATGGATGCCCATTCTAGATTAGATCTTGTTAAAAACCTTTTAAATGTGATCATTATGATATTTTCCTTTATTTCTATATATAGGAGGAAGCGATTATATCAAGGAAAACTTATAAATATTTCTTTTTTATAGCCTCTAGTCTTTCAATTTGATTTTTTTTATCTAGAGGTTTTTCAGAAACTAAATTATCTTTTTTTTCTGGAAGCAGGGCAAAGCTTTCATTGAGTTCACTTTCTTCTAGAATTTCTTCATAAACTTCGAGAAATTCTTTTTTAATTTCGAATTCTGAATCTGTCTTCAATCTATACCATCCAATTTTTGCACCTGCATGATAAACATACGGATGAGACCAGCTAAAGTCTAAAGGATTTATTTCCCCAAGAGAGCTTGCTTCTATATAAGCTTTATTAGGCGAAGGGACTTTAAATTTTTTAAATTTCAGTTCTTTGATGAGGTTTAAAACAGCACTTAAAGAAGGGAGGTACTTTGCAGTTTCTATGATTTTATCTATTGCCTCAAAGATAAGTTCATTTTCAAATTTTTCTAATTTTGCCAGCCATAATTGTTTTGCCAACGAAAGAGTTTCTTCATCTGGAAAAGCTTTATGAAATTGATTGTGAAAAGTTATTTCCAATTCAGCAAAAATGAGATTTATAAGCTCAACTTTATTTTTTGGTATTTTAATTTTTGAAGTTAACGGCCCATTCATGGTCTTTCATCCTAGATAATACATTTTTTTCGTTACCATTTTTAGCCTTCCATTTGAATTTGACATGTTGAATGAATTTGGAGTTCCAACAATTACGCATTTCTTTAGTCTCTAGCCAATACAATTTAAATCCAGGTATCTGTAATTGAGCAAACTGCTTATCTATCTTGGCTAAACTCAAAACATCAAAACAATCTTTTGAAGGTTGCCAATCTTTATTGATTCTAGTTGGTTTTTTTACATTGGAGATAAGATTTTGATACCTGACCCATTGATTTTTAACATGATTTAAAAATTTACTATTCCATGAATCAGAAGTAATTTTTCTTTCGCTCCAATATAGAATAAATTCAGGCAAAGAATCAGCAACAAACTTTTCATCAATTTCTGCCAGTTGCAATATTTGCAAAGCTTCTTTCGAAGGATTCCAGCTTTTGGGAATAGGCTTCATTTTAGAGGCTTTATTCGTTTTTTCTTCTTCTCTACGCCACTCTTTTAATAAATATTTAAGAAACTTATAGTCCCAAGAAAAACTCTTGTCATGTCTATCAGCCCAATATAATCTGAATTCAGGAAGTTTACTTTTAACAAAGTCATCAGAGAGACCTAAACTTTTTGCTTCTTTTAAAATATTTTTTGAAGGCTGATATGTTTTAGATATGATTTGTTTTCTTTCTTCATTTTTATTTTCTCTTTTAGACAAGATTGAAAAATTATTTTTGTTCGTTTCTAGAATTAATTTCAGTTTTAAAAGTTTTTTTAAAACTCTTTTTAATTCTCTCTCATCTATAAATTCAAAGTTATCTTTTAAAAAAAGAAAACTTATTTGAGGATTATTTTTTATTTGTTGGAGCACTATAGACTCATTGAGTCCGATACTTAATGCAATCTCTTTATCAAAATTTATGAGGTTTGTTTTTTTTGACATCAACTTAGGCAGATTGCTTAAGTTTTTTTCTCCTAGAATCGACAGCTTTTGCTAAAAGCTTAAGCATGACTTCGGTATCTTTCCAGCTAACACAAGCATCTGTGACGCTTTGACCGTATTTAAGGTTTTTCAGAGAATCTATTTTTTGGTTGCCCTCTTCTAGATTGCTTTCAATCATAACTCCAAATATATTTTGATTTCCGGAGGCAATTTGATCAGAGATATCTTTATTGACAAGGAGTTGTTTTTTAAATTGTTTTTGACTATTGCCATGAGACATATCCACCATAATTTTTTGAATTAGATTAGAATCTTTTAGATTTTTACTCACTTTATCTATATGATTTTTTGAATAATTTGGCGTTTCTCCCCCTCTTAAAATTACATGACAATCACTGTTTCCTGCAGAATTAAATATTGCGGATCTTCCCTCTTTAGTTATCGAGAGAAAAATATGGCTATTAGATGAAGAGCCTATTGCATCTATAGCAACTTGAATAGAACCATTAGTTGAGTTTTTAAAACCTACTGGACAGGATAAGCCTGAAGCTAATTCTCTATGTATTTGACTTTCAGTAGTTCTAGCACCGATTGCACCCCAACTTATCAAATCTGAAATGTACTGCGGGGTAATTATGTCTAAAAATTCTGTTCCTGCCGGCAAACCCAATTCGTTGATTTTAACTAAGAGTTTCCTTGCAACCTTTAGCCCCTTATTGACATCATAACTATCATCTAAATCTGGATCATTTATAAGACCCTTCCAGCCAACTGTTGTTCTTGGTTTTTCAAAATAAACTCTCATTACAATTTTTAGTTGATCGCATAATTCAGTCTCGAGACTTTTGAGTTTTTTAGCATATTCAATGGCAGCTTTCGGATCGTGAATAGAACATGGACCCACCACAACAACCAATCTATCTTCATCACCATGCAAAATGTCGGATATTTCTCTTCTGGAATTAAAAACTAATTCAGAGACTTTTTCTGTAATTGGTAGTTTTTCAATTACTTCGACAGGAGGAGAGACCTCCATAAGACCTGTTATTCTGGTATTATCCGTTAAATATTTCATTTGACCGTTGATTTTATCTCTTCTAAATTTAAATTAAAGCTTAAATTAGACAATGTACAAAATAAAATTAGTTCAAGAAAACTCAAAAGTAGGAGACATTAAAGGAAATTTAGACTTGGCAAAGTCTCATATTGCTCAAGCTGTATCAGAAAAAATAGACTTGGTAGTATTTTCTGAAATGTTTTTAACAGGTTACCCACCTGAAGACCTGCTTTTAAGAGAAGATTTTTTAAGTAAAAGTGAAAAATTAGCACTTGAGTTAGAAGAATTGTCTAAAGAGATATCGGTAATCATCGGTTGTCCTGCCAAAGAAGATGGATATATTTTTAATTCAGCGCTTTTTTTTCAAAAAGGTAAATTAATTGAAAAATATAAAAAGCAAATACTTCCAAATTATAAAGAATTCGACGAAAAGAGATATTTCAAAAGAGGAGAATCTCATAAAGTCTTTGAAGATAAAGGCTTTAAGTTTGGTATTTCTATCTGTGAGGATATTTGGGATAAAGATTTTGCAAAGGAATTATTTGGAAGAGATATAGATCTACTTTTAAATTTGAGTGCCTCACCTTACACAATAGATAAAAAAAATCTTCGCGAGAAGATGCTTTGTGAATACTTTGCTGAATTCAAAAAACCAATAGTTTATGTGAACCAAGTTGGCGGACAGGATGAACTTGTTTTTGATGGTAGCTCTTTGATCATAGACTCAAAAGATTCAGTTAGACGCCTAAAGAGTTTTGAAATAGACGAAACAATAATCGAGTTTGGCAAAAAAGGGATTTCAACAACTTTGCAAAAGGAAAAAATCAGTAACGTTGGAGATGTAGCTGATATTTATCAGGCGTTGGTTTTAGGAACTCGAGATTATGTAATAAAAAATAATTTTAAAGGAATTTTAGTTGGTTCTTCAGGAGGAATAGATTCAGCTTTGACTGCCACAATTGCATCAGACGCTTTAGGCCCTGAGAAAGTAAATACAGTTATGATGCCCTTTAAATATACAGCTGATATGAGCATCGAGGACGCCCAAAAATTAGCGGAAAATCTCGGTATTTCTCATGAAGTAATTCCGATATCAGATATGTTCTTGGCCTTCAAAAATTCACTAGATGCTAAATTAGCTCCTAGAGAATTTGACAAAACTGAAGAAAATCTCCAATCAAGATGCAGAGGAGTAACTCTTATGGCTTTATCAAATAATCTTGGCTATTTAGTTCTTACGACAGGTAACAAAAGTGAAGCTGCAGTTGGTTACTCTACTCTCTATGGCGATACTGCAGGAGGGTTTTCCGTTCTGAGAGATGTCTACAAAACAACCGTTTATGACTTGGCAAATTATAGAAATTCTATAGGCAAGGTTATTCCTCAACGTATTATCGATAGAGAGCCAAGTGCAGAGTTGTCTGAAGATCAAAAAGATAGTGATTCTCTGCCATCATATGATTCACTTGATTCAATAATTGAGTCATATGTCGAAAACGACAAAACTAAAAAAGAAATTATTGACTGCGGATTTAACTCTGATGATGTAGAAAAAGTGGTTGATTTAATTAATTTCAATGAATACAAAAGAAGACAAGTACCAATAGGAATAAAAATTTCTTCAAGAAATTTTGGCAAAGACAGAAGATATCCAATTACAAACTTCTGGAAAGACAATATATAGGTATTTTTTGCGTAAAAAACACAATATTTTGTGTATTTAAGCTATTTTAAACTATAATTGTTTGGGAATTTATGAAAAAAGAGCAGGAAAGAAGCCCGAGACAATCGGAGTTCAACCTCGCTACTATCAATGGCGAGCAAGTACTTCTTCCTCATGATGACCTTTACATACCACCAAATGCCCTAAAAATCTTTTTAGAATCTTTTGAAGGTCCACTAGATTTGCTGCTTTATTTTATAAGAAAACAAAATTTAGATATTTTGGATATAAATGTTGCTGAAATAACCAATCAATATGTTGAATATATAGAATTGATGGAAAAACTACAGTTTGATCTCGCAGGAGAGTATTTACTTATGGCAGCCTATTTAACAGAAATTAAATCAAGAATGATGTTGCCTGCCGATACGGAAGAAGAAGAGCTTGAAGAAGATCCAAGATCAGAACTAATCAAAAGACTTCAAGAGTATGAGCGCTTCAAAACAGCTTCAATGAATATTGAAGACTTACCAAGAATTAATAGAGATTTCTTTCCGGCTAGTACGGCGCTTCCAGAATTTGAGTCTAAAGTGCCTCTTCCGAGCTTGGAACTTGAAAAATTATCTAATATCTTTTACGAACTTTTAGAAAAACAAAAGTTAAGGGGAAATCACATTATAGAGTTTGAGAAACTTTCTACTCGAGAGAAGATGTCTGCTGTTTTAGAACTTCTTATCAACAAAAGCTTCTTAGAATTTTATGACCTGTACAAAAAAGCTGATGGAAAACTTGGTTTGATTGTAACTTTTCTAGCTGTGTTGGAGTTAGTCAAAGATTCAATGATTCAATTGGTCCAATCTGACTCTTTTGGTCCAATTCACGTAAAAGTCAAAGAAAAGGTTCACTAAAATGGAAAACTTGTCATTGATTATTGAAGCTTTGCTTTTTTCCTCATCAAGGCCGCTTAATGAAAAAGAAATTATTTCTGCATTTGAAAATAAAAACCCTCCTTCATCAATTGAGATCAAAGAGGCTTTGGCGTCAATTAAAGATAAATATGCAGATAACTCAATAGAGCTGGTTAAAGTTGCAAGCGGATATCGTCTTAGAATAAAGCAAGAATACTCATCTTGGGTTGCAAAATTGTGGGAAGCTAAGCCGCAGAAATATTCTCGAGCTCTTTTAGAAACTCTTGCTTTGATCGCTTACAAACAGCCTATTACCAGAGGTGAAATAGAAGAAGTCAGAGGAGTTTCCGTTAGCAGTCAAATAATCAGAACGCTTTTAGACAGATCTTGGATTAAAATTGTTGGTCATAGAGATGTTCCTGGAAAACCAGCTTTATTCTCAACCACAAAAGATTTTTTGGATGATTTAAACCTTTCCAAGCTTTCAGATTTGCCTGACTTGCCGGAAATCCAAAATATTCCTGAAGAAGCTCAAATTCCACTTTTGAACGAAGCTTCTGCAGATAACTCAAAATAATATCTCTTGTCGAAAGAAAGAATTCAAAAAGTTTTAGCACAAAACGGCTATTCATCAAGAAGAAAAATTGAAAGTCTCATCAGAGAAGGTCGGGTATTTATTAATGAAGTTCCTGCAAAATTAGGGGATAGGATTTCGAAGGAAGAAAAAATTTTCATTGATGGTAAAGAAATTGTTATTTCAAATAAAATTTCTACAGAATTATTGATGTATCACAAACCTAAAGGTGAGGAATGCTCTCACGCTGGGGCAAGTAAAACAATTTTTGATAATCTTCCAAAACCAAAATCAGGCAAATGGATCTGTATTGGTAGGTTAGACATAAACACAAGTGGATTACTTTTGATAACTAATGACGGAAAATTAGCAAATGACATAATTCACCCCTCGATGGAAATGGAAAGAGAATACATTGTAAGAGTGCGCGGCAAACCATCTAATTCGGATTTAAAAAAATTATTATCTGGCGTAGAAATTGAAAAAGAAAAAATATTTTTCACCGATCTTGTTAAAGGAAAAGAAACTTCTTCCCATTCTTGGTTTGCCTTAGTAATAATGTCAGGAAAAAACAGATCGGTAAGAAAGTTATGGGATTCGATTGGTCATGAAGTTTCAAGACTAAAACGGGTAAGACTCGGAAAACTTTTTCTTCCAAAAGAATTACGAGAGGGAAAATTTAAAAGAATTTCATCCGAAGAAGTTTTGGGTTAGAAAAAATTTTTTAGTTCTGAAATAGATCCTATTCTCGAGGTTGGATTCAAAAGAGAAGCATGTTTTTCTTCTAAATATCCATACATGGCCAATACTGAATCTATTCCGGCATTTTTGGCAGCTTCAATGTCTCTCCAATTGTCTCCGACATAAACTGACAGATCTTTTTCTGTGGATGTTTCGGACAAAGCTTTCTCTAAGCTTGCTGGATCAGGTTTTCTTCTGCCATTCGCATCTTCAGGTGAAATTATCGCCTTAGCATATTTGTCCCACTTTAATTTATTACAAATTTCTAAAGAGAATTTTTTTGGCTTATTTGTAACAATCATCCAATCAATTTTTTTTTCAGATAAATTTTTTAAAACTTTATCCACCCCAGAAAAAGACTTAGAAAATAGAAAGTGTTTATTGTATTCATCCAATAAATTATCTCTTTTACTCTCAAAATCAATATGTTTCTCGTCAATATGAAAGCTGTCTTGAATTAATTTTCCAACTCCATCAGAAACTCTTTTTCTTACAAAAGAGTCATTAACTAAAGGCAATTTATTTTTTTTTAGTAAGATGTTTAGAGAGGTAAGAAACTCAGGAGCCGTATCTAATAAAGTGCCATCTAAATCAAATAAAAAACATTTATATTTTTTTTGCATGAATTAGATAATTTACGTCGACGTTTTTTCCTAACCAGTAGTTTTTAGTAAGCGGGTTGTAGCTCATGCCAGTAAGTTCTTTTACAACTAAACCATTATTTTCCATCATTGTAGTTAACTCAGATGGCTTTATGAATTTCTCATACTCGTGAGTACCTTTTGGTAATAAATTTAAAATATACTCTGCTCCAATTATTGCAAATAAAAAAGATTTTGGATTTCTGTTAATTGTAGAGAAAAAAATATCGCCATCTTTTTTGCATAAATCGGAACAAGTTTTTACTAACTGATTGGGATCAGGAACATGCTCAATAGCTTCCAAGCAAGTTACTACATCGAAGCGCCCTTTATTTTCAGGTAAAAGTTCTTCGGCTTCACCCAAAACATAATTAATATCAATATTTGCTGAAGCAGCATGATTTTTTGCTGTGTGAATTGCTACATCGGAAATATCTATTCCAGAAACTATGCCTCCTTTTTTAAAAAGAGCTTCTGTAAGAAGTCCTCCGCCACAAGCCACATCGAGAATTTGCCTGTTATCTATATCAGCTCTATCAGAAATATAGTTTGCTCTAAGGGGATTGATTTTATGTAAAGGAGCAAATTTCCCAGAGGAATCCCACCATTCTTCAGCAATTTTATTGAATTTTTCTTTTTCTTTAGGGTCAATATTCATTTGTCTATCATTATGTTAGATTTACATTGCTTTTCAAATTAAAGTATAAGTATCTTATATGAATATTTTTTTTCCTAAAGAACCTGAGATCGAAAAAAGAGTTTCTTTAACTTTGGAAACTGCAGAAAAATTTTCGAAGTTGGGTCTCAAGATTTTTATCGAAAAATCTTTCTCAGAACACATAGGCACTTCTGATGAAGACTTTGCAGCTATTGGAGTGAAAATTGTCTCTCGAGATGAAGGATTTTTAGATGCTAATCTCGTATGTTCCGTAAGAAATTTACAAGAAGAAGAAATTGACAAAATCAAGCCCAGTACTTTATTAATAAGTTTTTTGGATCCTTTCAACGAAAAAGTTCTTGTGAAAAAAATTAAAGAAAAAAATATATCAGCTATCAGCATGGAATTAGTACCAAGAATTACTAGGGCCCAAAAGATGGATGCACTTAGCTCACAGGCTAACTTAGCCGGATATTCATCAGTAATTATTGCATCACAAGAATTGCAAAAGGCCTTACCAATGATGATGACAGCTGCCGGAACAATTTCTCCTTCAAAAGTTTTTGTAATTGGAGTTGGGGTTGCAGGACTTCAGGCAATTGCCACGGCAAAAAGATTAGGAGCCAAGGTTGAAGCTTTCGATACTCGTCCTGTGGTTGAAGAACAAGTAAAGTCATTAGGCGCCCGATTCGTAAAAATTGATATTGGAGAAACTGGAGAGACCGAACAAGGATATGCTAAAGAATTAACTCCTCAACAAATAGAGATGCAAAGAGAAGGAATGAAAAAAGTTTGTGCTTCAGCTGACATTGTAATTACCACCGCACAAGTTTTTGGGAGACCAGCTCCAACACTAGTGACCAGTGAAATGGTATCAGCAATGAGTCAGGGTTCAGTAATTGTAGACATGGCTGTCGGCACGGGAGGCAATGTAGAAGGATCTGTTCCTAACGAAATTGTTGACATTGACGGAGTGAGAATAGTTGGTAATACAAATCTTCCTGGCGAACTTCCTTTTCACTCAAGCCAAGTTTATTCTTCGAATATTTTTAATTTGATTGATGAATTTTGGAACGAAGAAGACAAAAAATTAAATATTGATATTTCAGATGAAATTTTATCGATTTGTCTCGTTTCTCACGAAAAAGAATTTATTAACAAAACTATAAAGGAGATAATGGAATAAATGGAATCTCAAGCCTTATTAGTTTTACTCGTATTTGTTCTTGTTCTTTCTATATTTTTGGGGTTTGAACTCATAAATAAAGTACCTTCAACACTTCATACGCCTCTAATGTCTGGAGCCAATGCAATTTCAGGAATAACTATTGTTGGAGCGCTTTTGGCATCTGGAGGTGAAGGTACTTTTTCATCGGTACTTGTAGGTACTTTTGCCGTTTTTTTTGCCTCAATAAATGTTGTTGGAGGTTATTTAGTAACTAATAGAATGTTAAAAATGTTTAAGAAAAAATGATCGCTTTTTTTCAATCTCCAATTTTTGCAAATCTGGCCTATATTTTTGCATCTATTTTATTCATTTTTGGTTTAAAAATGTTGAGTTCACCGGAGACAGCTCAAAGAGGAAACCTTGTTTCAGCATCGGGAATGTTAATTGCAATTCTCGTTACTCTGGCTCAAAACGAAATTATCGCATATGAGTATTTACTCGCTGCGCTTGTTGCTGGATTGATCGTAGGAGTTTTGGCTTCTTCGCTGGTAAAAATGACCTCTATGCCTGAATTGGTCGCATTATTTAATGGTTTCGGTGGAATTGCCAGTCTTCTTGTTGGTGTCGCTGAATACATAAACCCCTCAAGCTCAACGTTTATTCAATTGATTGCTATTTCTTTTACGGTTTTAATTGGAGGAATAACATTTTCAGGAAGTCTAATAGCCTTTGGTAAATTATCTGAGATTATTTCTGGCAAGCCTTTAATTCTATTTGGTCAAAAAATAGTTTTATCCTCTCTATTAGTATTTGCTTTAATTTTGGTATTAGAATTAATTTTTTCTACAGGTCTATTAAACCTCTCCAACCAATCTGTTTTATTTATCTTAATAGTCACAACTCTATTACTCGGAGTCCTCCTCACTGCGCCTATTGGCGGAGCAGACATGCCGGTTGTGATAGCTTTACTCAACAGCTATTCAGGCTTGGCTGCCTCCTCAGCAGGATTTGTGATCAATAACAACGTTTTAATTGTTGCCGGTGCCCTAGTAGGAGCCAGCGGACTTATCCTCACAAATATAATGTGCAAAGCAATGAACAGATCTTTATCAAATGTTTTATTTGGTGGTTTTGGAGGAACTTCTTCATCTTCGAGCTCAACCGGTGAGATACAAGGAGAAGTTAAACCCATAACTGCAGAAGATGCTTATTTAATCTTAGAAGCTGCAAATTCAGTTTTAGTAATTCCAGGTTATGGTATGGCCGTCTCTCAAGCACAACACGTAGTAAGAGAGCTTGGTGAGCTTCTAGAAGATAATGGTTGCGAAGTAAAATATGCAATTCATCCTGTAGCAGGCAGAATGCCAGGACATATGAATGTTCTTCTTGCAGAAGCAAATGTTTCTTACGATGTTCTTGCTGAACCTGACGACGTAAATCCTCTGATGGAAACCATTGATGTATGTATTGTTATTGGAGCTAATGACGTTGTAAATCCTGATGCTCGGGAAAATGAGGGTAGTCCAATATATGGGATGCCTGTGATTGAAGTTGATAGAGCAAAGACAGTATTCATATTAAAAAGAAGTATGGCTGCTGGTTTCGCAGGGATTGATAATCCTTTATTTTTGAAAGAAAATTCTAGGATGTTATTTGGTGATGCAAAAGAATCCATATCGACTTTAGTCTCCGAATTCAAGAGTTAAAAGCCCGATTTTTAAGAGCTAAAGTACCCATAAAATGTTAAAATATTGACTTTAGATGAGTCACTTTTTTAACTATAAATTTCATTAGTTTTTCTTTAATTTTTCTCTATGGATGACATAACTGAAGATGTAATTCCCGTTAATATTACGGATGAATTGAAGAGTTCTTATATGGATTACGCTATGAGCGTAATCGTTGGTAGAGCTTTGCCAGATGCAAGAGATGGTCTAAAGCCCGTGCATAGAAGAACTCTATATGCCATGTTTAAGCTCAATAATGAATGGAATAGACCGCATTTAAAATCCGCAAGAATTGTTGGAGAGGTCATGGGTAAATATCATCCTCATGGTGATTCAGCTATTTACCAAACTGTAGTAAGAATGGCTCAAGAATTTAGCATGCGTTACCCTTTAGTGGATGGCCAAGGAAATTTCGGTTCCATGGACGGAGACGGAGCCGCAGCTATGAGATATACAGAGGCTAGGATGGCTAAAATCAGCAATGTCCTGCTCAATGACATTAATAAGGAAACTGTAGATTATGTAGAGAACTATGATGGTACAGAACTCATTCCTGACGTTTTACCTGCATCTTATCCCAATTTACTCGTAAATGGTTCTTCTGGAATTGCAGTAGGATTGGCTACAAACATACTCCCTCATAATTTAAGAGAAACAATTGATGGAGCTTTGGCAATTTTGAAAGATCCAGAAATATCTATTGATGATTTAGTTAACATAATTCCTGGTCCTGATTTTCCAACGGGAGGCATTATTAATGGAAGAGCAGGAGCTATCGAGGCTGCCAAAACCGGTAGAGGTAAAGTTGTATTGAGAGCCAAAGTAGAAATTGAAACTGAGAAAAATGAGAAAAGCAGGTTGATTGTTTCTGAAATTCCTTATCAAGTAAATAAAGCTAGCTTAGTAGAGAAGATTGCAATTTTATCCAAAGACAAAAAAATTGACGGCATATCGGAAATTCGAGATGAGTCAGATAGAGAAGGAGTCAGAATTGTTGTTGATCTTAAATCAGGTCAAAATCCAGAAGTAATCTTAAATAATTTATATGCTCAATCTCAACTTCAAACTTCTTTTGGTATAAATAATGTTGCTATTGTTGACAGAGTTCCAAAGGTTCTAAATTTAAAAGAACTTCTCGAAATATTTCTTGCTCACAGAAGGTCTGTTGTTTCAAGAAGGACTGCTTATGATTTAGCAAAATCTAAGGATAGAGGTCATATTCTGGAAGGGTTAACAATTGCGTTATCAAACATCGATCCTATAATTAATTTAATTAAAAAATCTAAAGATCCCAATGAAGCTAAAACAAAACTTTTGGCAAAAAAATGGAAATCTACGCTGATAAATAATTTACTAAAAAGAGCAGGCTCCATAGATACGAAACCCGAAGATATTTTTGAAGATTTTGGCCTCTCAGGCTCCAGTTACAGACTATCTTCCAAGCAAGCACAAGCAATCTTGGACTTGAGACTGCAAAGACTTACCGGCCTAGAGCAAGATAATTTAATCAAGGAGTATGAAGAGGTATTAGAGGATATAGCTGCCTTAAATGAAATCCTAGAAAACTCTGAGAGACTTCAAGAAGTTATCGAAGAGGAGTTAGAAGCTGTTAAAGAAGAATTTGGTGATGAAAGAAAGACTCCTATTGAAGACAGATTAGATTTATCAACCGAGGACCTCATTAAGCCAGAAGATATGGTAGTTACCATTTCGAACATGGGCTACGCAAAAACACAGCCGCTCGAAGTATACCAATCTCAAAGAAGAGGCGGTATGGGTAAAACAGCTGCGTCAGTTAAGGATGAGGATTTTGTTGAGCAATTAATAGTTGCTAATACTCATAGAACGCTTTTGTGCTTTTCAAACTTGGGTAAAGTTTATTGGCTAAAAGTATATGAAATACCTCAGGCTTCTAGAACTGCAAAGGGAAGACCTTTGGTTAATTTAATTGAATTGGATGAGACAGAAAGAGTTACTAGTCTTTTAGATGTTGACTCTTTTGAAGATAAGGCTTACGTATTTATGGCCACTCAAAATGGAATAGTTAAGAAAACTCCATTATCGGAATTTAAAAAGCCTAGAAAAAATGGTAAGAGAGCCATTAAACTTGATGAAAATGATGAGCTTGTGGGTACTCTATTAACGAAGGGTAATGCTGATTTGATGATAGTTTCTAATGCTGGAAAGGCTGTATTTTTTAATGAGGTAGACGCTAGATCTATGGGAAGAGATACTCGAGGAGTTAAGGGTATTACTTTGGATAAAGACCAAAAGGTCATTTCTTTATTAAAACCTTCCAATGAATCTGAAATTTTGACTGTCTCAGAAAATGGTTATGGAAAAAGATCAAAAGTAAATGATTTTAGAAAAACTAAACGCGGAGCCAAAGGTGTTATTGCCATGCAAACTTCTGATAGGAATGGTTCCTTGATTTCTGCTAAAGAGGTAAATGTTTCAGATGAGGTTATTCTAATTACCAATAAAGGAATGCTTGTAAGAACTAAAGTTTCAGAAATAAGCTTGATTGGAAGAAATACACAAGGGGTAAGGGTAATTAGACTTAAAGAAGATGAAGCTTTAAATGGACTTGCATTAGCAATCGATTCGTAAATAATTGAATTATGTCTAGAAATTATAATTTTTGTGCTGGTCCTGCAGCGCTTCCAGATGAAGTTTTGGATCAATTAAGAGAAGAAATACCTGATTGGAAAGGAAAAGGCTTATCCGTTATGGAAATGAGCCATAGAAGTAAAGAGTTTGTTGAGATTGCAGAAGTAGCAAAACAGGATTTCATAGACTTATTAAAGGTAAACAATGACTATGAGGTTCTTTTCATACAAGGAGGAGCTTCTTTACAGTTTTCAATGATTCCGATGAATTTTCTTGAAAATAAGGAATCTATATGTAGCTATCTTGATGTTGGTCAGTGGTCAAAGAAAGCTATTAAAGAAGCAAAAAAATTCGGTCAAATAGAGATAGCTGCATCCTCGGCAAATGATTCTTATAAAAAGTATCCAAAACCAGAAAGTTGGAAAATCCACTCCGAATCCATTTTTACTCACTTGGTATTAAATGAAACGATAGATGGAGTTTGTCTCAGAAACTTAGATAATCTTCCCAAAACAAGTCTAATTGCAGATTGTTCTTCCTGTATTCTTTCTGAGCCTCTTGATGTTTCTAAATTCAGTATGCTCTATGCGGGCGCACAAAAAAATATTGGACCTTCTGGATTGGCAATCATTGTCATAAAAAAAGACCTTCTTATCGAAAAAGGGGATCTTCCAGCTATGATGCAATATAAAACTTATGCAGATTCAGACTCAATGTACAACACTCCTCCAACTTTTGCTTGGTACCTTTCAGGTATGGTTTTTAAATGGTTAAAAAAGAATGGGGGTCTCTTGAACCAAAAGATTGTTAATGAGTCAAAATCCAATAAGCTTTATTCTTTCATTGATCAGAGTGATTTTTATAAAAATGATATAGATAAAGAATCTAGGTCAATGATGAATGTGCCGTTTTTACTTGGAGAAGATTCCTTAAATAGTAAGTTTTTATCAGAATCCGAAGAAAAAGGATTGTTAAACCTTGCTGGTCATAGATCTGTTGGTGGTATGAGGGCAAGTATTTACAACGGAGTACCTGAAGAAGGAGTAGATGCTTTGATAGAGTTTATGAAAGAATTTGAAAAAAGTTATGGCTAAAAAAAATCTTCCAGAAAATTTAACGGATAATAGAAAGGAAATTGATCATATCGACCAAAAACTTCTGGATCTCATTCATGAAAGATCAAGACTTGTTATAAATGCTGGCAAAATTAAAAAGAAATCGGGAGACAAAACTTTCTATAGACCAGACAGAGAAGCAAGTTTAATTAAGTTTCTTCAGAAGAAAAACAAAAGTTCAATTCCAACAGAAAATATTAAGTTCATTTTCAAAGAAATTATCTCCGCATGTTTTATCCTGGAAAAAAAAATAAAAGTTTATTTCTTAGGTCCCAGAGGGACTTTCTCTGAAATTGCAGCAGTTAAGCATTTTGGAAGTTCTGTTGAAAAGCTAGAAACAGAAAATATTCAAAATATCTTTAAAGAGGTATTTAAAAATAAAAATTCTTATGGCGTATTGCCTTTTGAAAATTCAATTGAGGGCATGGTTAATCAATCTTTAGACAGTCTCATTGAAAGTGATTTAAAAATTTGTTCAGAACTGGAATTATCGATAGAACATTGCCTATTTTCTTCAGAAAAGAGTATAAAAAAATTAAGTGTTATTTATGGTCATCCCCAAGCTTTTGCCCAATGTCGTAACTGGTTAAATAGAAATCTTCCCAAAGTAAAATTCATTGAAGTAGAAAGTTCCGCTAAGGCAGCTCAGCTGATCAAGAAAAAATCTGGAAGGGGTTGTATAGGGCCAGAAAATATTTCTGAGATTTACTCTTTGAATCTACTGAAAGATAAAATTCAAGACCAAAAAACAAATACAACTAGATTTTTAATAATAGGTAATGAATTTCCAAGTAAAACATCAGACGATAAAACGTCGATCAGTTTAAGTTTAAAAAATGAGCAAGGTGCATTATTAAAAATTTTGCAAATAGTCAATAAGCATAAAATCAATTTAACAAACATCTTATCTAGGCCCGTTAAAAAGAATAAATGGCAATATTCTTTCTTTTTAGAGTTCCATGGACATGTTTCAGAAAGAAATGTCACAAAATTATTTCTAGAACTTGAAAAGGTTTCTTATGACTTGAAAGTTTTGGGTTCTTATCCCAGAGCATACTAACTGATGAAAAATTCATTTCTCGAAAATCTTAATTCCGGTGTACTTGGGTTGAAGCCCTATGAGCCAGGATTGCCATTAGAGCACACTCAAAAAAAATTAGGCTTAAAAAAAATGATTAAGCTTGCCAGCAATGAAAATCCTTTAGGACCTAGTCCAAAAGCTCTTGATCTCCTTCAAGGTAAGCTAAACAGTTTTTCCTCTGAATTAAACCGATACCCAGATGGCAATGCTTATGATTTAAAAGAAGCCATTTCAAAAAAATATGACATAGATATAAATCAAATAACTATAGGGAATGGCTCCAATGATCTAATTGAATTTGTATCAAGGTGTTTTTTGGGAGAAGGAAAAAAGGCAATTTATTCTCAACATGGGTTTGCCATTTATCCTTTAGCTATAAAGGCAACTGGAGCTATTCCAGTAAAATCTAAAGCGAAAAATTGGGGTCACAACCTAGAATTGATGTCAGATTTAGTTGACGAAAAAACAAAAATTGTTTTTATTGCTTCTCCTAACAATCCAACGGGAACAGCAAAAACTCTTAGAGAAATTAAAGATTTTTTAGAAAATTTATCCAATGATATCTTGGTATTTTTAGATCAAGCTTATTTTGAATATATTGAAAGTACAGAGTTTGATATTCCTTTCTCATTGATTAAAGATCATCCCAATTTAGTTATTTCAAGAAGTTTTTCAAAGGCTCATGGATTAGCAGCTTTACGACTAGGCTTTTGCGTATCTAATCCCGATCTGTCTGATTATCTTAATAGAGTAAGACAGCCCTTTAATGCGAATTCACTTGCTTTAGATTTAGGAAAAATTGCTCTTACAGATCAAGAACATATAAGTAAGTCTGTAAAAATTAATTCTTCTGGTATGGAAAGAGTAAAAAATGCATTCATTAAATTTGATTACAACTTTATCGAGTCTTGGGGAAATTTTATTTCTTTTGATGCTAAGCAAGACTCAGATACCGCTTTCCAATATTTCTTAGAAAAGGGAGTTATTCTTAGATCTTTAAAAGTTTATGAAATGCCACAACACCTGAGAGTTTCCATTGGCACAGAAGAAGAGATGGACTTTTTTCTTCAGGTTTTAGAAGACTATGAAAAAGACTTTTCTAAAAAATAAAAGAAATATCCAGTTTCTAATTATTGGTCTTGGCCTCATTGGGGGTTCAGTAGCAAAAAGGTTGTCAAAAGAAGGCTTTGAGGTCTTAGCTATTGATAAGAATGATTCTAATTTAAATTACGCACGGAAGATTAAAACCATAAATGGTAGTTCAGAAAAAATTGATAACAAAAAAAAATTGTTTGTTATTGTAGCCTTACCCCCCAAAATAATTCTCAGAAAATTTGAAGATTATCTTAATATTTTTAATCAAGCTGATTTTATTACTGACTGCACTAGCGTAAAAGAAACTTTGCTAAAAAAAATAAAGAAAAATAAACTTGAATCAAAATTTATTTTATCCCACCCTATTGCAGGATCTGAAAAAAGTGGATTTCTTAATTCTAGAGAAGACTTATTTAAAGATAAAATCTCAATAATTTCTAAGCATAATGGCTTAGCCAATAATACTTTAAAAAAATGTAAGGAATTATGGTTTGAACTAGGATCAGAAACTCATAATGTAGACCCAAAATTACATGATGAAATATTTTCTTTAACTAGTCATCTTCCTCATATTGTGGCGTTTAGCTTGATTTCTCTTTTTTCAAAAAGAAAAACATCTGTATATAAAAAATATATGGGAGGAGGCTTAAAAGATTTTACACGGATTGCTGAAAGTGACCCCAACATGTGGGAGAATATTTTTTCATTGAATAAAAAAAATTTGTTGAAAGATATTCGTGAAATAGAAAAAGAGTTAAAAAAAATTAAAAACTTCATAGTTAAAGATGAAGAGAACAAATTAGAAAAACACTTAAAAAAAATAAAAAAAATAAAAGAATCTCTTAACAGATGAAATTCATCTCTAAACATTCTGAAGGACTCCATGGCGAAATAAAAATCCCCGGTGACAAGTCTATCTCTCATAGAGCGTTGATATGTGCTTCTATTTCAGAGGGTACTTCTAAAATTTCTAATCTTCAAGAAAGTGAAGATGTAATAAATACTCTTAATTCCCTAAAGCACCTTGGAGTAAATATTTCTTTTGAAAATGGATCTTACCTAGTGGAAGGCGTTGGCTTTAAAGGTCTAAAAAAACCAGAAAAACAACTTTATTTTGGAAACTCTGGAACAGGAATAAGATTAATGTCTGGTTTATTATCAACGCAAAACTTTTCAACAACCCTCATTGGAGACGAATCTCTCTCACAAAGGCCGATGAAAAGAATAATGGAGCCTTTAATAAAGATGGGAGTTGATATATCAGGCTCTAAAAAAGATACTTTGCCCTTGAGTATAGTTCCTTCTGAGGAAATTAAAGGAATAAATTATGATATGCCTGTAGCTAGTGCCCAAGTAAAGTCTGCAATTCTATTTGCAAGCTTAGGCGCAGAAGGTGAGACAAAAATAAAAGAAAAATCTATATCCAGAGATCATACTGAAAGAATGTTTGAATATTTTGGTGCAGATATTATGTTTTCCAAAACTGAAACAACCTTAAAAAATACTAAGAAATTTTCTTCACAAGATATCAAAATACCAGGGGACTTCTCTTCTTCCGCATTTTTTATTGTAGCTGCCTTAATCTCAAAAAATTCTGAGATTACCCTAAGAGAAGTCGGTTTAAATCCTTCAAGAGTAGCTCTTTTAAAAAAACTTAAAGAAATGGGGGGTAAAATTGAGGTATTTAATCAGTCTTTATTCGGCAAAGAGCCTATTGCAGATATAAATGTTAAAAGTTCATCTTTAATTGCTTGTGAAGTTAAATCAGACGATGTTCCAAATTTAATAGATGAACTACCAATATTATTCATTGCATGTTCTTTCGCGGTGGGTATATCAAGGTTCAATGAAATAGAAGAATTGAAGTTTAAAGAAAGTGATAGGCTAAAAGCCATGCAAGAAGGTTTATTAAAGATGAAAATAAACAATTATCTTGATGGAAATACTTTTTTTATTGAAGGTATGGGACAGAACTATAAGTCACCAAATTTTTTAGTAGAAACTTACTATGACCACAGAATTGCAATGTCATTTGCAATAGCTGGCTTAAAAAGCAGTTCCTATATAGAAATTGCCTCTCCCGAAAGTATTGATACATCTTTTCCCGAATTTATTGATCTTGGGAAAAAACTTGGATGTAATTTTGAAGTTAGTTAGAAATATAATTACTATTGATGGGCCTAGTGGAGTTGGAAAAGGAACACTTGCACTTTCCCTGGCAGAAAAATTAGGATGGAATGTTCTTGATAGTGGTCTCATTTATAGGCTCGTGGGATTCATGAGTTTAAAAGAAAAACTAGAAACTCCTCAAGAAATAATCATATGTATTAATAATTCAAAAATTAAACTTCTTACAAACCTAAAAGAGAAAGTCTGTGAAATTGAGCTTGATGATAAAGTTTTAGGGAAAGAACTCAGAAATGAAAATGTGGCATCAAAAGCTTCTGAACTTGCTAAAGATTCTGAAATTAGAAACGCTATTATGAAAATTCAGAGAAACGCTTATGAGGAAGAAAAAGGTCTTATTGCAGACGGCCGAGACATGGGAACGGTTATCTTCCCAGAGGCAGTTTTGAAAGTATTTCTTCAGGCATCTTCAAAAGTAAGGGCAGAAAGAAGAGCTAATCAGTTGAAAGAAAAGGGCATGAGCGTTATTATGCACGACCTTTTAAGGCAAATTCAGCAAAGGGATGAAGAGGATATTAATAGAAAGATATCTCCTCTAAAGCCAGCTGATGGATCATTGCTTATTGACACAAGTAATCTAAGCATAAAAGAAGTTGAAAAAAGGGTTATGGAGAACTATAAAAAATTATGACAGATACTGCATTCGAAAAACTTTTAGACGAAAGTCTAACAACTTTGGAATTTGACCAAGGAGCTTTGATCTCCGGTGTTATAGTCGATCTTACACCTGACTGGGTCACAGTTCATGTTGGTTTGAAATCCGAATCTCTAATAGCAAGAACTGAGTTTTTGGCCGACGAAGCTGATGGAGAATTATCAATTGGAGACGAAGTCAAAGTTTCACTAGAGGCCGTTGAAGATGGCCATGGTTCTACAAGAGTTTCAAGAATTAGAGCAATGCATGATGAAAGCTGGAAAAATCTTGAAGAAGCCTTGGAAACGGGAGCTCTTATTAAAGGCTATATTTCTGGCAAGGTTAGAGGAGGAATGACAGTAGACGTTGCAGGCGTTAGAGCCTTCCTTCCAGGCTCGTTAGTAGACTCAAGACCTTTAGAGAGTTTCGACCATTTGGAGAAAACTTTTCAAGATTTTAAGGTAATAAAACTCGATAAAGAAAAAAGTAACGTTGTCCTTTCAAGAAAAGCTGTTCAAGAAGATCTTAACTCCGAAGAGAGAGAAAAGATTTTTGCAACCTTACAGGAAGGATCTTTAGTATCAGGCACCATAAAGAATTTAACAGATTATGGGGCATTTGTTGATTTAGGTGGTGTTGATGGACTACTTCATATTACTGATATAACTTGGAAAAGAATCAATCATCCTTCGGAAATCCTCAATGTTGGCGAAAAACTTGATTTCAAAGTGACAAATTTTGATAAAGAGAAATCTAGAATTTCCTTAGGGTTAAAACAACTAAGCAATGATCCATGGGAAAATATAAAAGATTCATTCCCAATTAATTCAATTCAACAAGCTAAAGTTACAAGCATTACCGAATACGGTTTTTTTGCTGAACTTGATTCTAACACTGAAGGCTTAGTTCATATTTCAGAAATAGATTGGACAAATAAAAGCATTCATCCTTCAAAAGTTGTAGCTATTGGAGATCAAGTTGAGGTTATGATTTTAGAGATTGATACTGAAAAAAGAAGAGTTTCCTTAGGTATGAAACAGTGTCAGGAAAATCCTTGGCTTACTTTCTCAGAAAATAATAGTCTTGGTGATGTTGTTAAAGGCGAAGTGAGATCCATTACAGATTTTGGAATGTTTGTTGGTTTAGATGGAAATATTGATGGGTTGGTTCATCTCTCAGATTTATCTTGGAGTCAATCCGAAGAGGAGGCAGTAAAGTTATATTCCAAAGGACAAGAAGTCGAATCAGTTATTCTTGGCATAGATCCTCATAAAGAAAGAATATCTCTTGGTATAAAGCAACTTTCTGAAGATGTTTTCGATTCTTTTGTAAAAAACAATCCCAAAGGAACTGAATTAAAAGGAGCAGTTAGCTCTATCGGGGAAGACCTAATCTTTATTAGCTTAGCCGAGGAAGTAATAGGAAAAATCAAGAACAAAGAATTCAAAGATAACCTTCCTGTGGAAGGAGATAATATAACTTCTCTTGTTACATCTATAGACAGAAAGAATAGACAAGTAAATCTATCGATTTTTGCTTTGGAAAAATCTCAAGAAAAGGAACTAATGAAAGAAAATATTTCAAAAAACAAACAAATTGAATCAGAAACTAAAACTTCAATAGGCGATCTTATTCAGGAAGAACTCGATGATTCCTCAAAAGATTGAATGAAGAAGTCTGACTTCAAAAACGTTTTGTCAAAAAATCTTAGTGAATACAATGAAATTGATATTAGTCTTTCTGTAGAGATTATTCAGAAAATCATTGTTGATTCTCTGAAGAAAAGAAAAAGGATTGAGATCAGGGGCTTCGGATCTTTTAGTATAAGAGACAGAAAATCTATTCGCGCAAGAAATCCTAAATCAGGTGAATCTATAGAGCTACCAAAGAGGTCGATCCCATATTTCAGAGCTTCAAAATTATTAAAACAAAGAGTAAATCAGAATGTGTTAAAATATTGAAATGAAATATTTTTATTTCATCTTAACAATTCTTCTTATCTCATTCCTCTTTTTATTTTCAAATCTTAATCCACGCATAATTGTTATAGATTTATTTTTCGTGAAAATTGAAGGAGTATCTCTTGGATTTTCTATGATTTTCTCTGTTCTTATTGGAGCTACTATTTCTCTTCTTCTTCAATTACCTAGATTGCTTAGACGAAATTCAAAGGTTTCATCTCATAAAAAAGATGAAAATCATTAAGCCCAAGCAGATTATCGTAGCTCTTGACTTTGATTCCATAAAGGAAGCAAGCTCTATTGTGAAGTATTTAGATCCAGAAATTTACAGATTAAAGATTGGAAAACAACTTTTCGCTTGCGAAGGGCCTAAAGTATTAGATAAATTCAACAAACAAGGTTTTGATCTTTTTTTAGACTTAAAGCTTCATGATATTCCCAATACTGTATACAAGGCTCTAAAAAATTTACTCAATCAAGATGTCTGGATGACAAATATACATCTTCTTGGAGGTGAAGAGATGATACAGGCTGCAAGAGAAGCCAGAGAAAATTCTAAAAGCAAAGCACTTTTAATCGGAGTTACAGTTCTTACTAGCCTGGATGAGTTTAATATTAAAAATATGGGTTTTAGTGTTCGAATTCCTGAACTAGTTAAAATTCTTTCCATAACTGCTAAGAAAAATAATATTGATGGCGTGGTTTGTTCTGCGCAAGAGGTTTCTGAAATAAAGAAAAATTCTGGTAAAGACTTTATTACTGTAACTCCTGGCATCAGGATTGAGCAAAAAAATAATGACCAAGCAAGAGTAGCATCTCTAGAAGAAGCTATAAAAAACGGTAGTGACTATATTGTTTTAGGAAGAGAATTAACCGCTTCAAAGGACATCTCAAAAATGATAAAAAAAATTGAATCGTATATAATTTGTGAATGAAAGCTAATTGGCATGTTGTTAAGGAAGACGAAAGGTACGTTGTATTAGACAATGATTCTTTATCAAAACTGGTTCCCAGCATAACGAAATTAAACCCAAATAAAAGCACCTCTGGACATAAACACGATGGCCAGGAAGAAGTTTATGTCTTCTATAAAGGAACAGGAATAATGCAAATTGATGACTCAAAATTCGAGGTTAATCAAGGAGATGTCATTCCGGTACCAGATGGTGCGTTTCATAGAGTCTTCAATGAGTCTGGTGAGATTTTAGAATTTGCTGCAATATTCAATGGTGAAAGGCATACTGAAGATAAGCCAAACTAGTAAAATCTATATCCTTAAATATCCGGTAATAGCAATTTTCCTAATTCTATTATTATTTTTTTCTTCATTTTTAAAAACTGAGTCCTATGCCGTTGCGACTAGGCATCATCTTGCAACGGATATTGGAATGAAAGTTTTAGAAGAAGGTGGAAATGCTATTGATGCTGCCGTAGCTGTTGCATTTGCTCTAGCTGTCGTAAACCCATCGGCTGGAAATCTTGGCGGCGGCGGATTTATGTTATTACACTTAACCGAAACAAACGAAACCTTTTCAATTGACTATAGGGAACGCGCCCCAAAAATGTCTTTTGAAAAGATGTTTCAAGACAATTCAGGAAATGTTATTAAAGGATTGAGTTTAAATTCTATTTTGGCTTCAGGAGTTCCAGGAACGGTATCGGGTATGTTTTATGCGTCAGAAAAGTTTGGAACAATTGATATCAAATCATTAATCGATCCATCAATTGAACTGGCAAGAAAAGGTTTTGTTTTATCTAATTTTCAGGCAAAAAACTTAAATAAATATAAAGAAAAATTTTCAAAAAACAAAGAAGCAAAAAAAATTTTTACACGGCCTAAAGGATTTTCTGAAGGAGATTTCCTAGTACAAAGTAATCTTGCTAAAACTTTAGAAAGAATTGCTCAAAATGGAAAAGAGGAATTTTACTCAGGAGAGACGGCAAAAAAAATTTCAAAATTTTTTCAAATAAATGGAGGGATTTTAAGCTCTGATGACTTGAAACAATACAAGTTAAGAATACTCGAGCCGGTCTGTGGCAGTTATAGACTTTACAAAATTTGTTCTATGGCTCCACCAAGTTCTGGAGGAATTGCTATAGTTCAAATTTTAAATATTCTTGAAAATATCGACTTAAGTAAACTTGATCATAATTCAGAAGAATATTTAAAAATCTTGATCTCCGCTATGGATTATGTCTACAAAGATAGGGCTAAATACCTTGGAGATCCAGATTTTTTTAAAATACCACAAGATTTACTTACATCAAAAAAATATGCACATAAAATTTATCAGCAAATACGAAAAAATAACTTACCTTCAAAAGTCGATATAAATATTGTAGAGGGTGAAGAAACCACTCATTTTTCAATCATAGATAAATGGGGCAATGCAGTAAGTAACACCTATACCTTAAATACTGCTTATGGATCAGGCATAATTCCCTCTGGAACGGGAATTTTAATGAATAACGAAATGGATGATTTTTCTTCAAAACCTGGATACCCAAATACATATGGCTTGGTAGGATCCGAAGCAAATAAAATTGAGCCTAAAAAAACTCCTCTCTCATCAATGACCCCAGTAATTGTTTTTAGAGACAACAAGCCTTACCTAATAACTGGCTCCCCAGGTGGCTCAACTATTATTACAAGCGTATTACAGGAGATTTTAAATATTTTGGATTTTCGTATGACACTAGAAGAATCTTCTAAAAAAAGCAGGATTCATTTTCAACATTTACCAGATATATTATTTCATGAACAATTAGATGATAGTCTTATAAAATCTCTACAAAGAGATAGAAAGCTTATTAATAGAAAATTAGGCGAAATACACTCTATTTTGTATAGAGAAGATGACATCGAAGCATTTTCTGACAAAAGAAGGCCAGATGGAAAAGCAAGCTCAGTTTACAAATAAAAAAATACTGTTTAACAATAATATAGATTTTCCAGAATTACCTGGTGTTTATAAATTTTTTAATTCCAAAAACGAAGTTATTTACATAGGAAAAGCTAAAAATATCAAAAATAGAGTCAAAAGTTATCTTAAAATAAGAAAAGGTGAAAGCAAGAGAATAGCTAAACTGAAGTCTTCAATTAAGTTTATTGAAACCATAATCACAAAAACAGAATCTGATGCTCTAATACTTGAACAAGGTCTCATCTCAAAAAAAAGACCTCCATACAATATTCAGTTTAGAGATGATAAATCTTATCCAGCAATACATTTATCTACTTCAAAAGATTTTCCAGCCATATATGTTTCTAGGCAAAAAGATTTCAATAATAAGACATTTGGTCCTTTTGCTAATGTTGGAGCAATGAGACTTAATGTGAGTTTGATTAGGTCTTTATTCAAAATAAGGAATTGTAAGGATATAAATTTCAAAAACAGATCTCGTCCATGTATTGAGTATCAGATGAAACGTTGTTCGGCACCGTGTGTAGGATATATTTCTAAGGAAGATTATGCATTCGACGTAAAAAATACTATAAATTTTCTTTCAGGAGATACAAAAAAAATAATAATGGAGCTTCAAAAAAAGATGGATGCTTACTCAAAGATAGAAGATTATGAGAGAGCTGCTATATACAGAGATAAAGTTCAATCAATTAGAGATACTCAAAAAAAACAAAACGTTTTGACAGGATTTAATGATTTAGATGTTTTTGTTTTAAAAAGAAATAGATTTAATTGTTGTCTCAGTGTGCTTAGAATTGAAGATGGTTGGATTACAAGTTCTCAAAATTTTTATCCAGATTTAAAAGATAATATATCTGATCAAGAGTTATTGTCCGTTTTTTTAGAAAGCTATGTTACTTACAACAAGAGTAGAAAAATAATAAATTTACTCTTTCAAGGAGAAATTTTAAAAGAAACAAAAGATTTTTTATCTAGTTTGTCCTTTCCAAAAATTATTAATCACAAGCCTAGCAAGCATAATAAAAATTTAATAGAAATTTGTTCATCTCAGGCACAAGATGCATTATCAAGAAATAATAATTTCTCTTGGGTTCAGAATTGTTTTGAATCTCTTTCAAATTTTTTGAAATTAGAAACTATAAATAAGATAGAAGGTTTTGATATCAGTCATACTTCAGGAAAAAATGTTTCAGCCTCCTGCGTGTCCATAACTAGAGAAGGGCCTAACAAAAAAAATTACAGGATAATGAATATAAAAAAAGATTCTAATAATGACTACTTAGCTTTGAGCGAAGCTATTAAAAGAAGATGTAAAAACTTGCAAAAAAATGAACTAAATCTTCCTGAAGTGATTTTAATAGATGGAGGAAAAGGTCAATTAAATGTTGTTAAAAAAAATCTTAATGAAAAATTTTTAGAAAATATAAAATTTATCTCCATTTCAAAAGGCCCTAATAGGAACGAAAAATATGACATTTTGCACGATGGTAATAGAACTTATGAATTGAACAATTCAACCCAGATATCAAAGCTACTTCAATTAGTAAGAAATGAATCTCATCGTTTTGCAATCAACCATCATAGAAAAAGAAGATCTAAAGAAATGTTTTCTTCTGGTTTAGATGCAATAGATGGGTTAGGACCTAAGTTAAAAATAAATCTTTTAAGATATTTTAGAGGTATAGACGAAGTATCTGAAGCTTCATTAGAGGATCTAAAATCCGTACCTGGCATAGGAGAAAGGAAAGCCAAAAAAATTCATTCATACCTTAAAAAAAATTAAAATGCAGCTCCCGAATATTTTGTCTGTTTCAAGAATTTTGCTTGTAATTCCAATTATTATTTTTTTTGAATATGATCTTCATGTACTTTCATTAGTAATTTTTTTAGTTGCCTCTATTACTGATTATTTAGATGGTTATTTTGCTCGAAAGAATAAACAAACTTCTGATTTGGGCGCTTTACTAGATTTGTTAGCAGATAAAGTTTTTGTCTCTACATTGCTCATATGGATGACTTTTAATTTTGAAAGTTTAATAATTTTAATTTCTTCTATTTTAGTGGTTTCTCGGGAAATCTCTATTAGTTATTTGAGGTTATTTGTCGTTTCTAAATTAAAAGATGTAAATGAGGTAAAGGCAGACATATTGGGAAAATTTAAAACAGCTATTCAAATGACCGGCCTAGGATTTATTTTAATTTCACCATTAATGCCAAATTTTATTTACCTAGGGAGCTTAGGTTTGATTCTTTTTAGTGCAATAATATCTTGGTATTCTTTAGCTAAGTACTCAAATAAATGGATTGTTTAAACCAAATATATACAATAGCGAGGCGGCTGAGTGGCAGAGTGGTCATGCAGCGGATTGCAAATCCGTCTACGCCGGTTCGATTCCGACCTCAGCCTCCAATATAGAAATAAAATAATGCAAGCTATTTTTCCTGTTGCCGGCTTAGGATCAAGAATGTTTCCCGCAACTAAATCTGTTCCTAAAGAACTTTTAACAATTTTAAATAAACCTATTATTCATTATGTTGTTGAAGAAGCAATAGACGCAGGTATTGAGGAAATAATCCTTGTGACATCAAGAGAAAAGCAACCCATTTTAGAATATTTTAAAAAACCTAAAAAAAATGAATTAAATAATTCAATAAATTTTTTTCATAAGAAACTTAAAATAAGTACAGTTTTTCAAGAAAAACCTCTCGGTCTAGGCCATGCTATTTTATGTGCGAAGCATTTAATAAAAAATGACTTTTTCGGAATCTTTTTACCCGACGAAGTTTTATTAGAAAATAACAAAGTTATAGATTTCAAAAATATGATGAAATACTTAAAAAAAAATTGTGAAGGTCAAATACTTGTGGAAAAGGTATCAAAAAAAGAAGTTTCTAGCTACGGTATTGTTCAACTAGAGTCTCCAAAATTTAAATCGAATGGAAATATGCGGATAAAAAAAATTCTAGAAAAGCCGTCTTTTACAAAGTCTATTAATAATTATAGAGTGGTAGGAAGATATATTTTGCCAAAAGATATCTTCAGTTTTTTAGAAAAAACTAAAACTTCTTCGAATAACGAGATTGAATTAACCGATGCGATTAATAAAATGATAGGAGATAGAAAATTAAATATAAATGCTTGTTTAAATAATTCTGAAATATATGATTGCGGATCTGTAAAGGGTTTTGTAGGTGCTAACATAGCTTTTTCCCTTTTAAATAATGAATTAAGGAAATATGTTAAAGCATTAATTAATGATTAGCCCGGGTGGTGGAATTGGTAGACACAAGGGACTTAAAATCCCTCGAAGGCAACTTCGTGCCGGTTCAAGTCCGGCCCCGGGTACCAAAATATGGATGAAATAGACTTAAAAAAACTTTTTATAGATCTTTATAATAAAAGATATTCGATAACCTTAGGAACGACAATTAGTTTCTTTTTATCATTGGGTTACTATGCATATATGGCGGAAGAATACACATCTTCTTCTTTAATATTTCTTACAAATTCTCAAAATTCCTCTATGAATGATAACTTATCTAACCTTTCACAATTGGCAGGGATTAATTTAATTTCCAAAGGCGATTCAAAACTAGAAGAAGCTAAGATGAGAATAGAATCTAGACTTTTTATTATTAATTTAATTGATAAATATGAATTTAGAAATTATCTTTTATCAAATAAAACTCAAGAAGAAGAAGTTTCGCAAAATAATTTATCTGATGAGACAAGCTATCAGATTTTTTCAGACATGTTAGAAGTTATTGACGAAAAAAATGGCAGTATAAAGCTATCCTTGACAACCTTGAATCCAAGCAATTCAAAATACTGGCTTGAAAAGCTTATTGAGGAAATTGATGACATCATGAAAAAAGAACTTAATAAAGATATAGTCAATATGATAGATTATTTAAACGAGCAGCTGACATTAAATTCATCTAAAGTTTCAGGCGTTGGGAGATCAATATCAATGAATATTCAACAACAAATGGTAAACAAAATATTCGCCGATGAGTCAATTAATAAAACCTTTAAAGTAATAGATCCTCCTAATTATCCAGAATTTTCAAATAAGCCTATTTTTCTTCGATATGTAATTTTTTCATTATTAATATCCTTTTTTATGTTTTCCTTTCTTATATTAATTATTGAATCATTCAAAAAAAATAAAAAATAATGAAAGCGGTTATTTTAGCTGGGGGATTGGGTTCGAGGCTTAGCGAAGAGACATCTATAAAACCGAAACCTATGGTGGAGATTGGTGGAAGACCAATTCTTTGGCACATCATGAAGATGTATTCTTTTCACGGTATTAATGATTTTATAATTTGTTGTGGGTATAAAGGATATTTTATTAAAGAATATTTCGCGAATTATTCCATGTATATGTCGGACATTACTTTCGACATGAAAAAAAACAAAACTATAGTACATCATAAAAGAGCAGAACCTTGGACAATAACGTTGGTAGATACTGGCTCAGACTCTATGACAGGAGGCCGTCTCAAAAGAGTTACAGAATATATTAAAGATGAGAAAGCTTTTTGTTTCACCTATGGAGACGGCGTTGGAAATAATGACATAACAGAATCAATTGCTTTTCATAAAAGACATGGTAAAAAAGCAACTATTACAACCAGTTATCCTCCTGGACGCTTTGGGGCTTTAGAAATAAAAGATGAAAAAGTGCTTAGTTTTAAAGAAAAACCTAAAGGCGATGGATCAAGAGTTAATGCAGGGTTCTTTGTTCTGTCTCCAGATGTTTTAGATTTTATTGAGGATGATAATACCATTTGGGAAGAAGGTCCTTTGAATAAACTTGTAGAGGATAAGGAGCTAATGGCGTTTCAACATGAAGGTTTTTGGAAACCTATGGATACTCTTGCAGATAAAAATACACTTCAGGAAATGTGGGTAGAAGGAAAAGCTCCATGGAAAGTCTGGTAAAAATATAAAATGAATTCAACAAAAGTAGTTGAAAACGATCTAATTTATATTATAAATAGTTTGACAGAAGAGATGACTAAGCTGTCTGGAAATAAAGTCCTTATTACTGGTGGAGCAGGATTTCTAGGTTACTATTTAGTGCAATCATTAGTTAAATGGAATGATATTAACGAAAGTTCTAAAAATAATTTAATTGATATTATCGTTTATGATAATTTTATAAGAGGTAAACCATCTTGGCTCTTAGGCCTCGAGAGTAGAAATGCAATCACTCTGAAGTCTCACGACATAACAGACCCTTTGCCAAATGATATAGGTGATGTAAGCTATGTCATCCACGCGGCAAGTATTGCCTCACCAATTTACTATCGAAAGCATCCTATCGAAACAATGGATGCGAATGTCAATGGCCTTAGAGTTCTTCTTGATTTCTTGAGGGCTAGGAAAGCTAAAAACAAATTTGTTGGCGGTCTCTTATATTTTTCCACAAGCGAAATTTATGGTGATCCCTCAGATGAATTTATTCCTACTCCAGAGACTTTTAGAGGAAATGTTTCTTGTACCGGTCCCAGAGCAAGCTATGATGAATCAAAGCGTTATGGCGAGACCCTATGTGTTAATTTTGCACATCAATATAATTTACCTATCAGAATTGCTAGACCTTTCAATAATTATGGACCTGGTCTTAAATTAACTGATGGACGTGCTATGCCAGACTTTTGTAACAATGTTTTGTCCAACAAAGATATTATCATGCTCTCAGACGGCTCTCCAACTCGAACCTTTTGTTATGTTGCAGATGCGGTAATTGGATATTTAAAAGTTCTTACAATAGGTTCTAATGGTGAATCATATAATATTGGTACCGAGAACCCAGAAATATCAATGCGCCAGTTAGCGGAGATGGTTATTGAATGTTCAAAAGTTCTTTATGGATATGAAGGACAGCTTGTTTTCAAGAAAAGTGAAGATAGAGACTATTTAACAGATAATCCTAATAGGAGGTGTCCTATTATAAAAAAGGCAAAAAAAGATCTGCACTACAATCCAACTATCTCAATTGAGGAAGGAATTACGCGTTCTTTAATTTGGTATAAAGACAATATGGAAAGAAAGGAACAATGATGAAAATTGCTGTAATTGGAACTGGATATGTTGGACTAGTTTCTGGTGTTTGTCTCGCTTCTAAGGGCCATAAAATCACTTGCTTTGATTCAAATGAGTTGACTATCGACTTGCTTCAAGAAGGTAAAAATCCAATTCATGAGAGTGGTTTAAGCGAATTAATGGTTGAGAGTGAAAAGAATATTTCATTTAAGATTCTCAACCAAAGTAATGAGTCAAGTCTGCAAGACTTTGATGCAATTATTATCGCTGTAGGAACTCCTACATCAAAAGGCAAGACAGATCTTAGTCAAATTAAATCTGTGGCAACTATTATCGGCAAAATGCTAAAAAACTCAGAAAAATATATTTCGTTGATAATGAAAAGTACGGTTCTACCTGGGACAACGGACACATATTTTAGAAAAATTATTGAAGATGAATCAGGAAAAAAACTTGGTCAGTTTGGACTGGGGATGAATCCAGAGTTTTTACGAGAGGGAAATGCAGTAAATGATTTTCTCTCGCCAGATAGAATTGTCTTGGGTTATGAAGATCTTGCTACTTTGAATATTCTAAAAAAAATGTATCAACCTTGGGGCTGTCAAAAAGTAGAATTGAATACTCGCTCAGCAGAGATGATGAAGTATGTAAATAATTCTCTTCTTGCTACGCTGATTTCTAGTGTAAATGAATATGCAAACATTTCTAGAGAGTTAGGTGAAATAGACTTTAAAAAAGTTATGCTTGGCGTCCATTTAGATAATAGATGGTCACCATTAGAAAAAGATGGAAAAAAGATTTTTCCTGGGATTCTAGAATACTTGAAACCCGGTTGTGGCTTTGGAGGAAGTTGTTTTCCAAAAGACATTAAAGCCTTATCCTCATTAGCTAAGGAAACATCAATAAAACCAAATATTATAGATTCTGTGATTACAGTAAATGATGGCCAACCAAATTGTATTATTAGAATGTTAGAGGACAAAGTTAAAGATCTTTCCAATAAACGAATATTAATATTAGGTCTTTCTTTCAAACCAGAAACTGACGATGTTAGAGAGTCTGTTTCAATCAAGTTGATAAATCTGCTTAATGAAAAAGTCTTATCGATAAGCGCACATGATCCAATAGCTATTGAAAATGCAAAAAAATCTATAAATTCATCAGTCAATATTAATTATATTGATGATTGGAAGGCTGAATTGTACGAAACTGATATTATCATCATAGCTACAAATTGGAGTATTTATAAGTCTATAAACAAGTTAACCAACTCTCTTTCCACGAAAGTCATTTTTGATACAAGATCTATGCTTGATTCCAGTAAGTTCAATGCAAAGAATTATTTATCAGTCGACTAATAATTTTTCAAACCTTATGTTAATGTAGATTATTTTCAAGTCGCAGAATAATTTTATATTGGAGTAGATAATATGAGTAATCCTGAATTTTTGAGAGTACCTTATGCTCAATCTGTCCATGGGCAAGCTGAAATAGACGCCGTAGTAGAGGTGCTTAAAACATCAACCCAAATGGGCAAAAATGTAACTGAAATGGAACAACGCGTAGCAGAAATGTTTAATAAAAAATTTGGCCTTATGACAAATTCTGGAACATCTTCGCTTATGCTAGCCGCCGAAGTAGCAGAACTACCAAAAAAATCAGAAGTTATTACTGCAGCGTTTACATTCGCAACAACTGTAACACCTATTTTAAAAAATGATTTAGTACCGGTTTTTATGGATGCTGAAAAAGATACTTTAAATGTTGATGCCTCAAGAATTGAAGAATTTATTTCAGATAAAACATCTGCAATTTGGATTCCAAACATGCTTGGAAACATTCCTGACTGGGATGTAATAAGAGAGGTAGCTGATCGTCACGGACTTTTAGTGATTGAAGATTCTGCTGATACTTTAGGCGGAACTTTAAGGGGTACTCCTACTGGCGATCGATCAGATATTAGTATTACAAGTTTTTATGGTTCCCATATAATTAATTGTGGTGGTAACGGAGGTTGGTTAGGAGTTAATGATGAGAAAATGGCTCGAAAAGCCAGATTATTAAGATCTTGGGGAAGAACTTCGGCTGAATTTGCAGATATAGCTGAATCAGAAAGTTTGAATAAAAGATTCGGTATTGAGCTAAACGGAATCGAATATGATGCTAAGTTTATTTTTGAGTATCCGGGTTATCAATTGGAACCTAACGAAATGGGCGCTGCTTTTGGTCTGGTTCAATTATCTAATTTTTCAGAGGTGAAAGCTAAGCGAATTTCTTCTTATAAACGCATGCAAGAAATCTTTAAGGATTATTCAGGTTTTGTTCGATCAGGTATTCCACATCCAGAGGGTGAAATAGTTTGGATGCATTTTCCTTTTGTTATTGAGGAGAGCGCCCCATTTTCAAGAAAGGATGTTCAGACTTTTTTTGAACTAAAAGGTATTCAAACAAGACCTCCTTTTTCAGGAAATATTTTAAATCAACCTATGATGAAAAATCAGAAATATGTTGCTAATGACAATTATGATAATGCTAATGACATGATGAAGAACGGAATTTTACTTGGATGTCATCAAGGACTTTCGGAAGAGCAATTTAATCATATTGAGGAAGTTTGTTCTTCTTTCTTTGGACAATACATGTAGTCTTTTTGTGAGACCTTAAATAAAAACAACTAAACATAATAAGGACATATTTAGAGAATAAATATTAGAAAATATGAAAGAAAATCGTAGCGTACTTGTTCTAGGAGGCGGAATAGCTGGAATATCTGCAGGATTTCATTCCAAATCTAATGGTATCGATAGTTTAGTTTATGAAGCAAGTGATAGTCCTGGAGGATTAACAGCAAATTTCTCTGTTAATGGCTTTCGTTTTGATAAAGCAATACACATGTCTTTTTCTAAAGATCAATATGTGAGAGAGGTCTTTGACAAAACTCCTTATTTTGCCCATAAACCGGATGCATTTTGTCTAGAAGATAATCGTTGGTTAAAACACCCTGTACAAAATAATTTATACAATCTTCCAGTTTCAGAAAAAGTATCTTTGATTGAATCATTTATTTCTAGACCAAACGACGAGCCGACGAATTATAAAGAATGGCTAGTATGCCAGTATGGAAAAAAAATAACAGAACGTTATCCTCTTGTTTACACCAATAAATATTGGGGTTTGCCTCCTGAAAATTTATCTCTTAACTGGATTGGCGATCGGATGAGAAAGGCAAATACTGTTGAAGTTTTAGAAGGGGCTATGCAGCCTAAAGATGATAATCATTATTATACTTCAGAAATGAGATATCCAAAAAAGGGTGGATACTACGAATTTATAAGGGAGATGGCAGAACTTACAAATATAAAATGTAATAAAAAGGTTACAAAAATCAACTGTAAAGAGAATATAGTTGAGTGCGAAGATGGATCAGTGACTAATTATGAATCTTTAATTAGTTCTTTGCCACTTCCGTTAATTTGTAATTTAATTAGTGACTGCCCGAAGGAAATCAAAGATGTGGCTGATACTCTTCTTTGGACTACCGTTGATTTGATTTCATTTGGTTTTAATAAGAAAAATATTCCGCCGCACTTATGGTTTTATATTTATGATAAGGATAATTTAGCTGCTCGGGGCTACTCTCCGTCTTTAAAGGCTCCTTCTAATGCTCCTAAGGGTTGTTCATCGCTTCAGTTTGAGGTCTACAATTTATCTTCTAAGCCTAGTCACGATCCTGAAGAGTTGAAGAAAAATATTACTAAAAAACTTTTAGATATGAATGTTTGTTCATCTGATGAAATATTATTTTCGCATCATAAGCATTTACCCTTTGGAAATGTAGTTTTCGATCATGGAATGGAAGACAGGCGTAAAATTGTTTTAGACTATTTGGAAAAAATGAAAATACACACTTGTGGACGTTTTGGAGAATGGGAATATTTTTGGAGTGATCAAAGCTTTTTGAGTGGTAAGAGAGCAGCAGTTAAAATATTAAGCTAACTTTTTTCAGACTTCATTTAAAAATTTTAAACAAAATTTTTTTTACTTAATCCAATATGAATGATTTTGTCTCAAAATATATTGTTTAAATCACAAGAATAGATGGAGGTATAATAGTTTAAACATTGGCCCTAAAATGATAAGGCTCAATTATATTAGATGATAATTCAAATGAACTTTAGACAAAAAAAAGATCCTTGGAAAACCTGAAAATATCTTTTCTTAAGTCACTCGAAGCCTAATTTTATTAGATATTAAGTTGTGATAATTGCCTATTTCTTATTTTTCAAACTATTATTTCTAATTGGACTATTTTTTTTCCCACTCAATCTGAACCATAATTTCATTTTTAACTCAATACTTATTCAAATATTAGTTTCCTTTCTTTTGTTATTTATTTGGATTTCAAAAAGCTACAATCATCAAGAAAAACCATTATCTGAGTTTGAAGGAATAGAAAACTTTGTAACTATAAGCTTTTACATTTCAGCTTCTGCTTCTTTTGCTCTTCTTTTTTTGACAAATTTCCCTTTGTTAACTGTTGATTCAGAACTATCAAAACTTTCCTTATCAGATTACCCAATTCTTACAAGATTTTTAAGAATAGCACTTCCAATATATTCCGTATTATTAATTTTCTACACAAAAAATAATTTTTTAAAAATTCTTTCCGTTATTTTGACAATTTCTTTTTTACTACTTTCTGGTTACAAAGGATATATTTTTTCTTACTTAATTAGTCTAGTTCTTTTTATGTCTTATACACTAAACATCAGAAATCTCATTAAATATATCCCTTTATTTATTTTTTCGTCTATTGTTTTTCTGATCTCTATTCCTCTTATAACTAATCAAAGTTTAAATAATTACTTCTTTTTCCTTCTTGGAAGACTCACTTTTGGAGAAATAGAAGGAGCAGTAATACTTTTTCAAAACTTAGATTTTTTTAGTCAGATAAATCCCTTTTCTCAAGGGATTTATAATTTTTTCAGCAAACTTGGGCTTACAGAACAATATATTTTAAATATAAATGAAAAATTATTCGAACTCATTCACGGTTCTAATGATTTTTATATGCAAATTGCTCTTCCAACGAGTTTTGAATTTTACATCCTTTTTGGGGCTGGTGGTTTCATAATTTTTTTAGTCATCGAATTATTTCTTATAATCAAATTAAACAATTGGTTAAGTTCAATATCTTCTAAAAGAATGGCAGGAATAAAAATTTATACATCGATATTTTTAATTGATGTACTGTGTCATGGAAATCCAGCATTCAAGTTAATCGACTTTTTTGTGACACTGATCATTTTCATAAGCCCTTTGATTTTTATTTCGCTTTTAAAAAGAAATCTAATTTTAAAAATTTTATGAAAAAATATATTTTTTTTAGCCCAATCGCATTCTCACAGTCTGATAAAGCCATGGGAGGGATTATGGCAAGTTCTTCTACGTATTTAGAAAATATGCCGAAACATTTATCTGAAAAATATAAATTAATCACTTTTAAAAATTCCAACTGTTTATTTGAATCAAAAAAATTAATTTTTAAGAAAAACTCATTTGATTGTGATGTTTATAGTTCTAAATATCATCTTTTGCCTTTTAGTTTATTTTTTTTAATAAAAGATTTATTAAATAATAAAGAAAAGGTACTACATGCTAATGGAAGTTTTTTTTATCTTTTTATTTCATTTTTTTTTAAAAAATCTCTTCTTCAAATTCATGGAATTTATAGAAATGAAACAAATGTTTTTAAAGATTTAAGAATTGATCTGAAAACCCTCATATCTTGGTTTGTAGAAAAAATTTATTTTAAATTTGGAAAAAACTTTTTATCCTTATCAGACGAAACCACAGCTTTGATTGCAAGAGAAAATTCATCTGCAAAAACATATAGAATTAATAACTGTGTAGATAATAGTTTTTATAACTTGAGGAGACAGCCTCAGAAAAATTCAGTTCTTTTCGTTGCTGCCTTAGTAGAAAGAAAGGGCCTTTTAGATCTTTTAAAAGCGATTAAGTTAATCAAAACAGAAAATTTAACTTTAAATATCGTTGGCCCAACAAATTGGGATCAAGATTACTTCGGTAAATGTAAAAAATTTGTTGACGAAAATAATTTAAAAAATATCAATTTTAAAGGGCTTCTATCTAAAAGTGAGCTTTTGGAAGAATATCAAAATAACCAGATACTTTGTTTACCCTCTTATAGTGAGACAGCTCCTATGGTAATTTCTCAAGCTTTAGCGTCAAAAATGACCGTTCTTTCTACTAGCGTTGGTGAAATTCCCAAGATGCTTGGTGAAAATGAAGCTTTTTTATTTGAACCTGGAAATGTGAGAATTCTTTCTGAAAAGCTTCCTTTTGCTTTAAATGAATCTCATAAATTTAAATTTGGTACTTTGCCAATGTGCTATCATGAGACAAAAGTTTTTAAAAGTTATTCTGACGCTCTTCATGAAATACATATTTCATAAATTATATATACTAATCTTTAATGAGATATTCAGTCTTTTTTCTCCCAATAAAAAAAAAGGGCTTTTAGATGGAACTGGGTTTGTTTCTGAAGATAACGAAAAATCTGAAAAAATATTATTGACGGATGATGTTTTTTTTTCAGTATTCCCTAATTCTCTTTCTCATTCTATTTATAGAACATTCGAGCTCAACTTATTTTCAAACATTAAAATCAACAAAGACTTTAAGATTGTTGAGATAGGTTGTGGAGACGGTTCATTTGCATCTTTACTGCCTTTTAAAGTTGATATTGGGGTTGATTCTGACCAAGAAGTTTTAGAGCTCGCAAAAAAAAGAAAGGTTTATAATTCTTGCATAAATAATACAGAGGATAATTTCGATAAAAATTTATATGCAGACGTAATCATCTCTATATCTGTGCTGGAGCATGTAGAGGATGTTAAAAAGCTTTTAAACCAAATTTTTAGTATCTCGAAAGAGCATACAAAAATATATATTTCTGTTCCTATAAGCAATTTATTCAAGCTAACACATGACATTTTTGGCGCCAAAGAATCAAAAAGATTACAAAGCTCTATGAAAGTAGTAAATATTTTTTCTACAGATGAATGGAAATTCTTGTTTTCTTCTTCAGGTTTTAAAGTAATTTCAGAAAAAAGATTTTTAGGAAAAAAAGCATTAACTAAGTATGTTTTTCTTAGATTTATATCTCGTAATTTATTTAAGTCAGTTACTTTAAAAGTAATTAGATTTTATGTTAGATTTTTCTCAAAAAGCCTTTCAAGGATGATTTCAAATGAATCTAATCTTGCAAATGAAAAGGCAGCAACCAATATTTTTTTTGAGCTTGAGAAAAAACAATGAAAACTTTAATCACTGGAGGAGATGGATTTATAGGAAAAAGATTAGCGTCTTCTTTATCAAGAAAAAATAATGAAATTCATGTTGTAGACTTTAAACCAAGTCATTCAAAACATGACAAAAAAAATATATATTTTCATAAGACAAATATCTGTTCTTCAAGTTTTAAAAATTTAGTGAAGGAAATCCAACCAAATGTAATTTATCATCTCGCAGCACTTCATCACATTCCTACCTGCAATAACAATCCACAATCTGCATACAAAAATAATATTCTTGGAACTCAAAATTTAATTGATTCTCTTGAATCACTAAAAAATCTAAGAAAAATTATATTTACAAGTTCTGGAGCTGTTTACGATTGGTCAAACTCTCCGTTGAAAGAAAATAACTCCCTTAATCCAAAGGATGTTTACTCTTTGAGTAAATTTGTTAACGAAAAGCAGTTTGAACTTTCTGCAACGAAGGATCTTGATATTGTAATAGCAAGGCTTTTTAACGTAATTGGACCAAATGATCCAAATGGCCACTTGATTCCTGATATAAAAAAACAGATTTCTAAAAAAAACAAAAAAATCGTTTTAGGTAATTTAAAACCTAAAAGAGATTATATTTATATAGATGATGTAGTCTATTTTCTTAAAAACCTATCCTTAAAAAAATCTAAAAATAAAATAGACTACTTGAATATATCATCTGGGATAGAATATGACGTTAGGCAGATTGCCAAAATAGTTTTAAGTGTTAACAATTCTGCACAAAGTATAGTATCTGACTTTTCAAGAGTCAGAAAAAATGACAGACCTAGTCAGCATGCAAACATTAACAAACTTCTTAGATTATTTCCTAAATATAAATTTTCCAAAATAGAAGATGTTATTCACAAAATATAAATACAGTGAATTAATAAAAGAATTTAATTTTTTTATTTTTACCACTCGCAATCCTCTTGAAAATAGCGGAGGAGATATAACGAGATTGAATTATTTAGCTGAAAGAATTGCTAAAACAAAAAAAGTACTAATCATCACCAATGGGTTATCTAATAATTTTCATAAAATGAAGAACAATATTTCATTATTATGTATAAAAAAAAATAATTTTTTCATTAGAAATTTTTATTTAATTGTATTCTTTTTGTTTTTTCAATCAGTATCAAAAGCTTATTTTTTTAATATTCATATTTTTTTTTTGCAACTAAAAATTTCAAAAACATCGAAGCCTATTCTGTTCCACCTGTCTAGGTCTGTTTATATAAATTTATCTAAAAACAAAAAATATTGGGTTGAGTTAACAGATATCATTAGTAAGAACTATCTTCAATTAGCTAAAAGTCACACAAACTGGATTTATAAATTTATTTTTTTTATAGAGTCTTTTTTTTTAAAACTTGAAGAACAAAAAATTATTAAAAATGCACATAAAGTTACTTTAATTTCTCAAAGAGACAGGAATTATTTAAAAAATGAAAATGTTGAAATTATTTCACCAGAACTGAGATATGCAAATAAATCTTATTTTAATCCTAAGTCAAAAAGAATTGTTTTCATTGCCAATTTCCATTCAGAAATAAATTCAGAATCTTTAAAGAAGCTGGTATCTTCTTTGAAAGATAGTTTTGAATATCAAATTGTGTTGCATGGTTTTGGTTCCAAAAAAATTTCACGGATAATAAAACATTCAAAAGTAGTCTCCGGTGGACCTATTGAGAATATTAAAGGGAATTTTCTTGCAGGTATATGTCCCACAGTAACTTCCGGAGGAATACAAAATAAAATTTTAGATTATATTTACCTTGGCATTCCAGTTATTGCCTCATTGAATTCATTAGAAGGACTTCCTGATTACATAAAAGATTTTATTGAAGAAGAAAATCCTAATAAACCTTTATCTAGCCAATTAGGTAAATTATCAAACCTAGATGAAATTGAATTAAAAGAATCTTTGATTAAATTAAATAAAAATATGAAAAGAGATAACCAAATAAATATTAATAAACTTAATAAAATTATTTTAGAAATTTGTTAAAACACAATATTTTATTAAATTCTTTTTCTGCAATCCTTTATAGGAGCGCAATTGTGATTGGAATTCTATTACTTTTACAAGTTGCTCTTTATAAATCTAATATCTTTTATTTAGAAAGAAGCCATAGATATTTTTTATCAATTTCTCTTATTCTTTTATTGGATTTTGGATTTTTCTCATTTCTGAGAAATACAATTAATTCTGACTTTAAAGACTCACAAATTTTCTCTTTATTTTTAAGGCTAGTAAAACTTTCAGTTATTTCAGGGATCTTTACTTCTTTAAGCTTATTTTTTTTTAGTGTTTTTAGTTATGGCCACTTTCAGTTCATTTCTGACTTATTAAATCCTATTGCTTTTTTTTTCTATTTTTGTGGACACTACATTATTTATTTTTTTTCGGTAATTAGTACAAGGAATAATCAACAATATAAAGTATTCAATTTTCTTTTTTTATCAAATTGTTTATCTTATTTATTTACCTTAATAATTGTTTTTTATTCAATTTTTTCTGGTTTTGAATTTATCTTGTTTGCTTTCACGCAAACTCTATTTAATTTAATTTATTTTATGAAACATTCTAAAGAATTAAAGGGCAGTTCCTTAGATAAATCTTTCAATTTTAATTACTTGAACTCATTTACTTTTATACAGTTCTTTTCTTATCCTATTAATGGAATAGATAATCAGATTTTTGCAAATTTTATTTCAAAAACAGAATTATTGTCATATGAACTTATAAAAACCTCAATTTTTCTTCCCCTATTTTTTGTTTCATCAATTTCTCAACAAATATGGCCAATCTTGAGAAGAAATTTTGTCTTTGAAGAATACTTATTTAGAAAACAAAAAATATATTTATTTTTTATTTCTATTTTTTTTAGTTTGTGCCTTTCTTTAATTTCTTTTATTGTGATTCAGTATATTTTCTTGAATTTATCTCTTATTGAGTTAATTTTCATAAGTTTAACTGTATTCGTCATGATTTTTTCAAGCATGGTCTCCAGTGTAATTTATTCTGAAGGAAAACAAATTTATTTAGCTTATTTTGCTCCATTTTCACTCTTATTTTTGGTCATACCTGTGTTTATTGTTCCTAATTTAGAAAATGCTATAATGGGCTTCTTACTTGCTCAACTAGTGGGATTCTCTATATTTAATCTTGTTTATTTTAAAAAGATAAAATGATTTCGGTTACTATTATTTTAACTTCAATAGGCAGAAATAATTTTTTACAAGAAACTTTTAAGTCGATTGAAAAACAAACTATCGAGCCAGATGAATTAATTTTTTCTGAAAATTTTGTTGAGTCTCCTTTCAATGGAAAGATTCCAAAAGTCAAAAGCTATAAATATATGAACCAAAACACTAGATTGAGTATGGTCGATCATTTTAACTTATGCATCGAAAGTGTAACGTCAGACATCTTCTTCTTTCTTTGTGACGATGACTTGATAGATCCTAATTATATAGAAAAGTTAAAAGAAGCCTTTTCAAAAAAATCTATAGAAGCTGCCATAGGAAAAAATAGTTTGATAGACGTAAATGGTAATTTTCTGCATGAAGAAAGAAATTTTGAAGCCGAATACAGTCCTAAAGAAGCTATTTTCAAATGGCTTGTTCCAAAAAACAAATTTCCTGTAAGAACTTTTATTTCTCTAGCAGCAAGAACTGAAACCTTTGTTGGTAAAAAGTTTCCTGACTACCCTAAAGGCGCACATATAGATAATTGGTTTTTTACCTTCTTGATGAAAAAAGGAAATTTAAAAATAATTAATTCTAATTTTTTATATAGAATATATCCTGAATCAGTCGGATTAAGTTTGAGGCATGTTGATTTGTTAAGCTCATCTATAAAATTTCAGGAAGATTTCAAAAAATTAGGTTATGGTTCATTTTATCGACTAATTTTAAAAATTAGGAATTTAATTTTACTATACAAAAGAATTATATTTCGTTCGGAAGAAAATAAAATTAAGTTATTTTTTTCATCATTAAAAATTTTATTTAATTGAAAATTCAAGTAATAATTCTTTGTGGCGGCTCAGGAACAAGACTTTGGCCTATTTCTACAGAGAAATATCCAAAACCTTTCATTAATTTTTTTGGAGAAAGGTCTCTATTAGATATAACTATTGAAAGAAGTGAAATATTAGATCCTGACGAAATTAATATTTTCGTCAATGAAAAGCACAAGCATTTAATAAGTAAAAATAATCTCCAAAAGCTTGATAAAGTTTTCTGTGAGCCTTATTCCAGAAATACAACGCCGCCAATTTGCTTAGCAGCTTTAAACTCTGATCCAGAAGACATACTTTTGATTTTTCCTTCTGATCACTTTATTAAAAATTATTCGAACTTTAAAAAAAATATAAGCCAAATGGTTAAATTTGCTCAAAAAGACTATATTTGTTTATTTGGAGTTAAACCAACAGAACCTAATGTCGGTTATGGCTATATAAAAAAAGGAAAAAAAATAAATCCTTATGCCTCAACCATAGAAAGCTTTGAAGAAAAGCCTAAACAATTTAAAGCCCAAAAATTTTTTAAATCCAATAAATATTTGTGGAATAGTGGAATTTTTGGATTTAAGGCTAAAGTAATATTGGATGAAATGCGCTTTCACGACTTTGAAATGATTAAAAAGTGTGAGGAATTAATTAAAACCCAAAAAAATAACAAAAATTTTCTTCACTTCAATGAAAACATTTTTTCTAAATTAAAAAATGAATCAATTGATTATTCTATAATGGAGAAAACTAAAAAAAGCATTTTACTCAACTTGAATTGCTCTTGGTCAGATATGGGTACATGGGAATCTATATATAATCAAATGCCTAAAGATAAAAACAAAAATGTTATTCAAGGAAACATTTCCACTCTTGATTCTAATAACTCTTTTATTTACTCAAAAGGAAGAAAATTCATTGGAGTTCAAGGATTAAAAGATATTTCTTTAGTGGAAAGCGAAGATTCTATCTTTATTTCTAAACTGAGTGATTCTAAAACTACAAGAAAAATGTATGAATTTTTGCGAAACTCTAAAAAACCTCATTTAGAAAATCTTTCAAAAGAAAAAAGACCTTGGGGAGAATATGAATCTTTATTGGAAGAAAAAATTCTTAAGGTAAAAAAAATAATCGTTATGCCGGGAGAAAAACTTAGCCTACAATATCATTACAAGAGAGAAGAACACTGGGTAATCACATCTGGCAAAGGAGTTTTTACAAAAAATAATCGGAAAAAAAAGGTAAAAAAAGGGGATTATCTTTTCATTAGGAAAAAAGATATTCACTCAATAGAAAACACTCAAAAGACGGATTCTCTTGAATTTGTAGAAGTGCAATTAGGCAAATATCTTGGCGAAGACGATATAGTAAGACTTAAAGATAAATATGGTAGAGAATAAAAAAATATCTTCTACTTTTTTTATATGAGAGCCATAAACTATTTTAAAAAAAAAATCTCTAAAAATAGAAAAATACATTACATTGATAATGATAAGGCTCTAAACAATTTACATTCTATTTTAAAAAATACAAAAGTCTTTGGAGTTGATACCGAATTTGACTGGAGATCTACCTATTTTCCAAGCCTTTCATTAATTCAATTGAGTTTAAAAAAAGACTTAGTAGTAATAGATTGTTTGAAAGTTTGTCCAAAAAAAATTCTAAAAAAATATTTTGAAAACAAAGAAGTTTTAAAAATATTTCACTCAGCAAGAAATGATATGACTGTATTAAGTAAATGTTTGGAAATTTATTCAAGAAATATTTATGATATTCAAATAGCAGAACAAATTCTTTCTCCAGGAGAAATTAAATCATATGGCTGGATTGTAGAAAAAAATTTCACCGTAAAATTAAATAAAAGTGAAACAAATTCAAATTGGCTTAGAAGACCTCTTTCAGAGGAACAAATTAAATACGCGTTGGATGATGTTGATTATCTTCTAGAAATTTTCTACATACAAAAAACAAAATTAAAAAAGTTAAAAAAATATGATGAAGCGATAATCTTATCTGAAAAACAAGGAAAATTAGGTAATAAGCCATTAAGAGATCTCAGACTAAAAAAATTAAAAAATGTTTCAAAAAGAGACTGTGACATTTTTTTGTGGAGAGAAACTCATGCTGAATCAAAAAATATTCCTCCAGCATTTATATTCAAAGATAAACACTTGAATAAATTAAAAAAAATAAATAAAAATACTCCTCAATTTAAAAAAATAATTATGTCCGTTCTTGGAGACAATAGGTTAACTAAAGAATTTATATCAAAATTTTTATGATATTTTGGATTGCTTATTTTTTTCTTTCTTTGCTAATTTGTTTATTTGTAAGCAAGCTTTTCAATAATTTTTATTTAAGATTTACAATTTTCTTAATTCTCATGACTTGTTTATGTTCATTTTGGTTTGTAAAACCTGGCAACATGGAACTAGCACCAATTTTTTCAATTATTCTATTAGAAAATTCCATTTCAGATAATAATGGGTTGATTAGAGTAATAAGACCTATGGGTGTTTTTTTTATAATCTTCTCTATAAGTTTTTTTTTAATAAGAAATTTTTTTAAAAGTTAATAACTTTAGAATTCATATTATTTAAATTTACAATTCCTATTTGATTTTTATTTTTCATAAATCCGGCACATTCTCCGGGATTGAAAATTTTACATGCTTCCATCATTTCCAATCTATATCTGTGAGTATGACCATGAAGAATAAGATCGTTATTTGAAACCATCTCTTCGTTTATTAACTCAGGATGATGTAAAACGGTAATCCTTTTTCCAGCAAGAATCAAAGAGTACGGTTCATAGTTAATTTCACATTGAAAATCTTTAGATGCTTGTATAAGGCTATCTTTTTCACCAATATCATTATTTCCAAGAACAACCTTCATGGGACAATCAAGTTCTTTAAAAGCTAAAAGGGACTTAGGAAGTGATATATCTCCTGTATGAAAAACTAAATCAACTTTATTTTTATTAAAAATAAAGCAGATTTCTTTAATATTTTTGAGATTATTATGCGTATCTCCCGTTACGCCAATATTCAAAATTAGACTTTTTCTAAAATGTGAATCCCGCAGGCAGTTCCAAGACCAATAACATGCGTCATACCCAGTCTTGCTCCCTCTACTTGTCTGTCTCCAGCTTCACCCCTTAAGTGAGTACAAACTTCATAAATATTAGCTATGCCAGTTGCTCCCAAAGGATGGCCCTTAGAAAGAAGACCACCTGAAACATTTACAGGTACTTTCCCGCCTAATTCAACATGACCTTCATCAATCATTTTTCCTGCCTCTCCATCTTTGCACAATCCTAAGTTTTCATAATGAAGCATTTCAGCAGTTGCAAAACAGTCATGTAGTTCTACAAGGTTTATGTCCTCTGGACTAACTCCGGCCATTTCATATGCTTGTTCAGCAGCCAACCTAGTACAAGCATTTACATCAGGCATGACCAAATCTCTATCTGTATAAGGATCGCTCGCCAAAGCAGATGCTTTTACTCTTACAGCACGTCCCATTCCTAATTCTTTTGCTTTCTTTTCTGAAACAAGGACTGCAGCAGCAGATCCATCAACATTCACAGAACACATAAGTTTTGTATTTGGATAAGAAATCATTTCTGCGTTCATTACAACATCCAAAGGAGTTTCTATTTGATACATTGCCTTAGGATTCATCGTCGAGTGATGGTGATTTTTAACTGAAATTTTTGCAAATTGTTCAAAGGTTGTTCCATGATCTTTTGAATGTTCCATACCAGCTTCAGCAAATACACAAGGCATGGTTCCTGAACCTAAAAGACCCTCTTTAGGAATACCGTCTCCACCACCTGCGCCACCAAGCAAACCTTTTCCCATTTGTTCCACACCAACGGCGAGAACTACATCATAAATTCCTGCTTTAATAGACATCCATGCTTCTCTAAAAGCCGTAGCACCCGTAGCACAAGCATTAGCACAATTTACAACAGGAATACCAGTTTGACCTATTTCCTGGAGAATCCTTTGGCCGACCATCGCGTTTGCCTGACCAAGATTTCCACAATACATAGCCTGCATATCTTTAATGGTAAGACCAGCATCATCTAAAGCCATTAATGCAGCTTCAGCTCCAATATTTGGAACAGTTCTATCTGGAAATCTTCCAAATTTAATCATATCTACCCCTAAAACATAAACGTCACTCATAATTTCTCCTTCATTTAGTACATTTTAAGCTGGTTCAAAGAAATAACTCAAGTAAGAGTTTCCTTCTTTATCTTTTCTTCCCAAGGCATCTTGATAAGTTAATTTTACTTTCATGCCAAAATCAATCTTGTCTGGATCAGGATCAATATTTATTAAGTTGCCTTTTACTGTTCCTCCGCCGTCTAAATCAACTATGGCAGATACATAAGGCACATCTATTCCAGGAAAGGATCTATAAACAACTGAAAAAGAGTACAAAGTACCTGTCTCCTCTAATCTTATTGCTGACATCTTGTCTCTCGTAAAGCATTTGCTACAAACTGATCTTTCACCTAAAAAAACTGCTCCACAATTACCGCATTTATAACCTTCTAAATAAGGATCTCCATCTTCTGGAATTTTAAGATAACCTACTGCTGGTAAACTTTTTTCTGACACTTGTTCATCTCCTTTTTTAACAGTACATTGAAACAAATTAAATAAGAAATATAAACATTTAAATTATGAGTATTTGGGGTGGAATAACAGGAGGTCTTTTAGGTTTTGTAGTCCTTGGACCAATTGGAGCCTTAGTTGGAAGCGTTATCGGTTCAAATTTATCTTCTCGTTCCAATAGGAGAAGGCCAAACAACTTTGACAAGCAAGTTGCCTTTTTCGCAGCATTATTTGCATGTCTTGCAAAGATCGCTAAGGCAGATGGAAGAGTAGATGAAAGCGAAGTAAATAAAATTGAAGAGATTATTTCTTCTAAATTAAACCTTAAGGGAGAACAAAGAAAATTTGCCATAAACATTTTTCAAAAAGCCAAAGACGATAATGTTTCTTTTGAGGCCTATGCTTCAAACTTGTATCAAATTCTTTCTTCAAGTCCAAACTCACTATTAGTATTTTATGAAATGCTTTTTGAATTGGCGCTTGCAGATGGAAATCTACATCCTAATGAAGATGATTTACTAAAAAAAATACCAAGAATTTTCAAATTTGATCATAAAGTTTATCAATCCCTTTATGAAAAATATGTCGATCAAACAAAAAATTATTTTAAAACTTTAGGAGTTAGTGAAAGTAGTTCATTTGCTGTTATAAAAAAAGCTTATTTAAAAAAGCGAAAAGAGTTTCATCCTGATACATTAATAGGTAAGGGACTCCCAGAAGAATTCATTGAAAAGGCTAAAGAAAAATTCATAGAAGTGCAGGAAGCTTTTGAAGAGTTAGAAAAAAGATTTCAAAAGTGATAATTTACGCTTATGAATTTAATAAAAAATACCTTATTTAAAATTGATGATTTTTTAAAAAGTTTCAGCTTTTTTGATTTTGCAATTTTATTCATTATTAGAATTTATCTTTTTTTTATTTTTTGGGGAGCAGGTACTTCAGCAAATAAACTTTCATGGAACGATGGAATTCCCAGTGTGAATCCGAGATTTGCTGAATTCTTAGGATCTGGAGGTTCAGATAATTTAAATTTTGTTTTCCCTACTTTTTTTGCCTGGCTTGTGATTTTGGCTGAAGCAGGAGGTGCAATTTTTATTTTGGTTGGTTTATTTACTAGATGGGCAGCTGTACCAATTATTTTTGCAATGTTTGTTGCAGCTTATTTTCATTTTCCAAATGGTTGGAATGCTGATGCTGGTGGATATGAAATGGCAGCTACTTATATTTTGATACTAGCTATTCCTCTTATTTACGGAGGAGGTAATTATCTTTCTTTGGACTATTGGGTAAGAAAAAGATAAATGATTGAGAAAGGCAAAGTTTCTCATGAACCATTCATTGAGATATTAAAAACTCTCGAAGAAGCTGAATCTGCAAATCTTGTAGATTGGAACGCCATGAATATTGCATCTGTAGACCAAATGAATCAACCTAGTTCAAGAATGGTTCTTTTAAAAAAAATATCTGATGAAGGATTAGTGTTTTATACCAATTACAATAGCCGTAAAGGAAAAGAAATTGAATTGAACCCCAAAGTAGCAGTTAACTTTTGGTGGAGAGAATTAAAAAAACAAATCAGAGTAGAAGGATTTATAGAAAAAGCTTCTTCAGAAGATTCTGATAATTATTTCAATTCAAGGCCCCTAAAATCAAGAGTTTCAGCAATCATTTCTAACCAAAGCTCAACAATTCATTCTTACGAAGATTTAACAAATCAAATAGATAATTACTTAGAGCAAAATGATGAATCTTCAATTGAGAGGCCTGATCATTGTGGTCTTTACACCGTAATCCCAAATGCAGTTGAATTTTGGCAAGAGCGTGATAATAGAACTCATGAGAGACTGAAGTACAACCTTATAGATAATGAAAAGTGGAGTAGTCATCTTTTATCACCCTGATATTTTGTTTATAATATTAGATATGGCCCCTCGTATAGGTCAAAATTATGTTCACAATCACACTTCCAGATAAAACAAAAAAAACCTTTGATTCTTCTATTTCAATTGAAGACGTTGCCGCCGACATAGGTAAAGGGCTCTTTGAAGCAACTGTTGCTGGAAGAGTAGATGGAGTCCTGAAGGATGGTTCAGATCTTTTAGAAAGCGATTGTTCTCTAGAAATCATAAGAAATTCTGATCATGAAGGCTTGGAAATCATTAGGCATTCCTGCGCTCATTTATTTGGTCACGCTCTTAAACAAATTTATCCGGAAACAAAGATGGCTATTGGCCCTGTTATTGAAGGCGGTTTCTATTACGATATTGATTTAGAAAAAAAAATAACTGAAGAAGATTTACAAAACATTGAAAAAAGAATGAAAGAGCTTGCCTCTAAAAAATACAAAGTTATAAAAAAGATAGTATCCAGAAAAGAAGCGCAAAAGGTTTTTAAAGACAGGAAAGAAGAATACAAGCTTAAAATCATCGATGATATTCCTGAAGACGAAATTATTGCTCTTTATTACCACGAAGAATACATCGATATGTGCAAGGGTCCTCATGTCACTTCTATGAGACATTTAAAAAGTTTTAAATTGTTAAATGTTTCTGGAGCATATTGGCGAGGAGATTCAAAAGGAAAAATGCTTCAAAGAATATATGGAACAGCATGGAATACAGAAAAAGAACTAAAGAAATATATCTCAAATTTAGAAGAAGCCTCCAAAAGAGACCACAGAAAATTAGGTCAAAAATATGACTTATTTCATTTTCAGGAAGAAGCTCCTGGAATGGTTTTTTGGCATCCAAAAGGTTGGACTATTTTTAGGATCCTTGAAGATTACATAAGAGATAAATTGAAAATTTCAGGTTATGAAGAAATAAAAACTCCCGAAGTTGTAGATCGAAAGCTTTGGGAAAAATCTGGACACTGGGATAAGTACCGTGAAAATATGTATATAACAGAGATAGACGAGGAGCATGCTAATGAAAAAAGAGTGAATGCTTTGAAGCCAATGAGTTGTCCCTGTCATGTGCAAGTGTACAACCAAGGTTTAAAATCTTACAGAGATTTACCAGTAAGATATTCTGAATTTGGTTCATGTCACAGATATGAGCCCTCTGGCACTCTTCATGGTTTGATGAGAGTAAGGCAAATGACTCAAGATGACGGACATATCTTTTGCAGCGAAGACCAAATTGAAGAAGAAACAGAATCCTTTATAAATATTCTTTCAGAGATATACAAAGAATTAGGGTTTGATAAGTTAGATATAAAATTGTCAACTAGACCTGAAGAGCGAGTTGGAGGCGATGAAATCTGGGATAAAGCTGAAAAAGCTCTAGAGGCAGCAATAAAAAATCAGGGCATATCCTATGAAATTGCTGAAGGAGATGGCGCATTTTATGGCCCAAAAATAGATTTTGTCCTGACAGATTCTTTAAACAGAGAATGGCAATGTGGTACCTTACAAGCAGATTTTAATATGCCTGAAAGGTTAGAAGCTTCTTATGTTGGAACGGATGGTGAGCGACATGTACCAGTCATGTTACATAGAGCTTTTTTAGGCTCTTTTGAAAGATTTATAGGAATATTGATTGAGCAGTATGCTGGTGAATTTCCATTATGGTTAGCTCCAACACAGGCAGTTGCTATCAATATTTCCGAAAAACATGCAGAAAAAACTAGTGAAATCACTGAAATTCTTAAAAATAGGGGATTTAGAGTCAATTCGGACTTGAGGAATGAGAAAATCGCTTATAAAATCCGCCACCACTCTATGCAAAAAGTTCCTTTCATCATTGTTTTAGGAGATAAGGAAGTTGAGTCATCAACACTAGCCATTAGAGACCGTAGAGGTTCTGACTTAGGCTCAATGTCGATAGATGCATTTTGTGAAATTTTAAACGATAAAATTAAATCTAAGGAGGTTTGATTGGTAAATGAAAAATCTTTTTCTTTTTTAGCTAAGTAATTATGCCTTTAGCAAAAAGAAATTATAAAAAAGAAAATAAACAACCTATTAACAAGTTTATTAAGGCTGAAAAGGTGAGATTAATTTCAAGCTCTGGAGAACAGTTGGGTATTAAAAGCATAGATGATGCTTTAAAAGTAGCTTCTAAAGAAAACTTAGATTTAGTTCAACTAAACGACGATAAAAATACTCCTGTGTGTAAACTCATGAACTATGGCAAACATTTGTTTGACAAGAAAAAACAAAAGTCTGCTTCTAAAAAGAAACAAAAGAAAACTCAAGTTAAGGAAGTTAAGTTTAGACCAGGAACAGAAGAAAACGATTACCAGATCAAACTAAAAAAGATTATTAAGTTTTTGGATGAAGGGGATAAGGCTAAAATTACTATGAGATTCAGAGGCAGAGAAATGGCACATAAAAACATTGGTTTTGATTTGTTAAAAAGAGTTGAAGAAGATTTAAATGGGCTGGGCGCAGTAGAACAAGAACCTTTATCAGAAGGAAGACAACTTGTGATGTTATTATCGCCTACCAAAACAAAATAAAAAAATTATGCCAAAGATTAAAGTACATAGTGGTGCAGCAAAAAGATTTAAGAAGACTGGTTCTGGCTTAAAAAGAAAACATGCTAATAAAAGGCATATACTTACAAAAATGTCGACCAAATCCAAAAGGCAACTCAGAGGAACAACTTCACTTGCTGACGGCGATGAAAAATTAGTAAAAAGAATGTTTAGGGAAAGATCATAATGGCCAGAGTTAAAAGAGGAGTTGAGTCTCGAAGAAAACACAAAAAAGTTTTAAAACTCGCTAAAGGTTACAGGGGAGCTAGAAGTAGAACGTTTAAGGTTGCAAAACAGGCAGTGACTAGAGCTGGTCAGTATGCATATAGAGACAGAAGGGTCAAAAAAAGAGATTTTAGATCTTTGTGGATTATTAGAATCAACGCGGCAGTTAGAGAAAACGGCTTAACTTACAGTAAATTCATGTCGGCTCTAAAGAAAATGAATATAGATTTAGACAGGCGTGTTCTTGCCGAATTAGCTGCTGAGGATAGTGAAGCTTTTTCTAATTTAGTATCTCTTGCCAAGGAAAATGCAGCATAATGAAGCATGGATTTAGATGCTTTAAAAGCAAATCTTAAAAAAGATTTTCTAGAAATAGTTTCTCAAGACGAGTTAAATCAACTCAAAGTCAAGTATCTTGGAAAAAAAGGCCAGATAACTGAGCTTTCAAAAAACATAAAAAACTTAATCCCAAAAGAAAGACCAATATACGGAAAGAAAATTAGTGAATTAAGAAGTCTTTGTGAGAATTTATTAGGTTCCGCTCAAGAAAAAATTGAAATACAAATTATCAACGATTCTCTTGAAAAAGATCGAATTGATGTAACTCTTCCAGGTTCATTTAAATCTCAAGGGAAACTTCACCCTCTGACCATTACCACCAAAAAGATAACAGATTTCTTTTCCTCCAAAGGATACTTGATTGAAGATGGTCCAGAGATTGAAAGTGATTATTATAATTTCGATGCTTTAAATATTCCTAAAGACCATCCTGCTCGTGATATGCACGATACTTTTTACCTAGAAAATGGAAATTTGTTGAGAACACATACTTCTCCTGTTCAAATCAGATCCATTGAAAAGAGAGGGGCACCACTGAAAATTATTTGTCCAGGAAAAGTATACCGAAGCGATGCAGATAAAACTCATACGCCAATGTTCCATCAAGTGGAAGGATTGGTAATCAGTGAAAATATAAATTTTGGCCACCTCAAAAACGAAATTATGACTTTCATAGATTTCTTCTTTGGAATAGATACTAAAGTAAGGTTTAGACCATCTTATTTTCCTTTCACAGAACCTTCTGCTGAAGTGGATATCATGGATAAAAAATCTAAAAATTGGTTAGAAATTATGGGTTGTGGTTTGGTACATCCTAATGTAATTGATATGGCTGGATTGGATTCAAAAAAATTCTCTGGCTTTGCTTTTGGAATGGGTATTGAAAGAATGGCTAAGCTTCTATATGAAATCGAGGATATGCGCTCTTTATTTTTAAACGATATAAAATTTCTATCTCAATAGTTATGAAAGTTTTATATTCAAAAATTACTGAAGCTATTAAGGCTAAACCTAAAGTCGAAACTCTTTGCGACGATCTAACATTAATTGGCATAGAAGTTGATGATATAAAATCTTTTCAGGGAGATAAGATAATTGATTTTGATTTAACTCCCAATAGAGGAGATTGCTTTTCTATAAGAGGTTTGGCAAGAGATTATTGCGCATTCAAAGGTAAGAATTTTTCTTCGGTAAAAAAAGCTTCCTTCAAAGGAGGAACTAAATTTAGAAAAAAAATTAAATTATCAGCAAGAGAAGGATGTTCAGCTTACTCAGCTGTTTCTATCTCAAATTTGAAAGAGAAAAAGAAGTTTCCGGAAAACATAAAAAGGACTTTAAAAGCAGCTGGGATTCAATCAATTCATCCCTTGGTAGACATTGTAAATTTTGTAATGTTAGAAAGTGGTCAGCCAATGCATGTGTTCGATCAAGATAAAATAGTAGGAGATATCCAAGTTAGATTCGCGAAATCAAAAGAACACATAAAAATTTTAGGTGAAAAGAAATTAGAACTTACAAAGGATTGTCTTGTTATAGCTGATGAAAAAGAACCCATAGCTTTTGCAGGAATATCAGGAAGCTCAAAACATTCAGTCTCAAAAAAAACACAAAATTTTTTCATTGAATCCGCTTTTTTTGATCCTAGCATCATAAAAGGCAAAGCCAGAAGATATGGGTTTCAAACAGATGCTTCACAAAGATTTGAAAGAGGTGTTGATTTCAATCTTCATCAAGATGCCCTTAGGTATGCACTATCTTTAATTCAAGAAATTTATCATGCGGATTTTTCAAAGATCGATACAACAAAAAATAAGTATTTTCCTAAGAATAAAATCATAAATATTTCTCTGGAAGATATTAATCAAAAACTTGGTACCGATCTCAAGGAAAATTCAATTAAATCTATTTTAAATAGACTTGAAATTAAAATGATAAAAAAAAATAAATTTGACTTAACCTTTGAAGTACCTAGTCATCGGTTTGATTTATCAATTAAAGAAGACTTAATTGAAGAGGTTGCGAGAATAGTCGGCTATGACAATTTACCTCAAGTTAAAAATGATCAAGTATCTCAAAATTATGAAAAATCGGACTATGATTTTCTCAATGAAATAAAAACTTTTATGGTAAGTAAAGGATTCAATGAAGTCATAAACTATTCTTTTCTTGATTCAAAGGCTTTAGAAAATTTAGGCATAAAAAATAATAGTATTTCTTTAAAAAATCCTCTTAATAATTCCTTGAGCACCTTGAGAACATCTTTGCTACCCAGCTTAGCCACAAATTTGGAATTTAATATCAATAGAGGGCAAAATTTCTTAAATATTTTTGAAATAGGCAAAACCTTTTCAAGTGCTAGCTCTATGGAAACTTTAAACATCGCTGGAATTACTTATGATGACGAAAAATTTAAAAATTGGAATACTGATCAAAATTATGATTTTTTCTATTTAAAAGGAATTTTGGAAGATTTATTTAAAGAATTTAGAATTAAAAAGGTATCTTGGAAAAAATCTCAAAATGAATTACTCCATCCTTATGCTTCTGCAGACATCTTTTTTAAAAATAAGCTTATTGGCTCTGTAGGAAGTATCAATCCCAGATTCTTTAAATCACTTGGATTAAAGAAAGCCTTTTTCTATTTTGAAATTAAACTTGAATCGCTTCCGAGAAATGATTTAGGAAAATTAATTGCGCCTTCAATTTATCCTATAACACAAAGAGACTTTTCTTTTGAAATTGATAATGAAGTTTCTTACGAGCTTGTAGAAAAATGTATTCAAACCTCATCAAAAAATTTTTTTATCGATGTAAAAATTTTCGACGTTTATAATGGAAAAAATATCTCTGATGGTAAAAAAAGTATTGCCTTTAGAGTTTCGTGGGGTTCAAACAAAAGGACTTTATCCGAAGAAGAGATTAATAAAGAAGTTAAACTAATTATCTCTGGTATGCAGAAAAAATTTCGAGCAATTTTAAGGTAAATGACTTTAACCAAAGCTAATATTGTTAACTTATTAAATGAGCAAATAGGACTGCCAAAAAAAGATTGTCTAAAAATAGTTAATGCTTATTTTGAAGAAATCAGTAAAGCTTTAGAAAAAGGGGAAGAAATAAAAATTCCAAAGTTTGGAAATTTTGTAGTTAAACATAAGAAAAGCAGGCCCGGAAGAAATCCAAAAACAGGAGAGACGTATAAAATATCTGACAGAAATGTTATCTCTTTTAGAGCATCTAAAAAACTTCGAGAGTCATTATAAAATTGGAAATAGATTTATCTAATTTACCTGATCAAAAATACTTCACAATAGGAGAGGCTAGTAAAATTCTTGGAGTAAAAGATCATATTCTTAGATATTGGCAAAAATCATTCAAAGATCATTTTTCAGTAAAAAGAATCTCTAATAGAAGAATGTTTGCGAAAAAGGATCTAATCACTTTTTTCAAAATAAAGGAACTTACAAACAAAGGCTTAAACGTAAAAGCCATAAAGAAAGTTTTTAAACAAGGAGAGTTATCTTTAGAAGTAGATGTCGAAATTTTAGATTCTCTTAAAGAGATTTTAAAGGTCTTAAAATCTTAACGGGGTGTAGCGCAGCCTGGTAGCGCACTTGACTGGGGGTCAAGTGGTCGTGGGTTCAAATCCCGCCACCCCGACCAGTTTTTAGTGATTTTAATTGTCTTTTGTGATTTCATTAATGAATTAATAAAAACTCCAGAGGAATCTTATGGAAAGAAAATACCAAATAGTTTTATACGGCGCTACAGGATTTACTGGAAGACTTTGTGCACAGTATTTTCAAAATAATTATCCTGACTTAAATTGGGCTATTGCAGGAAGAAATCAAAATAAACTAGATGACCTAAAAAAAGAATTAGATTTAAAGTGCGACATTTTTATTGCTGATTCTGATGATTATGAAGCGATAACAAATTTTGCTAATCAAACAAAAGTTGTTCTATCTGCGGCAGGTCCTTTTGCAAGATACAGTACAAAAGTCGTTGAAGCATGCGTAGAGTCTAAAACTCATTACACCGACATTACTGGAGAAAACCACTGGGTTAAAGGTCTTATAGATAAATACCACGACAAAGCTGCTTTGGATGGAACAAGAATAGTGCCTTCTTGTGGTTATGACTCTATACCATCTGATTTAGGAGTATACTTTTCAGTTACAAGATCCAATAAACCTGTAAAACATATAACCGTTTATCATTCAGCCAAAGGGGGTGCGAGCGGGGGAACTACAGAAACAATGTTTACTATGGGACCTTTGCCTAAGGAAATGAGAGATCCTTTTCTCCTAAATCCTCCAGACACTGTTTCAGAAATTCAGAGAGATAGAAGTTCAGATGGTTTTTCAGTAAAGCCTATTCCTGGAACTGATGCTTATTCAGGAATGGGATTAATGGCTTTTGCAAATACTAGGGTCGTGAGAAGAAGCGCTGCTTTATTCGATCTTAATCAAAATTCTTATGGAACCGACTTTACTTTTAAAGAATTAGGTAATTATCCTTCAAAAGCTGCTGCCCGAATAACATCTTTCATTTTAATATCTGCGTTTTTAGTAATTGCTACTCCTTTAAGATATTTAGTAAGACCCTTTTTGCCTAAACCGGGTGATGGGCCAGATAAAGAAACCAGAGACAGTGGCTGGTTTAGAGGATTATTTATAGCCGAATTAGAAGACGGCAATGAGAAACGTTTTGAAATCTATGGCTCAGGAGATCCAGGATATAAATCAACTTCAAAAATGGTCTGTGAATCTGCTCTCACGTTAGCTTTTTCTGAAGACTTGCCATTTGGAAAAGAATTTGGAGGAGTTTTAACATCAGCAGTTGGTCTTGGAGATCCATTAATAAGTAGGTTAATGAAAGCTGGTATTACGTTTGAAGAACTTTCTTGATATAACTAATTTTTAGTATTTTATAACCCAATATAAATTTTATTTATATATCATTACTATATTCAGATTTTCATTTTCTCCCAAAGAAACTCTCCTAAATCTGAATTCAGCGAGTCTTTTCCCATAAAAGGCTCGCTTTTTTTGACAAGGTAATGTGTGTTAAATTTTATGTTGGGCGCAACTAAATACATTATCTTGTCGCCAAAATATGAAAAATTTATTTATTTTCAATTCAGACTTTAGACTTAAAGATAATCCCGCTTTATATCGTGCCTCTCATAGTGGCGACTCATTAGATGCGTTATTTATATTTAATCAACAGAAGTGGCGAGACCATAATGAAAGCGATTTAAAAATAGCTTTTCAAATTGAACATTTAAAAATACTTTCTAAGGAACTGGATGATTTAAATATTCCTTTGAAGGTTATTTTTGCTAATGGAATCAAGGAAGAGGCTCCAAAGATTATTGAATATGTAACAAGCAACAACATTCATAATGTCTTTGTTAACAAAGAGTATGGTCTGAATGAAATTCAAAGAAATTCAGATTTAGAAAGAGATCTTAAAAAAGTTGGAGTAAAACATCATATTTTTGATTCATCTATTTTTACTCCGGATAGTATAAAAACTCAAAGCGAAACTTTTTTTAAGGTCTATACCCCTTTTTCGAAGGCATTTAGATCCAAGTTGTCGACAAAACAAATTGAAGTTTTAGGAATCCCAAAAAAACAATCATCAAAACAGCAAAATAGTGACGAAATTCCTGCCATAGATTTACAGCCAAACAAAAAAGAAATCTTAGATCTGTATGAAATTGGCGAAGAAAATGCTTTACAAAAATTGGAACAATTTTTAGATCAAAAAATACTTAGATATAAAGAAGAAAGAGATATTCCATCAATTGATGGAACAAGCTCACTTTCTCCTTATCTTTCGTCAGGAGTATTATCTTCAAAGCAATGTCTTCATTATGTTCTTGGTAAACATTCTGAAAATGATATTGGGGTTAGAACATGGGTAAATGAAATCATTTGGCGAGAATTTTACAAATATATTCTCTTTCATAATCCTAGGGTGAGTAAAAATCTTTCATTTGCTGAAAAATACGATGATTTTCCTTGGTCTGAAAACAAGGAACATTTTGATTCTTGGTGCATTGGTAAAACAGGCGTTCCGATAATTGATGCTGCTATGTTTCAGCTTAATTCTACTGGCTGGATGCACAACAGGCTAAGAATGATAGTTGCAATGTATTTAACTAAGAACTTGCTTATAGACTGGCGGAAAGGTGAGAAATATTTCATGGAGCATCTTATAGATGGCGATTTTGCATCTAATAATGGCGGTTGGCAGTGGAGCGCATCAACAGGTGTAGACGCTGCACCATATTTTAGGATTTTTAATCCAGTAACTCAGTCAGAGAGGTTTGATAAAGATGGAATTTTTATAAAAAAGTGGCTTCCACAGTTATCACTGGTGAAAAATATACATGACCCCTCATCTGAAGAAAGAAAAGAGATAGGGTATAGTCTTCATTTAGTTGATTTAAAAGACTCTCGTAAAAGAGCTATTGATGTATTTTCAAATTTTTCTAAGTAAATAGACGCATGACTAAAGATCATACTCCAGAATACATGAAACAACTTTCTGGCAAGATCCTTGAAATAGATTTTAAAGACGAAACTTTGAAGATGTCTTTTTTCGCAAAAGAAGATATCTGCCATAGCAACGGGACTATTATCCAAGGGGGCTTCACTACGGTGATGATGGATTCATGTATGGCCTTTTTAGTTATGGAATTAACAGATTTTATTTACACGCCAATGTCAATTGACATAAATGTTGCATTTTTGGCTGCAGGAAGACCGGGGGAGCTAGAGTGTAAGTCTAAAATAATAAAACTGGGAAAATCTATTGGTTTTGCCAGCGCAGAACTCAGTCAAAACAATGAATTGATTGCAACAGCATCATCCAGCTTAAAGTTGGTTAAAATCGAAGGAGCACAAAAGGATTTTATAAAAGACAATATTGCGAAAGATGCAAAAATTATAAAGGCCTAGATTCCAAAATCCCAGGATAAGCCCTGGTGGTATTTTTTTAACACCTGTTTAGCAATTAGAATTCTATGAACTTCGTCAGGTCCGTCGGCAAGCCTCAAGGTCCTTGCTCCTTGGTACATTCCAAACAAAGGCAGGTCGGCAGATACTCCTTTCCAACCATAAACTTGAATAGCTCGATCAACAACTTTATGCATCGCTTCAGGCACGAATATTTTAATTGCTGAAATATCGACTCTTGGATCATTTTGACTATCCATTACTTCCGCACAATGAATCGTCATTAATCTTGCTGCTTGGATATCGATGTAGGAGTCTGCAATAAAACCCTGAATAAGTTGTTTGGTTTCGAGTTTTCCTCCATGAACTTCTCTTGAAATTGTTCTTTGAAGCATAAGATCGAATGCTCTCCACATTTGACCAATACTATTCATACAATGAAATACTCGTCCCGCACCTAATCTGTCTTGTGCAGCTGCATGACCTGTCCCTCTAGCACCTAGTTGATTTTCAACAGGCACTCTTACATTTTCGTATTTTATTTCTACGTGGTCTCCACCAGTATGCCCCCAAATTGGTACAGAGCGAAGTACGTTAAAACCGGGCGTGTCTGTTGGAACAATTATTTGAGTCATTCTAGAATTTACTTCGCCGTCATCTCCTTCTTCTTCAGTTCTACACATCACAATTGCAAAATCAGCCTTGATGCCATTTGATGTCATTACTTTATGACCATTAATTATCCACTCATCCCCATCTTTTTTTGCTGTTGTCTGAATAGATCTTGGATCGGAACCCGCATTGTCTGGTTCAGTCATCGAAAAAGCAGATTCCATCTCACCTGCAATTAAAGGTTCAAGCCATTTCTTCTTTTGTTCTTCTGAACCATATTTAAGCAATACTTTTTGATTTCCTGAGTTGGGAGCTATAACACCAAAAAGCCTATTTGATAAAGGAGACCAAGCTAAAATTTCATTCATGTATGCATGGGCCATAAAGCCGATGCCCATTCCTCCATATTCTTCAGGAAGGTGAGGGGCCCATAATTTTTCTTTTTGAACCTCTTTTCTTATTTCATTCCTTAATGAAGATGCATTCTCGCTTTTTGAGTAAATCTCTCTTTCATTTGGAATAATTTTTTCAGCAACAATATTTGCTGTTCGAGTTCTAATATCGTTTATATCTTCTGATAAAGTTGGAATTGGTGAAATTTGCATAATTTTCCTTGTATTCTTTTAATAAATAAAATTTTTGATATTTACTATATACTTTTATAGAGAAATCAAAAATCCTTTTAGATATTTATATGAAATTTGTTGCGAAAACAGTTTTGGTATTTTTTCTTGTTTCATGCGCTATGCACGACTCAATGAACCTAGATAATGAAAAAACAAATTTCGTCTTTTCTTTTTCAGAAAAATTTACTGGTTTTGAAAACAATAACACCTATCAGTGGCTTGGAATCCCTTATGCACAGGCTCCTGTAAGAAGCCTCAGGTGGAAGGCTCCAAGACCATTACAAGATCAAGAAAAAAAAATAAAAGCTTTAAAGTTTGGGAACCCATGTCCTCAGACCGAATCTGTATCCATCGACAAGAAAGGAAATGGATTGTATGTAGGTTCTGAAGACTGCTTATTCTTAAATGTTTTCACTCCTAAGAACATAAATCAGGAGAAAAACCTACCCGTCATGTTTTGGATTCACGGAGGAGGAAATACTTCTGGAGAATCAGGATCATATGATTTCAGTAAACTTGCAACTGCCCATAATCTAGTGATTGTCACAATAAATTATAGACTGGGTTTTTTAGGATGGTTTTATCATCCTTCCTTTGCAGCTACCTCTAACAATCTTGAAGATAGGTCAGGAAATTTTGGAACTTTAGATCAAATAATGGCATTGAAATGGGTACAGCAAAACATTGAAGATTTCGGAGGCGATAAAAATAACGTTACAATATTCGGAGAATCAGCTGGCGGACATAATGTTTTTGCTCTACTAAGTTCTCCATTGGCAAAAAATCTTTTTCATAAAGCTATTTCTCAGAGTGGCGCTACAGATACTTTTAATTTAAATGAAGCATCAAAATTTTTTGATAAAAATAAGAATTCGCTTTTAACTTCATCAAAAGAGGTTGTAAGTAGATTGCTTGTGAATGAAAAAACATCAAAAGATCTTTTTGAAGCGAATATTGCTCAAGATTCTATGAATGAATTTAAGCTTTTGGAACAAATGCAAGACGTTAATCTGGACGAAATATTTAAAATTTATGGAAATTTACAAAATTCTAATCAGGATGGAAAGAAAATGATTCCAAGAGTGCTAAGCGATGGACATGTCTTGCCAAAAAGAGGAATGCAGTTTTCCGACAAAAATTTTTATAACGATGTGCCTGTAATTTTTGGAACAAATAGAGATGAAACAAAACTTTTTTCTGCTATGGAATCTGACTACTCAACTAGTTTTTTAAATAGAATTGTTATCATTCGTAATCAAGAAATGTACGACCTTACAGCAGAGTACGCTTCCAATAATTGGAAAATTTCTGCTGTGGATAATCCCGCAAGAGATATGACTTCATCCGGTAAAAAAAATGTGTTTGCTTATAGGTTTGATTGGGATGAACAGGGCAAACTGCTATGGATGGATTTTTCAAAAATTTTTGGTGCTGCACACGCTATGGAAATACCATTTGTAACAGGAACCATGAAACTTTTGGGAATCGAAAGATTTATGTTTAATAAAGAGAACTTGCCTGATGCCATAAGACTTTCTATTGCCATGCAATCCTATTGGGCAGAATTTGCTTATACTGGATCTCCTGGAAAAGGTAGAGACGAAAACTTGCCAGAATGGACTCCATGGTCAAATTCTGGAGATAAATTTTTAATTTTAGATTCTGCAAAAGATCAAGGTATTGTAATGAGTGATTTTGAATTGAACAGGTTAAGTGAATTTAAAAGGCTCTATGCAGATGTAAGAGTTAAAAAAAATAAAACAAAATGTAAGTTTCTAAAAAATTTAGTTGAAAATGCATATGAAAAAGATGCATTATCTTTCTATAATGAAAAATGTTTAATAGGAGAAAAATAGATGAAAAAAATAGATTTTTATTTTGATTTTGCAAGTCCTAATGCTTATTTGGCTAATAAGGTAATCAAAAAAATAAAGGAAAAAGCTGGAGCCGAAATAAACTATATACCTGTTTTGCTAGGAGGTATCTTTAAATCAACAAACAACAAGCCTCCGATGGAGCAATTTTTTGGAGTTAAAAATAAAAACGAATACCAAAACCTCGAAATGCAACGTTTCATTGATAGACACGATCTTAAGGATTTTAAAATGAATCCGCATTTTCCTGTTATTAGTTTACAAATTATAAGAGGAGCTGTTGCTGCTGAAATGGATGGTTATCTTGAAGAATACATAGAGAAAGTATTGGTCCATATGTGGGAAGATCCAAAAAAAATGGATGATCCTGAAGTAATAAAAGCAGCTTTCGCAGAGTCAGGATTTGATGCTGAAAAATTAATGTCTCAAATGCAAGATCCAGAGGTAAAAGCAAAGTTAATTTCAAATACAGAAGCTGCTGTAGAAAGGGGCGTTTTCGGAATTCCTAGTTTCTTTGTTGACGATGAAATGTTTTTTGGAAAAGATACTCTTTGGCAGATAGAAGAACTACTTTCCTAGTTCACTAAATTTTCTAGAGCTAAATGTTTTCTTTAAATTGAAACTCAAAAAGCCCCAAAGAAAGAAAGCAGCTATAAAAAAATAAAAAGAAAGAGTTTCTGGCATATTGGTTATTTCCAATAATATCCCTGTTCCAGTTAAAAACATGCTGATCAAAGCGATAATCAAAAGACTTTTTGTTTTTGAAAAGCCATGGTCTAGAAAAAAATGATGAATATGCTCTCTATCAGATCTAAAGAGTGAGGCTCCTTGTAAGAACCTTTTAAACATCACTCTAAGAGAGTTTAATAAAACTAGGCCGATAATCCATGGTGCAGTAATTGGATTTAGAGAGCCAAACTCTGCTGCACTCACCAATAGCCAAGCTATGGTATATCCAACTGCCATGGCGCCGTGATCGCCAATGAATACAATATTTCTATTCCCAAACAAACCTAAATTCATTAAGAGGTAAGGCAAGAAGGCAAGTAAAACTAAAATAAGAAATAAACCATTGCCGCCAATGAAAAAGAACAAACCAAAAAAGGCTAATAAAGACTGTATTGAAAAAAGACCATCCAATCCGTCTATCCAATTAAACGCGTTTGCAACCCCAACAATACAGAAAATTGTAAAAGCTGTACCAAAAAATGTATTCAACTTTATCTCTCCAAAACCTGCTAGGTTTCCTAAGGAAGTAAGACTTAAATCACTCACGCCAATAACTATTCCGGAACAAAGAATTAAGGTCATAAACCTAAACCACACAGGTAATTCTAAAACGTCATCAAAAAAAGATACTGCCGCAACAATCAACCCTGTAAAACCAATCAATAATGCTGTCCTGATGTCTACAGTTAGCGAGGTGAACTTAAGCCTCTCTGTTTCAAAAAGCGTTTCTAAAATTTGAGAGTAACTAAAAAGTAAATAAACAAGAATTATGACTATGAAAGAAACTACCAGTGAAATTCCACCAGAAATAGGAACTTGCTCTTTGTGTTTCTTCTTTATGCCATCTGGCTTATCAACAATATTAAGTCTTTTGAATAAAATTCTAAAAACAAAATGAATAATAAGTGATGTAAAAAAGAAAAAAGAAAAAATTGCCAAATAAAATGGTTGAAAAATTTCAGGCATTTTAAAAATTCTTGTATCTAGTTCAAAAAACTATCGTCTTTTTCAAGCATCAAATCATAAAGGGGTTGGAAACTAGCCCACATCGCCATCTCAGTACCAACTTGAGTCTTAGTTAATTTAGCAACATCGTCGGAAATTCTTTCCATTTGCCCGGCAGCTTCTGCAAGAAGTTGAGATTGACAGCATCTATCCATAGATAAAAAAGCCCATAAAGCAGCATCAACTGATTCTCCTGTGGTGAGAAGTCCATGATTTTTAAGTATTGCAGCCCTTTTATCTCCTAAAGCTTCAGCAATTCTATCTCCTTCATCAGTTTCTAAAACGACCCCTGTGTAATCATCAAATAAAACATGGTCATCATAAAAGGCACAAGAATCTTGAGTAATTGGTTCTAGAAGTCTACCTAATGTTGAGAATGATTTACCATACATAGAATGCGAATGAGCTGCAGCATTTACGTCTGACCTCGCTTCATGAAGTCTAGAATGAATTGCAAAGGCAGCAGTGTTTAGCATTTTATCTTCCCCTTGAACTATATTTCCTTCGCGATCAACTAAAATTAAGTCTGAGATACAGATTTGTCCAAAGTGCATACCAAACGGATTAACCCAAAAATAATGTGGATATTCTGGATCTCTTAATGTGATGTGACCCGCGATTCCCTCATCGTAACCAAAATGAGAAAACATTCTAAAACCCGCAGCAAGTCTTTCTAGTTGATGTCTTCTAATTTCTTCAATAGTTTTACACTCGACAGGAACAATCGATCCCTTTGTTTTGTGTGGAAGTTTTCCCAAAGAAGTATCTATTGGCAACTTTATTTCTTTATCTTCTGACATTTCATCATCTCCAAAAAATTGTTCAATATTTTAACTTAATATTTTGTACAATTTAAACTCATTATAATAATTAAAATTATGCCCAAAAGAAAAAAAGGTTTTAGGATTGAAAAAGACAGTCTTGGTGAAGTTTACGTGCCCAACTCCGCTTTATACGGAGCACAAACTCAGCGTGCAATAGATAATTTTCCTATTAGTGGGATAAAAATGGACTTTCCATTCACCAATTCTTTTATTTGTGCATTGGGCTTAATAAAAGATGCTGCCGCAAGATCAAATAAATCACTAGGCCTTCTTTCAACAAAGAAAGCAAATTCAATCTCCAGGTCAGCAAGAGAAGTTTGGCAAAATAAGCATAATGAACAATTTCCTATCGATGTCTTTCAAACAGGTTCTGGAACAAGTTCAAATATGAATGTCAATGAGGTGATTGCAAACTTATCGTCAAAGAGATCAAACATAGATATTGATCCTAATGATGATGTGAATATGAGCCAAAGCAGTAATGATGTTATTCCAACTGCCATAAAAGTTAGTGCGCATATCGATTTAACAAAAAAACTTTTTCCAGCTTTAAATATTCTAATTAAAACGATTGAAGAAAAAGCAGATTCGTTAAAAGATATTGTGAAAACAGGCCGAACACATTTAATGGATGCAATGCCTTTAGAATTTCAGCAGGAATTATCTGCTTGGGTAAGTCAACTTAAAAATTCAAAGAAATCTTTCCATTTTCTTGAAAAGAGAATATTGGAAATGCCACTTGGTGGAACTGCGGTAGGCACAGGAATAAACGCTCATCCTAGATTTGCTAAATCATTTGCTAAGGAATTAAGCTCATTAAGCGGAGGAAAATTCAAATATATTCCAAGTGAAGACTTTTTTCATGAGCTAAGCGCACAAGATACCGCAGTTCAGGTTTCTGGAGAATTAAAAAACCTTGCAATTATTTTGCTGAAAATTTCAAATGATCTTCGTTGGATGAATAGTGGCCCATTGGTAGGATTATCTGAAATCGAGCTAGAAGCGCTTCAACCTGGAAGTAGTATCATGCCTGGCAAAGTGAATCCCGTGATCCCAGAGGCAGTTGCTATGGCTTCAGCAGACGTAATAGGGAATGATGTTTCAATAAGTATAGGAGCTCAATCAGGAAATTTTCAACTCAATGTGATGTTACCTGTCATTGCCTACAATCTTTTGAAAAGTATAAACATATTGAGTGGCAGCATGAATGTCTTGGCCAGCAAAGCGATCAAATCTTTTAAAGTAAATAAAAATTCTATTCAAGAATCTTTAGATAGAAATCCCATTTTGGTCACTGCTTTGAATCCAATTATCGGATATGCGAAGGCCGCAGCAATTGCAAAGAGAGCATATAAAGAAAATAGAGCCATAATTGATGTTGCTTTGGAAGAAACAGACTTACCAAAAAGTAAGCTCCAAAAGCTCCTTAATCCGGTCAAATTAACCAAGGGAGGAATCAGTTAATGGATAAACTAGTTGAGGAAAAATGCGAGGCTTGTAAGGCAGATGCTCCATTAGTATCTGCAGAAGAAAAAAAAATATTATTGCCTCAAATTCCTAGTTGGGCCGTTGTTAACGTGAATGGTATTGAACAACTCACTTGTTCATTTGCCTTTAAAGATTATTTGTCTGGTTTGGATTTTCTCAAAAAAATTGCTTTCCTTGCAGAAGATGAAGACCATCACCCTGAGATAATTTTAGAATGGGGAAAAGTTACTGTTTCTTGGTGGTCTCACAAAATTAAAGGACTCCACAAAAATGATTTCATTGCTGCCGCTAAAACAGATTCTTTGTTTAGCGAATAATTATCCTTGAGCCAATTAAAAGACCAATTAGAGTTATTGCACCCATCAAAAGAAAAGACTCAATATAGAGATTAAAATCAAAAGCTGTCCCAACTAATATCATTCCTACTGGCTGGACAGGTACTATAATCAATGCAGAAATACCTCTAACAGATCCAAGATTTTGAGATCCAAAAGCTTTTAGAAAACTTGCACTCATCAATACCATCGCCCCACCAAAACCTAATCCAAAAATAAAACAGAAGAGGGTAAATAATAGATAATTATCAATTAAAGTTAAGCCAAAGATACCAATTGACTGCATTGCCATCATGATCATTACAGGTATGTTTGCACTGAGTCGATCCATCAAATAACCAAAAAAAACTTTTCCAACTACGCCACCTAAGGCAGCAATTGAGTAGGCAAGAACGGTCTGCTTTATTGGCAAACCTAAGACGGTCCAAGTTTCAAGAAATCCCTGACTTTCAGAATGTAACGGCAGATGTAATAAGACTCCTCCCATAGCAAGAAACTGAAAAGCAAAGGCTAGTGATATGATCCAGAAAATATTGTGTTTGAAAAAATCTTTAATCTCCATTAAGTCTTGAAATTCTTCAGAAGGTTTCTCAATTAAGTTGTCTTTAAATTGACCAACTTCTTCAGGAGTATCAATCACTAAGTATCTAACCAAAGGAATTAAGAGAAAAATAACAATCAAGCCAAAAACAATATAAACGCTTCGCCAGCCAATCAAATCAATAAGCGGATCGACTAATAAAGGCAATACGACTCCAGAAAAAGATATACCAATTGCTGCGATTCCTAATGCCATTCCAGCATTTTTTTCGAACCAATTAGCTACTAATTTTGTTACAGAAAGATTACCCAGAGCAGGTCCGCCTACAGCTAGTAAAGTGCCATAAATTAATAAAAGACTAAAACTACTTTGAACGAACGAAATTGAAAAAAGACCTAGACTGAATATTACACCCCCAATCATCATTATTTTTTTTATGGAAAATTTATCTAATAATCTTCCAAGAAAAATAGACGCAATTGCCGAACTAACAAACCAAATTGAAAGCGCACCTGAAAGTTGAGATTGACTTGCGCCGAGATCTCTTTCTAAAGCGTTGAACATAAGAGGAAAGCAATAGAAAATAAAACCAATGACGGAAAATTCCATCATCATCCCGGTATAAACCATTTGCCAACCTTTAAATTTCATTTTTTTGGTTACTTTGTTTTTTGGGTTCTTTCTGTATAATTCGAAAATGTTGCGTTTAGAAGAGCAAGCCTTGACCTTCGACGATGTACTTTTGGTACCTCAATATTCTAACGTGCTTCCCCAAGAAACCGATTTAAGCACAAAATTAACCAAACAGGTAAATTTAAAAATTCCAGTTGTTTCTGCTGCTATGGACACAGTAACTGAAAGTAGAATGTCCATTACTTTGGCTGAATTGGGTGGCATAGGAATAATCCATAAAAACTTACCAATTAAAGAACAAGCCAAAGAAGTTTCTGTAGTAAAAAAGTTTGAAAGCGGCGTAGTGAGAGACCCGATAACTATTTCTTCAAATAAAAGTGTTGGCGAACTGATTAAGCTCACTCAAGACTTAAATATTTCAGGTATGCCGGTTATAAATAATGGAGATTTAGTAGGTATTGTTACTTCTAGAGACTTCAGAAATGTCTCAGATTTGTCTGCTCCTGTTGAATCTATTATGACTCCAAAGGAGCGTCTAGTAACTGCAGAAGAAAATGCAAGTTTAGAACTTATTAAAAATCTTTTGTATAAAAACAGAATAGAAAAAATTTTATTGGTAGATAAGTCTTTTTCGTTGAAAGGATTGGTTACCCTAAAAGACATAAATAAAAATAAAGATTTTCCATTGGCATCAAAAGATTCTGAAGGAAGACTTTTGGTTGGAGCTGCTGTTGGAAACGGAGAAGAAACAGATGAGCGAGTTGATGCATTAATTGAAGCAGGAGTTGACGTTATTGTGGTTGATAGTGCGCATGGCCATTCTCAAGGAATTATTGACAGAGTGAAAAGAATAAAAAAAATTCAAAAAGATATTCAAGTCATTGGTGGAAATGTTGCGACAGGAGACGGAGCATTAGATCTAATAAAAGCTGGAGCTGATGCCATAAAAGTGGGAATAGGTCCTGGCTCAATTTGTACAACCAGAATCGTAACAGGCGTAGGCGTCCCGCAGATCTCAGCTATTGCTAACGTAGTGAGAGCGATTGGAAAGAAAAACATTCCTGTGATTGCTGATGGCGGAATTAGATTTTCTGGAGATATAGCTAAAGCAATTGCAGCTGGAGCGAGTACAGTAATGCTTGGAAGTATTTTGGCTGGAACGGAAGAAGCTCCAGGACAAGTTGAGCTATTTCAAGGAAGAAGTTACAAATCATATCGTGGTATGGGCTCAGTAGGAGCTATGTCCGGTGAGATAAATTCCGGAGATCGATATTTTCAAGACGATGTATCCTCTTCGGATAAATTGGTACCAGAGGGAATTGAAGGTAGAGTGCCTTATAAAGGTTGGGTAGAAAATACTATTCATCAGATGCTTGGTGGACTCAGGCAAAGTATGGGTTATACCGGCAGTGAGGATATTAAGTCAATGAGGACCAAGACAAAATTCGTGAAAATTACACCTGCAGGAATAAATGAAAGCCATGTCCACGATGTAAGTGTAACGAAGGAAGCTCCAAACTATAGAATAAGTTAACCGTGAAACAAGCTATTGATTCAGAAAAAATATTAATTCTGGATTTCGGCTCACAATACACCCAATTGATCGCAAGGCGGATTAGAGAACAAGGAGTTTATTCAGAAATTCTTTCTTGTAATACCTCTTATAAAAATATTCTTAAAGCTAATCCAAAGGGAATTATTATTTCTGGCGGTCCAGAGTCAGTGAATGCGAAAAGTACCTTACAAGTTGATTCTAAAATTTTAGATAGTGACATTCCTATTTTAGGAATTTGTTACGGCATGCAGCTGATGGCAAAACACTTCAAAGGATCTGTGAATACATCAAAGAAAAGAGAATTTGGCCATGCTGAAATTAAATTAATTAAGAGTAAGTTACTTCAGGGTGTCAAAACATCAAAACTCAATGTTTGGATGAGCCATGGCGATAAAGTCATTAAGTTGCCTAAAGGTTTTAAAAAAATTTCTTCCTCTAAAAATAGCCCAATCGCAGCTTTTGAAAATAATTCAATTAAAAAATATGGATTACAGTTTCATCCAGAGGTAACACATACCGAAAAGGGCGCTCAAATTTTAAAAACTTTTGTCAGAGAAATATGTAGCTGTCAGACGAAATGGAGATCAAAAAATATAGTCGATAAACTTCTTTATGATATAAGAAAACAGGTAGGCAAGAAAAAAGTATTACTGGGTATTTCTGGCGGAGTTGATTCTTCTGTGGTTGCTGCGCTTTTATCGAAGGCAATAGGGAAGCAATTGGAATGTATTTTTGTGGATAATGGTTTGTTACGAAAAAACGAAGCCAAACAAGTTCTTAGAGATTTAAAAAAAGCTTTAAAAATCAGAATCCATTTTTCTGATTCTGAAAATTTTTTTCTTAAAAATTTAAAAGGTAAAGAAGACCCTGAAGAAAAGAGAAAAGTAATAGGAAAAAATTTTATAGATGTTTTTTTGAAGGAAGCAAAAAAAATTAAGGACGTTTCCTTCCTAGCGCAAGGCACTATCTATCCTGATGTAATTGAATCTTCTGGCATCAAAGGTGGTAAGGCGCACGTCATTAAATCTCATCACAATGTTGGCGGCTTACCATCATATTTAAATTTACCCTTGATAGAGCCTCTAAATTCTTTATTTAAAGACGAAGTAAGAAAAATAGGTCTTTCACTGGGCTTACCGAAGCCTTTGATCGGTAGGCATCCTTTTCCAGGTCCTGGTTTAGCAGTAAGAACAATCGGAGAGATTACAAAAGAAAAATTAGACATCTTAAGGGAAGCAGATCATATCTTTTTAGAAGAGCTTAAAGCAGCAAATCTTTATGATAAGGTCAGTCAAGCATTTGCCGTGTTTTTGCCAATCAAAAGCGTCGGTGTAGTGGGGGATGCTAGGCGCTATGAATATGTGATTGCTCTCAGAGCTGCAGAAACTATTGATTTCATGACCGCAAAAGCCTCACAACTTAACCATAATTTATTGAATAAAGTTTCAGATAGGATAATTAATGAAATTCCTAAGGTTTCAAGAGTTGTTTACGATATTTCCAGTAAACCACCAGCTACTATTGAGTGGGAATAATTGAGAGTTCAAACAAGTCAATAAAATAAGGGTTTCAGAACGATTAGTCTTTGACACAATGTGACACAATTGCCTTATATAAGCGTTTCAAGGCAATAAAAACACAGATTTGACACAATTTCATAACAATTGATTGTCACAAGTTGATGACATAAAGAATAATAATGATTGATTTAATAATTGAGAGTCGTCTACATATGACATAATAAATTTATGAAAAAAATTTTTTTTTTAATATTCTTTTTTAGTCTTTCATACAGCGCACAAACGACTTTAAAAGATTATGCTGAAATTCGTTTTGATTTTGATTTTAATAAGATGGATAAATCCTCTTTCACTTACATTATGAAGAAATGTCATGCAATAGGAGGATTAACTGAACAAATAGGAATGAGAGACGGCAAAGATATAAAATTACTATATGGAGGTTTGATGCTTGATACTTATGAGAAAACACATCCGACTCTTTCGAAAGATGAGCATTTTGAATTAATGCATATGGAAACAAAACCTCTCTATATAGAGTATCTTAATTACTACAATAAAAACAAAGAAACTCCCGATTTAATAACAAGCGACTATGCATTTTGCGTAATGCTTAGTGAAATGTAGAAGAATCTAAAAAAATTACTTAAGACACTGTGAGTCAGATTTGAGTCAAATATCTTAGGAAAATGAAAACTCTACCATTGACCAGTGACACAGATTTGACACAGTATTTTTTAACCCAATGTTTATAAGGGTTTCAGATAGTTCAACTTTTGAGTGGGAATAAAGATTTGCTCTGAAAACCTTATTAACACTGGTTTTTAGAACTTCAAATAAATAAACTTAATCTTACTAAATAATCCATAAAACTTTCAAAGATTTACATTTATTTATATATTAGGTCTAATAATATTGATGTCAAAAGAGATTTTTATTACCGGAGCTACTGGATTTCTTGGGAGCAATCTTGTAAAAAAATTTTTATCTAATAAATATAATATTCATGCTCTCATTAGAAAAGGTTCTGACAAGTCGAGAATAATTGATCTCAAAAATATAAATTACATTAAATATCAAGAATCCTGTCTTAAGAATTTCTTCAAAGAAAATAAAATAGACGTTCTAATTCATACAGCTTGTAATTACGGTCGAGGGAAAGAAAGTAATAAAGAAATTCTAGATACTAATTTAAATTTAGGATTAGAGTTAATTAAATTATGTGAAAAATTCAGAGTGCCATTATTTATAAATACACACACAACTTTACCAAGAGAATTAAATATCTACTCTTCAAGTAAGCATAAATTTAGAGATAATCTAAAAAAAAGAAAAGGGCCAACAAAAATTTTAAATTTTGTTTTTGATCATATGTATGGCCCTAACGACGATGAAAATAAGTTTGTGTTATTTTTAATAAAAGAAATTTTAGAAAATAAAACCATTCAACTCACAAAATGTGAGCAAAAAAGAGATTTTATTTATATAGATGATTTAGTTGAAGCATATTTTTTAGCAATAGAGAATTTTGACTACAGCTCATCTCAGATATTTTTTGAACATGAGGTTTCATCAGCAGAAGTTATTGTTCTAAAAGACTTTGTGAATGAATTATTTTCTCAGCTTTCAAAATACAATAATTTAAAAAATAATATTAATTTTGGTGCTATCGATTACAGGAAAGGCGAACAGATGAACATATCATTAGATAGCAGAAGTTTAAATTTAATTGGTTGGGAAGCTAAAACTAATCTTTCTTTCGGCATAAAAAAAGTAATTAATTCAGTACTGACATCCAGATAACATAAATGAAGTTTCTGGATTCATGTAACATTCGAGCAGGCCAACATCTACTATTGTGTAGGAAAAAAAAACGTTACTCGAAAGAAGTTTTCTTTTTTAGAACTTTATGATTAATATAAAATTTCTAAAAGGGGAACATTCCCTAATTTTATGAAAAAGTTTTTGGCGATTTTTGCTATTTTGTTAATTGGTATAGCGGCATTGGCTTATCCATACATTAGAGATCTTCGTGCTCAAGGTCTTACGTTTGGAATGGCCTACGATTATTTTTTTAGCGGGCCCGATCAGCCATTTGATCCTAATAATACTGCTCCACAACTAGACTATTCAAAAGATGGCTCGTGGGCATCACTTCCATTTATTGTAGACGAAGCAGACTTTGTTCCGCTCGGAGAAAAAGGTATTGATCAACTTAAATCAGAAGTTGATGTTTTTTTCGTTCATCCGACTGGTTATCTCAAAGGTGAATACTGGACAGACCCTTTAGAAGCGGAGTCTGCTACCAAAGAGAATACGAGATGGATGATGGCTAATCAAGCAAGCGCATTTAATGGTTGTTGCAGTATATTTGCACCGCGTTACCGTCAAGCCTCCATTTATAGCTATTTTGGTAGCGAAGAACTTTTAGAAAAAGTTCATGCTTTTGCTTACCAAGATGTGAAAAAAGCATTTCAATATTTCCTTGAAAATTTTAGCAAAGGTCGACCATTTATTATTGCCAGTCACAGCCAAGGTACACATCATGCTATTCGGCTGCTCAAAGAAGAAATCGATGGTTCTGACAAATATCCTAGACTGATTGGAGCCTATATTATTGGTGGCATGATTTCTAAGACTCAAACACAAAAATTGGTTGATATTTCAATCTGCAAAGATGCAGTCCAACTAGGATGTTTGGTTCATTGGGATACGTTCAATGAAACTTACATAGATGAAAATTTACCTATATATAAAGACAATGTTTGTGTGAATCCTATTTCATGGAAAAAAGAAGGAGCTTTATCAAATCTGAGTGAAGCTAAAGGAGCTGTAGAAATTTCAGGAACATTTTCTTTAGAATTTTCTGGAGACGATGGCCCGAAAGGCATCAAGTTTCTTCCTCTAAAAGCTCCAATAAAAAAATATGTTCAAGCTCAATGCAAAAATGGAATACTTTTTGCGTCAGATCAAACCGGTACTGAGTTTCAAGGATTTGCCGGTTCTCAAGGAAACTATCACGGATTGGATTTTGCTCTCTTTTATATGGACATTCGAGAAAACGCCAAACTTAAAGTCAAGACTTATTTGAAAAAGTAATTTTTAGCATTGAGCCTAAGATAAGAATCAAATTCAAAGAACAAATAAGTTTTGATTAAACTTCAAAGTCTTTTGAATTTTTCAACATATGCGCTGGCCCATGTTCATGATTTATAGCTGCATTTTCTCCATAGAGCATTTCTTTTTGAGAAGCATAGTGTTTTCTATCCTTAGCCAATGGAGCCAATTCTTCAGCTTTTTTAAGTGCGATTTCAGGCAATTCATCAAACGAACCTTTCCCTTGAACTATTCCAGCTTCAAAGGCAGTTAGACCAGTCCATCGCTTAGATAATTGCACCGTTTCAAAGAAAGAGTTAGCCGGAATTTTATGACGAAATAAAGCTAATTCGGGTCTAGGTATTTTGAATCCAAGTTGCATTTCATTGGCACATAGGAATCCTCTATCTTCTCTCATAAATCTCAAGTCATGTGCAAGAGATAACATAAAGCCAGCTCCAAAAGCATGTCCATTAATTACACAAATACTTGGAATTGGTAACGTAATAATTCTGCCCATTAAATACATAAATTCTTCTCCAAAAACCTCTCTATCACCGCCCTCTGGATGACTTGAAGGATCTTGCATCCAATCAAGGTCCAAACCATTTGAAAAAAACTTTGGATCTTGAGAAGAGGTAATCAATGCTCCAGGACCTTTGTCTTTTTCAATTTCGTCTAAGGCTTCAGAAAATTTTCTCACAAATGAGGTATTCCAACGATTTTCCCCCGCATTCATAGACAAAAAATAAATAGATTCTTTTTTTTCTAGTTCGATCAAAGTAAATTCCAAAAAATTAACTATTCAAATACTATACACAAAAAGTAATCAGCGAAGCTACTTTGATAATTTGAACAAGTCTTTTTCTTGAAATACAGGGCTAATTTGTTTAACTTAATCTTTAATACACAGGAGAAAAAGTATGACCGATAACAGTACCTCACCAGAATTCATTTCACTAGAAAAAGCAGCAAACATGAAAGACGGAACTCGAATTACTTTCATACCTGGGCTTCAAGCAATTTATGCAGAAGCTCTTAAAAATATTTGCTATGTAAAGCAAATCAAAATTACAAGAGTTCTTCATCCTTTCATGGGAACCGATAAAGAAACTGGAAGTGATCGTCAAGCCGAGCTTTATGCGCTTACCAGCCAAACAAGTTTGCCAACGATGTTACACAACGAAGAGCGTCCTAGAAATGTTTGGATAGAACAACTAGCCTTAGCTGAAGGCATCGGCTCTCAAGATTCTTTAAGTTTAATTCCTAAAAATTTTAAAGAAAGGGCAGACATGTTTGGACTTTGCGCAATTGTTTTAGGTGAGGATGGTCTTGTATGGAATATGAGAATCTTATCGGATAGCCCGCTAGCAAGAAAATATGGTTACAGTGACGAAGCAAGCACTAAAGCGCCCAACAAAATTGCCGAAATTATAAAGTTACTAGACAAAAAGTTAAAAGCTCAAGAAGAGAGAGGTTCCAAATACCTTATAGGAGATTATCTTTCTGCCGTTGATATTTATTGGGCGACAGTAAGCATGACTGTGCTGCCAGCTTCTTTGGAAATAATGCCAAAGACAAAACAAAATGAAGGAATGTTGCTTGCCTTTGAGGGAATTTCTAAGATCCCTCAAATTGCTGAAGCCACAAGTGAGCTAATTCTTTCTCATAGAGATTATATTTTAAAAACTTATTGTGAGACTCCTGCAATCCTTGGAGGAAATCCAGTTTAAGGTCTAACAATGTCTATTTGGAACGATCTGTCATGGGTAGAGGGTATCAGAACACCTTTTTTAAACTTTTTTTTTGATACTGTCTCTTTAGCTGGCTACGGTACTTTTTTAATTTTATTTTTAGCATTTGGTTATTTCTTTTGGTCGCCACAAAGATTTTCCCGTGCTGCAATGCTATTGTTTATTTCTGCTTTGATAAATAGTTTTTTAAAGGATTTTTTTCAAGATCCAAGACCAAGTATAGAATTGATGTTGGATCCCAGGACAGGCACATCTTATGGTTGGCCAAGTGGACATGCTCAAATAGCTGTAACTCTTTGGGGATTATTGGCTTACGAACTTAAAAATAGGATTATTCATATAGGAGCAATCACTTTTATATCATTAGTGGCTTTCAGCAGAATGTATTTGGGAGTTCATGATTTTGGAGATGTTTTAGCGGGTTTATTAATTGGAAGTTTTATTCTTCTACTTTGGCACTATGCAGTTATTTACAAGCTTTATGAAAAATTCAATGAGTTGACTTGGTTATTCGTAATTTTAACTTTTCAGCTTCTGCTCTACCTAATTTACCCTTCACATGAGGGACACGAGTTAAGTATTTGGTTTTTAGGTGTCATGTCTGGCTGGTATATTGGTTCTTCACAAATTATTTTAGCTAATAATCGGGTAATTAAACTCTTCCTATCATTGATTAGCATTGTTGGAGTTTTTTTTGCAATGGTGTTTATAACTCGTTTAGAAAGTTCACTTGAACTTTCAGGGATAATATCAATTCTTTACAGTTATTCTTTAGGTTTATTCTTTTCAATTCTTGTAACTTGGGTAATTCCTAGATTTTGGAAAATATTTGATTTTATAAAATAGATTGATGAGGAAGGAAATTAAACTTTGGGGCTCTGGCACTGCAAGAACTTTAAGGCCAATTTGGATGGCTGAAGAAATGGATATTAATTATGAACTGATCCCAATAGGTCCTCGAACGGGAGAAACTCAAACAAATGAATTTACTAAAATAAATCCAAAACAGAAAATTCCTGCAATGCAATGTAAGGAATTAAATCTTTCTGAGAGTTTAGCAATATGCAGGTTTATGCAAAAAAATTATTCATCTGAAAATATTTACATACCAAGTGATGAAACAGATATACATAAAGAAGATGAGTGGTGTAATTTTATTTACGGAGAATTAGACGAAACCTCCTTGTATGTCATGAGACGTCATTACGATCTCAAAGATATTTATGGGGAGTCACCGGTTGTTGTCGATGCATGTAGAAAATATTTTATGCGTCAATTGGATGTGGTGGAAAATCATTTAGAATCGAGGAATACTATTTTAGAATCGGGGTTTGGCTTGGCTGATATTTTTTTAATGACCTGTTTGGATTGGGCAATCTTTTATGAATTTTCTTTACCAAAAAATATCAATCAATATCGAGATAGAATAGCCTTAAGACCTGCTTATCAAAAATCAATGAAAATTAATTATTCAACTTAGGAGAAATATGGGACCACTGGAAGGAGTAAAAGTTTTAGATCTTACCAGCATGGTTTCTGGTCCAGTGGGGGCAATGATTCTTGCAGATCAAGGAGCTGAGGTGATAAAGGTCGAACCTGTAACTGGTGAGTTAGTAAGACACATGGCTGCAGCCCATCAAGGGGTTAATCCAGTATTTTTTTCATGCAATAGAGGAAAAAAATCCATTGCGTTGGATCTTAAGTCTGAAGAAGGTAAAGAAATTCTTTTTAAACTTGCAGAAGATGCTGATGTTTTTATGCAAAATTTCCGTCCAGGCGCAATTGATAGGATGGGATTTGGTGAAAAAGTAATTAGGAAAATAAATAAAAATATTATTTACGTTTCAATTAGTGGTTTTGGTAATGATGGTCCTTATGCTAAATCAAGAGTTTACGATCCAATTATTCAAGCATTAAGTGGGGCAACCGACATCCAAGCAGATAGGGAAACCGGTCAACCTAAAATGTTTAGAATTATTATTGCTGACAAGGTTACTTCTTTGACCGCTGCTCAGGCAATTTCATCAGCACTTTTTGCGAGAGAGAAAAAAGGAATAAGTCAGCACATTGAATTATCTATGTTGGATTCAATGATTTCGTTTTTCTGGCCAGAAGGAATGGCAGGTATTGTCTTTGCAGAAAATGAGGTGGATGTAAGAAAACTTCAAGGCTCTCAAGATTTAATTTATAAGGCACAGGATAGATATATTACTGCAGGAGCTGTATCAGATGCTGAATGGAAAGGAATGTGTCGAGCTTTGAATAGGGAAGATCTAATCGAGGATGTCAGATTTGCCACACCGGCAGGAAGAGTCAGCAACGCGCAAGAGAGAAAAGAAATTACTGGGCAAGAAATTTCAAGGTGGAACAGTGAAGAAATATTAGCTCGTTTTAAGACAGAAGGAGTGCCTAGCGCGCCTTTATTAGACCGTATGGAATTATTGGATAACGAACAAATTATAGAAAATGAGTCCATTTTAAGGCTGAACTACGAAGGCTTTGGAGAAGTTCGTCAAGCTAGGCCTGCAGCACGTTTTGAAAAAACACCAAGTGAAATTTCAAGGCCAGCACCAAAGCTTGGAGAACATGGAAGAGAAATTCTTATGAACTTAGGCTACTCAAAAGAAAAAATTTCTTCTCTACTTTCAGAAAAAAAACTTTTCATAGCAAGTTAAAGGTCTTTTCTATGGCAAAACTAGATCTTTCAAAGTCAGTAATGCTCTATGGATCAAATATTTCTTACTTCACTGGAAAGATGGAAAATTATTTTAAAATCAAAGAAATTCCTTATGAGCGTAGAGTTTTAAAATACCCAAAATTCGAAAAAACTATGAAAGGAAAAGTTGGTATTCACCAAATGCCTGCAGTTGTCTTACCCGATGGAAGATGGATGACCGATACCACTAAAATGATTCAGTGGTTTGAGTTAATTCTCCCTGAAAAGAGTATTATTCCTAAAAATCCAATTCAAGCATTTTTTGCTTTTCTATTAGAAGATTGGGCCGACGAATGGTGGTGGAGGACTGCAATGCATTATCGTTGGCATTACGCTGAGGGAGCTCATTTTGCCTCAAGACATTTAGCGGAGGAATTATTAAGTTCAATTCCTCTACCAATATGGATGAAAAAAATATTTTTGATGAGAAGGCAACGTAATGGTTATACAACAGGTGATGGCATAACCAGTAAAAATCTAAAAACAGTAGAAGAAGATTTTTTAAATTTGTTAAATAATTTAGAAGAGATTTTTAAAAAGAGAAAATTTCTTTTCGGTAATCGTCCTTCAATTGCAGATATTGGTTTTTCTGGTCCTTTTTTTCGACATTTTGCTCTAGATCCAGTACCACTTGAAATTATTCGCCAAAAGGCACCAAACGTTCTGGATTGGGTAAGCACTTTATGGAAAGCAAGATTATCTAAATTAACTGATGATTTCGAAGAAGGTATTCCAAATGATTTAGAACCATTATTTAAGGAAATTGGGCAAGTTTATTTGCCTTATCTATCCGCAAATGTTCAGGCCGTTAAGCAAAATAATAAAAAGTTTGACTTTGAATTTAAAAATGTCAGTTTGAGAAAAGCCAGATTCTCTTTTTACAGAGTATGGTGTCTGAAACAGTTAAGAGATCGTTTTGTTAAGTTGCCTGAAGAAAGTAAAACTCAGGTAGAAAGTCTTCTTAAAAAATTTGATTGCTGGGAACCTCTCTGGAAAGACGAAAACCTTCCTCTGCGTGACAACCAAGAAGAGGGATTGCCTTTTAGGGCAGACAGAAAAATGCTAGGAGTAAATGAGTAAAATGAAACTCTATGATTTTCCAAAAGCTCCAAATCCACGTCGTGTAAAGATATTTGCACATGAAAAAAACATTGAGCTTGAATTGGTAAACTGCGACATAGCAAATAGAGAGCACAAAACGCCTGAGTTTATAAAAAAAAATCCCAGCGGCAAGATTCCAGTACTAGAACTTGATAACGGTGAATGTATCTCAGAATCTGTAGCGATTTGCCGATATTTAGAATATTTAAAGCCTGAGCCAAACTTGTTTGGTTCAAGTGCTTATGAGATAGCTGTCATTGAAAGTAGAAATAGACATATTGAATTTGAACTTTGGACTCAAATAGGTATTTCTTGGGTCAATGGCTCAATAGTTGGCAGTTTAGGGCTTTTTGATCAAATACCAGATGCAAAAGTGGCCAGTGATAAAAATGTAATGTCTTTTTATCAGCGTCTAGATCATGAATTTAATTCTAATCATTTTGTTGCCGGAGAGCGTTTTACCATTGCTGATATAACTTTAATTTCCGCAATTGATTTTGCTTCTGAAATGGTCGAATTGAAACCAGAGGAGGACTTAAAGAACTTACATAGATGGCGAAATGAAGTATCTTCAAGACCAAGTATGAAAATAGAATGAACAAGTTAAAATAAACAAAATTAAGGAGTTATCAAATGACAGATGAAAAATATACCCCGCCCAAAGTGTGGAAATGGGATCAAGAAAGTGGAGGTAAATTTGCCAATATCAATCGTCCAATCTCGGGAGCAACTCACGATAAAGAATTGCCAGTTGGAAAACATCCCATGCAACTTTATTCTTTGGGTACGCCCAATGGAGTCAAAGTTACGGTATTGCTTGAAGAGCTTTTAGCTTTAGGACATGAGGAAGCAGAATATGATGCCTATTTAATTAATATAGGTAATGGAGATCAGTTTAGTAGTGGTTTTGTAGAGATTAATCCTAACTCTAAAATTCCTGCCCTCTTGGATAGAAGTTCTGATCCTCATACTAGAGTTTTTGAATCTGGTGCTATTTTGGTTTACCTAGCGGAAAAATTTGGAGAATTCATTCCTACCGATCCGAATGAAAGAGCTGAATGCATGTCTTGGCTTTTTTGGCAAATGGGCAGTGCTCCGTATTTAGGTGGAGGGTTTGGACACTTTTATGCCTATGCTCCAGAAAAATTTGAATATCCCATTAATCGTTTTGCTATGGAAGTTAAACGTCAATTGGATGTCTTAGATAAAAACTTAGAAAACAGAAAATTTATTTGTGGTGATGAATACAATATTGCTGATATGGCAATTCATCCTTGGTATGGGTATTTGGTTTTAAGAAATGCTTACAGCGCTGCTGAGTTTTTAGACGTTAAATCCTATAAAAATGTTATTAGGTGGGCTGAAGAAATCTCTGAGAGGCCCGCTTACAAGAGAGGAGCTAGAGTAGGAAGGCCTCCTAGCGGACCAGAAGATAATGCAATTCCTGAAAGACACGATGCCAGTGACCTTGACTAGCATATGAACAGCAAACTTAAGATTTTCGGCGTACCAATGTCTCAAGCAGTAAGAACTGTCTTATGGATGATGCTCTATAAAAAACTACCTTTTGAATTGATCATTACAGCACCAGGTTCTCCTAAAGAAAATGGCACTCGCCATGCTTCTTATATAGAAAAATATCCCAATGGAACGATTCCCGGGTTGGAAGATCCTGAAACAGGATATTTACTGTCAGAATCAATAGCCATTATGTGTTACTTGTGTAATAAGCATAAATGGCATGATTTATATCCAGAAAATCCTGAATTAAGAGGAAAGGTAGATCATTACCTGCACTATCATCACCGCAGTATAAAAGAGGCATCGACAGGTTATTTTGCACCTATCCTAAGACCAGATTTGGGACTTTCTGAAGACCTAATAAATATGTCTCAGAGAATCTTTAATAACGCCCTTAAGGCATTAGAAACTCAGTGGCTTAAAAATAATAAGTTTATAGCAGGAGAAAATGTAACTATTGCTGACTTTTCTGCCTATGTTGAAATTGCTCAGCTGAACACTCAGTTTACCAATCTGTTCGACTATAGTTCCTTTGAAAATCTTTCTCGCTGGCTAGATGATATGAGTAAGCTTCCTTATCATGATGATGTGCATATGGTTTTAACCAAAATGGGAGATATCAGTAAAGAAGTACCAGAGATGGAAATTATTATGAAAGCCAATTTAGAGACTTTTAGTCATTTAAATGAAATTGCTTCATGATTGATGAATGAATAAAGCAAAGCTTTTAGATTTTCTAAACTCTTGGGCAGAGGGAGTGATCAAAATAGGCCAAGCTTTTCTAGATGAAACTAATTATAAAAAAGTTGCTTTGGACTTTTTATCTCAGCACTATGCCTTCAAAACCCAACAGGTTTTGTTCAAACCAACTTTTACCAGAGAAAATGTATTTAGAAATGATTTGGATGCGGCTTTATCGTATTTTATTGGAGGAAAATTTTCTGAAGATAATGGCTTTGCACTGAGGCCTTGGGAAACTATTAAATTACAAGAATTGAATATTTTAAATGAGGAAAACTTATCCACTGCAATGGGGACGCTTTTGTTCAAACCTGTGTCTTCAAGTGAAACCACTTTAGTTGCATTTACATTTGTTTTTTGTGAAGAAGAAGAAGCGATAAAGATAAAAATTCATCATTCCTCACCAGTTATTTAACTATTTATTTTTCTTTAGTCGCTAAAACCAATAATCCAGCAGCAATAGCTAAATTCTTAATAAAATTCTGTATTTCATGAGCCTGAGAGGGATCTCCTTCTAGCGTCCAAAAGTTATGTATAAAAATATTTATCAGGATCGTTAAGAAAAAAAGTGATAAAGCAGTGATTCTTAGGTTTTGTCCTAGGATTAAAAGAATACCGCCTAGAATTTGAATAAAAATAGTTAAAGGCAGAGCTAATTCGTATAAAGGGATTCCCTTTAAGGCCATCAAAGATCGAGTTCCAGAATAATCAAATATTTTTAACAGTCCTGGTAAAAAAAAATATAGACCCAAAAGTGATCTACCTAAAATAAAATAGTAACTATCGTATTTGCTTAGCCATTCAAATAATTTCATATGAGTAAAAAAACTGACAATAAATTACTTAAAGAATAACATACAAGCTGATTTATAAAACGATGGAAAAATCTTTAGATGTCTCAATTGTTGGAGCTGGAATTGGGGGGCTTACAGCTGCTTTGACTTTAAAAAAAAGCGGTCATAATCCAACGATATATGAAAAATCAAAACTCTTGAGTGAACTTGGAGCAGGAGTTCAACTATCACCAAATGCAAATAGAGTACTCAAATATCTTGGCATCATGGAAGACCTAAAGAAAGAAATATTTGAACCTGAAGCATTCCAATTTCTAAATTATCGAACCGGTAGAGTTCTTGCTGAGCATTCTCTAAAAAAATTGTCTACACAAACTTATGGATTTCCCAACTACGATATTCATAGAGCAGATTTACAAAAAGTTCTTTTAAGCGCGATTGAAAAAGCAGAAATAAAACTTTTAAAGGGTTTTGAGATTACTGATGTAGGCAAAGAGAAAGAAAAACCATATATAAAAGCAAATGAAAAAAAAATTATTTCTGATGTCGTAATTGGTGCAGACGGTATTCACTCAGTAATTAGAAAAAAACTTTGGGGCAAAGACCAAGCACGTTATACCAAAAATGTTGCTTGGAGGATGTTGGTTCCGATAGAAAAAATATCGTCAAATTTTCTGAAACCAAATACAACAGTCTGGCTAGGACCAAAAAAGCATTTTGTGCAGTATTTTGTTAAGGGTGGAAGTTACTTAAATTGTGTTTGTTTAGTCGAGCAAGATGATTGGATGAGTGAAGGTTGGTCTGAAAAGGGTGATATTTTTGAGTTGAAAGATTTATTTTCTGAGTGGCATCCAGAAATTCAAGAAATTATAGAAAGCACAGATCCCGATAGTCTCTTCAAATGGGGATTACATGATAGACCGCCAATGAAAAAATGGAGAAGAGGAAAATTTAGCCTTCTCGGAGATGCAGCTCATCCAATGTTACCATTTGTTGCTCAAGGAGCTGCTATGGCAATTGAAGATGGAGCTGTTTTAGCTTCTAGCTTATCTTCTTTTGATAATATCGAATTAGGATTAGATGATTATGAAAATAAAAGGAAGCCAAGAACAACAAAGGCCCAAAATACAGCAAGTCGAAATGCAACTATTTTTCATCTATCTGATTTTTTTGCCTTCTTTAGAAATCTTGTAATGAAATTTTTTATTAAAAAAATAATGGATGATTTTTATAAATATGATGCAACTTCAAAATAATATTTTTCATGAAATAGAATTATGAAACATAGAAAATTTAAACCTTTTGGATCAGTAAGTGCTCTAACTCTGGGCGGAGGTGGTGTAGGAAATGTCTGGGGAAAAACAACTAGAAGAGAAGCTGTAGATACAGTTCTTTATGCCATTGATTCCGGCATCAATCATCTTGATATGGCTCCAATGTATGGCAGAGGAGAGGCTGAACTAGTTGTTGGAGAAGCTCTCAAAGATAGAGACTTCACTAAATTGAAGATTACAACCAAATGTCAGTTGGGTACTCTTCCGCACGATAGGGTTTATGAAAAACTCAATGAATCTCTCATCGAAAGTTTTGAGAGAATGCAAATAGAAAAGGTGAACTTATTTCTTTTACACTCTCAATTGATCAAAGATGACTATCAATTACCCGTTTTAAATGATTTAAGAGATTCAATTGCAACGTCTTTGTCTTGTTATTACGATTCTGTGATTCCAGCTTTCGAAAGATTGAAGTCTGAAGGAAAGATTGATTCTTGGGGAATAGGGTTGGGCGAAGAAGAAGCTTTAATTTCTGCAATTAACTATGAAAAACAGCCCGAAGCTATGCAGTGCGCAGTGAACGTGATGAATTCTATTGGAGCTATTGGCTACATTAGCAAAAAACCCGACCCAAATAGAATTCTCAAAGAGTGTCAGGACAAAGACATTCCCATTTTGGCTATAAGAGCTGTTCAAGCAGGAGCATTAACGTCAAAAATGGATCGCAAACCTCATCCATCAGGAAGAGACAAATCTGACTTTGATGACTATGAAAGAGCAGAGCCTTTTAGAGAACTTGCAAAAAAGTGGGGCGAATCTCCAGCCTCTCTAGCACATCGTTATGCTCTTTCAATACAAAAAATAAGTTCTGTGATTTTGGGAGTGAAAAATACTCAAGAGTTAAAAGAGTGCTTAGTTGCTGAAAATATGAGTGAGTTAAGCGAAGAACAATTAAAAGAACTTAATAATTTATTTATTTAATTTATACATAGAAAATATCCAAAAATAGCTTCCATTTTTTTCTAAGTACATTTCATCTTTCAACAAATCAATATTTGCTATTAAGCGTTTTGAGAAAGGGACTTCTTTTTCCAGAATCTTTTCCCATTTATCTGGAAAAGAATTCTGCATAGTGCTTTCAATTTCTTGAATATTTGAAAATGAAGTTGTGCAAATATTTAAACAGCCTTCTTCTTTAAGATGTTCAGGACTACCTTCTACAACCCTCACAATCAAATTTGATCCAGTATCGTCTGCCTTGGGAACTTCTGTTGGAAACCAACCGGTCACTTCGGCAATATTTTTTGATACCCCAGAAACGTCACAACAGATTAAGTCGTATTTGCTGGTCACGTTTTTAAACAAGTCGGTTTTAATAATATTTATCGAAACGTCATTTCGCTTCGCATTAAGTCTGGTAAGCTCTAAATGTTTATCGTAAATGTCACAAGCATCTACTTCAGCAGCTCCATTTTTTGCGAAATAAATTGCAAGAGGTCCTATGCCACATCCCATGTCTAAGACTTTTTTATTCACAAAATCAGCATTTAAAGCGCACTCTTCACTTATTAAAGTTGGGCGAAATGCATCTTCAGAAGTTTCGAGTTCTATGTTGTGAAAATTAACAATCATTTTTATAAAGAGTTTATTATATGGTAGATATTTTATTTTAATTCTTATAAGGAGATGAAAATGAATGCTATAGAAAAATGGTACGAAGTAATCAAATCAGATAACCCAGATAAATACGATGAAATTTTAGCTGAGGATTGTGTTTTTTATTCTCCGGTGGTTTATACACCCCAAAGAGGAAGAGAAATAACCAAGATGTATTTGATGGCAGCTGGTGGAGTTTTTGGAGGAGAAGATTCGCCTAAAAAAATCTTAGATGAAAAAAGTCCATCAAAATTTAAGTACATTAAAGAAATCATTGGTGAAAATTCAGCAGTTCTAGAATTTGAAACAGAGATCGATGGAATTTATGTCAACGGTATTGATTTAATCTCTTGGAATGAAGAAAACAAAATCACCGAGTTCAAAGTTATTGTAAGACCTCTTCAAGCGGTGAATAAGCTTCATCAACAAATGCAAGATATGCTTGAAAGAATGAAAGCGTAAATTATTTACCTAGGACCTTGTCCATCATCAATCTTAATACAAGTTCCAGTGACGCACTCTGAAGAAGGAGAAACTAAAAATAATAAAGTTGAATCCATCTGCTCTGGAGTACAAATCCTTTTTCTTGGAAATGCTTGGCTAAAGTCACCTACTCTTTCTATCATCCCATCAAGCATTTCTGACGAAAAAGCACCTGGGGCAATAGCATTCACATTTATATAACTTTTTGACCATTCAACAGCTAAAGCCTCAGTCATTCTCACTAAGGCTTTTTTAGTTATTGAATAAAGAGAAGCTGCTGATTGTGGCGTGGTATTGAAAGCTGCAACCGAAGCAATATTTACCATCCTGCCGGGTTTTTTTTCTTCAATTAATTTTCTCGCTACCTCACAAGAGAGAATGTATGGACCTGTAAGATTGGTTTCCATTACATTATCGATCAATTCTTCCGATTGTTTAACAGCCCATTGTGCATCTGGGATGCCAGCATTATTTACTAAAGTATCAATAGTGCCCATTTCTTTAGAAACAGTATCTATCGCTGACTTGATGCTTTTTCTGTTAGTCATGTCTATCGGTACAACCATGCATTCACCCCCATTGGCTTTTATTTCCTCAGCCAAAGATTCTAGTTTCTCTTTCCTACGAGCAGATATTGCGACCTTTGCGCCACAGGAAGCTAATACTTTGGAAAAACGGTACCCCAGACCCGAAGATGCTCCAGTAACCAAGGCAATTTGACCTGACAGATCTATGGAAAAGTTTGGTGTTTTATATTCTGACATTTTGACCTCTGTTTTTTTTTAATCATTACTATTACATAAGAAGATTGCCGTTTAAAATAGATTTTTAAAACATCATGCCTAGATCACTTAAAAACTGTAACAACTTTCAAGATTTAAAAGACTTAGCTAGAAGAAGACTGCCCGGTCCGATATATCATTACATAGACGGAGCAGCAGAAGACGAAACTACTTATCAAAGAAATACCGAAGCTTTCCAAAATGTTGATTTAGTTCCTAATGTCCTAGCTGGAGTTGAAAATATTGACATGTCTGTTGAGGTAATGGGTTATAAGTTAGGATTACCAATTTTTTGTTCACCAACCGCTTTACAGAGATTATTTCATCATCAAGGCGAAAGGGCAGTTGCAAAAGCTGCTGAAAAGTTCAATACCTTATTTGGTGTATCTTCTTTAGGAACGGTAAAACTTAAAGATATAGATGAATTGATTAAGACTCCTAAAATGTTTCAGTTTTATTTTCATAAGGATAGGGAGTTAAATGATTCAATGATTTCTATGGCGCAAGAGGCCAATTTTGAAATTTTAACTTTAACTGTTGATACGATTACCGGGGGAAACCGGGAAAGAGACTTGCGAACAGGTTTCACTACTCCGCCAAAACTAACCCCAAAAAGTATCTTTCAATTTGGCATCAAGCCCGCCTGGGCCTTGAACTATTTGTTCAGAGAAAAATTTGAATTATCTCAATTATCCAGTCATGTAAATGAGGGAACAAATATCGCTATATCTGTTGGAGACTATTTTACGACTATGTTGGACCAAAGCATGACTTGGGATGATGTCATAAAACTCAAAGAAGATTGGGGACGAAAATTTTGTCTCAAAGGTGTTATGAGTCCAAGCGATGCCCGAAAAGCAGTAGAGATGAAAGCCGATGCAATTATGGTATCGAATCATGGCGGAAGACAACTTGACGGAGGAAGAAGTCCCTTTGATCAGCTCGATGAAATTCTTCAAGAAGTAGGTGGTGAAATAGAAGTTATTCTAGATGGAGGCATACAAAGAGGGACGCATGTTCTAAAGGCAATGGCGATGGGAGCTACCGCTTGCTCAGGGGGAAGAATGTATCTTTTTGGTTTGGCTGCTGCTGGCCAAGATGGAGTTGAAAAAGCTCTTGGCAATATGAAAAATGAAATCGAAAGAGACATGAAATTAATGGGAGTAAACCAGTTAAAAGATTTAAAACCACATATGCTTCGAAAGAGATAGTTTTTAGCATAGAATATGCCAATTGAATTATGAAAGCAGAATTTTTCTACAGAAAACCATTAAAAAAAGGCGAACCAAAGCCAGCTTTTGGAATTAAGGAACCTGATCCAGATAGGCCTGATCACAAGGGCTTCATTAAAGAAGTTTTTAATGCCAGAGAAGAGGATCACTCCTTAACCGAATCCGGTTTTATTTTATTGAATCATAAATCTGCAATGACGGATTTTTATGACGACAAAGAAGTTACAGAAATCTACTATGACGAAATGGCTAGCTTGGTTAAAAAGCAGACTGGGGCCGATCAAGTTTTTGTCGTAAGCCATATTACAAGAAATGAAGCTGAAGCTGCTGAAGGCAAAAGATTAGGCGCACATAGATTGGTACACAATGACTTTACTCCAAATTTCAAGCAAACCATTCAACCCTTACTTGATGAGAATGGTTCCAATCCCAGTAAAATTAATGTCTATAATTTGTGGAGACGTTTTGATGAAGACGGAATGGACGCACCTTTTGCTCTTTGTGACTCTAGAACAGTTTCTGAAAAAGAATTAATTCCTACCGATTTATTCAATTATGGAAAAGAAGAGGAAAAAACTGAAACTTTAGCCGATGAGAATGGCTTTACCGTCGAAATATATCAATCAATGAACAGCGATAATCATAAATGGTACTTTTATCCAAAAATGAATAGAGATGAAGTGGTGATGTTTAAAACTTACGATTCAAATGAAAATCCTTTTATGCCTACTTTGCACAGCGCCTTTGATGATTTGAGTTGTGGTGCAAAGGTTTCTCCTCGTGAGAGCATTGAAGTCAGAGCAATCTGCCTATTTGAGTAGGTAAGATATAAAAAACTAACAAATTAATAAAGGAGAAATAATGTCCAATTCATCAAGAGAAATTCGTTCTGAAGTAACGAGTGACGGTCAGTTAAAGCTATCTATTAAAAGTGTAGAAATGCCTGCTCCTAAAGATCATGAGGTTTTATTGAAAGTAGAAGCATCTCCTATCAACCCTTCTGATTTGGGTTTATTAATAAGCTTTGCAGCAGATCTTAGTTCTATAACTACAGAAGGTTCAGGAGATGACAAAATTACATCGATGAATATATTGCCCTCTCTGCATAAAACCATGACTGCTAGATTTGATAAGTCTATGAAAGTCGGAAACGAAGGAGGCGGAGTTGTCGTCGATGCCGGGGAGGCTGGTAAAGGCCTTATTGGAAAAACTGTAGGAGTAGCGGGCGGCGCAATGTATTCAGAATACAGGTGTGTTCCCGTCGATAGTTGTCTTGTCATGAACGAAGGGACTAGTCCTAAAGAAGCTGCTTCTTCATTTGTGAATCCTCTTACTGCTCTTGGATTTACAGAAACCATGAAAATGGAAAATCATACAGCTATGATCCATACTGCCGCAGCCTCAAACCTGGGTCAGATGTTAGTAAAAATATGTAAGGCTGACGACATTCCTCTAGTAAATATCGTAAGAAAAGAAGAACACGTGGATCTGTTAAAAAATCTCGGTGCTGAATATGTTTGCAATATGAGCGAAGATTCTTTCATGGCTGATTTAATAGCTGCAATAGATGCCACAGGCGCAACCTTAGGATTTGATGCTACCGGGGGAGGTAATGAGGGAAAATTAGCTGGACAGATTTTATCTGCAATGGAGATCTCAGCAAATAAAAAAGCTTCTGAATACAGTAGATATGGTTCGGATACTTATAAACAAGTCTATATTTATGGCGGCCTCGACCCAACACCAACTGTATTGAATAGGTCTTATGGATTGCAATGGGGTTTAGGAGGATGGCTTTTAACACCATTTATTGGAAAGGCAGGACCAGAAATTTTTTTGAAAATGAGAGAAAGAGTAGCCAATGAAATTACTACTACTTTTTCAAGCTCCTATACAGCCGAAATTTCTCTTGAAGAAATGCTCGATTCAGAGATTCTCAAAAACTATGCAAAACAGGCTACTGGACAAAAGTATTTAGTTACTCCTCACAAGTAATTATCGACCTTTGAACACTGGTTGTTTTTTTTCAACGAAAGCTTTTGTAGCGTTTTTGTGATCTTCTGTTTGGCCACAATGAACATGATGAGTGACCTCTAGATCCAGACAATCGTCTACTTCTCCACTTACAGCTCTGTTTAGATTTTCTTTCATATAACGAAAAGCAACTGCAGGGCCTTCAGCAAGTTGTTTGGCAATTTCTAAAGTTTTTTGCTCCAGCTCTTCATGTTTTACAACCCAATTAGTAAGACCAAGTTTTAGAGCTTCTTCAGCAGGAATTTTGTCAGATAAAAAATATAGTTCTTTTGCCTTTGATAAACCCACTAACTGAGTCATAAAGTAGGACCCTCCATAGTCACCTGAAAAACCTACTTTTGCGAAAGCAGTAGTAAAAAAAGCACTATTGGACATTATTCTAAGATCACAAGAAAGAGCATAAGACATTCCTGCCCCAGCTGCAGGTCCATTCACTGCGGCAATTGTTGGTTTGGGCATTTTGAATAATTTACCTGAGGTACCTCTTTGGTGAATCCTTTGCTCATGGATAGCTATATCAATTGTACGTTTAGGATCACCTTTTTTGTTGGCCATACCTTTTACATCTCCACCAGCACAAAAAGCACCCTCAGAGCCTGTAAGAATTACCGCTCTGACTTCAGAATCATTTTCAAAGTCTTCCAAGGTTGCCATCATTGCTGCATTCATTTCATCTGACATAGCATTTCTAGCTTCGGGCCTGTTCATAATAATTTTTCCTAAACCGTCGCCTTTAAGAGCTTTAAGGTGGTCTGTTCCCATATCTATTTCTTTCATTTTTCTCTCCTTTTATTTATCCTTGAAGTATTATTTTACAAATATTATGAGATTAAGACAGTTAGTAATCGTTGCTAAAGAAAGAGATTCAGTTGCAAATCAGATTTGTGATGTATTTGATTTAAAAGTAGCTTTTCATGATGATGGTCTTATTCACTTTGGCCTTATAAATTCATTAATTCCCTTGGGTGATACTTTTATTGAGATTGTCACTCCTGTTAAAGAAAATACTACTGCAGAAAGATTTCTGAATCGCAGAGGTGGAAATGGTGGCTACATGGTAATTGTAGATTGTAATGATGTTGCTAAAGAAAAAGAACGAGTTACCACTGAAAATATTGGTATTGTTTATGAAGTTGAAAGAAGCGAAGGCCACGTAACTGGAAAAACCATTCACTTGCATCCTAAACATATCGGTGGAGCAATAGTTTCAATAGATAAAATGGAACCGGAATCAGCTTGGCTTTGGGCAGGCCTTGATTGGGAAAAGTGCGTATCAAAAAACGATAATGCGGAGAGATTGTGCGGCGTGGTGATGCAATCCGGTGATAAATCTGCCCTGTGTAGAAATTGGGAAAAAGCTTTTGGGATCAAAGCAGATGATGATCTTCAAATAAGTTTCTCAGACTCCAGAATTAAGTTTGTTGATGATCTTGATCAAAGAGGCGAGGGAATTAATGCTTTTGAATTGTCAGTAAAAAATAAAGAAATAGTTTATGAGAAAGCTAAAGAACTTGGCTTGATAAAGAATGATTTAATTTACATTGCTGGAGTATATTTCCTTCTTCAATAGTTCTTACTAAGATAGAATGCATTTTCAAATGCGCTCCCTTCAAATACTTTTTCTTTTAGTCTTCTCGATTTCGGCATTGGGTTCTCAGGCAATTGGCCACGCACCTATTGGAGTTATGGCCGATCATATGCATAAAAAAGGCGAATCAATGATTTCTTTGAGAGTCTCTTACATGAAAATGAAAGGCAATTCTTTAGATGGAAATTCAATCTCAGATGACGAAATTTTATTTATAGATAATCCACATTCAAACTCACCAGCAAAACTCAGTATAGTTCCGATCGAAATGAGCATGAAAATGTTAATGCTTGGAGGTATGTATGCTCCATCTGATGACGTTACTTTGATGTTCATGACAATGTTTACGGATAAATCCATGAATTTAAATACTTATCATGCAATGATGAGAAATAATATTGGCTCATTCAATTCATCTTCTTCAGATCTTTCTGATCTATTTTTTTCTGCATTAGTAAAAATTAACGAGCAAGATAAAAGTAGGTGGCATGCAGAGATTGGCTTAAAATTTTCTGTCGGAGAAAAGAAAGAAAAAGGCATAGTACTTACTCCCATGAATACCAATATGGAAATATTTTTGCCATATGGCATGCAATCAGGAGACGATTCCTTTGGTTTGGTTGTTGGCTTTACAAATCTTTATACATTTACTGATCAACATACTTTTGGAAATCAAATTAGGTTTTTTAGAAATATTTCATCAAAGGAATGGCATTATGGCGATAAGACTTATTTTGATTCTTGGTACCAATATTCAGTAAGCAAAAACTTTTCTATTTCGTCGAGATTGAGACTCAATCATCAGCAGGACATTTCAGGTTTTGATTCCAATATCAAATCTCCAGTGCAGACCTCTATAACATCAAATTATGGCGGCTTTACTGCTGAAGCAGGACTAGGTTTTAATTTTCTTACCCAAATCTTTCCCGGATCTGAAGATAGACTTGCCTTAGAGATTATCAATCCAATAATCAATGAAAAAAATGGTCTCCAGATGAAAGATAAAGCCAAAATAGTATTTGGCTTTCAAAAATCTTTTTAAGTTTCTCGCTTTTAATAGTATATTCCCAGGATGGCTGAATTAGTTCACCTTCAAAATACTTCAACAGCTGAAGACATCATTGAAGTTTTAAATAACGATGCTGGGGTCATTATCGATGGGCTTATTGATCAAAAAGAAGTTAATCTTTTAAATAAAGACTTAGCTCCGTACTTGAAAAATGATGTTTTTGGTAGGGATGAATTCACTGGATTTAAAACAAAAAGAATCGGTGCCCTTATCGCAAGATCTGAGGCTTGTAGAAACTTAGCTCTACAGCCGCTTGTCAATGAAGTATCCGAAAAATACCTTTCTCCTTTTTGTGATGGCTATCAACTTCATTTCACATCTGCGGTGAGCATTGGCCCTGGAGAGAGCAAACAAATTTTGCATCGCGATAGAGGTATCTGGGGAGGTTATTTGCCAAGAAGAATCGAACCCTTGATGAGCACTATATGGGCAGTTACCGAATTCACAAAAGAAAATGGTGCTACTCAAATAGTTCCAGGTTCTCATTTATGGGAAAAAGATCGCATTCCAAAAGAAAATGAGATTGCTTATGCCGAAATGAAACCTGGGTCTGTTCTTTTATATACCGGAACAGTTCTTCACGGTGGAGGAGCTAATTCTTCAAAAAACGATATTAGAACCGGAGTATTTTTGCATTACGCTTTAAATTGGCTTCGACAAGAAGAGAATCAATATCTATCGTGCCCGCCAAATATTGCAAAAGATATTTCTCAAGAAGTTAGATCTCTAATTGGATATTCAAAAGGGGGATACATTTTAGGTTTTTATTCTGATCCTAAAGATAAGAACGCAGTTTATGAATCCGTTTCACCGGAGAACATGTTTAAAGATGAGATGCTGGACAGGTTTTCTACAATTCCGAATCCAGAAGAATTAGTTCGAAAATCAACCAAGTAATTTAGAAGTAGAAAACTCCAATCAAATATCCTCCATAAAAGAAAGCCACAGCATAAAAAGGGTAATCTTTGCAGAAACTCCATAGAGATTTTAAGTATTCATTGACCATTTTTGATACCTTATTCAATTAAATAATAGACAACTTTCGACTTACTTTTACTTATACGCTTATAAAAAAAATAATTTTTATTACTTATTTAAAAGAATATAAATTATTGCATCGTGAATTTTTTTAAAGCATAGTGAATACATTATTTTTATTTATAAATATTCTCAATGAAAGAAAGATCTGAGTTAATAGAATTGCACAAAAGATTATCTAAAACTTTAGATGAAGAAAGAAATACTGCTCGTGAAAAAAGACACGCCAAGGGGTATAGAACTGCTAGAGAAAACTTAGACGATTTGGTAGATAAAGATTCTTTCGTTGAATATGGTCAACTTGCTATTGCCGCTCAAAAAAGTAGAAGAGAGCTTGATGAGCTTAGAACCGAGACCGCAGCAGATGGAATTATTACTGGATTTGGCAAAGTAAATGGAGAAATCTTGGATGATAAAAAATCACTTTCTGCGATCATCATAAATGATTATTCAGTCCTAGCAGGAACTCAGGGTTATTATCATCATAAAAAACTAGATAGAATTTGTGAAACTGCAGAAAAACAAAATCTTCCTGTCATCATGTATACCGAAGGCGGCGGCGGCAGACCCGGTGATACAGATGTGCATGTTCAATTTGCCGGATTACAAATTCCCTCTTTTAGCAATTGGGCAAAATTAAAAGGAAAAAGTATCAGAATTGCGGTTAACAACGGATATTGTTTTGCAGGCAATGCAGCGCTATTTGGCACTGCAGATTTTTGTATTTCAACTAAAGATTCTTGGCTAGGTATGGCTGGTCCTGCAATGATCGAAGGAGGAGGGCTAGGAAAGGTAGATCCAAAGGATATTGGTCCAGCAGAAGAACAAGAAAAACTGGGAGTAATAGATTATTTAGCTAAAAATGAAGAAGATGCAACAAGGTTTACAAAAAAACTTTTATCTTATTTTCAAGGAGAAACAAAAGAGTGGGACGTAAAAGATCAGTCGATTTTGAGAAATCTTATTCCAGAAAATAGAAGAATGGCATATTCGGTAAGAGATATTATAGAAACTTTAGCAGATAAAGATTCTTTCTTAGAATTGAGAAAAGCATATGGTCGAAGTGTCATTACAGGCTTCATGAGACTAGAAGGCAAACCAATTGCCTTAATTGCAAATGATTGTCAGCATTTAGGCGGCGCAGTAGATGCTACTTCTGCTGAAAAAGCAGGTCAATTTATATCAATTTGTAATGAACATAAAATTCCAGTTGTTTCCTTAGCAGATACACCTGGCTTTATGGTTGGGGTTGAAAGTGAAAGAGAGGGTGCAGTAAGGAAAATGGGCGGTTTATTTAATTCTGGAGCTAATATATCTGTTCCCTTAGTAGCAATTTTTTTACGCAAAGGTTACGGTTTAGGAGCTATGGCAATGGTAGGGGGTAGTTTTTATATCCCTATATTTACAGCTTCTTGGCCAACTGGAGAATTTGGCGGAATGGGCTTAGAAGGCGCAGTAAAGCTTGGCTATAAAAAAGAATTGGAGGCCATTGAAAATGAACAAGAAAGGGAAGCTCTCTATAATAAATTAGTACAGAAAATGTATGATTCTGGTAGAGCCCTGGAAGCAGCTACTCAATTAGAAATTGATGCAGTGATTGATCCAGCCGAAACAAGGTCAATTATTTTGAAGGCTTTAGAAACTTCTTAAAAATCCCTTGTTAGGGGGTTCTCATCACTTCTGCAGAAGTACACTTATCGATTGAAGCAGATTTTAACTTCTCAACAGCTAATTTAAGTTTTCTATATTCTGCAACTTCAGGATTTAAACCAGTTGATTTAACTCCAATAAAGCTGGTACCAGCACTTGGATCATGCATCTCTAAACCATAAGAAGCATAGCTTGTTGATCTAGACGAATTTTCAATCACTTTTTCAGCAACGCTATCAATTAACGCAGAATGTCTGATTCTTTCAGCTTGTAGCTCAGCACAACCAAGAGACGTTGCGTCTACTTCCCAATGATAGGTTTCCGCATTTGCTTGTCCTTTTCCTCCAGCATCTTCGACAAAATTGTCTAAAAGATATTTTGTTGCGACAATATTATTTTGCATAAATGGAGTACTAGAACATCCAACCAGTGCTAAAAGTGCAAAAGCTGCAATAAACTTTGAAAGTGGAGTAAATAAATACTTAAAATTAGTTAAAATCATTGATAATTCTCCTAAGACACTTAATATGCCAATACAAGCGCAAGTTTAAGACCTTTGAAAAATTTAGTCAATTTTCATGAATACATAATTTAGTAATAAAAAGATCAATATAAATGACAGAAAATCTTCAAAATAACTATGAAATTCTAAAATTGGGGAATCCAATTCTTAGATTAGTCGCCAAAAAGCTCAGTAAAGAGGAAATTTTATCTCCAGAAATTCAAGATTTCATTCCAAAAATGTGGTCAGTCATGAAAGAAGCAGGTGGAATTGGTCTTGCCGCTCCTCAAATTGGAGTTTCTATACAAATGGCTGTAATAAAATTAGAAAGCGATTCTGAAAGGTACGATAATTTAGAAGATTCAGAAGAATTTGTGATATTTAATCCTGAGTTAAAAGTTATAGACAAAACAAAACAAGGTTTTTGGGAAGGATGTTTAAGTGTCCCTGGTTTAAGAGGATATGTTGAAAGACCAAGAAAATTAAAAATATCCTACCTAGATGAAAAAGCAATAAAAAAAGAGATTATAGTTGAGGATTTTTTAGCAACGGTCTTTCAACACGAATTAGATCATTTATTTGGTTATTTATACGTTGATCGATTACATTCAACTAAAGAATTAGTGTTTGAAGATGAACTAGCAAATATTAATTCAGAGAAACTTTTAGATTGAACTATGTTCAAGTTGTTTCTACTATTTTTTATGTGTCTAAATATGTTGTCATTAGATATTCTTCCTGAAAAAAATATTGATTTTAATTCTTGGCGTTTTGTTAAAGACCAAGTCATGGGTGGAAAATCAGACGGATTCTTGACCTTAAATGAATCGGCTAATGAAAGTTTTGATTTTATTTCTGCAAAAGGAAACGTTTCTACAGATGGCGGTGGGTTTTTAATGTTTAGAACAAAAATTGAGCAAAGAGACTTATCTGACTTTTCTAAGATTAAGTTCAAAGCCAAAGGAAACAATGAAAAGTACTTTATACACATTAAAACAAAAGGATCTATTTTTCCTTGGGTTAGGTATCTAGCAGAATTTCAAGTTTCTGAAGAATGGAAAGATTTTGAAATCGAATTTAAGGATTTTATTCGTTACAGTAATAAAGCCCCAAAAAGGAGAAAGCTTAATTCAAATAAAATTAATCTTATTGGTGTTGAGGCTTCTGGAAGAGATTTTAAAATGGATATTGATATCGCTTCAATTAAGCTTATTTAATTCGAAAAGAAATGATCACAAAAGCAGACGATTATCCTATTCATCAACTTCCTCATCCAGTTTCAGAGGTAGGTACTGAGAGAAATTTTTATGACAGATATTTCTTTAATGGTTATTCAAAAGAAAATAATGTTTATTTTGCAGCAGTTCTCTGTCTATATCCAAACCTGAATATTATGGATGCATCTTTTACCTTAGTAGACGATGGAATTCAGCATAATATTAGGTCTTCAAGGATTCTTGGCCTTGAAAGACTTGACACTAGAGTAGGCCCAATAGAAGTAAAGGTTGTCAAACCTCTGGAAAAATTGGCTTTGGAGCTTTCAGAAAATGATTCAAATATTGTTGCAAAATTAGAATTTGAAAAAAGATTTGATCCAATGCAAGAACCCAATATGACTTTATTTAATGGTCCTAGAAAAATTATGGATACATGTAGACTTACCCAGCATGGAAATTGGTCTGGAGAGATCGAGGTAAAAGGTAAAAAAATTAAAATTAATCCTGATGAGTTTGTGGGAACCAGAGATAGATCCTGGGGAGTCAGACCTGTAGGCTCTGGAGATAGTCAACCGATGGTCCCCTTTGAAATGCCACAATTTTACTGGCTATGGGCTCCAGTGCATTTCGAAGATTTAGCAACTCATATCTATTATGTAGACAATGAAAAAGGAGAGGCAAATAACTCATTCGCTAAAATTCAATATCAAGATGGCAAAGAGCAATCAAATTTTGTCTCACATTCAAAAAGTGTTATCTATAAACCTGGAACAAGACGAGTAAAGTCTTTAAATTTAAATTTAAAAACCTCTGAAGATGAGCTTTTTAAATTTGAAATAACGCCAGAGATTAATATATTCATGTGCGGATTAGGTTATATGCATCCAGATTGGGGTCATGGGCAATTTAAAGGAGAATTAGCATTTCACTATGATTTTTATGACTTGAAAGATGATCCTGAAGATCCTCCATTTCTACATGTTCAATCATTATGTAAGGTTGAATTAACTTACCCTCAAGGAAAGACTTCTGGCAGGGGAGTTTTGGAACAATTATTTCTAGGCCCTCATGAGCCTAGTGGATTTAAAGATCTCTTTGACAAGCCATAATCATGCCAATTTCTTCTGAGAAAAACTTTCAAAAAAAGTTATCTATTTTTGAAAACTGGATAAGCCAAAAGGACAGGTATAGGGGTAAGGACATAAAAATTTTTCCTCATAAATCTTCAGAGGCGAGCGGTTTTTCTAATGAAACCTTTTCCTGCAGAATTGAGGGTAAAGATTTACATGAGGACATTGTTTTAAGATTAAAACCAACAGGCTTTCAGGTTTTTCCAGAATATGATTTAGGCTTACAAGTTGAAATTATGACTCAACTTAGAAGATTCAATCTTCCTGTGCCTGAAATTTTATTTGCAGAACTTAATGAAGATATTATTGGAGCTGAATTTTATGTAATGAAGTATGTTGGTGGGGAGGCTCCTTCAGATAACCCTCCATATCATATGGATCCAGATGGGATGATGGGGAAGGCGTCTTCTAAAGAAATTAAATCTGTCTGGCTTGGTTGGCTCAATAATTTGATTTTAGTTCATAAACTAGATTTTAATAAATTAGACTTATCTTTAATTGAAAAAAGAAGAGAAGAAGACAACCATTTAATGTATGACTTAAAATATTATCAATCTTTTATGGATTGGGCCATGGATGGAGAAAAAAATCCATTTTTAGAAGATGTTTTTAATTGGCTAAAAGACAAAATTCCAGAAGATTCAAATTCTAGAAAACTATGCTGGGGAGACTCAAGGATTGGAAACGTACTTTTCGAAAATTTCAAGGTAAAGGCTCTATTAGACTGGGAAATGGCTACTATAGGAGACCCTCTTTCAGATTTAGCTTGGGGACTTACGACAGATGACGCAAGTAGTTATGGTCTTAATATAAAAAAATTATCAGGATCTATTTCTAATGATGAAGCTATCAAGATATGGGAAAAAGCAACTGGTTTCTCTGCCCACAATTTTAATTACTATAGAATTCTTTGTCTTTTTAAATTTTCAGTCATAATGATTAGAGTCGCAAAAAAATTAATCAAAAATGAAATAATGCCTCTAGATAGTGATTTTCACATTAATAATCATATTTCAAATTATTTAAAAAAAGAGTTTTATGAAATTAGTTAAGGTAGAAAAAGACTTTAGTTGTTCTGCAGATGCTTTGTGGGAACTTTTTTCAGATGTCACAAGATCAGATTGGGTACCCTTTGCAAAAAATATCTTATTAAAAGATGACATAAGAACTTTTGTAATGGACGGTGTTGGAGAAATAAAAGAAAAAATTATTGAAATGAATCAAGAGAAACGAACGCTTTCTTATAGCGTCATTCAATCTCCTGCTCCCTTGAATCATCACTTAGCAAAAATAACAGTTTTGGAAAGTAATCATTCATCTAGACTTATTTGGACTTCTGAAGTCGAACCAGATGAATTTGCGCAATTAATAAAAGATGGCATGGAATCTTCTATTGAAGAAATAAAAAAGATAGTTGAATAACCAACAAGAGAAAGATATTTTTTTTATGAGTTTGGCTTTGGAAGAAGCTGGTTTAGCTTTTGAAAAGCAAGAGGTGCCTGTTGGAGCTGTCTTAGTAAAAAATGGAGAAATTATCTCTCGATCTCATAATCAATCAATAAGTAAAAACGATCCTTCTGCGCATGCGGAAATGAATGTTCTTAGAGATGCTGGAAAAAAATTGGGAAACTATAGACTTAATGACTGTCAACTTTATATTACATTAGAACCTTGTTTAATGTGTTTTGGGGCATGTGTGCATGCTCGAATTGAAAGAATTATTTTTGGAGCAGAAGATTCTAAGTCTGGAGTAATAAAAAATAATTTACTTTTAGAAAATGAAAAGTTTTTTAATCATAAATTATCGATTACGAGTGGAATTTTAGAAAGCGAAAGCTCTAAATTACTAAAGACTTTTTTTCAAGAAAGAAGGTCTTAGAGGTTAAATTCAGTCCAAACAGGGGCATGATCCGAAGGTTTTTCCATTCCTCTTATTTCATAGTCAATGTCAGATTCTGATGAAAGCTTTAAAAGTGATTCTGTAACCCAAAGGTGGTCAATTCTAAGTCCTCTTTTGGGGTTATCATCGAATCCTCTACTTCGATAGTCAAACCAACTAAATCTATCATTGGATTCAGGAAAAAATTTTCTGTAAGAATCATAAAAACCCCAGCTTTTTATCTTACCTAGCCATTCTCTTTCTTCAGGAAGAAAACTACACTTTCCAGTTGCTAGCCATCTTTTTCTATTATTTTCTCCAATACCAATATCAATATCTTGAGGAGAAATATTGAGATCTCCAAGAATGATAAGATGATCCTTTGGAGAGAAATTTTTAAGATAGGTCATTAAATCTTTAAAAAATTTTTCTTTATAAGGAAATTTTTTTGGATGATCTCTGCTTTCTCCTTGAGGGAAATAACCATTTATGACGGTAATCTTTTCATTGGAAAAAGTATGAGTAGATGAAATTAAACGACATTGTGCGTCTTCTTTATCTGTAGGAAATCCAATCTGAAATTCTATCGGTTTTGATTTATAAAGTGTTGCTACTCCATAGTGTCCTTTTTGGCCATTTATCAATGCTTCATAACCAAGTTCATTTATGCTTTCCATTGGAAAATTTTCATTGTCTACTTTTGTTTCTTGAAGGCAGATTATTTCAGGAGAATGCTTATTTATAAGTTCGCTCAGTTGATGCAATCTAGCGCGTAAGCCATTTACATTGAAAGAAAATATTTTCATTTAAAATTAAAACTCGAAAGCCTTTTTGGTTTATCAAAGTTAATTTGATCAATCAAAATCCTTGCCGCCTCTTCTAAAACCATTTTTTCAGAAAATTCATTTATTTCTTCAGGATCTGCATCAAGAAACTCTTGATAGTTTAAATATGGTTTTAAGCCTACTGAAACTCTAAATCTATTTTCTATAAAAAGCCTTTTTTCTTCTTGAGATACTTTTTCAGATTTCCTCAATTGATAGTTTACTGGGATTAATTTTTTGTCCATTTCTCTTTTGTTATGTACTTTTTGACTTTCTATATATTCATTTAGATTTGAATCGGAAACTCTTTTTTTTGAAAAACTTTGTATCATTTCAATGTTAGAGTTTGAAATAAAAGGTTCAAACTCTACAGATGAAATATCATCATATGGTAAAGAATTTTCCAGTGTGACTTCTCCAATTTCATCGCTATCAAAAACAAAGGGAAGATTGATATCTGGAACCACGCCCATGTTCTGAGTGCTTTTACCAGAAACTCTATAAAACTTTTGCTCAGTAAACTTTAATTGTCCATAAGAAAGATTTTCTAATCTTTGAACAGTACCTTTGCCGAAAGTGCTAGATCCTACAATCAAACCTCTTTTATAGTCTTGGAATGCTCCTGCAAGAATTTCTGATGCAGAGGCACTCAATTTATCAACCAAAATCATCACAGGACCGTCATAATTTTGAATGCCCCTAGTATGACCTAACGGCTGGATAGAACCATTCGATTCCATTACTTGGACCACACTTCCTTTTCCAATAAAAAGTTTTGCTAAGGAATAAGCTTCATACAATGAACCTCCAGAATTACCCCTTAAATCAAGAATTACTCCGTCAACTTTTTCTTCCTTTAATTCTCTTAATAGTTTTCTGACATCTTTGGAACTGCTTTTATAATTAAATTGATTTTTGCTGAAAGCGTCGAAATCCATATAAAAAGCTGGTAAATCGATAACTCCAATGTTGTATGATTTGTTTGGTCTAAAAATCTCTACCTTTTTTTTCTTGGCAGCTTGATCCTCAAGCTTTACCAAGCCTCTGGTAATCTCAATTACTCTACCTAATACATCGTCAGAAGATGAATTTGAAATAATCTCTAGCCTTACCTTGCTATTTTTTGGACCTCTAATTAATCTTACTACCTCGTCAATTCTCCAATCCCTTATATCTTCAATCTCATTTTCAGGCAAAGAAGCCACGCCAACTATTTTATCGTTTACTTTCAATAATCCCGATTTATCTGCTGGACCGCCTGGAATTAATCTGACTATTTTTGTTATGCCGTCTTCAGTTGATAAGATAGCCCCAATTCCTTCCAGAGACAAACTCATGTTTATCTCAAAATCTTCTTGAGACTTTGGCGATAAATAATTTGTATGAGGGTCGTAAAGAGAAGTAATTGAGTTCGTATATAAAGAAAAAATATCATCTGACTTAATCCTATTTAAACTTTTAATTCGGTTATCCAGTCTTTTAAGTAATTTGTTTTTAGTATTTTCAAAACTAGTATTTGATAAAAGTATGCTTATAAACTCATTTTTTATGATCAGAGTTTGATATTTTTTGATTTCATCCAGTGAAGCAAATCTTTTTTTATCTTCTCTTGATTTATCGACAAAATCGATTGTATTGAGATCATTAGCATTAAAAATATTACTGACAATTTCTTTCTGGTGATTAATCAATTCCAAAGATCGATCTGAGTAGAAATGATAAATATCGAATATTTTTTCTACATCAAAAATATTTTCAAATTCTTGAGATAGTGAATCAACTTCATCCAAAGAAAAAATAATTTTTTCTTTATCAAGATTGACGAAGAAATTACCAATTACTTCACCTTCAGAAATTTCAATATTTTTTTTAAAATGATTTCGATTCAGAATCTGGACAATTTCAGATATGACTAACTTATATTGTTTTTTTGCACTGAGATTTTCTTCTGCGAAAACGCCTATAGAAAAAGAAAGTGAAAGTATAAAAGCTGTATATTTTAAGATGTCTCTTAGAAGCATTTAAATATCTATAATCTATTATTTAATAAAACGTCCTTTTCAAACCACAAAGTATTTATCCATTCTTTGAATTCAGATCTCAAGACTTTATTCTGCAATAAATCTTTATCGCGAAATTTTTTTGGGATCTTTATTTCTTTAATAATTATTTTGGCTTTATTCATTCTTCCACACAAGTAATCCCAAAAACTTCTTTTTTTCGAATCAAATTTGATTGTAAAGTCTACTAAATAGTCTATTTTATTTACCAAACTTATTGCAGTCGCTAAACCTCCTTCTTTGGGTTTCAGTAAATTCTCAAAAGGGCTTTTTTGATTCAAATGTTTTTTATGAGTAAATCTGGTGCCCTCTGCAAAACTAAATACTGTTACAGGATAAAGCGAATAATGTTTCAAAGCTCTTTTCATTTCATTGAAGTCTTTTCCTTTTAATTTAGGATTTTTACTTAATTGTTTTTGTGTATATCGTTTTAAAAAGGGCATGTCTAAGGCCCACCAGGAAATTCCTATCACAGGAACATAAATTAAAACGTATTTCATAAAAAATTTCAGCATAGGCATCTTTCTGTTTGTAATGTCTTGTAGAAGGAAAATATCTGCAAATGATTGATGATTTGATGTTGCTATCGACCATCGTCCTAGTTTTATATTTTCTCTGCCAATTACTTCCCAATTAGGGCTGTGTAGAAGTTTTACCCAGATTTTATTTATAAAAATCCATATTTCTCCAATTTTTATAATGAAATTTGTGAAAATAATTTTTAAACCTACGAAAGGTAAAAAAAATTTGATTAAACCCAAAGGTATCAATAAACAGGAAAGAACGATTGTATTTATTACAAGAATTGATATTGATAATAATCCAATTAAATTTTCAAATAAAAATTTCACTTTGATTTCTCTGTTTTCTTAATTCTTTCCCAAGCTATTTTCTGATCTTCAATAGTATGAGGCTTTTTTTCTTCAAATACATAAGGATGTCTTCTCAAAAGCTTTTTACATAAGTTATCAACTACCTCGTCAAAGGCAAACTTTTTGTTTTCTTCTGCTATTTTGCTCTGCAAAACTATTTGAAGAAGCAAATCTCCAAGTTCTTCTTTAAGATTATCAAAGTCTCTATTTTTCATTGCGATATGAACTTCTTTTGCTTCTTCTAAAACAAATGGCTTTAGAGAATCCAAAGTTTGCGATTTAGTCCATGCGCAGCCAGAAATGGGGTCTCTTAATTCAGAAATTATACCTAAAAGCTTTTCAATATTAGTTTCACTCACAATGACTACTAGTAGCCTGTGAGTTCGGCGTATCTATTTTTATGATAATCTGAATTTCCAAATATTTGTTCGGCAACTCTGGCTCTTTTTAGATAGAGCCCAATATCATATTCATCCGTAACGCCAACTCCGCCATGCATTTGGACTGATTCATTAGAAATTAAATGAAATACTTCACCAACTTTTGCTTTTGCCAAACTTGCTAATCTTTCAGAATCATTGCCACCTTCATCAAAAGAGGTAATAGATTCAACAACACACGACTTACAAAGTTCTAACTCTGAAAACATGATTGCTGCTCGATGTTGCAAAGCTTGGAAAGAACCAATTTTTGAACCAAATTGTTCTCTTTCCTTAAGATAGTCAATTGTAATTTCGTAAGCTTCTAGAGCTCCTCCAAGCATTTCTGCCGATATAGCAGCTCTAGAAATATCTAGAACAGATTCAATTACTTCAAAACCTTGTCCTTCATCTCCAATCATACGAGAAGAATGAACTTTCACCTCATTGAATTTAATATTTGCAGCATTTCTAGAATCAACCATTTTAGTTGGAGTAACTTCTAATCCTTTTGAATCAGAATCTATTATAAAAAGACTTATTCCTGTTTTATCTCCAGGATTCTTAGAAGTTCTTGTTGCTACAATAAATTTATCAGCAAAGCCGCCATCCAAAACAAAAGATTTTTCACCTTTTATAATGTAATCTTCTCCAGCTTTTTCAGCTAGACAAGAAATATTAAGAGGAGCATGGCGATTACTTTCTTCAATTGCAAAAGAAAGTTTCAAACCAGTTTGAACCACTTTAGACAATATTTCTTTTTTAATTTCTTCATTTGCATGCTTGATTAAACTTACTCCAACAACCGCAGTCGAAAATAATGGAGAAGGAGTCAAAGTTCTACCGAGCTCTTCTAGAATTGAAGATATTCCCGCAACCCCAAAATTTGAACCACCATATTCTTCTGGAACTAGGATTCCCGTCCAGCCTAGAGATACCATTTCGCTCCAAACTTTTTCATCATAGCAATTAGATATTTCACTATCTCTAATTTCTCTAAAATGTTTAGTTGGAGTCTTTTCAGCAGCAAATTTTTTTGCGCTATCTTTCAGAAAAATCTGCTCCTCATTTAAAATCAATGACATAACTTTCTCCCAAATTCAGTCTTTACTGAGGAAGGTCTAGAACTCTTTTGGCAATAATATTAAGTTGGACTTCAGATGTACCGCCTTCAATTGAATTTGCTTTAGTTCTAAGCCATTCTCTTGTGATTGCTAATTCAGCAGGGCCAAATCCTTCACCTTCCCAGCCAAGAGCCTTTGTACCCATGGCCTCCAGCATTAATTCATATCTGAGTTTATTACTTTCGCTTCCATAATATTTGAACATTGAGGAAGCAGGGCTTGGTCCTGAATTAGATAATTTACTTTCTTCGCTTGCTCTTTTCAAAGTCAAAGAGAAAGCATGCGAATTTATATCAAAAGAAGCAATTTTCTGTCTTAGAGCGGGATCTGCCAATTTTCCGTTTTCTTCACCTGCATATGTCTTAGCCATAGTAGCCATGCCAGAACTCACAGGTTGATCTTTCTTTTTCTTCGATGAACTACCACCGCCAAGGCCCATACCTGCTATCATATTTCTTTCATGTTGCAGAAGTCTTTTTGCAACATCCCAGCCTTTATTAAGATCACTTATAAGGTTTTCTTTAGGAACTACTGCATCATCGAAAAAAGTCTCACAAAAAGGCGATTTGCCTGATATCAATTTTATGGGTTTAGTTGTCACTCCTGGTTGATCCATATCTATAAGTAAAAAACTGATTCCATCATGCTTTGGCTCTAAGGGACCGGTTCTCACTAAAGTAAAAATCATGTCACAGTCATCTGCATAAGACGTCCAAACTTTTTGACCATTAACTAAAAAATGATCGCCTTTATCTTCTGCTTTCGTTTTTAAGCTTGCTAAATCCGAACCTGATCCGGGTTCGCTGTACCCCTGACACCAACGAATTTTACCTTTTACGATATCAGGAATGTACTTCTTTTTTTGCTCTTCAGACGCAAATTCTAATAAAGCGGGACCAAGCATCCATATTCCAAAGCTTGACAAAGCAGGCCTAGCTCGAACGGCCATCAATTCTTCTTGAAGAATTTTATTTTCATCGAAACTTAGACCGCCTCCACCATATTCTTTAGGCCAAGTAGGGCAGGTCCAACCTTTTTCGCCCATTCTTTCTAGCCATAATTTAGCGTCTGGATGAGGGAATTTACAGTCTCTACCTCCCCAAACTACATCTCCTGGACCCATGGGTTTTCTCATTTCTGGCGGACAATTCTCTTCAAGCCAAGCTTTGGTATCTTTTCTAAAATTTTCTAAATTTTCCATAATTTTCTTTTTTGAATTTTTTAATGATTTATTATAGTTAAAGTAGTCTAATTGTAACAATCTTTAGCAAAAATTTTGCCATGAACTTAGAATTTTTTATTCAAAATCCAGAACTTCTTTGGGTGTTTACGGTTTTTTATGACCTAACTTTGGCTATTATTCTGTTTTATTTTTTTGGAAAAAATGGCTTATACACAGCAGTGATACTTGGAATTATTCTTGCAAACTTACAAGGAGGTAAAGTCAGTGAGCTTAATATTTTTGGCAATACTTTTGTTGTGAGCATGGGAGCAATAATGTATTCAGGAATATATTTCGCTACGGATTTATTGAATGAGAAATATGGGAGAGCGGAGGCTAATAAGGCGGTAATTATTGGAGCTGTCGCAAACGTAATTGTTATGTTCACTCTAGTTTTAAGTACATTCTATATGCCGTCCGGTATAGCTTCATCTGCTAACGAGGTTCATCAAGCTATTTCAACATTAGCGCTTTACTCCCCAATCTTTGTAATTGGGTCAATTACTGCTTATCTCATTAGTCAAACTTTTGATGTTTGGATCTTTCATAAGATAAAAACTATTACAGGAGATAAGTACCTATGGTTAAGAAATAACGTTTCGACTCTAAGCTCACAAGCTTTAGATACTTTTATTTATACTTTTGTGTGGGTCATTGCAGGCCAAATGTCATTTGAAGTAGCTTTAGGTATTGCATTAACAAAGTACGTTTTTAAGTTTTTTATAGCAATTGTAGATACAATTTTTATCTATTTCGTGAGAAACTTCGATCCAAAAGATTTAAAGGCTGTAAATGGATAAAATATCTTCTGTAAATATTGTCTATTCCTCTACCAGAGACTACAAAGAAACCCTTCAAAGGTGTGAAAAGGTTTTAGAAGATTCTAAAGTCACCATAAAGCATACAATTGCAAATAAATCAGAAAAAGATTTAAAAAAATTAGATTCTTCAACTGATCTAATTTTAGTTATCGGTGGAGATGGAACAATGATTGGCGCTATTCGTGATCTTTGTCATTTAAAAATCCCTTTTTTGGGTATAAATATTGGTAAGTTAGGATTTTTAACAGATCTTCAACTCACTTCTTTAGAAATTGATCTGCCAAACATTCTATTTGGAGATTATCAAAAAGAATCAAGAAATATTTTAGAAATTTCCAATAAAGATGATTCATATAGGGCTGTAAATGAGGTGGTTTTGCATTCAGGAGAACTTGCTAAGATGACTAGCTTTTCTCTTTTCAAAAATAATAGATTAATTGCAAATCACAAATCGGATGGATTGATCGTAGCTTCAGCAACAGGATCCACAGCCTACATGTATTCTGGCGGTGGCCCAGTTCTTTATCCTACTCTGGATGTTTTTGCTATCATGCCAATGTTTTCTCACAGCTCTTCAACTAGACCTTTAGTAATTCCTGCAGAAAATGAGTTAGAGCTTAAATATGAACACGATGAGAAAGCCAAAGTCATTTTAGACGGTCATAATGAATTTGATTTAGAGTCAGGAGATTCTTTAAAAATAAAAAGTAGCTCAACAAGATATAATTTAATTCATCCAACAGATTATGATTATTTCGAAGCATGTAGATCAAAACTTTATTGGGGACTTCCAATTGTTAAATAAACTTAATTATTTCTTATTATTTTTTCTAATTAGCAACGCTTTTTCTCAGGCAAGTGATTATGAAGAATATCTGAGGTTTTTGCCTGAATCTGTTCGTTCCTCAGTAGAGTCTAGGTTATCCTCAGATGTTGAGGATTCATCTGAGTACAGAGACCTTAATAATTCCAGAGAGGAAATGTTTCAAAAAAAAGACGAAGATAAAGAGTTAACAATTGAATACGATGAGTTCGGTAACGAAATACCCTCTTTTTTTGGATATGATTTATTCAAAGATCAAAATTCTTTTCAGCCTGTTGGAATAATTGCAGCACCTAGAGATTACGTTTTAGGACCAGGCGATGAACTAACAATTAGCTTTTCTGGAAGTATTCAGGGAATAAAAAAAGTCTCTATAAATAGAGAAGGTAATATCTTTTTAAGAGAACTGGGCAATTTATCCTTAAACGGGTTAACATTTGACGAAGCATCTGCAAAACTAAAAAATGTCACTCAAGCATCCTTAATCGGAACGGATCTCGAAATATCTTTAAGTAGACTCAGAACTATCCAAGTCTTTGTTTTAGGTAACTCTAAAAGGCCTGGTTCTTACAATCTATCCCCTCTGTCCTCAATTTCCAGCATTCTTTTTAATACCGAAGGCCCAACTGAAAATGGTTCGTTAAGAAAAATATCTCTTAAAAGAGCTAATGAAGAAATTGGCACACTTGATATGTATGAACTATTGATCAACGCCAATACATCAAATGATTTAAGGATTCAATCCGGAGATGCATTGTTAATTAATCCCGTTGGCAATAGAGTAAAAATTTGGGGAAATGTAAATAGACCCGCGATATATGAGGTTAAAGAAGACGAAAATTTTCAAAATATTCTAAATTTTGCTTCCGGATTTTCAAGCGAAGCAGATAGAAATAAAATCACATTAAGTCGGATCAATGATAATGGTCAAAGGGAATTTAAAGATTTTAGTTTCGATAAAATCAAATCTCTTAAATTGAAAGATTCGGATGAAATATTTATACATGATTTGTCTGGAAAATTATCAAATAATATTAGACTTGAGGGCTATTTGAACAATAAGGGTATTTATTCTTATATTGAGAATAGTAATCTCTCTGACTACATTGATGAAAATAATTTAACTGACGAAACCTATTTACCATTCAGTGTGGTTTCAAGAAAAGATGAAAGTGGGTCTAGGGAGTTTATCCCTATAGATTTGAATACCAATACTAGAGAAAATTTTAAACTTACTGCAAGCGATTTTGTTTATATATTTTCTGAGTATGATATTGATTTTATTAATTCAGCTTTACTTGCTGACGCTTTAGGCCTTCTTTCAGAAGAAGATAAAATTGAGTTAGATAAATTTTATGAAGAACAAAAAAGAAAATCGGATGAATCTTCACAATTAGAAAAAGTCTCAGTAAATCAACCCTCAATCCTCAGTCTTTCTGAGCAGGAATCTAAATTAGATGATGAAAAAAAAGAAGAATTAAATCTCAAAAATAAAAACTTAGTAAAGTTCATTGAGGACGACAGGTATCCTTGTAAGTCGTTAAAATATGTTGCTAAATTCAATGCTTCGACTTTAGTTTCTAATCTTAAAAGTTTAAAGTTCTCAACTTCTGAAACAAATATTTCAGACAGGCTGGGTTTGAATGAGGGCTGTCCGAAAATATTTGAAGACAATCCGGATTTAATCATAGTTGCCTTAGAAAATGCTTCTTTGTTAAGTGGAGAAGTTAGAAAGCCAGGCTTTTATCCTATTACGAACAATATAAATCTTAAAAATCTCACTTCCTTTGCAGGAGGCGCCACCAATCTAGGAAAATCCGGCAATTACGAAATCTTCTACTCCGAAGAAAATATACAGAACATAAATTTTCAAAATTCTGAAAATATAATAAATTCAAATTCTTTTCCTAAATCTATTGTCCTCCAGCAAGATCCTGAAAAACAAGAAACCTTTTCTGTATCTATAAGCGGTTTTATAAAAAATCCAGGTACTTACTCTATTTCGAAGGGAGAAAAGTTGAGTTCGCTTTTAAAAAGAGCCGGAGGTTATGAAGTTAATGCTTATCCTTACGCTGGTGTATTTACAAGGGCTTCTGTAGCTAAAAGAGAAAAAAGAGCTTTTCTAAGAGCTGCCGACGAGCTAGAAGAAGGAATTGCCACATCTTTAACCAGTGGAGCCATTTCTAATACAGGCAATCCCCAATTAGCACTTTCTGTTATTTCAAATTTAATAACAAGATTGAAATCTATCTCGCCAGTTGGCAGGATTGTTACTGAAATGGATTTAAATAATTTAAATAAAAACCCTGAAGTTGATATTATTCTTAACTCTGGAGACAGAATTTTTATTCCTTCCGAAAAATCTACAATTACTGTTACAGGTGAGGTTTTATCCCCTACAAGTTTTGTTTATTCAAAAAACCTTCGAGTTAGTGATTATATTAAATTGGCAGGAGGTATCTCCGACTCTGCTGATAAAAAAGGAATTTTTGTAATATTACCTAATGGACAAGCTGTAAGAAATTTAGATGCTTGGCGAATAGGCAGAAGTAAAATTGAACCAGGATCTACAATAATTGTGCCAAGAGATTCAGCTCCTTTCAATGCAATCTCAATTTTTAGAATTTTCACACCAATTCTAGCAAATTTTGCTACTGCAGCGGCTGCAATAAGCGCCTTAGACTAAGTTGATCAAACTATTAGAAGATTATTTTTTATTCTTAACAAGAATTTTTCCACCTGAGTTTTCAAAAAATCTCACTCTTAAACTTTTAAGACTTGTTTATAACTTGAAATTGATAAATTTTTTTTCAATAAAAAAAGAATCAACAAAAACCAAATATTTAGTATCTTCTTTGTCGTTTAAAAATAGAATAGGAATAGCAGGAGGTCTAGATAAAAATGCTGAATTCTTTCATATTTTCGGTTCTCTAGGATTTGGTTTTGTGGAGGTTGGAACAATTACCTTAGAGCCTCAAAAAGGAAATCCTAAACCAAGAATATTTAGATTTTTTAAAGATAAAAACTTGGTAAATTCTTTAGGATTTAATAACGTAGGTTCGGTTAAGGCTCTTGAAAATATAAAAAAATTAAAACCCATGTTTGACGGTATTTTGGGTGTAAGTATTGGAAAAAGCAAAACCACTAAGCTGAAGAATGCATGGCAAGACTATATCCATTTAATGGATTATTTTTATTTAGACGCAGATTATCTTGCAATAAATATTTCTTCGCCAAATACAACAAATCTTAGAGACTTATCTTCCAACGAAAATATTGAGTTCCTTATTCAGAAAATTTCAGAAAAAAAAATTCAACTTACAAATCTTTATAAAAAAGATACGCCAATTTTTATAAAACTTTCTCCGGATGAAGAAGAATTAAATTTAGAAAAAATAATACGCTTTTCAGAGGATTATAATCTTGATGGATTTATTTGTTCTAACACAACTACCGATCATTCATACCCAATGTCTGGTGGAATGAGCGGTTCTTCTTTGAAACAAAAAGCGCTAGATTTACAAAAAAAGGTCGCAGAAATAAAAAAAGATAAATCTTTTTTAATTGCTTCAGGGGGCGTAATGAGTGCAGATGATGTTCAGGAAAGATTGCGTAACTCTGCAGACCTGGTTCAGCTTTATTCAGGCTACATATATTACGGAAATTCTCTATTACGAGACGCCTTAGAAATCTCGTCTTCTTGACAAAACTGTAAAAAATAATTCATATTAAAAAAGGATGAAAAATTTAGTTATAGTCGAATCTGGAGCAAAAGCTACTAAGATTACAGAATACTTGGATAAAAATTTCCCCGATCAACAGTGGGAAGTTGCAGCATGCCTGGGTCATATAAGAGATCTTCCAGATAATGAGAATGCTGTTAATCCAAATAATTGGGCGGATTTGTCTTGGGAAGAAACTCAAAAAGGAAAGAAAACTATTAGAGAATTAAGAAAAATTTGCAAGACAATAGATACACTTTACTTAGCAACGGATCCTGACAGAGAGGGTGAAGCAATATCATGGCATTTGCTATCAGATTTTTCTAATAAAAAACTTCTTGAAGATAAAGAATTCAAAAGAATAACTTTTAATGAGATTACTTCTTCAGCAATAAAGCAGGCGATAAATTCCCCAAGAGAAATAGATCAGGATTTGGTTGACGCATACTTGGCGAGAAGAATTTTAGACCATTTGATTGGTTTTAAGGTCTCCCCACTTGTCTGGAGACATGCACCGCCGGCAAAATCAGCTGGAAGGGTTCAATCTCCCTCATTAAGAATAATTTGTGAACGAGAAACTGAAAGAGATAAGCACATCAAAGAAGAATACTGGCCGATCTCTAGTAAGTTTAACTTTGAAGAATTTATCTTTGACGCTGAATTGAATAAAATTGATGGTATTGATTTGAAAAAAAAGCCTATCGCGTCTGGAGAGGAAGTAAAAGAAATTACTTCGGAACTTGAAGCTTCAGATTTTTATGTAGATTCTATCGAGACAAAACCTCAAAGTAGCTCTCCTAATCCTCCTTTTAGAACATCAACCTTACAAATGACAGCAAGTAGCTTTCTAGGCTTTACTGCTGATAGAACAATGAGATCAGCACAAAGTCTTTACGAGGCTGGGTTGATTACTTATTTGAGAACAGATGGGATAAACATTAGCACTTCTCCTAATACGGGAGAGCCTTTCAGTGAAGAAAATCCTGGTCCTCCGCCTTTAGAAGAAATTAGGAATGTAATTTCTGAAAGATTTGGAGATAAATTTTTATCTAATGAGGTGAGAGTTTATAAATCAAAAGTAAAAAATTCTCAGGAAGCTCATGAAGCAATAAGACCAACAAATATTAAAAACTATCCAGAAAACATAAATTTAGGACAAGACGAACAAAAATTGTACACATTAATTTGGAATAGGACTGTATCTAGTCAAATGTCTAACTCTGAACACGAAAGAAAAAAAATTGTAGTTTGCTCTAAAAATGATAAGTACTCATTCAATGCCTCTTCCAGAAAGACTTTATTTGAGGGATTCGAAACTTTAACAAAAAAAGATCTGACTCAGGTAATTGATTTTCCAGACGAACTTAAGGAAAACGTAAAAATAAAATTATCAGATATTATATCTGAGCAAAAATTCACTTTACCTCCTAATAGATACTCTGAAGCCTCTCTAATAAAGAAAATGGAAGAACTTGGTATTGGAAGACCCTCAACATATGCTTCTACTGTGAAGGGTTTGAGAGACAAAAAATACGCTTATGGCGCTAAGTCAATTGCACCTTCGGACTTAGGGAGAGTTTTAAACTCATATTTAAGCGGAGTCTATAAAGAATTTTTCATTGAGACAAAATTTACAGCCGAACTTGAAGCTGAATTAGATAAGATCGCTGAAGGAAGTATTTCTTGGACTGAGGTTTTAGATAAATTTTGGAAAGAGCTCCAAAATTATTTGAGCAAAGAAATCGATGGTGTGCCTTTAAACGATAGTGAAAATTTTAAAACAAGACAAGTTCTTGATCTTTTGAATGAAGAACTTGAAGAGGTTATTTTCCCAAGAGATGAAGAAGGAAAAACAATTAGAGACTGTCCTAAATGTGGAAGTAATACTAGTTTGAAAAAAGGAAAATTTGGCTATTTTGTTGGTTGCTCAGAATGCAAATGGACAAAAAAACCATTCGATTTTTCTACTACTTGGGAGACTTATAAGGAACTTCCAAAGGATTTAGGCATTCATCCTGACCTTAATGAGACTATTTTTGCAGACATGAGTATTAATGGTCCTTGTGTTTGGACTATGAGAGAAGATAAGAAAATCTTTGGAAGTCCCGATGAAGACGAAAATATCCTGGATATTGGATTGAATAGAGCCGTTGAACTCATTGAGCGCGATTCTGGAGAAAACATTTTATTTACCGAAGAAATAAGTGGTATTCCAATTTATTTAAAGAACGGAAGATTTGGAGAATACACAGAATTCGACGGTTTTAACAAAGCTTCCAAACTGCCTCCTGAGGACAAACCAAAAAATCCTAAAGTTTCTTATTACAATCCTCACGAACTTGATTATGAAAATGAAGAAACTCGATCATTTGTCTTAAAATCACTAAGAATTCTTGGTTTTCACCCTCAAGATAATAGACCAATTGGTATAAAAATTAGAAAACCTGGCAAGGCTTTTAAGTTTGTTAAATTTATTAAATGTGGCGAGAAAGAAGTTGAATGTCCAAATGATTTTTATAAGTTAGAAGATGAAGACCAGGATAATTTAATAAAAGAAGCTTTTTCAATCGATAGCTTTAAGAAAATTTAAGAAAAGTCTCTCAAAAGACCCACACAGGTTCCTTCAAAAACAAGACTTTCTTTTGTTGGATTGATTTCTAAATCTTCATAGGAAGAATTTTCAGGCTTTAAAATTACCAGTTTATTTGATAATTTCAGTAGTGTTTTAACAGTCACTTCATTATTAATCCTAGCAACAACAATATTTCCAGTTTTTACTGGTAAATTCTTATTAATTGCAATTAGATCATTCTCAAATATACCTACATCAATCATGCTATCTCCCTTTACTTTAAGATAAAAATCTACTCCATGAGACAATATTCCAGGATTTTTAGGCAAAGTCTTTTCAATATTTTCTTCAGCTAATATAGGCCCCCCAGCACTAACTAAACCGATAACTGGAATTCCAGATGATTCGTTATTCAAAGTAATCCCTCTAGACGTTCCAGCTGCCAAATCAAGAACGCCTTTCTTCTTCAAAGCTTTTAGATGATCTTCTGCAGCATTAGGAGATTTAAATCCAAAAGTTCTAGATATTTCAGAGCGTGTGGGTGGGTAACCATTGCTTTCAATTTCCTCTTTAATAAAATTGAAAATTTCGCTTTGCCTTTTTGTAAGATTTTTCATAACTGTAATTATATACAGTATTTAGGTTTTATGTAATAGTTTCATATATAATTAAAAAGTGTGTAAAATATATTTTTTTATAATCTACTGAAATATAGTATATTAAGTTAAAGAGATGAAATTCCAGCAATTAGTTTATGTAAGAGAGGTCGCAAGAAGCAACTTAAATGTTTCTAAGGCTTCAAAGACTCTTTTTACTTCCCAACCAGGTATAAGCAAACAAATCAAACTCCTTGAAGAAGAGCTGGATGTAGAGCTTTTCGAAAGATCAGGCAAGCATCTTGTTGCTATTACTCCCGTAGGAGAGAGAATTCTGGAACAAATAGAAGAAATTTTAGCTTTAGTTGATGGTATTAAACATGCTGCAACTGAATTTTCAGATGAAGAATATGGAACTTTGAGTATTGCAACGACTCATACTCAAGCAAAATTTACTCTTCCTAAAGTTGTAGATAAATTTGTCAAAAGATATCCAAATGTACATTTTCAAATGCACCAATGCACTCCTGATGAATCGGTTGAAATGGCTGCAAAAGGGGAAGTTGATATTGCTGTTTGGACAGAGACAACTGAAAAAGGTGAGAACCTAGTAAAAATGCCTTGCTACAAATGGTCTAGAAGTATCATTGTCCCAAAAGGCCATCCTTTAGCTTCTATCCCAAAAATAAAATTAAAAGATCTATCTCAGTATCCAATAGTTACATATGTTTTTGGTTTTACTGGAAGCAACGATTTAGATAGGGCTTTTTTTGAAAGAGGTTTAAAGGCGAACGTAGTATTTACTGCAACAGATGCTGACGTGATTAAAACTTATGTAAAAATGGGAACAGGTGTGGGAATTATCGCGAGTATGGCTTTTAATGAAGAAGAAGATAAAGACCTAATATCAATTCCTGCAAATCACTTATTCGACTCAGGAACAACATACATGGGCTTCAGAAGAGGAACTTACTTGAGAAGTCATTTATTTGAATTCATAAACATGTTTGCACCTCATCTCTCAAAGAAAATAGTTGCCAAAGCTTGTGCAACCAAATCAAAGAAAGATTTAGATAAAGTATTCGAAAGCATAAAACTTATCCGAAGGTAAGTATGGTTCACCTGTGTTTAGATTTTGAGGGAGTTCTCATTCCTGAAATTTGGCAGCGCTTGGCAAAAGAGGTTAACTCGGACGATCTAATGCTTACTACCCAAGACCTCAAAGACTACGATGAGCTGATGTCTTTACGTATGAAGGTAGTAAATGAAAACAATATTAAGCTTAGTGATATTCAAAAAATTGTAAAAGACATTGAACCTTTTGAGGGAGCCCAAGAATTTCTTGAATGGGCAAGGTCAAAATTTCAAGTGACAATCGTTTCAGATACTTTTTATGAATTAGCTTGGCCATTAGTAGAAAAGCTTGGCTATCCATCAATCATTTGTCACAACATGTCAGTTGAAGACGATAAAATTACTGGCTATAAACTTCGCCAACCAAATAATAAACAAAGAGTAATTGAGGCTTTACAGTCTCTGAAATTCAAAGTTTTTGCTTCAGGAGATTCATACAATGACATCAACATGCTTAATACAGCGGACCTAGGAATTTTTTTTCAAGCACCCGACCACATAAAAAAAGATTATCCTCATTTATTGACCGCATCATCGCACGATGAATTAAAAAAAATTTTGGAGGATAACATCTGATGAAAAATTCTTTTTTTGAGTTGCTCAAAAATGAAAAGCCATTATCTGTAGCCGGTACAATAAATTCATATACAGCATTACTAGCAAAAAAATCGGGTGTTAAATCTTTATATATATCAGGAGCAGGTGTAGCAAACGCATCATACGGCCTTCCTGACTTGGCATTAACTTCATTAGACAACGTATTAGAAGATTTACGACGAATAAGAGGAGTTAGTGATCTGCCAATTTTGGTTGATTGTGATACCGGATGGGGGTCTGCTTTAAATATTTCAAAAACTACTAGAGAAATGATTGCCTCAGGCGCATCAGGAATTCACATTGAGGATCAAGCCTCTGATAAGAGATGCGGACACAGACCCAATAAAGAAATTGTTTCAACAGAAGAAATGTGCGACAGAATTAAAGCGGCAAAAGACGCTGCTACAGATGAAAACTTTATGTTGATGGCAAGAACCGATGCGTTTGCCAATGAAGGTATAGAAGGAACAATTGAGAGATCAAATAAATACATTGATGCAGGTGCCAACGCGTTATTTCCGGAGGCAATTAACTCTTTAGATGATTATAAAGTCATATCTGAAAGCGTCTCGGTACCTGTATTGGCAAATATAACTGAATTCGGGCTAACCCCATTATTTACAAAGCAAGAACTTAAAGAAGCCGGAATAAGTTTAATTCTGCATCCTTTAAGTGCTTTTAGAGCGATGTCAAAAGCAGCCTCAGAAGTATATTCAGCAATTTCTTCTGAAGAAAACCTAGAAGGAATTATTGAAAAAATGCAATCTCGAGATGAATTATATGAGATTCTCGACTATCATACGTACGAAAAAAAAATTGACGATTTATTTTCTAAGGAATAATTCATGGCAAAAAAACTAGAAGGCGCGGGTTTACGTGGCCAAGTTGCAGGACAAACTTCTCTATCTACAGTTGGAAAAGAGGGCCATGGTTTAACTTATAGAGGATATGCAATTGAGGATTTGGCAGAAAAAGCAAATTTCGAGGAAGTAGCTTTTTTACTGCTATATGGCCAACTTCCAAATAAGACAGAATTAGCAACTTACCAGAAAAAGCTTATTTCCAATAGAAAGCTTCCAGATGAGTTAAAGAAAACTCTAGAACTTATTCCAGCCTCTGCTCATCCAATGGATGTCATGAGAACTGGTTGCTCTGTATTGGGTAATGTGGAGCCTGAAGGCGATTTTTCAAATCAAAATGATATTGCAGACAGAATTTTAGCAATATTGCCTTCAATCATTTGTTATTGGTATAGATTTTCTCATGACGGTTTAAGCGTCGATACCGAAACATCTCACGAAACAATCGGCGGACAATTTTTGTCACTTCTTACTGGCAAAGAACCTTCTGAAGATCATATTCGATGTTTAGATACTTCTTTAATACTTTACGCAGAACATGGCTTCAATGCCTCTACTTTTGCTGCTAGAACTTGCGCTTCTACTCTCTCCGATTTACATTCTTGCATTACTGCTGGGATAGGTACTTTACGAGGTCCTTTACATGGCGGTGCAAATGAAGCTGCCATGGAAATGATTGAAAAGTTCTCTTCTAAAGAGGACGCAAAACAGGGGGTTTTGGATCTTTTAGAAAAGAAAGAAAAAATTATGGGTTTTGGCCATGCAGTCTATTCAAGCGAAGACCCCAGAAACAAAGTTATCAAAGAATGGGCAAAAAAATTAAGCGTTCAAGACGGAAATGAGCTGCTTTATCAAGTATCTGAGGAAATAGAAAAAACTATGGCTGAAGAAAAAAACATGTTTGCAAATACCGACTTTTTTATGGCCTCGGCATATAATTATCTTGGGATTCCAACAAGCATCTTTACTCCTCTTTTCGTAATTGGCAGAACCTCTGGTTGGTCTGCAAACGTATTTGAGCAAAGAGCCGATAATAGAATTATTAGACCTAGCGAAGAGTATATTGGCCCCGAAAACGTTGAGTGGGTTGATATTGAAAATAGATAAACTTAAGCATATATAAAAATGTCTTCAAATGTTGAATCCAACGTTCGTCAAGATTTTGATGAAGTTATTCAGAAAATCATAGAATTTGTTTACAACAAAGACATAGACAGTTCCGAAGCATACACTACCGCAAGATATTGCTTGATGGATACAATTGGCTGTGGTCTCTTGGCATTGAATTTCAAAGATTGCGAAAAGCTTTTAGGTCCTTACGTTAAAGGAACTTCTGTTCCAAACGGAGTAAGAGTTCCCGGCACTAAATATACTTTAGATCCAGTTAAAGGAGCTTGGGATATTGGAGCAATTATCCGTTGGTTAGACTTTAATGATACTTGGCTAGCAGCAGAGTGGGGACATCCATCTGATAATTTGGGCGGCATACTCTCAGCTTCAGATTATATGTCACAAAAAAATCTAGCTTCAGGAAAAGACTCATTAAAAATTAAAGACGTTTTAACTGCTATGATCAAAGCTCATGAAATTCAAGGAGTTTTAGCCTTAGAAAATAGTTTCAATAGAGTTGGTTTAGATCATGTTTTATTAGTCAAAGTTGCCTCAACTGCAGTAATTTCTTTTTTGATGGGGCTATCTAAAGAACAGGCTTTAGATGCTTTATCGCAGGCATTTGTTGATGGGCAAAGTCTTAGAACCTACAGACATGCTCCTAATGCAGGTCCAAGAAAATCCTGGGCAGCAGGTGATGCAACCAGCAGAGCAATGAAATTGGTTTTAATTACCCAAAAAGGACAAATTGGTTATCCAAGTGCAATAACAGCTCCCATATGGGGTTTTCAAGATGTTTTGTTCAAGGGAAACCCTCTTTCCTTGCCACAGGAATTTGGCAGCTACGTGATGGAAAATGTACTATTCAAAATATCTTTTCCTGCAGAATTTCATGCTCAAACAGCTGTAGAGGCAGCGGTAAAACTTCATCCTGAAATAATAAGTAGATTAGAGGAAATAGAAAAAATAAACATTACAACTCATGAGTCAGCTATCAGAATAATAAGCAAAGAAGGAAAGCTTAATAACCCTGCTGATAGAGATCATTGTATTCAATACATGACAGCAATTGGTCTTCTAAAAGGAGATTTGGTAGCAGAGGATTATGAAGATAATATTGCCAATGATCCAAGAGTGGATTCTTTAAGAAATAAAATGTTTGTTGAAGAAAATAAAAATTACTCTATGGACTATTTAGATCCTGATAAACGATCAATTGCTAATGAATTGCAAATAATTTTTAAAGATGGTTCTTCAACGGAAAAGATCGAAGTAGAGTATCCAATTGGACATCGAAGAAGAAGAGAAGAGGGTATTCCGGTACTAATCAGTAAATTTGAAAAGAATCTTAAAACACAATTTTCTGCTGGTCGCGTTGAAAAAATTATGAAAATTTGTGAAGATCAGAACAATTTAGAAAGTCTAAAAGTTACCGACTTCATGGAACTTTTTATAAAAGAATAAATTTTTTAGGAGAAAAATTATGTTAAAACTACACTACGCACCTGCCTCAAGAGCTGAAAGAGTTCTCTGGTTGCTTGAAGAACTTGAGTTATCTTATGAGTTGAATTCAATGCCATTTCATCCAGAAGCATTAAAATCAGAGGAGCATAGAAAAAGACATCCTCTTGGAAGAATACCGGTTCTTGAAGATGGCGAGGTAAGTATTTATGAGTCAGGAGCAATAATTGACTATATTCTTGAAAAACATAAAAATGGCGGTTTAAAACCTAGTGTAGATTCTCCAGAATACCCTTACTATCTTCAGTGGTTTCATTTTTGTGAAGGCATGATTGCCCAACCTATGAATACAATAGTGGTTCATACGATCTTACTTCCTCCTGAAAGGAGAGACGAAACTGTTTTAGGTCAAGCTCAAAGACTAGCATCCAAATCCCTCCAGGCTATCGAATTAGCTCTAGAAGGAAAAGAATATCTTATAGGCGATTTCTCAGGGGTTGAATTTATGACAGGACATTGTTGTACAAAGCTATCAAACTTGGGATGCGTTACCGAAGAGATGCCTAATCTTAAAGGTTATGTTGAACGTATTGAAGCTAGGCCGGCTTTCAAAAAAGCTATAGAGACGACCTAAAAGGAATCATATATTCTCTTTTAATATTTTTTTGTAAATCTTCTTGTTTGTAGAAGGTAGGTTTGTATTTTTCTTCAACATATAATCCAAGTTGATCAGAAAAGTGTTTAGAATTTTCATCTTGGGTGGCGCTACCGTACTGATGAATGCTTTTTGATTTTTGATTTCCCTCTTTATCCCAACTTATGTGAATATATAGGCCATCTCCACCAACTGCTTTCAAGTCACCGTCTTCCTGATCAAGACCGTATATGGCTCTCAATACATCGGGGCCTCCTTGTACAGGAATTTTTTTCTTTCCTCTATACATAAAATTTCTTTCCGACCATTTTGGATTTAATTTTCCATATTTTTCCAAAGTATCCTCTACGCACTTCTTGAAACTTTCTTCTGATTCAGGAGGAACTTCTCCAGCTTGTTCTGCAAGCCATTCAGGACTCAAAACACAAACTCCAAGCGTTGCGGATTTGTTATCAAAGTTTGTTTTTAAATCCCAATTTTCAAGGATTGTTTTTCCTTTTTTCAGATTTTCATTATTGAAGTTTTTCTCAAAAATCTCTGAAACATATTTGTATGATCTTGAGTTTACTGAGTACGAATTATCAAATTTGAAATCATCAAAATCTTTCTCAGAAATCTTATCTTTTTCCATAAATAATTCTTTAATTCTATAGGCTCGATTTGTCATTCTAGTTTGTAGACCTAATGTTTTAGAGAAGTTTTCTTTTTGAAGGTTATCTTTTGGAGCTGAAACTTTAAAAGGATCTTGATTTGTACTAGCAAGCCAGCCTGAAGAGGGATTTAGTATTTGAGGAATTTCTTCAAACCCAACAAACTCATTCCAAATATATTTAGATCTTGTTCCATCGATAATTCCATTCCATTCTAATCCTTCTAATCTTTTTGGAGATGAAGAATTATGAAGAAAATATATATTTCCTTTTCTATCAGCATAAATTCCGTTGAAAGAAATGATTGACCTCATATTCATTGCATCTATCCATTCTTCAAGATTCGATGCTTTATTTAGTTTGTACCATTGATCAATTTGTTTGATGTCGTTCATTCCAGCAAATCTCAAGGCATAAGATTTATCTCCTATCTCAAGAACTGGACCATGTTTGGAGTATTTAACTTCTCTTTTTACAGTCCAATTAATTGGGCCAAATATTTTGACAGGAAGTTCAATGGTTTCAATTTCTAAATTTAACCAAACATCGTCAAGAAGATATTGATTCTTATTATCAGGATTAATTACCAATTTATAGACATCAGTAAGATCAGGTTTATTTACAGTAAAACCCCAACCTAAATTTTCATTAAAACCTACAAATATAAAAGGCGAACCAGGGAATAAGCCTCCCATCATGTTTAGGCCTTCCTCGCTTTTGATGTGAGCTTCATACCAAGCTAAGGGGCCTTCAAGAGGCTGGTGAGAATTAATCATCAGTCTTGTAGAGCCATCTGCGCTTTTACTTGAATTAATTGCGTAGGCATTCGAACCTATGACCAAATCATCATTTTTAAATAATTGCGAAAAACTTTGATTTGAAGAGCCTTCTAACTTTTCTAAACTTTGTATTGATGTCACTACGCCAGAAAATAAAAGATTTTGAATTGCAAAACCAGCAACTATGTCTTCAGATGTAAATGGAAAATGTTTTTTATAATTATTGTTAGGGTTTTTTACCATCCAATAATTCAAACCAAGTGCATAAGCTTCAATTACTTCTCTTACTTTTTCTGTGAGAACCATTTCATATTGCTCTTTAACTCGTTCCCTTATTTTCAACGCTTTAATAAGATAATCAATCACAGCTCCGCTGGAGCCCTCCTTCAAACCCATTTGTGCTCTATATAAGTACATATTTTCTGCAATATTTTTAATATCGTCTTCAGCATGAGCGAAAGCTAGGCCAAAGGCTACATCAGCGTCTCTTTTTCCAGAAACATGGGGAACACCCCAGACATCTCTTGTGATTTTTGCCTCATACTGACTTGCTTGTGAAATAATTTGATTTTCAAAATTTAATATATTTACTTGGCAGCCAGCCAAAATAATTGAACTTATGAAAAGAAAAAATTTATTCAAAATTTATTCCTACTAAATTGCCGAGCTCTTTAAGAGCCTGATCGCTATCTAAGACCTTTATAGTAGTCATCCCAAGTTCTTTAGCTGGTTTTAGATTTATACCAAGGTCATCTAAAAAAATAGTCTTTTTTGGATCGGCTCCTGAAATTTCTAGGGCTTTTAAATAAAATTCAACATCAGGTTTTCTTATCCCTAATTCTTTTGATTCAATGATGTAGTCAAAATTGTTCATGATTTTTGTTCTTTCTTCATTGATATCGTCTAAAGCAGATTGATTCTTGTCTCCTGAATTAAAGTTGTTAGTTAAACAGGCAAGTGTGAAATTCTCTTTCTTTAATTTTTCCAAAGCATTTACCATTTTAGGCCTTATTTCTCCTTGTAAAAGATTTAATATTTGACCTCCACTAACTTCATACCCAAGAGATTTACTTTCTTTTTTAAAAAGAACATCAAATTCTTCAAGATTAATTTTTGATTGTTCTAGTTGAGCCCATGCATTTGATTTATGATTGGTGGAGTTCACCTTTCGTATGAAGTCTTTTGGAAGATTATTATTTAATTCAAAGTTGGAAAAAGCTTCAAAAGGGCTTGAAGTTATAACTCCACCAAAATCCCAAAAAACTGAACTAAATCTTAATTTTTGCATCTATTCGAGTAAGGACGATTAATAGCTTATAATCTAATTTTCAAGTTTAAACGATATGTCGGGAAATACTATTGGTAAAATCTTTTCTGTGACGACTTTCGGCGAAAGTCATGGCGTAGCTTTGGGCTGTATAGTTGATGGCTGTCCTCCTGGCCTGCCCATTTCAAAAGAAGAAATTCAAGCAGAGCTAGAATTTAGAAAACCTGGCTCAAATAAATATACCACTCAGCGAAAAGAACCTGATGAAATAGAAATTCTTTCAGGAATTTTTGAGGGTAAAACCACTGGAACACCTATTGGGCTTCTTGTAAGAAACAAAGATCAAAAAAGCAAAGACTATAAGAACATAAAAAATGTTTTTAGACCCTCTCATGCTGACTATGGATACTTTCAAAAATATGGCGTCAGAGATTACAGAGGCGGAGGAAGGTCTTCTGCAAGAGAAACTGTGATGAGAGTTGCTGCAGGAGCAATTGCAAAAAAATATCTAAAGAAAACTCAAAAGATAGAAATTTTTGGTTTTTTATCTCAAATTGGAGATATTAAAATTTCTTCTTTTACAAAAAAAAATATCAAGAATAATCCTTTTTTTTGTCCCGATAAAAAAATTATTCCTGAAATTGAAAATTTAATTAATTCATTAAGAAAGTCTGGAGATTCTATCGGAGCAAAAATATCTGTAATTGCTAAAAATGTGCCTCCTGGCTTGGGTGAACCGGTATTTGACAAATTAGATGCTGATCTAGCACATGGCTTAATGGGAATAAATGCTGTTAAAGGAGTTGAGATCGGAAGGGGATTTGAAGTTGTATCAATGCGTGGAACCGAAAATAGAGATGAAATATCTCCCTCTGGCTTTATTTCAAATAATTCTGGCGGTACGACAGGAGGTATTTCTACTGGACAAGATATCGTTGCAAGCATTGCTTTAAAACCAACTTCTAGCATTATGTCGTCTGGAAAAACAATCAATAAAACTGGTAGATCTGTAAAAGTACAGACTAAGGGGAGGCATGATCCTTGCGTTGGCCTTAGGGCTACTCCAATAGCAGAAGCTATGGTAGCTATTACCTTAATGGATCATTTTTTGAGAAACAGAGCACAAAACGCTGAAGTTAAATCAAAGTTAAAGCCAATTAAGTCTAAGAAATAATGCCCTCTAAAACCTTATACGATAAGTTATGGGAAGCTCATCATGTTGCTAAAAGAGATGATGGTAGCTCTTTGATTTACATTGATAGACATCTGATACATGAAGTTACATCTCCTCAAGCATTCCATGGTTTAAGGGAAAGAAACATTGAACCCTGGAGGATTGATTCAATAATTGCCACACCAGATCATAACGTCCCAACTGAGAATAGGGCTAAAGGTGTTAATGGAATAAGCGACTCCACAAGCAAACTCCAAGTTGTAACCCTTGAAGAAAATGTAAAAAAATATGATTTGAAGTTTTTTAGTTTAGAAGACGAAAGACAAGGGATTGTTCATGTTATTGGTCCAGAACAAGGACTTACTTTGCCAGGAATGACAATCGTCTGTGGAGATTCTCATACTTCTACTCACGGGGCATTTGGCGCCTTAGCGATGGGTATCGGAACTAGCGAGGTAGAACATGTTTTAGCAACCCAATGTTTAATTTCTTATAAACAAAAAAATATGAGAATAAATGTTGAGGGAGATCTGCCTGAAAGGGTTTCTGCAAAAGATGTGACTATGTTCATAATTGGAGAAATTGGTACAGCTGGGGGTACTGGCTTTAACATCGAGTATGCTGGAAGCACAATAAGAAACCTATCTATGGAAGGAAGAATGACACTTTGCAATATGTCTATCGAAGCAGGAGCAAGATCAGGTATGGTTGCTCCAGACATCAAAACTTTTGAATATCTAAAAGAAAGACCATTTTCTCCCTCTGGAAATATTTTGAGGGAAGCAATAGAGAGCTGGTCTTCTTTGAAGACAGATGATGATGCTTTTTTTGATAAAGAATATAACTTTTCAGCAGAAGACATTCATCCTCAAGTTACCTGGGGAACTTCTCCTGAAATGGTTATTTCAATAAAAGATAAAGTTCCTGAACCAAAGGAATCTAAAAATAAAGAAAATTATGAAGATGCATTGTCTTACATGGGCTTAAGACCAGGAATAAAAATGACTGATATTACCCTGGATCAGATATTTATTGGTTCATGCACTAATTCAAGAATTGAAGATTTAAGAATTGCTGCAGAAATTCTTAAGGGAAATAAAATCTCAAAAAATATTAAGAGGGCTTTGGTAGTGCCGGGTTCAGGCCTGGTAAAAAAACAAGCTGAAGAAGAAGGACTCCATGAGATATTTATAGACGCAGGATTCTCTTGGAGAAGTGCAGGTTGTTCAATGTGTCTTGGTATGAACCCAGATCAATTAGACATAGAAGACAGATGTGCTTCTACGTCAAATAGAAATTTTGAAGGCCGACAAGGATTTAAAGGTAGGACTCATTTAGTTAGTCCAGCTATGGCAGCAGCTGCAGCAATTCAGGGAAAATTTATTGATGTGAGGGAAATTTAATGAAGCAAATATCAAATGAATTTTCTGGAGTTTTTGTATGCTTAGATAAGTCTAATGTAGATACCGATCAAATAATTCCAAAACAGTTTTTGAAATCTATAAAAAAAACAGGGTTTGGAGAAAATCTATTTGATGGTTGGAGATATATAGATGAAGGAAGTTTAGAAAAGAATAAATCCGAAAGAAAAATAAAAAAAGATTTTATTTTAAATAATGAGTTTTTTATCAACTCGAATATTTTAGTATCTAGAGAAAACTTTGGTTGTGGTTCAAGTCGAGAGCATGCAGTTTGGGCTTTGAAAGATTTTGGCATTAAAACAGTAATAGCAGAATCTTTTGCAGATATTTTTTTCAACAACTGCTTTAAAAATGGACTTTTAGCTTTGACTTTAAAGAAAAATGAAATTTCAAAAATTTTTAATTCTTTTGATGAAGGATCTCCACAAAGTTTAGAAATAGACTTAATTAATCAGAAATTATATTTTGGAGTTCAAGGAATAAGTTTCGACATAGATGATTACAAAAAAAACTGTCTATTGGATGGATTAGATGAGGTAGGAGCTTCGCTCAAATTTAGCGATCAAATTAGATCTTTCGAAAAAACATACAAAAAAAATAATCCTTGGTTGTTTAAGTGAAATCTTCAAAAAAAATATTAATTTTGCCTGGCGATGGAGTTGGTCCGGAAGTCTGTAAAGAAGCTTTAAAGGTTATGAACTCATTATCAAACCTTCCTTTTGAATTAGATTTTGAAATTGATCTCATTGGCGGAGCCTCAATTGATAAATTTAAAACACCTCTATCTCCTGAGGTACTAGAAAAAGCAAAAATTTCTGACTCAATTCTCTTAGGAGCCGTTGGTGGAAAAAAATGGGATTCATTAATTCCTTCAGAAAGACCTGAAAAAGGTTTGCTAGAATTGCGGTCAAAATTAAATTTTTTTGCAAATTTAAGACCAGCCATTACTTTTGAGGAAGTTATACATTCTTCATCCCTCAAAGAATCAAAGATAAAAGGTTTGGATATTTTAATTGTAAGAGAGCTTACAAGTGGAATTTACTTTGGCGAACCAAGAAAAAAAGATAATGATTTTGCTTTAAATACCATGTCTTACTCTGCAAAAGAGATTGAGCGTATTATTGATGTTGCCTTTCAAAGTGCTATGGAGAGAAATAAAAGACTTTGCTCGGTAGATAAAGCTAATGTTTTAGAGGTGTCCCAACTCTGGAGAGAGATAGTGGATAAAAAGTCATCATCTTACCCCGAAGTTGAGGTTGAACACATGCTTGTAGATAATGCCGCAATGCAACTTGTAAGAGAACCAAAACAATTTGACGTAATAGTCTCATCAAATCTGTTTGGCGATATACTGTCAGATATTTCTGCAATGTTAACTGGTTCTATTGGAATGTTACCATCCGCATCTCTTAATGAAAGTTTAAAGGGTCTTTATGAACCAGTTCATGGCTCTGCTCCAGATATTGCAGGCAAGGGAAAAGTGAATCCAATTGCAACTATTTTGTCATTAGCTATGCTCATGAAATATTCTTTTGGAGAACCAGACATTTCAGACAAAATAAATAATGCCGTAAAAAAAGTACTTTCTGAAGGATTTGCCACAGAAGATATTGCCAAAAAAGATTCAATAATAATTTCAACATCTGAAATGGGGGACAAGATTTCAAACTATGTCTAAAAAGTTAGCAATTGTTGGTGGCACTGGCGCAGTAGGCAGAGTATTTATTGAGTATTTAAAAACTCATCAACTACCTATCGAAGAGATAAAAATCGTTGCTAGCAAAAGATCTGCTGGAAAAAAAATTGATCTCAATGGCTCTAGTATAGTTGTTGAAAATATTGAAAATTTTGACTTTTCTTCAGTAAATTACGCTTTCTTTTCTGCTGGTACTGAAGTTGCAAAAAAGTATGCACACTTAGCAAAAAGCTGTGGTTGTACAGTTATAGACAATTCTTCTTGCTTTAGAAGAGAAGAAAGTATTCCTTTAATTATTCCTGAGGTAAATGGTGAAATATTGGATACATTAAAATTACCTGAAATAATTTCAAATCCAAATTGTTCTGTTTCTCAACTTTTAATAGCTTTAAAACCAATCCACGACCTTTATAAGATAAAGAGAGTAGATGTGGCTACTTATCAATCAGTTTCTGGAACTGGAAAAGATGCCATAGATGAATTAACCAAACAATCAAAAGATTATTTAGATAATAAAAAAATCGAAAAAAAAGTTTATAGTTCCCAAATTGCTTTCAATATCTTGCCAGGCGCAATGAGACCAAAACTTGATAATGGTTATACAGAAGAAGAAATGAAAATGACTTGGGAAGCTCAAAAAATTCTTGATAAAGATATTCAACTAACCTCATCATGTGCGAGAGTGCCGGTTTTTTATGGCCACTCTGAAGCAGTTCATCTTGAGACTGAATTAGAAATAGACCTGAATGAGATGATTTCAAAAATGAATGAATTTCCTGGTCTTGAAATTTTAGATGATGATAGTAAATTTTTGCCAAATCCAATTGATAATGCAGAAGGAAGTGATCTTGTTTTTGTTGGAAGCATTAGAAAAGACCTTTGGCAAAAAAATCGAATAAATTTTTGGGTTATTTCTGATAATTTAAGAAAAGGAGCAGCGCTAAACAGCATGCAAATACTAAAAAGATTAATCGAAAATAATTAAGCATGGACACTTTTTTGCCAAGAGAGATGTACCTGATAATTGGAATTGCTATTTTCTGTTTAATAGTCTTTCTTTTATTTTTTTCAGATCATTCCATAGAAAAAAAGAAAATTAATGAAAGCCAAAAAAAAATATCTAACGAGTTAGGTAAAGATAGTTCAATTAATTTGAATCTTGCAATTACATATTCTGAAATGAATCAAATTGATAAGGCAAAAGAGTTTCTAGAAAAAATAAAGATAGATGAATTGGAAGATAAAGAAAAAGATGCTTATTATTTAATAGCTAGTAAATTTAATTAGAATGCAGAGATATGCTCTCGGCATTGAATACATTGGTACCTTTTATAAAGGTTGGCAAAAACAAAAAAAAACAGATTCTACTGTTCAAGAAAATGTTGATACTGCTCTTTCAAAGATTGCAGACGAAACTATTAAGACAACCTGTTCAGGAAGAACAGATTCTGGAGTTCATGCTTTAATGCAAGTAGTGCACTTTGAAACTCGGGCAAAACGACTAAATAGATCTTGGGTTGCAGGAACTAATTCTGTTCTTCCTCAAGACATCAACATAAATTGGATTAAAAAAGTTCCACAAGATTTTCATGCTCGATTTTCCGCTATAAAAAGGACTTATAGATATCACGTTTTTAATGGAAGCAGCCAATCTGTACTAAATAAGAACTTTACTTCTTTAGTAAAAGATTCTTTAAATCTCAATGCCATGCAGGAAGCATCAAAATATCTTTTAGGAGAAAATGATTTTTCATCTTTCAGAGGATCTGGATGTCAATCAAATAGCCCTAATAGAAATATTTATGATATCAAGATAACTAAAAGCAAAAAAATAGTTTCAATTGAGGTTTCAGCTAACGCCTTTTTACTTAACATGGTGAGAATTATTGTCGGAACCTTAATAGATATTGGTATGAAAAAAAATAAACCCGAATTTATTCGAGATATTCTTGTTTCCAAAAATAGAAATCTGGCAGGCAAGACCGCTGAAGCAAAAGGTTTATTTTACTTGGGACCAGAATATGATCATTCTTTCAAATTAGTTAGGCCAAAATATAAAAACAATTTAGTGATAAAGAATTAATGCAATATTTTATTAAAATTTGTGGGGTAACTAATTTTAAGGACATAGAAGAACTTTGCAAAATGAATATAGATTCTATTGGGTTTAATAGAGACAAAAATAGTCCTAGGTTCGTGTCTTTAGATTTTTTAAAATCTGCTGGTAAATATTTTAATAATAAAATTTCTCCGGTAATTGTCTTCGTCAATGAATCTAGCGAAGAGGTAAAGAAGGCTGCAAGCTTTTTTAAAAATCCGATATTACAATTTCATGGCGATGAAAGTAAAAATTTCTGTTCTTCATTTAATTTACCGTATATAAAGGCTATTTCTATGCAAGATGATGATTATCTTTCCAAGATTGATGAGTTTAAAGATGCTTTTGCAATTCTTCTTGACTCTGGCGGTAAAAAAATTAGAGGAGGAACTGGAAAAACTTTTGATTGGAAGCTTATACCCAAAGAACTAAAAAACAATTTTATAATTGCAGGCGGGTTAAATTCAAATAACATTGCTTCACTGATTAGTGATTATCATCCTTTCGGAATTGATGTTGCATCTGGAGTAGAATTAGAACCCGGAAAAAAAAATATAATAGAATTAAAAAAGTTCTTACAAAAAGTTTATGAAAAGTAAAAGCAAAATAAATTATACCTTTCCTGATGAGAATGGAAGATTTGGTGAATTTGGTGGGAAGTACGTCTCTGAAACTCTAATAACTGCTTTAGAAGAATTAGAAAAAATTTATTCTAAAGTCAAAAATGATAAATCTTTTCAAGAAGAAGTAATCAAGGATCTAAATGATTTTGTGGGAAGGCCTTCTCCTCTTTACTTTGCAGAAAGATGGACAGAAAAGCTTGGTGGAGCAAAAATTTATCTTAAAAGAGAAGATCTAAATCATACCGGAGCTCACAAAATTAATAATACTGTTGGACAAGTACTACTTGCAAAGAAGATGGGCAAAAAAAGGGTTATTGCTGAAACAGGAGCAGGACAGCATGGAGTTGCTACAGCAACAGTAGCTGCCAGACATGGTCTTGAGTGTATTGTTTTCATGGGAGAGGAAGATATTGAAAGACAGTCTCTAAATGTTTACAGAATGAAACTTCTTGGAGCTAAAGTATGCTCGGTAGATTCTGGCACAAAAACACTTAAAGATGCTATGAATGAAGCAATGCGTGATTGGGTTACTAACGTTGAAGATACCCATTATATTATTGGGAGTGTAGCTGGTCCTCATCCTTATCCTGAAATAGTTAGAGATTTTAATTCTATCGTGGGTAAAGAGCTTAAACTACAGTCCAAAAAAGAATTTGGAAAATACCCTGATATGATCGTAGCTTGTGTTGGAGGTGGATCCAACGCAATGGGTATTTTTTATCCTTTCATAAAAGATATTAAAACTAAATTAGTTGGAGTAGAGGCAGGCGGATCTGGAGTTAAATCCGGTAAACATGCTGCACCTTTGAGTGATGGAAAAGTAGGTGTCTTGCATGGAATGAAAACTTATCTAATGCAGGATAAAAACGGACAAATCCTTCCGACACATTCCGTTTCAGCAGGATTGGATTATCCTGGAGTTGGTCCAGAACATGCTTATTTAAGGGATATTGGAAGAGTTGAATATCAGAGTGCTACAGATCAACAAGCACTAAAAAGCTTCCATGAATTAACAAGAACAGAAGGAATAATGCCCGCGCTAGAGACTTCCCATGCTTTGGCTTATGTAAATAAAATAGCTCCCAAGTTAAGTAAATCAAAAATTATTGTGATTAATTTGTCAGGCAGAGGAGATAAGGATATGTTTACAGTAGCAAAAGAAGATGGGATGACTTTGTGACAAGACTTGAAAAAATCTTTAAACAAACAAGTGCCAAAAAAAAAATATTGGTTACTTACACTGTAGCTGGAGATCCTTCCTTAAAAACTTCAAAAAAAATACTCGATGATTTAGTTTCTTCTGGAGCAGATATTCTAGAAATTGGCGTTCCATTTTCAGATCCCATGTCAGAGGGTCCTGTGATACAGAAGGCACATGAGCGTGCTCTTAAAAAAAATATTGAATTTAAAGATATCTTAAATATCTGTAAGCAAATAAGAAAAAAAAATTCTAGCGTTCCTATTGTTTTGATGGGCTATATGAATTCTTTTTTATCGTTGAAGAATAAATTAGCTAAGGAGCTCTTTCTAGCAGGGGTAGACGGAGTGATTGTTGTAGATTTACCTTACGACGAAAGCAAATCCTTTTTTGAAAATTTAAGACAAGAAGATATTGACCTCATTAGGTTGATTTCTCCAACTACTGATTCGAAAAGACTTAAGCAAATGTTAGCGTCCTCATCAGGTTATTTGTACTATGTTTCATTAAAAGGCATAACTGGAGCCGAATTAAAAAACTTTGATGAGGTCAAGAAAAAAGTTAAGAAAATAAAATCTTTAACTCATCTACCGGTAGTTGTTGGATTTGGCATAAAAGATACAAAAACGGCAAAGAAAATGGCTTCTTTTTCGGATGGCATAGTTGTAGGTACGAAAATAATTGACTTTATTGAAAATAAATCTTCCAAAAGAATCTCAAGCTTCACTAAATCATTAAAAAAAGCTATAAATTAGAATGGTCAAAAGCTGGTTCAACAAAATCTTACCTTCGTTAGGTAAACAACATAAAGAAGAAAAACAGAGTCCAGTGCCTCAAGGCCTCTGGCAAACATGTTCAAATTGTAAAGAAATTCTATATGGTCCAGATCTTGAGGCAAATATGTATGTTTGTCCTAACTGTGGTCATCACATCAGGATTGGGGCTAGACACAGAATTTCCTACCTTATAGATCATGATGAGTATTCTGAAATATCCTCCGACCTTAAAACAAAGGATTGGCTGTCATTCACTGATACAAAAAAATACAAGGAAAGACTTAGTGATGCAAAAACTAACATTGATGAAAATGAAGCTCTGATTTCAGTTTATGGAAAGCTCAACGAAAAAGATGTTGTTTTGTCGGTTTTTGAGTTTCGTTTTCTAGGTGGGTCGATGGGTTCTGTTGTTGGGCAAAAATTTGTTGATGCAGTTGAGTTTGCTATAGAAAAAAAGTGTCCTTTTATTTGTGTTGCAACAAGCGGAGGAGCAAGAATGCAAGAATCTCTCTTCTCATTGTTTCAAATGTCAAGAACCACTGCAGCTCTGAATAAACTTAAAAATCAAAAGCTTCCTTTCATATCAGTGTTAACCGATCCAATATATGGGGGAGTTGCTGCAAGTTTGGCTATGCTTGGAGATATAAATATTGCAGAACCCAAAGCCCAAGTTGGATTCGCAGGTCCGAGAGTTATTGAAGATACTGTAAGAGTAAAACTTCCGGAGGGTTTTCAGAGAAGTGAATTTCTTTTAAAACACGGTATGATTGATTTGATTATTGAAAGACCAGACATGAAGGAAAAAATATCAGGTCTTATTACAAAGCTTCATCATATCGGTTAATTCCGTGTCAGAAAATCTTTCTAAGTGGATTGAAAAAAATGTTCTTTCTCAAACTTATAAGAGAAAAAATTTAACTGAATTTAGAAAAGCTTTAAATTATTTAGAGCTTAAAAAACCTAAAGAGATTATCCTTATTGGAGGTACAAATGGAAAAGGTTCTCTTGTCGAATTAATAACGCAACTTTCTATTAAAAATAAAATTTCAGTTGGAACTTTTTCCTCGCCCCATCTTCTAAATTTTAATGAACGCATCAGAATAGATGGAGAAGAAATAAATGACACTTCTTTCCTCAATGCTTTAAAAAAAGCAAAAAAAATATCAAAAAATCTAAATTTTAATTTCTATCAAATAATTTCCTTAGCAGCTCTAGATCATTTTAATAATTTTGATTTAGATTTGTGGGTCCTTGAGATTGGGATGGGTGGAAGATTAGATCCAATGAATTCATTAAATCCGGATTTGTCTGTTATTACTAAGGTTTCTTTAGATCACCAAGAATTTTTAGGAGATACAATTGAGAAAATAGCAGAAGAGAAAGTAGCTATTGCCAGAAAGGAGAAGCCACTGATTTTTGGCTCATTGAACATACCGAATACGGTTCAAAAAAAAACTTCAGAAATCAAAGCAAAATTAATTTCTCCTAAACACAACAAAAAATCTAAAGAATTTTCAAAACTTTTAAACTCATTATCTGATAAAAACATTCTTTCGAAGGAAGTGCTTTTTTGCGCAGATCAAATTCTTCAATACAGTAAATTTAACTTTAGTAATAAATTAACAAAAAACTTTTTAGAAAAATTCAATTTTTTTGGGAGATTAACTCATTTTAATAATATTTTGCTCGATTCTGCGCATAATGAGGATGCGATAAAAAATCTAATGAAATATTTAGAGAAGAATCATAGGAAAAAGATACTTAATCTTTTCTTTTGTTGTTCAATAAACAAAGATCCTTATTCACTACTAAAGCCTTTCGAAGATAAAATTGATAGAATTTACTTGCCAGATAATATTCACGATAAACTTATGTCTCCAAAAGAGGTTATGTCAAAAGCAAAAGATCTGAATATAGAATTCGTAATTAAAAATTCTATCGAAGAAGTTTATTCAAAAACTAAAAATGTGCAGCCAAATATTCTAAATCTAATAATCGGTTCCTTTTATTTTTCTGGAGAATTTTTAAAATATTTTTTAGAAGAAAAGAAGCTTCAGATATCCATTAAGAGTCTTAAAAAATTGATTTGATGGATTTTTTTCTTTATCTAAATTCATTTGATTTTTTAATACTAATAGTTTTCTTTAGTTCTTTACTAATTGGCATATCAAGAGGCTTGTATTTAGAAATGATATCCAATGCTATTTGGATAGGAGCCATATTGATTGCTTGGTTTTTTAGGTATTACCCAATGGAGATTTTTGATAATTTTACAAACGACAAGGAAGTTAAAAGCATTTTTAGTTTCGTTTCAATATTCGTGATTTTACTCATTGTCTTCAGAATAACTGGCAAAGCAATTATGAAAGGGATGAATTCCATGCAAAAAGGAATTTTAGATAGAATTTTTGGAGGTTTTTTTGGAGGATTTAGAGGGTCATTAATCATTATTGTGCTGTTTTTGGTAGGAGACACATATATAATGCGTCAAACATGGTGGAAAGATAGTTATATGTCAGACTACATATTGACCGGTGCAGACCAATTAGGCTCTTTCATAGGTCGAGTTCCATATGAAGAAATTAACTCCGAGGATCTAGATTTGGAGGAAAATCCCTTTAATTAGAAGTTTTATTATGTGCGGCGTCGTAGGGATAGTTTCAAAAGAAGATGTAGCTCCAGCTCTTTATGAAGCCCTCACAGTAATACAACACAGAGGACAAGATGCTGCAGGTATAGCCACAAATGAAGGGGAAAAAATTCATATTCGTAAACAGCTTGGACTTGTAAGAGAGGTTTTTAGAGAACAACATATCGTTTCTTTAAAAGGAAAAATTGGTATTGGACATGTTAGATATCCTACTGCTGGTGGACAAGACAGAGAGCTTGCTCAACCTATGTATTCTAACTCGCCGTTTGGGATCAGCATCTCTCACAATGGAAATCTCGTTAATACCAAAGAATTGACTAAAGAACTTATCTTCGATGATTTTCGCCACATTAATACGAATTCTGATTCAGAAATTATTCTTAACGTATTTGCTCATGAACTCTACAAAGTAAATTTTCCAGGAACAAAGCCTTCAGCTAAAGAAATATTCGAGGCAGTAGCAAGAACTCATCAAAGACTTAAAGGCGCCTACTCAGTAGTTATAATGATTTGCGGGGTTGGAATTGTCGGTTTTAGAGACCCTAACGGCATTAGACCTTTAATTTTAGGAAAAAAGGACAATGATCTCATTGGATCGGATTACATGATTGCATCTGAGAGTCCTGCTTTAGAAACTTTAAATTATGAAGTTGTTGGAGATGTAAATCCTGGAGAAGCTGTATTTATTTCTTTAGAAGGAGAGGTAGAAAGAAAGGCTTGTTATGAAAATCCTTCTCATTTTCCTTGCATTTTTGAGTATGTTTATCTGGCAAGGCCTGATGCGGTGATAGACAAAATTTCAGTAATGAAATCTAGATTAAGAATGGGGCAATATTTAGGCAAAAAGATATTATCTTTATATCCTGACCATGATATAGATGCTGTAATTCCCATTCCAGAAAGCAGCACAACCACTGCAATTGAAGTTGCTAAGACCTTGAGAGTTAGTTACAGAGAGGGGTTTGTTAAAAATAGGTACATTGGTAGAACCTTCATAATGCCAAAGCAGGAGATGAGAAGTAAATCTGTTCGAAGAAAGCTTAATCCCGTCTCATACGAATTTAAAGACAAAAATATTCTTTTGATAGACGATTCAATTGTCAGGGGAACAACTAGTAAGCAAATTGTTGAAATGGTTAAAAAAGTTGGAGCAAAAAAAGTATATTTTGCCTCAGCTGCTCCTCCAGTAAGATTCCAAAACGTTTATGGTATCGATATGGCAGCAACTTCTGAATTAATTGCTCATCAAAGAAATGAAAAACAAATTGCTGACTTCATTGGCGCAGATTGGTTAGTTTATCAAGATTTATCTGATCTAATTTTAGCCGCTCAGGAAGGTAACTCTGAAATTGAAAATTTTGAAACCTCTATTTTCGATGGAAAATATATTTGCGGTTCAGTTACAGAAGAGTATCTTCTGAATTTAGAGGTCGATAGAAAAGACTCTAATAAGTCATCTACAAAAGGATTAATTAATTAGATTCGATTGTTACACTTGGTAGCACAGCATTCTCAGCTGCATTTTTATAAGAAGAAATTTCATTAAAATTCATATATCTAAAAATTTCGGAAGACATCGTATTGATATCTTTCATGAAGTCCGCGTACTCTTCAATAGAAGGTAATTTCCCTAGAATAGAAGATATTGCAGCAAGTTCTGCCGAGGCCAGATAGACGTCCGCTCCATCTCCAAGCCTATTAGGAAAGTTTCTCGTGGAGGTAGATACCACAGTGGAGTTTGGCTCTACTCTTGCTTGATTTCCCATACACAAAGAGCATCCAGGCACCTCTGTTCTAACATCTGCTTTGTTATAAATATCATAAAACCCTTCTTCTTCTAATTGAAATTTATCCATCCTCGTAGGCGGAGAGATCCATAACCTTGTTGGTAAAGGGGAGTTTACGTTTTGAAGTAGCTTGCCGGCAGCTCTGAAATGTCCAATATTTGTCATACAAGAGCCAATGAAAACTTCATCAATTTTGGCTTCCCCAATTTCAGAAAGAGTTTTAATATCATCAGGATCATTCGGACAGGCCAGAAGGGGTTCATTGATTTCATCAAGATTTATCTCTATTGTCGCCGCATATTTTGCATTCGAATCAGGCTTTAATAGAACTGGATTTTTTATCCAAGCTTCCATTTTTTGCGCTCTTCTTTCTAGAGTTCTTGCATCACCATATCCTTCGGAAATTAGCCACCTTAAAAGAACCACATTAGATTTTAAATATTCTAGAATTGGTTCTTCGTCGAGAAGAACAGTACACCCCGAAGCTGATCTTTCTGCAGAGGCATCTGAAAGCTCAAAAGCCTGTTCAATTTTTAAATTTGATAAGCCTTCAATCTCCAAACATCTTCCGGAGAATATATTTTTTTTATTCTCTTTTTCAACCGTCAATAATCCTTGTTGGATAGCAGCATAAGGAATTGCATTCACCAAATCTCTCAAGGTAATTCCGGGCTGCATTTTTCCAGAAAATCTCACCAAAACAGATTCAGGCATATCCAAAGGGATCACTCCTAATGCAGCTCCAAAAGCTACAAGGCCTGATCCTGCTGGAAAACTTATTCCGATGGGAAACCTCGTGTGTGAATCTCCGCCAGTCCCAACCGTATCGGGTAATAGCATTCTGTTGAGCCAAGAATGAATAATTCCATCTCCCGGTTTAAGAGCAACTCCTCCTCTTGTTTTTATAAATTCAGGAAGAGTGTGTTGAGTCTCTATATCTACAGGTTTTGGATAGGCAACAGTATGACAAAAGGATTGCATCACTAAATCAGAAGTAAATCCCAAGCAAGCAAGTTCTTTGAGTTCATCTCTGGTCATTGGCCCCGTAGTATCTTGAGAACCAACAGTTGTCATTATTGGTTCGCAATATGTACCTGGCCTAATTCCCTCAACACCACAAGCTTTTCCAACCATTTTTTGAGCTAGAGTAAATCCATCGTCTGATTTGTCATCTTTTCCCGGTCTGACGAAGACTTCTGATGTAGGCAAATTTAAATAATCTCTAGCCTTATCAGTGAGGCTTCTTCCAATGATGAGAGGAATTCTTCCTCCAGCTCTTACCTCATCAAGAAAAGTTTCTGATTTAAGTTGAAATTTTGTTAAAAGTTTTCCATTAGCATCATTTATTTCACCTTTATAGGGAAAAATAGAAATTACATCGCCCATGTTTAAATTTTCAACATCTGCTTCAAAAACTAAAGTTCCTGAATCCTCCATAGTGTTAAAAAATATAGGAGCTACCTTTTCTCCGATGCAAATTCCTCCAGTCTTTTTGTTAGGAATATGAGGAATGTCCTCTCCAATATGCCAAAGTACTGAGTTTGTGGCCGATTTTCTTGAAGAACCGGTTCCCATGACGTCTCCAACTAAAGTTACAGGTAAGTTAGATTTTTTTAATTCTTCAATTTTTTTGAGTGGCTCTTTAGGCAACCCCTCTCTTGGCATTTTATACATAGACAAAGCGTGAAGAGGAATATCTGGTCTTGACCAAGCGTCTGGCGCTGGGGATAGATCGTCTGTATTGGTCTCTCCAGGAACTTTAAAAATTATAGTATCGATTCTTTTGGGGACCTCCGACTTGGATAAAAACCAATCAGCATTAGCCCAGGATTCTAAGATTTTAGCTGCACCTTTAGAAGATTTTGATTTCTCCGCTATGTCGTTAAAAGCATCAAAAACTAGAAGTGTGTTTGATAAAGCCTTCACAGCTTCGTCTCCACATTCTATGTCATCAATTAAAGCTATTAATGACTCAACATTATATCCGCCAAGCATTGTTCCCAGGAAATAAGTAGCTTTAACAGGAGAAATTAAATTACATTGAATTTTCTTTTGAGCTATGTCGGATAAAAAAGCAGCTTTTATGTAGGCTGCATCATCAACTCCTGCAGGAACTCTTTCGGTCAAAAGTTCGACAAGATTCGAATTGTCATCAGAAGCATTTTTAATAAGCTCTATCAATTCAGAAGTCTGATCAGCATCCAATGGAAGAGGAGGGATACCTTGACTATTTCTTTCCTCGACTGAATTTAAATAATTCTCAAGCATTTCATCTATAAAAAAAATTATTATATCATGATGAGTCAAGAATCTTATTTTCAAAATTATTGATAGAATAGTATCAATGACCAACAGAACTAGAACGCCTTGTGTAGGAATTTGTTCAACAACTTATGGGGACGAGGTCTGCAGAGGCTGTAAAAGATTTTCATTTGAAGTAATTAATTGGAACGGCTTTACTCCCGAAGAAAGAGAATCTGTTTGGAAAAGATTAGAAAAATTAAAAACTCAGATTATGTCGTCAAGGTTACAAATTCTTGAACCAGAACATTTAGATAAGAAAATTAAACACTTCCAGTTAAAAATAAAAGATGATTTGAATGACCTGTCAAAAGCTTTTGAACTCATAAAGCAAGTTAGTGAGAGTTTTAACGACTTAGAAGAGTTTGGAATAAAAATTTTGAATAAAAAGCAATCATTGATTGAGCTAAAAGAAGAAATCGAAGAGGAACTTTATATCTTGTCAAAAGCTCACTACGAAAAATACTTCGTAGAACCTTTACAAAGGAATAAATCTATTAAATAGAACCCGACACAAGTTCTATTTTTTCGCCATCTAAACTTATAAACCAATATTTTTCATCCCAGTCTCCCAAAACAAATCTTTCACCAAAAATTTCATTGTGTACTTTTGGACGGTGAACATGTCCATGAATAAGAATATCAATTTTATTTTCTAAACCTATTTTCTCTATTTCCAATTTATTGACATCCATCAGGAAATCTTCTTTCTCAGAATTTTTTTTTGAACTCTCTTTGCGGAGTTGCCGAGCTATCTCATTTCTCTCAAATATACTTTTTGAAAGAAAATCTTTTTTCCATTCAGGAGTTCTAACAGTTGACTTAAATTTTTGATATTCAATATCATCGATACAAAAAATATCTCCGTGTGAAAGCATAATTTTCTTTTTTCCGGATTTAAGAATATATGGATCAGGAAGAATTTTAGCTCCACAAAGATTTGCAAATTTTTCTCCTAATAAAAAGTCTCTATTACCATGCATGATAAAAATATTTTTATTGTCTTTTGAAAAAAGTTTAAGCTTTTTTATAACCTCTTTAGAAAAATTATCTTGTAAATCATCACCAATCCAAACTTCAAATAAATCTCCAAGGATGTACAAGTTTTCAAATCTTGTAGCCTCAGATTCTAAAAAATTGAAAAAACTATTTTTTATATCTTTTCTTTTTTCATGTAAATGAAGATCAGATATAAAACAGGATGACATTTATTTTTTTTCAACTTTAATAATATAAACGTCCTCTATAGGAACATCCTGATAAGGTCCAACATTTGTGGTTCTTACTTCGGCGATTTTATCTATAATCTCTTCTCCAGAAATGACTTTACCAAATACTGCATATCCTCCCATTGAAGGGTAGTCCAAAGACTTATTGTCAGTTAAGTTTATAAAGAATTGGGATGTAGCAGAATCTAAGTCCTGGGTCCTAGCCATTGATAAAGTATACTTGTCGTTTTTAAGTCCATTGTCTGCTTCATTTTTTATAGGAGGATTTGTTTCCTTAGGAGACATTCCAATTTCAAAACCCCCTCCCTGAATTACAAATCCAGGAATGACTCTGTGAAATAGGGTGTTCTCATAGAAGTTTTGTTCTACGTATTCAACAAAATTGTTAGCTGTTATGGGCGCTTCTTTTTGATAAAGTTCAATATCAAAGTTACCTATAGAAGTAGTAATGGTCAAAAGTATAATTTCATTCATAATAATTCATCATACCTTTATCCTGTAATAGTTAAAAATGAAAATATTTAATTCTCTAACAGGAAAAAAAGAAACATTTAAACCTAAAGTTAAAAACCAAGTAAGTATATATATCTGCGGACTAACTCCTTATGACGATATTCATATTGGACACGCAAGAACTTTTATAAATTTTGACGTAATTGTTCGGTTTTTTAAATTTACAAAATACAAGGTCAATTATGTTAGAAATATAACGGATGTAGATGACAAAATTATATTGCGTGCAAAAGAAGATGGTATTTCTGTCCTAGATTTATCAAAAAAGTATATTGAAGAAATGCATCATGATTTTTCTTCATTAGGAATTGAAGATCCCGATCAAGAGCCAAAAGTATCAGATCACATCAATGAAATCATCGCAATGATTAAATCTCTAGAAGATAAAGGGTATGCATATACAAAAAACGATTCAGATGTATATTTTGATGTACAAAAGTACGATGATTATGGAAGTCTTTCAAACAGAAGTTTAGATCAAATATCTTCTTCTGAAAGAATAATCAAAGATTTAAACAAAAATCATGAGGCTGATTTTGTCTTATGGAAAACAAATACCGATGGGATATCATGGCCATCCCCCTGGGGAGAAGGAAGACCGGGTTGGCATATTGAATGTTCTGCAATGAGTATTAAATACTTGGGAGAGGAATTTGATATTCATGGAGGTGGCTTAGATCTGAAGTTTCCGCACCATGAGAATGAAATTGCCCAAGCTAAGTGCGCAACTCAAAAGAATTTTGCTTCGACATGGATGCATACAGGACCATTAAGAATTGAAGACGAAAAAATGTCTAAATCTTTAAAAAATTTTATCACGGTAAAAGAAATCCTAAATAAATTTCATCCTGAAGTAGTAAGACTTTTTTTCTTACTAACTCATTATAGAAATCCAATTTCGTATTCTAATGATGGACTTTCAAATGCAAAAAAAATTCTTGATAGATTTTATCTAGCTTTTAATAAGAAAAATATTTCTAAAGAGTTTTCTGAAGACAATTCTTTGATAAAAGATTATGAACTCGCAATGAAAGATGATTTTAATACTCCCAAGGCTATAAAAATACTTCAGTCCTACATTGGAAATTTAGAAAAAACTAGTGATGATAATTTGAATAAATTTGGTAGCTTAAAAAAGATTTTGAACTCATTGGGTCTCTTTAAGGATGAGCCTGAAAATTATTTCAAATATGGCGATTTGGATATTCAAGAAAACGAAATAGAGCTCTTGATAAACGAAAGAAATAGAGCCAGAGAAAATAAAGATTTTGGTTTAGCAGATGATATAAGAACTAAACTAAAGGCCAAAGGAATAGTTTTAGAGGACTTAGAGGGCAAAACTGTCTGGAAAAAATCTTAAAATAAGCTAGTAAGATAAAGTCCAATTGACACAAACATTCCAACTCCAAAAAGAGGATAAAGTATTTTTTTTAAATTTCCTTCTTGTCGTCCGATAATAATTAATAAAATAAAAGCTGCCGTAAATGCACTCATCACCATAAAATCTCTACTAAAAATTTCATCATCAAAAACAGTAGAAGTTCCGATTCCAATAATCGGAAAAATTAAAACAATATTTAAAATATTAGATCCAACTATATTTCCAACAACCATATTTCCTTTGTTTCTTCTAAGCGCTGAAATCGAAGCGGCTAATTCAGGCAAACTCGTACCTATTGCAACCATCGTAAGACCAACTACAGCATCTGGAATGCCCAAGCCTAAAGCTAAATCGACCCCACCACGGACCGTCAGTTCAGAGCCAAGGCCCAACAAAATTAAACTGATTATTATTAGAAATGAAACTTTAAGAAGTGATGCGTCTTTGTGAACATTCTCTTGATTTTCTTCAGGCTTTTCTCTTAGTAAGTTTAAAACGAATAAAATAAATAATGCTATGAAGACGATGGAATCCCCAATAGAAATTTTTAAATCAAATAAAGACCACCCAGCTATGAGCACACTTAAGATAAGAATAAAAATATTTCTAAGACTTATATTAAGCATTTCCGAAGCGAGCCAAAAAAGGCTCAAACCATAAATAATGGCAATGTTGCTTATGTTTGATCCTATAGAGTTACCAAGAGCTATAGCAGGGGCATTATTTATTATCGAAGAAATGCTGACAAAAATTTCAGGAATTGATGTGCCTAAAGCAACCAAAGTAATTCCTATTACAACATCACTTATTCCTAATTTTGACCCAAGCTGCGAGCTATAATGTATAAAAATCTCTGCTCCAGCAATCAGTACACCCAAACCAGTTACAAAAATTACAGCCGCATAAAGTAATTCCATTTTTCTACAAATTCGCCTTTGTTATGTACCTACAATATTCACAGTTTGGATTAGCCTCAGGAATAATATCACTTTCAAGAATTTTTTTTATTTCTCTAGTAACTGGATCAATCCAATCGGTACTTCCTTTGTAGCTGATTATCTTTGTTTTGAATTCAAGAATATTATTGAAATCTTTTTTATCTGCCACTCCATTACAATAAACAAAATAAGCAATATCTTCGACGTCAAATCCATTTTTTTTGAAAAGCCATTGATATATCTCGATTTGTCTTTTGTAGCTAATTTGCCAGGGAGCATCTAAAGAAACCTCACCTTTTTTCGACGTAGCTTTATAGTCAACAAGAATGATTTTTTCATTGATAGTGCTAATCCAAACATCATCAACCAAGCCATAAAAATATAAATTAGTATCAATATCTAAAAAACCTATACCTTTATTTCTAGTTCTCCAATTCTCTATTTCAGGATGTTCGAAAGGCTTTGCATCTATTCCGTATTCTTCAATCAAAGGATGATTCTTTTCTGTACCCCTATAAATATCAAATTCATTTTTTAATAACTCATCTACAGCATTATTAAGATTAAACGGAAACTGCGCAGGACGAGAAATGCCCAATTTTTCTTCTAGATAAAAGCATTTTTTACATCTACAGAAATTTTCTATTCTTGATCGGCTTAGTTTATAAGGATCTGATGATTGGTTAGAATAAATAGGCATTTTATCTTTGGCTCCGCGAGCAGGGCTCGAACCTGCGACCCAGTGATTAACAGTCACTTGCTCTACCAGCTGAGCTATCGCGGAAAAAGGTATGTATTATAAGCAAAATATTAATTAATGAGTAAATCATTTCAAATAAAGTCAAATTTCGGACCATCTGGAGACCAACCTGAAGCAATTCAGAAAATCGTTAAAGGTTTGAAGTCCGGGCTCTTAAATCAAACTCTAAAAGGGGTTACAGGATCAGGAAAAACCTTTGCTATGGCAAATGTTATAGAAAACCTTCAGAGACCAGCCATAGTGATGTCTCATAATAAAACTCTAGCTGCTCAACTCTATGGCGAGTTTAAGGAATTTTTTCCTAAAAATGCAGTTGAATATTTTGTTTCCTACTATGATTATTATCAGCCTGAAGCATATGTTCCATCCTCTGATGTATTCATAGAAAAAGATGCTTCTATAAATGAACACATAGAACAGATGAGACTTTCAGCAACAAAGGCAGTTCTTGAGAGAAGAGATGTGATTATTGTTGCTACTGTTTCAGCTATTTATGGCCTCGGGGATCCAAAATCGTATCTAAAAATGGTATTACATCTTGATAGAGGCGATGAGCTTGATCTTAGCGAATTACTTTTAAGATTAGCAGAGCTCCAATATACGAGGAATGATATTGAATTCAAGCGAGCTACTTATAGAGTGAAAGGAGATGTAGTGGATATATTTCCAGCTGAATCTGAAAAGGAAGCTTTGAGGATTGAGTTTTTTGACAAAGAATTAGAATCTTTAAAATATTTTGATCCCCTTACAGGAGAAATTTTTAGAGAAGTACCCAGAGCAACAATTTTCCCAAAAACTCATTACGTTACTTCAAGAGACATTATGCTATCAGCCATGAAAAAAATTAGATCTGAGATGCAACAAAGAGTGAAGTTCTTCAAGAATAATGAAAAGTTCATTGAGGCCCAAAGGATAGAAGAGAGAACAAAATTTGATTTGGAAATGATTAAAGAACTTGGCTATTGCTCAGGAATTGAAAACTATTCAAGGTATTTATCCGGAAGGGGTGAGGGCGAAGCGCCACCTACTCTTTACGACTATTTGCCTGATGATACTATTGTTTTTGTTGACGAATCTCATGTCTCTCTGCCTCAAATAAAGGGAATGTACAGAGGTGATAGGTCTCGAAAGGAAACGCTGGCTGATTATGGTTTTAGATTACCTAGTGCTCTTGATAATCGACCTCTTCGTTTTGATGAATGGGAGTCAATGTCAGGCCAAAAGATATTTGTCTCTGCAACTCCAGGAGAATATGAGGATACGCACTTAGATCAATTAATAGAGATGGTTGCAAGACCTACCGGATTATTAGATCCCTCCATAGAGATTAGGCCAGCTACAAACCAAGTTGATGACTTAATTTCTGAGATAAAAAAACGAACAGAAAAAAAAGAGCGTGTACTTGCTACTGTACTTACTAAACGAATGGCAGAAGATTTAAGTCAATATCTTTTTGAAAGGGATATTAACGTAAGATACTTGCATTCAGACATTGACACAGTAGAAAGAGTTGAGATTTTAAGAGAACTCAGAATGGGTAATTTTGATGTTTTGATTGGAATAAATCTTTTAAGAGAAGGCCTTGATCTTCCCGAAGTATCTTTAGTAGCTATTTTAGATGCTGATAAAGAAGGATTTTTAAGATCAGAAACAAGTATGATTCAAACAATAGGCAGGGCGGCTAGACATGAAAAGGGACATGCCATTCTTTATGCTGACCAAATTACAGGATCAATACAAAAAACCCTCGATGAAACTGACAGAAGAAGAAAAATCCAAGAAAAATTTAATAAGAAAAATAATATCAAGCCAAGAGGAATTCATAAACCAATAACGGATATTTTAGAAGGTTCAAAACTCTCATCTAAAAAAAAGTTCATTAAAAAAGTTGAAGACAAAATTGATGAAGAATTTTTAAATCCAAAAGACTTATCTGCAAGAATAGATGATCTGGAGAAATTGATGTTAAGTCATGCAAATAAATTAGAATTTGAAGAAGCAGCATCTTTGAGAGATAAGATTTCAACTTTAAAAGAAAAATTACTACTTAGCTAAAATATTGACAATACAATTCAGGTATAATTTCTATTTTTGAATGCCTGTAAAAGTATTAAGCTCTAAATTAGTCATTATTTCGGGAGAAAAAGTTTTTCCGAAAGAAAAATTAAAGAAACTCAAGTTATCTATTTCTGAAAAAGATTCAAGAAAATATTTTTTCAATTATTGTTATTTACTTTCCCTCAAGAAATCCTGGAAAGATATTCATGATGATAAGATTAAGAAAATCTTTGAACTTTTAAATGTTCAACATCAGGATAATTCTTTAAATATATCTAACAGAACAATTTTTATCTTACCCAGAAATGGTTCTCAATCTCCTTGGTCTTCAAAAACAGAGGATATTTTTGCTTCATGTGATTTAAATGAAGTTACAAGAATTGAAAAAATTAAAGCTTTAAATTTAAAAGATTTTTCAGACAAAATTTTGACTAAAGAAGGTTTTCCATTTGATAACTTGACTGAAGAATTCTCAATACGTCTAAATGATTTAAAAACTTTCTTCGCTGGATCAAAAAAAGATTCTTTTTCCTTTAAACATATAAAAAATGATTTTCACAATTATCTAGATGCAAATTTATCTTATGGATTTGGTCTTAATAAATTTGAAATAAATTATTTATTAAATTGCTATAAAGATTTAAAACGGAATCCCACTGATGTAGAGTTGATGATGTTTTCTCAAGTTAATTCTGAACATTGTCGCCATAAATTTTTTAATGCTTCATGGCAGGATTCGAATGAAAAAATACAACCTAGTCTTTTTCAACAAATTAAATCGACTTATGGCAATAACAAGCAAGGTGTTTTAGTTGCTTATGACGATAATGCTGCGGTCATAGAGTCAGAAAGTTCTGAAAAGTTTTATTTAGATACTTTAAAAAAAGAGTATGAGACAAAAAAACTCAAGCACAATATTTGTATTAAAGTTGAAACTCATAATCACCCAACTGCTGTTTCTCCCTTTGAAGGTGCTGCTACTGGATCAGGAGGAGAAATTAGAGATGAGGGAGCAACTGGCACCGGAGCGCAACCTAAAGCCGGTTTAACAGGTTACTCTGTTTCATACTTAAGATTAGACAATTTAAATGAGAAATGGGAATTTAAGGAAGATAGACCGAATAGAATCTCATCTCCAAAAAAAATTATGATCGAAGGCCCCCTGGGGGCAGCTTCATTCAATAATGAATTTGGTAGACCAAATCTTAATGGATATTTCCGATCTTTTGAGCAAAAAATAAACGGAGACTTTTATGGTTTTCATAAGCCAATAATGATCGCGGGTGGCTTGGGAAGTATAAGTTCAAATAATACTTTTAAAAAGATAGTAAAACCTGGAACAAAAATTGTCGTATTGGGCGGCCCAAGCTATTTAATAGGTTTAGGAGGAGGATCGGCTTCATCCGTGCAAGCAGGATCTTCAAAAGAAAATCTTGATTATGCATCCGTACAAAGATCAAATCCTGAAATGCAAAGAAGATGTCAAGAAGTAATAAATTTATGTTCCCTAAAAGGATCTAAAAATCCTATTCTATTTATCCATGATGTTGGAGCCGGCGGCTTATCAAATGCAATTCCTGAATTAGCAAACGACTGTAAATTAGGAGCCTTATTGAACTTAAGAAAAATTCCTTTAGCTGACAATTCTTTATCTGCTTTAGAAATTTGGTCTAACGAATCTCAAGAAAGATATGTTTTAGCTGTAGCAGAAAGTTCTATACAAGAATTTAAAAAATATTGTGAAAGAGAAAAATGCCCTTACGCCATAGTTGGGACTTTGACTAAAAATAAAATATTTAAACTTAAAGATGAAAAAACTGGAAATTATCCCATCAATCTTCCTATGAATACTATTTTTGGATACAAGGAAGAAAATGTTTATAGAATCACAGAAGAAAAAGAGAAAATTTCTTTTTCAAAACCTAAATCCATAAATTTAAAGAAATCAATTTTAGATGTATTAAGACATCCTACAGTTGGCTCAAAAAGCTTCTTAATTAATATTGGAGATAGAAGTGTTGGAGGACTTACTTACAGAGATCAATTTGTAGGGCCATTTCAAATTCCTGTTTCTGATTATGCCATGACATTATCAAACTTTGACTCGAGCAATGGAGAAGCAATGTCAATGGGAGAAAAATCACCTATAGCTATCTCTAATCCTATTGCTGCAGGGAAGTTAGCTCTTGCAGAAAGTATTTTGAATCTTTTGCCTTCAGGAATTGAAAAACTATCAGATGCAAAGATATCAGCAAATTGGATGGCTAGCCCTGACAACGATAAAAGAAAGACAGATTTATACCAAACCGTAAGGGAGCTAACTCAAAAAGTTTGTAAGCCATGGAAAATAACAATTCCAGTTGGAAAAGACTCTTTATCTATGAAAACAATTTGGAAAAACCAGAAAAAGACAAACTTGTCTCCGCAAAGTTTGATTGTAAGCGCTTTTTCAAAAATTAATGATGTTTCGCGAAGTTTGACGCCTCAATTATTAAATAACAAGGATTTTATCCTGGTTTATTTGGATCTCTCAAAGAAAAAGAAACGTTTAGGAGGATCAATTCTTTCCGAGGTTTCTCAGCAATTTTTTACTGATACTCCAGATTTAGAGTGCTTAGAAGAATTCCCAAAAATCTATGATTTCTTAGCAAATCAAATTAAAAAGAAAAAAATCCATTCTTTTCACGATATTTCAGACGGAGGTTTAATTGCTGCTGCAATTGAAATGATGATTGCCGGCGGGTGTGGTTTAAATCTTGACCTATCAAATATTTCTTCTCTAAAAGAAGATACTGCACTTTTCTCAGAAGAATTGGGACTTTTATTTCAAATTGATAAAAAGGATTTTTTTACTTTCAAGGAAAAGATTACTAAGCTTGGTCTAAAACATTCTTTTTTTAAGATCGGATTGACCAATAATTCCAATGCTTTAAATCTCAAAACACACAGCCAGGAAATAATTCTTAGCTACAAACAGTTAATGAAATCATGGTCTAGTGTTTCTTATCACATCAAACTCTTAAGAGATAATTTTGAAACAACTACTCAGGAACATAGGTATTTATTGGATAAAAAAAGATCTGAATTAAAGCAAAGATATAATTTCAAAGTTAAAAAAACTTTTTTTAAAACACATCCCAAGATAGGAATAATGAGAGATCAGGGCGTAAATTCTCATCTTGAAATGGCGGCTGCATTTTCTCATGCAGGCTTTCAGGTAATGGACGTTCACATGAGAGATCTAATAAATGATCTGACTTCATTAAAAGATTTTCAAGGTCTCGCTTTTCCAGGCGGATTTTCATACGGAGATGTTCTTGGTGCTGGGAAGGGATGGGCTCAATCCATCAAATCAAATTCAAAACTTTACAATAATTTTTATGAATTTTTTAATCGTCAACATACTTTTGCTCTAGGTGTCTGCAATGGCTGTCAGGTAATGTCTGAACTTAAGGAAATAATTCCCGGAGCAGACCATTGGCCTAAACTTAGACAAAATAAGAGTGAAAGGTTTGAAGCAAGATTGGTCCAAGTAAAAGTTAATAAATCAAATTCTATTTTTTTTAATGATATGCAAGATTCTCAACTTTTAGTACCTATTAATCATGGCGAAGGTAGAATGATTTTTCCTGACGAAATTAAACCTCAAGAAATTATTTCTAAAAAACTAGCGCCTATGCAATTTTGCACAAATAAAGGAGTTAAGGCTGAAACATTCCCAGAAAATCCTAATGGATCATCTCTTGGAATAACTGCTTTAACAAATTCAGATGGTAGGTTTTTGATTATGATGCCTCATCCAGAGAGAAGTTTTATAAACAACCAACTTTCCTGGACAGATTCAAAAGAAAAATATAGTCCATGGTTCAAACTTTTTTTGAATGCAAGAAAATTTTTCTAAGAACTATTTTTTGATTAGTTCTTTTTTTCTGAAAGGAAAAGAACCCTCTTCAAGATCCTCATAAAATTGCTTAAGTGCGATTGGCACAAAAGGAAAAGCTAGCTCTTCCCAAGGAATCTCATCAAAAGAAAACAAGTCTACTTCTAGACTTTCAGATGTTGGAGAATAGGAATTCTCTTCTATTGAAGCTTTATACAAAACATAAAATTGACCAATCTGAGGGATATCAAACATAAAATACATATTGTCTATTTTTACTTGAGAATTTGTTTCTTCTTTAGTTTCTCTCAATGCACCTTCCTGTAAGGTTTCACCCATTTCTAGAAAACCAGCTGGAAGAGTCCATAGGCCTAATCTTGGCTCTATACCTCTCTTGCACAATAATACTTTATCGCCACAGTAAGGAAGTGTTCCAACTACAGCATTTGGATTTTGATAGTGTATGTACCCACAATTGTTGCAAACATACCTTTCTCGGTTATCACCTTGAGGTATTTTTTTGGAAACTGGTCCTCCGCATTGAGTACAAAAATTCAAAATTCTTCCTGTTTAAATAAAGTTAACAAGTATAATTCAATACGTTTTATTAACATAATGATCCCTTACATAGAAAAAAGACTAAGTGATTTGAGTCCGAAGCAATCAGATGAAAAATTACCGCAAGCAGCAGTATTAATTTTAATAACTGATAATGAGAACGACTATTCAATCGTTTTTACAGAAAGATCTAAAAAATTACCTTCCCATGCAGGAGAGGTTGCATTTCCAGGCGGAAAAAAAGAAGAAGAAGACAGAAGCCTAATCGAAACTGTTTTAAGGGAAACACATGAGGAGATTGGAATAGAGCCTAATTCAATTAGAATACTTGGCCGGATGGATCCTCAAGAATCAAGATTTGGAATAAGTGTCACGCCTTATGTAGGTTACGCTGCAGGAAGTTTAAAGTTTAAAAAAGATCCCAAAGAGGTAGAAACGATTTTTTCTGTTCCTTTAAACTATCTCAAAGAAGATCCTTTAATATCAAACAAAATAACCAACGCAAGTGGTGAAACCTTTGAGACGCCAGTTATAAATTATGAAAACCAGAAAATTTGGGGATTAACTTTAGGTTTTACATTACAATTTCTGGAGTTAATGGAAATAGATATTGATATAGATGATTTATACTTTAGATCAGCATAGAGTCAAAACTGTAGGAGATAATTTTTATATTGCTCCAAATGCAACTGTTCTGGGTCAAGTAGAACTCGGAGAAGGTGTAAGTGTTTGGTTTGGTGCAGTAATCAGAGGTGATGTAGAAAAAATTATCATTGGCAAAGGTTCAAACGTTCAAGATTTATCGGTTTTGCATGTCGATCCTGGAAGTCCAATTATCATTGGAGAAAATGTCACAGTGGGCCATAAAGTCATGCTTCATGGTTGCACTATAGGAAACAATTCATTAATTGGTATTAATTCAGTCATCTTGAATAATGTAGAAATTGGAAATAATTGTTTGATCGGTGCTAATACTCTTCTTACAGAGGGAACAAAAATTCCAGACAATTCGCTTGTTATGGGATCTCCAGGAAAGGTTAAGAAAGAGGTTGATGATAATTTAAAGATTATTTTGAAAGGCTCTGCGGAACATTATGTTGAAAATGGAAAAAGATTTAAGACAGGTTTAAAGGAGGAAAATTGATGAATACTGAACTTGTATCGTATGAAGTAAATTCTAAGACATTTGAAGGTTTACATGTAAAACCAGAGGCTAAAAATGCTCCATGTGTTCTTATCGCTCACACTTGGGCAGGAAGAGATGGATTTGTTGAAGGTATAGCAAATAAGCTTGCTGAAGATGGATACAATGCATTTGCTATTGATATGTATGGAGACGGAAAGGTTGGTGGATCTAATGAGGAGAATCAATCGATGATGCAGCCTTTGATGGATGATAGAAAAAATTTGTCTCAGATCGTTGTTGGCGCATATGAGGCAGCAAAAAAACTTGATGGAATAGATACTTCAAACATTGCGATCATGGGGTACTGTTTTGGCGGCTTGGTCTCTCTTGACCTTGCCAGAAGCGGAGTGGATTTAAAAGGGGCCGTAAGTTTTCATGGTTTTTTATCTGGTTCGGAAGACCTTGAAGATAAAGACATTAGTGCAAAACTATTAGTCCTTCATGGCCATTTAGATCCTATGGTAGGTCAAGACCAGATAGACTCTTTTTCTGAGGAAATGAATAAAAAAAGTGTTGATTGGCAATTACACTCTTTCGGAAATGCCATGCATGCTTTCACAAATCCTGATGCCAATGATCCAAGTTTCGGAACGGTTTATTCAGAAGAAGCTGATCAGAGATCCTGGAAAATCTTTAAAGATTTTTTATCAGAAATTTTTAGTTAATTAACGTGAATTCATCTGAAGTAAGAAAGACTTTCTTAGATTTTTTTGTTCAGAAGGGACACAAAGAAGTAACGAGTTCCAGCCTTGTTCCCTTCAATGACCCCACTTTAATGTTTTCCAATTCTGGGATGAATCAGTTCAAAGATGTATTCCTTGGCACTGAGAAAGTAAATTTTGATAAAGCAACTTCATCTCAAAAATGTGTAAGAGCAGGGGGAAAGCATAACGACTTAGATAATGTTGGTTTTACTCTCAGACATCATACTTTCTTTGAAATGCTTGGAAATTTTAGTTTTGGGGACTACTTCAAAGAACAAGCTATAGAGTTAGCTTGGGAACTTCTCACAGAAAAATTTAAACTAGATAAAGATAAACTTTGGGTAACAGTGCATGTTGATGACAAAGAGTCAGAAGATATATGGCTTAAAAAAATAAAGTTTCCTGCTGAAAGACTCTCAAGACTTAGCGAAGACAATTTTTGGTCCATGGGAGATACAGGTCCTTGCGGTCCATGTTCGGAAATATTTTATGATCATGGTGAAAATCTTCCCGGAGAAGCACCACAAGAAGGTATAGACACTGGCGAAAGGTTTGTAGAGATCTATAACTTGGTTTTTATGCAATATAACCGAGATCACAATGGCAAACTTTCCAATCTTCCAAAGCAATGTGTCGACACTGGAATGGGCTTGGAAAGAATTACAGCAGTATTACAAAAAACTAGCGACAATTATAAAACGGATATTTTTAATAACATTATTGAATCAATTGCCAAAACATTAAATGAAAAAAATCTTGTGAATCCATCATTAAGAGTTATAGCAGATCATCTTAGATCATCTGTCTTTCTAATTTCTGATGGCGTGAACCCAAGCAACGAAGGAAGAGGATATGTTTTAAGAAGAATCATTAGAAGAGCTCTTACACATGCCTACAAAATAAACAGTGAAAAAGATTTTTCTTTTGCGGATATTTTTGACACGCTGGGTGAATCATTATTAGAAACTTATCCGGATGTCAGAAAAAATAAGACTGTTATTTTGGAGGAACTTAAATCCGAAGAAGATCAATTCAGAGAAACTTTAAAACAGGGAATGAGACTTCTTGAGGAAGAAATTAAAGACTCAAAAAAAACGACTTTACCCGGAGAGCTTATTTTTAAACTTTATGATACATATGGATTTCCAGTTGACCTGACTAGAGATTTAGCTCAGGAAAATGAACTTAGCTTAGATCTTTCCGGTTATGAAAAGCTGATGGCAACGCAAAGAGCAAACGCAAAAAAAGAAAGCAAATTTAATGCCCTCTTGCCAGCTGCAATTGATTTAGAAGATGAGACAAAATTTGTCGGCTACGAAGATAGTTCCATTGAATCTGAAATCAAATTAATTTTCAAAGACGGTAAAGAAGTTAAATCTGCTTCAGAAGGAGAGTGCATGATCGTTCTTGATTCTACTCCATTTTATGGAGAATCTGGAGGTCAAGTTGGCGATAAAGGAAAACTCAGTGCAAAGGGTTTAGACATTGAAGTATTAGATACTCAGAAGATAGGAAATTTTCACCTTCACATAAGTAAGATCAAAAAGGGTTCAATAAATCTTAATGACAGAGTTAAAGCTGAGATAAACACAGAAAGAAGAAGGGCAATTGTATCCAATCATTCAGCAACACATCTTATGCACTCTGCTTTGCGAAATATTTTAGGCGAACAAGTCCAACAAAAAGGCTCTTTGGTGAACGAGGAGAAGTTAAGGTTTGATTTTTCACACAAACAAAAACTTTCAGAATCTGAAATTGTCAAGATCGAGCAAGAAGTCAATCAGGCAATAGTATCTGCCGAGGACACACAAATAATTGAAACTTCAATTGAAGAATCTCAAAAACTTGGAGCAATTGCCTTTTTTGGAGAAAAATATGGCGATCAAGTGAGAGTTTTAAAAATAGCAGGAGATTATTCCACTGAGTTGTGTGGCGGAACTCATGTAAAAAATAGTTCAGAAATCAAAAGTTTTAAAATAATCTCAGAAACAAGTATTTCTTCTGGAGTAAGAAGAATAGAAGCTATTTCTGGCGATCTTGCAATCAAGGATAAGGCTGACAATAAAACCGACTTACTGAATACGGCAGAGACTTTTAATGTTTCAGTAGAAAATCTCCCCACATTTTTAAAGGATAAAACAAATTTAATTAATGCTTATAGAGAAGACTTAAAAAAAGTAGAACAAAAGATTTATCAGAACTTGTTAGATGATATGAAAAGTAACTATAAGACTGTGGGCAAAATAAATATAATTTTAAAGCGAATAGATAATCTTAACTTATCCAAACTAAGAGGTAGCTTAGACAGTCTAAAAAAAGAGGTAAGTAATTTAATAATTATTCTTGTCGGATCTATGGAAGAAAAATCAACAATATTGGTTACAGTATCAAATAACATTTCCGCTACTTATGATGCAAGAAATTTGCTAGACTCGCTTTCCAAAATTATAGGAGCAAAAGGAGGAGGAAAACCGGACTTTGCACAAGCAGGTGGACCAGCTTCAAAAAAACTTGATGAAATATTAATTTCTGCTGAAAAAATTCTAACTGAGATTTAAAAATACTAATGTCTAACATAGTTGTCCAAAAGTTTGGCGGAACTTCGCTTGCTGATACTGATAGATTCAAAGCTGTTGCGAAAATTATCAAAGATACATCTACAAAAGGAAAAAAAGTTGTTGCCGTTGTATCAGCTATGGCAGGTGAAACTCAAAGGTTGATCGATTTGGCAAAAAAAGTTCAAGAAACACCCGATCCCAGAGAATACGACGCCTTGATTTCTTCGGGTGAGCAGGTGTCTGTAGCTTTGTTAGCTATGACGTTGAGAAATGAAAAAGTTAAATCAAAATCTTATACTGCTTTTCAACTTGGCCTAAGAACAGATGACTATCATGGAAAAGCCAGAATTAATTCGATTGATACAAAAAATATTCTAAAAGATATATCTGCAGATATAACTCCGGTCATAACAGGTTTTCAAGGTGTCAACGAAGAAGGGGATATTACCACGCTTGGAAGAGGTGGCTCTGACACTTCGGCAGTTGCTTTAGCTGTTGCTTTGGAAGCCGAAGAATGTCAGATATACACTGATGTGAATGGTGTATATACAACCGACCCTAACGTTTATGAAAAAGCCAAAAAAATAGATAAATTAACTTTTGAAGAAATGTTGGAATTATCAGGCTTAGGCGCTAAAGTTTTGCAAATTAGATCTGTGGAATTTGCTAGTAAATATAATATGCCAATAAGGGTAAAATCTAGTTTTACTGATGATGAAGGAACACTTATCAATGGAGAAGAAAACATGGAAGATGCTTTAATTTCTGGAGTAACGCATACCAGCGATGATGCTAAGTTAACTATTAGAAAAGTACCCGATATTCCAGGTATTGCGGCAAAGATTTTAGACCCCATAAGCTCAAAAGGTATTGAAGTGGATATTATTATCCAAAACGTTTCTGAAGATAAAACCACAGACTTTACTTTCACTGTAAAACGCGAAAAATCTCAAGAAACAAAAAAAATTCTTTCTAATTTATCCAAAGAATTTGGAGGTGGAGAAATTGAGTTGAATGAAGACATCAGTAAAGTTTCTATAGTTGGAGTTGGGATGAAATCGCATGCTGGAGTTGCAGCCACTATGTTTAAAACTCTAGCTGAAAAAAATATAAACATTGAAATGATTTCAACTTCTGAGATTAAAATATCTGTCATAGTTAAAGAGGATCTTGCTCATCAGGCAGTAAAGTCCTTGCATGATGCTTTTAATCTTGAAAAGTAATAGGAGAGGTGGCTGAGTGGTTGAAAGCGCTCCCCTGCTAAGGGAGTATGTGGTAATCCTGCATCGAGGGTTCGAATCCCTCCCTCTCCGCCATATTTATTGGTAGAGTAGTTGTATAAATGAAATTAAATCAAAAAAAATCTGACAAACTTTTTATAAAAGCTCAAGAATTAATTCCAGGTGGAATTTTTGGTCATTATAAATATGCGGTTAGAGAAGAAGGTCCTAAGTTCTTTTCAAAAGCAAAAGATGCATATTTTTGGGATGTAGACGGAAATAAGTATTTGGATTTAATTTGTGGCTGGGGGCCAATGATCCTTGGCTATAACAATCCAAAAATTGATCAAGCTGCACGATCTCAATACGATTTAGGAAATACAGTCAGTGTAGCTTCTCCGATAATGATTGAGCTAGCTGAAACATTAACGGATATGATCGATATTGCCGATTGGGCTCTTTTTGGAAAAAATGGGGGCGACAGTACTCAATTGGCTGTTATGGTCGCAAGAGCAGAAACAGGAAAATCAAAAATTTTAAAAATTAATAATGGTTATCACGGAGCTAATGGATGGATGCAAAACAGCAGCAATCCAGGAGTTATTGATTCAGATAGCGATGAAGTGCTTTCGGTTGAATGGAATAGCACCAAAGAATTTGATGAGATGATTTCTTCTTTTGGCAGTGAAATCGCGTGTTTTATTTCTAGTCCATACGATCATCCAACATCAAAGGATAACTCTTTGCCTGATGATGGATATTGGGAACACATTCAAAAAAAGTGTAAGGAACACAACATTATTATCATTGTTGATGATGTAAGAACTGGATTTAGAATTGATCTACATGGCTCTCATAATGCCTTTGGTTTTAGCCCTGATTTAGTCTGTTTGGGCAAGGCTATGGCTAATGGATATCCAATTTCTGCGTTGGTTGGTAAAGATTCCTTAAAAGATGCTGCAAATAGAGTTTATTTTAGTGGAACACAGTTTTTTAATTCGGCTCCTATGGCTGCTTCCAAAGCAACATTAGAAGAATTGCAAAAAGTAAATGCCATAGAAATCATGAACGCTAACGGAGAAAAGTTAAAAAAAGAACTGATTTCTGCTGGAGATGAATTTGGACTAAAGATGAAGGTAACTGGAGTCTCATCAATGCCATATTTTAGAATTGAAAATCAAAATAAAGATTTTCATATTCAATGGACAGATGAATGCCTTTCGCGCGGTCTGTATCTGACAAGTTATCATAATCATTTTTTATCGGCAGCACATGGCGAAGAAGAAATAGATGAAATCGTCAGGATTGCTTCAAATGCTTTTGAAGCAGTTGCTTCTTAGTTTAGAAATAAATTCGTAACTAAGCAAATTTCTTAAATAAACTGAATATTCTTTTTTATAATGCATTATGGATGCTTTTGAATTACAGGAACTCAAAACAGCTCTTTTGGATGAAATACAGAATGCTTTTCAAGATAAGAAATCACCTTTGCTTAAAGAATATGAAGAGCAGACGGAAAATCTTCTAACACTGGCTGAATTAATGTCCCAGGAAAAAGATTTAATGCCTCAAGAGAATTTCGATTTAGTAATGGGGCAAGACTACGTAATTCTTCAGCTTGAAAGATGGATTGAAGATAATCAAAAAATAATTTCACATTGGAACGATAATGAAGAAAGCCTTAAAAAACATTGATTTAGAAAGCACCAATAGAATTATCGAAATGGCTTGGGAAGACAGGACTCCATTTGAGGTTATTGAAAAAGAGTTTTCTATAACTCATGGAGAATTAATTTCAATTATGAGAAATAATTTAAAGCCATCTAGTTTTAGACTTTGGAGAAAAAGGGTCAGCGGTAGAAAAACTAAACATGGCGAATTAAGAAATTTCAAAATAGGTCGTCACAGGTGTGATAGACAGGGGAAATTGGGAAATTAAAAGCGATATTTAAAATCCATACCTAACATCTCTCTCTCAATAATTTTATTTCTATATGTAAAGTCTTCATTCAAAGCGTTTACATTTAACGACAAAAATATCTTCTGATCTAATTTGAATTCAAATTTAAACAGAATGCCAAAAATTTCGCCCTCATTTTTTGCCCAAGTATTGTCAGATCCGGATGCGAAAGTTAATGGCCCTTGATCTTTACTAAACTCACCATAAATAAAGTCTAGTTTGATAAGATTTTTTTCAGTAATTTCTGTTTGAATGGAAAGATTAATATATTCTGAGTCCCCATCAATAAAAGCTCCTATTGGATTTCCTTTATATCTATAACCCGAAGAGTAATTTCCATGTTCGTAAATAACATTGTCACCAGTATCAACACCATAGTAAAAAGTATCATAATATTCTAAGGATACACTTCTGAATAATCCTCTTTTTTCAAAAATAAATTCAGTACCTAAACTATAAAAAGTTCTCCAAGGCCAATAGTCCGTGCCGTCTTCTCCAATATATTGTCCGTAGATACTCCAAACAAGATCGTTAACATTGAAACTATATTTCAAATCGAAGCCAGCTAATTCATTATCTATATTAGAATCTGAATCACCCTTCATTATTGAAGCATCTCCCCGAACGGAATCCCATAAAGCTTTAAGACTATTATCTTTTCCGTCTCCTCCAAACATGATGGATCTAGTCAATCCTACAGTAAGACCGTTCACAGGATTGAAAGAAAGTCTTCCGCCAATCAAAAAAGGATTTTTTATTTTTCTTTTATTTCCTAGTTGATTTGCAAAGAAAGAAAAATTTAATTTTCCAAAACTTCTAATAAAGGGCAGGTTTGAAGTAAACCCTTCCAAGGACCTGATGAATAGTCCAGGAGATGACTTAGCATAATTTGAAAGTATTAAACTTGCATGATGGGAGGGCCCCCACCATCTATCATAATTTCCAATACCTAAAATAAAATTTCCGGAAACAACTGCAAAGTATGAGTCACTAAAATCATATTTTTTGTCTTCGTAAGTGTTTTCAAGCGCAGTTATAGAAATTTTCGAAGCAAATCTGTCACCAAGATATGAAGTTGAAAAAAATAAAGAATTTTTCTCTTTATTTCTAGAATCAATAAATCTAAAGGGATTGAATTCTGAATTTGTCGAAAAACCAAACTCATTAATAAATCTTTTTGATTCATTTTCAATTATCTCATCTGCTAAATTTATATATTCTGTCATGAGAGACATATTATTAAACATCTCTTCGTTTGGATTTCTTACAAGCGCAAGAGGAATAGGGTAAGCTGAAGAATCTATTGAAAATCCATTTCTAATCGATAGATATTCAAGTTTTTTTATATTAAATTCTTCTTTTCCATTTAGCCAAGGATCAGAAAAAGCATGGCTACAAATAGAACATATTAAGAGAATAAAAAAAATTTTAAGTTTTTTTAACATTTTTATGAAAATTTATCGCAGAGCAGATTATATCTTCCAGGGAATTGTTTTCTACCTTCCAACCTAATTTCTCTTTAGATTTAGTAGAATCTGCAACAAGAACATCTGAATCTCCTTCTCTGATTGGCCCAATCTCGAAGTAAATTTCCTTCTTCAAAAGCTTTCTGCATTCGGAAATAATTTCCTTATTAGAGAAACCTTTTTCAGATCCTAAATTAAAGACATGAAAACCTTTATTAGATTCTAAGAAATCTAAACCTAAAAGATGTGCATTAGCTAAATCATTCACATGAACATAATCTCTTACACAGGTGCCATCTTTTGTATCAAATGAATCGCCATTTACAATTAGTTTTGTAAAATTTAATACACTATTTATTACATTTGGAATTAGGTGAGTTTCAGGATTGCGATTTTCTCCAATATCACCTTTATCATCTGCACCTGCAGCATTGAAATATCTTAAACATACAACGTCAAGGGGAAACTCTTTTGATATATCTTTGAGAAATTTCTCTATTTCAAGTTTATTTTTTCCATAATTATTTATAGGATTCGTCACATGACTTTCTTTGATAGGAATTTCTTCGGGATTACCGTAAACAGCTGCAGATGACGAAAAAATAAGTTTTTTTACATTCTTTTTTAAAGCAAATTTAACTAAATTCTTAGATGCAAGGACATTATTATTAAAATACTCTTCTGCTTTTTCCTGAGACTCAGAAACTAACGAAGAACCGGCGAAGTGGACGATAGAGGAAAAACTTTCATCTTCAAGTTTTTCAAACAAATCGTCTTCATTTTTTAAATCTAATTCAAGATGTTTTTTATTTTTTACAAAATCTTTATGACCTGTTGAAAAGTTATCTAAAATGAGAAATTCTAAGTTTTTTTTTTCTAAAAGCCTTACAAAATGACTACCTATGTAACCAGCTCCACCGGTCACTAGAATAGTCATTTTAGTATCCGAAAATTTTTTATTTAGAAGCGTAGCCCATTACAGCTTTTATTTCTAAAAACTCTTCGAAGCCGAATTCTCCCCATTCTCTTCCATTGCCTGACTGCTTAAATCCACCGAATGGAGCATCAATACCTGTCGGTTTGTTGTTAATATGAACATTACCACTCCTTATTCTTCTAGCCACACTTAAAGCATGTTCTGGATCTTCAGAGGATACATACCCTGATAGTCCATAAGGAGTATCGTTTGCTATTTTTATTGCATCTTCTTCATCTTTATAAGGAATAATGCATAAAACAGGACCAAAAATTTCTTCTTTAGCAATAGTCATGTCATTTGACACATCTGAGAAAACAGTTGGTTTTACAAAATACCCTTGGTTAAGACCTTCTGGTTTTCCTGGACCACCTACAACCAACTCAGCTCCTTCTTCTATACCTTTTTCAATTAACCCCTGTATTTTGTTAAATTGAACATCACTCACAACAGGACCCATATTTGTTGACTCATCAGATGGATTACCTACATTCATTCCATCAGCAACTGCCTTAGCAGCTTCCTTGGCTTCATCTTGTCTTGCAGCTGGTACTAGCATTCGAGAAGGTGCATTACACGATTGTCCAGTATTGTTGAACATGTGAGCAGTTCCTCTAGTAACAGCTTTTCCAAAATCTGCATCATCAAGAATTATATTTGCTGATTTACCGCCTAGCTCTTGATGGACTCTTTTAACCGTATCTGCTGAACCTTTGGCAACTGCAACACCTGCTCTTGTAGATCCAGTGAATGACATCATATCGATTTTAGGATGGGATGACATTGCTTCTCCAACCGTCGGTCCATCTCCATTAACTAGATTAAAGACTCCTTTAGGAACTCCAGCTTCATGAAGAACTTCTGCTAACAAAATAGCATTAAAAGGTGCAATTTCTGTTGGTTTTAAAACCATTGTGCATCCGGCAGCAATAGCTGGTCCTACCTTGCAAGAAATCTGATTTATTGGCCAATTCCAGGGAGTTATCATTCCAACAACTCCAATAGGTTCTTTCCTAATTAACGCTGATCCTTTAACTTCTTCAAAGTTATAATTTTTAAGTGTCTCTAAAGCGGTGCTGAAATGACCAAGTCCTGTAGCTGCTTGGGCAGCCTTTGACAAACCTATAGGAGCACCCATTTCATATGAAATTGTTTCCGCTATTTCGTCATATTTGCCTTTGTAAACTTCCAGGATTTTTTCTAAAAGAGCTACTCTATCGTCAACAGATACTAAAGAAAAAGTTTCAAAAGCTTCATATGCTGCATCAACAGCAGCATCAACATCAGCGCTATCCCCTAAAGCGATTCTGCCGAAAACCTCTTCAGTTGCTGGATTTATAACATCCAATGTTTTGAGTTCATTTATTGGTTTTACCCATTCACCATTAATATAAAATTCTTCACAAATTTTCATACTTATCCTCTTTATTTATTTATTTTCTAATAATTTTACTTGTAAACTTTTTTGGACTCTACTAATCCATGAGCAAAGATACTGCCTTGTGTCTTTCGGGTCAATGATTTCATGGACAGAAAATGCTTCTGCTCTCGGAAATGGACTTTGAGACTTAGCTAGCTTATCTTCGATTTCTTTCCTCTTTTTTTCAGGATCTTTTGCTTTAGCTATTTCTTTACCAAATGCAACCGCAACGCCTCCTTCAAGAGGAAGTGCGCCAGCTTCAGAAGATGGCCATGCAAGGACATATGAATCTTCACCAAAATGGGCAGCAGCTGCCACTCCAAAAGACTTTCTTACTAGTAAAGTACACCAAGGAATGGATGAATCGGCTGCAGCCAATACTGCTTCAGTACCATAAAGAATGGTTGCATCTTCTTCAGCTTTTTTGCCTATTAAAAATCCAGGCTCATCAACAATCGTCAAAATTGGGATATTGAATTGATCACATAATTTAATAAAACGAGTTGTTTTTTTTGCATTATCAGCTGTCATTGAGCCAGCATAAAAATTACTGTCATTTGCAAAGATCCCAACCGAATAGCCATTCAATCTTGCAAAACCAGTAATAATTCCTCTTCCAAAGAAATAAGACATTTCAAAAAAGTCCTTATCATCTACGACCATTTTAATAACGTCACGCATTTCATAAGTCTTTTTTCTATCTTTAGGAATAATCTCTTCAAGAATTTTTTCCGCTCTTTTCAAATCATCTTCGCTTTCTTTTCTAGGAGATAATTCGTAGATGTTTGAAGGAAAGAAAGAAAGAAATTTTTTTATTTGACGAAATGCATCTTCCTCATTTTCCGCTATATTGTCTGTAACACCATTCTTTTTATGCACTTCAGAACCGCCTAACTCTTCTTTTGTAAATTCTTTTCCAAATGCTCTTGAAACTACTGCAGGACCAGCAACTAATATTTGCGCAGTATCTTTTGTCATAATTCTAAAATGAGATCCAACAAAACGGGATGCAGGTAAGCCGGCTACAGGACCCAAAGCAGCAGAGACAACTGGTACTTCTTTGAGACTTGTTGCAACAGACTTAAACCTAGACCTTGCAAAAACAGGATCTCCTCCATAACCTTTTTTTTCTTTACTTGGCCCGGCAACTGAACCACCACCTCCTTCATGCAAACGAACTAGAGGGAATTTGTGCTTAACAGCTAGGTCTTCTGTATAAATGCTTTTTCTTAAACCTGCTGCATTCGGGGAACCTCCTTTGACCGTAAAATCTTCTCCGCCAATAATAATGTCTCGATTGTCTATTTTCCCAAATCCTAAAATAAAATTTGCAGGAGTTAAAGAAGAAATATTACCTTCATCATCATATTCGGCTCCTCCTGCAATTTTCCCCATTTCTTCGAAAGAATCTTTATCCAAAAGAATGTCTATTCTTTCTCTTAAAGTTAAACGGCCTTTATTATGTTGCAGTTTAACTGCGTCAGGACCGCCTTGTTGTTTAGCTAATTTTTCTCTTAATTTTATTTGAGAAATTTCTTTTTTCCAGGACATTATTTAAATTCCTTCTCTTCCCACCAAGGATAAAATTCGGGCAAATCCTTACTAACTTTCCCAGGAAAATTTGGTTCTCGTTTTTCTAAAAAAGACATAACACCTTCGGTCGCTTCGCCTGTTTTACCAAGTGAATAAACTCCCCTGGAATCTATTTTATGAGCTTCCATGGGGTGATCAGCTCCTAACATTTTCCATAACATTTGCCTTATAAGAGTTACTGAAAGACTTGAAGTGGCTTCAACAAAATCAGCAGCTATCTCTTCTGCTCTTTCAAGCAATTTATCTGCTGGAGTAATTTCAGTGACCAAACCTTTAATTAAAGCTTCTTCTGGCATAAAAATTTTTCCACTTAAACACCATTGAAGAGCATTGGAAATTCCCACTATTCTGGGAAGGAACCAACTTGAGCAGGCCTCAGGAACAATACCTCTTTTGGCAAAAACAAATCCAAATTTTGCCTCCTCAGAGCAGATTCTTACATCCATAGGCAAAGTCATTGTTACTCCAACACCAACTGCCGCACCATTTATAGCGGCAATTAATGGTTTTTTAAAGTCAAACAGTCTCAAAGTAAGTATTCCTCCAGTATCTCTTTTTACTTCCACTTGGGACTTTCCATTATCTGACATATCAAAAGTATCTTCACCCGAAGATAAATCTGCACCAGCACAAAAAGCCTTTCCAGAACCTGTAAAAATTACAGCTCTTATTTCATCATTTTTTTCAGCCTCATCAAGAACCTCGAGGATATCTTTCAACATCTGCCCTGAAAAAGTATTCATTTTATCTGACCGGTTAAAGGAAACTGTAAAAATTTTATTTTTTAACGAAGTTTTTAAACTTTCAAAATCTTTCATTTTTTTTCTCTTTTTTGATTTTTTTGTGTATATTGCATTTATAGCGTTGATTTAACCGACTTGCAAACGCTTTATAAATAATGCTAAAAAGGATTTTTTTAAACCTGTTTAGCGTAAGCAAACAGGTTTTTTTAATTTATTAAGGAGAGAAATTATGGCTTATGAAGGTAAAAATTTAGAAACTATTGCATTACATGCTGGTTGGCGAAATGATGAGACCACTGGTTCTGTTGCTGTACCTATTCATCAAACTACAAGTTTTCAATTCAATGACACTGCTCATGCAGCAAGTCTGTTTGGATTACAAGAATTTGGAAATATATATACCAGGATAATGAATCCTACTTGTGACGTGCTAGAACAAAGAATGGCTGCACTTGATGGAGGCGCTGCTGGCCTAGCAGTATCATCTGGACAGACCGCATCAGCATATTCAATCCAAAATCTTGCGAGAGCAGGAGATAATATCGTTTCTTCTTCTCATCTTTATGGTGGAACTTATAACCAATTTAAAAATAATCTTAAAGAAATGGGTATTGAAGTTAGATTTGTTGATCCAACAGATCCAGAAAATTTTGAAAAAGCAACAGATGATAAAACAAGAGCTTATTTTGCTGAAACCCTTCCAAATCCTAAACTTCACGTCTTTCCCATTAGTGAAGTGGCAGAAATAGGAAGAAAACACGACATTCCTTTGATTGTTGATAACACTTCAGCGCCGGTTCTATGTCGTCCATTTGATCATGGTGCAGCAATAACTACCTACTCAACAACAAAATATATCGGAGGCCATGGAACGACTATTGGAGGTTTAATTCTTGATGGGGGAAATTTTGATTGGGGCAAAGCAGGCGCAGACAGACAACCTGCAATGAATACTCCTGATCCTTGTTACGGCGGTGTCGTTTGGGATGAACAAGTTACAAAAAATATGGGACTTCCTTTTGCATACTTACTAAAACTGAGAACAACTTTATTAAGAGATTTAGGAGGAGCAATGAGCCCATTCAATGCTTGGATGTTTATACAAGGATTAGAAACTTTGCCGTTGAGAATGAAAGAGCATGCAAAAAACGCTCAAGCAGTTGCTGAATTTTTAGCTTCTAATAAAAAAGTTGAATCAGTTACTTATCCTGGAATTTTTGAAGGTGCAGAAAGAGAAAAAGCCGACAAATACATGACAGGTGGGTATGGAGCTTTGATAGGTTTCGAGCTACCTGGCGGAAAAGAAGCTGGAAGTAAATTCATTGATTCTTTAGAGCTTCTTTATCACGTTGCTAATATTGGTGACTCAAGATCTCTTGCAATTCATCCGGCAACAACAACACATAGTCAGTTAGCTCCAGAAGAACAGTTATCTGCTGGAGTAACTCCAGGCTACGTAAGACTTTCAATTGGTATTGAGAATAGCGAAGATATAATTGCTGATATTTCACAAGCTATCGACAAAGCTTCAAAATAAAAATGATCCCTCTTGCCAAGCAAGGGGGATAATTTTTTACAGTTATATACTTAACTTTTTCAGAGAATTTTGAAAATAAATCTGATATTAATTTTTATTTAGTATTTAATGCGAATATTAATTAGGTAAATATGAAATTATATGTAGGAAATCTCCCATGGAGTGTAGACAACTCTAAGCTCGAAGAATTATTCTCCGACTTTGGAACCGTTATATCCGCAAACGTAATAACTGATAGAGCGACTAATAGATCAAGAGGATTTGGATTTGTTGAGTTAGAATCTGGTGGACCAGAAGCTATTGAAGCGATGAATGATTCAGAGCTTGAAGGCAGAAAGTTAAACGTTAACGAAGCTAAGCCCAGAACGTAAAAATTATACAAACTATTTTTTGGTGCCCCTGCCAGGAATCGAACCTGGAGCTGCCACTTAGGAGGCGGCCGTTTTATCCGATTAAACTACAAGGGCTAAATTTAAAGTTTGGTAGGATTTTCTTGTCCTTCGTATACTTCTTCAGGATCAAATAATTTCTCATCTTCAATAAACTCTAAGTCCTTAAGGTTTTCTACTGATCTGTAGAAACATGATTTATAACCAACGTGACAACTTGCTCCTGAACCTTCAACTTCTACTTTAAAAATAACGCAATCTTGGTCATCATCAACAAGAATCTCTTTAATATTTTGATAAAGACCGCTTGTTTCACCTTTTTTCCATAACTGCTCTCTGCTTCTACTCCAATAATGAGCTTTTTTAGTCTCAATAGACAGTTGCAATGCCTCTTTATTGAGATATCCATGCATTAAAACCAGGTTTGAGCCTTCTTCCATAGTAATTACTGGAATAAGTCCCTGATCGTCAAACTTTGGCATGAATTCATTACCTTCTTCTACGGCTTCTATACTTATTCTCTTTCCAAAGTCCATATTTAATACTCAAATTTTGATTAGATATTATAGTTATAATAACGGCCAAAATTAATTAATTTTAGTAATAACTGCATATTTAGATGCTAAAAACAGCAAATTTATCATACAAGTTTGACGATAAATATATTTTTTCAAATCTTAGCTTTGAAACTACAAACGATAGCGTTTTTAAGCTTGTAGGAGACAATGGTTCCGGCAAATCAACTTTGCTCAAGATTCTTTCAGGTATCTATAAAAATTACGAAGGAGACTTATCTTTTTCAGAAAAAAAATTAGTATTTTATTCAGGTCACAAAGCTGGATTAAAAAATAATTTATCAGTAAGAGAGAATATATTTTTTGACATCAGACTACCTAAAATTTCTTACTCCCAGATTAATTCTGTTCTTAAAAAATTAGATCTTATTGATTATTCTGATATCCAGTCTGCATATCTCTCAGAAGGTCAAAAGAGAAAAATCAATATTGCTTGTTTTATGCTTTCAACCGCTAATTTATATCTTCTTGATGAACCGTTTAATAATTTAGATCGAAAAACAACTGATCTTCTTAAAGAAATCTTTGATATAAAAATTAGTACCGGAGCAAAAATTATCTTTTCATCTCACGATAGATCTAATGAGGATTTTTCTTTAATTGATATGAACTTGTTTAACTAATGATTTACTTTGTAAAAATACTTAAAAAAGAATTTCTTATCTATTCTAGAAAGTCTTCGTCTTTCATTAGTCCAGTAGTCTTTTTTTTAATTTCTATTTCTTTGTATCCAATTGGAATTTCCAACGATCCAGACATATTAAAAAATTTAGCCCCAGGTTTAATTTGGATTACGGTTTTGTTGTCTACTTTGATATCTTTTCAAAATATTTTTGCTGAAGATTATGAAGATGGAAGTATTGAGCTTTTATTAGCATCTGGACAGAACCTATCTTTGATTGTTTTGATAAAAATTTTTGTAAATTGGATTTTTAGTTGTTTACCAATCATTGTCCTTTCTATGTTTTCTATTTTTTTACTTTATCTTCCTATAGAAGGCTTAAAACCTTTGATCATAAGTTTGTTAATTGGAACGCCAACCATTTGTCTTTTTGGAGCCCTAGCTGGAGCACTTTCACTTGGCAAGAATAGCATCACCGGACCTGCCTTAATGCTGCCTTTGAGTTTACCGGTTTTAATATTGGGCACTCAGGCTATTAACTACTCATTAAACGGTATTAACTTTTCATCAAATATCTTGCTTCTTACAGCAATACTTATTTTTTTGTTACCGATTATTTTGTTCGCTTCAGTTGGAGCATTGAAACTTCATTTTAATTAGATATGTTTCAAACATTAAAGAATTTTTATCACAAACTTGGATCTTTTCCATGGTTTTACAAAATTTCTGGAAAAGTAATACCATTTGCTGGAGTTCTAAGTATCTCTTTGATAGTTATTTCTTCAATTTGGGGTTTATTTTTCTCTCCCACTGATGCGGTCCAAGGAGATGTATATCGAATAATATATTTTCATGTTCCAGCCGTATCCGTATCCCAAGTTATTTATTATTCAATGTCTATTGCAGCAGCAGTTTTTTTAATATGGCGTATGAAAATGGCAGGAGTTTATATCAAAAGTCTTGCCCCTATAGGTGCAGCTTTTACTTTTATCGGATTAATGAGTGGAGCTATTTGGGGGCAGCCAACCTGGGGAACTTGGTGGGTATGGGATGCTAGATTGACTTCTACTTTAGTACTTTTTTTATTTTATTTAGCAATCATTGGCATGCAATCAACTTTTGCCTCCAGAAAGTCTGCCGACACAGCGGTTTCTATAATAACTTTAGTTGGAGTAGTAAATCTTCCAATTGTAAAAAAGTCAGTTGATTGGTGGAATACTCTTCATCAACCTGCATCAATATCCATTACCGGCGAATCTTCTATATCCAGTGAAATGCTTCTCCCTTTACTGCTCTCAATTTTAGGAATTTATTTGTTTGTATTTTTTACTGGATTGCTTTCTATGAGAGCAGAAATTTCTACCAGAGAGCAAAACAAGGATTGGTTCAAAAAAGTTTCAAATTATAATTAATTATGGATTTTGGAGAATTTAATATTCATATCTGGTCAGTTGTTTCAGCGACTGGAATTATTTGCTTAGTTTTAATTTATTTGCCACTGGCGAAAATAAAAAAGAACGAATCCAAGATAAAAAATAATGAAACAACATAGGTTAAAAAGACTTTACGGAGTTTTGTTCATAGTTTTTTGTTCAGCTCTTGCATTTATTTTGGTTTATTTTGCTATCAAAGATAATGTAAATTTATTTTACTCACCATCAGATTTGTTCGAGAATCCACCTCAAGGAAGAAATGCAATCAGAGCAGGAGGTTTAGTTGAAATCGGAAGTTTAAAGAGATCAACAGACTCTTTAGAAATAGCGTTTATAATTACTGATTTAAAAAACTCTATTGCAGTAAATTACATAGGCATTCTTCCAGATTTATTTAAAGAAAATGCTGGAGTAGTTGCTACAGGCTATTTTGATAAAAATAAGATGAGTCTCGATGCTTATCAAATTTTAGCAAAGCATGATGAAAACTACGTACCCAAAGAAGTTAAAAAGGCTCTTGAAAAATGATTCCAGAAATAGGTTTATTGTTTTTAGTTTTAGCTTTTAGCATTTCTAGTTTTTATGTCTGTGGTAACTCTTTCTCGTTTTATAGAAATAATAATTTCATAATTTCTCCTAAAATTGTTTATCTATTTTTTTTAAGCGTTTTATTAAGTTTTTTATGTCTTGAAATAAGTTTTTTAATGGATGATTTTAGTGTTTTATATGTGGCAAATAATTCAAATGAAAACCTTCCCGATTATTATAAATTTGCAGCATTATGGGGCGGCCATGAAGGCTCTATGCTTTTGTATCTTTTATTTCTTAGTCTTTGGACTTTGATTTATTACTTAAAATCTAAATCTAGTTTTGGCGTATTTTTTCTATTCGTTATATTTTCCCTTTTTTCAGGTTTTGTCATCTTCACGTCGAATCCTTTCGAAAGGTTACTGCCTTTTTCGCCCGAAGGAGGTTTAGATTTAAACCCCTTATTGCAAGATTTTGCTTTTACCATCCATCCGCCAACTCTTTATCTTGGTTATACTGCATTAACTGTGCCATTTTCTATAGCAATGGCTCGCTGTGTAGATCAGAGTTATTCAAACTGGGCAAGCGATCTAAAAAATTGGTCGGTAGTTTCTTGGTCTTTTTTAACCTTAGGTATAGCTCTAGGAAGTTGGTGGGCATACTATGAACTTGGCTGGGGAGGTTGGTGGTTTTGGGATCCAGTTGAAAACTCTTCTTTAATACCTTGGTTAATTGCAACCGCTTTGATTCATTCTGCAATAGCCACTTCTAAAAGAAATATTTTTTCTAGATGGACAGTGCTTCTATCTTTAGGCGCAATTTTATCTAGCTACGTCGGATTATTTTTAGTTAGGTCAGGAATTGTTACCTCAGTTCACACTTTTGCTTTGGATCCAGAAAGAGGATTAATTCTTCTATTTATAATAATATTTGTTTTGATTTTTTCCTTAGGAATTTATTCAAGTTCCAAACTTAATGATGTCTCATATTCATATGGATCTATTCTCTCGAAAGAATTTTTCTTTTTAATAAATAACGTATTTTTAATTATTTTGGCGGTTGCTATTCTTTTTGGGACTGTTTATCCAATAATCTATGAAATTTTTTCTGGAGGGAAAGATATTTCTGTTGGTAAACCTTACTTTGATTCAGTTACGGTTCCGATAGCATTCTTTTTAGCTTTTTTTCAAGGATTTGGAATACTTACAAATTGGTCTTCAAGATCTACAAAACTTAAAAATCTTTACGCTTATCTTGCAATCTTAATTCTCATGACAATCATTTTGAGTATATTGTTTTTAAATAATATTTCTCTATCAATAATAATTACCAATTTAATGATATCTAGCATTTTAGCAGGTTTAATTATTTACTCTTTTTTACAGCTGAAAAATTCACGAAAGATGAATTTATCAATGGAATTTTCTCACTTTGGCATTGCCATCATGATTTTAGGAATTGGTCTCGTTTCATCTTTAGAATCTCAAAAAGAGTTAATCGCTTTCAAGGATAAGCCATTTGAATTAGGCGACTACGAAATTTCTTATCAAGGAGAAGAAAAAAATATAGCTCGAAATTTTTCTTCTGACGAAGTAAATTTTAAGGTGAAGGATTCAAATAATGAGTTTAATTTGATTGCTGAAAAAAGATTTTATCCAGTCTCAAAATCTATTATGACTGAAGCAGCTATATATCCTTCTATTAGAGAAGATTTATACATATCTATTGGCGATCAAGTAGAGCAAGGATGGGTAGTGAAAGCACAATTAAAACCGTTTGTTAGACTTATCTGGCTAGGAGCTTTGATAATGGCCTTTGGAGGATTCTTAAGCATTTTTAGATTTAAAAGATCATGAGGTTAATTAGGTATATAGGTTTTTTTTCAATATTTTTGGCTTTATTCGTCTTCTCTATCTTTTTTATAAATCTTTTTGAAAAGACTGAGGTTAATTTTTCAGAAAAAAATCTTCCGCCTGGAGAGATAAAAACCTTCGAAGGTAATCTCCTTGATATAGATTTGTTAAGAAATAATAATTTTTCTTTATTAAATGTTTGGGCTACATGGTGCATTAATTGCAAATTGGAGCATGGATTTTTAATGTCGAAAAAAACCGAAGGTTGGAAAATAATTGGATTGAATTACAAAGACGACCTAGAAAAAGCTTTTAAATGGCTAGACCAATATGGGAATCCTTATTCAATGAATCTCTATGATCAAGACGGCTCATATGGATTTACCCTTGGAGTTTCTGGTGCTCCAGAAACATATCTTCTTAGAGAAGACAAAATTTTGCAGAAACATATTGGGATCATGTCTGAAAAAGTTTGGAAAGATAAATTTTATCCTCTCATCAAAAAATAATATGTTGGCATTGATTCCAATTCTTCTACTTTCCTTATCTTTATCAGCTGAAAATATTTATGAATTTTCTAATGAAACTATAGAAAAAGATTTTATTGAGCTTTCTCAAGAAATTAGCTGTCCACTTTGTGCTGGCTCATCTATTGCAGAATCTGATTCCGATATTGCAAATGATTTAAAAAATGTTGTTTTCAAAGAATTAGAAAATGGAAAGACTCCTAAAGAAATTAAAAAGAAGTTAATTGTGTTTTATGGAGAAGGTATTTTATTTATGCCAGAAAATAAAATATCGATATTCGTCTTGTATGGATTTCCATTGTTATTGATCATTATTGGTATTTTCTTTCTTTTAAATTTTACAAAAAAATGAAAATTAGATTCACCAATTACTTAATGATTATTGTCTTCTCATTTGTTCTTTTTTTTCTCATACAGGGTTACGGTTCTTTAAAAAAGTTTTCATTCAAAGATGATTACATGGTTATTTTAAATTCTGACTCCTCAACTATTATGGATATAGATTTTAAATATTTTAATTCATCTGAGGTAATGCTTTCCGGAAAAAAATTTTTTTATGATGAAAAATTTAACTTAGCTATAGAAAGCTTCAATTTTTTAATCGATAAGTTTCCCGATTTGATTGACTCAAGCGTGCACGCTTTTTTGGCTGAGTCTTATTATGAACTTGAGGGTAAGTTCAGCACAAACGTTACTAATAACATTGATAAAGCCTTATATATGAATCCATCTAATACGAGAGCTCTTTCCTTGAAAGGATTAAATTTTTTTCAGCAAGAAAATTTCGAAGAAGCTCTAAAAAGCTGGTCCATAGCTCTTGAAAATTCAACAAATAATAAAGAAAAAGAATCCTTGATTATTGTTATGAATCTTGCACTGAAAAAGCTGAAAAAATAGAAAAAATAAGGTTTTCAGAGCCATAATCAGTTAAAATATACTTCCAAGGATGAGATTAAAAAACATCAGCCTTTCTGGATTTAAATCTTTCGTGGACCCCACGAAAATTTCCTTCCCTAGTAGCATGAGTGGCGTAGTAGGCCCTAACGGTTGTGGTAAATCTAATATCATTGATGCTGTTAGATGGGTAATGGGTGAAATATCTGCAAAAAACTTAAGGGGCGAAAATATGGCCGATGTGATCTTTAGCGGCTCGTCCTCAAGGGCTCCATCAAGCAGAGCCTCCGTAGAACTTCTTTTTGATAATTCTCTTGGAAAATTAGGGGGAGAATATTCAAGCTATTCTGAAATTTCAGTTCGACGAGTTTTAGAAATAGATGGCAGATCAATATATTATTTGAATGGTTCTGAATGTAGACGAAAAGATATAACAGATATTTTTCTTGGAACTGGTCTCGGACCTAGAAGTTATGCTGTCATTGAGCAAGAAATGGCAACTAAATTGATAAGCTCTAAACCAGAAGAATTAAGAATGTATATTGAAGAAGTTGCAGGCATCTCAGTCTACAGAGAAAGAAAAAAAGAAACTGAATCAAGAATTAAAAAAACTAAAGAAAATTTAAGTCGTGTTAAAGACTTGAAAGAAGAAATAGAAAGACAACTGCTTAAACTCAAAAGGCAAGTCAAATCAGCAGAACGGTATGAGACTCTAAAAGAAGAAGAAAATAAAAAAAAGGGGCTTTTAAAGGCTTTATCTTGGCAAACAAGAAATGAAAAAATATCAAAAATTGATTTTTCTATTAAAGAACTTGAATCAAGTCTTGAAAAAGAGAAAACTTTAAAAGTATCATTTTCTTCTGAGATAGATAAATCAAAAGTCAAACAAGAAGATATCCAACAAAGTATTGATAAAGTCCAACAAGATTATTATTCGAGCGGAGCAGACCTTACTAATTCTGAACAAGAGTTATCTTCACTCAAACAAAGGAAAAATGATTTGGTTTTCGAAAAAAATAAGTCCGAAGAGAGTTTAAAAAATTTAAAAATAGAAAAAGAAAATTTACTAAAAGATTTATCAACCGCAGAACTAGAGCTCCAAAAAAAAGAACCTGAGCTTCAAGCTCTTGACGAAACTTTTTCCAAATTAGAAGGAGCAATGTCTCCAGATTTTCTTGTGGAAAAAATTTACTTAGATGTTGCAAACCTTACAGCATCATTAGAAGAAGCATACAAAAATTTTTCTACTAAATCAGATAGAGATTTAAAAGATTTCCACTCTTATGCGCTAGAAATAAAAAATAAACTTCAAAAACTTAAAGATTCCTTAAAACACCAATCTCAATATCAAGAAGAAAAATTTAAAGCTCAAAAAGCAGAACTATTATCTTTGAGTAGTGAAATTACTTCTTTTAAAGTTAAGATCGCTGAAATAAAAAGTCAAATTTCATCTCTAGAAAATTCAAAATCCAAAATTCACAGTTCAATTCTTTCTGTTGAAGAAAAGCTTCAAGACATCGAAGGGCCCATACAAAAAATAGAAGCAGAAATTAAACCTTTATTAGACTCAAGAATAGGCGTTGAGGGAAATCTAACAAAGCTTAGAGAGGACTATAATGATTCAAATGAGCTCATAAGGACTAATGAAAGAAAGATTCACGATATCGATATTCTTTTAGAGGGTATTAATGAAAATATTCAAAAATCTAAATTAGAAAGGCAAGGTCTTATTTCTGAGTCTGCAATATTTGAAGAGCAATTAAAAAATGATAAATTCGAACTCCAATCATTGCTTGATGGATTAACAGAGGATATGAATGAACCTCTTCTAATTGAAGAAATTTCAAAAATTGAAAATGCTATTCAGCGAATCGGCCCTATTAATTTAGCTGCTTCTGAAGAATATAAGCTTGAAGAGGAAAGAAAGTCTGAAATAGATAAACAATTATTAGAATTAAACAGTGCTTTAGAAACTCTTCAAGGGGCAATTAAGAAAATTGACCTAGAATCAAGGACAAAATTCAAGGACACATTGGATAAACTGAATATAAAGCTAGGAGAGCTTTTTCCAAAACTATTTGGCGGTGGTTTTGCAAAACTTGAATTAACTGAACGCGATCTATTAGAGTCTGGAGTATTATTTAAGGCGATGCCTCCTGGGAAAAAAAATGTGAATGTAACTCAGTTATCTGGAGGAGAGAAAGCGCTATCTTCGATTGCATTGGTATTTAGTTTCTTCTCTTTAAATCCTGCCCCTTTTTGTATTCTTGATGAGATTGATGCCCCTTTAGATGACTTCAATACCTCAAGATTTATCAATATGGTTGAGGAAATGTCTGAAAAAGTACAATTCATATTTGTAACACACAATAAAATATCTATGGAAAAGAGTAAGCATTTAATGGGTGTAACAATGCAGGAACCTGGCGTTTCAAGACTTGTTTCGGTTGATGTTGATGAAGCCTTAAGGATGGCAGCAAGTTAATGATGTTAAATGAAATCATAGTTCTTTTATTTGGGTTAATTATTGCGATAACAATTATATTGATGCTCAAAAGAATTTTTTTTGGACGAAAAACAAAATTAAGTATCGATAAAAAAGTTAATTCCAGAGATCTATTTGAGCCTCTGGAAAATGAACCAGAAATAAAAAGCGACGAAGAAAGATTTTCAGAAGAGCAAACTTATTTAGAAGAAGATAATCAAAATAGTTTTTCAGAAGATACAGAAAGTCTCTTCATCATAAATTTAGAAGGAGATGGAAAATCAGTATCTTATAAAGATTTAATAGCAACTCTAGAAGAAAATAGTTCTAATTATTCAAATGAAGGAGGGTGGTTTAGAATCTTCTCTGAAGATCACTTTTTTTCTCTTGTGAATGGGCTCAATCCTGGAAGGTTTGATACTTCCAAAGAAAATGATGAAACCACTGCTTTAGCTCTTATCCTCAGTCCTATTAGTGGTACAAATACAATAAGTAATTTTAATAATATGGTTTCTTTTGCTGAATTACTCGCATCTAAGCTCGATTTAGATCTTTTCGATTCAGATCGAAATCCTCTTACTCAACAAATGATCGATCATTATTCTCATTTAGCCGAAGATTTTGATTTGAAAAATTTTGCTTAATTCCTATGGCTATAAGCCAAAAAATAAAAAAAGAATACTCTGAATTAAAAGAAAAGCTAAATAAGCATAATTATCTTTATCACAATCAAGATGCTCCTGAAATCTCTGATCAGGAATATGATTCTTTATATAAAGCATTGATAGCTTTAGAAGAAAATTATCCTAATTTAAAATCTCTTGATTCTCCTTCAAATAGAGTTGGATCTGAACCAGTCTCAAATTTAGTTCCTTTTCAACATAGATTGCCAATGTTATCCCTGGATAATGCTTTTGATGAAAATGACTTGAATGATTATGAAAAAAGAGTTTTTAATAAATTAAAAAGGGAAGAAGAACTAAGTTTTTTATGTGAACCGAAAATTGATGGGATCGCAATATGTTTACTCTATAAAAACGGAGTACTTTCTAAGGCTGGAACAAGAGGTGATGGCCAGATAGGAGAAGAAGTTACACACAATGTAAAAACTATCAAAGATATACCACTTAAACTGAATAAAAGTAAAAAATTTCCCTTTCCAGTCGAAATTGAAATAAGAGGTGAAATTTTTGTAGAAAAAAAAGATTTTGATGATATTAATAAAAAATTTGAAGAAAAGGGCAAAAAAGTTTTTGCAAATCCCAGAAATTTTGCTGCTGGTAGTATGCGTCAGTTAGATCCAAAAATTGCTGCTTCAAGACCTCTTAAAATCTTTTGTCACAGCTTAGGTTATGTAGACAAAAATACTAATTTTTTAGAACAATCTTCTATTATTGATGCCTTTAAAAATTGGGGTCTACCAACTTGTCCTGAGGTTTCCTTGGCATCAAGTTTAGAAGATGCTAGTGGAACTTTTATTCATATTGAAAAAAATAGAAATAGACTTCCTTATGAAATTGATGGCGTAGTATTAAAAATTAATAATATTTCTCTTCAAAAAGAACTGGGTTTTTCATCAAGAGCGCCTAGATGGGCCATTGCCAGAAAGTTCGAAGCTGAACAGGCCATAACAAAAATAAATTCAATTTCTTTTCAAATGGGCAGAACAGGCTCACTTACTCCAGTAGCAAATCTTGAGCCAGTTAAAGTAGGCGGCGTCGTTATTTCTAATGCAACATTGCACAATATGGATGAAGTACAAAGACTGGACGTAAGAGAAAAAGATTATGTTTATGTAAAAAGGGCAGGTGACGTAATTCCTAAGATTGTTTCGGTAATTAATGAAAAACGAACTGGATCTGAGAAACAAGTAAAAGAACCTTCGTCTTGTTCAATTTGTAAAAGAGAGATTAGTTTTTTTGAACAAAATACACCGTGTTTAGATATTTCTTTATCTGCAAATTTTTCTAATGATTGTTATGGTTTCGATCAATTCAAAGAATCTTTAAAGCATTTTGTTTCTAGAAATGCCATGGACATAGAAGGACTTGGCTCTAAGACCATAGACGCTCTAATCGAAAATAAATTCATTAAATCAATAAATGATTTGTATACACTAAAAAAAGAACAGTTACTTGAAATAGAAGGATTTGCAGAAAAATCAGTTAAAAATTTAATAGATGCAATATTGCGTAGTAAGCAGACAGAGCTATATAGATTTATATATTCTCTTGGCATAAAAGAAATTGGTCTACAAACTTCAAAAAACATTTCTAAAGAATTTGGAACAATTGAGAAAATCTCTGAGGCAACTTTTGAAGATTTTCTCAGCGTTGAAGACATTGGCGACGTTGCAGCAGCAAATTTGATTTCTTTTTTTCACAATCCCAATTACTCTAAAATCGTTAAAAATTTTATAGATCTGGGAATGAAATTTTCTAATGAAATAGCTTTAAGTTTTGATAGCCATCTAAATAATAAAAAAATAGTTCTTACCGGCAAACTAAATAATTTTTCTAGAAATGAACTAAAAGAACTTCTTGAAAAAATGGGAGCAAAAGTTTCCTCTACAGTTTCTAAAAATACAGATTATTTGATTTCAGGTTCTGATCCTGGATCAAAGATTCAAAATGCTGAAAAATTAAAAATTCAAATTATTTTTGAAGATGATTTAAATGATTTCTTGAATAATGATAAATAAATTTTTTATCCTCTTTTTTTGTTTTGCTATCTTATCTTCTTGTGTTGCATCCCCTCCAAAAAAAACAACAAATATATGTGAAATTTTTTCTGAAAAAAGAAGTTGGTACAAAGCAGCAATAAAAACTGAAAAAAAATGGGGTAGTCCAGCATATGTTACTTTGGCTTTTATCAAGCAAGAATCTGACTTTCAACAGGGAGCAAAACCAGAACGAACTAAATTGTTGGGATTTATTCCTTGGAAAAGAAAAAGTTCAGCCTACGGATACGCACAAGCGATTGATGGGACTTGGGATATTTATAAAAAACAGGCGAAAAAACCTTTTGCTTCCAGAAGAAGTTTCAAAGATTCTGTTGATTTTATAGGTTGGTACAATAAAAAAAGTAATAAACTTCTGGGTATACCAAAGGATAATGCAAGGCTTTTATATCTTGCCTATCATGAAGGAAGAGGCGGCTATAAAAAGGGAAGTTACAAATCCAAGCCCTGGCTACTTTCAGTATCTTCGGACGTCCAGAAAATGTCCAACAGATACCGAAATCAGTTTGATAGATGCAAAAAGAAGCTAAAAAGTCCTTTTTATTTTCTTTTCAACTAGTTTTTAGAACCGGTCGGAATTTCGTTGAAAGGAACGTTTTTATCTACTCTGACATCCTGTGGCATACCAAGAACTTGTTCAGCAATAATATTTTTCAATACCTCGTCTGTTCCTCCAGCGATTCTTATCAATGGAGCTCCCAAAAGACTTCCTTGGAATATAGCTGTCTCTTCGTCTCTTGCGATAGATGCGTTATCCATGAGATCCATTCCATAATTTGCTATATCTTGAAGCTTATTGGCACTTACAATTTTTGTAATCGAAGCTTCTGGTCCAGGAGTACTTCCTTGTGACAAAGCAGAAATATTTCTCATTTTTGTGTATTTCAATCCTGACTGCTCGCAATACCAATCTGCAAGCTTCTCTCTCACTGCACCGTTCGAGATAGCAGTATCACCATTGAAGTCTTGATCCTTTGCTAATTCAAAAATTTCTTGAAAATCAACTCCGGACGCATCTCCCACGGCAAGTCTTTCATTCATTAAGGTAGTTAAAGAGACTTTCCAACCATCACCTACTTCACCCAATCTTTGAGAATCGGGAATTTTCACATCTGTGAAATAAACTTCATTAAAGTTTGCTCCTCCAGTAATTTGTTTAATAGGTCTAACTTCAACTCCAGGAGACTTCATGTCCAAGAAGAAATAAGTAAGCCCTTTATGCTTTGGAGCTGAGAAGTCACTTCGTGTAACTATAATTCCATAGTCGCTGTAATGCGCACCTGAAGTCCAAACTTTTTGACCGTTAATGGTCCAAGTATCACCATCCAACTCAGCTTTCGTTTTGATACCAGCCAAATCTGAACCTGCTCCAGGCTCACTGAATAACTGACACCAAATTTCTTCACCTTTTGCCATTGGCGGAAGATACCTTTTCTTTTGTTCTTCAGAAGCATAAAGCATCAAAACAGGACCAGCCATTCCTTGACCAATTTCAAAGAAACCTCCGGGAACTTTAAATTTTGATTCTTCTTGTCCCCATATTACTCTTTCCATAGGAGCGGCATCTCGGCCCCCATAATCTTTTGGCCAATGCAAACATGCCCAACCAGAATCATATTTTTTTGCTTGCCAAGCTTTTGCATCTTTCAGAGCGCTTGATTCGCCTGACTCACTATCTTCGCTCATCTCAGCAGGTCGATATATATCTTTTGCGTGTTCTTTCTTTTCTGCATTAGCTGAAAGCCATGCATTTACTTCATTTCTAAATTTTGCTTCTTCTTTAGTATCGTTAAAATCCATCTGTTATCCTCCGATTTATATGTAGTTTAAGTTGGTGAATTACTTTTTTCTAGTGATGTAATTAATTTATCTTTCCATATTCCTTGACTTCCAATATTACTTGAAAGCAATCTTGCTCTTCTATAGAAAAGATGACAGTCAAATTCCCATGTGGCTCCCATACCTCCATGAGTTTGTATGTTCTCTTTTGAACACTCATAAAATGCTTTAGTTGCACTTACTCTTGCTGTTGCTGCAGCTGTAGGGAGTTCCGGCGCATCGTTGCTTAGAGCCCATGCTCCGTAGTAACAATTCGATCTTGCAAGCTGCAATGAAATATACATATCTGCCACTTTGTGCTTGATTGCTTGAAAAGAAGCAATCGCTCGACCAAATGCATATCTGCCCATAGCATAATCTTTAGCTTGATTCATTGCTGCTTCAGCTCCTCCAACTTGTTCAAAAGCAAAAAGCACAGCTGATTGATCCAAAAGTTTTTCTATATCACTCCAAGCGTCATTATTCAAAGCCCTTGCCTCAACATTTTCAAAAACAATATCGGCATGAGATCTTGAAGGGTCAAAAGTATCTAAAGAATTAATTTCTACTCCATTTGATGACAAATCAACCAAATACAATCCAATTTGATTCTTATCTGATTTAGCAGTAACGAGGGCAAAGTTAGCAATATCACCATCTGGAACAGCTACTTTCTTTCCACTGATTTTTCCTGACTTAAAATTGACATTGATACCTGATTCATTAGGAAAAGTTGTTTTTTCTGAATGCGCAAATGTACCAATTATTTCTCCAGCAGCTAATTTAGGCAGAAACTCTTTTTTAATCTCTTCATTTGAAGAATTTAAAATTGCTGTAGTTGCAAGGTAAACGCTTGAAGAAAATGGAACCGGCGCGATGCCTCTACCTAATTCTTCGGCAATGACACAAAGTTCTAAGAATCCCATTCCTATTCCGCCATATTCTTCTGGAATGGTTGTTGCTGTTAAGCCCATTTGGACTAATTGGTTCCACAATTCTTTATCAAACTTATCTTCGCCTTCTAAAACATTTCTATTTCTTTTTACGGAATTCTCTTTATCAAGAAGTTTTTTTACTTCTTCTTTCATCAATAATTGATCTTCAGAAAAATTAAAATTCATTTGTTCTCCCTTTTTATTAGCTTTCTATTCTAACCATGAATTAAAATAAACAAAATAACCAATCTCAATTTTATGAAAAAAAATCCAATCTCAACCAGAAGGATATTTCCATCGAGCCAAATACCTCCAAGCTCGGTCATTTCCTATGGAGTATTTCTTCTTGTTTTTGTAACACTGGTGACTTTTTTATTAATTCGAACATCCTCTCAACAAGATAATTTGATAAATATGAATTCAAGATTAATTGATTTGGAACAAAAGGTTCAACAGTCTGTTACGTCTTCTGAAGTTACAGTTGAAACACTTTCAGATGACTTAAAAGAGGTAAATAGAGAAATTAGAAAGTTATGGGATTTGAGTAATAAAAGAAATAAAAAAAGAATTGCTACTTTAGAGGATCAACTCAAAGCAATTGATAGCTCTATAACTGAAATATTTACTCAATCTCAAGAAATAAGGCTGATTTCGAAAGAATTCTCTAAGTCAATCTCTGATATAAAAACTAGAGTAGCAAAAATTGATACTTCTTCATTAAGTTCTTCAGATTACGAAATTAGGATTAAAGAATTAGAAGAAGCAATTGATTCAATGGATTCATTCAGAAGACAAACCAATCAATCAATCATCAAGTTAAAAGATGAATTATCAAAAGTTATTTCAGAAGCAGAATCCTCAGAAAGTAATTCCTTGCTAATAGAAAACTAATCAATATACTTTTATTTCACGCGGATATGGTGGAACTGGTAGACACGCTAGATTTAGGTTCTAGTGCCGTAAGGTGTGGGGGTTCGACTCCCTCTATCCGCACCAAAGTTTCTAGAGATGTTCAATCAACAAAGTAGGAACGTCTGCACAGTGAGATTTTATTGTGGCTACAAGAGTTTTTGGTTTTCTGCCATCTTTGATATCTGTAACATTTACACCTGCGTCAACTAATCTCTTATGAGTTTTTTTTATATTTCTTGTTGTCCAAGCTAAACCCCACAAAGAATCTTCTGCAGGACCATCTTTTTTTATACCAATTGCCTCAATAGTAGTATGGTCAGTTCTAAAAAAGAGCATTCTGCCTCCCCATTTTTCTACAAATTGGTCTAAAGCAAGTCTGATCCCATATTTATCGCCGTAAAGGTCTACCAAACCGTCAGGATCATTAGAATTAATGACCACATGATCCATTCTGGAAATATTTGATTCGTCAGAAATATCATGTTCAGGAAGAATTCCTTTTGTGTGTTGAATTAAAAGGGTAAAAATTCCTCTTGAAAACTTCTTAGGTATAAAAATGTTTCTCCAGTGTCTTTCATCTTTCGAAATATTATTTACACCTTTTCCATCTGATATTTCTAAATCTGTATTAAAGCTCGCCGAAAGTTCATTTTTAGCAAGTTCGATGTTATCTGTTTCCAAGGCTAGGCCAAAAATACTTTCTCCATTTTTTTTTAGATGCTCGTTAACGGTTTTTGCAAGGGGACCCTCATGATCAATAGCAATCAATTCCAAATACATGTTTTCCAGAGGAAATAAGGCATTTTTTGTTCCTAAGGAAGGATGGTTTCCTTGCCAGGTAGGACCAAAACCAAAAACTAGAGAGTAGTCTCTAACAGCTTTTTCTAAATCTTTAACAGCAACTAGTATGTGATCGATAGATTTAATCATATGCTTTTTATTATTTTGACATATAGGGTGTCAAAGTTTTTAAAAACTTGTTAATATTTTTTTTCTTAAATCAAGAGGATATATATGGAATTTCAACATACGGATAAAGTCAAAGACTTATTAGAAAGAGTTACTAAATTTATGGACGATCATGTTTATGAGGGGGAGAAATTATACGCTGATCAAATGACAGAATTTAGAAATCAAGGAAATCCTTGGCAAGTCCCTCCAGTATTAGACGAACTTAAAGCTAAAGCAAAAGCTGAAGGTTTGTGGAACTTATTTTTACCTGACTCTCAATGGGGTCCGGGATTAACTAACCTTGAATATGCTCCCTTATCAGAGCAAATGGGAAGATGTGGAATAGCATCAGAGGTCTTCAATTGCTCAGCTCCAGATACTGGAAATATGGAAGTAATAGATAAATATGGAAACCCTGAGCAACAAGAACGATGGTTAAAACCTTTGCTTGATGGAGAAATCAGATCAGCGTTTGGAATGACAGAACCAAACGTTGCTTCATCCGATGCAACCAATATTGGTAGCACAATTGAAGATAAAGGGGATAAGTATGTTATCAATGGAGAAAAATGGTGGACATCAGGAGCTGGAGATCCTAGGTGTAAGATAATCATCTTTATGGGAGTTACTAATCCAGATAACCCTAAACACCAAAGACAATCTCAAATTCTTGTTCCAATGGATACTCCTGGAGTAGAAGTTTTAAGAATGATGACTGTCTTTGGAAATGATGATGCACCACATGGACATGCTCACATGAAGTTCACAGATGTCGAAGTTCCTAAAGAAAACTTACTTTTAGGCGAAGGCAGAGGTTTTGAAATAGCACAAGGCCGTCTGGGTCCTGGAAGAATTCATCACTGCATGCGAACAATCGGAGCTGCAGAAAGAGCTTTAGACTTGTTGTGCAAGAGATCTTTAAACAGAACTGCATTTGGAAAAACTCTATCTGAATTAGGTGGAAACTATGATGTCATTGCAGATTGTAGAATTGAAATTGACATGTGCCGCCTTTTAACTTTAAAGGCAGCATACATGATGGATACAGTTGGCAATAAGATTGCTAAGAGTGAAATTGCACAAATAAAAGTTGCCGTTCCGAATATGGCTCTTAGGGTAATCGATAAGGCTATTCAGATGCATGGCGGTGCAGGCGTATCCCAAGATACACCTCTGGCAAGGCTTTATGCCGGAATGAGAACTCTTCGTTTAGCTGATGGCCCAGATGAAGTGCACAGAAGAACTGTTGCTAGATTAGAACTTGGAAAACATCAAGCTGATAAGGCTAAGGCAGAAGAATATATAGGCAGACCAAGTTAATCATCCATGACTGATCATACGACGTATGGATTAGTCTGTTCAGAACTCTCCGAAGATTTGTCAAAAACAAATTTAGGAGAGCTTCGTCTAGATTTATTTGAAAAAAATTCAGTAAAAATAAAAATTAAGGCCGCTTCACTTAATTTTCCTGATCTGCTAATGACGCAGGGAAAATACCAAAATAAACCTAATCTTCCTTTTGCTTTAGGAATGGAAGGAGCTGGCATCATTGAAAAACTTGGATCAGATGTCCTTCACCTTAAAGAGGGTGATGAGGTTATGTTCGGTGGATGGGGGCATGGAGCAATTGCAAAATCTATTATTCTTCCCTCTAATTTAGTTTCTTTGAAACCTAAATCGCTAAATTTTTCTGAAGCAGCTTCATTCAAAACAGCTTATTTAACTGCTTATGTTGGACTCATCAGAAGAGGAGAGCTAAAACAGGGTGAGACTTTGTTAGTTCATGGAGCTTCTGGAGGTGTTGGGATGGCAGCAGTTCAAATGGGAAAACTCTATGGAGCAAAGGTTATAGCAAGCGGTACATCCGACGAAAAACTCAAAATAGTAAAAACCTGGGGAGCTGATGAGGTAATAAATACCGGACTAGAAGGTTCAGTATCTTTTCGTGAAGAAGTAAAACAATTAACCGAAAATAAAGGCGCTGATGTAATTTATGATCCGGTTGGTGGAGATGTTTTTGATGAATCGATCAGATGTATAAATTGGGGCGGGAGATTATTAATTATTGGTTTCACAAGTGGCAGAATACCCAGTGTTCCAGTAAATTACCCTTTAATAAAAGGGTTTTCAGTTATAGGTGTTAGAGCCGGAGAATTTGGCAGAAGAGATCCTGAAAAAGGGAAAGAAAATAATGAAATCATCATGGAATTAGCTCAATCTGGAAAACTCAAACCATACATCTGTAAAGAGTTTTCTTTGGAGAATGCTAAAGATGGCCTTAAGTATTTAAAAGATCGTAAATTAGTTGGTAAAGTTACAGTTACTATGTCTTAGGCTTATTTCTTCTGCAACGTTCACTACAATACAAAACGTCTTCCCAATCTCGCTCCCACTTTTTTCGCCATGTAAAAGGCTTCTTACAAACCTTACATATTTTTTCTTCTCGGTTTTTCATAGAGAATTTTTTTTAATAAAATCTTCGGCAAGACCAAAAATTCTTTCTTTTCTTTCAGGATCCATTTTATCGAGAGATCTTGTTAAAATTGAAAGTCTTGGATTTGATTCATAAAAATTACGATGTTTTTCAGTAAATCTCCAATACAATCCATCTAAAATTTCGCACCAAGGACCTTTCTTATAATTACTCATTTTCAGAACATAATTAGAGCCACAAGTGTAAGGTTTTGTAGACATAATCCCTCCGTCAGCGAAAGTCCCCATTCCAAATACGTTTGGAACCATTACCCACTCTGAAGAGTCTACAAACATCTCCATAAACCATCTATATATTTCTCTTGGATCAATTTCACATAAAGTAAGAATATTCGATAAGATCATTAATCTTGGAATATGATGCGTATAACCGTATTGATTAACCATGCTTATGACATCATCCAGCGGAGTTAAGCCAGTAGTTCCATCATACCAATTGCAATTAAGCTTATTTGAATGATTCCAATAGTTACTACCGAGTTCTATATCACTTTTTTCTTGATAGACTCCTCTTATAAACTCTCTCCAACCAATAATCTGTCTTATAAAACCTTCTAAAGAATTCAATGGAATATCGTTCTCCTTTGCAAATTTTATCGTAGTATTTACAACTTCTAACGGAGATAGAAGTCCTACATTAAGCAGTGGAGAAAGCATACTATGGAATAAAAAATTTTCTTGTTCTTGCATGGCATCTTCATAAGTGCCAAAAAATTTAAATCTGTCTTGTAAAAAATTTTTAAGATTTTTTTTTGCATCCTTTCTATTATCAGGAAGCCATGATTTTAATATTCCAGGATGATCATCAAAATATATTTTTATATCTTTGGCCACAGCTTCGCCATGAATATTATTTTTAAATAAATTTACCTTAGGAAGTTCTAAATCTTTAGGAATTTTTTTTCTATTTTCTTCGTCAAAGGACCATTTACCTCCGACTGGCTTACCATCATTGATCAGAATATTTAAATCTTTCCTCATTAATTGATAAAAACCAACCATCCGCAAATTTTTCTTATCTTTTGCAAAATTTTTGAATTTTTCTCTACTGCATAAAAACATCGGAGATTGAATTACTTCAAAATCTATTTCTTTTTTTTCTAAAAAATGATGAATTTTTTTTTCAAAAAACTTATCTTCAATTTCGAAAAATTTTATTTTTTTAAATTTTTGTTTGTATAAAAAATCTTCTAAAAGCTCGATGAAGTCTTTATTTTTGTTTTTTAACTCAAGTTGGTTATAAAAAACTCTATATCCATGATCTTCCATTTCATCTTTGAAAGAGCGCATTGCACTTAAATAGAAAAATAATTTTTGCTTGTGATATTTTTCTTCTGTGCAGAGGCCAAAGTCCTCAGCCATGAAAATATTCTTTGAACTGGCTTGAGATATGTATTTTTTATCAAAAAGTTGATTGCCAAGAATAATTAATAAAGTATCATTTTCCATTCTTTTAATTTACTTTATTTAATAGAGATATTATCAATTAATAACTATTCATTATTTTAATAGGCAATGAAAACTAAATTCCCTTATCTTGGAGCAGAAAAAAAAGTTACAGAAGATATGTGTGATTTAAATGGTCACATGAATGTGACTTTTTACACCAAAATTTTTGAAGAAGGATCCTATGATCTTTTCAATAAATTGGGAATGGGATTTGATTATATCGAATCGGGTTTTAGCACATTTACTCTTGAGCAAAATCTTAGATATGTGAAAGAAAATTTGCTCGGAGATAAGATTTCAACTCATTATCGAATTGTCAATGTAAATAGAAAGCTGATTCATCATGTAGGAATATTGCTTAACAATGATGATGAATTGAGTGCTATTGAAGAAATTCTTTTGATTCATATTGATATGAAAAAAAGAAAGTCATGTCCTATGCCAGATGAAAATTTCAATAAGATTTTACAAATGAAAGAAGAAAATGATGCTTTAGGCGATTTAGATTTTGATTTAAGGTTTAATATTAAAAGTTAATTGCCAGTAAATTCAGGATCTCTTCTTTCCAAAGACGCTTTTATTCCTTCTTTAAAATCTTCAGTTTCTCTCAACCTATTTTGTTCAGAAAGCTCCCACTTTACAATCTTTTCAATTTTTTCTACGGTATCGCCTTTTATAGTTTCTCTAATTGCTTGAACACCAAGAGGGCCGGCTGCATTAATTTCCGATGCTAGGACTTCCGCTTTAGACATCAACTCATCTTGGGGAACTAGGAAATCTGCTAAACCAATTTCTAATGCCTCCTTGCCCTTTACTCTAGCGCTTGTAAGCAACATCCATTTTGCCTTCTGATTTCCCACCACTCTAGGAAGTGTAATTGTTGTGCCAAAACCTTGATGAAAAGCTAGTTTAGAAAAATTAGCACTGAATCTAGATTCTTCACAAGCAATCCTAAAATCTGCTGATAAGGATACGCCTAAACCACCCCCAACAGCAGCTCCTTGAATAATCGCAATAACTGGTTTTTTTGTTTTAAATAATCTCACTGCCTCTTGATAAAGTCTTTCATAAGGATCAGATTCTTCTTTGTATGAAGACCTAGTAAAATCAGCCCCAGCACAGAAATGTTTGCCTTCAGAAGACAAAATAATACTTCTACAGCTTGGTTCTTGGTCCATTTCTTCAAAGAAATCAGCAATTTGAGCAATAAGCTCTGCATCAAAATGATTATTTGGCGGTCTGTTAATAGATACATAGCCAATATTATTTTCTAATTTAGTTATAAGGTCTTTATTACTCATGATGAATTAAGTCTAACACGAAGAATTTAAAGTAAAATGAACATAAATTGTTTTTAACTATCAAACTGTTTAGAAGATGAAACTTATTAAAAATATTATTTCAAAAATTGATGTCACTCTTTTTGTTATCTATGGATTTTTAGGTTTTGGCAGTATGTATATAGCTAGTTTCATTAGAAGTGTTACAAAACTAAATTTTTGGGCCGAGTTATTAATCTGCTTTCTCATTATCTCCCCAATATATTTTTTAGTGAGAGTACTTAAGAAAAAATACTCAAGCTAATGTTAAGGATTCTAATTATTTTTTTACTTTTGATAGGAGTCATCATGATATTTTCATATCTCACTACTTATTTAGTTCAAAAATTTGGAAAACTTATAGCGATCACTTCTTTAATCTCTATTGGCATTATTATTTCTGCAATTATTATTGCTCATGAAGATGGATGTGTAGTCGAAGCTGACGGCCTTAATGCTTCAAAAGTATGCTGGATAAAATGAAAACATTTCAAGAATTAGTTCAAGAATCTCTTAAAACCATTTCGGAAATTGATATTTTTCAATTGAAAGAAAAAATAGATCACAATAAAGACATAAAGCTCATAGATATAAGAGAAGATCGGGAGTGGGTTTCAGGAAGAATTCCTACTTCCCACCATATTAGTAGAGGGGTTCTAGAAAAAGGCATATCAGAAGTTGCTAGCAGTGAGGATGAAATAATTCTTTATTGTGCGAGTGGCTTTAGATCTGTTTTAGGCTCTAAATCTCTCAAAGAAATGGGCTATGAAAACGTATTTTCTCTAAAAGGTGGAATTTCAGACTGGATTTCATCCGGTTTCGAAATTGAAGAATAATTTTCAATGATAAAATAAAGGAACTATAATTAATAAAATGAAGGAAGAAATTTTAGATGTTTTAATCGTTGGCTCTGGTATCTCTGGTATTGGTGCAGGGGCTCATTTAAGTATGAAATGTCCTAACAAAAAATACTTAATCCTAGAAGGCAGAGAAAATTTTGGGGGAACCTGGGATCTCTTTAAATATCCTGGAATTAGATCTGATTCAGACATGCATACTCTTGGATTCAGCTTCAAACCTTGGGAAAACAAAAAATCCATTGCCGACGCTAATTCCATAATGGATTATCTTGAAGAAACAATTCAAGAATACGAACTTACTGATAAAATTCGTTACAAACACTATGTCCATTCAGCCGACTGGTCATCTACAGAAAATATCTGGACTTTAACTGTTGAAGATAAAAGCTCAGGTGAAACCAAAGTATTCAAATCCTCTTTCTTATACATGTGTGCAGGCTATTACAGTTACAAAGGCGGTCATCTTCCTGAATTTAAAGGCAGGGATGATTTTCAAGGGGAAATAATTCACCCTCAAGAATGGCCTGAAAATTTTGAATACGAAGATAAAAACATAATTGTTATTGGCAGTGGGGCTACTGCAGCCACTATTGTTCCGGCTATGTCAAAAAAAGCAAAACACGTAACGATGCTGCAAAGATCGCCTACCTATTATGCTTCTGCTCCAGACGAAGACTCAATGGCACTTTTTATGAATAAATTTTTGCCTAAGCGTTTCGTATACAGTTTTATCAGATTAAGAAATGTACTTTTCCAGCAATGGATATATAAACGAGCACGAGCTTTCCCGGAGAGAATTAAAGAATTTCTTCTCAACAGAGTTAAAGAAGAATTGCCAAATTACAATATAGAGAAACATTTTACCCCTTCTTATAATCCTTGGGAGCAAAGGTTATGTTTGGTTCCCAATAGTGATCTTTTTGAGGCAATCAGAGAAAAAGAAGTGTCCATTGTAACTGATCATATTGAAAAATTTACTCCGGAAGGTATTGAACTTAAATCTGGTGATCACTTAAAAGCAGATGTCATTATTACTGCTACTGGAATCGTTTTAGAAAATTTTGGTGGAATCAAAATAAATGTCGATGATGCCTTGGTACAAGTCTCAGATACCATGACTTATAAGAGCATGATGTATAGCGGTATTCCTAATTTTGTAAACTGTTTTGGCTACATAAACGCTTCATGGACTTTAAAAGCAGACATTACCAGCGAATACGTTTGTCGTTTAATCAAATATATGGATAAGAAAAAATTTAAAAAATGTTGTCCAGAAATTCCTTCTGACGTTGAAGAATCAAAAGATTGGCTTTCAGACTGGTCTTCTGGATATATTCAAAGATCTATTCATAAGTTTGCCAAACAAGGTAACAAAAAACCTTGGGTAAATTATCAAGATTATCTTAAAGATTGGTTTGACGTAAAATTTGGAAAAATGGAAGACGGTAACCTGCAGTTTTCAAACACAAAATCTGAATAATTTTTTTTTATGATATCCAAACTCTTTATTTGGATATTTTCTGTCTTGATAGTTTCCTGTGGAGGCGGAGGCGGAGGCGGAGGTTCAAATGTTTCATCTTCCTTAACTACAACGAATAAAGAACACAATTTAAATATAACAGTTGTTGACGGTTACATTAAAAATTCAACTCTAACAGCTGAGTATATGACGCAGATTTATACTGATAACAGAGATAGATGTTTAAGAAGATATAACCTTGATAGTAATCTAAATTATTTTTCTATCTTCGAAGAGCATTCATCTGTGAATGCAGGAAATTATTCTCTTAGAACTCGAAATCCAGAATTTTTTGATGGCACATTTGAAGAGGGGACCACTAATTTTCGTATTACAGCTAAGGGTGGAATAGAAGTAGATTCAAATAAAGCTATGCCTAATTTAAATTTGATTAATGATCAGGTTGACAGATACCTTCCAAATCAAACATCCTTTATCATTTCTCCATTAACTACTGCAGAGTATTTTTTCAATAGAAATCTCAACAACTGCCAATGGAATCCTGTTAATGAAAAGATAAATAAAATTTTGGGCTTTTCTGAGTCTATAGATATTAACTTAGAAGATCCTTTAACAAATTTAAATGATCTTGATCGTATCAAAGTTTTTAATATTAATAATCAACTAACTTCTCTTGTTCTAGCTATGAATGAAATCAGAAATTACGAAAATCCCGGGAACAAGAATTCTGATGAAATTTTTTTAATTCTTACTGATTATTTAGCCTCATCTTATAAATTAAATCCGAACCAGAGTTTAAGCTTAATATCTGAAGCAGTTCTAACAAATTTTTTGAATCTAGCTAGAACTGAGTTGCCTTTAGCCTTAGATCTTACTATCCAAGAGAAGCTCTTAGTCATGTTGAAAAATATGATGAAACTTATTCAATATAAGAATACTTATGATGCAAACATTAATCCATTAGCAACTAATGCTCTAACAAAATTTTCAAAAACTGTTTTTATAGAAGACTTTTTTAAAGTATGGAGAAATATTGATAATGAAAATGTTTACCAATATTATGAAAATAATTTAGCGCAAAGAATTTCACAAATTTCAGGTGTAGATGAAAGTTATTTAAATTTTCTCATTAGAACTGAACCACTTTTTCTATCTACTCAAGAAGATGTTTCATTAACCATAAGCATTTTGGAAAATATCCATTATGATTTTAATGAATCATTAACCATAACATTTCAGAATCCAACAAATGGAACTCTTACAAAAGATAATGCAAATGTCTTCACATATGTCCCAAATTCTAATTTCAATGGTTTTGATTATTTTAACTATACAGTTCAACAAGGTCTTAATTCTCAAGATGGGTATGTTGGCATAAATGTTTCTCCTGTTGCGGATAAACCTGTTTTTTCAAATATTTCATCTCCAATAAATGTTTTAGAAGGTAGTACTTTTATCGCTAATATTAATGCCATAGATCCTGAAGGCGGCTCAATTTCTTACAGTTTATCGGGTACTGATGCAGATAAGGTTACAATATCATCTTCAGGAGGAGCTTTAAATTTTAAAGAAGCCCCTAATTTTGATGTTAAGAATTCTTATAATTTTTCTGTAATTGCTTCAAATTTAGTCGGACAAGCATCTCTCAACCTTGTTGTGAATATTCTGAATGATAATAGTCAAATCGATTTACTCATTTATTACTCTTCAGACATGCTTACAAAATATTCATCAGAAGACAATGTTAGAACAAAAATGGAATATTTAGTAAGTTCTCTCAATAATTCTTTGGTAAGAAGTGAGGCTGATATATCTTTTAATTTACAAAAATTATTACCATATGACATTGATATTTCCAATCAAACAGCAGAACAAATTCTTAACGTTTCTAGAGAAAGAGCAAAAATCAAGCAAGATCAGATCTTTTATGGCGCAGATTATCATGTAATTATTTCTAGGTGGAATACTGAAAAAGGAACCACTTTGGGTTTAGCTTCTATAGATAATGCAATTGATTCAACCGATTGGGATTTTTGGGCTGGAGCATTATCCAATTGGACAGCAGATCCAGACTGGCAGGAACTAGAGTGCACGATGTGTGTTCAAGATAAAGTATTCTCCCATGAATTGGGACATAATTTAGGCTCTGGTCACTGGCCTGGTTCATTGGGACAATCTTATGCTTTTGGGCACAGAGTAGATGGAAATTTAGATGGAGATTATTTAGACTCAGAAGACTGGGGAACGATAATGTCTTACAACGATATTTCTCCAGATTATTTTTCGAACCCTTCGGTTAATTGTAAAGTTGGAGAACCCTGTGGAGTATTGAACGTTAGTGACAATACCAGGTGGTTTGATTCATATGCTTCAAGATTTAGTAATATTCTTCCAGCTACTTTCCCCAATGATTCTGGTTCTGGATTCAAAATTAACCTTAAAAATTTCTTCCCGATGATTAATGGAGGCTCATCGATATATTCTAATGCAGGAAATCAAAGAACATTTTCAATAACTTCTCTGGGAACTTATGACCATGGAGGTAACAGTTATAATATTTTTAAATGGGAAAATAGTGTTTCTGGACAATCAAAGATGGCTTTTCATTTTTATGAATTAAATGGCAGATATTATGTCATCAGGACTGATTACGAAGATGGCTATTATTTTTCCGGAGTAGACGAATATACACTCTATGACTCAACTGGGACTGACCTTTGTACCTTTGCAGTACAAAATGGATTTATTGGACAAAATCTATCAAGAACTTGTAAAAATGCTTATGTAGGTGATCCCCCAATCTATAATGACACATATCATTTTTCAAATTTTATTAAAGAAGAATCCATTACCGTTCCTTATGGAACATATAACGCAACAAAATATGTCTTTGCTTTATGGGATAATTCACAAGAGCCTTCCTTTCTCCCTCCTTATTTAATGCATGTTATATTTTGGTTCAATAACGAAGTAGGCATTGTTCAATATCGAGATCACCTAGGAAGGATTTGGAAATTAGAATCTGCAGATACAGATGGCGATGGCGAAGATAACAAAACCGATAATGATGATGATAATGACGGTGTTCTGGATACAAATGATGCGTTTAAGTTAGATCCAGATTCATCTATAGATTCAAATTCAGATGGAATTCCAGACTAATGTTCAATATAGTCCATTCCCCATTCTTTAGAGACAAAACCTGCATTTCGAGTATCAATAATATAGTTTATAGATTTTGATCTATCTTGATTGATCAAGTAAACATTGTTGTTTAAAAAGATTTTACCAAAAGACATTTCGGGACCTATCACTAAAAAAGAATAATTTTCTCCTCTATTAAACACAGTTTTAATGATTTTATTCTGTCCCTTTTTTTCAACAGACTTAATTTCTTTTTGAAAAATTCCTTCTTCAAATAAGTCAATGGTCAGAATATCGCCAGGTATTATGTCTTGAAAAGTATCTTCAAAATTTAAAATTTCTTTGTAGGCATTCGGATTTTTTTCGCCCAACAATCTTTTATCAAGATTAAAATTAGATAATTCAAGGATTAAAATTTTTTTAGAAATTCTTTTACTTAATTGAGTTAGGTCTAAAGTTTTTTTTTCTTTTTCTTCATCAACTATATTTTGCTTTTGAAGGGGTTTTTCACTAATGGCAATAGACTCTTTTTCTATTAAAAAAAAGTAGATAATCAAAATTAAGATTAAGGCAATAAAAAAAACTAAAAATCTCATCATTAAAAGCAATTTATAAATTAAATTGTAAGATAAAATTAAAAAAAATTTATAAATAATATTTTCTAGTGCTTAATATCGAGAACATAGAGCTAATAATTGGTAATTCTGGATGGAACTTTTCTGGAGGAACTTCCATTACGATTCAATTATTAGATTATGAGGCAAAGGAGATGAATTTGGCTGTTTTAGGATCAAGATTTATTCCTAAGCACTTTAAGACTTTGAATTATTTTCAATTTTTATTACTTACTCGAAAAAAATTACCTAATGGTAAGTTAAGAGTTTTCTATACCCGCAGAAATGATGAAATGATCCAAGGTTTGATTGCAAAATATTTCTTTGGTTCAAAGATCAAAATTATTTTTTCTTCTTCTGCTCAAAGAAATCACACAAAATTTACTAAATGGCTTATCTCTAAAATGGACAGCATAGTCGCAACTTCAAAGAAAGCTGCAAGTTATCTTTTAAAAGAGCCTGATATCATCATTCCTCACGGAATTGATCTTAGTAGATTTACTTTGTCACAAAGCAAAAAAGAATCTTGGGACCTTCTAGGTTTTCCAGGATCTATGGGGATTGGAATTTTTGGAAGGGTTAGGTACTCAAAAGGCATCGATATTTTAGTTGATGCAGCTATAAATGTTTTACCCCGTCATAATCAAGCAACCTTGATAATTTGTGGCGAAACTCAAGTTGAGGATTTGCCTTACAAAAACAAAATGCTGATTAAAATCAAGCAAGCAGGTTTAGAAAATAGAGTTTTCTTTCTTGGAAAAAAGCCTTTTGAAGAACTTCCTAAATTATTTCAAGGAATGTCTGTTGTTGCTGCTTTGAGTAGAAATGAGGGTTATGGATTAACGCCCTTAGAGGGTATGGCATCTGGAGCAGCAGTTCTAACAAGTTCAGCCGGAGTTTGGGATGAGCTTGTAAGGGATGAAATAGATGGTTATGTAGTTGATGTTGATAATGTTGATCAAACTTCAGAAAAACTTAATTTATTAATAGAAAATAGTTCTAAAACAAAAATTATGGGAGAAAATGCTGCAAAATATATTTCTGAAAATTTTTCAGTTGAGAATGAAGCTGAAAAAATTATCAAACACATAAGAGATGTCCAAAATATTTAAATCCAAGTCAATAATAATTTTTTTAATGTTGATAAGCCCAATCGGGTTTTCTCTTGATTCAATTAATTCAACAAATCATTTGAAAGAAATTGTCTTTGGTGCAGGTTGTTTTTGGAGTGTTGAAAAAAAATTTCAAGAAACTTTTGGAGTAGTTAATGTTGAATCAGGTTATGCAGATGGAAAAAACATCAAACCTATATACAGAGAAATAATTAAGAGAGATAATAGATTCAATCCAGACAATTTTGCAGAGGTTGTAAAAGTTACTTACAACAGCAATCAAGTTGAACTTGAAAATCTAATTAAATTATTTTTCGAAATCCATGATCCCACTCAAGAAAACAGACAAGGTAATGACATTGGAGTTCAATATCGTTCACTGATACTGACGAACTCTGAAGAAGAGAAAATAATTTCGAATAAGATAAAAGTTGAATTTCAAGATTTATTAAATGAAAAAGGTTTTGGACCAATAACAACTGATATCAAAGTATTACAAAAATTCTATCTAGCTGAAGAATACCATCAAGATTATTTAAAAAAGAATCCAGATGGATATTGTCCTGATAATTCTACTGGAGTAGTTTTTTCAAAAAAAAATAAAAAATTTAAAAGTAATGAAGATCTTTTGGTAGGCCAAAGAATTCTTGTTCTCGAAGCTGAAGGTTGTCCTTATTGTTATAAATTAAGGCAAGATGTTCTAAATAATTATCAAGGTTCAATACCTGTTTACTTTAGAGAATCTTACCAGCTTGAGGGCCTTAAACTGCAAACTCCCACTTGGGCAACTCCAACTATATATTTTCTTGAAGAGGGTAGAGAGGTGATGGCCCATCAAGGCTACCTTCCATCAAATAAGTTTTATAAATCCTTGGGTAAATTTAAGCTAGGAGAAAGCGAAGCTTTTAATGTTGCTTTTAATCAAGGAACAGACCCTACTTTTTGTAAAGAATATGAACTCTTTAAAAATACTCCTGAAGGAATATTTATTGATAAGCTCTCTGGAGCTCCTCTGTTTAATACAAAATATAGATTCAATTCTAAAACAGGTTGGCTCTCCTTCACCGAAGCTATAAAAGATTCTGTAACAGAACATATGGATTACAGCTATGGCATGGTGAGGGTTGAGATAAGATCTAAATCATCAGGCATTCATTTAGGACACGTATTTAATGATGGCCCGTATGGCAAACCAAGGTATTGTATCAATGCGACTGTGTTAGAATTCGTTCCGAATTTAGACACGTAGCTCAGTTGGTTAGAGTACTACCTTGACATGGTAGGGGTCCCCGGTTCGAATCCGGGCGTGTCTACCAAATTTCTGAGGTTTATATGTTTGAAATCAATATTTTTAATTCTGCACAAATTTTTGATCAAATTTTCGCTTTCGTTTGTGTTTATTTGCTAACCAGTATCAATGCAAAAACTCGTTTTTACGGCTTTATTATTGGCACCGTTGGTTTTATTCCGGGAGTTTACTTACTAATCGCCACTCAACTTTGGTGGTTATTAGCCTTCATGCCAATCTGGGCTTATATCAACTATATTGGAATAGTTAATAATTACAGAGAATATAAAAAAACTAAAGTTGCTTAAAAGATATTTTTTTATAACTAAGTTTGTAGGTATTTTTCTCTAATGGATAATCTTTTAAAAGCCTTTTTGAGATCAGATCACGCCGGTGAAGTTGGAGCTGTGTATATTTATAAAGGAATTCTTAAAATTGCTAAGGATCCTGAATTAGTTAATTTTTCCAAAAGGCATTTAGTAACTGAAGAATCTCATCTTCAAAAGATTGAGAGGGTGCTTCCAAAAAAAGACAGAAGCAAATTAGTTTGGTTGTGGAAAGTTGCTGGCTTTTTACTCGGTTTTCTCCCTGCGCTATTTGGTCCAAAAATTGTCTTTGCTACTATAGAAGCTGTTGAAGCTTTTGTAGAAGAGCACTACGAAGAACAACTCAAATATCTTCGAGCCCAGCCAAATCCTAATCAAGAGCTCATAGACCTTCTTCAGTCATGTCAGGATGATGAAATTGATCACAAACTTGAATCAGCTGAAAAGAAAAATTTAACTCCAGGTATTTTCATTAATTTCTGGACTAAAATAGTAGGTGGTGGCTCAGCTTTTGCGGTCAAGGTAGCTAAAATTATCTAATAAAATTCCAGTTGCATTTTCTCCTAATGCAAATATACTGTATATATATACAGTATTAATTATTCAACCTTAATATTTATGAATTTAAAACATTTAGGGCAAATTGCAGACTCTAACGAAAACTCAGAAACACCTTTGTTTTCTGAATACGTTCAAGTAGGTTGGCCAAGTCCTGCAGATGACTACATAGAAAAATCAATTGATTTGCATCAACTCTTAATAAAAGCTCCGGCTGCTACCTATCTCGTGAGGGCAAATGGAGATTCCATGTTAAATGCAGGAATAAACAATGGAGCAATACTTGTAGTAGATAGGAGCTTAGAACCCAAACATGGCGATATTGTTATTGCTTCTATCGATGGAGCTTACGCTTGTAAACGTCTTCAATTAAGACCTAAAGTAGGTCTATTTTCGGAAAATATTAAATATCCTCCTATTTTTCTAAAAGATGAAGAAGAGTTAGACATCATGGGGATCGTTACTGCAGCAATAAATCAATTTTAAAATGTTTGCTTTGGTTGATTGCAATAGTTTCTATGCTTCATGCGAAAGAGTTTTTAGGCCAGATCTTAGAACAAAACCAGTAGTTGTTTTATCAAACAATGATGGCTGCGTTGTTGCTCTAACCAAAGAGGCAAAAAATCTTGGAATTAAAATGTGCGATCCTTGGTTCAAAATAGAAAAGACATTCAAACAAAAAGGTGGAATTGCATTCTCATCTAATTATGAGTTGTATGGCGATATCTCATCTAGAATTATGAGTATTTTAGAAGAGCTTGCCCCTAAAGTAGAAATTTATAGCATCGATGAAGCATTTCTTGATTTAACCGGCATAGCTAACTGCATGGATTTAGAGGAATTTGGTAGAGCTTGTCAAAAACAAATCATGCAGTACACGGGCATGCCAGTTCGAGTTGGTATTGGGCCTACCAAAACCTTGGCTAAGGTCGCAAGTTATGGTGCAAAGCGCTATTCAGCCACTCAAGGAGTATTAGATGTCACTGAGACACATAGACGGAAAAAACTCATGAGTTTAATGCCAATAAATGAAATTTGGGGAGTCGGAAGAAGATTGAATAAACGACTTCTTTCTCAGCAAATTTCAACAGCATTTGAACTAAGCCAGATGGACATAGGACAAGTACGAAAACAGTTTAGTATTATGTTGGTGAATACTATCAGAGAATTAAAAGGGGAATCTTGTATTCCTTTAGATAACGCACCTGCTCCTAAAAAACAGATAGTCGTTAGTCGAACTTTCAGTAAACGCGTTACCGAGTTAGGTTTTTTGGAAGAGGCTGTTAGTGATTATGCAGCACGGGCAGCTGAAAAGCTGAGAAAGGAGGGAAAAGCTTGTAAGGTTCTTTCTGTTTTTATTAGGACCAACCCTTTTAGAAAGCAAGACGTTCAACACAGAGAAATCAGATCAACTTCGCTTTTGTATCCAACAAATGACACTAGAGATCTTATAAAATATGCAAAATATCTACTAAAAGATTTATACCAAAAGGGATTTAATTATAATAAAGCTGGCATTATGCTGAGCGATTTTTTTGATGAAACTGTATATCAACTAGATTTTTTTAAGAAAAAAGATAGGAATTCTCGAGACTTCCAGATGATGAGCTTAGTAGATCAAATTAACCAGAGTAATTTAGGACCGATTAGTTTTCTTGCTCAAGGTATAAAAAAAGAATGGTCAATGAAAAGACAGCTACAATCTCCTCGATACACTACTAGTTTTCAGGATATTCTAAAGGTAAATTAAGAATTATTTATTAGAATACCAAATCACGTCAGAAGCAGAATCCTCTAACTTGCTTTCGATTCCCAAAACAAGAGCAAATAGAGCCATTCTTATAAGTAGACCGTTATCAGTTTGTCTGTAAATTGCTAAATTAGGATTTTGATTTAAATCAGGATCTAATTCGTTAGCATCAGGTCTTGAGTCGCGAGGAAGAGGATGCATAATTATGGTATTTGGTTCGCAATTTTTTGTGTAGATATCTTGATTGAGAGACATTAAACCCTTGTATTTGGAAGATTCAGCTTTGTCAGAAAACCGTTCCTCTTGAATTCGAGTCATGTAGATAATATCAACATCTGAGATGCCTTTTTTAATGTCATTAGTTTCATGAAATTTAACGGAAGAATCATCAAAAGAGTCTTTAATAGATGATGGCAATCCAAGTTTTTCAGGAGAAATTAAATTTATCGTTACATTGTCAAAAAGACATAAAACTTTGCAAAGGGAGTGAACAGCTCTGCCGTTTTTTAAATCTCCAATAAGAGCGATCCTCAAACCATCAATAGTTTTATTTTTAGACTTAAGTTCTTTTTCAATGGTGTATAGATCTAATAAGGCTTGACTAGGATGTTCGTTATCTCCATCACCACCATTTATTACCGGTACTCTTGATGCTTCAGCAAACTCATTAACTGAACCAGCCTCATGATGTCTCATTACTATAATATCGCTATATCCACTTAAGACTCTTGAAGTATCATAAAGAGATTCGCCTTTAGCTAGAGAAGTAGCTTCTATTCCTGTTGTTTCTCTAACTTCTCCGCCTAAAATATTGAAAGCGCTTCCAAAACTAATTCTCGTTCTAGTACTGGGCTCAAAAAACATATTAGAAAGAATTGCACCTTTTAAGACTCGGGTAATTCTTTCTCTTTTTGCATATGGAAGAAGTAAATCAGAAGTAGAAAATATTTTTTCAATGTCAGGTCTCTCGAACTGATCTATGGAGAGAATGTGATTTCCAAGAAGCTCCATCGGGTGTCATTCTATCACTAAAAAATTTAATTTATTGTATTAAAAAATTCTTAATTTCTTGTATGATCTTCAATATGTCTAATGATTGTTTAATACTGAATGGAAATGGAAAACCTTTAAGTTATTTTCCGTTATCAGCAGTTGACTGGAAAACAGCTGTTAAGCTTGTTTTTACAAGAAACGTAATTGTCATTAAAGAGCATGAGGATTGGGAAGTAAGATCTCCTTCACAATCATTAAAAGTCCCAAGCATAGTCATGTTAAGAAAATATTATAAATTCTCTAAAAAAGTAAAATTTTCAAGGTCCAACGTTTTTCTTAGAGACATGTTTACTTGTCAGTATTGTAAGAATGTTTTTGAGAAGAAAGATTTAACGATCGATCATATTATTCCTAAAAGCAAAGGCGGCGAAACTAATTGGTTAAATGTAACGACAAGCTGCAAATCTTGTAATTTGTCCAAAGCAGATAAGATCATAGATCCGACTCCGGAGGTAAAAACACCTTCTTTAAGAGATTTGATGAAAGGACAAGAATCTTTGGGAGTAAAGAAGATCGAGACCGATTGGTATGAATATATAGTAGCGTAATTTATTTTAAGTATTCTCTTAAAATGGATTCGGAAAGAATCTCAGGCAAAATTATAGGTTCTGATTTTTCGCCCGGATAAAAGACATACAAAGGTATACTCGATCTACCAAAAGAAGCTAATTTTCTAGCAATTGAATCATTTTTATTTGTCCAGTCTGCTTCCATGTAGAAAATACTTTTTTCTTTGAATAACTCTTCAGTTGAAGTAGTTTTTAGAGCAACTCTCTCGTTCACTTTACAAGTGATACACCAATCAGCAGTGAAATTTAGAAAAACCGGACCTTCTGATATTTTTTCTGACAGAAATTCTTCATTGAATGATTCTTCAAATATTTCAGGTTGCGTAGTTTTTAAAGGGAGTATAGAAACCAAAGATATTATTATGGAAAGATATAAAAAATATCTCAGCCTATTACCTGATAAAGAATTTATTTCTAATTGATTTAACCAATAAAAAAATACTATGAGAGTGATGCCAACAAAAATTAAAATTAGCTGAAAAGAATCTATCTGACTACTTAGAACCCATATTAACCAAAGGGCGGTTAAGATCATTGGAAACGCCATAAATTGTTTAAATGTTTCCATCCACAAACCAGGCTTAGGTAGAAAATTTAAAATGCTTGGAAAAATTGAAAGCATAATATATGGCAAAGAAAACCCTATCCCCAAGGACAAGAAAATAAAAAAGGATGAAAATCCTGGTTGTAAGATCGCAAAACCCAATGCAGAACCCATAAATGGAGCAGTGCAGGGCGTTGCAACAATAACCGCAAGAAAACCTGTACCGAAAGAATTTGAATATCCTGACGAGCTAACTCCATTTGGGCCAATACTAAGAAGAGAATTTAAAAAATTAACATTCAAAAGAAAAAAACCTGCAAGAAAGATAAAAAGAAAAATCAACAAACTCACAACTAAAGGCGACTGAAGCTGGTATCCCCAACCTATATCCATTCCAAAATACTTTAAGAAAACAACTGACAAGCCAATCAAGATAAACATTAAAATTGCGCCTGATGAAAATGACAGACCATGAAGAGTAGTTTGTGTTTTATTTTCAGAGTGATTTATAAAATTCAAAATCTTCAAAGAAATCACTGGAAAAACACAAGGCATTAAATTTAGTAAAAGTCCTCCTATCAGGGAAAATAATATTGCCGTGCTAAGTGAAATAAAATTTATGGAGGATGTATCAAGGGATTTAAGTTGGGGAGATAAAAATTCTATTTCATATGATGCATCTTTTGTTTTTAATACACCCCCAGTAAGTTCAGATGTAATTCCATAATTATCAAGTGTCGCAACGAGAATTATTTTTTCCGAATTATTTTCCAATCTTTGAGTTACAGAATAATCTAGAATATTTTCTTGAAAAGGAAAAAATATTACTTCATCCGTTTTAGTATTTAAAAAATCAAGGTCAATAAATAGTTGGTTTTTTTCAATCTTTATAGGAATAGGATTATTGATTTTTTCTGGTATCTTTGTTTTAACTTCATTGATAGCATCAATTACGTCAGACGGTTGAGAATAATTTCCTTCGTTTAAAGAAAAAACAACAGTACCTTCTTGAGGAATACATACATCTGCACAAACAAGCCATCTTGAAGTTACGGATAATTCATTTATTTTCTTAATATTTTCAGGAATTGAAATTTTAAATAAAAGAGTTAGTTCATTGGTATACCCAAAAGTAGTTAATGGAGGATAGGGTATTAATTCAGGCGATGGCCAAATAGGATCGGATATCTTAAATCCTTCAGGAAGAATCCAATCAAAATTTACTGGTTCTCCAGAATCACCGGGATTAATCCAATACGTATGCCAATTTTCATCCAGATTAAATTTAGCAAGTACGAATAATTCTCTTTCTTCAAAAATACTATCTTTTTCAAGAATTATTTCAAAAGAAGAATTTGATGCATTATAAATATTTTTTGAAAAGGCTTGAGAGCTAATAAAAAGAAAGAAATAAATTATTAGATAAAAAAAAGTTTTAGGCTTTACCATAATTATTGCTTACTAAATTTATGTTGAAGCCTGCAATTTTACTTGCCTCTTCAATTTTTTTACTGCTCTTAGTTGAAAAGATTATTTGCTCATTAGCAGGAATTATTAACCATGAGCCTTGTTGTATCTCTTTTTCAAGTTGACCTGCACTCCAACCAGTGTATCCAAAGGAAACAATAAATTTTTTTGGAAATTCTTTTCTTAAAATTGCGTTTATGACATCTGGTTTTGATGAAACGCCAACATTAGAAGTTACTTCAAGAGTTTCTGTATATTTTTTATCTAAACTATGTAATACGAATGGAGAAAAGGGAGATACAGGTCCACCTAAAAAAACTCTATCTCTATTAAGAATCTCCTCTAAATCTTTATCAGGTTCCATGGAAAAATCTTTTAAATTTATACTTACTCTCTTATTTATGACTATTCCAAAAGAACCTTCTGAGTCATTTTTACAGAGGTATATTAAAGAATTTTTAAAATAGTTTTCTTCTTCATCAGATTGACAAAAATATAAGAAACTATTTTCTAGTTCAGTAATCATTATTATTTCAATATATTGCTTATATTCATTAAAATCACGATATATTTTATATCTTATGGAAACTTCAAACATAAACTTAGTTCCTAAAAGTCTGCTTAAAAAACATAAGCAAAGGATTTTTAACACATCAGATAAATTCTTTGACGAAGAAATTCTTATTGAGGAGATTAAAAAAATAGTAAAAGAAGAAAAAATATATCTTATTTCGCACTATTACACTGATCCAAAAATACAAAAAATAACAGAAGAGTTAAATGGATGTGTTTCAGATTCTCTTCAAATGGCTAAAGCAGGCTCTGAATCTAAATCACAGACTATAGTAGTTTCAGGAGTAAAGTTTATGGGAGAAACTGCAAAAATTCTTAGTCCAGATAAAAAAATTGTGATGCCTACCCTAAAAGCAACCTGTTCTCTAGATTTGGGATGTCCAGCTAATGAATTTAAAAAGTTTTGTGAAATTTATCCTGACAGGGAGGTAGTAGTTTATGCAAATACTTCTGCCAAAGTAAAAGCATTAGCTGATTGGGTTGTTACCTCAAGCATAGCTCTCGAAGTAGTTGATCACTTAGATTCAGAAGGAAAGAAAATTTTATGGGCTCCGGACAAACATCTTGGTAGTTACATTAAAAATCAGACAAAGGCCGATATGGTTATGTGGGACGGCGCTTGTGTAGTCCATGAGGAGTTTAAACATGAGGGATTAAAAAAATTAATAAAGCTTCATCCAGATGCAGAAATTTTGGTTCATCCAGAATCACCATCTACTGTAGTGGATTTAGCTGATTGTGTAGGTTCTACAACTCAGTTAATTGACTACGCGAAAAAATCAAAAGCAAAAAAATTAATTGTAGCTACTGATAAAGGAATTTTTTATCAACTTTTAAAAAATAATCCTGAAAAAGAATTTTTTGAAGCACCTACTGCAGGAAATGGCGCAACTTGTAATAGCTGTTCAATGTGCCCATGGATGGGAATGAATTCAATTAAAAATCTTCATGATGCTGTAAAAAATAAAACGAATGAAATTTCTTTAAACAATACAATAATGAAAGATGCAAGGATTTCACTCAATAGAATGGTGAACTTCAAATAAATTGAAATTAAATAAATTAAAAGTTAAAGAAAACGTCAAAAAGGCTTTAGAAGAGGATGGCTACAAATCTGATCTCTCATTAAATTCTAGCAAGATAAATAAGAAGCACGTTGCAAAAGCCAAATTAGTTACAAGACAAAATGGAATATTGAGTGGCAGTTTCTGGTTTGAACAAGCTTTTAAAATTATTGATAAAAATGCAGAATTTAATTGGAAGGTTTTAGAAGGACGTAATTTTAAGAAAAATACTGAAATAGTAGAAATAAAAGCTAGCATCCAGGCAATTCTTTCCGGAGAGAGAACGGCTCTGAATTTTTTACAAATGATGTCTGGAATAAGTTCGAAAGCAAAAGCTTATTCAGATTATTTGAAAGATACAAAAATAGAGCTTTTAGACACAAGAAAAACACTTCCAAATCTAAGATATGAGCAAAAATATTCAACTTATATAGGAGGAGTAAAAAACCATAGATTTGGTTTGTTTGATGCAATCATGCTCAAGGATAATCATATAAAGGCGTTTGGAGGAATAAAAAAAATTAAAAATTTTAAATTTTTTGATAAGGGAGATTTCTTAGAGATAGAAATAGAAAAAATTTCTCAAATTTTACCTGCTCTAAAGTGTAAGCCTGATATTTTGCTTCTCGATAACTTAAATATAAAAGATATTAAGAAAGCTATAGAACTGATAGACAGTAATTGTCTCATTGAAATTTCTGGGGTAAAGAAGCCTGAAGATATAAAAAAATATAAAAAATTACCTATCCACTATATTTCTCTGGGTGATCTAACAAAAAATTTAGACTCAATAGACTTTTCCTTAAATCTTGTATGAAAACTAAATTTTTATTACCTTTTGTTTTTTTATTTTTTTTAAGCTGTTCATATTTTGAAGATGGATCTGAAGCATCTCAGGAAAGAGTATATGAATTTTCTTGGTGTTCTTATGAAGAAGGCTTTCAAGTTCAAGATCTTAATAATGAACTAATAGCTTTCATAGGATTTTTAAAAAATTTAAAAGAAATAAATGATCTTAATGTAATTATTAAGTATTTAAATCCAGCGTTAGAAAATGAATATTATGATTTTACTTGGCTTGATATTTTCGAAAATGATTTAGAGAGAAATGCCTATTATGATTTTGCTGATAACTCAGAAATTTTTAAAAATTGGCTTAGCAGTAAAGACGAAATAATTACATGCGATACACAAAGACAATCTTTCTATGAAAAGTATAGCTCTAAAAATTACTTACCTTCTGATGGAGATCAGACTTATGTTGGCTTTTGTAAATTAAAAGATGGTTATGAATTAAATTCTTTTCTTGAGGGCATAAAAGAAAAAAAGATTTTTAGAGAAAAAACTTATAATAAAGTCATACTTTTACCTAAATTTGATACAAATGACTTTGATTTTTTAATATTCCTAGAAACTAATTTTTTTTCAAAAGATTTGAATTTAATAAAACAAATTGAAATACAGAATGCTTGTAAAGAGATTAAAGATTTTCCAACAAATAGTTTATTATTTAGTACCTACGTTGTTGATTAATTTTATAGGAAATAAAAATGAATAAATCTTGTTTGTTATTGATCTTTATTATTTCTGAGTTAATTTTTGGGTCCCAATACGATTTTTCTGGTTATACAGATTTTTTAGATAAGCAAATTAAAAAAGGTAATTTTCCCGGCTTCGTTACGTTGATATCTAAAAATGGTGAGATTATTTTTTCAGATACTCGCGGTTTTTCAGATATAGAAGATTCAGTCCCCTTAAAGGAGGACTCTTTATTTAGAATTTATTCTATGACAAAGCCCATTACAGGAGTTGCTCTTATGATTTTGGTAGAGAGAGGAAAAATTAATTTGTTAGATCCTGTGGAAAAATATATTCCAGAATTTAAAAATACCAAAGTTTATGATAAAAAATCAAAATCATTTATAGATTTGGATAGATCAATTACTCTTCTTGACTTAGCTACTCATTCTTCTGGTTTAACTTACTCGTTTGTTGATAAAGGAAAAATTAAAGAGATTTACGAACAAGAAAAAATATACCCATATTATGTTCAAGATAACATCTTTACTACAGCCTCTTTTGAGAAGGCTTACAAAAATGTCTGTTCTTTTTCAGAAAAAGTGGCTTCATTGCCTTTAGTTCACCAGCCAGGACAAAGATGGACTTACTCTATAGGTATGGATATTTTAGGATGCGTCATAGAAAGAGCTTCAAAAACTAAATTTAGCTTATTTCTGCAAGAAAATATTTTTGATCCATTAGAAATGAAAGATACGTTCTTTCAGGTGCCTGAAAATAAGACCTATAGAATGACAAATCTATATGGTCATAAAAAAGGTTTTAAAGATTATGGAATATCTTTACCCAAAGAAATAAAAGAGCAAAAACAAAAATTAGTTTTGGTTGATGACAGAAATAACAGCTTTTTTTATCAAAAACCATCTATAGAGGATGGAGGATCTGGCCTTGTTTCATCTGCTTCAGACTACTTAAAATTTGCAACTATGCTATTGAACAAAGGGTCTTTAAAAGGAAAAAAAATTCTGGGTGAAAAATATTTCACCATCATGGTGAGTAATCAAGTAGAAAAAAAAGCAAAGCCATTCAAATTTGATCCCTTCGGTATGGGCGTGACAGTAGGTATTGCCCTGGATGCAAAAAAAATGCGTCTCAAAAGAGGAAATAATTCATTTTTCTGGGGGGGAGCAGCAAGTACGGATTTTTGGGTTGATCCTTCTAATGAAATTGTTTTCGTTAATATGTCTCAATCTTTAGGGAGCCCAGAAATCTTAAATAAAATTGAAAAATTAGTTTATAAATCAATTGGTTTTTAATAAAAGTCCTATCTTAGATTCAGACATAAGAAAAAAAATATTAGATTTTCTTTCTAGAAGAGAACATTCCTATAAAGAAATAGTTATTAAACTTAGTGAGAGAGTTACATCTCTAGACAAATTAATTATGGAATTAGATAAACTTAAACAAGAAGGGCTTCAATGTGATGAAAGATTCTCTGAATCTTATACTAGAGCAAGAAGTATTAAGGGATTTGGACCGCAAAGAATTTCATATGAATTGAAAACTAAAGGAATTGATGAAACTTTAATCGAAAGAATAGTATATTCTCATGAGATGGATTGGTTAAAAATTTTATTAAAAGAATTTAAAAAAAAATTCTCTGAAAAAGACGATTTTTCAACAAAAGAGATTTTGAAGATAAAAAAGTTTTTTGCTCAGAGAGGTTTTGTCAATGAACAAATCAATCATCTTTTTAAATAATGAGCTATTTAGTTTTAGCTAGAAAATGGAGACCAAAAAACTTTGCAGAAGTGGTGGGACAGGATCATGCCGTTTCTGCTCTGAGAAATTCAATAAACTCTGAAAATATTCATCACGCATATCTTTTTACTGGAACTAGGGGTATAGGAAAAACAAGCATTGCCAGAATATTGGCAAAAGCTTTAAATTGTAGTGATTTAAAAAATGGCGAACCATGTAATCTTTGCGATTCATGTAGATCCATCAATGAGGGAGCAGCAATAGATTTTATAGAAATAGATGCAGCTTCAAGAAGAGGAATAGAGGATACCAAAAACCTTTTAGAGACCATTTCTTATTTACCAGCATCTTCTAAATATAAGATCTATCTTATTGATGAAGTTCACATGCTTACACCTGAGAGCTTTAATGCTTTATTAAAGAATTTAGAAGAACCGCCACCACATGTAATTTTTATGTTTGCCACCACAGAATATAAAAAAATTCTTCCTACAATAGTTTCAAGATGTCTCCAAATCAATCTAAGTTCAGCATCAGTTAAAACAATTACTGAGCAACTAAGTAAAATTTTTTCTCAAGAAAAAATTAAATTTGATGACATTTCACTATCTCTCATAGCTGATGCTGCTCAAGGAAGCATTCGAGATGCATTGTCTATTTCTGAAAAAGTAATATCGTTTTGTAATAACAATTTAAAAGAAGATATGGTTAGAGAAGTTCTTGGTATTCCGGAGCCGAAAATAATTTCTAATCTTCTCAAAGCGATTTTAGAGGAAAACATTCAAGATGTTCTGTCAATCTTAAACGACTATGGGGAATATGAGGATCACGAATTTTTATTAAAAACTCTAATGGATCTCATACAAAAAATAGCAGTACTTCAGTTTGAAAAAGATACACATAAAAATAATGATTTAGAAGATTTTTTATCAACCGATCCAGCAAAATTACAATTTTTATATCAAATAGGACTTACAAATTTGAATCATTTTAGTCTAGGTTATGACTCATACTCTATTTTAAAAATGACTTTATTAAAAATGGTAGCTTTTTCTGACGCAAGTCAAAAAAAAAAATCACTGATAGATAAAAAACAAGAAAACACAGATATTTTTTGGCCAAAGATATTTACCGATCTAAATTTAAATGGAATTTCAAAAAACATTCTTAAACAGGCAAGTATCGAAAAAAAATTCAATAACCTAAAAATTTCATTTCCGAAGAAAACATTTTCTATATTTAATGAAGATCAGAAAAAAGAAATTGAATTATGTTTTAGTGACTTTTTTCAAGAAGAACTAAAATTTACTTATGATAGTAAAGTAATTTTTGAAAAGACTCCTGAGTATGAGATTAAATTAAGAAACAAAGGCCAAAAAAAGAATATAAAAAAAATAATGGAAAAGGATAAAAACTTTAAAGAAATAATCGGTGGGCTCAAGGTTGAATCAGTAGAGTTTAATAAAAAAAATGAAACTTAGCCCTAAAATTTCTAATTTAATAGACTCATTAAAAGCTCTGCCAGGAATTGGTCCAAAATCTGCAAAAAGAATGGCTCTCTCTTTATTGAGCTCTGAAAAGGAATCAGGCTTGTCTCTATCAAAGTCAATTGAAGATGCAATTTTGAATATAAAATTTTGTCAAAAATGTTTTGTTTTAAATGATCAAGATATTTGTGAAATATGCAAGTCTCCAGCTAGAGATAATAACTCCATCTGTGTCGTAGAATCGACTTCGGATTTATATTCTATAGAAGAGACCTCTGAATTTAATGGTAGATATTTCGTCCTTAATGGCTTGCTTTCTCCAATAGATAATATTGGAGCAAATGAATTAAGAATAGACAATTTGTTAGAAGTTATAGAAGAATATAACTCTAGAGAAATTATTCTAGCTCTTAATTCAACACTTGAAGGTGAAGCAACTGCATACTTTTTATTAGAAAAGCTCAAAAAGAAAAATCTTATAATTACTAGAATAGCTCAAGGCGTTCCTGCAGGTGGAGACTTAAACTATGTAGATAATAATACTTTAAGAAGAGCAATTTCTTTTAGAACCGAATTAAAATGAAATCATGAGTATTAAGTCAGATAAATGGATAAAAAAGATGTCAGAAGAAAAAGATATGATTTCTCCTTTTCAGCCAAATCAAATCAAAAGAAACGAATCGTCAGATGAAAAGTTAATTTCATATGGACTTTCTAGCTATGGTTATGATGTTCGTTGTGCTAGTGAATTTAAGGTATTTACTAATATTCATTCTGCCACTGTTGATCCAAAAAAATTTGATAGTACTAGTTTTATTGATGTAGATAAAGAAGAGTGCATCATTCCTCCAAACTCATTTGCTTTGGCTAGAACCATCGAATATTTTAAAATTCCAAGAGACATTCTTACAATCTGCTTAGGAAAATCTACTTATGCTAGATGCGGAATTATAGTAAACGTAACTCCATTAGAACCTGAGTGGGAAGGTCATGTAACTCTTGAATTTTCCAACACTACTAGTCTTCCTGCAAAGATTTATGCAAATGAGGGAGTAGCTCAAATGTTATTCTTTCAATCTGATGAGGTTTGTGAAACAAGTTATAAAGATCGTGACGGAAAATATCAAGGTCAAAAGGGCGTAACTCTTCCTAAAGCCTAGCTTAATCTAATTCCCACTCAAGATTAAATCCTCTTCCTCTTTGTAGAACCCTTATGGTATTTCTCTCTTTGTCATTAGTAATTTGAAAAGCAAAATATCTTTTATCTTCTCTACTTTCTTCATATTCTATGACCTCTACTAAGTTTGAATTAAAAAAAACTTCCTTTGATTTCATAGTAAAAACTTTTTTTTTGATCTTGCCTTTATCAAAATAATCAATTCTTGTTTGATCCTGTTTAAGGAGATCCAACTTAAACTGCAATTGAAGGGTTAGGTTGTCATAAAAGTTTTCAAAAATTTCTATGGTTCCATTCTTCTTACCAAAAGAAAATTCTAATACTTTCTTTTCATTTAAATTTACAACTTTATAGTTTTGATAATCTTTTCTAATACCACCAAGAACATCAAGTTTTCTATATCCTGATTTCAAAACTATTGTTTTGTTTTTTATTTCAAATATTGATTCTTGATTTAAAGTGAATAAAGGATGTTTTGCTATTGAAGAAATTTTCCAAACGTTTTCTGATACTTTTTCTAATTTTTCTTCTACACTGCCACTTGGCTTCGATGAATAATAATTTTCATAAGGCTTGATCTCAAATAAAAAAATTTGACTACTTAAAAACAACAAAAGTAATTTAATTAAAATATTCTTTACCATTTTCATAAAAAACTTTATCGATCATAACTTTATTATCTTCAATCATAATTTTATCTTCTTGAAATTCAGATATTATTTTTGGATATATATAGTGTTCAAGTTTATGTATACGATTTTCTAATTCATTTTCTTTCTCATTGGTACTAACTTTCAATTTGATAAAGCCAATGATAGATCCACTATCTAGCCCTTCATCAACAAAATGAACAGTTACTCCATGCACTTCATCTTTATTTTCTATTACTTTTTTATGGGTATTCAATCCAGGATATTTTGGAAGAAGAGATGGATGTATATTAATAATTTTATTAGGAAAAGCTTTAATGAATTTGGAACTAAGTATCCTCATGAATCCAGCTAAAATTATTAAATCAACATTTTCTTTTTGAATATTTTTTATAAGTTCTGCATCATAAGTTTCTCTATCATCATAATCTTTATGGTCAATAAAAACTTTTCTTATCCCATTTGCTGAAGCTCTGCTAAGCCCAAATGCATCTTTATTATTAGAAATAACTATTTTTATCTCAGCTTTAAGATTTTTACTTTTTATATTGTCTATTATGGCTTGAAGATTCGAACCATTTCCTGATATTAAAACCGCAAGAGAAATATTTTCACTCATTTAAAAAAGAAATTTTTTCATTACTTTTTTTAGAAATTATTTTTCCCAACTCAATATTTGGAATCTTTAATTTTTTTAATATTTTTATTGCTTTTGATAAATCTTTTTTTGGGATTGAAATAATCATTCCAATCCCACAGTTAAAAGTAGATAACATTTCATTGCGGCTTAAATTAGATTTCTCCTGTATTAGACTGAATAGCTCATTATGAAAAGGAAATTTCTTTAATGAGATAGATGCTGAAAGGCCATCTGAAAGAATTCTTTCAAGATTACCAATCAAACCTCCTCCGGTTATATGACTTAAGGCATTTATCGTAATATTTTCCTTTAAAAATAGAACATCTTTCACATAAATCTTTGTAGGCTTTAACAATATCTTACCTAAAGACGACCCTTTTAATTTCTGATTCAATTTAAGTTTTTTTTCATCCAATAATTTTCTAATTAGTGAAAAGCCATTGGAATGAAGACCACTAGATTTTAAACCAATTAATATATCGTTTTTTTTAGCCTGGTTTGAAAGTTTCTTTGAATCTTTTTCCAGAACACCAACACAAAATCCTGCCAAATCGAATTTACCTTTTGGAAAAGCATTAGGATGTTCAGCAGTCTCTCCTCCTACTAAAGAGCAATTGGAATCTTTACAACCTTTTACAATACCTTTAAAAATATTTTTTGAATCTTTTAAGTTAATCTTATCTGTCACAAGATAATCTAAAAAGAAAAGTGGTTCTGCCTGAAGAGTTATCAGGTCATTTACACACATTGCGACTAAATCAATGCCAATAGTGTCATAAGTTTTAAGTTTTTGAGCTATTTCTATTTTAGTGCCTACTCCATCAGTGCAGCTAACTAAAACTGGTTTTTTATATTTTTTTGGAATGACAGATGCTGCTGCAAAACCACCAATCGATCCCAAAACTTCTTTTCTAAAAGTCTCTTTAGCAAGAGGCTTGATTAAGTTTACTAATTCATCTCCTCTCTTAATACTCACCCCAGAAGAAGCATAGGAAGTTTTTTTTATTTTTGACAAATGATTTTCAGATTTTAGTGATATTAAAAAAACATATTATAATCATTTTTTTATGCCAAAAATTATCAAAGAGTTTTTTTTTATTTTTATATTTTTTTTAAATTTAAATATTTATAGCATTGAATTTTCTACTATTGTAGAAGGAGATGGTGAGGAGGTTAATGAATTACTAAAAAAAGCTTTAGATCAATCCATTTTAAAGGTTTTGGGAAGTAAAAGAGATTTTGTGTTGAATCAGGAAAGCTTTAAAAGATTAGATCCAAGCTTATATGTCCAAGAATATAAATTCATAAATGTTGATGAAAAGGAGGCTTTAGAAGTAACAATAGACTTAAAAAGTCTTCAAGAAAAACTTCTTGAGTTAAATCTCGGAATTACTTTCGTCGAGAATCCTAAAATTTCGGCTTGGGTATTGTGTAAATCGGATTTTTCCTCAATAGAAGCAGCAAAGTCATTAGAACAAAAATGCAAATACATTAAAAAAGAATTTAAAACTATAGCTCAAGAAAGAGGAATTACTCTAATTTATCCAATTTTAGATGCAGTAGATATAAGCCTTTTTAATTTAGAAAATGAATCTGAGTTAAAAAAACTTACTATTTTCAATGACAGATATCCATCCGATGGATGGTTTTTTTGCGAAGTTTCTAAAACCTCAGATTGGTGTTATCTCCCAGAAAATTTTGAAAAACAATACTCTACCCTGGATCTGACATCAAAATATAAACCGGAAATTGGTATCAACATTTTAATTGATAACTTACTAAGTTCTCAGAGATTGAACCCAATTTCAAAATATAAGGAAATCTTCTTTGTTGAGATAAGTGGATTAAATAATTTTTCAGTTCATAAAAAATTTGAAAGTAATTTAAAAAATTTAGTATTTATAAACAATGTAAGACTTTTATCTTTAAAAAATAATTCAGCTTTATATAGCTTTGATTTATTGTCAGATGAAAAAAATCTTTATGATTTTTTTAAAGAAAAGGAAGATATTCAATTTGTGAATCGCGATCAAGATAAAATTTTTCTGAGTTATTTAGGAAAATGATTTTTTCTTCTATTCCTAATTTACTTACAGTATTTCGTTTTTTTTTAGTTTATCCAATAGTAATTAGTATCTTAGAAGAGAATTTTCATTTAACTCTTTTCTTTTTCTTTTTGGCTGGCATTTCAGATTTTTTAGATGGTTTTCTTGCAAGAAAATTTTTATGGGAAAGTAAATTTGGAAAAGTTTTTGATCCTGTCTCAGATAAAGTATTAGTAATTGCGACACTCATTTCTCTTTCTCTTATAGGAGAAATTAATATTTACTTAACAGTTTTTTTACTTAGTAGAGATTTATTTATCATTGTTGGAGTAATTTTATCTTCATTATTACTAGAAAATTATGAAATAAAACCGACTTTTTCTGGGAAGTTTAATAGTTTTGTCTTAATGACTTTTCTAGGGTTCGTTATAATTGAAGTAACTTTTGATTTCGTACCGGTTGGCTTTTTAAATTTTCTTATGGTCGCTCTTTTGTCTACCTCAATTTATAGCGTAATTGAATATTTAATCTATCCTGGAAGAAAAGTTATATCTCAGATATTTTTTTAATGAATCAAAAAGTTTTAAATATTTCTTTACCTAAAGAAAGAGCATTATGGCAGCTCAAGAAATTTAAATTTCTTCAAAATATTGTTGAGGAAATCGAATCTTTTTTAAAAAATGACGAAAATTTTCTTCTGTTGAATATTTACCAAAGATTAATAAGCGACTATCTTATTAAGGCAGCTTTAAATTCTGAAAAAATTGAGCTTGGGCTTATTGATCTAAATCAAGAAGATTACTTTTTAAAAAATCTAACAAAACCCGTTACTTTTGTAATTAATCTTTCTAAAGATTCAATTAATGAAAAATCCGAAATTTTTCTTTTCAATCTTTTTAACGATTGTTTGGAGAGTAACAAGAAAATTATATTTTCTAGTTCAGATTTTATTAATAATTTGAATATTAAATTACCTGATTTAGAATCAAGACTAAAAACAGTTTTGCCTTGTGAAATACTTAATCCAACCGATCAGGAGAAAATGGATTTAATAAGTTTTGAGATGAATCAAAGAGGCCTTGAAATCAAGGAAAAAGAATTAAACTACATTTTTACATATCACTCTCGCGACTTAGACAGCTTATTAAATCTTGCTAATAAACTTGATCAAATTTCATATGAACAAAAAAAATCTATTTCTATAAATTTGATCAAACGAATCATTTAAAACTATTTTAGTTCAGAACAAACCAGGCAAGTAAGGCTAATATCTATATTCTTCTTGGTAATTAGTTTTTGTATTTCAAGAGGCTTTATCATTTCTAAGACATTTAAATTTAAAGAAAGAAAATTTCTAAAAGATGAAAATAAGTCGTCGAATATACTTGGCGATACAGGAATGTATTTGATTTCAAAATCTGAAACTCCAGTTTCTTTTTTTAATATCTCTATTCCATCTTGAAATACTCCTAACTGATCAACAAGTTTATTTTTAACTGCAGACTCTCCCGGCCATACTCTTCCTTGAGCTATTTTTTCAGTTTCCTCTAAGGCAAGTTTTCTATTATTCGAAACTAAGTTTATAAACTTGGTATAAGAACCATCAACATAACTTTGCATGAAAACAGATAAATTCTCATTAGGAGGTTCAATCAGGGATAGGCCTAAATCATTTGTAGAAAGCTGCTCAGAGTTTATTCCAATTCCTTTTATGGAATCTTTAAAGTTTGGTAGTGCAGCCCAAACTCCTATAGAGCCAGTTAGAGTAAATGGATTCGCTAAAATTAAATTATCGTTCATAGAAATCCAGTAACCCCCAGATGCAGCGACATCTCCCATAGAAATTACTATAGGGATTTTTAAATTAAGCAATTTTAATCTTTGTCGAATTCTCTCTGAAGCAAAACCGCTTCCGCCAGGAGAATTTATTCTGAGAAATAAGGCTTTAATGTCATTATCTTGTTCAATTTTTTTTAAAATTTTACTAAAATTTTCACTTGATATTGTTCCTTCAGAATAATCTCCATCAATAATCTCTCCGGATGCTACCAAAACTGCAAATTTATTATTTGAAGTTTTATGATCTAAATAATTTGTTAAATTATCTTTGAATAATATTTTTTCACTGGATATCAAAGAGGAAATATATTTTTTTAGCTCAGTTCTTTTGATAAGGGTGTCTACCAAACCTTTATCTAAAGCTAATTTAGCAGTATCACCTTTAAATTTTTTAGTTAAATTACCAAGATTATTTATATATTCATCTATTTCTATCTCTAAGACTTTATCTCTGTTTAATGAAATTATTTTTTTCCATGCGAGCCAAACCTCGGATAAGTAAAAAGATGTTTGAAGTTTATCCTCGTCAGACATTTCATCTTTTGTAAATGTGTCTAAAGCAGATTTATACTTTCCTGAAATAAAAGTATTTACTCCAATATTGAGCTTTTCTAGAAGATTCTTAACAAAAAGTTTTTGTGAAGAAAATCCATCAATGAGAACCATACCATTGTTATTCAACATTATAGAATCTGCATAGGAAGCTAAAAGGTAATTTTTTTTGTCAAAAAAGTCTGAATATGCAATTACTTTTTTTCCAGATTTTTTAAATACATTCAGTGCATTTCCAATTTCTAAAATACCTGTAAAAGATATATCAAGATATGTTAAATCCATAAAAAGTAATTCAACAGATTCATTTGTGCTAGCTGTTTCTATGGCAGATATAGTCTCAAACAAGCTGAGTTGATAAAGTTCATCTCCAAAAAAGGATAAATTTAAATTTGTGGTTTCGTTGATTTTCTTTGGAGCAAAGACTACAACAGGACTGTACTCATCTCTATTAAAATCGCTAAAGAAAAAGGAAATTAATATTAATATTAAAACTAAAATAAAAATAAAGTTTAAAATTAATTTTCTTGTAAAATCAATGAAGTTAAATATTCTTCTAAAGTAATTCATAAGATTAGTATTATAAAGATAATGAAAACTATATTTATTTATTTAGCAATTATTTTCCTTTTTTTTTCTTGCTCAAAACCAGATCTAAGAGTTTTTGAGGGCGACAATGTTTTTCTAAGCGATTTAAAAGGAAAATGGATCATCTTCAATTATTGGGCAGATTGGTGTCCTCCTTGCATAAAAGAAATTCCTGAGTTGAATAATTTACAAAGAAACTATTCTAATAAGCTAAAAGTCTTTCTAATAAATTTTGATATGTTGGAAGGTGAGGAGTTAAATCAACAATTAAAAAAATTCAATGTAAAAGTAGATTCCTTATTATCAGATCCCTCAACTATCTATAAGTGGGTTATTCCTGAAAATCTACCGGTAACTTTTATCATTAATAAAAATGGTGATCTTGAGCATACTTTAGTTGGCCCTCAGACAGAGGAAGAAATTATAAGTCTTCTATCACTTTAAAAAAATAAAATTGGATTTATTTTTGTCCCCAAGAAAATAATTTCAAAATGGAGGTGAGGACCTGTAACTCTTCCAGATGAGCCTACTGAAGCAATTTTTTTATTCTTCAATACTTTTTCTCCAACAGAAACAAAAATATCATGCAAGTGAGAGTAAGTTGAAATTATCCCATGTCCATGATCAATAATAATTAATTTACCTCTGTAAAAAAAATCTCCTACATAGATTACTTCTCCATTTTCAGGTGCTACAACTTTTGTTCCAGTTCCAGCGGCTATATCGAGACCTAAATGTGGATTTCTAGGCAAACCATTAATGAAACGTTTAACTCCATATTCGCTAGATATTATGCCTTTTACAGGATAAATAAATTTTGCCTTAGAGTATTTCCTTGCAGAGACTTTAATTATTTTGTTATTAAAGATCTCTCTTTCTTTTTTAATCCTTTGTAGAGAACTTTTTGAAAGTTCATTAAATTTTTTATCTTTAATTGTGATTCTTGATTCTCTAAATTTCTTTTTAATAAGTGATATGTTCTCTTCCAGAATTGAAAACTCTTTTTTAGAGTTGTAAGGAATTGGGAAAACAAGTCTGTAATTAGGTTCCTCATAACAAATATATCTTTTGTAAGATTCATCAATATCAGTATTCTTAATAATTCTGTTAATTAAACCTCCATGTTCAAGTTTCTCTTCAGGAAACAAACAAGAACTGTTAAAAGAATTTTGTAAATTTACGCAACTAATTAAAAAGAGACAAAAAAGTAATGAAAGACTTTTCTTACAGATCATCTATTTTCGTAATTTTTGATGAAACAAGCTGTCTTTGAGTACGAGTTAGAATTTCATCTCCGGAATCAAGATTTGTATTGTCTAAAAGTTTACCGTCTTTGGTAGAAACGGTATATCCACGAGATAAAACTGATAAAGGACTGAAGGCCTTTAATCTTGAAGAAGAAGAATTTAAAGAATTTTTTTTCTCTAAAACGCTATTTAGAAAAATATTTTTAAACTGTAATGTATTTTCTACTAACCTTGATTTTTGATTGGATAACTTAATGAGAGGATTCTTATCTCTTAAAAAAGTAATTTTATTAAAGAGATTGAGTTTTTTTGAGGAAAAATTTTCTTTCTGCAAAAAATTAATTTTATTGAAGATTTCATCCAAATTTAAAATTTTTTGATCTAAATTAAAATTTATTTTATTCAAAATTTTATGCGCTTCAATGGAATGATCTTTTTTTGATTTTAAATGATTAGAAATATTCTGTTTTAAGTTGTAACTAAAGTTTTTTAAATTTTCTTCTAAATATGAATGCTCTTGGCTAGCAATTTCTGCAGCAGCAGATGGAGTGGGAGCTCTTAAATCAGAAACCAAATCACAAATTGTAAAGTCTGTTTCGTGTCCTACAGCACTTATTATTGGAATTTCAAAAGCATATATTTCTCTAGCAAGTTTTTCACTATTGAAACACCATAGATCTTCTAGTGAACCACCGCCTCTAGCAATAATTACCAAGTCTAATGATTTCTTTTGATGAAATACTTTAATATTTTTTAGTGCTTTCAATAATTCTTTTTCAGCTTTATCACCTTGCACGGAAGAGGGTGACAAAATAATTCTTGTTAAAGGAGCCCGTCTTTCCAAAACATTTTTAATATCTTGAATCACAGCTCCTGATGGAGATGTTATTACACCAATATTTAGAGGGAGCTCAGGAATAGTTTTTTTAAAGGATTCATCAAATAATCCCTCACTTGACAGTTTATTTTTTAATCTTTCAAAAGCTTTTAATAAGTCTCCCTCACCAGAATATTCCAAACTTTCTGTAATGAATTGATATCTGCCTTGGGCTTCGAACAAAGATAACTTTCCTTTAAGAACTATTTCATCGCCGATTTCAGGAATATTTTTAAGGTAAGAATTTTTAAACTTAAACATTACACAATTGATAGAAGAACTTTGGTCTTTCAAAGTAAAGTACCAATGTCCAGACTGTCGATAATTAGTAAATTCAGAAATTTCTCCTTTTACCCAAACATCATTGAATTTTTTTTCAAGAGAGAATTTGGCATTTTTATTGAGTTGAGAAACCGAAAGAATTTCAGGAGAATTTTTTTGTTCTTTATTCAACATTGCTACAGTATATCTATAGTTCCTATAAAAATGATAAATCTAACATCAAGAAAAATTGGTATTTTGTCGACTTCTGTTGGAGCTATTTTAATTGGGATTGTTCCTATTTTAGTTAGAACTAGTGAAATATCACCTGCGCTAACTGGTTTTTATAGATTTTTAATTGCATCAATTATTTTATTCATATTTGGAATTTTTAAAAATAAATTTTCTAACTTAAATTTTAGAGATGTTTGGATCCTTGCAATTCCGGGTTTATTTTTTGGCAGCGATATTACTTTATGGCATTGGTCTATCAATCAAACTTCTGTTGCTAATGCAGCGCTTTTTGTAAATACGGCTCCAATTTATGTAGCCATAATTTCCTATTTTCTTTTTAAGGAGAATCTTGATTTATTCTTTTATTTTGCAGGCTCATGCTGCTTGATAGGCGTAATTTTGATTTTATTTGAACAAAATGAGTATCAATCTTTCAAAGGCGATTTATTATCATTAGTAGCAGCAATTTTTTATTCTGGATATTTAATATCAATAAAAATATTTTCAGAAAAATATGAAACCTTTCATTTAATGTTCTTTTCTGCAGCATTTGGATGCATACCTCTTTTGTTGGGAAGTATCTTTTTTGAATCTGGTCAAATAATTCCTATAACTTTATATGGTTGGTTTAACATCTCGTCACAGGCACTATTTGTTCAAATAGCTGGCCAAGGCTTGATTATTTATGGATTATCTTTGATAAGAGTCCAATTTTCTTCGTTAATTTTATTGATACAACCTCTTACAGCAGCTTTTCTTGGCTTTTTGCTTTTTCAAGAAATGTTCTTATTTCAGCAGATTTTCGGTGCTATTATTCTTTTGTTAGGTATTTACTTAGCGGGAATTTCAGATCAAAAAACTTTAAAAAAATAAATGTCCGAAGTTATAAAAATAGCAAATTGCAGTGGGTTTTATGGAGATAACCTTTCCATAGCGAAAAAGATGGTAGAGGACGGACCTATTGATGTTTTAACGGGCGATTATCTTGCTGAGTTAACAATGACTATCTTGTATAACCAAAAAATGAAAAGAGGCGAAGACCTAGGATACGTTGGTACTTTTTTAAAACAATTTAGAGATGTAGCAAAACTCTGCGATGACCAAAAAATTAAGATTGTATCTAATGCAGGAGGTTTAAATCCTGCTTCAATGGCAGCTGAAGTTGAAAATATTATCAAAGAATTGAAGCTTGATTTGAAGGTTGCTTATATTGATGGTGATGATTTGATGCCTAGATTAGATGAATTATCTTCTTCTGGAGAAAAGCTAAAAAATATTGATAAGAATAACGATCTTTTTTCTTATGAGAAAAAACCACTTACTGCAAATGCTTATTTAGGAGCTTGGGGTATTAAAGAGGCCTTAGATAATGGCGCTGATGTAGTTATATGCCCAAGAGTTACAGATGCCGCTGTAGTTATAGGTCCAGCAGCATGGAAATTTAATTGGTCAAGAAATGATTATGATCAGCTTGCCGGAGCGCTTGCAGCTGGCCACATAATCGAATGCGGTGCTCAAGCTACTGGCGGAAATTATTCTTTTTTCAAAGAAGTTCCTTCTTTTAAAGATATTGGTTATCCAATAGCCGAAATAAACCAAGATGGCAGCTTCATAATTACCAAACACCCAAATACCGGGGGATTGGTTTCGGTTGGCACAGTTACAGCGCAGCTTCTTTATGAGATAGGTTCACCAGCTTATGTGAATCCAGATGTTGTTTCCCATTTTGATACTTTAAAAATTGAACAAGAGGCTGAAGATAGAGTTTTTGTTTCTGGTTGCAGAGGAAGTAGCCCACCTAAAGATCATAAAGTTTGTATTAATCTTGCGGGCGGCTTCAGAAATGGTACTGAGTTACTTCTAACAGGTTTAGATATTGAAGAAAAAGCTAAATTAATTACTGAAACTATTTTTGATTCGGTCGGCGGTAAAGAACAGTTTGATAAGGTAGACATACAGTTACACAGAACTGATAAAGAAAATCCAGAAAGCAATGAGCAGGCCCAAGCCTTTCTTAGAATTGATGTGATGTCTCAAAACTCTGATTTAGTAGGGCGATTATTTAGCGCTAAAATAATTGAATTAGCTTTAGCTAACTTTCCAGGCTGGACAGGAAGAAGTGGAGTTGTCCCTAGCGGTCCTTATATCGAGTATTGGCCAGCTTTGGTTGATAGTAAATTTATAAAGGAAAGGGTTCATTTTGACGGCAAGATCATGGAAGTTATTCCAACCAGCCAACTGGATTTTGAAGAAGTTTATTACCAAAAGGAACCTGCTGAAGTAAAAAAAATAACCGAAAATCCTAATACAGAAATATTTTTTGGTGATATCTACGGCACTAGATCCGGAGATAAAGGGGGTTGTGCTAACCTTGGTGTGTGGAGCAAAAATCAAGAAGCTTATGGATTTTTATTTGATTTTTTAACTGTTGATAAATTGAAAGAATTGCTTCCGGATATAAAATCTTTCGAAATTGATAGATTTGAATTACCTAATATTTTGTCTTTAAATTTTTATATTCATGGAATATTGCAAGATGGAGTCTCTTCATCAACGAGGATGGATGGACAGGCAAAGTCATTGGGGGAATATTTAAGAGCAAAAAAAATAAACGTACCTGAAATTATTTTAAAATGAGACGAAATGACTACTAAAAAACTTTCAATAGAAAATCTTACCTTTCAAGCAACAACAATAGATGTTTCTGAACATATTTTAACCATTACTTTAAACAGACCTGAAAAGAAAAATGCTCTAAACAATGTAATGATGAATGAAATAAATTATGCCCTTGCATATGCCAAACAAGAAAGAAGTATAAGAGTAGTAATTATTGCTGCAGAGGGAGATGTTTTTTGTGCAGGAGCTGACTTAAATAGAAAACAAGAAGAATCTAATGTTCCCAGATTAGAGGGATCAGATGACATAAGTCTCTCAATAAGGCATTTATACAAACCAGTCATTTGTAAGATTCAAGGATCAGTACATGCCGGAGCTCTTTTAATGGTTACAAATTGCACCCATGCAATTGCTGTTGAATCTGCAAAATTTTCGGCTCCTGAAATTCTTCGCGGGGTTTGGCCTCATATGGTTATGGCAGGATTATTTAGAGTAATGCCAAAGCGAGTTGGATTGGATTTCTGCATGCGTGGTCAGGCGATAGATGCCAATAAAGCTCAAGAGTGGGGATTGATCAACGAATCCGTTACATCAGAAGCTTTAGACGAAACTGTCTCTAAGTTGGCAAAGGATTTAGCTAGTCTTGCTCCTGGCACAATGCAATTTGGTCTAGAGGCATATGTGAATCAAGACAATATGAATTTTGACGAAGCATTACCTTATTTAGGAAAAAAAAGTGCTGAAACTTTTGCTGGTCCTGACGCAAAAGAGGGAATTTCTGCTTTTCTAGAAAAAAGAGAGCCTAAGTGGGATTAATCCAAAACAACCAAGGTTTGACCATTTTCTACTTGATCACCATTAGAAACTAAAACATTTTTAATCTTTCCAGAAGACGGAGCACTCACTTTATGTTCCATTTTCATTGCTTCTAATACAATCAAGGTATCTCCTTTTTTAACGGAAGAGCCTTTTTTAATTTGGACTTCGACTACTTTTCCGGGCATTGGGGCATTTAAGCCGCCTTCAATTGTTCCTGAATCTTTTACTTCAAATTTAGGTAAAACTTTAAAAAGTAAATCACCCTTATAGGTATGAGTTAATAAGAGATTATCTTCAAAAGATACTTTTGATCTTAGTCTGGATCCCGATATTTCTACATCTATGAAATTATCTTGCCAATCGTAGACTGTTGCCATTACAGAATCAGAAAATTCAAACTGACCATTTCTTAATTTTTTGTAATTGACAACAAAATTTGTGTTTTTCAAAGAAAACTTTACTTCTTGAAAAGGTAACCTCGCATTATTCCACCCTGAATCCATATTAGTTAAAACAGATGCGTTTTTCCTATTATTTCCTTGAATCCATAGAGCAGCTACTTTTGCATAATTTTTGATTTCTTCTTCGGACAGGTCAACTTCTCCACTAAGTTTTTCTTTCTCGATGAAATCAGTAGTGGTAGAGCCCTTTAGAAATTTCTCAGATCTTAAAACAGCAATTAAGAATTCTCTATTTGTTTGCATCCCTCCAAAGTGACTATTTTCTATGGCAAGAGCTAATTTTTTTGCTGCTTCTGTTCTCGTTTCTCCATAAGAAATAACTTTAGCTAACATTGGATCAAAATCAGGAGTGATGATTGATCCTGATTCAATTCCTACATCCCATCTAACTAAGGGATCTTCCGCAGGTTCAAAGGAAATCATCTTTCCAGTTACCGGTAAAAAATCATTATTAGGATCTTCGGCATACAGCCTCACTTCAATTGAACTTCCGAACCAATTTATATCGGATTGGTCATAACCTAGAGATTCACCTTCGGCTATTCTGAGTTGTTCCTTTACAAGATCAATTCCCGTTACTTCTTCGGTAACAGGATGCTCAACTTGAAGCCTCGTATTAACTTCAAGAAACCAAAATTCTTTCGTCTTCTCATCAACGAGAAATTCAACAGTCCCAGCTGACTCATACTTTAATTTGGAAGCTAACTTTATTGCAGCATTTCCCATTTTTTCTCTCATAGAATTATCAACCATGGGCGAGGGCGATTCTTCAACTACTTTTTGATGTCTCCTTTGAATTGAACATTCTCTTTCTCCCAAATGAACCAAATTACCATTGGAATCACCGAGGATTTGCACTTCTATGTGTCTAGATTTTTCAATGTATCTTTCTAAAAAAACCCTCTTATCACCAAAGCCACCCTCAGCTTCTCTCTCCGCTGAAGCAATAGATTCTTTCAAATCCTTTGAACTTTTAACAATACGCATTCCCTTACCACCACCTCCTGCGGCAGCTTTAACAAGGATAGGATAACCAATCTTGTTTGCATCTTTAGCTGAAGAACCTGAAGGCAAGGTGGGGACACCGGCTTTTTCTGCTAAAGTTTTTGCAGTAATTTTATCTCCCATTTTTTTTATGGCATTTGCAGAAGGACCTATCCATATTATTCCTGCTTTTTTTACATTATTCGCAAAATTAGCATTCTCAGATAGAAATCCATAACCAGGGTGTATTGCATCTACATTATTTTTTTTAGCAATTTCTAAAATTTCTTTAGCATTTAGGTATGAATCTGAAAGTTTAAAAGACTGTTCTGCCTCTCTAACATAAGGAGTATTTTTATCAGCCTCTGTATAAATGGCTACACAGGTTATTCCCATATCGTGAGCACTTTTTATGATTCTACTTGCGATTTCTCCTCTATTTGAAATTAACAATTTTTTAATTGTCATAACCTAAATACTCCAAATCCTTCTGATCCTTTAACTTCTTTATTATTAACAATCGATAAACACATTCCCAATACATTTCTTGTATCTCGGGGATCTATAATTCCGTCATCACTAATAACGCTTGTAGCTCTCAAAGCTTTGGAACCTTTGTCATGAGAGATTTGTTGATTTTTAACAATTTCTGCGTCAGCTTTTTCGTCAAATTTAAGACCTTTTCTCGCAGCTTGACCTCTTCTTACGATAGACATCACTCCTGCGATAACTTCTCCACCCATGACCGCAATTTTTGCAGTTGGCCATAGAAAAGTGAAAGAATTCCCAAATTCTCTTCCAGACATTGCGTAAGTTCCAGCCCCATATGAATTTCCTACTATCACAGTAAGATGCGGAACATTTGAGTTTGAAACAGCATTTAACATTTGAGCTCCTTTTTTAATGGAACCATCTTGTTCATAATCTTTTCCGACCATAAATCCAGTGATATTTTGAAGAAAAACTAAAGGCAAATTTCTTTTGTTACAAAGTTGTATGAAATGGGCTGCTTTTTGAGAAGCATCGGGAAAAAGCATACCGTTATTTCCAAGTACGCCAACCGGGTATCCATGAATGGAAATAAAACCACAAATTATTGTTGGTCCAAAAAGTGGCTTGAATTCTTCAAACTTTGATCCATCAGAGATACGACCGATTATTTCTCTGATATCAAAAGGAGTCTTTAAACTTGGCTCGATTATCCCTAATAAGTCTTCTTGACTATATTTTGGAGGAGCTATTTCAAATCGAGGATTATTTCCTTCTTTATCCCAATTTAAATGGGACATTACTTCTCGAGCAATTCTTATTCCATCTAAATCATCCTCAGCTAAATATTCAGCTAAACCAGATTTTTCGGCATGCATTTTTGCTCCGCCAATATCTTCTCTGGAAGAAATTTCACCAGTTGCCATTTGAACTAAAGGCGGACCTGCGAGGGCAACATCTGCTTGGTTTTTAACAAAAATATTATAGTCCGACATTCCAGGTTGATAAGCTCCACCGGCGGTAGCAGTTCCGAAAGCAACAGTTACAGTTGGAATATTAAGTTTTGAAAGCTCCGTGATTTCATAAAATTGTCTACCTGATTCAGCAAAATGACCCATTCCACCAACAGCAGCTCCAGCTCTTGGACGTAAATCACCTCCAGCGGATTCAACAAATTGAATGAAAGGAATTCGACAATCTCGTGCAATTTGCATACATCTCATCCATTTTTTTACAGAGTAAAAATGCATTGCTCCTGCAAGAACAGTAGGATCATTTGCAAAAATTACACACTCGATTCCTGAAGACACTCCAATACCAGCAAAAGCACCGCCACCGATAGGGTATTCAGATTTATAGGCCGCTAAACCGCTAATTTCTAAAAAAGGACTATCTGGATCCAAGAAGTGGAAAACTCTTTCTCGAACTGGAAGTTTTCCTCTTGCTGCTAATCTTTTATGATGATCTGGTCCACCACCTGCTTCAGCTTCATCTAATAGTTCATTTAATTCAGAAATCATACCAAGCATGGATGACTCGTTATTCTCAAATTCTTCAGAATTTAAATTTAGTTTTGATTGAAAGGGTTGAGATTCTAGTTTTTTCATTACTTCTATATAAAGAAAAAAATATGCACTAATTTTTTCACATTGTCCATTTGATTATATTTAATTTGGGTATAATGCCTTCTCTTTTGGGCGACTAACTCAATTGGTAGAGTGCCACCCTTACAAGGTGGAAGTTACAGGTTCAAGTCCTGTGTCGCCCACCAATTGTAAAAACAACATTTTTTAATTAGCATATTTTTTTTGAGTGATAAATTAACCTTGTGAATAAATACAGAAGAAAATTTCTAAAAAGTTTAGCCTTACTTTTACTTTTTCTACCTATCCGTATTTTTCCCTCATCAAGTAAAGAATCGGTTATTTCTTTTAAGTATGGTGTGGCAAGTGGAGATCCTACAAATACTAATGTAATTTTATGGACAAAAATCTTACCAATGGGTAATCCAGAAATTCGAGTGAGGTGGGAAGTTTCAAGTTCCAATGATTTTTCAAATCTTATTACCTATGGCCATGTCAGGACAAATTCTAGAAAAGACTATTCAGTTAAGGTTGATGCAAAAATTCCAAAACAATTTAATGGTAAAAAAATTTATTACAGATTTCTAGCTGATGGCAAAAACTCTGATATTGGAACGACATCAACGTTACCTAGCGAAAATCCAAATAATTTCAATATCGCTTTTTGCAGTTGCTCAAATTATCCTGCAGGATATTTTAATGCTTACAAAGAGATAGCAAAAAATAAAAAAATAGACTTGGTCTTGCATCTTGGAGATTATCTTTATGAATATGGTCATGGTGGTTATGCATCAAAAGATGCAGAACAAATGGGCAGAGTTGTAAATCCAAAACACGAAATGGTTTCATTGGATGATTATCGAAAAAGGTATGCGACTTATAGGTCTGATCCAGATCTAAAATTATTACATCAAACAAAACCTATGATTTCTGTTTGGGACGATCATGAATTTACTAATGATAGTTGGCAAAAAGGAGCTCAAAACCATTCTAAAGACGAAGGAACATTTGCTAATAGAAAAAAGAATGCTCTTAAAGCTTATTACGAATGGATGCCAATTCGTGAAAAGGGTCGAAAGGATAAAATATGGAGGAATTTCAAAGTTGGAAATCTTATTAACTTGATGATGTTAGATACTAGATCCTACAAAAGAGATAAACAGCTGGATATTGAAAGATACTTCACTGGAAATAAATTCAACAAAACTGCTTATCTTCAAGATTTGAATAAACCAAGAAAACTTCTTGGTAAAGAACAATTCAACTGGTTAAAATCCAAAACAGATAGTTCATTCAAGTGGTCAATTTTTGGACAACAAATATTAGTAGGACCAAAGTATCTTCCAAAAATTTTAAGAAATGTAGACAAGGTAAACTTTCCTGAATATCTTCACAAATATATATCTTTGGCTGGTAGCGAAATTCCATATAATCCTGATCAGTGGGATGGATACCCCAAAGAAAGAGAAAAATTTTATAAAGCAATTATGAATTCTCAATCTAATCTCATTCTTGCAGGGGATTCTCATAACTCTTGGCTTTCGAACTTATTTGATAAAAAAGAAAACTTTATTGGTATCGAAATAGGAGCTCCTTCAATTTCATCACCAAATTTTATTGATACCTTTGGGGAATTTACAGACTCTTTGGATAAATCATTTATTGATTCAAATAAAGATTTGATTTGGACAAATGGTAAGAATAAAGGTTATGTTGAATTAAATATTTTCTCAGAATACGTAGACGTAAAATTTAATTTTATATCATCTGTAAAAACAAAAAATTATAAGAGATTAAAGCCTATTAATTTCAGGATTAATCAAGGAAAAGCTTTATCTTAAAGCTTATTTTTAAAATTTTTTGTAAGTTACTTTCTTTTTATACTATGTATAATTGTGTTCCTAAAATGGACCGGTAGTTCAGTTCTGGTTAGAACGCCGCCCTGTCACGGCGGAGGTCGCGGGTTCGAGCCCCGTCCGGTCCGCCATTGAATATATGTACATAACTGTTCTTAAATCCAAGTTGCATAGGGTCAAAGTGACGTCCGTTAACATTGATTACGATGGTTCTTGCGGAATAGATAAAGATTGGATGGATCAACTTGATATTAGAGAGTATGAGCAAATTCATATTTATAACATTTCCAATGGAAATAGATTTATTACTTATGCTTTTTCTGAAGAAAGAGGGAGTAAACAAATTTCTATCAATGGAGCAGCTGCCCATAAAGCTAACAAAGGGGATTTAATCATTATATGTAGTTATATTTTGTCAAATAAAGATGATAAATTTCTTAAACCAAAAATTATTAAAGTTGAAGATTAGGAGAAAAAAATGAAAATCGATGAAATATTTTCAGTGAAAAATAAAGTTGCCGTTGTAACAGGCGGATCAAGAGGAATAGGAGAAATGATAGCCTCCGCATATTTGGCCAACGGAGCAACAGTTTATATTACTTCAAGAAAGGCAGACGTATGTGATGCAAAAGCCATAGAACTTTCGGAAAAATACAATGCTCAGTGTACTTCTCTACCGTCTGATCTTTCTTCTTTAGAAGGTATAGAAAAATTTGTAAACGAAGTTGAAGCTCTAGAATCCGGAATTGATATTTTAGTTAACAACGCAGGAGCAGCTTGGGCTGAACCGATAGATATATTTTCAGAGAAAGGGTGGGACAAAGTAATGGATCTAAACGTAAAAAGTGTTTTTTTCTCTACTCAAAAGTTTTTACCGCTATTGAAAAAAAATGCTTCTAGAGAAAATCCATCTAGAGTAATCAATATTGGCTCTATCGATGGTATTGGAACTCCTGTCTTTGAAACTTACCCTTATAGTGCTTCTAAAGCTTCAGTGCATCACATGACTCGAGTACTTGCTGCAAGACTGGTGAAAGAAAATATTCTTGTGAATGCAATAGCGCCTGGCCCTTTTCCTAGTGATATGCTGGGAGCAGCGGTAGAACACAATTACGAAGGAATTATCTCAAGAAACCCTGTGCATAGAATGGGCCGCGCTGAAGATGTTGGTGGTCTAGCCCTTTACTTATCGTCTAAAGCTGGATCTTATACGGTAGGCGAGACTATAACTTGTGATGGAGGAACAATTTCTGCAACAGGTCACGATTTAAGCGAATAAAAAAACCCCGTCATTTCTGACGGGGCCTAAGAAAAAGTATTTCAACTTAATTCTTGCCTTAAGCGGGCGAACCGGCAAAAGGTCGGAATCGGGTTAACCCGTTGTCAAGAGGCTTCCCCTGAAATTCCTGCTAAATTGTTAATATTAATTTGGACCACCTCCTGCACAGGGAAATAATTAAACGCATTTTTATAGGAACCCCTGGTATCGAACCTAAATGCAACAACGATTTATAATACTATATAACAAGGGGGTAATAAAAGACGGACAGAAGAAGAATATATACAAATGAAATTAAGTTAATAAAAATACCTGCTCTAACCATTTGCTGAACAGGTACTAAATTTGAGGCGAAAATTATTGAATTAGGCGGTGTTGCTACAGGCAACATAAACGCACATGAGGCTACAATTGTAAGTGGCAAAGTTACCAATAAAGGATTTATATCTAAATTTAATCCAACACTGGCAATAACTGGCATAAAGGTAATCGTAGTGGTCAAATTACTTGTCAATTCTGTAAGCAATAAGACAATAAAAATAATTAGTGCTATAACAAAAATAGGACTTATATCTGAAGGAATTAAATTTGCTAGCCATAAAGCTAACCCAGTTGAATTCACTTCATAGGCTAAAGCCATACCTCCACCAAAAAGAAAAATCAAACCCCAAGGAAATTTTTCTTGTAAGTCTTCCCAACTGAGAAGGTATTCATTTTTTGAACTTGAAGATACAAAGAACAACGATATACCTCCAATCATTGCAATTACTGCGTCTTCAAGAAAATCTAATCCAGGCAAATCATCTAAAACTTTTCTAAAAATCCAACAAAATGCAGTAATGGAGAATATTACTGCAACTTTCTTTTGTTCATTTGTCATCTTTCCTAAATCTTTAAGCATTTGTTTCAATTTCTCGCTCGTCTCAGGAGAAGCTTTAAAATTTATAGGAAATATTAAAGAAGTTAAAATAAACCATACTATAGGAATCATCACCAAAGTAACTGGCAAACCTATAGCTAACCAACTAATAAACCCAATATCTTGATTAAAGTTATCGTTGGCATATTGAATTAAATATCCATTTGGCGAAGTTCCAATTGGTGTGGATATTCCTCCTAATGAAGCTGAATAGGCTATGCCCAATAATAAAGAAAATTGAAAATTTTTACTCTCCCTCGGGAGTATATCTTTAACCGTTTCATTTATTACTGCAATGACTGATATACCAATGGGTAATAACATAATTGCTGTCGAGGTATTCATTACCCACATACTTAAAATTGCACTTGTAAGCATGAAAGCAGCAACTATATTTTTTGCCTTAAGACCACTGAACTTTAGGATGTTTAAAGCAATTCTTTTGTGTAAGTTCCATTTTTGCATTGCTATTCCGATCATGAAGCCACCTGCAAATAGAAATTGAACTTTATTCATATATTCCTTGCTTACAATCCCTATAGGATCTATACCCAATAAAGGAAAAAAAATAAGGGGCAATAAGGCAGTTGCATATAATGGCATCGCTTCAGTTGCCCACCAGACTCCCATCAATAAGAAAATAGCAGCAGTAAGTTTTCCTTCAGTTGAAAGGTCAGAAGGATTAGGTAAAAAATAGATTAAGAAAAAGACTCCCAGACCTAGCCAAAAACCTATTTTTTTAGGACTCAACGAATTCATTTATAATTTTAGCAATGTTCAATCATAATATGCTTAATTTAAAAGAAAACTACAATGACTAAATACGTTTTATCTATAGATGGTGGAGGTGTGAGAGGTTTAGCATCAGCGACTTTTCTCAGTGAGCTCGATAAATCATTACCTAAAAAAATTTCAAAAAGCTTTGATTTAATTGTCGGCACCTCTACAGGCGGGATAATTGCTTTAGCTATATCAATTTTGAAAACAGAGGGTGAAGATTTAATAAATATATACTCCAGAGAGAATTTAAAAGAAATTTTTTCCCCCCTTAGGTACAGAATACTAGGATCAAAATACGCTGGAAAATCTAAAAGAAAAATTTTTGAAAATTATTTCAAAGGAGAAACTTTAAGTTCTGCTGAAGTTCCGATAATCATTACAGCGTTTGATCTAGAAAAAAGAAGAATAAAAATGTTTAAATCATGGTCAGAAGGATATCTTCCAGCAAGAAGAGTTGCTGCTGCAACATCAGCTGCTCCAACCTACTTTCCTGCTGAATCAATTGAAGGCCAATGGTACTTAGATGGTGCTGTTTCAACTAACAATCCTGTTTTAATAGCTTATGCAGAGGCTAAAAAACTTTGGCCAGAAGAAGAAATAAAAATACTCAGTATTGGTACAGGATATAACTCCAGAAGATTAGATGGAAGGAGAGCCAGAAAATGGGGATCGTTAGCTTGGCTTAATGCTGGAATAATTCAAATCTTAATGGAATCAAACATAGAACATGTAATTGCTCTGTCTCTGTTTGAGCATAATTATTTAAGAATTGATTCTGAACTTCTTGGAATAAAATCGTCTTTTGATAATACTTCAAAAAGAAATTTAGAGTCTATTAAAACACTTGGAGAAACTTGGTGGAAAGATTTAGGAAAACAGACATTAGAATTCATCACATAAAACAAAGTGAATAAAGTAACTGTTTTAGGCGGGGGCTCATGGGGCACAACTTTAGCCAATTTGTTAGCAGAAAAAAATATTCCTACAAATTTATGGGTAAGAGATAAAAAAAATTTTATCCTGACTGAAAATAAAATCATCAATCAAAAATATCTGCCGAATTATAAACTTTCAAGAAATTTAAATATTCTGGTTAACATAGAAAAAGCTCTTGAAGATGTAGATTTATTAGTTTTTGCAGTCCCTTCAAAAAATTTCAGAAAAATTTGTGCAAAAGTTTCAAAACTCCTCAAAAATCAAAAAATCTTAATAACTACCAAAGGCATAGAAGATGATTCTTTCTTAACGATGAGCGAGGTTTTTTTGAATGAAACTAATTATATAAAAAAAAATATTATGGTTTTATCAGGACCAAATATTGCAGATGAAATTATGAAGAAACACGTATCTGCTTCCGTAGTTGCTGGCGAAAATAAAACACTTTTGAATCAAGTTTCAAAATTATTTAATACAGAATATTTTAAAATATTTATTTCGAAAGACTTAAAAGGAGTTGAAATGTCCGGTGCTTTGAAGAATCTCTATGCAATATTTTCTGGCCTTTCAGATGGATTGGGTTATGAATCAAATACCAAAGCAATGTTATTGACAAGATCTTTATCAGAAATGTCTGATCTTTATCAAAAAATTAATGCAAATCCAAAAACTCTTTTAGGCTTATCTGGTGTAGGTGATTTGATAGCTACAAGTAGTTCTCAAAAAAGTAGAAATTATTCTTTTGGAAGATACCTTGGAGAAGGAAATACTCCTCAAAAAGCATTAAAAATGATTAATCAGTCCGTAGAAGGCTACAGAACCTTAAAAGTAGTAAATGATAATAATAAAAAATTATCTTTGAAAATGCCTATAATTGAGGCTTTATACGAGATCGTCTACGAAAAAAAAGATCCAAAAAAATGTTTTTTAAAGTTTTTGCGTGAAAGTGATAACATTGACACCCCTAATGAGTGAAAAAGAAAAAGAAAAAGCGTCTGAAGAAATTATTGAACCTTCAAATGATACAAATAAACTTAAAGACGTTATACCTGAAAAAGTAAGGCATCCAAGTACTTGGATAACTGCTGGTCTAGTAATTTTGTATCTATTTCTACTGGGTTTTCTAGATTTGATTTTGTGGATAATCGCTGGAGCTCAATTTTTATTCACAGTTTTCTCCAAGGAACCAAACTTACATTTATCCAATTTTTCAATAAAACTAAGAAATTATATTGTTCAAATAGTAGATTTTGTAACCTATAGTAGTCAAGAAAGACCATTTCCTTTTAGTCCTTTACCCGATAAAGACGAAGATAATGCTAAAAAGTTATAAAAAAAACTGTAAAATCTAATCTTGAAACAAACATATGTTCTAATATGACTAAAAAAAATATAGTAAAAAAAGCTTTTCCAGTTCAAAAACCCTCTCCAGAAGAAGCTATGGCAGCGGTAAAAACCTTATTAGCCTTCGCAGGTGATGATCCTTCGAGAGAAGGTTTGGTCGAAACTCCCAAAAGAGTGATTAAAGCATACGAAGAGTTCTTTGCAGGTTATAACGAAGATCCTGAAGAAGTTTTATCCAAAACTTTTGAACAAGTTGAAGGTTATGACGAGATGGTAATCGTCAAAGGAATTAGAGTTGAATCTCATTGCGAACATCATATGGTTCCTATATTAGGAGTAGCGCATGTAGGATACATTCCTGATAAAAGAGTAGTTGGAATAAGTAAGTTAGCCAGAATAATTGATATCTTTGGAAAGAGATTACAAACTCAAGAGACAATGACAGCTCAGGTTGCTGATACTATTAATTCTGTTCTAAAACCTAAAGGAGTTGCAGTAGTGATTGATGCTGCCCATCAATGTATGACTACAAGAGGAATTCATAAAACTGAAACAAGCACTGTAACAAGCAGAATGCTAGGCGTTTTTAAAGAAAATGCCATTACCAGAACTGAGTTTATGAATCTTATTCATTCTAACTCTAACCAATCTTGAGTTCGGAACTAAAATCTGATTCTAAAATAATCCTTGCTTCAAGCTCAACTATTAGAAAAAAAATTTTAGAAGATTCTGGAATTAAATTTGATACGGTTTCTCCTGAAGTGGATGAAGATGATTTAAAAAAATCTCTTTCAAAAAAAAATATCAAGGAGTTTTGTCTTGCTTTAGCAAAAGCTAAAGCGCTTGAAGTGAGTAACAGAGAAAAAAAAGCTTATGTGATTGGCTCGGATCAAATATGTGTATACAAAAATGAGATTTTCAGCAAACCTTTAACTAAAGAAAATTGTTATAAAACTTTATCTAAATTATCAGGGAATTCTCATTATCAAAATTGCGGTATAAGTATTTGTAAAGAAGGCAAAGAAATTTGGTCTCATTATGCTCAAGCAACTCTTACAATGAAATCATTATCAGATAAAGAAATAAAGGATTACATTGATGAAGATGAGCCTTTCATGGCTTGTGGAGCTTATAGATTTGAATCTCTTGGAAAAAATTTATTTGTTTCAACCAAAGGAGAGGAAACCACCATACAAGGACTGACACTGAATCCGATAATAGATTTTCTAAATTCGGAAAAGGCTTTAATTATTTAAATTAGTATCAATAATATTGGACAGCTTAACTGTCATAAATTATATTTATTAAAAAGAGCAAATTATGAATAATTTTGAGGGAAAGGTTGCCGTAATCACTGGTGCAGGTTCCGGGATGGGCAGAGAACTAGCTATAGAACTCGCAAAATCTGGAGCCAATATAGCATTGGCAGAGTGGAATGAGGATACACTTAATGAAACTGCAAACCTCCTTAAAAATTTTAATGTAGGGGTTTCAAAACATGTAATTGATGTAAGTGATAAAGAAGCTGTTTTTGCTTTACCCCAAAAAGTGATCGATGAGCATGGCACTGTTGATATGGTTTTTAACAACGCAGGAGTAGCACTATCTCAAACGGTAGAGGAATCAACTGATGAAGACTGGGATTGGGGACTAGGAATTCTTCTTCATGGAGTAATAAATGGAACGAGGGCATTTCTTCCCTTTTTAAAAAAAAGACCAGAGGCAGCAATAATCAACACTTCATCTATTTTTGGACTTTTATCTGTTCCAACTCAATCCATTTACCATGTGGGAAAATATGGTGTTAGAGCATTTACAGAGACTTTAGCCTTGGAGATGAAAATGGAGAATTCTCCAGTTGAAGTTTATTCAGTTCATCCTGGCCACATTGGAACAAATATTGCAAATTATGGGGTTAAAAATGACAGATTAGATTTTGACCTTGACCAACAAAACGAAAGACCTAATTTATTTGGACCAAAAGCTAAATCAAAAGAAGAAGTAGGTGAATTATTTAAAAATCAAGCCCCAATCAATGCTAATACTGCGGCTAAAATTATTTTAAAAAATATCAAGAAAAAAAATAAAAGGATTCTAGTAGGAGGAGATGCTCGATGGTTCGATAGGATTCAAAGATTTTTCCCAAAAAAATATATTTATCTTCTTCCTCTTATACCTCTAATTGGAAGGCTTTTTCCTAAAGATAAACTATTAGACAGATGATTTATAAATCAATGTCTTTGTAATTTGATATAGATATCTTATCTTTTGATATTTTCATATCTTTTGAAGGATTTAAAATTTCTTCATTGAAGCGATAAATGAGTTCATACTTACCGTTAACACTTTCTTCAAAGTAAATATTTCTTTTCTCTTCCGTAAGAGAGAGCTTTGTTTCATAACTTTTTAACTTTTGTTTGTCTATTTTAGATTTTATGAAACCTGGACTAACTATGCCACAAGAACCATTATTTCCGCCGAAACCTTTAGCATTTAGATAGATCACATTCACTGTTTCCTTGTCAACTTCCTTAGTTTTTAGACAAAAGTCTAAATTATCTGTCAGCACATCATCTGCAAGTTTTTTTGTTGTATTTATTCCTGGAATTAATCCATGATTCCAAATTCCTATCGCAGTGATTAATTCGTCACCAGCTGCTGGACCCATAGTATGTCCCAGCATTCCTTTCAGAGCCGTAACTTTCCAACCTCTCAAATCAAATCCTTCAGCAACTCTATTTAAAACATCAGATTCAGTACTTCTATTTTGAAAGGTCCCTGTTCCATGGGCTATAACAATACTGTTTTCGATAGAACAACCTATCTTTAATGTATTAGAAAGAGATTGAGCCATCGTTAAATAGTTACCAATTCCTGGAGAACTAATTGATTTTTTGAATCCGTCTGCATTTATCGCAACATCTGTAAAACCACCGAGTATGTTGAGACCGTTTTCTAAAGCAAATTCTAAAGTTGTAACAGCTACAAATTGAGCTGCTTCGCCTAAAATCATTCCAGCATTATCTCCAAATGGACGACAAGCATTTTTATGATCAACCTTTTCAAAATTGTCATCACTATTTCTATTTTGCATTTCTAAGATCTTTTTATCATCTGCTATTCCTGTAGTTGCTAAAAAACCATCTGTTATTTCTGGATTTATGGGTGCTTCTGCAGAACCAACAATAGAAAAATCTAGCTCATTATTTTTGATTCCCTTTAAAGCTAAATCTAAGTTGTAGAGGAAAGTAGCACAAGCACCGGCTACAGTTCCTGTTTTACCTAAAGACCCCAAGACATATGCATTTATAAAATCAGCCGACATACCTATCAAGGACATCGATAAATGTTTAGAACTAGCTCGTTTACCAATTTTTCTTGATTGTAAAAGCCCTCCCATTCCCTCAAAGTCAAGTTGTCCTATGGCAGGGCCTGAAAAAACTCCAATTCTTTTTGGATCCAGCAATGGTTTAAGTTCAGAATCCCAATCCTTACCAAGGTTTTTTAAACAATCGGTGACTCCAAAGATTGTCATTTGAATTCCTTTAGGGTGTTGTCTGGAATTATACATTTTTGAAAGATCAATCCCTTCAGGAAGTTGTCCTGCTGCATTTACATTCATAATATCTTTCATGAGCAGTTCAGGATCAAAAAGATCTGAATTTATTGTTCTCACTAAAGTTTTCTTTAAGATATCTTTTTCTGATGAAATTTCTGAATTGGTTAAAGAACTGAGATCTTTGAGAAGAAATTTTTTTGCACTTGCATCAAGCTTATCTAAAACAAGTCTTTTGTATGAAAAATCAAAAGACGATCTACCAGCAGAGTTTATACCTCCAACACTACATATCACGGGAAATCTTTTAAAATCTTGCATGAATTTTTTTTTTAAATTAACTTATGAACTTAATTTTACATTATTTAAAGGAGAGGGCATGCATCCAGGAATAAACGGACCTAAATTAAAAGATAAACCTGCGATTATCATGGCAGGAAGTGGGGATATAATTACCCACCAAGAACTAAACGAATTATCAAATCAAGGAGCTCAATTATTCAGATCTTTAGGCTTGAAGCCTGGGGATAGTATGGCTTTTATGATGGAAAATCATAAACTGTTTTTCCCCATTGCATTTGCCGCTTACAGAAGTGGGTTGAAGTATACGGCAATAAGTTGGAGACTTCAGGCTAGTGAGGTTGAATACATCGTAAAAGATTGTGGTGCCAAAGTATTCATTACTAGTAAATTTCTTGAAGAGTCTGCAAAGTCTTTGGTTAGTTCTCTAAAAGGAGTTCATAAATTTATGCTTGATGAGGCAATAGAAGATTTTAGATCTTATGAAGAAGAGATAGGAAAAATGCCAGACACGCCTATAGAAGACGAGTGTCAAGGTGCTGCAATGTTGTACTCTTCAGGAACAACTGGTAAACCTAAAGGCGTCAGTCGCGAAATAAATTTAAGTCCTTTACCTTATAAAGCAGATGAAGATGATTTAGGCCTTACCAGAGTAGTACAAGGATTGTATTCTGCCGATGAAGACTCTGTTTATTTGTCTCCAGCTCCTCTTTACCATTCAGCGCCGATGGGATTCAACACAGGATTTCTTGCATTAGGTGCCACCAGTATTATCCTAGAAAAATTTGACCCTGAAGCCGCTTTAGCTGCTATCGAGAAATATAAAATAACTCATAGCCAATGGGTTCCAACAATGTTTGTAAGATTTTTAAAGAGCGATCCGGAGATCTTCAATAAATATGATTTATCATCGCACCGAATTGCTATTCATGCTGCCGCGCCATGTCCGGTAGAAGTAAAAGAAAAAATGATAGATTGGTGGGGCCCGATAATTCATGAGTATTATGCTGGAACTGAATTCAATGGCTTTGTTGCATGTAATTCTGAGCAATGGCTTTCTCATAAAGGAACAGTTGGACAGTCTCTTCTGGGTCCAATTCATATATTGGACGATGATCAAAATGACGTTCCAGTTGGGGAGGAAGGAACAATTTATTTTGAAGGACCTACAGCAAACGGGTTTTCTTACCACAATGATAAAGAAAAAACTAAAGGAGCAACATCGAAACAAGGATATACAACTTTAGGAGATATAGGTTATTTAGACGAGGACGGATTTCTCTATTTAACAGACAGAAAAGCTTTTATGATTATTTCTGGAGGAGTAAATATTTATCCTAAAGAAACAGAGGATGCTTTAATAATGCATCCTAAGGTTGCTGATGTTGCTGTATTTGGAGTTCCTAACGAAGAAATGGGAGAAGAAGTAAAAGCAGTTGTTCAACCCGAAGATATGAATCTTGCTGGGGAAAATTTGGAAGCTGAACTTATGGCATATTGCAGAGAAAATATATCGCATGTTAAGTGTCCTAAGTCCATTGATTTTAGAAAAGAACTTCCAAGGCATCCAACAGGAAAGCTTTACAAGAGACTATTAAAAGATGAGTATTGGAAAAGTTAGTTTGAATTAAAATAGTTTTCGCAACTTTCCAAAGTTTGCATTATCAGAGTATTTATTGTCATGGGTCCTACACCTCCAGGAACTGGTGTATAAGCAAAACATCTAGGAATTATATTCTCAAGGTCAATATCTCCGCATTTTTCAGGGTGATATCCTGCATCTACTACAACTGAATTATCTTTTATCCATTCGCCTTTAATAAACTTAGGAATACCTACAGCACCAACGATGATATCTGACCTTGAGACGATGTCAGGTAAATTTTTTGTTTTTGAGTGACAAATGGTTACTGTTGAGTTTTCATTTAAAAGCATCATTGCCATTGGCTTTCCAAGAATTGGACTTCTACCTACAACAACTGCTGACTTACCTTCAAGAGGTATATTATGTTCTTTAAGTAAACGCATGATTCCAAAAGGAGTGCAAGAACCATAAGCTCTCTCTTGCATAGACATTCTCCCAAAACCAAGACTAGTTACGCCATCTACATCTTTTCTGACATCAATTGCATCAAAACAAGATCTTTCATCAATGTGTTTTGGGACTGGATGTTGAAGAAGTATTCCATGGACATTATCATTTTCGTTTAATTCATATATTCTTTTTTTTAGTTCTGATGTCGAAGTTTTTTCATCCAGTTCTATTTTGAGGGAATCCATTCCTACTCTGCGGCAAGCATTACCTTTCATTTTTACATAAGTTTCTGAAGCAGGATCATTTCCAACAAGTATTGTAGCCAGTATTGGAGTTGATTTATTTTGCTTCTTAATTTTATCTACCCGTAAGGCGAAGTCTTTTTCGGATTCAAGAGATAATTTTTTTCCGTCAAGTACTATAGTCATTGTTATTTGATATGATACCACTCCTTATTTAAATATTAACGGGGTGTAGCGCAGCCTGGTAGCGCGCCTGCTTTGGGAGCAGGATGTCGGGGGTTCAAATCCCTCCACCCCGACCAAGAAAAAATATGAACTATCTAGAAAATAAAACAGCCCTGGTGACAGGTGCTTCTTCAGGTATTGGTTATGAAATTGTTAAATATATTTCAAAATTCAATATGAAAATTATTGTTACGGCGAGAAGAGAAAATAATTTAAATCAGTTAAAAAAAGAAGTAGAAAATAATTCGAACTCCGAGGTAATTATTTTAGTCAAAGATCTTGCAACACCAGAAAGTCCTCAAGAAATTTATGATTTTTGTCTGAGTAATAATCTTCAAGTTGATTTTCTTGTAAATAATGCCGGTTATGGTTTTACAAGTGATTTTGATACTTACGATCTCAATAAACTCGATGATTTTATGAATGTTTTATTAAATTCTCTTGTGAAATTGACTAGGCTATTTTTAAAAGATATGAAAGAAAGGAAGTCAGGAAAGATTCTTCAAGTTTCTTCAATTGCTGGAATAATTCCGAGTGGAAGTGGAGCAATAGGGATTTATGGAAATATCAAAAATTTTATTAATGAATTTACAATAACTTTAAATAGTACATATAAAAAATTCAACATAGATATATGTGCGTTATGTCCAGGATTTACTGAGACTGGATTTAATGAAAGAGCTGGATTTAATATGCAATATTCAGATGTCCCTTCTCCATTTCTAATGTCTGCAAAAGATGTTGCAATTCAAGGTGTAAATGCTTGCTTGTCAGGTAAAGAAATATTTGTTGTTAAAGGCGGATTTAATAGAACGATGATTTTTATTTCTAAATTTATACCTAATAAAATTCTTAGATTAGCATTCGGAAAATTAGTAGATTCAGGTAAGTGAAGACTATTCGTTAGTATTTTTATACAATGAAAAAATTACTCCCGGTAGCTCAGCTGGATAGAGCATCTGCCTTCTAAGCAGAGGGTCGCAGGTTCGAATCCTGCCCGGGAGGCCAACAATGGTGGACGTAGCTCAGTTGGTAGAGCACTGGTTTGTGGTACCGGTTGTCGTGGGTTCGAGCCCCATCGTCCACCCCAAAAAAATAGAAAATTATGTTTGGAACAAAAAAAAATAACTTAGAAAAAAAAATCAAGCTTTCAATTTCTTCAACTCAATTAAAGAGCGATTTTAAAAGCCGCCTCATATCTCAACAATCTTCATCTGATTTAAAAGGTTTCAGAAAAGGAAAGGCCCCTTTAGATGTAATTGAAAAATATTATGGCGATCAAATTAAACAAAGATTAATTATGGATAAGATGGGAGATTTATTTTATAAAAAAATATCAGAAGAAAATATTCCAGTAGTAGGCCAACCAAGCTTTGTTCCAGAATCTTTTGAAATTGACAAAGATATAAAATTTCAAGTTTTATATGAAGTTTATCCAGAATTTTCTTTATCAAGAATGAGCTCATTATCTTTTAAGAAACCTATTTCTAAATTAAACAAAGAAGATATTGAAAAAGCTAAAGATCTTATTTTAAAAAGATATAGCAAGGCTGAGCCAATTGAAAAAACAAGTGAAAATGGAGATTTAGTAAAAATTGATTTCGAAGGATTTTTAGATGGAGAAAAATTTGAAGGCGGTGAAGCTAAAGACTATTCTTTAGAATTAGGAGCAAAAACTATGATTCCTGGTTTTGAAGAACAAATTATAGGTATGAAAAAAGATGAACTGAAAGATATTGAGGTTATCTTTCCAGAAGATTATCAAGCTGAAAACTTAAAAGGAAAAAAAGTAGTGTTTAAAATCAACATGAAAGAAGTTTCTGAAATGAAACTTCCTGAACTAAATGAAGAATTTTTTAAAAATTTAAATATGGATGTTAAAAATGAAAGTGAATTTCATGAAAAAATTAAAAATCAATTGCAGATAGATTTAGATTCAAGTTTAAAAACCAAGACGAAGCAAAGAATTTTTGATGCTTTTGAAACTGCAAATCAAATAGATATTCCTCAAAGTATGATTTTGGCCGAAGCTAATAATCTTAGAAAAAATTCTGCTCAACAAATGGGTCTAGAAATAGAAAAGCTTCAAGATGACCAATTTCCCTTAGAAACTTTCAAAGAAAATGCTTTAAAAAGAGTTAGATTGGGAGTTTTAATAAATAAACTAATAGAAGAAAATGATATTAAAGTTGATAATGACACTTTAAAAAAAGAAATAGAACAAAAATCTAAATCCTTCAAAGATCCAGATCAATATGTCAATTGGATATATGGTAATGAAGATCAACTTAAAAATATTGAGTCTTTAGTTCTAGAGGATAAAGTAGCAATGTATCTTGAAGAAAAATCAAAATCACAAAATGAAGAGCTTAGTTTTGAAGAAGTTGTTTCGATGGGTTAAATTATACAAATGAATAAAACTTATAATCAACTTGTGCCTATGGTTGTAGAACAAACTCCCAGGGGTGAAAGAGCATTCGATATATATTCTAGACTCCTCAAAGAACGCGTAATTTTTATTACAGGTCCAATTGAAGATCAGATGGCTAATTTAATTGTTGCGCAACTATTATTTTTAGAGGCTGAAAATCCTGAAAAAGATATAAATATTTATATCAATTCTCCTGGAGGTTCTGTGACTTCTGGTATGTCAATTTATGACACTATGTCTTACATAAAGCCAGACATTAGTACTCTCTGCATTGGACAAGCATCTAGTATGGGAGCTATTTTGTTGACTGGAGGGAGCAAAGGAAAAAGATTCGCCTTACCAAATTCTAGAGTTATGATTCATCAACCATTAGGAGGTTTTCAAGGTCAAGCAACTGACATAGAAATTCATGCGCAAGAGATATTAAAAATAAGAACTAAATTGAACGAGATTCTGTCTCATCATAGTGGTCAAGAAATAGATAAAGTTTCTAAAGATACTGAAAGAGATAATTTTATGAGCGGTGAAGAAGCAGTAAAATATGGTTTAATAGATAAAGTAATTGATAAAAGAGATAAATAATGTCTGAGAGTCAAGAAACTGATAAGAAATTATTCTGCTCTTTCTGCGGGAAGAATCAGTCAGAAGTAAAAAAATTAATTGCTGGACCTTCGGTTTATATATGTGATGAGTGTGTTTCACTTTGCAATGACATTATAAAAGAAGACCTTGCAGAAAAAAAAGATGAGTCATCTGAAGAAAAATTACCTGTTCCAGAAGAAATAAAGTCAATTTTAGATGATTATGTAATTGGCCAGGAGTCAGCAAAAAAAACTTTAGCTGTTGCTGTTTATAATCACTACAAAAAACTTAAAAATCACAATGATTCTTCAGAAGATGTAGAGCTAGGTAAAAGCAATATTCTTCTTTTAGGCCCTACCGGAAGTGGAAAAACTCTACTAGCACAAACATTAGCCCGTTTACTTGATGTTCCTTTTACTATTGCTGATGCTACTACGCTCACTGAGGCCGGATACGTTGGAGAGGATGTAGAGAATATTATTCAAAAACTCCTTCAAAAATGTGATTACGACGTTGAAAAAGCTCAAGTAGGAATAGTTTACATAGATGAAATTGATAAGATCGCAAGAAAATCTGATAATCCTTCAATTACAAGAGATGTTTCAGGTGAAGGCGTGCAACAAGCATTACTTAAACTTATAGAGGGGACAACTGCTTCGGTTCCTCCTCAAGGAGGTCGAAAACATCCTCAGCAAGAGTTTCTTCAAGTGGATACTTCAAATATTTTATTCATTTGTGGCGGAGCTTTTTCAGGACTAGAAGAAATAATTAAAGCTAGATCAGAAGATAGAGGTATGGGTTTTGAAGCTTCCGTAAAGAAAAAAACCAAAGGTTTTGATTCTGAAATTATTAAAACTTCTCAACCAGAGGATTTAATTAAGTACGGCTTAATACCAGAATTTGTTGGAAGACTTCCAGTAATGGCAACATTGGATGAGCTTGATGAAGAAGCTTTAATCACTATACTAACTGAACCAAAAAACTCACTTACCAAACAGTTTCAAAGACTATTTGAGATGGAAAAAGTTGAACTTGATATAAGAGATGATGCATTGTCTGAAATAGCTAAATTAGCCATAGAGATGAAAACTGGGGCCAGGGGTCTAAGGTCAATTTTAGAAAAATCTTTGTTGGAAACAATGTATGAAGTTCCATCACTTAAAAACTTAGAAAAAGTTGTTCTAGATTCATCTTGTATTAAAGGTGATTCAGAACCTTTATTAGTTTACGAAACTGAACTAGATACAAAAAAATCACATTAACTTGTTTTTTTGTTTCTTGTCCTTATATAAAGTTTAGAGGTAAATATGAATATTCCATTAGTACCACTTAGAGACGTTGTTATTTTTCCTGGAGTTGTTACTCCCTTATTCGTTGGGAGAGAATCTTCAATTAATTCTCTTCAAAAGGCTATGTCTGATGACAAATCAGTAATGCTAATTGCTCAAAAAGAAGCAAACAAAGAAAATCCATCTCAAAAGGACTTATACGAAATAGGAACTGTTTCGACAATCCTACAATTAATTAAATTACCAGATGGTACATATAAAGTATTAGTAGAAGGCATCAAAAGAGCTAGATTACAAAAACTTATTTCAGGAAAAGAAATTTTAGAGGCTGAATTAGATATTTTAGAAGATACTGAAATGGAAGATGATCTTAAAAAAAGCTATGTAAATACTCTTCAATCTCAATTCAGAGAATTATCAAAAACATCCCAAAAAATCAGACCAGAAATTGTGAATCAAGTTAGATCCGTTGAACGGTTAGAAAAACTGATAGACACACTTGTTGGTCACATTTCTATATCAATAGCAGATAGGCAGATCCTCTTGGAGGAACTTGATTTAGAGGAAAGAGCAAAAAATCTTGTAAATCTTTTGGAAACTCAATTAGACCTTACTCAAATGGAGAAAAAAATTCGAAACAGAGTTAAGAAGCAAATGGAAAAAAGTCAGAAAGAATATTATTTGAGTGAACAAATGAAGGCTCTTAAGAAAGAGATGGGAGAAGGAGATGATTTAGATGATGAGGTTGAAATTCTTGAAAAGAAAATTTCTGATTCTGGGATGCCTGATGATGCTAAAGAAAAAGTTAACACAGAACTCAATAAATTTAAGATGATGCCACCTATGTCTGCTGAAGCTTCGGTAGTTAGGGGTTATATAGAATGGATGACAAGCATTCCATGGAAAAAGAAATCTAAAATTCAAAAAAATATTGAAAATGCAAGCAAAGTCCTAGAAACAGATCATCACGGTCTTGAAGAAGTTAAAGAACGAATTTTAGAATACCTTGCTGTCCAAAAGAGAGTCTCAAAATTAAAAGGTCCGGTCTTATGTCTTGTAGGTCCTCCAGGAGTAGGTAAAACATCTCTTGGAGAGTCAATTGCAAGAGCAACAGGTCGAAAATTTACAAGAGTTTCTCTTGGTGGGGTTAGAGACGAGGCTGAGATTAGAGGACATAGAAGAACCTATATAGGATCAATGCCCGGGAAAATACTTCAAAAAATGTCAAAGGTTGGGGTTAAAAATCCATTATTTCTTCTTGATGAGATAGACAAAATGGGTATGGATTATAGAGGAGATCCTTCTTCAGCTTTGCTTGAAGTTTTGGATCCTGAACAAAACCACACTTTTAATGATCATTATCTAGAAGTGGATTATGATCTTTCAGATGTAATGTTCGTTTGTACAGCAAACTCATTAGATATTCCTGCTCCATTATTAGATAGAATGGAAATTATCAGACTACCTGGTTATACAGAAGATGAGAAACTGAGTATTGCCAAAGACTACTTAGTAAAAAAACAATTAAAAAATAATGGATTAGAAGAAAAAGAAATTAATATCTCTGACAATTCCATTTTGGATGTCATTAGATATTACACACGAGAAGCCGGTGTTAGATCTTTAGAACGTGAGATTGCAAAAATTTGTAGAAAAACAATAAAGAAAATTGCTGACTTAAAAGAAAAAAAACTCATAAAAATAACGCCAAAAATTCTTGACGAGATTTTAGGTGTTAGAAAATTTGATTACGGCGAAGCAAAAGATAAGGATAGGATTGGACAAGTCACAGGTCTAGCATGGACGCAAGTCGGTGGAGAGCTATTAACTATTGAAGCTTCAACTTTTAAAGGTAAAGGAAAAATTATTAAGACTGGTAAATTAGGCGATGTCATGCAGGAGTCCATCCAAGCAGCTATTTCAGTTATTAGAGCAAGAGCAGAATCTCTTGGCATTAATCCTCAATTTCATGAGACAAACGACCTGCATATTCACGTTCCAGAGGGCGCAACCCCCAAAGACGGTCCGAGTGCAGGAATAGGGATGTGTACTGCTGTAGCTTCTGTACTATCTGAAATTCCTGTTAGAGCAGATGTCGCAATGACAGGAGAAATTACTTTAAGAGGAGAGGTGCTAAAGATAGGAGGTCTTAAAGAAAAATTACTCGCTGCAAAAAGAGGAGGCATAAAAACTGTTCTAATTCCTGAAGGAAATATTGGGGATTTAAGAGAAATACCTGACAAAATAAAAACTAAATTAGAAATTAGACCTGTTAAATGGATTGATGAAGTTTTTGATCTTGTATTGACTGAAAAGCCGAAAGTTTGGGAAGAAAAAACCGATTCTTCAGCTAAATCTGGTAGAAGAAAAAAACCTAGTAAAGATAAGCTTGAAACCCATTAAAAAAGGTGTTTTAGGCTTTAAAACCAGCTTGACAGATATACCTCTACATGTCTAAATCTCATTACTGACATCGTGTCTAAAGATTTTAACTACTTTATTTAGGAGAGAGACTAGTGAATAAAGCCGAACTAATAGAAGCAGTTGCTGATGCAACTGATACTTCAAAAGCAGAAGCCAGCAGAACATTAGATGCTGTGCTTGATTCAATTTCAGGAGCACTAAGCAGTGGAGATTCTGTTGCTCTTGTTGGATTTGGAACTTTTAACGTAAGAGAGAGAGCAGCAAGAATGGGAAGAAATCCTGCTACTGGAGAAACAATTCAGATTGCTGCTTCAAAAGGAGTTGGCTTCAAGGCTGGTAAAAGTCTCAAAGACAGTTTATAAACTTTTTAATTTGAACGCGTCTTATGAAAATAGGACGCGTTTTTATTTTATAATTCAATTATGTCTGCGCTGCAAAATATTAGAAAAGGTCTTTCTTCGACTGGTTCGTCTATTATTGTTGCAGTTCTTATATTTGGTTTAGTTGCTACATTTGGAGGATTTTTAACAGATCCATCTGCGCCCACGAATTCTCCTTTAAAGGTAAATGGAAAAAACATTTCTTTTGGTGAATTCAACCTTGAATTTAGCAGATTATCTTCAATATTTTCTGATGGAGATATTTCTGAAGAAATAATTACTGAAATTACAAGAAATTCAATAATTTCAAAAGAATTAATTTATCAAAAAGCTTTAGAACTTAGGATGAATCTCTCTGATGATTTTGTAAATACCTTGATAGCGAATGATGTTTCTTTTGAGACCAATGATCAATTTGATACCGCACTTTTCTCTGGCTACATGGCTCGTCTTGGCCTGACTGTCAATGATTATAGAGAGCTGGTTAAATCAAAATATTTAGCAAACAATTTAAGTGATTTTATTTCTCAGTCTGAATTTGCTTTAGATTCGTCCGCTTTAGATTTTATAAGGGCTACAAACCAACAAAGATCTTTAAGTTTCTATAAATTAGATTTAAATAAAATTTCACAAGATGAAATTGTTCCTGAATCTGAGATATTTAATTATTATCAACAGAATCAATTTAAATTTATTGAGCCAAAAAAAGTTGCTCTAAACTATATAATTCTTGATAAAGATATTTTCTTTGATGGGCTTAATATTTCCAATGAAGAAATTTCCAGTGAGAGAAATCTTCTGGAAGAAGAGAGTGAAAACTCTCAAATAAGAGTTAGTCACATTCAATTGAGCTTTTCTTCTCAGGCTGAAAAAGAAAATCAAATAAGTAAAGCTGAAAATATTCTCGAAAGCCTCTCTGATTCTTTATCATTTGAATCTCTTGTTGAGGAATATTCAGATGATTTTGGAAGTAATAATAATGGAGGTGATTTGGGCTATACCGATGGAACAATTTTTCCAACAGAATTTGAAGAAGAAATTAAAAGTTTGTCTGTTGGGGACGTTTCTAAAATTATACAAATGCCGAGTGCCATTCATATTCTTAAAATAACAGAGAAAAATGAATATTTTCTTACAGATGCCGAAATAGAGAAAATGATAATTTCAAGTAAATCTCAAGAGAAATTGAATCAAGCTTTAATAAATATAGAGGATAACTATTTAGGTACAAAGTTGATCGAGTTAGGATCTGACTTTAACTTTAAAATAGAAAAAACTAACTTATTTATTAAGCAAGATATTTCTCAGGACTTGCTTTCGTTTGAAATTTTAGATGAAATCTTTGACCAAGATGCTCCAAGTGATGAATTTTTTGGTCCTTACGAAAATGATGAAGGAAAGTTCATTTTATTTGAGGTTAGTGATTTAAAAAGCGAAACACTATTATCGCAATCCGAAGCAACATCTGAAATTACAAAAATACTCCAACTAGAACAAGCTCAAGAAACAATTTTAGAGCAATTAAATCTTTATGAAGATAAAGCTAGGGCAAATAATCTTTCTGATTTTAATTCATATTCCCTTATTAAAAGAGACAGTAGCCTTCTTCCAGATAACTTATTGAATGATTTATTCACTATAAATCTTGATGATCCTGTCTTTATTTCTACTCAAGAAAATGGTGATATTTTTATTGTAAGATTAACTAAAATCAAAAACTCTAAAAACTTAGCTAAGAAAGAGGATATTGAAGCAGCAAGAAATTCATTGAAATCTTTAAATGCGAGAGCATATCTAGATTCTTTTTTTAAGGAATTAGAAGCAAATTCAAATATTAATTAGTCTCAGATAGATCGCCCATAGCAGTGATATTAAAACCTGCATCCACATAAAGTATTTCTCCAGTGATGCCACTTGCCAGATCAGAACATAGAAATGCAGCAGCGTTCCCCACTTCTTCAACCGTTATATTTCTTTTAAGAGGAGCTCTTGATTCATTGTAAGAGAGCATTTTTTTAAAACTCTTTACTCCTGAAGCTGCTAAAGTTTTAACCGGTCCAGCTGAAATTGCGTTAACTCTTATTTGTTCTGATCCCAAACTATTAGCTAGATATCTGGTTGTAGATTCTAATGCAGCTTTGGCTACACCCATGACATTGTAGTTAGGCAAAGTTCTTTGTGCACCTAAGTATGAGAGAGTTAATAATGCAGAATTTCTATTCTTCAGTAGATGTTTAGCTTTTTGAGCAAGAGCAGTAAAACTAAAAACACTTATATCATGAGCAATTTTGAATCCCTCTCGAGTAGCAACATCAACAAAATTTCCATCAAGTTCATTTGCTGGGGCAAAACCAACCGCATGGACTATTCCATCTAAATATCCCCATTTATTTTCAATTTCTTTAATAAGAGAATCTATGGAATCATCATTACTTACATCACATTCAAAATAGTTTTCACAGCCTAAAGAATCACCAACTTGAGTAACTTTTTTTAATAATCTTTCGCTTTGATAAGATAAAAATAACTCAGCTCCTTGACCAGCCATAGAATTTGCTATTCCAGCTGCAATGGAGAATTTATTTGCAACACCAACAATTAGAATTTTTTTACCTTTGAGGAATGACATAAAAACATAATTTTAACATTGCAATTAATAAAAAAAATTTTTTATCGTTATTTAAATCAAATATAATCCCTTTTCTCTATGAGACATTTGCTAACATTTTTTTTATTCTTTGCCTCTTTTGGTTTCCTAAATGCAGACGTGTCTGAGGAGGTTTATGTTACTGGTAGCATCATAAAAAAAACTTCACTTTTGGTTGCAAACCCAATAACTAAGTTTGATTTGGACGATATTGAAAAGCGAGGAACTCTTTATATTGGAAATTTTCTTAGCTACCTTCCTCAAATAAATCCAAGTAATTCAAATTTTCATTCAAACAAAGCAACCGGAACAGCTTCAGTCAGCTTAAGAGGGTTAGGTGGAACCAGGACTCTAATTCTTATGAATGGGAAAAGACTTTCTCCTGGAACGCCGATGAATGGAACGGCTGAACAAGATTTAAGCCAAATACCTTTTTCTTTGATAAAACAGGTCGATGTTCTTACCGGTGGAAAATCAACTATTTATGGATCAGATGCTATAGGCGGCGTCATAAATTTTCAACTGAATAGAAAATTTTCTGGCATAGATCTTTCATATCAACACTCTTTTTACAACCACCAAAATGATGATCCAAATTATGAAAGAAAAAATTATGATCTAGCTCCTAGTTCAGTCTCTGACGGTCATGCTAATGCAGTGCAATTTTCTTTGGGATATGAAATTTTTCAAGATATTCATTTAACCTCTTATTTTAATTATAGGTCAGTAGATGAAGTAACCTGGTCTCAAAGAGATATAAGTGTTTGTGCACTCAATGGAAATGTTGAATGCAGGGCTTCATCAACTTCTCCAGAGGGAAAATTTGTTGAAAATAAAGTTGGCGGAAAAACATTTCATGTAAAAGATAATACATTTGCCTTGGGCTCAACGTTTTATAATTTTGCATCGAAGAACCATTTACTGAGGCCTGACAAAAAAAACGATGTTGGAATCCTTTTAACTTTTGAAAATCTTGAAAAACATACTTTTAATGTTGATTACTTCAAGTCGTCACATAAAACAGTTGGTCAATTGGATTATTCTGGCGTTTTTAGATTATCTATAGATCTCCCATGTAATAATCCTTTTTTATCGACTCAGCAATATACAGCTATTTGTTCTGATAATGGATTAACTTTATCTGATTCAGCACCTCTATATATAAGCAGAAGAAATATTGAAGGAAATCCCAGGCAGCAGAATTTTAAGCATTCAACAGATAGATTTGTGTTTGACGTTGACGGAGAAATCACTAATGAGTGGTTTTATAATCTAAGCTTTCAAAGTTCTAGAACTTCAGCAGATTTTACTTATCTCAATGATATTTCAAAGCAGAGGGCTATAAATGCTCTAAAAGTATCAGGCACGCTATCAAATCCATCATGCGTTTCAGGAAATGAATGCAAGCCATGGAATATTTTCATAAACAACGATGGAAATTTGAAGAGTTCGGCTGCCTTGGGTGTTACTAAAGAAGCCTTAGACTATATATCAACAAATTTAAAAGTTAATGCAGAATTGACAGAAGATCAGTATAGGTTTGTGACCTCAAAATCTTTCACAATAAAAAATGATTTATTACCGTCCTTAGACATGGCCTTAGGTGTTGAGTACAGAGAATTAAATTTAAAGAAAAATGCTGATGATTTTTCTGATGGAGCAGGACAACAATATCCTCATTCAAGTTTGTATGGAGACTTAAAAGTAAAAGAGTTATTCACAGAGGTTTATCTACCTTTGGCAACTGATACGAATTTAAATTTTAGTATTAGATATTCAGATTATTCTTTAGAAGAAAATTCATTGACCTATGACATTGGTTTAGTTCAGTTGTTTGAAGAAAAATATACGCTTAAATTTTCTCAACAAAAAGCAATTCGTATGCCTGATATTAATGACCTTTATAGCCCAATAAAAGTGAATCAAACTTTTTTAGATACAGATCCTTGTTCAGGCTCTACTCCATTAAGATCTATTTCAGAGTGTGCTAGAACTGGCGTGACTGAATCTTTGTATGGCAAGATTTCGAATACTGAAGATCAGATAAACTCTCTAATTGGTGGAAATATAAATTTACGACCTGAAACAGCTATTACAAATAGCTTGAGTTTTCTTTACTCAGATCAGCTTGATTTAGAAATCGATTTTTATTCCATATCTCTTACAGATAAAATTGGCTCTTCAGAAGTATCTTTTATATTAGATAATTGTCTTGAAACTGGAGCTTCTTATTATTGTAATTTAATTGAAAGAAATCCAACTACCGGAACTTTTTATGAAGGCTCTGGAAAAATAGCTTCTCCTCTTTTAAATGTATCTAGCCAAGATATATCAGGCTTGGATTTAAATATCTCACAAATATTTTCTGTTGAATTTGGGGAAATAAGACTTAATAATTTTCTTTCATATTTGCTTAAAAATGACATTCAGCTTAGATCATCATTACCAATTGAAGATTGCAAAGGTAAATATGAAAATACTTGCGGATTACCATCACCACAAATTCAAAACATATTTTCTATAGATTTTATCTACAAAGTTTCTCAGTTTGATACCTCATCAAATTTAACAATGCGTTATATAGATGGAGTTGATGACTCAAATACTCAAAACCCAATTGATTTTTCTAGCTATTATTACTTTGATATGAATTTCTCAATAGATTTAGTAAACGATATAAATTTTTCTTTTGGAATAAACAACATTCTTGATAAGAATCCTCCTCTTAATGGAAAATCAATAAATTATGTCCCAGGAAATGCAAATACATACCCATCGTATTACGATCCTTTAGGAAGATTTATATATTTAAATATTTCAAAGAGAATTTATTAATGCGTATTTTATTTATTGCTCTTATATTTCTTTTAAGTTGTTCTGGGGAAGATGATACTGGGTCTAAGGTTGATATTTTTTCACAACAAGGGATTTTACTTTTAGGTAATGGTACTGAACCTTCAGGAATAGACCCTCACATTGTCACAGGTGTTCCAGAGCATAAAATACTATTGGCGCTTCTAGAAGGGCTGGTGGTCTTTAATCCAAAAAACAATGGTGTTCTCCCTGGAGTGGCTTCTGATTGGAGTATAAGTAAGGATGGATTAATTTATACCTTTACTTTTAATCCAGAAGCAAAATGGACTAATGGTGAAATAGTAAAACCTGAGCACTTTGTCTATTCGTGGGAAAGAATTCTTTCTCCAGAATTGGGGGCTCAGTATGCTGATATGCTTTACGTTATAAAAAATGCTGAAAGTTTTCATAAAGGTCAAATAAAAGATTTTAATAAGGTAGGAGTTTCTGCTCTTGAAAACAAGCTTATTGTCACATTGGAAAATCCAACTCCTTATTTTTTAAATATTTTGACTCATTATTCAACTTGGCCTGTGCATCCTGAAACTGTTGAAAAATATGGAGGAATGACAAACAGAACCAATCAGTGGACTAGAGTAAATAATTTTATTGGTAATGGTCCTTTTAAATTGGCTTCTTGGGAAATAAACAAATCCCTGAAAGTATCAAGGAATGAACTGTATTGGGGAAATGCTTTTAATAAAATTAATGGTATTGAATTTCTTCCTATTGATAATGAATTAACTCAAGACAGATTATTTCGTTCCGGTGGGCTTCATTTAGCCAATACCGTTCCTACTGAAAAAATAAAAAGGTATCGAGAAGAAAGATCAAAAGAATTAGTTGAGCATAATTATTTCGGTACTTATTACTATCGAATTAATACAAGAAAGTATCCCTTGAATAACGTTAAGTTTAGAAAAGCACTGTCTCTTTCAATAGATCGAGATTTGATTGTAAAAAGTATATTAAAAGGGAATCAAAAAGTATCCTATTCTTTCACCCCGCCAGACGAAAAAAGCTACAACCCAAGAACAGAACTAGAATTTAATCCAAGTAGAGCTAAATTACTGCTTAAGGAGTCTGGTTATGAGTCAAATAGTCCTCCTTTGGAAGTTCTTTATAATACATCTGAAGGACATCAAAAAATTGCCCAAGCAATTCAAGAGATGTGGAAGAAACATTTAGGACTGAATGTGGTTCTTACAAATGTAGATTGGAAAGTCTACTTATCAAGAGAGACGCAAGGAGATTTTGATATTTCTAGAGCTGGTTGGATTGGCGATTATCCTGATCCTTTTACATTTCTCGATATGATGGTGACGGAAAGAGGGAACAATAAAACCGGTTGGAGTAATACTGCTTTTGATGAACTTTTAAAAAAAGCTGCTTCAAAAATCTCTACGGAACAAAGATACGAACTTTATGAGGAAGCAGAAAAGATACTTATTGATGAACTGCCAGTTATTCCTTTATATACTTACACCAGAACTTATCTTTTAAGCGAGAGAGTTAAAAATTGGCAGAAAAATATTTTAGATACAAATCCTTATCAATTTTTAAGTTTGGAATAATATTTTGATCCAATTAATCTTAAAAAGATTACTTACCTACATACCTGTTTTATTAGTTGTTATCGTTATTACTTTTTTAATGATACATTCTGCCCCAGGAGGTCCTTTTGACGCAGAAAGAGTAGCTTCTCCTGAAATTATTGAGAAATTAAATGAAGCGTATAATCTCGATAAACCTCTCTATACACAAATTTATAATTATCTTTCAAATGCAATTCAAGGAGATTTTGGTCCTTCATTCAAATATCCTGGAAGATCCGTATCAGAACTCATTATGTCTGGGCTACCAACAACTATTGAATTAGCAATTTATTCAATTCTTTTTGCCATCTTTTTGGGAATAATTTCAGGCTTGGTTGCCTCATTAAATCCAGGAAAACTATTGGATATTATCCCAATGTCGATCTCCTTGTTAGGAATATGTATTCCTTCGATAATTTTAGGACCGATACTAGTTTTGATTTTTGGTATTTGGTACGAAGTTTTGCCTGTTTATGGATGGGGTGACAATCCTGGGGATAAGATACTTCCCACTATTACTCTTGGAACTGCTTATGCAGCTATTTTTGCAAGACTGACAAGGGGAGGGATGCTTGAGATCCTTGGTCAAGATTTCATAAGAACAGCAAGAGCAAAAGGCATCTCAGAGATGAGAATCGTTTTAGTGCATGCCTTAAGAGGTGGCATATTACCTGTGATTAGCTTTTTAGGACCAGCCATCGCAGGATTATTAGCTGGTTCATTCGTAGTAGAAACTATTTTTCAAATTAATGGGGTTGGTCGTTTTTACGTCCAAGCTGCATTTAATAGAGACTATACGATGATTCTGGGTACTTCCATTTTATTTACTTTTATGACACTTTCGTTCGTATTGATTTCAGATATATTGGCAACTTTTTTGAATCCAACGCTCAGAGATTCAGGGGGGCTAGAATAAAATGTGGAAAGAATCATTTAAAGAAATAAGAAACAACAAAATCTTATTATTTTCTCTGAGTTATACCCTGTTTTTAATTTTAGTAGCTTTATTTGCTCCTTTTATCTCGCCTTATGAAGTTTCGGAGCAAAATCTGGCGCTTGGAGCGTCTAGTCCATCTTATGATTACATTTTAGGCACAGATGTCTTAGGAAGAGATCTATTTTCTAGGATTTTATATGGAAGTAGGATTTCCTTATTGGTTGGTTTTTTAGCCACCTTTGTTGCAATAACTATTGGCCTTTCTTATGGTGCGGTGTCTGGATATTTTGGCGGCAAAGTTGATTCTTTAATGATGCGGTTTGTTGATATTTTAGATGGACTTCCTTTTGTAATTTTTATAATTTTAATACTAGTTATTTTTGGAAGAGATATTTATTTCTTGTTTATTTCTATAGGAGCATTTGGTTGGCTATCCATGGCTAGAATTGTTCGTATTCAGGTTTTGGGATTAAGAAAGAAGGAATTTGTGATATCTGCTCAAATTATGGGTGCAAGTTCGACGAGAATATTATTCAAGCATATCTTTCCAAATGTTTTAGGCACTGTAATTATTTATTCAACTTTGCTAGTTCCACAATTTATGTTGCTTGAGGCTTTTTTAAGCTTTCTAGGTCTTGGTGTTCAGCCACCTGATAGCTCTTGGGGAATTTTAATTAGAGAAGGAGCTAGTACGATGGAGGAATATTGGTGGCTATTAATATTTCCAGCCGCTTTATTTTCTTTAACTTTGTTTACTTTGAATTTTCTAGGTGATGGCCTAAGAGATATTCTTGATCCTAGAAATACACAAAAACTTGAGAACTAATTAATTTCAGAAAGCTTTAACTCTATTATTTGTCCTGGATAAATTAAAGTTTCATTTGGGATATCATTCCATTTTAAAATCCATTCTTTGGGTATACCAAACTTGTTTGAAATCTTACTGATACTATCTCCTTTTTTTACAGGATAAGCTATGTTGTTTTTAGGAACAGGTTTTCTTTTTATTTCTTTAAAGTATTTGGGATAAATAAGAATTTTTGTATCTGTTAGTAGAAATCTTTCTGGATTAAGGTCGTTCCAAATAGATAAATCTCTAATTGTGACACTGAATTTTTTTGCAATTGACCACATGCTATCTCCTGCTTTTACGTAGTAAATATCAGGTTTATTTAGGTAATCTTTAATCCAGCTTGGTCCTCTGGGAACAATAAGTTCTTCGTTTTCGTAAATCGTATCATCTTTGAATCCATTTATTTCTTTTAAGAGAGCAAAGTCAATGAGGTATTTTTTTGCTATCGACGTCAGAGTATCTCCTTTCTTAACAAGATATTTGTCCCATTGAACTAACTCTGAAGGATCCGTATTGTCCAAAATAACTTGAAACCTATCTGCAATTCCTACGGGAAGAAGTATATGAAAAGGCCCATTTGGATCAGTTGCCCATTGGTTGAAACCAGGATTGAGTTCATATATTACTTCCAGTTTTAATCCAGAAATATTTGCTACCTGCATTAAATCAACCTGAGAAGGAAGTGTGACTAATTGAAAATATGGTCTATTAGGTAAATTAGGAATTACAACACTGAATTTCTCTGGATTTTTTATTACTTCTATCAGTGCCAAAAGTTTTGGGACATAGGCTTTAGTTTCTTTTGGTAAATTCAAAGACCAGAAATCGATAGGTAGTCCTTTATTTTTATTCTTTTTTATCTCTTTAGATATTCTATTTGGTCCTGCGTTATAACCAGCAATTGCCAATAACCAATCATCGTATTTTGAGTGAAGTTTGATCAGATAATCATAGGCTGCATCCGTTGAAGCAACAATATCTCGTCTACCATCGTACCACCAGTTCTTTTTAAGTTTTTGCTCCCTAGCAGTACTTAAAATAAATTGCCAAATACCCGAGGCTCCTGTAGCAGATTGAGCATAAGGGTCAAATTGACTTTCTATGAAAGGCAGCAAAGCTAATTCAACAGGCAAATCTCTCTTAATTGCTTCATTTACGGTGTAATAAAGATAGCGTTGACCGTTTTTTGCTAGCCTGTTGATGACATATTGATTGTCGTTATATTTTTCTAATTCATATTCTACTGAAGGGTGATCTAAGGAATAACTGAAAGACATTCTTTCTCTGATATCACCCCAAAGGTCTTTTTGCGATTGACTAAAAAAAGAACTGCAGAATAAACACAAAAAAAGAATTAAAGTTTTAAACAACATTTTAAAAATTATCCTTCCACTCTCTTATGGCAGCTAATACTTCCACAGGATCTAAATTCGCTTGCTTTGTGTAATTCTCTGCATTTTCTTTGATGCGGTCAACAGAGGTTCTTAGGAAAGGATTTATTTTGTTTTCTAAGTCAATACTTGATGGAAGAGAAATTTTGTTAGATTCTCTTAAAGTATTTACTTCTTTGTAATAATTTTTTAGCACAAGGTTATCTGGCTCAACTTCTAAAGCAAATTTCAAATTATTCAAGGTGTACTCGTGCGTACAAAAAACTTTAGTCTCGGATGGCAAACAAGAAAATTTATTTAAAGAGTTAAACATCTGAAGAGGCGTTCCTTCAAAAAGTCTTCCACAACCTCCAGAAAATAAAGTATCACCACAAAACAAAGAGTTTATGTCTTTTGAATAATACGCAATGTGATCAAGGGTATGACCTGGAGTTTCAAAAATAACAAATTCAGTATCCAAAATTTTAATAATGGATTTTTCAGATAACTCTCTTTTTATTCCTTGAATGTGTCCACCTTTTGGACCGTAAACTTCAGGATTCCATTTCTCATTGAGTTTCATTATTCCACCAGTATGATCGTAATGATGGTGGGTAATCAAAATTGCTTCTAATTTTAGGTTCTTTTTTTCAAGATAGGATTCAACTGCCTCTGGGTCACCTGGATCCACAACAACAACAGAATCATTTTTTCTCAAAACCCAAATATAATTATCTGAAAAGGCGGGAATAGCTTCTATATAAGAAATCATTTTTAAAGTAATATTAACATCTATCTCAATTCTTATTGATGTCTGAAAATATAATAAAGATTTTTACAGATGGCGCGTGTAAAGGCAATCCTGGTAAAGGAGGATGGGGCGCCTTGATAATAGATAATAACGAGGAAATTGAGATTTATGGCGGAAGTCTTAACACAACAAATAATAAAATGGAGCTTCTAGCTACCATTAATGCTTTAAAATTTTACAACGATTCAAAAATCATAGAGCTTTATACGGATTCAAAATATGTTCAGAATGGAATTACAGACTGGATTGATAATTGGAAAAAAAACGGATGGTTGAACGCATCAAAAAAACCCGTAAAAAATATTGAACTTTGGAAAGAACTTGATGCAATGTCAAAATTTCATAAAGTCGATTGGTTTTGGGTAAAGGGCCATAGCAATCATCGAGAAAATGATTTGGCAGACGCTCTAGCTAACAGAGGCATAGAAGAATTAATATGAGACAAATAGTCTTAGATACCGAAACGACAGGTTTAGACATTGCTAATGATCACCGCATAATTGAAATTGCGTGTGTTGAAATCATCAATAGAAAATTGACAAATAACACATATCAAACCTATTTAAATCCAGAAAGACAAGTAGGTTCATCTTTTAAAATACACGGCTTATCTGATGACTTTTTATCTGATAAGCCAGCTTTTAAAACCATCTATCAAGAATTTTTGGATTTCATTAAAGATTCAGAATTATTAATTCACAATGCCGAGTTTGATATTGGATTTTTGAATAAAGAGTTGGAACGTGCTGATGTAGATACAAAAGTTGAGAATCACGTTAATAATATTGTTGATACTTTATCTTTAGCTAGAGAAAAGCATCCAGGCCAAAGAAACAGTCTAGAGGTTCTTACTGATAGATATCAAATTACTGGATACGATAGAAGTTATCACGGTGCTTTGATTGATTCAGAGATTTTAGCAGATGTTTACCTTGCAATGACTGGAGGGCAAAGAGATTTGGGTTTTGTTGATAACACCGGAAGGGATATAAATACAAAAATTTCTTCTAACCCAAAAAATAAATTCAACTTAATTCAAGTAAAAATTTCAGAAGACGAAACTAGATCTCATGAAAATTATTTAAAGTCTTTAAAAGAAATTGATCATGGAAGTAACTAGATTTGCTCCAAGCCCAACTGGTCATCTTCATTTAGGAGGAGCTAGAACAGCACTATTTTCTTACCTTTTTGCAAAAGCTAATAAAGGAAAATTTCTTCTTAGATTTGAAGATACTGACCGTGAACGATCGAAAAAAGAGTTCATTGATTCCATTATTGATTCTTTAAAATGGATGAAAATTACTCCTGATGAGGAACCTATTTATCAATCTAAAAAAATCTCTAATCATAAAGAAATTGCATTGAAACTCTATGATCAAGGTTTTGCATATGCTTGTGATTGTAGTGAAGAACAGCTTTCAGAAATGAGAAAAGATCAAATATCTAAAAAACAAAAACCTATGTATAACGGATTAAATAGGGACAAAAACATTAAGTTCTCTGAGGGAATGGTTTTAAGATTTAAATTTCCTCTGCATAATTCCTCAGCCTTTGATGATCTTATTTTAGGAAAGATAAACGTTGAAAATAAAGAATTTGATGATTTTATTATTTTAAGAAGCGACGGAACTCCTACCTATAATTTTTCTGCTGCAATAGATGATATCGACATGAAAATTACAACAGTTATAAGGGGCGATGATCATATTACAAATACTTTAAAACAGATAAATGTTTTCAAGGTTTTGGATAAAAAGATACCCAATTACGCTCATTTACCAATGGTACTAGGCGAATCTGGGAAAAGACTATCTAAAAGAGACGGGGCGGAAGATATTTTAGAATATCGTCACAAAGGTTACTTAAATGATGCTTTGATAAATTACTTAGTAAGACTAGGGTGGTCTTATGGAGAGGAGGAAATATTTTCTTTAGAAAAACTTGAAGGAATTTTTGATTTATCCCATGTAAATTCTTCACCATCTAAGTACTCCCAAGATTTATTGAACTGGTATAACAACAAATATCTAAACTTTTTAACTAGCGATGAGCTGATTTTTAAGCTGAGGGAAGATTTTAAAGTAGATTTTGGTGAATTAGAAAGGGGAGATTTGGCAATTTCTTTATTAGCAAAAGGGGCCAATACCCTGAAAGAAATTAGCGAAGAATCTAAATATTTTTTTCAAGATCCTTTAATGAATCTTGAATCTGCGGGTATTGGTAAAGATAAAAAAGAGATTTTTATAGATTTTAAAAATCAACTAAGCAAAATTGATTTTCAACAAGAAGAAATTGAAACCGTCATTGGTAGTTTTCTTAAACTGCATAATCTTAAATTTCCTGAACTTGGAAGGCCATTAAGGATGATTTTAACTGGAAAGCAAAATGCTCCCTCAATATCTGAATTGTTATTCATCTTAGGTAAAGATATATCTTTAAAAAGGATAGAATATAGCCTCAATGATTGATCAAAAATTACTCGAAATTTTAGTTTGTCCTGTATCTCACTCAAAATTAATTCACATCGGTGATGAATTAATTAGTAAGGAAGCTAAGTTAGCGTATCCTATTCGAGAAGGTATTCCGATCATGTTAGAGAATGAAGCTCGTAAACTTTCTGATAAAGAACTAAGTGATTTTTAATCCTCAGAAGCTAAATCTCTTTTATTTTCAGCAGACGCTAAACTTGCGTGATTGAAAATGTTTCGAGCCATAGAGGAGCTCTGAATTTTTGATATAGCCTCGTAGATTTTTTTTCTTGCAAGATGTATTTTTTCATTATCTTTTTCTGCGTAATAAGCAACTTCAATCAGATGTGCTGCTAAAGCGTGCTTACCTTTTTCTGAGTTTGATAAAGCTTTCTCAATTATCTTATTTACTCCTCCTGCTAACTCGATCCATTCAGCCGCCTCATTTTCTCTAGTGTCGGGTAACAATCTATCGTATTCTCCATCCCACCAGCCTCCATATCTTCGCCATATCATTTTTATTAAAAATTTTGGATCATCATAAACTGGTTTAAGCCAAGGATTATCCATGAATTCAGAAGCAATCTTGACCTGATGAAATACCTCATTTAGAGATTTGCCTTTGTTCATAAGTTGTAAAGTTTGCTCCTCAAGATTTTCTAAAAAAGCTGAAGTTGTTGATAAAGCTACTTTTATTCTTTCTCTGCCGTAAATTGGTAGGCCATGACCAGGTATCATGATTTCAGCTTCTTTTTTTATCATAAGATTTAAAGCTTCAGACCAATCACTAATATATCTTTGAACTTTTTGAGGATTACCTCCATTAGGTATTGCCCAAATAAATAAATCTCCTGGCGCTAATATTTTTCTCTCAGGAATAAAAACCCAAGTATGATCATCAGTCTCGCCGCGACCATGAAACATTTCAAAAGTGCAATTCCCAAGTTTGAAATTAAATTCATCTTCAAAAGTAACGTCAGGATAACGATATTCTTCAGGCCACTTAAAATGCGGAACATTAATTGCAAATTGCCTTCTGTTTATTGCAGTATTCCAGCCGAGTGTTTTTCTGTAACGATCAAAATGATCTGGAAGTAATTTGTGACTATAAACTATTGGTCTTTTCTTTTTTAATCTGTCTGCATCTTCATCAAATTTCTTTATTGCAAAAACATGATCGACATGATGGTGTGTAAAAATTGCTGCTTTTAGCTCTTCTTCAGGACGCCATTTCTTTATCTCCTCATAAGCAGAGTCAATATCAAGTTGACTACCTGCATCCAACATCACTAGGCCATCGTTTGTATCAACAACATACATTCCACCAATACCTTTTATACCTAATAAATTATCAGAAAGTTCTGTTGAACCTTCATAGAAAGTATGAACAGGATGATGTTCAAATTTAGTATCCAATTTGCCTTGCCAAGCAAGCTCAGATAATTCTTTTAAATTATTCATTTTTTTTTCCATTGAATAAGTCTACAAGACGAAGTATCTTAATTATAAATAAATTTTTTGGGGAGAGAGCATGAGTTATTCAAAACCACTTGCTGGAATTAAGATAATAGAAATATCAACAATAGTAACCGCATCACTAGCTACAATGATGATGGCAGATCAAGGTGCAGAAGTTATAAAAATTGAACAATCAGGTATTGGTGATCCTATGCGTTACTTAGGTACGCAAAAAGGAGGAATTTCAGCATTATTTGCAAACTGCAACAGGGGTAAGAAATCCATAGATTTAGACTTAAAAGCAGAAAAAGACCTAGAGATAGCAAAAAAACTAATTGCCGATGCAGATATCCTGATAAATAACTTTAGGCCTGGAATTATGGAAAAAATAGGACTAAGTGAAAAAGTATGTAAAAAGTTAAATGTTAATTTAATTTATGCATCAATAAATGGATTTGGTGACGAAGGCCCTTTTTCCTCATCACCAGCATATGACCATGTTGTTCAAGCTATGGCAGGAGCAACTGACATTCAATCAAATCAAAATGAACCAGAATATATAAAGACTTTATTATGCGACAAGATTACTGCCTATACAGTTTGTCAGTCTTTATCCTCAGCACTTTATAAAAGGGAAAAAACTGGAATTGCAGACCGTTTAAACTTGTGTATGTTAGATTCTGCTGTTTTTTTTCTTTGGCCTGATGGCATGATGAACCATACGCTTTTAGACGAAGATGTAACTAAATTGCCAGCTATAACTAAAACTTATAATTTATATAAATGTAAAGATGGATATATTTCAATCGCTGCTTTATCGGATGCCCAATGGTTTGGTATCTTTCGAGCTCTGGATCTACCCGAATTAACTGAGGATAGTAGATTTAATAATGTATTAGCTCGAAGTGAAAATATGCTTGAGTTAGTTGAGGCTTTATCAATCTTTGAATCATTAACAGTAAAGGTAGCATTAGAGAATTTGCAAAGAGAAGATGTTCCATGCTCCAAAACAATCTCTTTAGATGAATTGATGGTTCATCCTCAAATAGATGCAAATAATCTTTTTAACGCAATTCAAAGCATTCATCAGGGCCAAGTTCGAGCTTTAAGGTATCCCACTAAATTTAGTGGCAATGAAATGTTTAATGACTTAGCAGCACCAGCATTGGGCGAACATAAAGCTGAGATTCTTAAATCTTTATAATTAGTTGAACGCTTTAACTAATAAGCAAAGAATTGGCTATGGCATTGGCGATATTGCAATTTGTTTTTACTGGTCTGGAGTTGGTCTATATCTTCTATATTTTTATACAGACATCGTTGGCATCAGTCCTTATTTAGCCGGCTGGATTTATGCATTGGGAATTGCTTGGGATGCAATCACCGATCCATTTATGGGTTATTTGGCTGAAAGAACTGTTTCAAAAAAAGGTAAATATCGACCTTTTATTTTTTTTGGAACAGTTCCATTAGCACTCTCCTTTGTTTTGCTATTTTGGATCCCACCTTTTACTGGTTTTTCACTGTTTTTAAGCTTATTAATAATTAATATTCTTCATCGAACTTGCTTTACTATTGTAAGTGTTCCATATTCATCCTTAACACCCAGATTGTCGTCAGATAGCGAAGAGAGAACTAAATTGACAACAGCTCGTATGATTGGAGCTTCATTTGGTACGTTATTGATGTCATCGTTAGGTTTTCCCCTCATTAATTATTTTGGTCACAATAATGAATCAGTAGGAATACTTTATTTATCCGGAATTGCTGGTTTTTTTGCAGTCATCATTCTTTATGCAACATATTTTTCTGTGAGAGAAAATTCAACTCAAGAAGAAAAAATTGCCTATCCTTCTTTAAAAAAACTAATTTTATCAGTCACTAAAAACTATCCTTTTTGGATTGTTTTTTCTTCAATTCTTATACTAGGTTCAACAACGATTATGTTTAATAAAAATTTAATTTATTACATTAAATATGCACTAGATTTACATGATTATCAGGGTTTAGTCCTTGGACTAAGTGGTTTAAGTAGTTTCGCTTCAATTCCTTTTTGGTCTTTTATTTCTCTAAAATTGGGAAAAAGAAACACTTGGCAGATTTCAATGACTTTATTACTTTTTGCATTTATGCTTTTTTACTTCTACCAAATAAATACTTTAACGGAACTTATTATTATTGTTTGTCTTATCGGCTTAGCTTCAGGAGCTGGCGGAGTATTATTTTGGTCCATGTTGCCAGATACTATTGAATATGGAGAGTGGAACTCTGGTATTAGAAGTGAATCATCTTTATATGGATTTATGACTTTTGCGCAAAAATCATCTATTGCTGTTGCAGCTTTAATTTTAGGGATTTTACTAACCTTCATAGATTTTACTCCTAACGAAGTTCAAACAACTGAAACTTTGAATGGATTGAAGAACATAATGTCTATCATTCCCGCTCTTGGCATCGCCTTTTCAATTTTATTAATGTATTTTTATCCAATCAGTTCAAAGTATCATAAGGAATTATTACTCAAGATAGAGGCAAGAAAAAATGGTTGAATGGGGCGTCATAGGTACAGGCTCAATTTCTAAAGCTTTTTGTGATTCGATAAGATATTCCAAAACAGGAAGGTTATCTGCGGTTGCCAGTAGATCGAAAAAGAATTTGAAACTTTTTTCAGAAAAGCATCAGGCTACTACTTACGATTCTTATGAAGCACTATTTGAAGATGACTCTGTTGATGCCATCTATATTGGTACACCTCACAATAGTCATTTTGAATTGAGTCTCAAAGCTTTGAGAAATGGTAAACATGTTCTTTGTGAAAAGCCAATGACCATGAATTCAACAGAAGCAATGATCTTGCTTAATGAAGCAAGATTAAAAGAATTATTTTTTATGGAAGCTTTTATGTATAGGTGTCACCCCTTAACGCATAAAATGCTTGAGTTGGTTAAAAAAGAATTTATTAATCAAGAGATATTAATAGAATCATCCTTTGGCTTTACAGCAGATGTTGGAGAAGAACATCGATTGAGAAATCCTGAATTAGGAGGAGGCTCGATTTTAGATATTGGTTGTTATCCAATGTCTATGGCGAGATTAATAGCGGGAACTTTGATGAATAAAAATTTTACTGATCCTGTAAACATGACAGCTTCTGGAGAATTGTCTTCTGCAAATATAGATTTATCTGCTAAAGCAGAAATGAAGTTCAATAAAGATATTAGAGCCATAATAACTTCATCCATCAACGAAGAATATGAAAATTCTTTGAGAATTAAATCACAAGATAAAGAAATCTTTGTCGAGCAACCTTGGCACTGTGGTCAATTTCAAAATCAAAAAGCATTTGTGAAACTGATAAAAAATGATGAAGTACAAGATTTTGAGATTAAAGATGAAATAGGTCTATTTACTAGAGAAATTGATGAAGCAAGTAATTGTATTCTAGAGGGCAAAATTGAATCCTCTTTTATGACTCATGCCGACTCTTTGAGTAATTCCATTTGGTTAGATCGTTGGCTCGATGGTATGAAGGTCCAGTATCCTGCTAATTCTGTTCAGTCTTCATCTCTAGCAAATTCAGTTTTTCTGAATAAATCCAATAAACTTAAATCAATTCAAATTCCTGAGCTCCAAAAAGAATTATCTCCAATAGTTTTTGGTTGTGATAACCAGATAAATGAAGTTCATGCTTTTGCCATGTTTGATTATTTTTATAGCCAAGGCGGAAAAATTTTCGATACCGCTTATATTTACAACAATGGTTTGAGTGATCGATACTTAGGTAATTGGATAAACTCTAGAAATTTAAATGATGTAGTGGTCCTAGGAAAAGGGGCGCATACTCCTGATTGTATTCCGGAAAAAATTAAACCTCAGATTGAAGAATCTTTATCAAGAGGCAATATCTCTAAGTTAGATATATATTGTCTGCACAGAGATAATCAAGAAATTCCTGTTGCAGAATTTATTGATGCTCTAAACGAATGTAAAGATCAGGGTTTAATAGAAGTTTTAGGCGCCTCTAATTGGGAACTAGAAAGGTTTAAATCTGCGAATGATTATGCGGACGAAGTAAAGAAAACAGGTTTCAAGGTTTTAAGTAATAATTTCAGTCTCGCAAAAATGATTAACCCTGTATGGCCTGGGTGTATTTCCTGTGAAGAGGAATATCTTTCGTATTTAAATGAAAAAAAAATTCACCTATTTCCTTGGTCTTCTCAAGCTAGAGGCTTTTTCGTTGAAAATGTTGAATTTACTGCCAACGAACATTTTGCCAATCCAACTGATGAAGAGGAAAAAAGAGTTTGGCACGATGAGTTGAATCTAGCCAGGAAATCTAGAGCAATTGAATTGGCAAAAAAGAAAAAATGCGAACCCATTCAAATAGCGCTTGCATATGTAATAAATTTAGAGATATCTGCTTTTCCTTTGGTAGGTCCTAGAAACTTTTTTGAATTAGATAGCTGCATAGAGGCAACAAATATAATACTTACATCTAAGGAATTAAGATTTTTAGAAGAGGGCGCCTAAACGGCAGCAAGGGTTATTCTATGCAATAACCTTTCGTGGCCATCATAACCACCCGTTGCATGATGCATCACAGTTCGGTTATCCCACATGATCAACATATTCTCGTCCCAAGTGTGTTCGAAAACAAATTCATCTTGTGTCATATGTTCGTATAGATTCCATAATAATTCTTGAGATTCGTCTTGAGACATATTCTCAATATTCAAGGTATAAACTGGATTAATAAACAAACATTCTTTCTTTGTTTCGGGATGAATTTTTATCATCGGGTGACTAAAAGTTGCATTAGCCTCTTTTGAAGGCAAAATCTTCATTGCACGCTTTTCTTTTTCCAATGCATAAAAGCCATCATCTGCATAAGGCACTTTAGCAGAATGAATTACTTTTAAGCTTCTCAGTTTATTTTTCATCTCTTTAGGAAGAGCCGCAAAAGCTTTTTCGGTATTTGCAAATAAGGTATTGCCACCAACAGGTGGAATAATTTTTGAGTGTAATAAAGTTGCTGACGGGGGATCTTTCATAAACGACCAATCCGAATGCCAGGTACCGCCAAATGGGCTAGCTTTTTCTTCGGCACTTCTTTTTATTTCTGCAATGTTTGGATGTTCCGGTAAAGAGGATATAAAAGGATCATCTCCAAAGTTACCGAAACTGAGAGCAAATTTTTTAAATTCTTCATGGGAAAGTGGCAGCTCTGAAAAAACAATTAGTCCGTATTCAATCCATTTGGATCTCAAAAAAGAAATATTTTCATCAGATAAATCATTTAAGGAAAAATCAGAGACTTTTACTCCAATCCCATTTTTAGATAAATTTTCACTTACTCTCATAAACTTTTTCAATGAATGATATTGCTGTCTCCCAGGCTGTTATGCCTGGATGCATTTGATTCATAACAAAACCTATTGAAACATGATTATCTGGATCTCCAAAGCCCAGAGAACCTCCTGCTCCACCGTGACCAAAGGCGCCATCTGCTGGTCCCATGGAAATTGCTTTGGATCCGAGCATAAAACCCAGTCCAAAGCGAGTTTCAAGATTGCCAAGGACTAAATCAGATCCTTCAGATTCAGTTTGTCTTGCCATATCAATTGTTTTTGTATCAAGTATGTGAACACCGTCACGTTCACCTCCGTTGGATAATACTCCATAAAATTTTGCTATTGCTCTGGCACTACCATGACCGTTTGCTGCAGGAATTTCTGCTTTTCGCCATTCTCTACTATTGGCATAAAATGGATTTTTTATTTCCATTCTTGGGTTATTAAACGCTGAGCCAGCAATAGTTGATGGATCATCAAAATCTTTTATCATTGCTAGATCGCCTCTCAACATACCTTTTGGAATGATTTTAAAAGCTGGAGCAAGCAGTCTAGTCCACAAAGGAAAAAAACTAGGCTGAATATCAGTAACTTTTTCGAATTGTTCATCTGGAAGACCAATCCAAAAATCAAGATTCAAAGGCTCGGCAATTTTTTCATTAAAATAATTACCGATTGTTTTTCCAGAAACTCTACGAACCATCTCGCCTATTAAATGCCCATAGGTCAATGCATGATAACCATGTCGTGTGCCTGGTTCCCATTGAGGTTTTTGTGCTGCAAGAGCCTCAACCATAACATCCCAATTATAATAAGCATCGTGAGGTAGTGGTGTGGTGACGCCGCATAAGCCGGATTTATGACAGAACAAGTATCTAACAGGAATTTTTTCTTTTCCGTTTTGAGCAAATTCAGGCCAATATTTTGCAACTGGATCATCTAAATTTACTTTACCTTCTTCGACCAATTGTAAAAGACAAACAGCAGCCAATCCCTTGGTAGTTGAAAATACATTGACAATAGTATCCTTTTGCCAAGTTGTACCTTTTTCATCAGAGTCTGTACCACCCCAAAGGTCTACAACCTTTTCTCCTTCAATTTCAACAGTAATTGCTGCTCCTCTTTCAAAACCGGACTTTAAATTTTTTTCAAATAGGTCTCTCGCGGAAGAGAATTTTTCGTCACAATAACCTTCAATCATTTTTTCTCCTAAAAAGTTAGAATGTATTTTATATTGACAGATTTATGCAAGTAAAAAAAGCAGACGATTATCAATCGTGGTATATCAAAGAGGGCAATGAAGGACTTCTGATTGATCCTTGGTTTGACTTTTCCTTGGTTGATGGAAAAGGGTGGTTTTTACAGAGGAATAAAGAAAAAACATCAAATTTAAGTCAAGCTGAAATAGCCCTTATCAAAAATATTATTATTACTGCTCCTTTTGGCGATCATCTTCATTTGAAAACTTTGAGAGAATTTCCTAAAGCAAATATATGGTGTTCAAATCAAGTTAAAAAAATTTTATTGAAGAATTATTTTAAAAATAAAATTTTTGAATTATCTGCTGAGTCAAATCAAGTTGGAACTTTGAAAGTTCAAGCTTTTCCAGCAGGTTTTCCTTATAACACTTCTGCCAAATGCTTACTCATCTCAAATAACGAGGGATTTAAAGTTTTTCATGAAGGACATGTTGTAAATAAAGCAATGTTAAAAAAAAATAATCTCAAAGCAGATGTAGCTATCCTCACTGCCGACGAAGTAAAATTTTTTGGCATTCTTACTTTGAGTATGAACTTAAAAAATGCCATCGACACCTGTAAATTTTTAGAATCAAAGAAATTATTTATTACTGGATCCAATCCCCAATATAATACCGGACTCATTAATAATTTTTTAAAACTCAGAAAACTTGATATTGGCTCTATAGAAGATAACATTGAAATTCTCTATGAACCTGGTAGCTCGCTCTCCCTTTAAAGCACTTTTTGTAAGCTTGCTCTTTTGCATGCAAGCTTTTTCTAATAATTTAATTTTAGATTGTGATGTGACATTAGTAGGTGTGGAGGGAAAAGATAAGGCATCAAATGATACTGAGATAATTGATATAAATTTCAAAGCCAGAACAATTTTTTTTGGTTCAGAAGCAATCCCTTATAAATTAAAAAATAGAATAAGAATTTATGAAGGTATATACCTCAAGGGCAATAAAAGAACTTTTGCCATTGAAAATAAACTAGTGATAAATAAAAAAAACTTTCAAGCATCTTTGAATAAAAATGTTTGGGACAATAAAACAATTAGTGTTAATTCCTATTCATATTTTGACTGTCAACCAAGGAATTAGATTTTAGAATTTATCTGTTATTGCTTCATAAAAAAACGCCAAGTATATTTATCATATGAAAAAATTAGTCTTCCTTTTTATATTTTTAAGCTCCAATGCCTATGTAGATAATCTTAACTTATTATGCAAAGGAACCATCGGCTGGGTTATTGAACAAGACTTCGGTGAAATGACTATGACACTTAATTTAAATTTAGCTGAAAAAACTGGAGACATTCTCCTTCCTCCTCAATTAGTGCCTTATATGGTAAGAGATAAGGGAAATAAATTTCTTTTCGAAGACTTAAAAATTACTGACGATGAAATTACCGGAAGCTTTGTTTTAACAAAAACTGGTGTGATTAAAAGTATTTCAAACATAACGCTCTCAAGAATAACGGGACAAATAAATTATACTAATAGGTACAGGCAAAAAGGTTTTCAAGGAAATTGCACTAAAATAGAAGTAGATAAAAAGAAATTTTAGGGGCTATAGCTCAGCTGGGAGAGCGCTTGCATGGCATGCAAGAGGTCGGCGGTTCGATCCCGCCTAGCTCCACCAAATAAACCCAATAAATATAAGGCTTACAGGGTAGGTACATTTTCTACCTATCTTGTCTAAAATTTTTGGTCACACTTTTGGTCACACCCTGAAAGCCTTATTCCATAAAAACTAGAATATTGAGTTATATATGTAAAAATGAACTCTAGGAGAAAACTATGAATGCACAGATAGATTTTCCAGAGATTTGACCAGATGACTGAAATTGCAATTACTTTGCTAGTTTTCGGAAGTGGAACTTTTATCTGCATGCTCATCTATTATGGACTTCATGCAATAGGATTTTATAAGTGGCTAGATAGCTTCAAGAAAAAATACAATACTTTCTATCAATGGATTATGGTTATCCTTGTAGTTATTCCGTTATTTTTATTTTTAGGTATATTTAGTTTTCTTTTACTTAATGGGATGTTTACTTGGAAAGAATCTTTAATTGGTGTAATTATTTTTTCAAGTATTTTCTTTTTCGGGTATTTGCTGAGGTCTCCAAAACCTAATGAGGAAGTTGAAAAAAAAGAATGAAAGAACTTAAAACCAAAGAAGAAGCTGTTGATTTTGTTCGTAACCAACTACATACCTGTCGCATGATAGATACCACATGGGATGAGTATATGGAGCTAATTCTTAGGCTTGAACTATAATTATTCAAGGAGAAGATTATGAATAAAAAATTATTAAGAGAAGGTCCATATGCAGATTTTTTTTCGCAGGGCGTTCTGGTAGACAATGTTTTAACTTTAGCTGGTCAATTGGGAGATGATAAAGAGGGCAACGTTCCAGATTCAATTCAAGGACAGATGGAGAATTGTTATGCAAATATTGAGCATATTTTAAAAGAGTTTGGTGGTTCTTTAGAAAATGTTATAGATGAAACATGGTTTGTGACTGATATTGAAGAATGTATGACTAATGTAGGAGATATTTTTAGCTCCAGAGAAAACATCTATGGCTGTAAGCCCGAAGTCTCTCAGACATTGGTCGGAGTGTCTGCTTTAGTCGATCAGAAGTATAAAATTGAAATAAAGTGCATTGCTTACTTAGACAAGGATTAAAAAATAAAATAAAAAAACAACTCGTTATTACATTACTTTTTAAACCAAATACAAACTTAAAATAAAAAATGATACAACTTAAAAAAATTTACTTTATTTATGATGCTGATGGCGGTCATTGGAATGAAATTAAATATTGGATTAATAAAAATCTTTTAAATAAAAAAAGTTCATGCGAGCTATGTGACATTTCTCATAGTAAATTCTTTGTAAGATTTGAATGGTTAACATTTATCAAAGAACTAAAGAATCATTACAAAGTAAAAGTACTGCACCGTAATGAAGTCCCACAAAACATTCAAGATAAAAATTACCAATTCCCATGCGTAATTGGTGAGACAGAGAATGAGTTGATAGAAATTCTTAGTAAGGTTGCATTGATAGATCATGGGAATCCGACAAGTGTCAAAGAATTAAAAGAACAATTCCTCCAAAAGCTAGCAATCCTTGAACCCATTCGTGAAATTGATAAGGTAGACAAGTGAAAAAAAGAAATATTTATGAATGATAAACAATACATTGTAAATTATTGGAATGTTCCTGGTAGAGGAGAGAGTGTTAGAGTCATGCTTGCCTTAGGTGATATAAATTTTAAAAATAATTACATTCCACTTCCATTTCCAATGGAAAATCCACCTGGATTAAAACCTGTCCCGTTTGACGACGGTACTTGGAATAATTTAAAGCCAAAGACGCCTTGGGGAACATTACCAACTTTAGAACTTCCTTCTGGAAAAATTATTGGACAACAAAGGTCAATTCTCAGATATTTAGGTAAAAATATTAAATATCGTGAAAATTTTCTCTATCCTGATAAAAATGAAGATGCTTTATTGGTCGATAGCTTTATGGATATGTTGGAAGATATTTGGCCAATTTTAATAGGATTGAATGGACCTGAATCTATGGAAACAGCACCTTTATATTCCACGATGTTAGGGCTAGGAACGTTAGACGACTTTCTAAATCCTAGAATGGAAGAAGGAAAGGGGGACTTAGCACTGCAATTTGACTTTCTAGAAAATGCAATTGACGAAAGTGGACCATTTCTTTTAGGCCAAAATTTATCTTGTGCAGATATTTTACTATTTTCAGCTATTTCTTGGTGGGGTTCTGCTGTATTTCCTGAGATGGACGCGATGCTTTATGAAAGGCCAAAAATAGAGCGTTCTATAAGAAGTGTAGGAAAAATTGAATCTATTTCTAAATATTATGAGAATTTAAAAGATAGCAGAAAAGCTATGCCTATTGTCGGGGTAACTAATTATGCAGATTATTATAAAAACTTTCATAAACTCTGTGAAATATCATAATTTTTTGAAAAACTTGCTTTGAAAAAGCATAATAAAAAGAACTGATGACAAATCTTAATATTCTCAAATACACGCTAAGAATATTTGGCGTAGCTTTTATTTTTATTGTGCCAATGATGAAGCTGGATCCATTGGGGGGATGGGCTTGGACGCCCAGTCAATGGGAATACGAAATGATGATTCAAGGCATATATATGACTATGGGTCTAATGATGATTATTTCAGCACAAAATCCTCTTAAGAATTCTATGTTTATTTGGTTTGTAGTTTGGAGTAGCTTTGTTCATGGCGGGATCATGGCTTATCAAGCAATTATTGATTCTCACGAAATGGGACACTTTTTAGGAGATATTCCAGCTTTGTTTATTTTAGGTTTAATTGCTGGTTACACTTTACGTAAAGAAGAAAAAAACTTACTGACTGATTCTTATTGAAGGTGTTGGTCAAAAAAAGTTAACATTTTTTTGAGTGCCGGGATTCCGTCTCTTTTAAAATCATTACCAGCATAAAACGTATAACCAGAATCTAAATAGGCATGATTTCTTCCTTTATGCTCCCAATACTCAGCTTGTTGTCCCTTTGCCTTCAATTCTTGTACATATTCTTCAATCATTGAAGGTGGAGTAATTTTATCCTTGGTCGCCGAAGTTAAGAGTTGCGGGGGAAGTAGGCGGTCGCTACTTTCAGGTATGTTATATACTGGAGAAACTGCCTGATACATTTCAGCATTTTCTCTTGGATTATATTCATTACCAAAAATTCCTCTGGGCCTTGATAATGCAAGCCACCAAAAAGGATTTTTATAGGTTTCGGCATGACCAAGCAACGCCCACTTATAAAAGTCATAACCTCCGTAGCTTAAAACCGCCGCATTTACGTTAATTAACTTTTGTTCAGCAATTTCTAAAAGGTTCAAATTATTTGGAATATAGGAAGGCTCAATGCAAAAATCTTTGTTGAAATTTTCCTTCAAACCTACCTTGTCTCCGGAATTTAAAATCATTGCACAAATATAGGCGCCTGCACTATCTCCAGTGATACCAATTTTATTTTTATCTCCATTAAAGTCAGCTATATTCTCTTTAATCCATAAGATGGATCCGAAAGAGTCACCAATTAATTCATCAAATGAAACCGAATTATTTTGATCTTGAAGCAATCTGTAATTAACGTTGCAAACTACATAATCATGATTAGAGGCAATATATTGAGCCATGTTATTTAGTATTTCTTTTCTTCTAATTAAAAATCCTCCTCCATGAAACATCACTATTACCGGTAAAGGTTTTTCAGATCTCTTAGGAGAATAAATATCCATGGTGAGATCAAAACCATCAGGGGAACACCAAATAAGATCTTTAGTTAAATTATAAGAATCAGGATTATTTATTTTTTTATCAAGAGAGTATTTTGATGCAAACATATTTAAATAATAGCAAAAATTTATTCTAATAAATTACCCTTGTGGGATAGAAATTTAATAATGCTTGGTATGTTTTTCTTAAAATTAAAAAAACCTTTTTTTGCGAATTGCCAGCAAAATAAATCTTCTTTTTTGGCGATGAAGTGAAGCTTATCTGTGTTTAACTCTGATCTCTTTAAGAAATCCATATTTTCTCCAACAGAGGGATAAATTATGTCCAGATTAGGATTCAAGCTAAAAAAATCTGAAGATGAAATAAATTCTGCTTTAGTAACTTTTTCTTTAAAACTTTCCAACAAATTTTTTTTAAAGTTCAAAGTATTTTCACTTAATTTAATATTTCTTTCTTCATTTTCAAGAAAGAGTAAATAAATATTTTCATAAGAACTAAATAAATCTTCTCTTTGGAAAATAGATAAATCTGATTCAAATAAAACCAAAGATTCATTTTTTTTAGAAGTGTAAAGGTTTTTAATTTCTTGAATTTCATAAAATTTATCATCTTCGAGGGTGGCAGCATCTTCATTCAACACAATATTACTGTAGCGATTATTTGTAAATTTTTTGATGTTTGAACTTCTTGCAATGTAATTTTTTCCTTTGGTTTGTATTCCTGCAACCCATCTCCAACTAAGAGTATTAGACGCCGCATCGCCATCAAATAGATGTTTCATAAAAAAGCGAGCACCAAGTTGCCAGGGTAAATTCAATGTGAAAATCCAAATACTCGCAAACCACATCCTGGTATGGTTATGCAAATAGTTTTCATTTTTTAATTCATCAACCCACTCATCAAAACACTCAATTCCCGTATTAGAGTTGAGGGCATCCTCATAGCATTGTTTATCATAATTTGGCTTTGCTACTAGAAAATCAGTCCATACTTTGGGTCGGTGCTCTAACCATCCTTTCCAGTAGACTCTCCAAAAAATTTCTTGTATAAATTTTTCAGTACTTTTGAATGAATGATCTTTTAATACGTCATTTACGAGTTCATATTCATTGATTATTCTGTGAGAAATGTATTTTGATAAATTTGAGGTGTTACTTCTTGCAGAAGGCCCAAAATCAAAATTTCTCTTAATTGAATATTCTTTTAATCCATTTTTTAAAAAATTTTTTTTATCGTTTAATGATTTTTCGTACATGATAATACTTTAATATTTTTTTAAAAATCTCTTGTAATTTATTAGAAAATGTTCAGTGAATATAATTTATATTTGCCTCTTGACGAGAACTAGATAAACTATTTTTATGTTTGAAAAGCTCAATGACAAGGCTGTGAACAAAGGTCTTCATTGGACAACCATTGCAAGTGAAAAAGTTTTACTAGCAATTATTGGTATTTCAACCTGCTTAGCAGCTGCTCTATATCTTTACGAAATGATCTTGATGAGACAAATTACTTTGTCTGATCTTTTTATGTTATTCATTTATGCGGAAATCCTCGGAATGGTTGGATCGTTTTATAGCACATCAAGAATTCCTGTAACTTTACCAATAATTATTGCAATCACAGCGCTATGTCGTCTTATCATGATGCAAAATAAAGAAATGGACGCGCTGATGATAGTAGGGGAGGCATCTGCTGTATTAATCTTGGCTGGAGCGGCTTACTTAATGAGTTTGAAAGATAAAATGAGTCTTGAAAAATTAAAACTTCAAGAAAGTAAAGAAGATTCTTAAATGAGGAGAAAATCATGAACGCTGAAATATTTATCCCTATGTACTATATGGTGCTGCTAACTGCAGCAGTATTTTTAATAAGTACTTTGATCAGATTCAAAAACGTTTTAGTTGATAAAAGTCATACTGGAAGCGAGCTTATGAAGATACCTTTACCAGAATCTGCAGCGCAAATTACAAAGCAAGCAGATAGAAACTTAATAAACCTATTTGAATTTCCCATCTTATTTTATGCAATATGTATTGTCCTTTATGTATCTGGGAAAGTTGATGATTATTTTGTGCTCTTAGCATACTGGTTTGTTGGATTGAGAGTAGCACATTCTATTTATCATATTTTTATTAATGGCTTTATCGGAGATATGCCTTTAAGGGCATTGCTTTGGTTACCTAGTCTAGGAATTGTCGTTTGGATGTGGGCTAGATTCGCCACTTTAGTATAAAAATTAATGCAGAAAGGATTAAGGGTCTTTTCTTATTTACCCAATCCTAGAGTCTGGAAAGCCGAAATTGCTGCAAAAATTCTGAATATTCCTATTGAGATTCTGGGAGACAAGCCAGCTGAAATTCCAAACTGGCTCTGGCATACTAATCCGAAAAAATTATCTGATGATGACAAAGTAAAACTTGCGGCATTTGAGAGGAAAGGGAAAAGAGGTTTTAATTCTTCTCTTTACAAATCAGATAAATTTTTAGAATTGGTACCTTTCGGAACTGTACCAGCAGCATTTAGTCCTGATGGTTCTGTTGGGATTTTTGAGTCAAACAGTATTCTTAGGGCTATTGCAAGACAAGATGAAGATGGAACTTTATATGGCAAGGATTCGTTTGAGGCTTCCAGAGTTGACAGCTTCTTAGACTCAAATCTTGTATTTTCAAGAGAGCACCAAGAGTATTTATTTGGCCTTCAGGATATGAATGATTTCTTATATTCAAGAATGAAAAAAGCTTACGAGTTTTTCTTAAATGGGATTGAAGAATCATTAAAGAAATTCAAATTCATAGGTTTCAATCATTTAACAATTATTGATATTTCTTTTTTTTGTGATTTCTCTCAATTTCTAAGAGAGGGCCATTATGAGGAAGAATTAAAAACAAAAGGCTTTTCTCTCATTTCAGAAAATTTTCCTGAGGATTTTCCCAAGTCTTTTAATCACTTAAAAGAACTTTCAAAAAAAGACGAATTTGCTTCTACGATTGGAACTTATCTAAATTGGTACAAGAAAAAAGTAAAAAACTTTAACTAAAGTCCTTTAACATTTTTCTCAATTCCAATTGATGCTGTTCTTCTTGGCCGATCAAATCTCTTGTGTATTCTTCAAGGTAAATTGATGCCCCTTCAACCATAGTAAGTAGCTTCTTATAGAGAGATAAAGCATGCAGTTCATGTTCTAGACTTTCTTTCAAAATATCTTTTATAGAGTGATTATGCGTTTCAACAATTTTTGATATTTTTTGACTAGGGTGACCATCTAATCCAGTTAGTAGCTCCCCAGCTTGTTGAGCATGTTGGAGAGATTCATTAGCTTGCTCTTGTAAAAAATTAACAATTGGTATTCTGTGAGGGCCAACTACCATCAATGCGGAATGGGTATATCTCACAACACCGGCTAATTCATATTCCATGATTTCATTCAAGGTAGTACAAACTTCAGTTAGATTAAGTTCTTTTGTCATTATCAAACTCCTTTTTGGCAAATTTTATCAGTAAAAACTCACATATCCTTTGATGAGAAAAAAGATAACAATGAGAATTATTTGCAAAAAGAATTGAATCAATCTCAAATATTAGAGAAAATAGATGTATGAAAAAAGCTACTTTTACAAAAATGACTGCTGGAACTCAAGAGGATTATGTCCCCATTGTCGAAGCAGCGATGGTTCATTCTGAAAATTTACCTGAAAGAATAATAGAGCATTTAAATATGTTAAAAGATGATTTTGGAGGATTCGCGGTTGATAGATACGAACATTGTCTTCAAACAGCCTCGAGAGCTTTCAGAGACGGGAGAGACGAAGAATATGTTGTTTGCGCATTATTACACGATATTGGAGACATTCTTGCTCCAGCTAATCATGCTGATTTTGCTGCAACGCTTTTGGAGCCTTATATCTCAGAAAAAAATTATTGGATTTTAAAGCATCACGGAATTTTTCAAGGTTATTACTTTTTTCACTTTCTAGGTTTAGATAGACACATGCGAGACAGATACAAAGATAATGAACATTGGAAAGACTGTGTGGAATTTTGTGCCAAATATGATCAGAATTCTTTTGATCCAGAATATGAAAGTCTTCCAATTGAAACTTTTCTGCCGATGTTAAAAAACGTTTTATCTCAGACAAAGAAATCTATTTATAAAGCAGAAGCCAGCTAAGACGGCTCACCTTTTTTTTCTACTTCTTTATCGTGATTCTTTTTGGCCTCGACTAATTCGGGCATTACCTGATTCAGCTTTTCCATCGACCACAGTTCGTCATTTTTAAAAGATTTAATAACTGCCGGTTGTTGCATTATCCCGACTGTTCCTGAAGAGACATGAAATATTTGATTTGTTATTTCGTTTGCTTCGTCTGAACAAACCCAAGCAATAATAGGAGCAATTTGTTGAGGCCCCTGAGACCAATCATCGGGATTTACTTCTCTGCCAGCCGCTTTCATCAAATCAATAGTTAATCTTGTTGCGGCTCCGGGTGATATGGTATTGACGGTACATTTATATTTAGCCATTTCTAAAGATAGAGATCTACTAAATCCTGCAATTCCTGCTTTAGCAGCACCATAATTGGTCTGCCCAAAATTTCCTATCAATCCCGATACAGAGGACATGTTTATTATTCTGCAGTTAAGTCTGTTGGTTTCTCTGATATACCTCACAAAAGGCTGTGTACAGTTAAAGTGACCTTTTAAATGAACTGCCATAATTGCATCCCAATCGGATTCTTCCATATTGAACAATGTTTTATCTCTTAGTATTCCGGCGTTGTTAATAATGATGTCTAATTCTCCAAAAGAATCTATCGCAGTCTGAAAAATATTTTTACCGCCTTCAAAGGAATCTACAGAATCATAGTTTGCAACTGCCTCACCACCTAATTTTTTTATTTCTTCTACAACTTCATCAGCTATTTTTTCGTGTCCAGAACCATCTGGATTTGCACCGAGATCATTTACAACTACTTTAGCTCCCTCTTTAGCAAACAAAAGGGCAGTTTCTTTTCCAATACCTCTTCCCGCTCCGGTGATAACAGCTACTTTATTATTTAGTACTCCCATTTTTTCTCCCCTATTAATAGTGCATAATTGTTTTCATCTACAGTATATTATTTTATACAAATTTTAAATGTCAGAAATTAAAGATCTTAAAGCTTCAAATTCAACCTTGTTCCTCCACTCTGCAGGCTCAGGAGTTGTCGGAATAAAAAATGTAATTTTTGGTACTTGGGTATTACTCTATTACAACCAAGTTTTAGGATTGGAGCCATATCTCGCATCGATAGCTATAGGAATCTCACTTTTTTTTGATGCAATATCCGATCCATTGGTGGGTGTTTGGTCAGATAGGTTTAAATCTAGATTTGGTAGAAGGCATCCTTTTATCTACGCTAGTATTATTCCTTTAGCCTTTTGTATTTGGTTGCTCTTCATGCCACCTTCTTCTTATGACCAAACATATTTATTTTTCAAATTATTAATCTTGACTATTTGCATTAGACTTGCAATTACTTTTTTTGAGACTCCCAGAGCAGCTTTAGGACCCGAATTAACTAAGGACTATGATCGAAGAAATACCTTAAATGCAATGGGATTGTTTTTTGGTTATGGCGGCGCCATTCTTATCGGGTATGTAATGCTTGAGTATTTTTTACCCGAAACTGAAGAATTTATGGGTTCTAGAGCTTTTTTGAACCCTGAAGGCTATGAGAAGTTAGCTTATTTTGCAGGCTTTATGACCCTTGTCCTTGGTTTCATAGCTGCCTTTAGTACTCATAAACATATCAAAGATCTTCATAGTGTTCCCAAAGATATGAATATTAATTTGAGAAATATCTTTAAAGAAGTCATTGAAACTCTTTCCAATAGATCTTGGTTGATGATTTTTTGTGGGGGATGTTTGTATGCTCTTTTTCTGGGTTTAAATAGTGGAATTGGAAACTACATAAGTATTTATTTCTGGGAGTGGACTCCTTCAGAAATATCTGTCTTTCCTCTTGCAGGAGGAGTTTCCGCAATTGTAGGAGCTGTGATAGCAATTATTATTTCTCAGGGGAGAGAGAAAAAGAACATTGCATTGTTTGCACTGTTAGCTACAACATTTATCTCTTATATTCCGTTTACATTGAGATTGTTAGATCCATATTTTGAAGTTCAAACATTCCCTAAAAATGGTTCAGATCTCCTATGGTGGATCATGATATCCCACCAATGCGTAACCGATATCTTATCTGTCATGGGCTGGGTAATTCTCATTTCTATGGTTTTTGATGTTGTTGAAGATAGTCAAAAAAAAACTGGTAGAAGGGATGAGGGTCTTTTCTTAGCTGGCCCAGGACTTTTTCAAAAAATCTTTTCCGGCTTAGGAGTTTTTATAATAGGCTTCGTACTTCAATTTCTGGGATTTAGTAATACTGAGGCCTCAATTCAAGATATGCAGCAGCCTGCAACCAATTTAGTTTTATTCATATGTGTGATTGGACCGATATTAAATCTTGGAGGACTCACTTTTGTGTATTTTTACTCAATTACAAGAGACGAGTATGAGACTGCAGTAAAAGATTTAGGATATTAAAGTATGTTTTTTCCTATTTCTGACGATAATCCAAGTTCTTCAATTCCATACGTTACATATTTTTTGATTGGTGCTTGTTGCTTTGTATTTTCTTTGCAGTATCTAAGCCAAATGAATCCTCAAATTTTTTATACATATGGATTTATTCCAAATTCTTTTTTTTCTGAATATTCTTCTTTGCCTATTTATACCTCAATGTTTTTACATGGTGGTTTATTCCACATAGCTGGAAATATGCTTTATCTATGGATCTTTGGTGATAATGTTGAAGATTCTATGGGAAAGGTAAAATTTATAATTTTTTATCTTTTGTGTGGAACGATAGCTGCTTTATGTCAAGGTTTTGTAGATCCCTCTTCAGAAATTCCAATGGTGGGAGCTAGTGGAGCGATAGCAGGTGTGTTAGGCGCTTATCTGATGCTTTTTCCAAAAGCCAATGTCAAATGTTTAGTTTTTATTATCATAATCATTCAAATGATCAGGATACCCGCATTTATAGTTTTAGGTTTTTGGATAGTTATTCAATTTTTCAATATACCCGGATCCATTGATGCCGATGGAGGTACAGCTTATTTTGCCCATATCGGTGGCTTCCTTGCAGGCATGATTCTTATACCATTCTTCAAGAATAAGAATGTTAAATTATTCCATGAACAAAACTCGTCATCATGGCAAGTTTTCAACACTCGTTCAAAGGAATTTAATTTCAAAAGAAATGATGACGATGTTGTACTAGATTTTATTAAGAAATCTGAAGAACACATGAAGAGGAAAAAACATTGAGCCTAGTCTTAAAAATAGTTTTTTGGTTTTTCGGAATTTTTTTTGCCGTTATCACCACAATTGGTATCTATGTTTTAGCATTTTACTTAGGCTTTTTTGGCTCTCTGGAAATTGCAGAAAAAAATATAAATTCCCCTTATCCAAAGAATCTACTGAATAAAAAAATACAAAGTCAGTTAGAGCATAGTATGACAAACAAGCAAATACTTTTTGGCGATACCCATGTGCATTCAACTTATTCCTCAGATGCGTTTCTTTGGAGCTTACCCTTGAATAATGGTGAAGGACCTCACCCTGTATCTGATGCCTGTGATTATGCTAGATTTTGCTCGGCTCTAGATTTTTGGGTTATATCTGATCATGCAGAAGCAGCAACGCCAACTAAATGGATGGAAGCTAAAAAGGCGATCAGACAGTGTAATGCGATTCATGAAAAAAGTGATATTCCAGATCTTATATCTTTTTTAGGATTCGAATGGACTCAAATAGACCCCAATAAGGAAGATCATTATGGCCATAAAAATGTTATGTTTTTAGAAACCGATGAAGCTTCAGTTCCCATCATGCCTATAGGTTCTGGAGGAGTTGCAACAGATGGTATGCGTAACCCAGATAGACTTCCTACAGTAAGATCGAATATGTTAAGTATGGCTTTATTTGATTTTAAAAATAGAAACAGATATGCCGACTTCATAAGTTTTAATGATCACATATCACAGACAGAAAACTGCTTGGAGGGCGAAGAGTACAGTCCTTCAGACTCTTGTTATTTCTCAGCGCTAACCCCAAAAGACCTTTTTAAGGCTTTAGATGATATCGAATCAGATTCAATTGTTATTCCTCATGGAAATACATGGGGATTTTATACACCGAGTGAGTCTAGTTGGGATAAACAATTATCTATCGATAATAATGATTCCAAAAAACAAATATCCTTCGAGATTATGTCTGGACATGGAAACTCAGAAGAATATAGATCTTGGACTGCAAGTTATACAAAGGATGATGTTCAATTTTGTCCTGAACCATCTGACAACTATTTACCTTCTTGCTGGCAAGCAGGTGAAATCATAAAAAGAAGATGTTTAGAAAATGAAAATAGTAATGCGGTTTGTGAAAATAGAGCAGCTTTAGCTCGTCAACTTTATATTGAAGGAGGATTGTCAGGTAAATTTGCTGTAAAAGGTATTACTCCTGAAGAATGGCTAGATTCAGGTCAATGCAAAGATTGTTTTTTACCGGCTTTTAACTACCGTCCTAAGGGTTCCGCACAATATGCATTGGCTTTAAGAAATTTTGAAGAAGGTGAAGAGCAAAGATTTAAGTTTGGCTTTATTGCTTCTAGCGACAACCATCGTTCAAGACCCGGCACTGGCTATAAAGCAATAGACAGAATGGTTACAACCGAAGCTAATGGTCCAACGGCAGTATTTTTAGAGGAGAATTTAACTCTTCAAGAGGAAGAATCTGATGAACCAAGAAAGGTAAATTTAGAGGAATTAGAAATACCCGATCCTTTTTCTCTGTGGGAACCAGTAAGACAATCGTCTTTTTTCACAACTGGAGGTTTGGCTGCCGTTCATGTTGACAACAGATCAAGAGATGGAATTTGGAAAAGTTTTGAAAGAAGAGAGACTTATGCAACAAGTGGGTCAAGAATACTTCTTTGGTTTAATCTTATCGGTGAAACGGAAACTTTTCCGATGGGAACTGAGATTACAAAAAAAGATAACCCAGTTTTTGAAGTAAAAGCTTTGGGATCATTCAAACAAAAACCCGGATGTCCTGATTATAGGCTAGGAAAACTGTCTAGCGAAAAGATAAAATCTCTTTGTAAAAATGAATGTTATAACCCTTCAGAAGAAAGGAATAAAATAACGAGAATTGAGGTAATCAAGATAACCCCTCAGAATTCTAATTACGAAAATATTGATAATTTAATAATGGATCCATGGAAAGTTATTAATTGTCCAAAAGATAATGAGGGATGTAGAGTTCGATTTTCTGACAATGAATATTCTAAAAGTGAGCGAGACTCTGTTTATTATGTTCGTGCTATTGAAGAGCCCTCATTAAGGATAAATGGCGGAAACTTAAGATGTGATTATGATTCTGACGGAAATTGTAAGAAAGTGAATATATGTTACGGCGGTTATAAAACGTCAAGAGAAGATAATTGCACTATGATGTCTGAAGAAAGGGCATGGTCATCTCCCATCTTCGTAAATTATCAATAAAAAGGAAAAAGACAATCCATTACAGTTGTTATTTTTCTTAGGAAATATGTAATACTAAAATCCTATTAAGTGCCATTAAATAGATAGATGAGAGAAAAATTACCCTTTTTGACAAAATTTTTTTATGGATTTGGTTCTTTAGCATATGGCATTAAAGATAACGCATTTAATTATTTTCTTTTATTTGTTTATGTCCAAGTTTTTGGATTAGCGCCAAATCTAGCCGGACTAGCAATATTATTGATGCTTGTAATCGATGCAATTTCTGATCCTTTAATCGGATATTTTTCCGATAAAACTCAATCAAAGTGGGGAAGAAGACATCCTTGGATGTATGCTTCTGCTATTCCTGTTGCTATATCCTTTTTTTTAATTTGGGATCCGCCAGAAAATTTATCTCAAATTCAGTTGTTTTGGTTTTTATTAATTATTGGCGCTGTAATAAGAACGGCAATCACTATTTATGAAATTCCCAGTAATGCATTAGGGCCAGAACTTTCAAAAGATTATGTTGAAAGAAGTTCTCTTTTATCTTATCGGTATTGGTTTGGATGGTGGGGAGGTTTGGCTGTTTGGAATTCTTTATGGATTTTTGTCGTTTACAGTACTTTCACAGGTTCTCAAGATGCTCGATTTGTTTCTGATACATGGATAACTTATGGCCTTGTTTGTAGCCCCATTATGTTTATTGCAATAGTAGTTACTGCAATGGGAACTCATAGACATATTAAGGATCTTCATGCGCCTGAGGTAGAAAGAAAGTCTATAAAGATTATTTTTAGAGAGCTCTATGAAACAATGACTGTAAGCAGAAACTATATAATTTTATTTATTGCAATGATAATGATGGGGATTGCTGGCGGAATTGGAACAAATCTTACACTTTATTATTATAGTTTTTTTTGGGAATTTACTCCTTTAAACATTCTAACGATTGGATTAAGTCTTTTTTTAGCACCGTTAGTAGGAATTTTTGCTTCCCCATTTCTTGCCGGTAGATTTGGCAAAAGAAATGGAGCGATAATATTATTTGCAATTTCTCTTACAGTGGAAAATGGAATTATAATACTAAGACTTTTGGGACTTTTGCCTGAAAATGGTTCTCCAATTGTTTTGGCTGGAGTATTGTTATTTCATTTCATTGGAGTTGCAACATCAGTAATATCGTTTACGACTCTTAATTCTATGGTTTGGGACACAGTAGAAGAAGTTGAAATTAAGACAGGTAGGCGAATGGAAGGAACACTTCTAGCAGCAAGGTCTTTTGCTCAAAAGTGTATGAGTGGAGCAGGAGCTTTCGCGGCTGGGATGATCTTAACTTTTGCAGCTTGGCCAGAAAATGCTGTACCAGGAAAAGTTGATCCAGAAATATTGTTTACTTTTGGTCTCACAGCCGTTTCAGCTTCAATTATTCTTTGGGCTATCTCGCTTTTTACCATATCCCTTGTTACCACCACTAAAGAAAGTCATGAAGAAAAACTTTTTGAATTAAACTATATTGATGACTCTGAATAGCAATGATTAAAGAAAAAATAGAAAAAAAACTAAATTCTGGTATTGATACTTTATTCTTAGAGGTAATAAATGAGAGTCCCAATCACAATGTTCCTGATGGAGCAGAATCACATTTCAAAATAGTTATCGTTTCTGACGAGTTTAAAGATCTCAGGGCAGTTCAAAGGCATCAATTAATTTATAAGGTTTTAAAAGAAGAAATGAAACTAATACACGCCATAGCAATACATCCCTTTACTCATATTGAGTGGGAAGAAAGAAATAAATCAAGTTCTGATTCTCCTGAATGTTTGGGCGGCTCTTCATAAATTAGAGATTGAATAGTGTTTCAAATAGGAACGTTTTATAAATGTTTTGAATTCTCTAGTTATAAAGAATTTGAACATCCATTGAGAGATCATTGTATTAAAAGAAAAATCAAGGGAACCATTATTCTTTCATCAGAGGGCATAAACGCTACTGTGTCGTCTAATAAAGACCAGTCTTTAAAAGAATTAAATATATTTTTAAATAACCTGATTGGAAATATTGAATTTCGATTTTCATATTCTTCAATCTCTCCATTTAAAAGACTTAAAATTAAAAAAAGAAATGAATTAGTTCCATCTGGAACGAATGCTAAATCCTATGAAAATAAAGGAGAATATTTAGATTCCACAGAATGGATTAAATTTATAAAAGATCCAAACAACATAGTAATAGATGTAAGAAATGATTTCGAAAATAAGGTAGGGACTTTTGATAATGCTATGTCTCCGAATACAAAAAATTTCAAAGAATTTAAAACCTTTATTGAAAAGCAAGGCAAAAATTTACAAAATAAAAAAATAGGAATTTTTTGTACTGGAGGGATTCGTTGTGAAAAGGCTATATATTCTTTAAATAAGGAAGGTTTGAATGAAATTTATCAGCTTAAGGGAGGTATTTTAAATTTTTTGGATAATTCCGAAGATAAATCTTGTTGGAAAGGAGAATGTTTTGTTTTTGATGAAAGAGTAACGCTTACAAAAGATCTTAAGCCTGGAAAACATCAGCAATGCTATGCTTGTAGAAGACCATTGTCTAAAAGCGATTTAGAAAGAAGTGAATACAAAAAAGGCATCTCATGTCATTACTGTATATCTGAAAAGTCGGAATCAGACCGAATGAGGTATGCAGAACGTCAAAATCAAATTGATATGAAAAAATTATGAGTAGTTTCTTTAATTTTCTAGTTGATAAGTCAAAATTTTTTATTTTCTTTTTATTCGTATTATCTGTAGTAAGTTTAATTGGCTTACCCAGGTTTCAACTCGACGCTTCCTCTGACACTTTATTACTAGATAATGATCCAGATTTAAAAATTTATAGAGAAAACTCTAGAAAATATGGATCTAGTGATTTTCTGGTTATAGCTTTTACTCCAAAAGCGGAAATCTTCAATCCAGAAACAATAACTTTATTGAAAGAGTTAGTTAAAGATTTAAATGATATTAAGGGTATAAAAAATGTTTTAAGTTTATTTGATGTTCCATTGCTTCAATATTCTGATCAATCAATTAGCGAACTTGCTGATAACGTAATTACGCTATCTACAGATGATGTAGATCTAAGAAAAGCTAAATATGAATTTGAAACAAATGAAGTATATAGGGGGTTACTTATCAGCGATGATCTTAAAACTATTGCTTTTCAAATGTCTTTAGAACCAAATTCACTTTATCAAAATATAATTTCTGAGAGATATGATTTATTAGATCAAAAAGATTTATTAGAAAAAGAAGAATATTTATCGAGTCTTGAAAAGATAAATCAAGAGATAGAAAAACAAAAGAAAATAAATCTTTCCAACGAAGCAAATCTCATCAAAGAAGTAAGAAACGTAACAAGCCGTTATAGTAATCAAGGTGAGATCTTTCTAGGTGGAGGAGCAATGATTGCTCATGACACCATTCAGATGATTCAGCAAGACTTGATCGTTTTTGGAATAGCTGTTTTCTTTATGTTTGTATTTATTTTGTCTTTGATTTTTAGACAGCTTAGATGGGTAGTAATTCCTTTGCTGTCAGCCGGATTATCAGCATTACTTACAACTGGCCTAATAAGTTGGTTAGGATGGAAGGTAACTGTAGTTTCAGCAAATTTTATTGCACTACTGATGATTATTGGAATTTCTCTAACTGTTCATCTTGTTGTTAGATATAGAGAAATAATATCCAGATCTTCAGAGCTTTCTCACGAAGATGCTTTAAAAAAGACACTTACTCAAATGTTCTTGCCATGTTTATACACTGCTCTAACGACAATGGTTGCTTTTGCGTCTCTGATAATTAGCGATATAAGACCCATCATAGACTTTGGCTTATTAATGGTTTTAAGTATTTTTATTGCGTTCACAATATCTTTTATATTTTTTGGAACTTTAGCTTCATTAATGAGTAAAAATACAAAAGATACAAAAGTCGATTATTCAACTGGCTTTACAACATCAATAAATTCGTTGGTTGTTAGATTTAAAAATATTATTTTATTAGTTTCGTTAGCAGGCCTAATCTTTGCACTAATAGGAATAAGTAAACTCAGCGTTGAAAACAAATTTATAGACTATTTCAAACCATCAACAGAGATATATCAAGGGTTGTCTTTAATAGACAAAAAACTTGGAGGAACGGCACCGTTGGATATTATCATCTCCGCTCCAAGTGAAGCTCTTGAAGAAAAAAATGTTTTTGATGATGAAGATTTTGATGATTTTGGAGTAGAGACAGAAGAGTATGGTTACTGGTTTAATACAAAAAGTTTAAGTTTTTTAGAAGAAATACATGATTATTTAGAAGGAAGACCAGAAATTGGAAAGGTGTTATCAGTTTCAAGTGCTATCAAGCTAGCAGAAATAGCAAAAGGTGAAAAATTAGATGATCTAGAACTTGCACTTTTAAGAAAAGTTCTTCCTGAAGATATCAATAATCAATTATTAAGTGCTTATATATCAGATGATGATAACCAGGTTAGATTGTCAGCCAGAGTAATAGAGTCAATGGATGGATTAAACAGAAAAAATTTAATTCAAGAAGTAAAAATGGATCTAATACAAGATTATGATCTTAGTGCAGAGCAATTTTATTTATCTGGTATATCAGTTATTTATAACAACCTTTTACAAAGTCTTTTTCAGTCTTTGATTGGAAGTTTGACTATCGTATTCAGTGCCATTTTTGTAATGTTTATATTACTTTTTCGATCCCTTTATATGGCGCTAATCGCAATGATTCCAAACTTATTATCAGCCGCAAGCGTTCTCGGAATAATCGGCTGGTCAGGAATTCCTCTGGATATCATGACGGTAACTGTTGCTGCAATAAGTATTGGCATTGGTGTAGATAATACCATTCACTATGTACACAGATTCTTGAAAGAATATGAAGAGAAAAAAAATTATGATGTAGCAATTAAAAACAGTCATTCTACAATTGGCAGAGCAATGTTTTATACTTCACTTACAATAGTTTTAGGTTTTATGATTCTTGTAACTTCCAATTTTAATCCAAGTGTATTCTTTGGAATTTTTACATCTTTTTCAATGATCATTGCGATATTAGCTGCTTTAATGTTACTTCCAGTCTTGATAAGACATTTAAAACCTTTTGGAAAAAATTAGGTGGGACCTCTCAAAGATATAAAAATTATAGAAATGGCAGGTATTGGACCTGCGCCTTTCTGTGGAATGATTTTAGCTGACATGGGCGCTGAAGTGATTTCAGTTGACAGAATTACTTCTGCTGGAAGAGGCTCAAGTGCAGATATTGCTTCTCGGGGGAAAAAATCAATCGCAATAGATATTCGAAAAGAAGAGGGTCAGGAAATAATAAAAAAATTAATCTTAAATGCTGATGTTCTTATAGAAGGTTTTAGACCAGGTGTGATGGAAAAAAATAATCTTGGTCCAGATGATCTTCTTAAAATAAATCCAAAATTAATTTTTGGAAGAATGACGGGATGGGGGCAAAGTGGCCCCCTTGCGAATGCTGCTGGACATGATATCAACTATATTGCTTTGAGCGGTGTATTAGGCGCTATTGGAAAAAAAGATTCACCTCCACCACCGCCTTTAAATCTTATAGGTGATTTTGGTGGGGGAGGCATGCTTTTGGCTCTCGGAGTTTGTGCTGCTTTAAATACTGTAAACAAAGAGGGTAAAGGACAAGTTATTGATGCAGCGATGACAGAAGGGTCAGCATTACTGATGAGTATGATGTATGGAATGCTTAATTCAGGAATCTGGATAGATGATAGAGACTCTAATCTCCTAGATGGAGCAGCACATTTTTATGGTTGTTACGAATGCAAAGACGGGAAATATATTTCTATTGGCTCTATAGAGCCTCAGTTTTATTCCTTATTAAAAGAAAAAATGAAAATTGATGAACAAATTTTTGATAACCAAATGGATAAGGAATCTTGGCCAATACTTCGAAAAAACTTGGAAACAAGATTCATGGATAAAACTCGCGACGAATGGTGCGAAATTATGGAAGGAACAGACATTTGTTTTGCTCCAGTATTATCAATGAAAGAAGCAATGAACCACAAACATAATCTCGAAAGACAATCTTTTTTTACCCTGGAAAATGTGGCGCAACCTTCACCAGCACCTAAGTTTTCTCATACGAAAAGTGAAGTCAGTAATCCTCCTGTTAAAGTTGGCACCCATACCAAAGAAATAATTGAATCTTTAGGTTTAAAAAATCAGATTGAGGAACTTATTTCTGAAAAAATTATTGCTCAAGCTTAAAAAATTCTAAACTGTTCTCATAAAGTAAGCCTGCAATCTCTTCTATATCTTTTTTTTGTAAATCTGCTATCCGCTTTGCAATTTCATAAATATATTTAGGTTCGTTTCGTCTTCCTTTTACCTTTAGATTCTTTGGAAGAAGATACGGTGAATCGGTTTCTATCATGACTCTGTCAAGAGGCATGGAGGAAATTAAACTTTCCATATGTTTTCCTCTTTTTGGATCACATATCCAACCGGTAAAGCCTATCCAAAAACCTTTTTCTAAATATTCGTAAAATTCTTTTTTATTTTCAGTAAAACAATGGACTACTGCATTAACGTTTAAATCAAAATTATTAAGACAACTCATAAAGCTTTCATGAGCTTCTCTTTGATGCATAAAAATTGGAAGTGTTAATTCTTGAGCAATTTCTAATTGAGATTCAAAACAAATAATTTGATTTTCTTTTAATGAAAAGTTTCTATTGAAATCTAACCCAGTTTCGCCAACAGCTTTTATTAAAGAATTTGTACATAGCTTTTTTATATCTTCTATATTTGATTCAATAAATGTATCTGCATAATGAGGATGAATTCCACAAGTGGTAATAAAAAAATCCTTATCAGATCCAGCAATTTTTAAAGAAAGTTTTGTATCTTCTATAGACGTGCTGGTTATACAAATTTTTTTTATTCCTGTAGATTTAGCATTTCTTATTACATCACAAAGATCTTTGTTAAAAGATTCATGAGTAAGATTGGCTCCTATGTCAAAATATGTATTATGTTTCATAACCTTGTTCATAAAGATAAAACTGTTTCATGAGTATTTATAAAAAATTTAATGAAGATATTAGCGTAATTAAAGTTTCGGATAGAAACTTTACAGCAAATATTTCAGAAAATTGGAGTATTGGTCAAACTGCAAACGGCGGTTATTCAATGGCAATCATTGCAAAAGCTTGTTCAGAACATTTAAATCATAAAGATCCTTTAGTTCTTTCTGCCAACTATCTAGAAAGAGTAGAATTTGGTCCTGCGGATATTGAAATTTCTAAGATTTCTTCTTCAAAAAGCACATCAACAGCATCTATAACATTGAAACAAAGAGGATTAATAAAAATTTTTGCTACTGCAACATTTACAGATTTTTCTAAAATGAGAGGTATTAATGAAAAATTAAGGGAAGAACCAATTTTCGATTCGTATGAAGATTGTATTCAAGTTCCTTATAAAGAGGGTTTCAATCCAAAATTGGATAAGAATTTAGAAAAAAAATATTGTTTAGATTCTATTTGGTGGGATAAACCCAATGATACAAACAATGCATGTTTAAATTTATATATGGGGTGGAAAGATGGTGGCAGGGTAGATTTATTTGGATTAATTTTATTTTTAGATGCAACAACTCCTCCTATTTTTAATAAAATGGGAACTGTTGGCTGGGTACCAACTCTGACATTAACTTCTCATATAAGAAACCTTCCTAAGCCAGGACCTTTAAAGGTCATTGCAAAGACAGAATTCATTACCAATAACTATATTGAAGAAGATAGAGAGATTTGGGATACAGAAGGAAATTTAGTTGGTCAATCAAAGCAATTAGCCAAGTTAAGAATTAAGAAATAATCTTAAAAAAATTGTTATCATAAGTCTTTAAAAATTCTCAATATAGGAAATACTTTATGAAATTCAAAGGTACAAAATCATACATAGCAACTGATGATTTAAGTTTGTCGGTCAATGCTGCAATAGCTTTAGAGAGACCATTATTAATTAAAGGTGAACCTGGTACGGGTAAAACAATGCTTGCACTTGAGGTTGCCAAATCTTTAGATCTTCCTTTAATAGAATGGCACATAAAATCTACGACAAAAGCTCAACAAGGCCTCTACGAATATGATGCTGTTACAAGGCTTAGAGATTCGCAACTTGGCGATGAAAGAGTAAAAGATATTTCTAACTACATCCAAAAGGGAAAACTTTGGGAGGCTTTTACTTCGGAAAAACAAGCAGTTCTGTTAATAGATGAGATCGATAAAGCAGATATCGAATTTCCCAATGATCTTTTACAGGAAATAGACAGAATGGAATTTTACGTCTACGAAACTAAAGAAACAATCAAAGCAACTACAAGACCAATTGTGATTATTTCCAGTAACAATGAAAAAGAACTTCCAGACGCTTTCTTGAGAAGATGTTTTTTTCATTATATTTCTTTTCCAGATAGAGAAACAATGAAAGAGATTATTAAAGTTCATCATCCAAAGGTTAAAGAAAAACTTGTTAAAGAAGCTCTCGATATATTTTTTGATGTCAGAAAAGTTCCTGGATTAAAAAAGAAACCTTCGACCTCAGAATTAGTTGATTGGTTAAAATTATTAATGGCAGATGATCTCCCAGATGAAATTCTAAAAAATAGAGATCCTTCGAAAGCAATTCCACCTCTTTATGGGGCCTTAGTAAAAAATGAACAAGACGTTCAATTATTGGAAAGATTAGCCTTTATGACCAGAAGAGAAGGTAATAACCAAAATTAGATAAATGTTAATAAATCTCTTTAAAACTTTAAAAGAAGTTGGAGTCCCATGCACACTAAGAGAGCTATTGGATTTAATTTCTGGACTTGAAAAGCAGGTTATTTTTGCTGATATTGATGATTTTTATTATTTATCAAGATCCGTTCTTGTTAAAGATGAAAAACACTACGATAAATTTGATCGCGCCTTCGATATTTATTTCAAAGGTCTTGAAACACTTGACGATGTGCTTCAGGCTTTAGTTCCTGAAGAATGGCTTAGAAAAGAGTTCGAAAAGTTTTTAACAGAAGATGAGTTAAAAAAAATTGAAACTATGGGAGGCCTAGAAAAACTTCTTTCAGAGTTTAAAAAACGATTGGAAGAACAAAAAGGTAAACATCAAAAGGGTGATAAATGGGTCGGTACCGGAGGTACATCTCCTTTCGGTAATGCTGGATCCCACCCCGAAGGTATCCGCGTTGATGGAGAGGGAAAGGAAAATAAAGCTGTTAAAGTCTGGCAACAAAGAGATTTTAAAAATTTAGATGATTCCGTAGAACTTGGGACCAGAAATATAAAAGTAGCCTTAAGAAGATTAAGAAAATTCATAAGGCAGTCAAATGAAGAAGAATTAGATTTAGATGACACTATTAAAAGTACAGCAAAAAACGCAGGACTTCTTGATATTAAAATGATTCCAGAAAAGACTAATGCAGTTAAGGTTTTAGTTTTCTTTGATGTCGGAGGGTCAATGGATCCACACATAAAAATCTGTGAAGAGCTTTTTTCTGCATGCAAGACAGAATTCAAAAATTTAGAATATTTTTACTTTCACAATTTTATTTATGAAACCGTCTGGAAAGATAACAGACGGAGACACAATGAAAGAATGAAGACAGATGACATTATTCATAAGTATGCATCCGATTACAAAATAATTTTTGTTGGTGACGCAACTATGGCTCCATATGAAATAACTAATCCGGGCGGAAGCATTGAACATTGGAATGAAGAAGCAGGTTCAGTTTGGATGAAAAAAATTATGACAACATATGATAAATTGATTTGGCTAAATCCTGTTCCTGAAGAACATTGGGATTATTCATCATCAATTGAAATTTCAAGACATCTTATAGAAGATCATATGTTTCCTTTAACTCTTAAAGGGTTAGAAGACGGAATGTCATTTTTATCAAAAAAATAAATTTGAAAGCTCTAGAAATAAAAAATCTTACGAAGATTTACGACAATAATCTTATTGCTTTGGATAATATTTCATTTGAAGTAGAAAAAGGTGATTTCTATGCGCTACTTGGACCCAATGGTGCAGGCAAATCTACAATGATCGGCATTATTAGTTCCTTAGTGAACAAATCATCTGGTCTGGTAAAAATTTTAGGCCTTGATATTGATACTCACCACTCTGAAGCAAAAAAAAAGATAGGAATCGTCGGCCAAGAAGTTAATTTTAATCAATTTGAAACGGTTCATAATGTTTTGTTGCATCAAGCAGGATTTTTCGGTCTTCCTTTTTCAGATATAAAAAAAAATTCTGAATATTTTCTTAAAAGGTTAGATCTTTGGGACAAAAGAAATGAGCAGGGAAGGAATTTATCCGGTGGAATGAAACGAAGACTGATGGTTGCTAAAGCTTTAGTAAACATTCCTGAACTGCTTATATTAGATGAACCAACTGCAGGAGTGGATACTGAATTAAGAAGATCTTTATGGGAATTTTTGGTAGAAATAAATAAGAAAGGAACAACCATTATATTAACGACTCACTACTTAGAAGAAGCAGAAAGACTCTGTAAGAACATTTCAATTATTGACAATGGAAAAATAGTTAGAAATTCTAATATGAACTCATTTCTTAGAGAAATTGAGATGGAGACTTTTATTTTTGATCTGAAAGAGAAAACTTCTAAAGAGTTATATTCAGAAGATTTTGTAATTAATAAAATAAATGAAACAACTTTTTCTGTTCAAGCCAACAAAGGTACGAATTTAAATTCAATATTCGATTTTTTTGATGAAGAAGAAATTGAAGTTTTAAGCATGAGAAACGAAACAAATCGTCTAGAAGAATTATTCTTAAAATTAACCAATAATGACAGCTAGAGAACAAGTTAGATCTTTATTTATTCTACTTAGAAAGGAAGTTCTAAGATTTTTTAGGATTTGGAGTCAAACATTAATTCCCTCAGTACTTACAACTATTCTATATTTTTTAATTTTTGGTACCTTTATTGGTGAAAGAATAGGAAAAATGTCAGGGTTTGATTATATGCAATTTATGGCTCCTGGCTTAGTCATGTTAGCAGTGATTACGAATGCTTATTCAAACGTCGTTTCTTCGTTTTTTGGAGTCAAATTTCAAAGGAGTATCGAAGAGCTTCTAGTATCTCCTATGCCTAATTATTTAATTCTAATTGGTTTCGTTTTAGGAGGGGTTGCAAGGGGAATTATAGTAGGATTTCTAGTATTACTGACTTCTTTAATTTTTACAGATATCAGTGTTCAGAATGTTCCATTGACTTTATTAGTAGTCATCATGACAGCTTTTTTATTTTCAATTGCAGGATTTCTAAATGCCTTATTTGCGGATAATTTTGATGACATAAGCATTGTTCCTACTTTTATCCTTACACCTTTGATTTATCTTGGAGGAGTTTTTTATTCCGTTGATCTTTTATCAGATACTTGGCAATTGGTTTCCAAAGCAAATCCCTTGTTGTATATGGTCAATGCATTTAGATATGGAATGATTGGGATATCCGATATAAATGTACAGTTTGCATTATTAATGATAACTTTTTTTATAATTTTATTTTTTTCAATAGCATATTATTTGCTAAATAAAGGATATGGTATAAGAACCTAATGTTCTACGATTTATTCATTTCAACAGTCTTTTTATTGTCATCATTCACCTTCAATGATTTTAATGAGATTAACAATTGCAACGATGATGATATTTTTGAAATAAATTGTGGCTTTCAAAACCCTGAAGATCTTTATTTATCTCCATCAAAAGAGAAAATTATAATTTCTGAGTTTGGATCTTTGGCACCTAATACCAAATATGGAAATCTTTCTTACTTTGATTTATTTAGTAAAGAAAAAAAAGATTTTGAAATTTCTTATGAATCTAATGATTGGGGAGATATTAATTGCAAGTTAAAAAGTAAAAGATTTTCACCTCATGGCATAGATCTAATTGAACGAAATGATGGCAAGTTTATGCTTGCTGTCATAAATCATCTCCCAGCAGAGACAATAGAATTATTTGAACTTACGGAAAATAAAGATATGAAACTAATTTGGAGAGGCTGTGTGGATGCCCCTGAAAATAAGTACTTTAACGATGTGGCTTTAAAGAAAGATGGTTCGTTTTATGCTACCAGCATGTTTGATGCAAATCTTTCTGAGTGGTCTTTAGTTTATGCAAGTATTTTCATCTCACAGACTGGTGAAGTCCATTTTTGGAACAAAGAAAAGGGGTTTATGGAAATTCAAAATACTTCGGGGTCATTTCCTAACGGAATAGATTTGTCAGAGAAAGAAGATTTTTTATATATTAATTATTGGTTTTCGGGAAAGACTGTTAAGTTTGATTTAAAAGATACTTCAGTTAAATATGAACATTTTGGCGGAGGTAAAGATAATCTTTTAGTAACTGATTCTGGTTTGTGGGTAGCCGCACACAACTATTCTGGTATTGAGGGACTTCAATGTGATGAATCAGTAATTCAATGTCCCTTACCTTTTACAATTCACCAACTTTCTTTGGAGGATCTAGAAGAAATTAATACATATACCTTTGCCGATAAACAAATGGGAGCTGCAACTGTTGCATTGCCTCAGGATGATAAAATTTGGCTTGGAACATTTCATGGAGATAGAATAGCTAGCTTTTACATTGAATAAGATGGAGAGATGGCAGAGTGGTCGAATGCGCTCGCTTGGAAAGCGGGTAAGGGGGCAACTCCTTCAAGGGTTCGAATCCCTTTCTCTCCGCCAATAATATGGAATACATAGAATCAAAATATTTCAGCTATGCGGATCCAGATGATCCTTGGTATAGAAAATTAATAATAAGAGCCATAGAATCTATTGCCGGACAACCTGCATTATTTAAACTCTATCGTGAATATCAAGAAAATCCTGAAAAGTGGGATAGCTTTTGGCATGGATGTTTAGATCAACTTAAACTAAATTTAACTTTTAATAATGAAATAGTTATTCCAAAAGAGGGACCAACTATATTTATTGCTAACCATCCTTACGGCGTACTTGATGGACTTGTCATAAGTTATTTTGTTTCTCAATATAGAGATGATTTTAAAGTCTTAACTCATTCTATGTTACTAAGAGCACCCGAAACTAAAGGTTACCTTCTTCCGATTGACTTTACTGGTGACAAGCAAGCGTTGATAACAAATTTAGAAACCAGAAAAAAAGCAAGAGATCATCTTTCTAAAGGAGGCTCCATAATAATATTTCCATCTGGTACGGTATCAACAACGTTAAAATTTTATGAAAAAACAAAAAAGGCTTTTGATCCAGAGTGGAAAAAATTTACTTCCAGATTAATCAAGCAAACTGATCCAAATATAGTCCCCATTTACTTCTACGGTGTAAATTCCATAAAATTTCAGTTAGCTAGTCATTTGGGAGAAATGTTTAGGGCATCTTTGATATTTCATGAAGTAAAGAGAAGAATTGGCAGTGAATTTAAGTTTATTGTTGGTGATTCTTTTAAATATTCTGAATTAGGTTTAGATTTATCCAATCAAGAGCTAGCAGATTATTTAAGGACTAAAACTTACCTATTAAACTCAAATTTAATTGAAGCACCTCCTTATGGTCTTGATATATAATCGAGACTCTTTTTAATCTAACTTTTTTTTGCTATCTTAATAAAAAGGGGAACAAATTTGTTAGTTTTGAGTCGAAAAAGAGATCAATCCTTAGTGATTGGTGAAAACGTGGAAGTAACTGTTCTAGAAATAAAAGGTGGACAAGTAAGACTTGGTATAAATGCACCTAAAACTATTCCAGTTCATAGAGGAGAAATCCACGAAAAATCCAATCAAGAGAATTAATAAGCGCCCGTAGCTCAGTTGGATAGAGCACCTGGCTACGAACTAGGGTGTCGGAGGTTCGAATCCTTCCGGGCGCGCCAAATATTGAAATATTAAGTAAAATATATAAATGTCTTTAAAACTAAATAGCGACTCTCAACCGTTTGTAAAAATAAACGAACCTAAGTATGAAGAAATTTACAGTTTTTCTAGAGACTTCGATTTAACGGATTTATTTCTATTTACAAAAGGACAGCCCTACGAAAAATTTGCAGATTTAAGAAATAAAGCTCCTGTTTATTTTCACAAAACAGGCCCAGAAGATTCTGAACCAGGATTTTGGGTACTAACCAAATATAAAGACATTGAGTATGTTTCAAAAAATCAGGATATTTTTTCTTCACAGTTAGCTGGAGGGACTTCTTTAACTCATGGTTTTGAAGCTATGGATGATTCTCCTTTGTACAGGTCCACCATGGATCATATGCTCAGTCTTGATGGTTTATTACATCTAAATATGAGAAATCCACATATGGCTTTTTTTAACCCAAAATATGTGAGCAATTTAAGAAAAAAAGTCGAAAATAAAGTAGACCTTCTTCTTGATGACATAGCTCCCCTTGGTAAATGTAATTTCGTTGAAACTGTTTCTGCTGAATTACCGCTATTTACTTTATGTGAAATGCTGGGTGTTCCGGAGGCGGATAGACCAAAAATCATTGAATGGATGAAGTTATTAGAAATGGCTCAATTAATAGCAGCCACTCAAATGGCAGAAAAAAATAACTTAACTCTAAATGAAGAACAAAACAAAGGAACACCTGATCCAGCGTTAATTGAAATGTTTACAAACATGGTCGAAGAAATGTTTTCTTATGGAAGACATATTCTTGAAGAAAGAAGAAAGTCGCCCAAAGACGACTTACTAACTGTAATTGCAAATATTGAAATTGATGGCGAGAAACTTCCAAATGAATATTTAGATGGCTCTTGGTTGCTGATAATATTTGCTGGAAATGATACTACTCGTAATTCTATAAGCGGGACTATGAATTTACTTTCAAACAATCCAGATCAAAAAAAATTGGTCTTAAATGATAGGTCTCTGATTCCTAACATGGTGCATGAATCCATAAGGGTAGCAAATCCAGTTACTTATATGCGAAGAACTACGAAAATTGATACTCAGATAGGCGATCAAAAAATTGGTCCTAATGAAAAGATCTCTCTTTGGTATGGAGCTGCTAATAGAGATCCTGAAGTTTTTAAAAATCCAGATAAATATGACATTACTAGAGAAAATGCCAAGAAACATCTTTCTTTTGGTTATGGAAGACATCTTTGTCTTGGCAAACACACTGCAAATATGCAATTAGAAGTAGTCTATGAAAAGATTTTCGAACGTTTTCCAGATATGAAACAGGATGGTGACATTGTCTATACTCCAAATAACTTTGTTAATGCCATTCAAGAGCTTCCAGTTTCTTTCACTCCTAAAAAATAGTTCTATGTACCTTAAAAGTTTATCAATTTGCTTTATAGCTTATTTTTTTTCTATTTTGCTTGGCTATTTTTCGTTGGTTACTTTTAATTTAGGACATTTATGGTTAGATATTCTTTTAGCTCATATCGTGTCTACAGTTGTTATTTTTATTTTTAGCTCTGTCTATAAATGCTCTAGCTTATACGATCCTTTTTGGTCAGTAATTCCATTACCAATATTTATTTTTTTGATTTTAAGCACCCAAACAAATGAAACTTCTGTATTAAGATTTATGCTTATCGGAGTACCCATAACCTATTATGTTATTCGTCTTACTTGGAATTGGTTAAAAACTTGGCCTGGTCTTGAAAAAGAAGATTTTAGGTATTTGAATCTCTACGAAACTTTTAGAAATTTTAAATGGTTTATAAATTTCTTCGGGATTCATCTTTTTCCAACTTTAATAGTTAATCTTTGTCTTTTTCCACTTTATTATGCAATTACTATTAATGATCAACCAGTATCATTTATAGATTGGTTTTTTTGTATATTTACAATTTTAGCTGTAGTACTTGAACACGTCTCAGATGAACAAATGCATGCCTTTAAGAAAGATAAAAGTAATAATTCAGTTACTATGAATAAAGGTCTTTGGAAATATAGTCGTCATCCAAACTACTTAGGAGAAATCTTATTTTGGTTTGGGTTATTTGGTTTTTCTTTATCACAATCTCTAGGAAACTTTTGGTTGATTATTTGTCCTTTATCTATGCTAGCAATGTTCATTTTTGCCTCCATACCTATGATGGATAATAGGAGTCTAGAAAAACGTCCAGATTATGAAGAATATATGAAAAATACTCCGGCTTTGATTCCAAATTTTTTTATTAAATGACTGATCAAATCCTCATAGTTGGGCTATTGATCTTCATGGTAGGCCTTTTTATTTGGGGCAGGTGGCGTTACGATGCAATTTCTCTTGTCATTCTATCTCTGTTTGTGGTTCTAGGATTCGTGGAACCGTCACAAGCTTTTACAGGATTCTCTCATCCAGCAGTTATAACTGTTGCTTTAGTCTTGCTTATTAGCAAAGGTCTAGAAAGATCAGGATTCATTTCAATTATTGGTAGACAACTTCAAAATTATGCAAATTCAGAAGTTCAATTTATGATTTCAATAACATTTTTTGCGGCAATTCTTTCATCATTTATGAATAATATCGGAGCAATGGCAATGTTACTTCCAATAACTCTCGGTATATGTCAAAAAATGAACTGGAATCCTTCTAAGTATTTAATTCCCTTGTCTTTTGCCTCTATTTTAGGAGGAATGAACACAAAGATTGGTACCCCGCCAAATATTATTATTTCTGAATTTAGGAAAGATTTTTCAAATGAAGATTTTAGTTTTTTTGATTTTTCATTCGCAGGAATACCTGTAAGTATTTTAGGTATTTTATTTATCGCATTTATTGGATGGCGATTAATACAGTTAAGGCCTATCAATTCCAAAGATAATCCCCTTATTGAACTCGGAGATTATCTTGTGGAAATGGTAGTTACAAAAAATAGCAAACTGATAGATAAAAGAGCCTTAGATTTTCGCCAAGATTTAGATACAGACACTGCTCTTATTGGTCAAATAGATGAACAAGGAAAAAAAATTGAAATTCATGGAAATCAAAAGTTATTTGAAGGACAAATCCTCATTCTAAAGATTAATCCAGATATGGTCGCTGATATTCAACAAGAGTTTGGTTTAGATATTGATTCAGAAAATGACTTAACCACTCTGGACGATCTTGGGGGAATTGAAGCGATAATAATTCCAAAATCTAGATTGATTGGAAGAAAATATCAATATTTCAAGAGATTAGTTGGTCGTGAATTTTCGTTATTAGGTTTGTGGAGAAGAGGATTAAAGTTTAGGTTTAGACTTTCCAATGAAATTTTTAAAGTTGGTGATGTTTTATTAATTGCTAACAGAGGAGAAAAACATAATATTTCGGAAAAACTAGAATTAGCAGGACTAATGCCTTTATGGCAGAGAGAATTTGATGTAGCAAGAGATTCAAAAAAAATTCTTTTAGCTTTTTTTCTATTTTTAATATGTCTATTTTTAGTAATTTTTAATTACTTACCAATCGCAATTTCCTTTTTACTATGTGTGATTGGCTTTGTAAGTTCTAAGTTACTAACAGGTGAGGGTGTTTACAGACATATTGATTGGCCAGTAGTAATTTTACTTGCAGCAATGATTCCAATTGGCAACACTCTTATAAATTATGGAATTACTGATTTAGTTTCGAGTAACTTGGCGACTTTATCTTCTTCGTTTAATTATGTTTGGATGGTTATTTTTATAATGATCATTACGATGTTTCTATCCGATGTTATAAATAATGCAGCAACAGCAGTAATCATGGCCCCAATAGCTGTATCTTTAGCGGATAAGATTAATCAACCAATTGAACCTTTTTTGATGTCAGTCGCAATAGGCGCAAGTTGTGCATTTTTATCCCCAATAGGACATCAATGTAATACTTTAGTTATGGGCCCAGGAAATTACAAATTTGGGGATTATTGGAAAGTTGGCCTTCCTCTAGAAATCCTAATTATTCTTATTAGCGTTCCAGCAATAATGATCTATTGGGGATAACTAAGAAAGATTTTTTTTAGTTGCATTTTTCCTTACACTGTCGATTCCTTTATTTAAAGAATTTTCAGTCTTGTAAGGTTGACTAGTTGCAACTACTTTATTATTAGCAGCAACGACATTAAAAAAAAGTTTTCCAGCTCTATTTTTAACAACTTTAAACGACTTTTTTTTCTTAGCATTTGTAATAAGTGAATGTGCTCCTTTTACACAAGATCCTTTAGACGCATAAGCCTGACTTGCACATATTATTTCACCATTCTTTGCTTTTAAACGAAATCTGAACTTTCCAGACTTATCTTTATATATTTCAAACAAAACTTTCTCCCTCAATAATTTATATTTATTGATTAAGATTTCACTCTATGTAAATTTTCTAATAGAATCAATCCCCAACATGAAATTTTTTGATAAGTTTTTTAATGACTTTATTGGATATCTAATTATTCTTAATGTCATTCACCAAATCTTTGTTTCAACATATTCTTTAACGGAAAATTTACTAAGAATATCCGAAACATTTGTATTTATTTCTTTATCAATTTTTTTAATAGAAATTTTCTTGAGACTATATAAGGAAAGAAAGTTATCTTTTTTGTTAGTTCTTGACATTACCGTAGTTGTAAATTTTTTCACCTTAAATCTTTTAGATTTAAGAATATTCAGGATATTCAGAGCCTACTCTATTTTTAGTAATATAAGAATATTGTTACCAACAAATACTTTGCTAAAGACAATCTGGAGGCAAAGACTTTCCATTTTGGGAACTCAGATAGTTGTATTTTCTCTTTTATTAATTTTCTCTGTCGTCATTCACTTTCTAGAAAAGGATTTACAACCTGAATCTTTTGGCAGTATTCTTGATTCAATGTGGTATGGGATTGCTACATTAACCACAGTAGGTTATGGAGATGTCACTCCTGTTACTAATTTAGGAAAAGTAATTTCAAGCTTTGCTATGTTTCTAGGTATAGCAATGTTTGCTTTGCCAGCAGCTATTTTAGCTTCCGCTTACTATGAAGATATTCAAAAAAGAAATTTTTTAGTATCCCTCGAGGCAATAACTGAAATAAATCTTTTTTCAAAACTCCCCATAGGAGCCATTACAAAGATCAATTCAAAACTAGAACCTTTAGTATTACCTGCTAAACAAAATATTTTTGAAAAGGGCGATGTAGCAGATGCTTTGTATATTATTGAATTCGGAAGTGTTCAAGTAGAAATAGAAAATCCCATAGTCTTGGGATCAGGTGATTACTTTGGAGAAACAGGATTAATCAGTAAGGCAGAAAGGAATGCGACAATATCGTTATTGGAAGAATCAAAATTATTAAGGTTATCAAAAGATTCTTTAGAAGAATTAATTGAAGAATATCCTTCTTTGTTCGAAGATTTGAAAACTAGCGCAAGTTCAAGAACTGGATAAAATTAAGCATCAGTTTCGTGACTTGATTCCACATAAACAGATCTAGAAGGAAAAGCAAAATCAGAACCATTGTCTCTAACTATATCCATAATTCTATGAACAAGCTTTTGCTTTAAATCAGAATAATGCGTGTAATCTCTTTCTGCAGAATAGCAGAGTATCTCAACATCAATTGAACTTCCGCCAAATTCAACTGCTTTTGCAAAAGATTCTTGACCTGGGTTTATTGCAAAACCTTCTTTATCATTTTGAACGAAACTAGTTATTTCTTCGGTTATTTTCTTTAGCTCGTCTATTGAAGTTGAATACAACAAATTTATTTTCCACTTAATTCTTCTATACCTTAATTCTCCGTGATTGATGACGTTAACGTCAGATAAATCTTTATTAGGAATAATCATGGGCGAAGTATTAAAAAGTCTTATCATCGTTGACCTGAAGCCAATAGTTTCTACAATGCCATGTAGCTTACCATCTACCTCAATTCTATCTCCTGGTTGGAATCTATTTTCAGCAATAATTAATATTCCTGAAATTAAATTTTTAAATAGATCTTGTGCCCCTAAAGCTACCGCAACAGAAAATAACCCCAGTCCAGCAATAATTGGTCCAATCTGAACTCCAAAAATATCAAGAATTATTGCAATAGCTAGAATCCAGATAAGCACCCTAGTGAATCTCTCTAACCACATCGATAGAGCAGCTGTTACCCATGACTTAACTGCTAAAAGTTCAAATATCGGTCCAATAGCTTTAGTAAGAACACTGAAAATAGTATAAGCGATTAAGGCTTTGACAATATTAGTTAGAAATACATCTGCAATTCCTGATAGAGGTAATAGTTCTATAATCAAGTACAAGCCTAGGGCAAGGGGTACATTACCCAAAGGTTTTTCTAAAGTTTCTAATAAAATATCATCGGCTTCGGTTTCGGTTTCCTTGGCTAAATTTTCTAAAAATTTAAAAACTCTGGAAATAACAATTGCTCTAAGAATAATTGAAAAGACTATGATGCCAATAGAAATTACTACATTTCCAATAGAAATTCCTAAAAAGTCTTGGTTCCAAACTTCTAAAATTAAACTAAAAAAGCCTTCAATCATTACTAGTTGAAATTATACGAGAATATAGTTGCCAATCCTTCTTCTTTTTTCACCGCTCCATTAGGAGGTTTTGAATCATAATAAGTATTATATTGAATTGATATCTTAAAACTTTTATTTACTAAAAATTCAAACTGGCCAATTAAAGTAGCTTTATAGTCACTTAGTGAATCAGTAGATGGCTGTAAAAAAGCTGAAATATCAAAGATGATATTCTCAGCAATGGGAAATTCATTATGAACATAAGAGCTTACTCTTATTGTATTGTCCGATATTGCAGCAATATCTTCTTCATCTTCACTCATTAACCCAACCCCAGCCTTTAGTTTTTCATTTATATTAAATCTTGCGCCAAGACCAAATAATTCTCTTTTGTTAAATTTTCTAAAGGGATTTTTAGAGTATTGAACAAAAGCCTCTAAACTTGGATCTTCATCAAAAAGATAATTCATACGAACGTGGATGAGTGTTGCCGAATCATAGGTATTTTTATTTATTTTCTTTTCAGATCTTTTAAGAACATAAAGAGTTTCAAAATTATCTACATTGTAATCAAAAGAAGACTGTAGGGAAAAACTATCGCGATTTCTATTTCCTCTAGAGAAACTTAACGATCCTGATAAATTTGCATAAAAACCTTTTTCTCCGTCACGTCTTAAGTCTTCAATGTTTACGATTGCCTCGCTGAATACTAAAGAGGAGAAGAAAAGAAAAAATAAAAGAAAAAGCTTACTTAGCCTTTGCAACAAATACCCCGGACCAATCTTCGGGAAGAATTTCTTTTGATAATTCATCAATCCTTTCAAAAAAGAGGGAGTAGTATAAAGTAAATTCTGGTCTAGAAAACCTATATTTATTAATATGATCCCTAGCTTGTTCCCAATTTTGAGATCTATAATTTTTTAAAAATTCATTATGATCCTCTAAAAAATTACTATCTTCGAGAGTCTCTTTATTATCAAAAACTGTATAGATTGAAACAGGCTCAGATTTACCTTTTACAGCAATCAAATCTAGTTCAAAAAAAGTATATTTTTCTCGAGAAACGCCTTTAGTCGTTTCTTCTCCTAAAATAATTTGCATTCCATAATTAGCTGACTGTCCCTCTAGTCTCGAAGCTAAATTTACTGAGTCACCTAAAACAGTGTAATCAAATCTTTTATCGGATCCCATATTTCCAACAATACAGTCTCCTGTATTTATTCCAATTCCAATAGAAAGTTTTTCTTCTTTTAATTTTTCTCGTTCTTCGTTTAGAACGTTTAAAGATTTACTCATTGCAAAAGCAGCTGCAATAGATTTTTCACGATGTTCTTCGTCTTTAGAAGGAGCATTCCAAAAAGCCATGATGCAATCTCCCATATATTTATCAATAGTTCCCTGATTAGTTAAGATTTCGTTAGACAAGACTGTAAGGAGATTATTAATAAGATCTGTAAGGGCCTCTGGATCATCTTTATATTTTTCTGAAATAGAAGTGAAGCCCCGAATATCTGAAAATAAAAAGGTCATTTCTTTTCTTTCTCCGCCTAATTTTAGAGATTCACTTGATTTGGCTAATTTTTCAACCATAACCGGAGACATATACTGACTAAAGGCATTTCTTACCTTGCTTCGCTCTAATTCAGTAAAAAGAAAATTAAAAAAAGTAACTACCAAATAGGCCAATAAGCAGATAACTAATGGAGATATAGGATCAATAAGATAGTTATAAATATTAAAAATATAATAACTACCCATTACTGAAAGACTATTTCCACCTAAAAAGATTATAAGTCCTCCAATAGGACCAAGAAATTGAATAAAAAATGTTATTAATAATGCAAGTAATAATCCTGTAATTACTTCTAAACCAAACATCCAATCTGGTCTTTTGAGAAACTGTCCTGCAAGTATTTGATCAGTAAGGTTTGCAATAATTTGCACCCCTGGAACATTATTTTCTAGAGGAGTTGATCGCAAATCAAAGAGACCGGGTGCGCTAGCACCGACGATTAAAATTTTTCCTTCGAAATATTCTTTCTGATATTTAGCACTAAATACCTCCCAAATAGGTATTTTTTTTACTGGATTTCTTGAATAATGAATCCAGACATTACCATCGTCATTTGTAGGAATGATTAAATTTCCAAGTTTTACATTATTAATTCCTGTTTCTTCTCCAAAGGCATTTTCCCCTGAAGCATTGGATGATTTAATTTGGAAAGTAGACGCCCCTATCGCAACTCTTAACATCTCCAAGGGTAGTGATGGAACCAAAGAACCATTTATATTTTCAAAAAGAGGTAATTTTCTGATCACAGAATCATTATTACCGATGCTCATACTGCCAATTCCTTTTGCAGCTTCATCTAATAATTTTAGATTAGTTTGAATTCCAGAAAATTCAGTTAGAAATTTTCTTGGATCATCACCTTGCTCAATAAGACCAAATTTAGGTTTGAATGAATTTTCTAATGTATTACTAGGGATTGCTCCTAGAACGACAGTTCCATGATTAGCTATAGAATTTGAAAACAAATTATCAGAATTTGGAACCTGATCAAGAATTTTTAAAAGTGATTCTTCATTTTTATATAGTTTTTTTAATTCACTTGACCCTGTTCTATCATTTTCAGCAAAAACTACATCAAAACCAAGAACAGCAGAAAGATAGGTCTTATCTACAAGGTCAGAAAGAATCGTTCTTGGCCAGGGCCACTGACCTAATTTAGAAAGGGATTCTTCGTCAATATCTAAAATAAGCACGCTTTCTGCAGAGATAGATTCTCTTGGAGAAATATTTTGAAAAATATCAAATGCAGAATTTTTTAGATTATTAAATAAATTGAATGGATCGATTACAGGAATAAAACTTATGATGATTGCGAAAGGAATTAAAAGATATTTACCAATTCTTGAAAAATTCATTTTTTATTTATTTAATTTAATCGATAAAATATATGATCTTTAATATAATTCACTCCGAGAGGGCTTCGTGAAATCTTTGTTTTATTGTTCAAGTAAATTCTTATTGCTTAACCTTTGCTGTTTAAGTATAAGCATACTTGGTCAAAATGTACCACCTTCTATTTCTGATCCTGAAGAACTTAGAGAAACTCAAATTGAAAGACAAAAAGTTTTTGATTCAATAATCGAAGATCCTACTAACCTTGAAAATCTTTTTAATTATGCAAACTTATCAATCATAGTTGGTGATTTAGAGGCTGCCATCGGTATTTTTGAGCAAATGTTAATTTATAAACCCGATTTGCCAAGGATAAAATTAGAACTTGGAGTTTTATATTTTAGATTAGGCGCATATGCATCTGCTAAACGTTATCTTGATGATATTGAAAATTATGATCCCCCTAAAGAAGTCCAAGAAAAAGTAAAAGTTTTTTTAGACCAAATAGAAAATGAAACAAGATTATTTAAAACACAATCGGTTGTTTCAATTGGCATGGGTCTTTCAAGCAATGCCAATTCAGGTCTAGATACAGATGTTGTTACTATAGTAGGTGACTTAGGAGCAATCGATCTGCAGATTAATAATAAACCTAAGACAGATATATTTTATAATGCTGCTTTTTCTTCTCAAATTACCCAGGATTTAAGGCACCCTCGGGGAGATACCATTAATTATATAATTTCTCTATCGAGACAGGTTTATAGAGATTTTTCAAATTTTGATTCTTCGACAGGAGTTTTCTCTTTAAATAGAAAATTTAATTTACTTGATAACGAAAAACTCAAAGTTACAAATCAATCTTTTACACCATCTGCAACTGCTTTTAGAGTTTTTTTACAGGGAGAAGAATTGCTTAGGTCTCATCGTATTGATTTGGATTGGAAGGCAACATTGATGGATTCAGGATCATTTGGATTAAATTTTTACTTAGACGAAAGAGACTTTATTGGATCTCAAAATAAGACGGGAGATTTTGTAGGAGTAGGGTTGAGTAGGAGTATTATTTTTCCAAAAAGCGGACTTTTCCTCAGTTACAAAACAAATTTTGAGCACTTTTATGCGACTTCATCTGTTGAAACATATATTAAAAGATCATTTGATATCAGCACGAGAAAAGCTTTAGATTCGACAACTTTCGCAACTACTAATATTAGCTATACTGATAAAGATTACGAAAGCAAAGATATATTTCTTGGCTTAAGATCTGACAAGTCATTAAATATCGGTTTCGGATTAACTAAGATAATAGATTTATGCTGGAATGCCGATATGAATATAAACTTCTCTACAAATAAGAGTACAATCGGCCTCTATGACAGATCCAACGAGGGTCTGGCAGTTAAATTTAATTATCTTTGTATAGAATAAAATGTCTAATGAATATGTCTTAAGGGTCAAATGTCCTGATCGATATGGGATAGTTGCAAAAATTTCTTCATCCTTGAACAAAGCTAATTTATTTATATTAGATTCAGCGCATTATGGAGATCCAGAAAATAAGACTTTCTTCATGCGTGCTAAATTAATTTATTCAAAAAAGGTACTTAAAATTGATGCATTCTCAAAATTTTTTGAAAAAGAGTGTAAATCTCTCAAAATGGATTGGTCCATAAAGCCCGCAGATTATCAACCTAATACAGCTATATTTGTTTCTAAATATGGTCACTGTTTGCAAGATTTAATGTATAGAGTGGATTCTGGAATTTTACCTATGAACGTTTCTTGTATCATTTCCAACCATATGGATCATAAAAAAATAGCGGATTGGCATGAAATTCCTTTTTTTTACGTACCAGTTACAAAAGAAAATAAGTCTCAGGCAGAGAAAAAAATCAGAAATATTATTAAAGATTTAGACATAGATTTAATGATATTAGCGAGATATATGCAGATTTTATCCAATAAGATGTGTAAAGATTTTTACGGAAAGATAATCAATATCCATCACTCATTCTTACCAAGTTTTAAAGGAGCAAAGCCTTATCATCAAGCTTATGCAAAAGGAGTAAAAATTTTAGGAGCTACTGCACATTATGTTTCATCTCAATTAGATGAAGGCCCAATAATTGATCAAAGCGTAGAAAGAGTAGACCACGCAAAAACTCCTAGAGATCTTGAGCTTATAGGTCGAGATCTAGAATCTATTACCCTTGCTAGGGCTGTTAAATATCATATTGAAAGAAGGATATTTATCAACAATTCTAAAACGGTTATCTTCAACTAGGATTTAAAACTTTTTCAATTTTCCAGCTAATCATTTTTTTATGATTTTCTGTTGCAGCGTCATTTGACGGCGAGAAAGTATAGGCTTTAATTTTTTTTAGAGACGCGTAACTTGCCGATATTGACGGAGAATCAAACTTTCCGCTATTAAGGATCAAAATTAGTCTTTTGAGATAATAATTTTGTAGATTTTGATCTATGCCATTTAATTTACGTGATTCTTTATCATTAAAAATTGAATTAGTTAAATCTTCTAATAACTCATTAGGAAGATACTTATTTCCATAAAGCGAACTATCGCTAAGTCTTTTAAGAACTTTAGAGTTAGTAAAATGTTTCAATACCTTCTTTTGACCCTTCAAGATCATATTATGTATTTTAGGATCTTCGGTCATACCAAAAAAATCAAAACTTCTTCTTTCTCTTTGAAGTTTGCTAGCAATATCTGCTGGAAGAATTAATTTTTTACTATTGAAATAATGTTCTTTAAGAATTTTGATCGATTTCTTTTGCATCTCGTATGGCACAACTTCATAAGGATTAATATCCTCTTCCAAAAGCCCTCTAGTGATGTAAATACCGGCAACTTGGCGAGATATTATTTCAGCAGAAGTATGGATTTGTCTTAAAAGTATTCGATATCCTTGATAAATACTTTCCCAGCTGTCAGATTTATTTTTTAATTTTTCATATAAAGTCGGTATTAAAGATTGGGATAAAATTATTCTATCCTTTGCGTATTCAACTGGATTATTACTCATATCTCCTGTATTAATTCTTGGATCAATACCTTTACCTGGAGATCTCATATCATCTCCATCATTGCCAAAAAGAAATTCTGAAGAAGAGTTTTCAAAAAGTAACTTTTTTAATTCCTCTTTTGTAAGATCAGGAGTGTATGCATATTTAATTGCAAATACATCATATTTGCCGGGCTTTATATCAGCAAATTGACCTTGTTCTTTTCCTTCTGGAGCTATATTTAGTCCATGATAATCCATAACTGACGAACTTAAACCCTGATCGTAAGTAATTTCAGGGTCATGAATATCAATATTGTTATGCAAGTTGGATGCAGCAAAGTTATGATTTAGTCCTAAGGTATGTCCGACCTCATGCAAAATTAATTGATATAAGTCTTCTTCGAATAATCTATTAGTTTCATCTATGTTGAAATCCATTCCCACAGCAGCAATTTTTCCAAATAATCTATTTTCATGTTTAAACCTTGAATGGTTACAGAAATCTTGATGCGTAATATTCTCTTGAGATTCAAAAATTTCTGAATACCTTACTCTGTTTGTTAAATAAACCCATTCAAGCATTATATCGGCTCCTAGAATTTCTCCTGTTCTCGGATTGGTAAAACTAGGGCCATAGCCTCCAAAAGGGGGGTTTGGTGAAGAAGTCCATCTAATAGTGTTGTATCGAATATCTCCCGCATTCCATTTTGCATCATCTTTTTGAATTTTCACTTCAATGGCATTTAGAAAACCAGCTTCTTCAAAAGCACTATTCCATGATAGAACTGCCTTTTCTATTATTGGTCTAATTTCTAAAGGAGTAGTATTTTCTATCCAAAAAGTAATAGGCTTTAAAGGAGGCGATTTATCTTTTGTTTTATCAACCTTTTCTAGATGCCACTTATTAACCAAATCTTCATAAGGAGTTATATCAGTTGATGTAAGGTTAGTTTTTCTTTCAGAAAAAAAACCTATTCTTTGCGATTCAATTCGAGGTTTAAAATCATTTTTTGGATATTTGATAAAACTATATCTCAATGAAATTGAATTATTTCTAGAGTCTTGATTTTCTATAGGCTTATTAGAAGCATTTGAAAAGATGTAATTTATTTCAAAATCTGTATTTTCAGGATAATTAAAAATATTTTCTATACTAGATTTATTTTTAGAGATTGAACCAATTTTAAAACTATCCTTTGTAGACTCTTTGTACGGAGTAGTAGTAATCTTAGATAAATTTTCACTTAACAACAAAGAAGTAATATCCAATAAAAATTTGTCTTTGTTTTTTGAGGTCTTTTCAATCTTGAGAGAATCTATTAATGAATTTGAAATATTTGCATTTTTTGAATTAGCTAGAGGACTATCTTTGTCAAAAACATACGCAGTGTTGATTCTTTCAATTCGAATTTGATCAAAATACTTTGAAAATTTAACAATGCCATTATCTAAATAATTTCCTCTCCAAGTTCCTGCCTCTATAATTCCATCAAGAATTTGGGCAAAATAAATAAATTCAACTTCTAATTGTTCCTTAGTTAATAGTAAATAAATCTTTCCATCATCCTCATCTCTATAAGCATCAAATAATCCTGGATAGAATTTTAGATCCTCAATAAATGATTCCAGTACATCTTCATCTTCATTTTCATCCTTTTCTTCTTTATCATCTTTATCAGCAAATATCGAAGTAGATAAAAGGACTATTAAAGCTATTCTTAATAGTAAGTTATAAAATTTCATGATAAGAAATAAATTATCGTAGGTTAATGAAAAACAATCAATCAGATAGAAAAAAAAGTTCTATACCATTTAGATTAAATAGAAAAAGTTTTTTAGGTGTAATGAGTCTCGTTTATCAAGAATTACTTGATAAAGTTCTAACTAAAATTAATATCAAATTACCTAAAGAAGATGAGGTATTAAATTTAGTAAGAAAAAAAGCAAAACAAAATGATCCTGAATCTATTTTGAGGGTAATTGATAGTTATGCTTACAAGAAAACCTTTCTTATGAATATAGGGGACGAGAAGGGATTTATTTTAGAAAGAGCTATCATTGATTCTAATGCAAGTAATATTCTTGAACTTGGAGTGTATCTTGGCTACTCAACAATAAGAATCTTAAAAAATCTTAAAAATGACTCAAAACTTACTTCTATAGAGTCAAATAAGAAATTTGCTAATATTGCTTTAGAGCATATTAAGTTGGCAGGTTTGTCAGAAAGACATGAGTTGAAAATTGGAAAATCAAATGACGTAATTCCCAATCTAAAGGAAAAATATGATTTTATTTTTATCGATCATTGGAAAGATCTCTATTTAAAAGATCTCAAGACTTTAGAGAGTTATAATTTAATAAAAAAAGATGCATGGATTTTTGCCGACAATGTCATTCTTTTCAATTTAGAAGATTATTTAAAGTATGTAAGATCTTCTCCAAATTATGAAAGTAAATTTATACCTACAAAACGTGAATATTCTAAATTTCATCCAGATGGAGTAGAAATATCTATTTATAAGGCATGAAATTCAATACTCTTGACTTGCATGGTATTCGACATTCTGAAGTAACAGTAGAAGTTGAAAATTATTTATATCTAAATCAAGAGGATTGTCCGATATTAATTATCTGTGGAAATAGCCAAAAGATGATATCTTTAGTGGAAGAAACGCTTATACGAATTCATTCAACCTATGAGATTGGTTCGGGTAAAAATTATGGAACAATTATGGTGAGGTCTGTATAGACATGAAAACGTTCTCTCTAGTTTTAAAAAATTGTAACTTAGTCAATGAAAATTCTATTGAGCAAGTTGATATTGGAATAAAAGATGATCGTATAGAAAAAATTGCAAAGGAAATTAGAGATGATTCTAGTCAAATAATTGATCTAGCAGGTAGATATCTAGCTCCAGGCATAATTGATGATCAAGTTCATTTTAGAGATCCAGGACTGACAGAAAAAGGCGACATTCGTTCAGAATCTTTTGCAGCTGTCCATTCAGGCGTAACTTCCACTTTTGATATGCCTAATGTTGATCCGAATACCACAACAATGGAATTGCTTTCTGATAGAAACAAATTAGGAGCTGAAAAATCTTGGACAAATTATTCTTATTATTTTGGAGCAACAGAAACTAATTTAGAAGAAATTAAAAAACTCAATCCAAAAGATACTTGTGGGCTTAAGGTTTTTATGGGAACTTCGACAGGAACTCTTCTTGTAGAAGATGATTTTGCTTTAGAACAAATATTTAAACATTGTCCTGTAACAATAGTTACTCATTGCGAAGATAATGAAACAATTAAAAAGAATACTGAAAGGGTAAATTTAAAAAATGAGGAATTAGATGCAAGCTTTCATCCGATTCTTAGAGACGACATCTGCTGTTTCAAATCATCATCTAAGGTAATAGAACTAGCAAAAAAACATTCTTCTGATTTACATGTTCTTCATTTAACAACTGAAAAAGAAATTCAACTATTTGAAAATATTGATCTTGAAGACAAAAAAATTACGTGTGAAGTTTGCGTTCACCACTTATGGTTTGATGATAAAGATTACAAAAAGTTAGGAAATCTTATTGTTTGTAATCCAGCAATTAAAAAAGAATCAGATAAGAATGCTCTTAGAAAGGCTTTGAAGGATGGATATATTGACTTTGTTGCAACTGACCATGCTCCTCATGTCTTTGAAGATAAAAAACGTTCTTATTCAGAAGCTCCAGCTGGAATACCTTTAATCGAACATTCTTTTCAAATGATGATTTCACTACATAAACAAGGTTTTTATACTCTTAATGAAGTTATAAGCTATATGTCTCATAAAGTAGCTGATAGGTTTTCCATTGAAGATAGAGGCTATATCAGAGAAGGTTATAAAGCTGATTTTATTATTTTTGAACTAGATAAAGAGACTCATGTCTCTAATGAAACAGAATTAACTAAATGTGGTTGGACTCCATTTGATGGACATACTTTTGACTCAAATATTTACGGAACAATAGTCAATGGAAAGCCAATTGTAGTTGATGGAGAAATTGTTGCTGAAATTTCTTCTGCAGAGCAAATTAAATTTAATAGATAAATGAATTATGAAGAATATTCTTCTTACGATGCTCTTGGATTAGCTGAATTAGTAAGAACGAAGAAAATATCACAGTCTGAACTTCTTGAAATTGCATTAAATTTGACAGACATTTTAGATCCTGGACTTAATGCTATTCCAATCAAACATTATGAACTTGCTAGGGAAAAAGCAAAATTATCTACCCAAGATGGAATTTTTAATGGCGTTCCTTTTTTACTTAAAGATCTCAATAATTATTGGGAGAATACTGTTACTTCTGGAGGATCTAGAGTCTTAGAAAACATCAAAGCTGACCACACCAGTGAACTAGTGAAAAGAACGCTCAATGCAGGATTGAATATTTTTGGGAAGACTAATTCTCCTGAACTTGGATTAACTGTTACAACGGAACCAAAACTATATGGGCCTACAAGAAATCCATGGAATCTTGATTATTCTTCTGGTGGATCAAGTGGTGGCGCTTCTTCTGCTGTGGCTGCAGGGATCGTTCCAATGGCTCAAGCCAGTGATGGTGGTGGCTCGATTAGGATACCAGCTTCTTGTTGTGGTCTTTTTGGCTTGAAGCCTACCAGAGCCAGAACACCTCTCGGTCCCGTATCTTTGGAAGGATGGGGTGGTCAGTCTATTTTTCATTGTGTTTCTGTTTCTGTAAGAGATTCTGCAGCTTTATTAGATGTTACTTGTGGACCTGAAAAGGGAGCTCCTTACCGTTCTGCTCACCAAGAAAGTAGTTTTTTAGAGCAAATCAATAAGGAACCCAGTAGCCTAAAAATAGGCTTTCTCGATCAATCGGAAATTGAAATTCATGAAGATGTAAAAGATTCTATGAATTCAACAATAAAGCTTTGCGAAGAATTAGGACATTCAGTTGAAAATACAAGTTTAACGTTTTCTTCTGATGAAATTACGTTTGCTATTGTTACCATTATTTCAGCAAATGTTGCATACGCTGTTGATTCTCAATCAAATCAAACAAATAGAGAAATTTCTAACGATTTTTTTGAGAAAGTTACTCTTCAAATGTCTGAAAATGGTAAAAAATTTAGTGCGACTGATTACATTAAGGCAATAAAGATTAATCACAGGCTGGGTCAAGAATTAGAGAGAATGTTTGATCAGTATGATCTTTTGTTATCTCCCGTCTTATCCATGCCTCCAGTAAAAATTGGATACATTGATATGAACTCTTCAGATATGTCGACCTACATAGAAAGGCTCTCCAAATACTCACCATTCACGGGTATTTTTAATCAATCAGGCCAGCCTTCAATGTCAGTTCCACTCTTCAGATCAACAAACAATCTTCCTATAGGCTCGATGTTTTCTGCTTCCTATGGAAACGAGAATTTATTATTTTCTTTAGCAGGACAATTAGAAAAAGCTAAACCATGGAAAAGTCATTTATCTTTGATAAGAAAAAACCTCTTGGAAACTATTCAGAATCTAGATAACTAGCTCTGCTTTCTTCTTCTATATTTTGTCTGAAGTCAGATTCTTGGATAAAGTATCCTAGAAGACCTAAAAGAAAAGTTAGCCCAGCGATCAGGATAAAAAATACAATAAGATTTTTGGTTATTTCAGAATCTTTCACGATTATATGATACATAAATACTTTTAAATAAAAATATGGACGGCGAAAAAAAATATACCTTTAGAGAAAAAATCTCATGGGCAACTTATGACTGGGCAAATTCTGTATTTGCTACTACCGTGTTAGCGGGCTTCTTTCCTCTTTTTTTTAAGTCTTATTGGGGAGGGGATTTAAACGATGTAACATCAACTGCTTATCTTGGAACAGCAAGTTCTATTTCAGGTTTTATTATCGTTTTAATTGCTCCAATTCTTGGTGCTATGGCTGATCTTTCAGGAAATAAAAAAAAATTTCTTATCTGCTTTGCCTTAATAGGAATTTTATCTACAAGCGCTCTTTTTTTTATTAGTTATGGTAATTGGCAATGGAGCTTAATTATATTTGGCCTATCAATTATTGGATTCTCTGGAGCGAATATTTTTTATGACTCTCTCTTGATAGATGTATCTTCCGAAGAAGATAGGAATTATGTTTCTTCGATGGGATACGCATTAGGTTATCTCGGAGGCGGCATATTATTTTTGATCAATGTTTTGATGTATCTGTACCCAGCATCATTTTTTCTTGAGACTGAAATTGAAGGGATTTTATATTCTTTTTTATCTGTCTCAATATGGTGGTTTTTATTTTCAATTCCTTTGTATATTTTTGTTAAACAAAAACAAAAAGAGAACATTATTCAATCTGCTAACTCCTTAAAAAAATCTTTACAAAGAGTTCTCAGCACATTTAGAGAAATAAAAAAATATAAAGCAGTTTTAATATTTCTAATTGCATATTGGTTTTATATCGATGGAATTGATACCATTGTAAGGATGGCTATAGCCTATGGGACAGACCTAGGTTTCGATTCTTCTCAATTAATAATAGCTTTGATTCTTACTCAATTTATAGGTTTTCCAGCAACTTTTGCTTATGCTTTTTTAGCCGAAAAAATAGGTCTATTTAATATGCTTGTAGCAGGAATCTTAGTTTACATTTTTATATGTATTTATAGTCTCTTTATTACTAGTACTCTAGATTTTTTTATTTTGGCTGGCCTTGTCGGACTTGTGCAAGGAGGAGTGCAATCGGTAAGTAGAACCATTTTTAGTAATCTAATTCCTCAGGAAAAAGCTACTGAATTTTTTGGTTTTTACAATTTAGTTGGAAAATCTGCAGTTGTAGTAGGGCCTGCTTTAGTAGGTTGGACTGCTTATATTTTCAATAATCCTAAAGCAGGAATTATCAGCCTTCTTTTATTATTTATTCCAGGGATTTTGCTACTATTTTTTGTTCCAAAAGATAACCTTTTAAAAAGATAAATTCTCATCTCTCATAACCTTAAGTAGCAAATCAGGTTCATCAGTGATGATTCCATTTATTCCCATATTGATAAGCTTTCTCATATTATTTTCATCGTTTATCGTCCAAGCATGCACTAAAATTTTTCTAGTCATAGCTCTTTTAATAAAATTAAAATTTAGGATATTTATACCATTCCAATTTATTGGAACCTGGAGAATTTTCGAAAAATTATTAGTAATATTAAAGAGCTTAAATAATGCCACATCTCTAAGCCCCATTGATATATTTGCTTGAGGGAATTTATTTCTTACCTTCTTTGTATTCTCTGAGTTGAATGATGCAAAACATACTCTATTAAAAGCCTTTAGGTCATTCACTATTTCAATAGCTGGTTCAACTACCTCTTTATTTTTGAGATCTATATTAAATTTTGTTTTCGGAAATTCATTAAGAGTTTCTTCCAATGTAAGAAGTCTACAATTTTTTTGTTTAAAAAATGTATTGATTTCATTAAAAGAGAGATTTTTTACTTCTAGGTCAATATCAAATAGTCTTTTTAGAGATTTATCATGAAAAGTAACAATTTTGTTATCTAAAGTTTTCCTTAGATCAGTTTCAATAAAACTATACCCTTTGTCTACTACCGACTTAAAAGCTTCAAAACTATTTTCCAAGTATTTTTTTGAATTTCCTCTATGTGAAATAGCAATAAAAGAAGTTTCTTGAAACCTATTATTCATATGGATTAACTTGTCATTAACATTTACTATTTAAAGATGGAATTTTTCATATTACTTTTAGTACTTTTAATTTTATTTCCCTTGATTCCATACTTGTTTTTTTACTTTAAATTAGAAAACCCAATAAACATAAAAAAACCCTCACATGGCTCTTTTGCAAAATTATCTAACGGAAAGATTTTTTATGAACTAATTGAACCACAAAATCCTAATGGGGAAATAATACTTTTAGTACATGGTTTTTCAACACCGAGTATTGTCTGGAAGGGGGTAATTCCCTTTTTACTCGAAAAGGGATTTAAAGTTTTAGCTTATGACCATTATGGAAGGGGATACTCTTCAAGACCTAAAATAAAATATACAAAAGAATTTTATTTAAAAACGATTACCGAATTATTGAATTATTTAAACATTGAACAAAAAATTCATTTAGTAGGTTATTCGATGGGCGGCCCTATTGTTGGTTATTACGCTGACGAAAATCCAAAGTCAGTTTCATCTGTTAATTTTATAGCTCCAGCTGGATATATGTTTGAAAGTAAAACTGATACCAATTTATATTTGAAAATACTCAACATACCGGGTGTCAGTCAGTATATATCGGTAGTAATGCCTTCTTTAATGTATGGTGGTAACTCATCAATTGAATTGTCATCAAACGAAGATAAAAATCGATTATCTCAACAAGATTTAAATAACGTTTATCGAGAACAAATGAAATACGAGGGGTTCACTAGATCTTTATTATCAACAGCAAAGAATTTCAATCTGTTCAATACAAAAAAAATGTATCAAAGTCTTGGAACGAAAAAAATTAATGCATCGGTAATCTGGGGAAGTGTTGATGAGATTGTTCCCGTTGACGGATTGAAATCTTTAAAAATAGATATTCCAAATATAAAACACAAAGTTATTGAAAACGGATTCCACGACATAACATATGCCTTGCCAAGTAAAGTAGGTCCTTTTTTAGTAGAGCAAATTACTGATTTTTCTAATGACTAAAAAAATAGGTATAACTGAAGTCGTTCTTAGAGATGGAAATCAGTCGCTTCTCTCAACTAGACTTAAATTAGAAGACATTTTACCGATAGCTTCAAAATTAGATGAAGTAGGATATTCATCAATTGAAAGTTGGGGAGGGGCAATATTTGATTCATGTGTCCGATACTTGAATGAAGATCCTTGGGAAAGATTAAGGCAGTTGAAAGATGCAATGCCAAAAACCAAACAACAAATGCTTCTTAGAGGGCAAAACCTTGTTGGATACAAACACTATAGCGATGAAATAGTTTCTAAATTTATTGAAAAAGCAGTTGCAAATGGAATTGATATTTTTAGAATATTTGATGCCTTAAATGATCTCAGAAATATCAAACACAGTGTGCAAGAAGTAAAAAAAAATGGAAAACATGCACAAGGCACAATAGCTTTCACAATTAGTCCAGTTCATACATTAGAAAACTGGGTCAACTTAGCAAAAGAAATTCAAGATATGGATTGTGATTCACTCTGTATAAAGGATATGTCTGGAATTTTGAGTCCTGAATATGCTTTTGAATTAGTTTCTGCATTAAAGAGAGCAATTTCTATCCCAATACATTTGCACACTCACGCAACTACAGGGATGTCTAACTTGACGAACATGAAAGCAATAGAAGCTGGCGTTGACAATATAGATACTTCAATTTCTTCAATGAGCATGGGCTACGGACATTCTGCAACTGAAACCATGCTTTATCTGATGAAAGAAAAAAAAATTGATGTCGATATTGATCTTAATGAGTTATTAACTATTTCAGAATATTTTAAAAAGGTTAGAGAAAAATACATTGAATTCGAAGGAAGTATGAAAGGTGTTGATTTGCAGATGTTGGTTAATCAAGTTCCCGGCGGGATGTTGTCAAATCTTGAAACTCAACTTAAAGGCCTAGGTAAAGAAGAGTTGTTAGGAGAGGTCGTGTCTGAAATTTATCAAGTAAGGAAAGATTTAGGTTTTGTTCCCCTTGTGACTCCAGCATCACAAATTATTGGAGCTCAGGCTCTATCGAATATTGTCAATGAAAAATATGAAACACTTTCAGTAGAAATAATTGATCTTGTTTTAGGTTATTATGGAAAATTGCCAGGAAATGTTGACCCAAAACTTATCAAAAAAGCCACAGAAAATAAAGAAATAATCTCAAATCGTCCTGCAGATTTATTAACTGACAGATTTGAAGATTTTAAAAATAATTTAAGAGAATTTTGTAAAAAATTAGAAATAGATGATCTAAGTTCAATTGAAGAACATGTTTTAACATTTATTCTAATTCCTTATGGAAGCGAACAAATATTTAAAAAATCAGCTTCTTAGAAATGCTCAACACAATTCCATCATCGTTGTAATTACTTTTTCCATTAGCGTTCAGGTAATAATAATAAATATTTATTTTAAAATCAGATTGAAGAGTCTCAACCCCAACTGAATAATTAAGACCGTTAGAGTTAGGGTCACTTCTATAAGAATCAAAATTACCTATTGATAAGCTTAAAAAATTACTAAAAAAAGGATACTTATAGGAAATTTCATAATAATCTGGAAAATTATCTAGTCCGATAAAATATGAAATTTTGAAATCTTCAAAGGATAAATTAAATTCAACTTCATCGAAATTATCAATTTTTGAATCCGGATAATTTGTTCCAAGATAGTTGATAGAAATATTTAGATTTTTATTCAAGTCTTTTTGATAACCGAACATATATCCAAACTCTTTATTAGGATAAGCTAAACTCTCGTCACAACAATTTTCAAATGTTGCTCCTGAAAAAAAACCATTATCAAGAGCAAAATAAATTTCAACACTTAACGTTGCGTTTCCATTATTTTGAGTAATGCCTCGCCATATTGAATCACTATTCAAAGAAAGTTCGATCTCAGATTCCGAATATAACGAAAACGAAATTGATAATAAAAGAAGAAATTTTATAATTATGTGCATAAAAAAAGCCTCTCAAATATGAGAGGCTTTATTTTAACTTGAATTAAGTTCTTAGAAAGAAGTTCCTAAGGCTACATAAGCTCCATCGTCATCTGCACCACCACTTCCAGCTTTCGCTTCGAAGTCGTAGTAGTAGAATCCTAAAGAAAAGTTGCCAATACCCCAATCGTAACCGATTAAAGTATTATCTCCAGTATCTTCATATTCACCATATGAAACACCAAAAGATCCAGGTCCAGCATCAACAGAGTAACCTATCTCACTGTAATCTGGCGAACTGTCTTGGCCTGCAGAATAAAGAATGCTTAAACCATAAATGTTGAAACCTATGTAAGCTTCTTCAAAATCTAAAGCATCATTTCCTGGGTAAATTACAGAAATATAACCTATGTCATAGCTCATATTTTCATTGCCCATTTCCCCAGAAAAACCAAGGTAAACGTCTAACTCCATGGAAGCTTTAGCAGTTACTTTATCATCTGCGTCAGTAGAAACTCCATCAGCATTAGATGCCCAAGTTCCAAAATAGAAACCATTGTCTGTAGCAAGGTCAAAACCACCATTAACAGCAACATCCCCACTTGTCTGTGTCATTCCACGCCAAATGTAGTCACTACTTAAGCCTACATTCCCTGAAATCTCAACAGCAGATGCATAAGAACTTAAAATTAAAAACATGCTTGTTAAAGCTATTTTTATACTTTTCATATCATCTCCGTTATAAATTTATAAAAGATAATTGCATTAAACATCAAAAAAATGGGTATATAAAGGGTTTTTTTTAGAAAAAAACCGTATAAATACATAAATTTGATTCAAAAACAAACAAACCCCTCAATTCAAAACAGAATTAGAAGGGTTTGTAAACTATAGAATTTCTAGAGAAAGGGGAATATAGAATTCATACAGTTTTTTTTGGTACCTCCCAGTACGCAACTGGGAGGAATTAAATTAGTAACTTATTGTGAAATAAGCTCCATCATCATCACTATCTGCGGCATCAGCTGCAAAGTCGTAGAAATAAAAGCCTAAAGTAAAGTCACCAACACCCCAGTCATAGCCCATTAGGGTATTAGTACCATAGGTATCGTAATCTCCATAAGAAATCGAGAAGGATCCAGGTCCTACATCAATACCATAACCGATTTCTGAATAATCAGTAGCTGAATCCATACCTGCGGCATAAAGTACATAAACGCCATAAAAATCAAAAGAAACATATATCTCTTCGAAATCTAAAGAATCTTGACCTGGGTAAGTGTAAGCAATGTAGCCAATGTCGTATCCAGCATCATCGTTGAAAGATCCTGCATATCCAAGATAGCCATCGAACTCCATTGATCCGAATCCTGCTTGATCCTTATCGTCAGCTGCAACGTTTGCAGCCCATACACCTAAATAGAAACCGCTGTCGTCTTCTAGATCAAAACCACCGCTCACTGAAGGATCGCTAGCATTTTGTGTCATTCCTCTCCAAATATAGTCTGTAGTGATAGCAATGTTTCCGGATAAAGAAACTTCGGTAAAACTGAAACTACTTAGAGATAGAATGAAACCAAAAATAATTTTTTTTAATATATTCATGAATTCTCCTTTTTTGGTTAATTTATAAAAAGAAATAATTATACAAGTGCATAAATTCAGCTTTTTTTTCAAAATTCTCTTCTAAAATTATGTTTTTGATTCATTAAAGTGCTTTTTTCAAAAAAAATTTAAATTTTTTGTAATTTTTTAGTGCATGTTTTTTGAGATAATTATTTTTTTAATAACTATCTTTTTTACTTGATTGCTCTGTGTTTAAATACAGTTTTCAAAATTCATGGATTACAAAGCTTTAATAACTTCAGAAAAAGATAAATCATTTATCAATTCGATAGAGATCAAAGATACCGAGTCTTTACCAGAAAACGATACCTTGATAAAAGTTAAGTTTTCATCACTAAATTATAAAGATGCGTTATCTGCCTCAGGCAACAAAGGAGTCACTAGAAATTATCCCCACACTCCTGGAATAGATGCGGCCGGTGTGATAGAAAAAACCACAGGCTCCAAATTCAAAATTGGTGACGAGGTTATTGTTACGGGTTATGACATGGGCATGAATACCAGCGGCGGTTTTGGAGAGTATATTAGCGTCCCTGAAACTTGGATCGTAAAAAAACCTGATAATTTATCTTTATCAGAATCCATGGCATTCGGTACAGCTGGTTTAACAGCAGGCTTGTGTCTAAGAAAACTTTTGCTTCATGGGCTAAAACCTGAAGATGGAGAAGTTTTTGTTTCCGGGGTTACAGGAGGAGTAGGAATAATCAGCTTAATGCTTTTCAATAAAATTGGCTTTGATGTAACTGCTATCACTGGAAAAACAGATCAAGCAGATCTTCTTAAAAGTTTAGGTGCAAAAAAAATTATAGATCGAAACGAATTGGACTTAGATTTAATATCGCCCTTACAAAAACCTATTTATGCCGGTGGTATTGATGCGGTTGGAGGAAAAATATTGTCCAATTTAATATGTTCAACTTCTCAAAGGGCTGCTATTGCATGTTGTGGCATGGTTGGCGGAATTTCTCTAGATACCAGTATCTTTCCTTTTATATTGAGAGGCTTATCACTTTTTGGTATAGATTCAGCAGAGTCTCTTTTAGAAACAAAAGAAGAGATATGGAACAACTTTGCTACCGATTGGAAGCTTGAAAATATCGATCAGAATATTAATAATATTTCTTTGGAAGATCTTCCAAGGGAAATTGAAAAAATATTAAAGGGTGATCAAGTTGGAAGAGTTAGAATAGCTTATGACTGAAGAAAATAATTACGACGAAAAAACTGCTAACGAAGATAGTAAGTTAGATGCTTATATGTCTGTTCTAATAATTCTAGCTGTTACTGGCATAATCGTTTTTTGGGTAGCAACACAATAATGTCAGTTTCTGATCTTTTTAAAAATACTCGTTTACCTGTGTTAGCGGCACCGCTGTTTATAATTTCTTATCCTGAACTAGTTATTGCACAGTGCAAGGCAGGAGTTATTGGATCTTTTCCGGCATTAAATGCTAGACCGGCCGAAGAATTAGAAAAATGGATTATTAAGATAAGCACTGAGTTGGATAAATATAAAGAAGAACATCCAGATGAAATAGTTTCTCCTTTCGCGGTCAATCAGATATGTCACAGTTCAAACGACAGATTGGAGCACGACGTAGAAATTTGCGTAAAACATAAAGTACCCATGGTAATCACAAGTCTTAGAGCGCCAAAATTTGTCGTAGATGCTATTCATAGTTATGGCGGAGTTGTGATGCATGATGTAATTAATGTTAGGCATGCTAAAAAAGCAGTTGAAGAGGGTGCTGATGGGTTGATCTTAGTCTGTGCTGGAGCAGGTGGTCATGCTGGGACTTTAAGCCCTTTTGCTTTAGTCAATGAAGTAAGGGAGTTTTTTGATGGCCCAATTGCTTTATCAGGCAGTATATCCGAAGGCTCATCAGTTTTATCAGCTCAAGCACTAGGAGCTGATTATGCTTACATCGGGACAAGGTTTATTGCTACTAAAGAAGCAAATGCATCTCCAGGGTATAAGCAGATGTTAGTGGATAGTGAAGCTAAAGATATTATGTATAGCCCAACTTTCACAGGTGTTAATGGAAATTATTTAAAGCCAAGCGTGGTAAATGCTGGTCTAGATCCTGACAATCTACCGCACGCCGATAAAAATGATATGAATTTTGGTAGCTCAGGACTTTCTGGGGATAATTCAAAAAAAGCTTGGAAAGATATTTGGGGTTCTGGTCAAGGGATTGGTTCTATTAAAGAAATATCTTCAGTAAAAGATACTGTTGATAAATTATATTCTGAATATCAGTCTTCTAAAAAAAGGCTAGATAAAATCAGCTAATCAACTTTTAGTTCTTTACATACTCTCTGCTTAGAAGAAACTGATCAAAATCCATATGCATAATAGACTGATCATTTTGATAAGTTAGAGCATTGACACTTCTTTTAATCATTTGCGCAGGAATTGGTTGCTTGCGCGCATATTTTTTTGCTTCATCAAAGGTAATCTTTTCTAGATCCTCTGTTTTGCATACTTGATCGATAAGCCCCCAGTCTAATAAAGTATAAGCATTCTCCAATTCTCCGCCAATGACCATTTTTTTTGTTTTAGCAGGTCCAATCAATCTAAGAATTAAAGGCAACCCGAACCAATTTAAATTCATTCCAAGGTTTATTTCAGGATACCCTAAAAGGGTTTTTTCAGAGGCAATTCTAAAATCGCAAGCAGTTGCGATACAGGCAGCTCCACCGAGGCAATATCCTTTCAAAGAAGATATGGTAATTTGGTCTAATTGTAGAATTGATTGAATGACTTCTTTTCCTAAGTTATTTTTCCAAGTTTCTATATCAGACTTTTTTTTTGGTATTTCTTTTATGTCTGCACCGGCCGAAAAATTTTCACCGGTTGTCTGATAAATAATAACTCTCGTTTTAAAATCTTTTTTGAGTTCATTGTTTATTGAAATAAGCTCTTTAAGAGTTTTTGAATTTAATGCGTTCATTGATTTGTTCCTATTAAAGGAAACAACACAAATATTTTTTGTTTTTTTTAATTTAAAATTGTTCATCTTATTCAAACGAATAGAAACATTAGAGGACTTTAGAAATTTTCTTCGAGATATTTTTGAGCATCCAATGCAGCCATACAACCAGAACCAGCTGAAGTGACTGCCTGTCTGTATACAGAATCAGCTACATCTCCAGAAGCAAAAACTCCTTCAATACTTGTTTGAGTAACATTCCCTTTCAATCCTGAGTTCACAGTAATGTATCCACCTTCCATATCAAGTTCCGACTCAAAAATATCTGTATTTGGTTTATGTCCGATAGCAATGAATACTCCTTCCAGCTCTATTGTCTTTCCAGAATCAAGTTTTATTCCGCTCACTAGATTTTCATCTCCCAAAACTTCTTTCAATTGAGCATTCCAATGTAATTCTATTTTTCCTTCTTTTTCCTTTTCAAAGATTCTATCTTGAAGGATCTGTTCTGCTCTTAACTTGTCTCTTCTATGGATTAAATGAACTTTTGAACAAATATTTGACAAATATAATGCCTCCTCAGCTGCTGTATTTCCTCCACCAACAACACAAACCTCTTTATCCTTATAAAAGAAACCATCGCAAGTAGCACAAGCACTAACTCCTCGTCCTAAATATTTTTGTTCAGTTTCTAAACCAAGATAAAGTGCTGATGCCCCAGTTGCTATTATGATTGAGTGAGCTTGGTACTCATTATTTCCAATTAATTTTAAGGGTTTCTTTGAAAAATTAACTTGATGTATATGATCATTCACAATTTTTACACCAAAGATTTCAGCATGTTTTTTCATTCTTTCCATCAAATCTGGGCCCATTAGACCCTCTGCATCTCCGGGCCAATTCTCTACCTCTGTTGTAGTAGTTAATTGTCCCCCAACTTCTAAACCGGTTATTAAAATTGGACTTAAACCTGCTCTAGCAGCATATATGCTAGCGCTGTATCCAGCAGGGCCTGAACCAAGAATTATTAAATTATTTGTATCCGTCATAGCTGTAGAAGTTATAATAAGACATTATACAAAGATAACGTGCCAGAAAAACGAGTATCTTCATCATTATTAGACCTCATTAATTCATTGAGTTTATCTTCTACCGCAAAAAGAATTTTTTCCGATAGTTTTATTTTATTTTTGATTTTATTGGGCATTATATTTGTAATTTCATTGTGGACATTCAATCCTAGCGACCAAAATATATTTCTTTTAAAAGAGAATTCTAACTTTTCAAACAGTATAGGCCTTATAGGAGCTTATTTATCTTATTATAGTTATATGCTCCTAGGAGTTACGGCCTGGTTATTAGTAATTCCTACTTTTTGGGTTCCAATAAAGTATTTATTTTCTGAAAGGCCAGCGGATAGCCCAATAAACTTCAAAAAATTATTTTTTTCATTCGCCGGCTTTATACTCTTTGTTTTTTCTTTAGCTACAATATTTGCTATTCATTTAGAGCCTTTTAAAGACTTTTTTCCAAAAACTTCTGCAGGCTTTGTAGGGTTGACAATAAAAGATTTTTTATTACCATACCTCGCCGTTTTAGGCTCCACGATTGTTTCAGTTTTTTTCCTTCTCATTAGTTTCACTCTTACTGTAAATCTATCATGGAAAAACTTTATTTCAGATATCCAAGATTTTTTTATAAATTCTTCTCATTTAATTTCAAACTTTTTAAAAGACGGATTTTCATTGCTTATTAAAAAAAATAAAGAAAGACATGAGAAAAAAAATAGACAGTCATTTTTAGATGAACATAAAGACAAAATGGAAAAGATGCCTAAACCAACCATTAAAGAGGCGCCAAAAGAAATTCCTCAAGGAAAGAAAGTCCATTTAGAGAAACAGACAGAATTATTTGAAAAATCTTTACCAGGATCTATGCCTAAAATTTCTTTACTACAAGAAAAGGTATCAGATTCCAAAGAATTTTCATCACAGCAGGCTTATGAGTTAGACGTTTTAAAAAATGCACTGATTACAAAATTAGCTGAATTTAAAATTACCGGTCCTGAAAACGAATACGCAGTTGTCAAAGAAACGATGAGAGGGCCAGTTGTTACAAGATTTGAAGTTGAATTACCTAAAGGAATAAAAGTTTCTCAAGTGTCTAGTCTTAATAAAGATTTAGCAAGATCTCTTGGAGTAGGAAGTTTGAGAATAGTTGAAGTAATCCAAGGTAGAGAAACAATTGGTATTGAAATTCCCAATGCTGATCGTGAGGATGTTTTACTTGGAGAAGTAATCTCTTCAAAAGTTTTTGAAGAATCAAAAAGCCCAATCAGTTTGGCATATGGAAAAGATATCGAGGGAAAACCTATCTTGGAAGATCTTGCAAGTTTGCCCCATTTACTAATTGCCGGAACTACAGGGTCTGGTAAATCAGTAGCTTTGAATTCGATGTTAATGAGCATTCTTTATAAAGCCACCCCAAGGGAAGTTAAATTAGTTCTCATAGATCCTAAAATGCTAGAACTGTCAGTATATGAAGATTTACCTCATTTATTAACACCTGTAATTACGGATATGTCAGAAGCTGCTCATGGTTTGAGGTGGTGCGTAAATGAAATGGAAAGAAGGTATAAATTAATGGCTTCTTTATCAGTAAGAAACCTCAATGGTTTTAATACAAAAGTCTCTCAGGCAATTAAAGCAGGCAATCCTCTTAAAGATCCTTTGTGGAAACCCAAAGAGGGTGAAGAGATTATAGAATCTGAAATTCCTCTTCTTGAAGAATTGCCGTTAATTGTTATTGCTGTTGATGAACTAGCAGACTTGATGATGGTTGTTGGGAAAAAAGTTGAACATTTAATCGCTAGATTGGCTCAAAAAGCAAGAGCTGCAGGGATACATATGCTTTTGGCAACTCAAAGACCTTCAGTGGATGTCATTACTGGACTTATAAAAGCAAATATTTCTGCAAGAATGGCATTTAATGTCGCTTCTTCTATGGATTCAAGAGTTGTGTTAGATCAAGTAGGAGCAGAACAACTTCTTGGTAAAGGAGATATGCTCTATGTTGGATCAGGCACTTCTATACCATTGAGAGTCCACGGAGCTTTCGTGGGTGAAGATGAAATATTAAGAGTTGTAGAGGATTGGAAGAAAAAAGAAGATGTTGATTATCTTGAAGAAGTTACCAAGGCTCCCGAAGTTGCAGATATCAATACTGAAGGAGGAGATTCAGAAAAAGATGAATTTTACGATCAAGCCGTTTCTTTTGTTTTAGAAACTAGAAGAGCATCAATCTCTGCTGTCCAAAGAAAATTCAGAATCGGTTACAACAGAGCAGCACGATTGATCGAGGCAATGGAAGATGCAGGTTTGGTAAGCGAAATGAATTCCAATGGCAACAGGGAAGTATTAGCTCCAAATGCAAATGCCGAATAGCTTTTATATAGTTTTCCTTTGTCTCTCATCAAGTTTATTTGGGTGCAATGATTTAAATGAAAACATTTTTTTTTCGTCAGAAACAAAAACCATTCAACTTGAATACAGGCAAATTTTTCAAGAGTCTCCAAAAGACAATGTCTCAGGTGAAATATTCATTAAAAGGCCAAAAAAATTTAAGATTTCTACAATACAACCTTCCAAAACTGAATTGATTATGAATGAAAATGAAATCTACAGAACAGATTTTGCTTTAAACGAAACAGTTAAATATAAAACTTCTAATATAGAAAAACAGATTCCTGCGCTAATTTTAATAAAAACCAGTTTAGAAATATGCAAAGCACTTCAAGAATTAAAGGCTTCAAATTTTGTAAATGAAATTGACTTTGAACTAGATGGAAAAACTCTAAAAAAAATATCCTATAAAGATCAGTTTGATTCATTCACTGAAATAAATCTTTTTAATATAAAAATAAATGAAAATCTTGATCAGAAAATATTTGACTATAATAAAGATGCAACCTTAATAATAATGAATTAAGAATGTTAGACATCAACATATTAAGAAGTAATCCTTCATCAATCCAAGAAAACTTAAAAAAAAGAGATTTTCTTTTTGATGTTGAAGTGTTCAACAAGCTAGATGCAGAGAGAAAGAAAAATCAGATTGACACTGAATCTTTACAAGAAAAATCAAATAAAATAGCTAAGGAAATTGCCTCTGAAAAAGATCCTGACTTAAAGAAAAATAAATTGAAAGAGGCTTCACAAATATCTAGTCAACTGAAAGAATCAAAAATTAAATTAGATTCTTCAAAATTACATTTAAATAATTTTCTTTTAGAAATTCCAAATATTATTTCCGAGGATGTTCCCGTTGGAAAATCAGAAAATGAAAATTCAGTAATTTACGAAAAGGGTCATAAAAATTTATTTAATTTTGAAGTAAAAGATCATCAAGAAATCGGCAAGCTATTAGATGGTATGAATTTTGAAGAATCAGTAAAAATTTCTAAATCCCGTTTTGTTATCTTAAAAAACGAAATTGCTAAACTTCATAGAGCTTTAATCCAATATATGTTGAATTTACATACTAAAAATGGATATGAAGAACTTTATGTACCTTATTTAGTAAATTCTGAATCTCTTAAAGGTACAGGACAGCTACCTAAGTTTGAAGAAGACCTTTTTAAAATTTCTAATGACAATATGTATTTGATTCCAACTGCTGAAGTACCGGTGACTAATATACATAGAAACGAAATACTTAATTCAGAGGATTTACCTATAAATTATGTTGCACATACACCATGCTTTAGAAGCGAAGCAGGTAGTTATGGCAAAGATACTAAGGGAATGATTCGTCAACATCAATTTGACAAAATTGAATTAGTGAAGTTCGTTCATCCAGAAGATGCAGAATCTGAACTAGAAAAATTAACACTAGATGCTGAATCTATTCTAGAAAATTTAAGTCTCCCTTATCGGAAGGTAATCTTATGTTCGGGAGATACTGGGTTTGCTTCAACTAAAACATACGACCTAGAGGTGTGGTTTCCCAGTCAAGATAGTTATAGGGAAATATCATCCTGTTCTCATTTTTCTGACTTTCAATCTAGGAGAATGAAAATTAGGATCAAACAATCGAAAGCAAACATATTTTGTCACACTATAAATGGCTCAGGTTTAGCAGTCGGTAGAACATTGGCTGCGATTTTAGAAAATAATCAAAATGAAAATGGCTCTGTAAAAATACCTGAGGTTTTAATTGATTATATGGATGGTTCAAAAGAATTGATTCTCCCTAGATAATTATATTTTTCCTGATAAACTCATTTTCCTTATGGATTTTCTTATTGAATACGGTTTGTTTTTACTAAAAACTTTAACCTTCTTAATTATTATTGCCGTTCCACTTTTATTGATCTTTTCTTCAAAAGGAAAGAATAACCCTGCTTCTGGCTCCCTAAAAATTACCAACCTTTCAGATAAATTTGAGAATATGGCAGGTGCTATAAAATCTTTATCTTTGAATAAAGCAGAGCGTAAAAAACTTTTCAAAGAAAAAAAGAAACAATTTAAAGCTAAAAAAAATCAGGCAATCACGAAACCAGTTTATGTTTTAAATTTTAATGGCGACATAGAAGCATCTTCTGTAGAAAATTTAAAAGAGGAAATATCTGCTATTTTAAAAAGCGAAACTAAGTGTCAAGAACTCGTTTTGAGACTGGAAAGTCCCGGAGGTACTGTAATAGGATATGGTTTATGTGCAGCACAATTACAAAGATTAAGAGATGCTGGTATTAAGATAACAGCTTGTGTAGATAAAGTCGCTGCATCAGGTGGTTATATGATGGCATGTGTATGCAACAAAATAGTTTCTTCACCGTTTGCAATAATTGGATCTATAGGCGTTGTTGCAGCTATTCCAAATTTCCATAAAATTCTTAAAAAAAATGATGTCGACTATGAACTTCATACTGCAGGAGAATATAAAAGAACTATAACTATGTTTGGAGAGACGACGCCAGCGGGTAGAAAAAAATTCAAGGAACATTTAGAGGATATCCACATCCTATTTAAAGACCACATCAAAAAATTCAGGCCTAAATTAAATATGAAAAAAATCGCAACCGGAGAAACTTGGGAAGGAATCAAAGCTTTAGAAGTAGGATTGGTTGATGAAATTTCTACCAGTGACGAATATTTATTGAACCTCTCAAAAAAACATGAGATTTTTGAAATTTCTTATATTACGAAACAAAATCTACAAGATAGATTTAGTGGGTTCATTTCCTCATCAATTTCAAAAATAATATTTTCTCTGGAATCTTTTTTTGAAAAAAATAAATATAGGTAGATTTATATAAAGTACTGAAGCTTATTTTTTCAAAATAGCAAAAATAATTATTAAAGAAACCAAAGCTAAGAGCCCATTTTCTCCAAATAAATTCATTACCTCAGAAACGTTATTAAGTATTTTTCCAAAAACAGGTGTTTCTGGACCAAAAATCAATCCAATCAATACAGAAATAGTTATAAATAAGCCAAGTATTTCTGACGATTTATATAAGAATTTCTTTATTTTTTTGAATTTAAAAATTTCCATTTTTTTTAAAATTGAGCCGGAGAAAATCCCCGGCTCAATGCTAAATTACTTAAGTAATTTATAAAGCAGTGCTGCAGCTAAAAGACCTACAATTCCAGCATCACCCAATTGTTGAATAACACCTAGCAGATTTCCTAATACTCCACCGAAGAACCATGCATTGTTATCAAAAACAATACCGGCTACAACACCAAGAGCGATTACACCGACTAAGATTCCAGTTAAACCAGAAACTAAGTCTCTAATCATATCAAATGCTTTATCCATAATTACCTCCCCATATTTATGTGATTTAGCTTATTTATAAAAACATAGGAGAAAGTGAGCATCAATTTTTTTCTTATAATGGATTACTATCAAACTTATTTTCTGTCAAACTTAAGATTAAATAAGTAAATAAAAAAGATAATAAAACAAGTAAAAAAAATGAATATTCCTGAAAACAAAACACTCCAAGAATTATTTAAGTGGCGTTTTAATAAAACGCCCACAGCGATTGCACATAAATTTCTAGATAGAGAAACCACCTATGAAGATTTAAATATTTTTTCTAATCAAGTTGCTAACGGCATAATTGATTTGGGTTGTTTGCAAGATTCTAGAATCGCGTATTACGGAAAAAACTCAGACTATTTTTTTGAATTTCTGATTGGAACGCTTAAATCAAATACCGTGACGGTTGGTGTAAATTGGCGTTTAGCACCACCCGAAGTGAGTTACGTGTTAAATGATTCTGAAAGCGAAGTACTATTTGTTGGAGAAGAATTTTATCCAGTCATAGATCAAATTATTGATGAACTTCCTAAAATTAAAAAAATCATTGCTGTCGATGGAAATCACGAAAAATATGAAGACTTCATATCATGGAGAAATTCCCAATCAAAAAATGATACAGGATTGGTCTCCGATTTAGATGACGATATTCTACAACTTTATACATCAGGTACTACAGGTCATCCTAAGGGAGTGCAACTTACAAATAAAAATTTTTCAGCTGCCAATTCGAGCATCGACGGTATCGTCCCTTTTGAAGAGGGAAGTACCAATTTGGTTTGTATGCCTGGCTACCATGTAGCTGGCACAAACTGGGGGATTTGGGGGTATGTATTTGGCTGCAGGAATATAATTATTGCCGATATAGATCCTGGACTTATTCTTAAACTCATAGAAGAAGAAAAAATTAGGTCTTCCTTATTTGTTCCTGCAGTTATTTTATTTTTAATAAGTCATCCGGATGCATCAACCACGGATTTTTCATCTTTAAATTTCGTTCTTTACGGAGCTTCTCCAATTGCAGATGACACCATTCTCAAAGCGCAAGAGATAATGAAGTGTGATCTTTTTCAGGTCTATGGCCTGACTGAGACCAGCGGGGCAATAACCATAATGTTGCCGGAAGATCATGATCCCAAAAAGGGCAAATTAAGGTCTTGTGGTAAAGCACTTAAAGGAGTGAAATTAAAAGTTGTCGACGAAAATGGAGCAGATCTAAAGCCTGGAGAGATAGGAGAGGTTTTATCTAAATCAGATCTCAATATGAAAGGGTATTGGAATAAACCAGATGCAACTAAGGAATCGATTGTAGATGGTTGGTTTTATTCAGGCGATGCCGGATATTTTGATGAAGAGGGCTATTTATTTATCCACGACCGAGTTAAAGACATGATTGTATCTGGAGGAGAGAATATTTATCCAGCTGAGGTAGAAAATGCCTTGATGAGTCATGAGGAAATTTTAGATGCTGCTGTTGTGGGAATTCCTGATGAAAAATGGGGCGAAACAGTAAAAGGCTTTGTTGTTCTTTCGGATTCGTCTTCCTTGGATGAAGAACAAATCATTTCCTACACTCGAACACAAATAGCAGGCTATAAGTGCCCAAGATCGATTAACTTTATACCCGAATTACCCCGTAATCCTTCTGGAAAAATTTTAAGAAGAGAACTAAGAGATCCTTACTGGGAAGGAATCGATAGAAAGGTATCTGGTAATTAAGTTTATGAACATTGCATTTATCGATACTAAAAAACGAGAAGACTTTCCAGAATTCAAAGAAATGTTTGGTTTCATTGAAAGTTATATGGGTTATCTACCAAATGCATATCTTTTAATGGCTGAAAATAGTTCATTAATAAAATCTTTTTCAGACTTAACCAACGCTATATTTCTGTCCAAAAATATTGATGCTGGAACGAAACAATTGATTGCACTGGCCTCAAGCTTAAGCTCGGGTTGTAAATATTGTCAGTCGCATACTGCGCATGGCGCTGAAAGATCGGGAATTTCATTAAAAAAAATTTCTGATATTTTAATTTACTCAAAATCCAGCCATTATGACGATAAAGAAAAAGCTTTGCTTGATTTGGCCTTTGCCTCTGGAACTGCGCCCAATCAGAGTAAAAAAGAACATTTTGATAAACTAAAAGAGTATTTTTCTAACGAACAAATTATCGATATTGTTTCTGTAATTTCATTATTCGGTTTTCTAAATCGTTGGAACGATACGTTTGGAACTGTCATTGAAGAAGTACCAAGTAATTTTTTAGAAGAAAAGCTTATTCCAGTTGGCTGGCAGAAGTAATTCTTCTTGATGTAAAATAATTATATGAAATTTTTGTTAATTTTTATGATGTTGTTTGTTTTGTCTTGCGGCAAAGATCCTGCAAAATCTGGCTCTTCAGGAGAAACCTCTATATTTTTAGGACCCAGTGGTACTCTGCCCAATCAGATAGATGCTGTAGAATCTAATTGATATCAATGTTCTCAAAAAAATATCTAATAATTTTTTTAGGATCGCTTATTTTTAGTAGCTCAGCTTTTAATCAAACCTACGAAGCCGATCTTTCAAAGAAAGATTTTTATGTCAATGGACTATTAGCAAACGATTCCTTACAGGATATAAACTTTCTCATTTGTTTTGTAAAAAACATGAGTCCGTCAAGTTTCGTTGATGCTGGGGCATATGTGTCCTTAGTCGATGCGGCATCTTGCGAATCTGCTGATGGCGCTAATAGTGCTTTGGAGTCCTCTCTTTCAGAAGCTTCTAGTGCAGATGGATCCACAGCAGATGCAGAAGTTACCGCAGATACGACAAGTTACACCAAAGCAACATCTTCGATTGAAGGTATTGTTGACACTAACGTCCTACAAGGAAAATCTTGGGTAGAAGTTTATCAACAATTATGGGATGACAGTGGCTTACTATATCCATTTTTGGTTTATGCCTTTACAGAACAAAGGGAAGATGTCAGTGAGGCAAACCCAAACGGTGTGTTCACTTTGTCTTGGGAAATAAAAAATAAAAACGATATAACAATGCCGAGTGGGTATTTTGTTCCTGCCAACCTCACAATGGAAAAAGGGATTTTGGATGTTACTGGAAATACAGTCAGTTATTTATACAGGGGCGAAGAAGATCCCGGCGCAACGGTTTATATGACTTTTAATGATAGTGAAGTTCAATTAGTTCTTACGGTTCCAATGTTCTATAACTATGGAGAAAATTTTAACAATACCGATTTCTATACAGTTAGTCTCCAAGGACATTTTGATAAAGCCGCAAAGATTTTTTGTCAAAAATTTATCGAAGCACAAGAAATGGAATGGATATCGTCAAGCGCCGGTTACATAGCAAAAGGTCCAAAACTCAATGAGTCAGATATTGACACTTTGATAAACACGAGTGGGACAAAGATTGGTTTATATGGAGGCTCGAAAGACCGATTAACTGGCGAACATTGTTGGAGTACCGATATTACAAAAGCTAAAAGGCATGTCTGGGAATATGGTACTTACAAAGAATCCGATGGAACAAAATATGACATACCTTTGAGCTCTATGTCACTTAGAGCTAGTGCAGCTGAAAATTTAGGACTTGAAAAAACAGTTTATGGTCATGCTTCTTATTGGGGTGGAAATGTAGACAGTACCGATAGAGCTTACGTAAGTAATGACACATTATGGCGTAACAGCAACAATTCAAATGATGAAAATCTTTATAGATTGTTAACCAATTATTACCGAGTTGAAGAAATCTCTACTTCCAGATATCAATTGGTTGAATTCGATAAAATGTCTTTTCAATTTTATGCCGACCATTACAAAACAGAGGATAGTTGGAAATCAAAAGCAAAAATATTACTCAACGGCGGGCAAGACTTCACTGGTAATTGTGATGCTGTAAATCGGAACTGCCCTGAATATTTAGGAACGATAGCTGTTTTGGATGGAATTGTAACCTTCACTATTACAGGCGGGATAGATTTTTCAAATCAAGATGGGCAAATTGATTTTAATAATCCAATTGTATTTACCAATACCGATTGGCTTAATACTATGATTCACCCTGACTATAACTATGTAGCATCAATGTGGCTCTGGGATGAAGATAATAGAATTAATTATCATGTCCCAGATACCGCTTTTCAAAATCCAAGTACTGCAACTGGTAATAATCGAGTTTCCTCAAGAAGTCGCAAAAATATTTCTTTGAGTCAACTGCCAGCAAGTGTTTTTTGCATAGAACGATGCATAGACGCCTTAAAGGCAAGTCAAACCATGGGTTCAATAATTCGAGCTAGCAATACCAGTCATGCAAAAGGCGCTTTGAGTGTCACACCTTATAAAAATATAGGTCCTTTTTTTAAAGAGGAAGTCTATCGAGATGACAATCAAAATAATATCCAGGATGGTAGTGAACCAGATTATTCGGTTGGGAGTCCTAACGGCATTAATGGAATCAAAGAGTCAGACATTGCCGTTTATACCATTTCTGATTCACGTATAACAGACAATAAAATCGACGCTGGGGCATCGAATGTTCCTTTAACTTGGCCCAATAGCATATACGTCACTGTTCCATCTTCTGGCGGAATAGAGCTAAAAAAAACAATTGATGGAATGACCTACGAAATTCAAGAGCAAATAGAAGATTATGAGTATTATGAAAAAGATCCTGCAATAACGACTAACAACTACACTAGAAGAAACCATGGCGATTTTAGTATGAAGGTGTTGCCAAATACTGCTGAGGCGAAAAGCTTAGTCGAATGCGATAGAAATTCAGATGTAAATAGCGATACTGGAAATAACGAATATAACGGATACCATCATAGATTTAAAAAAAAGGCATCACCTGCAGAACGTGTTTTCGATCAAAATGCGGTTTACCTCTGCCAAGATAAAATTTACGACAACGATTTGACTCACTACAGGATTGGGTTGAGAACTAGGGTTAGATACGATTTATATAATCAAACTAATTTGGCAAAAATAGACTTTTCACCGCCAGAAAGGTTTTCTTATAACGTTCCTGACTCTGGGATTAAAAACAATTTTGCAGGAATTTCTCATGCCGGGAAAAATATAAAACTGGATTTTGAGGGTTTTGGCGAACTTTGGAATTTTCCCAGGCGTGTTTATGACAAATGTACCGATCAGCTAATAGGAAAATACGTAAGCGATTCTGATTGGGATGGATCTTGCTACAGAAGTATCTCTGATTTTATGTTGCCCGATGGAGCCGTTTTAGAAAATATAGATCCTTCAAAAACAGAAAAAGTAAAAGTAATCGCACTTCGAGGAGATGACTTTTTAAAACAACTATCCCAAGAAGAAATTAATGCCCACACAAGGAACTATGCTTTAAATTTATCTGATCTGCCAAGTACAGCATCAATCAAAGATACAGGTTCTTCGGATTCAAGTGATTTCATTGGAAATATTCCTACTGAGGGAATTTTAAACAATGGCGATCCTTCGGTAATTCATGGCACAGTAGTTTTTGAACCTCCTCAAGCATCTTCAACAGAATCTGATGCATCTTCTTCGAGCGAATCATCTTCTAGCGAAGGTTCATCCTCAAGTAATGATTCTTAATCGACTAAAAATATTCCTTCTGCAAAATAAAAATCATTTGCTCCGGAAGTATTTATATCTCCTGTTTTAGATAAAGATACATTCATCCTGCCGCCACTTTCATCTGGACTGTTACCTCCATATAAAAGTCCTTGAGCAGAAATGCTGCCACCCCAGCCATTATTAAAACTAGTTTTATTACCAGAATAACTAACTCCCGAACCAGTGATGTTAAAATTGAAATTTGTGATACCCGCGCTTATCGCAATAGGATTTGTTTCGTCATAATCTGACAAAGAAAAAGTGCCTGTATAGTTTCCTCCAGCATCCCAATTGAATTGAACTTGGACACTGCCATTAGAAATATATTTATGAACATCATAAATTGATCCTGATTGGTTATGACGAAAAGCAGTGCTCATGATCGCAGAGCCGGACATAGTTGCCGTACCGCTAGTCGGAATGTCTGAGACACTCAGCAGTTGACCTGCTACCCAAGGAGCAAGATGTACCGAGACATTTTGACTGCCGGCATTAGGAGAAAAATCTATGGAACTCATAGCCCAAAATCCCCAGGTTGAATAATCAGTATTAGGCATAGCTAAAAAATCAGTTTCTGCTTGATCCAAAGTATTGTAAGAAACTATTACCCCGGCTAAATTATTATTACCGCCGGATGATGCATCAATTTGCATGCCATTATCAATTATCTCTGCAGCAAATACCTCTTTTGAAATGTAGGCTGATTTTGCCTCAGCATTTGTAGCATCGCCAAAACTCAGAGTAACAACTCCAGTATCTATTGTGGACCAATTAGAAGTGAAATTATTTGAAGCAAAAGTGGATATCGAAAGAGGAGCTACTATCTGAACATCGTCATTGGTTTCATCAAAAGTGAATGATGCATTACTTTGTGATGCTATTGAAGCAAGCTGAGAATTTCCCGCTCCGTTAACATCAAATTCTAAAATGCCTGCTAAAAAACCAGCATAAGCAGAAGTTGCTTGATAAAAGTTTGTTGATCTGAATTGATTGATGGATTGATCCGAATCAAAATTATTCGAGGATACTTCGATGGGCTGCACAACGGCTGCGGTATTAAAAGTTCCTGTAGAAAAGCTATCAGAATTAGAATCATAACTCACACTTAAAGACATGTTTCCTGATTTGTAAGGATCTGAAGAAGTTAGCATCATGCCAGATGGTGAAAATGAATTATCGCTTCCCCAAAAACAACCTGAGTTTGCAGAAGTAGCACACTCTATATTAGAAACGCCGTAAACTATTCCCGCTCCATTATCGCTAACGTTTGTTGGCGCTTGATAAGACCAATAATGATAACCATCTAAGCTGAGTCCTGTATCAGAAGCAGAATATTTACTGGTATCAGTAGATTTTAATTTTAAGTTAGAAATAACTACATTTAAGAGACTTCTTTGATCATCTCGAGCACCATGTGGGTCAGAACTGTAATTGAAGGAATGTTTAATAGATGCTTGAGCCCAGAGTCCAACATTTATTCCGCTTTGATTAATGACTTGCCACCATAGAGAAGTTCCCTCAGGTAAGTCTCCTGATTGATTGTTATTCAGAAATCTAGATGATGAAATATTACTAGCATTGTCATTAATTAGAGCTAAATTATGAAAGTAATAATTGTTTTCAATATCATTACAGCCTGTAGTTTGCTCAATCGCACAATACGAAACGCCAGGATCTCCATAAGACCAAATATTTTTTGGTATGAAATTTGGATAAAAATAATCGCTTAAAGATCCGGCTGACTCAGCATGATTTTCATCAGGGATAATTGCCATTGCAATTACCTTTTTCCCAGAATTGGTAAAAGTATTTAAATCGGCTGACTTATAAGCCTCGCCTCCGACAATAATTTGATCCTTAAATAAGTTGTAGGAAGAAGTTTTTGAACTTGAAGAATTGAAACTTATTTGTTGAGCATCTTTTTTAGTAGTTAAGAAGCCAAAGTCATTACTCAAAGCTGAATTAATAATTTCTGAATCATTGATTACAGTAGAAATTGTAGTACCCAGAATACTTTCGTATTTACCTCTATTTTTTGTGTTGTCATCTCCATTACAACAATTACCAGATGAGCTATTTGGTTGAAATGAATTTCCCTCATTTCCTACTGTTTCGACTGGGAAATAATATTTCCAGTTCAAAGAAGAACCGTCATTGATCTCAACTGGAATAAAACAATTCACTCCAGAACAAGACAATACGCTCGAGACATTTGTCGTTGCAGTTGTACCAATTTGTTCTTCATATAAGACGGGGAGGGAAGAACCAGAAACACCTCTAACAGCTGAAGCCGAAAATCCATTTCGGGTTACTGAATTAAAGTCTCCAGAATATCTCAAAATTAAAGATTCATATTCTTCTTGGACGTTATTCAAAGTAAAGCTAAGATTTTTAGTAACTGTCGTTGTACCGTCAGCTGCTGAGAAAACTAAATTGAAAGTATTTACCGTTTCATAATCAAAGGCATTTTCTAAAACGATATTACCGCTGGCATCGATACTGAACCTATCACTACCACTTCCCGTGAGCGAATAAGTCACTGGATCATCGCTCCAAACGGTGCTGAATGCGATCGTACTTCCTGTTGAGTGAGTTTCTGAAAAATTGGTAGCAGCAAGGTTGGTATCAATGTAAATGGTAAATGTTGGACCAATATCAACTACTTCAGGCGTATTTGTAGCTACTCCTCCAGCTGCTGCGGCTGCTGCAGATCTTATGCTTGAGGATTGCTCAACAGAGATTTCATCTGCAACTGTAGAATCTACAACATCTTGAATTTCTTCCAGAACTTGCTCTTCATCTTCTTCAGTAAGAATCTCTGATGATTCTGTATCAATGTCATCTGCAGTAAGAATTTCTTCTGGCTCAACATCTGATGAATTTTCTTGTACGCCAGATTCTTCAATTGAATCTTCATCAACTTCCGGTTGATCATTTTCTTCAGAATTTTCCTCCTCAATGTCAGTTTCCTGAGTTTCTGTATCTGTTTCCGTATCCAATTCGTTGCTTTCTGAATTTGAACTGAAACTTCCTTGAAAGTCTTCCAAATTTTCAGGAGTTAGAGGAACAGCTGGTTGAATATCTTGTGTAGAATTTTCTACAGAAACAACAAATCCTTCTTGAGTGATAGAAGTTCTTGCGTCGGGATTTAAATTAGGAGTTACCGTCATTTCTTCACCAAAAATAAATGCAGCATCGACTCGTTCATCTTCTGTCTGAACAATCGTGATGCCACCCCTAATTCCAACGACAGCTGATGAAGTTTTGATTAATGCCGGAGTTTTTTTTGTAACTTTGCCTCCAACCAGCCTTAACAATCCTTTTGCACTTACTTCTAAAGAACCTTCTGCTGTTTCAGGGTTGTATATGAATTTGTCTAGAGTTACTGAAGAATTAGGTCCGATAGCAAAAGAAGTTCCATCTAAAAGAAGCATTTGAGCTTTTCCAATTTCATCGGTTTCAATAGTTCTATTTTGAATAATTTTATAGCCAGCTTCGACGAGGAGTCTTTCTTCTGGAGTTAAATCAACTGTATTTTTATTTACTGCTGCTGCAACCCCAATTTGCTCTTGTGATAAAGCAACATTACAACTTAATAAGAAAAGAATCGCTGATAGTATTTTTTGTATCGTTTTAACCTTCATTAAAAATCAATCTCCAAGACAAATATAAGCATAATCAGCAGTCGTTGATGTATTTTTTTTCTCATACAAACCCACGGTGCTATTGAAATTTGATTTACTTACTCCTAACGAGATATTGTGACATTGAAAAAAAAGCTTTGAGACATTAAAAGTAATTGTATTTCCTAAATCTCTTCTTAATGGCCATGGAAAAGAAGCTTTATAGAAATTCTTTTTCAACTGGTTAAAATTTAGGCTTAAAGAATAATCGTTTGGAAAATTTTTAATTAGACTCATATTTAAGAGTCTTTGCGTGTAATCTTCAGATTCAACTTGGGCAACGAATTTATTAAATGAATATTCAATACTCGTAAATAAATTATTTGAAAACTCATATGATAAGACCGAGCTTATGCCATTCATATATCCCGATTTATTTTTATTTCTCTCAAAATTTCTTTGATCGTGATTGAGTTTTAAGCCCATATAAAGATTATTATTTCTTTTTGAGCCTATTTGAAATGACATTTGATGTGTATTTAAAAGGCCTCTGTCAGCAAGGAAAATCTGGGATCCTGTATAGGATAGATTAGCAATCGGGTTTGAGAAGTATTTATTGGTACTTTCTAGATAAAAATCTTGCCCAACGGATAAAACGACTGAAGACAAATCAAAATCATCAAAATTTACTGGACGCTCGTCTGTAACAGCAAAAAAAATATTTCTTTTATTTCCTCTAGGATGTTTTAGATCTTCTTCAGATTGTAAAGAGTATCTATATGCAAAAATTCTATCACTGGAGGGCTTAACATCTGGATTAACAATTAATCTTAAACCCAATACGTCGATGAAATCTGTACCAAT
>CACEVU010000002.1 GCA_902563105.1 uncultured SAR86 cluster bacterium
TGCAGCTTCTTCAGCAACTTCTTTAGTGCCTTCGGCAACCTTATCTATAATGTCTTCAGTTTTTTCCATCGATTTTTCCTCCTTATCAACATTGTTATTATCTTGTGATGATTCTTGATTTTCAACTGTTTCAGTTGAATCTGCTTCTGAGTTCTCAGAGCTATCTTCAATAGTCCCAGATTCTGAAGCTGACTTTTTCTTTTCTAAGTTTGTTAATCTTAAGGCTTCTTTATCAGCTAAAAGCTTGCTGAATTCTTCTGGAGAAAATTTAGACTGTTTAATTAGATTTTTAACTGTATCTGTTACTTTGGCTCCTTTGCTAACCCAATAATCGAGCCTTTCATGATTTATATTTAATCTGTCATTTTGGGCAGAAGCTATAGGATTGAAAAATCCAACTCTTTCGATATATTTTCCATCTCTTGCTCTTCTTGAGTCAGCAACAGTAATGTGAAAATAAGGACGTTTTTTTGCGCCTCCCCTAGCTAATCTAATAGTAACCATAAAATTCTTTAAGATGCGTATTCTAAGTAATTTAATTTTGTATTCAAGTAAAACCTTCTTATAATTGTAAAAAATGCTAGTACAAACTTACCAAAATATAAAAATTGGCAGACGTTAATCCTTGGATGCTATTTTCTAGCATCATTTTTTTACTTTTTCTTTCTGCTTTTTTTTCTGGTGTAGAAACAGCAATGATGTCTTTAAATAGGTATCGTTTGAAACATCTTGTCAAAGAGAATAACAAAGGAGCAATCAGAGCAGATAAACTTCTTAAAAGACCAGATAGACTTCTCGGAGTTATTTTAATTGGGAATAACTTTGTAAATATCCTAGCAGCTTCTTTGACAACAGTTTTATGCTTAAATTTATTTGGTGATAGCGGAGTAGTCATAGGCTCTATCGCGTTGACATTAATTATTTTAATATTCGCTGAAATAACACCAAAGACCTTTGCTGCCCTTAATTCTGAAAAAGTTGCTTTACCTGCTTCTTTAATATTGAAGTATTTGCAAAAAATACTCAGACCCTTGGTTGTATTTGTAAACTTTTTCACGAATTTTTTTATGAGGTTAACCGGAACAAAAGAAACCACTTTTAATGAAGACTTATCTCCTGAAGAATTAAAAAGTGTTCTGGAAAACTCGGGAGATCTCATTCCTAAGAAATATCAAGATATGTTAATTAGTGTATTGGAGCTTGATAAGGTCTCTGTTGATGAGGTCATGACGCAAAGAAGTGAAATTATTGGTATTGATATAAACCAATCAATTGAAAATATTTTAAATAGCTTGCAAAACAACCAAAAAGATTTTTTACCTGTCTACGATGAATCTTTAGACGAATTAAGAGGAATAATCGATTTATATGGAATTACTACTTTTCTCTCTAATGAGGACAAATCTATTGAGAACTTAATTGATTCATTAGAGGAGGCCTACTTTACTCCTGAAAATACTCCTTTGAGCACACAATTATTTAATTTTCAAAAAAATAAAAAAACTACTGCTGTAGTTATTGATGAGTACGGTTCGGTAAAAGGTATTGTAACAATTAAAGATGTCCTTGAAGAGATAGTTGGTGAGCTCGCAACAGACATTGACAAGGAATCCGTAGAAATAATGGAACAAAAAGATGGAAGTTATTTAATTGACGCATCTGTTTCTCTGAGAGAATTAAATAAAAAACTTGATTGGGAATTGCCAATAAATGGAGCCAAAACTTTAAATGGATTAATCATTGATAAAATAGAAACGATACCTGAAAACAATATTAAAATTGAAATTGAAAACTACCTTATTGAGACCGTACTCATAAGGAACAATATGATAAAGATAGCTCGAGTTCTCCAACTTAAAACAGAAGATGAAGAACCCGAAATTGATTAATTAAAGATAAAAAACTAAGCCAGAAAAAACTATAGTTAATATAAAGCTCGAAGTTATTACTGATCTTACAGAAGCAATTACTGGGAACATCTTTCCATAAATAGCATTTAGCTCTATCAGCAAAACAGCAATGACAACTATCCAAAAATCATAGCCGAGATAACCTGCTATAGGTCCTCCTGCAACTGACTGATCAATCAAAAGGTAAGATTTAGGGTAAGAAGCCGTTCCGCCATGAGCTGAGGAAACCATGAAATAAAGCATTGGCAAAGAAAGTAAGGTATTAGTTCTTGAGGCTAAACCAGCTTTGGCACCTGCTGACACTGCATCTCCCTCTTTCAAACCAATCACAATTTTTTGATTTCGCCAAATGATTCCCCAAACATTTAGCATCATGATTATGCCCATGAGCGACCCTAAAGTTATAGCTGTAGTAATAGCTCTTTCCTGAACATATAAAAGATATAAACCAGTTAAAAAAGTCAGAAAAGCAGCCCACCTAAACCACCATAAGGCATTTGGTGCTAGCTTTTTCATAACATCAGATTTGGCATCTGGATCAGCCACTTTTACATACTCTGTTTGAACGAAGTTAAAATAATAAAGTAGCCCTATCCAAGCAATACCAACTAGGATATGGCCCCATCTCACTAACACGTTATATAAATAAAGTTCGAACTCCATCAATCTTCCTCCTTATTAAAACTTTATTATATCTTAAACCAGATCGATAAAAAAAAGAGGCCATTATAGGCCTCTTCTTTTTTTGAATGATTTTTACATCATACCATCCATACCGCCCATTCCTGGAGGCATACCACCAGGCATTCCTCCTCCAGCATTTTCTTCTGGAATATCTGAAACCATTGCTTCTGTTGTGATCATCAGTCCTGCTACTGAACCAGCAGCTTGCAAGGCGGTTCTAGTTACCTTGGCTGGATCAAGTATTCCCATTTTAATCATGTCGCCATACTCTGAAGTCGCAGCATTGAATCCATGATTTCCTTTCTCAGATTTAATTTTATCGACTACAACTGAAGCTTCTTCTCCAGCATTTAGTACGATTTGTCTGATCGGAGCTTCCATTGCTTTTAAGGCTATAGAGATACCTATGTTTTGATCTTCATTATCGCCTTCCAAGCCCTCTGATGATTTAAGAGCTCTAATTAAAGCAACTCCACCACCGGGTACAACTCCCTCTTCGACAGCTGCTCTAGTTGAGTGTAATGCATCTTCTACTCTGGCCTTCTTCTCTTTCATTTCTATTTCAGAACCTGCACCAACTTTAATCACCGCAACTCCTCCGGCAAGCTTGGCAACTCTTTCCTGAAGTTTTTCTCTGTCGTAATCTGATGAAGTTTCTTCGATTTGCGCTCTGATCTGATTGACTCTTCCAGAAATATTGTCCTGTGTTCCTGCTCCATCAATGACTGTAGTGTTTTCTTTAGATAAAACCACTTTTTTTGCAGTCCCTAATGATTCCAAAGTTGCTCCTTCTAGATTCAAACCAACTTCCTCAGAGATAACCGTTCCACCAGTAAGAATTGCAATATCCTCTAACATTGCTTTTCTTCTGTCGCCAAAGCCAGGAGCTTTACAGGCAGAAACTTTAACAACTCCTCTCATATTATTTACTACAAGTGTTGCAAGAGCTTCTCCTTCAACATCCTCGGCGATGATTAAAAGAGATTTCCCGGCTTTTGCTACAGCTTCTAACAATGGCAGAAGCTCTCTGATATTAGAGATTTTTTTATCGTGCAAAAGAATCATAGGATCTTCCAATTCAGTGATCATCTTATCTTGATTGTTTATAAAGTATGGAGAGAGATAACCTCTGTCAAATTGCATTCCCTCTACAACTTCAAGTTCATTCTCAATTCCACTTGCTTCTTCAACAGTGATGACTCCTTCTTTGCCTACTTTTTCCATAGCTTCAGCAATGATATCTCCTACTTCCCCATCACTATTTGCTGAAATTGTTCCAACTTGAGCAATAGCTGTGCTATCGGCACATGGTTCAGACATGCTTTGGATACTTTCTACAGCTTTTGTCACTGCCTTATCAATTCCTCTTTTAAGATCCATTGGGTTAAATCCAGCGGCAACTGATTTTAAACCTTCATTTACAATTGCTTGTGCCAAAACAGTTGCAGTAGTTGTTCCGTCTCCTGCTGCATCTGAGGTCTGAGAGGCCACTTCTTTTACCATCTGGGCTCCCATATTTTCAAACTTATCTTGGAGCTCAACTTCTTTAGCTACAGAAACTCCATCTTTTGTTACTGTTGGTGCTCCGAAAGATTTATCTAAAACCACGTTTCTTCCTTTAGGACCTAGTGTTACTTTGACAGCATCAGCGAGAACATTTACTCCATCGAGCATGAGCTGCCTAGCTGCATCACTAAATTTAACGTCTTTTGCCATTTTTTACCTCGTATTAAAAATTTTATTACTTATTTATTTAGAAACTGTTCCAAGAAGATCGCTTTCACTTAAAATCAAAAGTTCTTCTCCATCAACTTTTATAGTGTTACTGCCAGCATACTGACCAAATACTACAGTGTCTCCAACGCTTACTGGGACTTCTACCTTTTCTCCTGAATCAAGAACTCTACCGGGACCAGTGGCTAAAACTTCTCCTTGAGAAGGTTTCTCTGCTGCTGAGCCAGGTAAAACAATGCCACCTGCGGTTGTCTCTTCTTCTTCACTTCTTCTGACAAGAAGTTTGTCTCCTAATGGATTAAATTTCATACTTCCACTCCTTAAAAATAACTAAACTGTTGTGAGAAACGCATTCTATTAAAGGAAAGCCAAATTCACAACTCTTTATTTACTTATGTTCAAAGTGTCATTTTTCAAGTAAGAAAACAAAAATAATGCAAAAATTATCCCTAGAATATCAAAAGATAAATCTCCTAGACTGCTTTCTCTATAAATTAGGAAGTATTGAATTGTTTCGGTCAGCACTGCATAAATTAAACAAATTGATGCTGCTGAACTATTAGCTAAACCAACTTTCAACAGAAGAAATAGCAGACTAAAAAAAATAATAAAATGAGCCAATTTATCTAAATGAGGAATGGACTCTATATTTTTTTCAATGGGCGCAAAAAATAAATAAAGAGATAATATGAATAAAAGAAAAAAATAATTAAGCCATCTAGTGAAATATATTCCTTTATTCAAAGCCGAGCTCTTGTCTGAATTTATAAGCCATTATTGAAAAAATAATTGCTGGTATTCCAAGCAATGCGCAAATTATAAAGAATTCATGAAATCCCATACTATCAACGATAATTCCTGAGCCACCAGAGATTATTCTGGGAGGAATGGATACCAAAGCAACCAAAAGAGCAAATTGCGTAGCAGTGAAACTTTTAGAGACAATTGTCCCAAGAATTGTAACGCCAATTACGTTTACAAATCCTTGGGTAAAATTATCTAAAGTTATGGTTACAACCAAAAAATTTACGTCATGCCCAATCATATTCAAGTATATGAAAGGTAAATTTGTGAGTGGCGTTAATATAGCTCCAGCCACTAAATTTTTGGAGAGCCCATAACGAAGAACTGATGCTCCCGCAAATAATCCTCCCAAAATTGTCATGATTAAACCATAAAAATTCGTTATTTCTGCAACTTCAATTTTTGTAAATCCTGTTTCTCTATAGAATGGCATGGCCATTGGTCCTAAAAACATGTCACTTAATCTATAAGTAAAAATCAACAACAAAAGGAGTAGCAAATGATTTTTATATCTCAAATATAGATCTAAAAGAGGTGCGAGAAATGAATCTTTAAACCATTCAAAAGGTTCATTGAATAAATCCTTTGGTGGCCTAATCTCTCTGATAGGTTCTTTTAAAAAAATTAAAAATAGAAATGATAAAAAAATTACAATGATCCCAATCAGTCGATACGCAAACTGCCAACCATATATCTCTGCTAAGTAAAATGTAGCTACCCCAGACAATAAGATAGCTCCTATTCGCCAACCAATCACATAAACTGCAGAAGCTTCTCCCAATTCTCTTTTCTCTACCAGTTCTATTCTCAATGCATCAGCACATATATCTTGCGTTGCAGAAAAAAAACCTACTGCAAGAATTAAATAGATAAATATGTTCAAGCTTTCTTTTGGCCCGACAAAGCTGATGAGAACTATTATTAATCCTGTTACAAACTGGGATAGAAATAACCATGATTTTCTTTGTCCAAATATATTAAAAACAGGAACTTTAAGACGATCTACCAATGGCGCCCACAAAACTTTTAATGAGTAAATTAAAAAGACTAAAGAAAGTAATCCAATAGTAGATTTCTCTATGCCTTCTTCAGAGAGCCAGTAGTTTAACGGGTCCATTAAAATTCCATAAGGGACTCCGGATATAAAACCCAAGCACATAATGACAAGGATCTGAGGACTTAGGTAATTCCTCAAAGAATCTAAGAAAGTCATATTTAATCCCTGAAATTTTGAAATTGAAGAGGCAGATCGAAATTGTGTTCTTTAATCAAGTTTATTACAGCTTGAAGATCGTCTCTTTTCTTTCCATTTACTCGAACAGAATCACCTTGAATTGAGCTTTGAACTTTCATTTTTTTTGATTTTATCAAAGCGTTGATTTCCTTGCCTATTTCACTAGAAATGCCTTGAATTAAATCAATGTTTACTTGAGAAGCATTATTTGTTTGATGTATTTCACCAATTTTAATGCTTTTTAAGTCAATGCTTCTTTTAGTCAAGTTTTCTTTTAAAATTGGAATAATTTGTTCAAGTTGGAATGTTTCATTAGCAGAAATTTTAATTTCGCTTTCTTGATATGAAACTTGAGCATTTGCATCCTTAAGATCGTAGCGATTAGAAATCAATCTGTTAGTCTGGTCTATAGCATTAGACAACTCATGGTTATCAACTTTAGATTCAATATCAAACGAAGGCATGAAGCTATATTAGCTTATCTTTGTCCAATCGAAAAAGGGTCCAGGATCTGTCTTCCTTCCAGGGGCAATATCTGAGTGACCTACTACGTTGCTACTCTTAATTTCTGGAAAAAAACTTTTCAAAGTATTTATTAACCATTTCAATGAATCATATTGGTCTTTGCTAAATTTAGTAGTATCACTTCCAATAAGCTCAATACCTAAAGAAAAATCATTGCAATTTTCTTCGTTATTGAATGTTGAAATACCTGCATGCCAAGCTCTTTCAAAAACAGACACAAACTGGAAAATTTTTCCTCTACGATCTAAAAGAAAATGACTAGATACTTTTAAATCTTTTATCTCTTTGAAATATTCATGAGAATCAAAATCAAGTTGATTTGTGAATAATTTTTTTATATTTTCTGATTCAAAATTTTCTGGAGGCAGACTAATATTATGAATGACTATCAATTTAACCTCTGTATTTTCTGGCCTTTGATCAAAATTTGAAGAAGGAATTATCTCAGCTTCGGTTAACCACCCATTCTTATTGATCATTTTCCATTTTTTCAGCCAAAATTTCACCTGTTGCGGCTCCTAATGTCCAACCTAAATGGCCGTGTCCAGTATTGTAAAAAATTCCTTTCGCCTTGCTTTCGAATATGAGAGGCATCATATCGGGAGTCATGGGTCTCAATCCAGCCCAAGGAGTATAGTTTTCAGTACTTACTGACGGGAAATATTCTCTTACCCAATTTAATAAAGGACGAATCCTGTCTTGTCTAATATCTTTATTTTTACCAGCTAATTCTGCAGTTCCGGCTACTCTCAACCTATTACCTAATCTGCTAGAAACTATTTTTACTGGATCGTCTAAAAGAGAAACTTGAGGTGCTGCTTGTTGAGAGATCATATCATCCAAATAAATTGTTACGCTATAGCCTTTAACCGGATAAACCCTCATGCTATCGCCAAGTACATCTGCAAACTTTTGTGTTTCAACACCTGCACAAACTGCCACTTTGTCAAAGACATATCCTCTAGTGCTAGCCTGATCGGTAGCTGACAAAATAACTTTATCTTGATCCTTATAAATGTTTTCTATTTCAGTATTGAAAAAAGTTTCAACTCCATACTTTTCTTCTAAAGTCTTGATCATATTTATACAAAATTTATGAATATCCCCGCTTGCATCGGATTTAGTATAAATCCCCCCAACTATTTTTTTTTGATTACTTGCAGACTTAAATGCCGGCTCTAAATCTTCAATTTCATCTAAAGTCAAAGCATCCCATTCCATTCCCTCTTGATCTAACCATGAAGCTTTACTTGCTGCCGCGCTAAACTCTTTTTCATCATTGTAAAAATGGAGAATTCCTTTTTTTAAAAGATCAAACTCAATACCTTCTGAATCAGCAATTTTGAAATAGATTTCTCTAGCCCTCTTCGCCAATTCTATGGTCTTCTGAGTATTCGACTTATGTTTACCGTTAAATGTAGCTAAAAGAAATCCCATCATCCATTTATATTTTTGAATGCTAGGGGATGGATTGAAAAGAAGCGGCGCATCTTTTTTAAACATCCACTTTATTCCATTGAGAATATTTTTCGTAGTATTCCAAGTCTCAGAATTACTTGCGCTAAGTTGGCCACCATTTGCATAACTTGTCGCCATTGCTGGATATCTCCTGGAATCTATCAATGTAACTCTATGGCCTTTTTTTGCTAGGGCATATGCAGTTGTTATGCCGGCAATACCGGCACCAATGATCGCTATATCATTCCTCATCTCAGCTCTTTAGGTAATTTGAAAGAAATATTCTCTGTTAAGCCTTGTATCTCCTCGACAATAGAAAATCCAAATCCTTTGCAGTAGGAAATTATCTCTTTGACAAGCTCTTCTGGAGCTGAAGCTCCTGAAGTGATTCCTAATTTACGGATATCTTGTAATTCAATTTCTGAAAGCTGAGAAACATGATCAACTAAACAAGATTTTGTTCCCATCAACTCGGCCAACTCTTTCAATCGATTTGAATTGGAACTGTTTTCAGAACCAACAACAATTATAAATTCTGTTTCCAAAGCCAATTGCTTTACTGCGTCTTGTCTATTTTGTGTGGCATAGCAAATATCATCCGAATTGGGCGATTTGATTTCTGGGAACCTTGACTGAAGAATTGAAATTATTTGCTTGGTATCATCTACAGAGAGAGTTGTTTGAGTTACTAATGAAAGGTTTTTTGGTTGATTTATTTTTATTGATTTTGCATCGTCTTCGTTTTCAACAAGATGTATTTTCCCTGAACTGTCTAAAGGGAATCTTCCTAAAGTTCCTTCAACTTCAGGATGATTTTTATGACCAATCATGATTACATCTTTTCCTTGCTGAGCATATTTAATAACTTCCATATGAACCTTGGTTACAAGGGGGCAGGTGGCGTCAAAAAAGTTTAAATTATATTTTTTTGCTTGTGTTTCTACTTTTTCGGAAACACCATGAGCAGAGAAAATTGTGATAGACCCTTCTGGTACCTCCTCAAGATTATCAACAAATCTTGCTCCTCGAAGTTTTAAATCTTGTACGACTTTTCTGTTATGAACTACTTCATGTCTTACATATACAGGCGGTCCAAATTTATCTAAAGCAATATTAACAATATCTATAGCCCGATCCACTCCAGCACAAAAACCTCTTGGATTAGCTAACTTTATTGTCCTTTCTGACATTTGTGTAAAAAAATGAATCTATAATTAAGAAAATTATACCTAATGTCACAAAGCAATCTGCTAAATTAAATACATAGGGATTAAATGTTATATCAATAAAATCTACTACATAGCCTCGATAAATCCTATCAAGCAAATTTCCTAATCCTCCGGCAAGAATCACGCTCCAATAAATTCTTTCTCTGAATTTAATTTTCTTGAAGACTAAATTTGTAAAAATTGCTAAGAGCAAATAAAGACATATTAAGGAAACCAAAAAAATAAAGATTATTCCAATGTCTAAAGTTGCGTCATTGAAGAGATTAAATGCTCCTCCAAAATTTTTAATGAATGTGAAGTCCAACAATACAAAAATCTTTACTGATTCATAAAGATTTAGATTTGCTTCAATTAAATACTTTGATATTTGGTCAATCGTTACCAATCCAATTATCAATGTGAATAAAGTAAGAAAGTTTTGTGTTTTAAAAAAACTTCCTTTTTTCACCCTCTCCCTCAACATTTTCTAAACACCTGGTACAGATATGAGAATCCAAAAATTCCTTCAAATTACCAGTATGATGCCAACAACGGTCGCATTTATCTTTTTTCGAAGGATAAACCTCAATTGAGAAATTAGTTTCGTTATCTTCACTGCTTATTTCAAGAGTCGCTGCAGAAACAATTAAAAGAAATTTTAATTCATCTATGCAAGGACTTAATCGAAAGAAGGTTTCTGAATTACAAAATATTTTAACTTCTGCGTCTAATGAAGAACCTATAACGCCATTGTTTCTTTTTTCCTCCAAAAGTTTATTAGCTTCAATTTTTATCTCGTTCAGAATATTCCAAGCTTCTTCGTCTAAAGTGAGGTCAAGCTCACTTTTGAAAGAGGCAAAATTTTCCAGAAAGATAGATTTTTTGTCTTTATTTAGTTCTCTAAATGCTTCTTCTGCGGTAAAACTTAAAATAGGAGCTATCCATAAAAGAAGTCTTTCAAGAATTTGTTTAATTGTAATTTGTGCTGAAACTCTCGCTGATCCGTCTTTTTTTGAGGTATAGAGCCTGTCTTTGATGATATCTAGATAAAAACTACCAAGTTCGTTACTACAAAAATTTAATATTTTTTGATACACCAAGTGGATCTCATAATTTGAATAATCTTCAATAATTTCAGCTTCAAGCTTTTCAGCTCTTTTAAGAATCCATAGGTCTATTTCAACTCTATCTTCATGAGTATTTAATTCATTTGGTGAATTAAAATCGTATAAATTTGATAACAAAAATCTTATGGTATTTCTAATTCTTCTATAAGAGTCAGAAGTCCGATCAAGAATTTCGTCAGAAAAATAGATCTCGTTTCTAAAATCAGAGGATGCAACCCAAGCTCTGAGAATGTCAGCGCCTTTTTTGTTCCATACAGATTGAGGGGAGACCGTATTACCTAAAGACTTAGATTGCTTTTTTCCCTCGCCATCAACTACAAAACCATGAGTAAGCACAGATCTGAAAGGAGCTTCGTTATTTATTGCCATGCCTGTTAAGAGGGAGGATTGAAACCAACCTCTATGTTGGTCAGAACCTTCTAAATATAAATCTGCAGGATAAGATAAATTTCCCCTGTTTTCTAAAACACAATGATGAGTTACTCCAGAATCGAACCAAACATCAAGGATGTCTGTCGACTTTTCGTAGAGTTCGAAGTCTGCAATTAAAGATTCAGCTTTAAAATCATACCAAGCCTGTATGCCTACCTTTTCAACTTCTTTGGCAACTTTTTCAATTATTTCTAAAGTATTGGGATGAAGCTCACCAGTTTCTTTCCTAGTAAATAGGGGCAAAGGCACACCCCATGATCTTTGTCTTGAAATACACCAGTCAGGTCTACCATGCATCATTCCTTCGATTCTTGATTTTCCCCATTCTGGAAGCCAATTAATTTCATTAATTTTTTCTTCTGCTTTTTGTAAAAGATCATTATTTTCCATAGAAATAAACCATTGCGGCGTTGCTCTAAAAAAGACAGGAATTTTATGACGCCAACAGTTTGGGTAACTATGTCTGTAAGTGCTCTTGCTCATCAAAAGAGATTTTTCGGATAGAATCTCTATCACTTTATTATTAGCATCTTCAAGATTTAATCCGCCTACAAATTCTTGGCTATCGTAAAATTCCCCTTTTTCGTCTACAGGACTAGAAAAATCTAAATCTTCACCTAAACACGCATGATAATCATCCATACCATGAGCTGGAGCCGTATGAACTAAACCTGATCCCATTTCCTCAGTAACGTGTGAGCCTGGAATAAAAACTGAATCTCTACCCAAAAAGGGATGCGAAGCCGAAAGACCAACTAATTCCTTTCCAGATTTAGCACCTAAGACTTCATGATTGCTAATGCCTATTCTTTCAAAAGTTTTGTCCCTTAAAGTTTTTGCTATTAAGACAGATATTTTTTTATTTTCGTGCGAAATATTTATCAATTCATATTCAAATGTTGGATTGATGCAAATTGCTTGATTGCTAGGGATTGTCCATGGAGTGGTTGTCCAAGATATAGCGTATGTTGGATAGGAAATATCTATCGAAAAAAGTTTTTCCACTCTTTTTTTATCTAAAGGAAAAAGAAAATCAATAGCTTTTGATTCTTTGTCGTAATACTCAATTTCGGCCTCTGCTAACGCAGACTTGCACTCTGGACACCAGTGTACTGGTTTCTCCCCTCTCACTAGATGATCTTCTGCAATTATTTTTCCTAAAGCCCTCATGGTATTTGCTTCGAAATCGAATGACATAGTCTTATAAGGATTTTTCCAATCGGCTTGAACTCCAAGCCTTTTGAAATCGTTTCTTTGAATTGCAATTTGTTGATTGGCATATTCTCTGCATTCTTCTCTGAATTTATCTGCTTGGACCTCGACATTAACTTTTCCAATTTTCTTTTCCACATTCAATTCGATTGGAAGACCGTGACAATCCCAACCAGGGATATAAGGAGAATTAAATCCTTGAAGTTGTTTAAATTTTATTATGATGTCTTTGAGAACCTTATTATTTGTAGTTCCCAAGTGAATTGGTCCATTTGCGTAAGGTGGGCCATCGTGGAGCAAAAAATTTGGTCCATCACTGTTTTTATCCTGTAATAATTGGTATAAATTTATTTCTTCCCAATATTTAATTATCTCTGGTTCTTTTTGAGCCAAGTTTGCTTTCATGGAAAAGCCTGTGTTAGGAAGATTTAATGTATCTTTAATTTTTTTCATTTAATAATTGTTCTTGAGCAGTCTTTACGTCTTTAGCAATTTGTGTCTTAAGTTCTTCCAAACCATCAAATTTTTTTTCGTCTCTTATTTTTTTTACAAATTGTACTTTTAGACGTTTTCCATAGATGTCTTCTTTGAAATCGAAAATATTTACTTCCAGCACTGGAGAAGTTCCCCCTACTGTTGGTCTAATCCCAATATTAGCAATACCATTTAATTCTGACATATCTAACCTGATCTTTACAGAAAAGACGCCTTTTATAGGAAGATTGTTTTTTGGCAGCCAAATATTAGCTGTTGGAAAACCAATTGTTCTTCCTAATCTGTTGCCCGGGACTACTTTTCCTTCAAAAGAATAAGGTCTTCCAAGTAAATCTTTTGTCATTTCAAAATCACCTTTAGAAAGAGTCTCTCTTATCCAGCTACTACTCACTCTCCTCTTTTCAATAGAAAAAGTGGGTAACTTTGAGAGATTGATACCTTTACTGTCACTCCATTTTTGGAGCAAAGTATAGTCTCCTTTTCTATCTTGGCCGAATCTAAAGTCGTCTCCGATCAACAAGTGACTAATATTAAGTGAATCTAGTACCTCTTTAATAAATACCTCAGGAACCATTGTTTGTAGAGATATATTAAATTTCAAGAAAAAAGCATAATCGACGCTTTCATTTTCCAACCTTTTGAATTTATCTCTCCAGGGTGAAATTCTTGTTGGTTGTTCAGTAATATCTTTATTAAAAGAAAAAAATTCTTTTGCATGAGGTTCGGTAAAAATTACCATCGTTTTTGAATTAGAAGATAACGCAACATCTTTCATTTTATGAATAATTTTTTTGTGGCCTAAATGAAGTCCATCGAAATTACCTATTGTTACAACGAGTTTTTCTTTCTCAAATCTTTCATTGAAAAGCGATAGATTTTTTAATCCTCTTATTAAATACATTTAATTTTTAAAGAAATTTATTCTCAATCCTAAAACAAACATTAAACCGAAGTAAATAATTGACCCTATACCAATATTCAGAAATAGATAAATTAATTGCATTTTCAAGTTTGTATCTGCCCAATTAGGATAAATTGATTGAAATGAAATTAAGGCCACTAATAAGCATAAAGAACTAAAAAGAATTTTTATCAGAAATAAAATAGATTTATTTTCTAAAATTAAAATAGATCGTCTAATAAGGAAGATCAATAAGACAAAAAAACTTATTATTGCAGCAATTACACTTCCCATTGCAAGCCCAACATGGCCAAGTCCAAGTTGAAATGCAAAAAACCAATTCAAAATAACGTTAATTATTAAAGATGCCAAAGCCACATACATAGGGGTTTTTGGATCCTGTTTTGCGAAAAACCCTACGTTAAGAATTTTTATTGCCATAAATGCAACAAGACCAAAACAGAATGCTTTGAGACTATAACTAGTTTTTATAGCGTCCAAAGGTATGAATTCTCCCCTTAAAAAAAGAATATTTATAATCTCGAAGCTTAAAAAGTAGAGCCCAACGGATGATGGGATGCCAACAAGAAAAACAAATTTTAATGCCCAATTGAAATTTTTGTTAAATTCAGTAGAGTTTTTTTCTGCAGTCGCGTTTGATAAATTTGGTAAAATTACCGTTGCCGCGGCAATCGCAAAAATTCCTAAGGGCAATTGAATTAACCGATCTGAAAGATAGAGCCAAGTTGGACTCCCTGTTTCTAAAAGTGAAGCAAAGATAGTGTCGACTAAAATATTTATTTGAATGATTCCTCCGCTTAATATCCCAGGAACTAACAAGATAAAAACTTTTTTTAATCCGGGATGATTAAAATCAATTTTAAGTTTTGGTATAAGTTTCAATTTAACTATCGGAATTAAACTCATGAAAATTTGAATGATTCCGGCGAAGAAAACTCCCCAAGCGATGGCCAATACAGGAAGGTCAAAATAATCAGTTAGAAATAATGCTCCAAAAATGATGCTTAAATTAAATGCTATAGGTGTTGCTGCGGGAATAGAAAACTGGTTGAAAGTATTCAATACGGAGCTAAAAAAAGCCACAAGTGATACAAAAAATAAGTAAGGAAATGTAATTCTTAAAATATCAATTGCTAAATATTTTTTTTCAACATCAAAATAAAAACCTGGAGCAAATACAAAAACTACAAGCGGAGCGAAAATCATAAAGATAATACAAATAGACAAAACTATTGAAGATATTGCGGTAAATGAAAGATTTAAAAGCTTTTTTAGTTCTTCACTTGATTGATTCGTTTTGTAGTCTGTAAAGATTGGAATAAAGGCTTGACTAAAAGCACCCTCAGCAAACAACCTTCTAAATAAATTTGGGATTTTCAACATTACAACAAAAACGTCATGTGCAATTCCAGCGCCTAAGATATAAGTTGTAGCAATATCTCGAAAAACTCCAAAAATTCTTGAGACAAACGTCCAAAAAGAAACTAGAAAAGTTTTACCTGAAATTTTAGTCTTATGACTTGGTGAAGAATCCAAAATTAAGTTTCAGATTTTTTAAAGGTCATTGCGACGGAATTCATGCAATACCTTTTTCCAGTTGGCAAAGGGCCATCTGGAAAGACATGCCCTAGATGCGCACCACAATTTTTGCAATGAACTTCAGTTCTTACCATCCCATGGCTACTGTCCGATTTAAAACCTACGGCATCGTTATCTATTGCATCCCAAAAGCTTGGCCATCCAGTGCCAGAATCATATTTCGTATCTGATGAAAAAAGATTATTTCCACAACAAATACATGAAAAAACACCTTTTTCCTTTAAATCTAATAAATCTCCTGAAAAAGGAGCCTCTGTTCCGTGCTCTTGGGTAACTATGTAAGCAGCATCCGAAATTTCTTCTTTGAGGTTTTTTTTATCCATATTAGACAATTACTTTTTTAAAAACATTTAAATAGCCTTCCTCAATTTCCAATTCGTCAAAGAAATCTTTTTCTCTGAGCATTTGATGAGCTTTAGGAAGATTGTACCAAGGACAAAACATAAAAAGATGATGCTCTAAATGATAGTTTACATTCAAAGGTGCAATAAAATATCTTATGATTCCAGGAGATAATGTAGTTCGAGTGTGATTGAAATCATCTTTGCCAGAAGTACAAGCATGTTCAGCAATATTTCTCAGTCTATAAAAAAAACTGAATACCGTTAACTTAGGTATCCACCATAAAAGAAGGTAAAGCCAAGGCGAGCCAAAAAGTGTTAACAAAATTAGAATTATGGCTTGGCAAATAAAAAAACCATAAAGTTTCCCAACAAAATGCTGTAAATGATTTATAAATTTATCCTCTTCCGGGCCCCAAGCAGAGTAGAGATATCCTGCATATCTCCTCATACCCGCTATGCCAGATAAATCCCTAAAAATTTTTCTTGAAAAGCTAAATTTTGTTACAGGAAAAGGATCAGTTAAAGTTTTATCAGGATCAGATTCTGTTTCGGTATGCTTATGATGCCTCAAATGGTAACTTCGGTAAGAATGTGTTTCTGTCATCATTGGATATGCACACAGCCACTGAGAAATAAAATCGTTGATTTTTTTATTTTTTGAAATAAGATTATGTGCTCCGTCGTGCATCATTATTACTAAAGCAAATTGTCTTGTGCCGATAATTAAAGATGAAACTAAAAAAGTAATTATGTTAGGCCAAATTGCAAAAATCAAAAAACCTAAAGCAACTTGACTCCAAATATTAAAAATAGCTAGATAATTCCTCCAATCTTTAGTTTTTTTAAGTTCAGAGATCTCATGCTCAGATAATAGAGAATTCGGATTTAACATGAAGTTATTATACAAGACAATTTAGATGATTCTTAAAGTCTAAATCCAATAAGCTCTAATTTAGATTTAGTCTTAAAACTTAAATTTCCAGCCAACTTGTGACTGTTGAAACCTGGTCTTTTTAAAGAAGTTCTTAAGTCTTGGAAGGAAAAGTTGCTTTGTTTGGTGCCAAAGAATTTTTTAAAAATTAAATCATCTCTTTTCACATCATAGATTTTTAAAAAAAGAGACGGAGCTATTCCAAAAAAATCTATCTCTTTTTCAATGGATTTATCAACTATAAAGTTAATGTTTTCGAACAGATCCAAAGTTCTTAATTTCTTATCAAAATAAACATTAAAATCCTTCAAAGCTTTCTCTGTAAAATTATTTTCTGCTCCAATTGTTTTACCAGCAATATGAGGTGTTGCTAAGTATGGCTTCTGCAATTTTGTAAAATCTATTTCATTTTCATTTGGCCAAACATCAAAAGCAAAATTATCTTTATTTTTCGCAAAATAAAACTCATCTGATAATACTTCTCCTCGAGAAGTATTAATCAAAAATTGATTATCTTTTAATTGAGAAAAAATATTTTTGTCTAACAAATGATGAGAAGGATATTTACCCTTTTTAGAATAAGAGCAATGTATTGAAATTACGTCGCAAGCAAGAACCTTTTCAAAAGAAGAAGAATTTTTTGGCTCATAAGGATCAAAAACAAAACTTGGGTAATTGATCTCATCTAAAATTGATTTTAACTTTTTTCCAATATTTCCATATCCAATGATTCCTATGCTTGATTCGAAAGGTTTTATTTTATTTCCCATCAACAAGTTTGAAATTACACTTAACGTATATTCGATAACTGCTAATGAGTTACCGCCCTTCCCTGTGGAGAGTTGAATACTCATTTCTTTGAGAAATTCATGATCTATGTGATCTTCTCCTGATGTCAAAGAAGCAATAAACTTTACTTTAGTATTTTCTAGTAGAGCATTATTTATTCTTGTAACTGATCTTAAAAACAGAGCATCAGAGTTTTTAATATTCTGGTTTGTTATCTCGTTTGCGGGGAGAATGCTTATTTTGTAATCAGTGTTATTACTAAATACTTTATTTAGCTCTTCTAAGTCTTTGTCTATAACAACATTCATTAATTTTTCTTGTTTGGAAGAAATTTGCTTTTTAACCATCCTAAAAAAGAGTTTTCCTTTAAGCTTATTTGGTCAATTTTTAAATACAATGCATCTAATTCTTGTGGAGAAGAAAACATATCTTCGCGCGAAATTATTTTTTCATTTTGATCTAACTCTTTGACGATTTTTGCAGGATTTCCAGCAACAATTACATTTTTAGGCACGTCTTTAACGACTACGGATCCTGCTCCAACAATACTATTTTTACCGATGGTAACTCCTTTATTGACGATTGCACTATCGCCTATCCAGACATTATCTTCTAAAACGACCTGTGATGACTTGCCTACTGGAAGAGCTCTGTCATAAATTCCATGCCAATCAGAATCTGAAATGTATACTCCATTTGCAAACATACATGAATCTCCTATCTTTATTGAAGTAGCTGCAGATATCCTGACTCCTGGACTAAATAAACAAAATTTTCCAGCTTGAATTTTTCCATCATGTTTATCAGCATTCCATGTTGTTAAATGAATGTGAGCATCTGGAGAAGTTATGAAGGTAGCAAAATCTCCAACTGAAATATTTTTTCCGGAAACGTGAAGATATTTAACACCTAAAATAAGAGGACTGATTCCTAAGCTGTCAAATTGGGGTGCAATTATTTTGTTTATATATTGTTGATCAAACCACCAATGAATTCTTTTAAGCCAATATGGTCTATTATCTTTTCTAATTTTAGTCTCCCGATATTTTTACATCATGTATGATACAGCGATTCTATGAAAGAAACTCTTGGCACTCCAACTTACGATGCAGATTTGGCTAAAAGATCACCGGCAGAGGAATTTCGAGAATATTTTAAATTAGCAATTCCAATGCTGCTGACTCAAATAGCGGCGCACGCAACAGGAATAATTTCTGCCTTGATGACAGGAAATTACAATACTGTTGACCAAGCTGCTGTAGCTATTGGAAATATGCTTTTTTGGCCAGCATATTTCGGCATAGCTGGAGTCTTGTTCATTGTTACTTCTTTTGTAGCGCAGTTTTATGGAGCAAAAAAAAATGAATTAATTGGCCCTCTGGTGAAGCAATCTTACTGGCTTGCTGTACCTTTAATTCTGTTATTTATAGTCTATATCTTAAATGCAGATAAGCTTCTTTTTTATTTAGGAACTCCTGCCGATGTAAAGATTATTACAGAAGATTATCTTTTCGGACTAATGGTAGGTGCTCCAGCAATGTTTCTTTTCCAACCGTTAAGATCTATGTGTGAAGGTATGAAAAAACCTCTACCCATAACATACATAAATATAGTGATGGTTTTAATTAACGCATCAGTAAATTATATTTTAATTTTTGGAAAATTTGGATTTCCTGAACTTGGAGGAAAAGGTTGCGGTATAGCTTTTCTGGTTTCTTCCTGGTCATCTTTATTTATCATTTTGAGTTATATTTATTTCTCTAAATATTTTCAAGATATTAAATTTTTTAGTGATTTTGAACTTCCTAATAGAAAGCAAATAACAGAAATAATGAAGTTGGGAATACCAATTGGCGGAACTTTATTTATTGAAATCGCGGTATTCAGTGGTGCGGGACTTATTCTCAGCAGTTTAGGTGAAAACGTAATTTCAGCTCATGCTATTGCGATGCAAGTCACAACTCTTACTTTTATGCTGCCTCTTTCAATTGGCTTGGCAGCAAACGTAAGAGTTGGAAATCTCGTTGGCTCTAATTCATTCGACAAAGCAAGATATTCTGCATTTTTTGCTATGTTTTTTGCATTATTTTTAGCAATAATTAATACATTTATTCTCATTGAATTCGGTTATTTTTTTGCAAGTTTTTTTAATCCAGATTCCAGTATTGTTTCTTTAGCTTCATCTTTATTGGTTATTGCTGCAATCTTTCAAATTGCTGATGGATTAAACTTTTCTGGTGTTGGAGCCTTAAGGGGTTACAAGGACACTCAAATATTATTTCTCTTTATGTTCATTGCATACTGGTTAATTGGGATGCCAATTGGATATAGCCTATCTATGACAGATCTTTTTTTTGATCCAATGGGTGCACAAGGAATGTGGATAGGGCTGACGGTTGGACTATTTTTTTCAGCTGCTTTTGTTATTGCCAGAGTAAATTATACTACTGGGAGAGGTAGAAATAGATTTGTCTTAAATTCTTGAATGATTGAAATAGATGCCAAAGGTTTAAAATGTCCTGAGCCAATAATGCTTCTTCATAAATCTATTCATGAAGCTGAAAAAGGTGAAGAAGTAACGCTTATAGCAACAGATCCTACTTCAATTAAAGATGTTAAAAAGTTCTGCGAGTATCTGAATCATTCATTAATTTCTTTTTCTGATGAAGACGGAATCATTACGTTTAAAGTAAAAAAGGGAGAATAAAAATATGGAAAAAATCAATAAGAGATGGATCTTAGCAAAAAGACCAAAAGGAATGCCCGAAGATGGATGTTGGAAATTAGAAGACGTTCCGATAAATGATCTTGATGATAATCAAATCTTAATAAAAGTAATGTGGCTTTCAATTGATCCATATATGCGAGGAAGAATGAATGATATGAAGTCATATACCGAACCCGTGGCAATCGGTGAGGTGATGACTGGCGAAAGTGTTGGACAAGTAATTCAATCTAGATCAGAAAAGTTTCAAATTGGAGATTATGTTGCAGCCCACTTGGGCTGGCAATCTTTTATAAGATGTGATGATGATAACTCCGCCTTAATGAGAATTCATCCTGACCTAGCGCCAATACAGTCTTTCTTGGGTCCTGCAGGTATGCCAGGTAGAACCGCATATTTTGGACTTAAAGAGGTAGGAAAAGTCAAAGAAAGCGATACTGTAGTTGTGTCAGCAGCCTCTGGGGCAGTAGGCTCTGTTGTTGGGCAGATGGCAAAACTTTTCGGTTGTAAAACAGTGGGTATTGCTGGTGGAAAGAAAAAATGTGATTTTGTTAAGGACGTCATGGGACTAGACTATGCTATTGACTACAAATCAAATGAATTTAAAAGAAATTTATTTGAGGCTTGTCCGAATGGAATTGACATTTATTTTGAAAACGTTGGTGGAGAAGTTTCTAAGGTAGTTGCTGAACTTCTTAATCCTGGAGCAAGAGTTCCTATTTGTGGTTTTATCTCAGCCTATAATTCTTTTAATTCAGATATCTCAGAGAGAAGCCAATTGCCAGAGACTCCTTTTGATATTTTTGGAAGTTTAAATCCAGTGCCTGAGCACAGATTTTTCGTGGTAACAGAATTTAATAAAAAGTGGGAAGAAGCCACACGCGAATTAGCCGAGTGGATGCGTCAAGGCAAAATTAAATATCAAGAGACTGTTCTAGAAGGTATCGAGAAAGCTCCACAAGGTTTAAGAGATGTTTTAAGTGGTAAAAATTTTGGTAAACAACTTATAAAAGTGAGTGACTAAAAAACTTTTAATAAAAACTAATCTTCCTTGGTGGAAAAAGGGAGTTATTTACCAAATCTACCCTCGTTCATTCAATGATACCTCTGGAAATGGTATCGGAGATCTAAATGGAATTTCTAAAAAAATCCCTTACCTATCTAAGCTGGGAATCGACGCCATTTGGCTTTCTCCAATATTTAACTCTCCGATGAAAGATATGGGATACGATGTTTCTGATTACACTTCAATTGATCCATTATTTGGAACCATTCAAGATTTTGAAAAACTTATTGAAAGAGCCAAAAGTAATAAAATCAAAGTAATAATTGACCAGGTCTTATCGCATAGCTCGGATGCCCATCCATTTTTCAAGCTTAGCAAATCAAGTACAAATAATTCAAAATCTAATTGGTACGTTTGGGCGAATGCTAAACCCGATGGCTCTCCTCCAAACAATTGGCTATCTGTATTCGGGGGTTCTGCATGGGAATGGGACACCACTAGGGAGCAATATTTCTTACATAACTTTTTAAAGTCTCAACCGGACTTTAATTTTCATAATGAAGAAGTTCAAAATTGGTTACTTTCGACCGTTAAATTTTGGCTTGAAAAAGGTGTTGATGGCTTTAGGCTTGATACTGCTAACTATTATTTTCATGATCAGAAGCTCAGAGATAATCCTGCTAACAAATCAAAAGCTTCTAAAAAAAATCCTTATTACTATCAGGATTTAAAATATTCAATTAATCAAAAAGATAACTATAAATTTTTGGAAAAACTCAGAAATCTTACAGATAAATATGAACAAAAAACAATGATTGGAGAAATTTCAAATACAGAATTACAGGCAAAATACACCTCAGGTAATAATAAATTACACATGGCTTATAGTTTTGATCTCCTTAGAGATGAGTTTTCTCCGAGGCATATAAGGAACACTGTTTCCAAGTTTTTTAAAGAAACTAAAGATGGATGGCCGACTTGGAGTTTTTCTAATCACGATGTAGTAAGACATTTATCTAGATGGAATGAATCTAAAAGAGGTAGGCAAAAATTTGCAAGATTAACCTGCGCATTGCTCATGTCATTAAAAGGGACTCCATGTATCTATCAGGGAGAAGAGCTGGGTCAAACACAAACCAAAATTGAGTTTGATGAAATCAAAGATCCACCAGGAAAAAAATTCTGGCCTATGGACTTTGGAAGAGATGGATGCAGAACACCAATGACTTGGGATCACAATAAAAAATTTGCTGGCTTTTCAGTAAAGAAACCCTGGCTTCCAATCAAAAAAGAGCAAATTGTCAACTCTGCTAAAAAGCAATTAAAAGATAAGAACTCTATTTATTATTTTTATAAAGAATTTATATCTTTAAGAAAAAAAATACCCTTCTTTAATGAAGAAATTTATTTTTTAAAAAATGATGATGTTTTGATTTTCTATAGAGGAAACAAAAAAGAAATTTGTTGTGTTTTTAATTTGTCAAAAAAAGAAATTGTTATCGAAAATGATTTTGGAAAAAAAATGCCCTTTCTTCCCTCTCAGCATATCAAGCAAGATTCTAAAAAAATAAAAATCTCTTCTTATGGATTTTGTTTCTTTTCGAAAATAGATTTTGAAAAATCAAAACGATAATTTTATGTGGTCATTTCTTCTAAAATAGATTTTCCTATTTCAGATGGGCTTTTGACAGTTCTCACACCAGCATTTTCAAGGGAATTAAATTTATCTTCTGCAGTTCCCTTACCACCAGAAATTATTGCGCCTGCATGGCCCATTCTTTTTCCTGGAGGTGCGCTTACTCCTGCAATATAACCAACCACAGGTTTTGAGACATTTTTCTTTATAAATTCAGCAGCTTCTTCTTCAGCCGATCCTCCTATTTCTCCTACCATGACAATACCCTCAGTTTGAGAGTCCTCCTCAAATAATTTTAAAACATCTATAAAGCTTGTACCTGGAAGTGGATCTCCACCAATACCTACACAAGTTGATTGTCCAAGGCCGACTTTGGATGTTTGATCAACTGCTTCGTAAGTGAGAGTTCCTGATCTTGATACTATTCCCACCTTGCCAGGTTTATGGATGAAACCAGGCATAATACCTAGTTTACATTCACCAGGAGTTATTATCCCAGGGCAATTTGGTCCAATAATTCTGATGCCCTCCTTATCTGCTAATTCTTTAACTTCTAGCATATCCAAAGTTGGGATCCCTTCAGTTATGCAAATTATCAATTCAATTCCACTTTCTATCGCCTCAATTATTGAAGGTTTGCAAAACTTAGCAGGTACAAAAATTATGCTGGCATTAGCCTCAGTGGCTTGTTTAGCCTCAAGGACAGAGTTATAAACCGGAAGATCTAAATGAGTTTGGCCTCCTTTTCCAGGAGTGACTCCACCTAAAATATTAGTTCCGTACTCTATAGCTTGACTGCAATGCAAAGTGCCTTGCGAACCAGTAAACCCCTGACAAATTACTCTAGTCTCTTTATTGATTAAGATGCTCATACCGAATTTTTCACTGCTAATTCAGCAGCTTCTGATAGCTCATCCGCAGAAATAATATTTAAATCACTTTCAGAAAGAATTTGTTTTGCCTCTTCTGAATTATTGCCTTTCAGTCTAACAATGACTGGAATATCCACGCCTACTTCCGAGACTGCTGAAACTATCCCCAAGGCAACAACATCGCATCTTACAATACCTCCAAAAATATTTATCAAGATTGACTTAACTTTTTCATCAGAAAGAATTATCTTAAACGCTTCAGCTACTCGTTCTTTATCTACGGTACCTCCGACATCTAAAAAATTAGCCGGAAATCCTCCAGAAAGTTTAATTATGTCCATTGTTGCCATTGCAAGACCAGCTCCATTTACCATACACCCGATATTTCCATCCAAAGCTACGTAGTTAAGATCCCACTTTGCTGCTTCAATTTCTTTTTGATTTTCTTGTGAAGGATCTCGAAGTTTCAGAAGATCTTCTTGTCTAAATAAGGCATTTTCATCGATATTAATCTTTGCATCCAAACACTTTAGGGAGTCATTTTGATCAACAACAAGAGGGTTGATTTCTATCAACGAAAGGTCTTTTTCAAAAAATAAATTTATCAACCCTCTAACTATCTTTTTAAATTCAATGATTTGATCTGAAGATAATTTAAGGCCATTAGCCAAAGGCATAATATCAAAATTATTTTTTTTGTTTTTATTGATTTTGATCTTATAAATCTTTTCTGGACTATCTGCTGCAACTTTTTCTATATCCATTCCACCTTCAGGCGATGCCATTACAACAAGAGACTGAGTGCTTCTATCTATTACAGCTCCTAGATAAAATTCTTTTTTTATAGAAGTACTCTCTGCAATCATAATTGCAGAAACAGGTTTCCCTTCTTCGCCCGTCTGATTATTTATGAATTTTTTACTGAGCCAATCTTTAGCAAAATTTTCAATTTCTTGAAGATCTTTAGTGATTTTCACTCCACCAACTTTTCCTCGTCCTCCAGCATGAACTTGAACCTTTACAACGAACTCGGGGCCTTCTAATTTTGTTATTAAGCTGTGTACCTCTTCATGAGAAAATACAACCACGTATTTAGGCGTGGGTAAGCCAAAATTTTCTAGTAATTTTCTGGATTGATATTCGTGTAAGTTCAAAGCTTTAATATTATAAAGCTCTTTTCACCAACATTTTTTTTATTTCGCCAATTGCTTTAGTAGGATTAAGTCCTTTAGGACATACAGATACACAATTCATTATTCCATGACATCTGAAAACACTAAACGCATCTTCGAGTTGTTCTAATCTTTCTTCGGTTGCCGTATCTCTGCTATCGGCAATGAACCTATAAGCTTGTAATAAGGCTGCAGGACCAAGAAATTTATCAGGATTCCACCAGAAAGATGGGCAAGCAGTGGAACAACAGCCGCACATTATACATTCGTAAAGACCATCTAGTTTTTCCCTTTCTTGCACCGTTTGAGGAATAGCTTCTCTGGTGTCAACTTTTTTATCAGTTATTAAGTAAGGCTTTACTTTTTTATATTGATCAACAAACTGCTTCATATCTACTATCAAATCTTTAATAACGGGTAAGCCAGGTAAAGGTCTTATTGATAGTTTGTTGGATCTCACAGCATCAGATAAAGGAGTAATACAACCTAAACCATTTTTTCCATTTATGTTTAATCCATCTGAACCGCAAACTCCTTCTCTGCAGGACCTTCTAAAGGAAATTGAAGGATCTTTTTCTTTAGCAAGCATTAAAACATCAAGAACCATTAAATCCTTTTCTAGGGGGATATCTATATCAAAGTCCTGCATATAAGGCTTTTCTTTTTTCAAAGGGTCGTAGCGATAAATACTCAATTTGAGAGTTTTTATTTCGTTTGCTGCTATAGAATTCATTAGTAAGTTCTTACTATGGGTTGAAAAGCTTGAACTTGCTTAGGTCTAAAGTTTACTTCTCTTTTGGAAACTTGCTTAGAATCAGCATAATAAATTGAATGTTTAAGCCAATTATCATCATCTCTTTCAGGATAGTCTTCTCTTGAATGAGCTCCTCTACTTTCTTTCCTTTCATTTGCACTAATCGCCGTAGCTTCAGCCACCTCAATCAAGTTCAATAATTCTAAGGCTTCAACTCTTGCTGTGTTGAACTGAGATGACTTATCAGCTAAATGAATGTTTTGGGACTTTTCTCTCAGATTAGATACCTCTTTAATGCCGTTGACCATTAATTCTTCCGTTCTAAAAACCCCAAAGTTCATTTGCATTGTTTTTTGGAGATCTTTTTTGACCTCAACGAAGTTTTCACCAGATTGACTTACGTTTACTCGATTTAAGTTTCTTAAAGCGTAATCTATGTCTCCAGAAGACGGGTTATCTAATTCAATGCCCGATTTAAAGGTTTCTTCAATATGGAGACCTGCTGATCTGCCAAAAACAATTAAGTCAAGAAGTGAATTTCCTCCAAGTCTATTTCCTCCATGGACAGAAACACAAGCAGCCTCTCCGGCGGCATAAAGGCCATCAATAATTTTATCTGTACCATCAGGGTTCTGGGATATCACTTGTCCATGAACGTTAGTGGGTATTCCTCCCATAGCATAGTGACATGTAGGAACCACTGGGATTGGGTGTTCGGCTGGATCAACGTGTGCGAATCTTTTGGAAAGTTCTGTTACTCCAGGAAGTCTTTTGTGAACAATTTCGGGTCCTAAGTGGTCAAGTTTAAGAAAGACATGATCTGCATCTGGTCCGCAACCTCTTCCTTCTAAAATCTCAGTAAACATTGATCTAGCGACTACGTCTCTGCTGGCGAGATCCTTATAATTTGGCGCATATCTTTCCATGAACCTCTCACCATCTTTGTTAATTAAGTAGCCGCCTTCTCCTCTACAACCTTCAGTAACTAAGGTTCCATGACCATGAATTCCAGTAGGATGAAATTGCCACATTTCCATATCTTGTACAGGGTAACCTGCTCTCAAGGCCATACCTGTTCCATCGCCAGTATTAATCAAAGCATTTGATGTGGTCTGGTAAATACGTCCCGCGCCTCCAGTAGCTAGTACAGTTGCCTTAGATTTAAGAAAGAAAGGCTCTCCAGATTCTATTTCAAAAGCAATAACTCCAACTACTTGGTCATTTTGATTTTTGACAAGATCTACTGCAAACCACTCAGAAAGAAAGTTTGTTCCTGCTTTAACATTGGCCTGAAATAAAGTATGCAAAAGTGCGTGACCTGTTCTATCAGCTGCAGCGCAGGTCCTTTCAGCTTGTCCGCCCTTGCCATAATCTTTTGATTGACCTCCAAAAGCTCTTTGGTAAATCTTTCCTTCATCTGTTCTTGAAAATGGCAAGCCCATGTTCTCGAGTTCGAAAATGGCTTCTGGCCCTTCTTTACACATATATTCAATAGAATCTTGGTCGCCGATAAAATCTGAGCCTTTAACGGTGTCATACATATGCCATCTCCAATCATCGTCTGGATCAGCACTTTGAATTGAACAAGTAATACCCCCTTGGGCAGAAACGGTATGAGACCTTGTTGGAAAAACTTTTGAAACAACAGCGGTATTTAATCCAGATTTAGCTAATTGGAGGGAAGCCATCATTCCTGAACCTCCGCCGCCAACAATAATACCGTCGAACTCCTTCACTGGAAGTGAAGCTGCATCTAATAAAGTACCTTTTCCATTCATTGCCATAACTAGTTACCTAAAATATAAAAACTACAAATAATTAACCCAGAAGCTTGAAACCAACTAAAGCCGATAACCAATGGTCTCAGGACTTTCGCGGATACACCTATCTGCGCATGGGTAAGGTAATCTGTTGCAATGTTCCATATTCCCTGTATTGAATGATAAGCAATTGAAAACGCAACTATTACCGTAAATATTTCTATAAGGAGAATATCAAAAAAGCTTGTTAGTTGTTCATAATTAAAGCTTCTATTCACTAACCAATAGAAGGTTATAACTGAAAAATATACTGCTTGAATGACGGCAGTTACTCTGACAAAGACATAATCAAAAACTCCTGTTTTTTTTAATTTATAAAGCTTAGTTACCATGTCAGCATCAAAAAAATAATAAGAAAAAAGGCAGTTGCAAAGAAAGTAGAGATAGCTGAAAGTCTTCCAGCACGAAGAGTTTCCCAGTATCCAAAATCCATTACAAGATGTCTCAAACCTGAAACAAAATGATAAAAAATTGCAGTTATAAAAATTGTGAATATGATCTTAAAAAAAGGATTTTCGTAAATAATAAGAAAAAGGCTGTAATTATTTTTCGAGCTAAGCGCAAAGACAAGTAATGCCATCATTGGAAGGGATAAAACAAAAATTGCTACTGCAGAAAGTCTATGCAAAATTGATGAAACACCTGCAGCAGGTAATGCAATCTTAAACAAGTTTAAATATCTTGGTGAATTCATCTCAATCGTTACAAATTATATTTCAAATAATAGGAATTCAATGTCTTGCTATTCTTTTTCTCTTAGCTAATTGCTTTTTTGTAAGTTTATTCTTTTTATACTTAAAGGGATTTGTATTGTTCTTAAAAATCATTTTTATGGGGATTCCATGAAAATTCATTTTTTTTCTCAGAAAATTTTCTAAATATTTTTGATACTGTTTTGTTAACTTATCCAAATTATTTCCTTGTATTTTCAAAATAGTAGGTTGAGTTGAAATTAGATTTGCATACTTAATTTTGGGTCTAAATCTTCCCGACATTTGTGGTGGATTTACACTATAGGCTTCCACAAGAAAATCATTTAATTGAGAAGTATCAATTTTTTTACTGCTTTTTTTGATTAAACTAATAAGTTCTTTAAAAGTCTTTGAAGTACCTTTGTTTAATTTTGCAGAAATGTAATTGATATTTATACCGGAAACGAATGATAATTTCCTATTAATTGATCTTGTTAAGTTTGATTTATCGTATTGAGAAAGTTTATCTGACTTATTTATCGCAATAACTATAGGCTTTCCATAAGAGATTGTGAGGGAGATAAGATGGAGATCTTGATCAGTTATAGCTTCTTTTCCGTCAATTAAATATAAAACACCTGAAGATGCTCGCATACTAGAAATTGCTTTTGAGACAGAGAATTTTTCTATGTTTTGATCTATTCTTGATTTTTTTCTCAGTCCTGCTGTATCAAATATTTCAATCTGATTCATTTTGAATATTAAATCTTTAGAGACTGTATCTCTCGTAGTGCCAGCCTTGCTTGATACTATGGATCTATTTTCTTTTATGATTGAATTAAAAAGAGTTGATTTTCCTGCATTTGGTTTTCCTAAAATACTTATCTTTATTTTGTCTTGAATTTGGTTGCTTGAAAATTCATGAAATTCATCATTTTTAAAATTACTATATATTTCATCCTTTAGGCTCTTTAATCCTAGACCGTTTTTGGCAGATATCTTTATAAATTGTTTCAAGCCCAATTGATAATAATCATTAAAATTTTGTTCAGAAGTTTTCAGCTCAGATTTGTTTAGGGCAAGAATGTATTTTTTCCCTGATTTTCTTAAGATATCATTTATTTCGTAATCTTCTTGGCAAAGACCAAAATTGGCATCTACCAAAAAAATAAATCCATCGGCTTCTTGGATCGCCTTATCTATTTCTTTAAGAATAAGCTGATTAAGCTCTTCTTTGTCTTTAGACACTCCTCCAGTATCAACTAAAGAAAAATTTTTTGAAAAGATAGAGAAATTTCCATAAAGTCTATCTCTGGTAAGTCCTGAAAAGTCTGCAACAATCGCTCTATCCTCGCCAATAAGTTTATTAAAAAGGGACGATTTTCCAACGTTTGGTCTTCCAATTATTGCGATTATAGGTCCCATATTTGGGACAATATCATTGGAGCGTGAAGAGTGAAAGTTTTCCTTTAGAATCTAACGCTAACACTGTCTCTTCTTCGACAGAAACAGAAATAATCTTTGATCTTGATATTCTTTGCCTCGCTACTTGCTCTCCTTGATTAGTATCCAATACATGAAGATAGCCTTGAAAGTCTCCATAAACTATTAGGGATTTTATTTTTTTTGGAGAAGTTAGTTCTCTCAAATAAAAATCTTTATTGAGCCACTCTAAATCCCCATTATTTTGTGAATAGGCTATAACCTGATCCTTTTCGTCTATTAAAATTACCTTGCCCCTTGAAGATAGTAGGTCGTTTGCTGTAGAAGTCTTTTCTTTCCAAATGAATCTTCCTGACCTAGCGTCCAAAGCAGCAATGTCACCTTGAAAAGTTGCAACAAAAGCTATTCCGCCAGAAAAAACAAAATTTCCGTCTATATCAACTATTCTTCCAATCTCAGAAGTTTCTTTAGATGTGGTAATAGGTATTTCCCATTGGGTAACCCCAGATCTAGGTTCGATCTTTGCCAAATTTCCGTTTGAAAATCCTACAAATAAGAAGCCCTCATAAAATGATGGTTCAGATGTACCTCTAAGAGTTAAATTTGGTATGACGCTCCTGTAATCCCATCTGAATTTTCCGGTATCTAAGTCTAAAGCTGTAACCCTTCCATCAATATTTTGAATAGCAACAATATCGCCATCAGTAGCAGGTGGAGCTAAGATCTCTCCTTCGGTTGAATACTGCCAGAGAATCTCTCCGGAACTTTTTTCCAAACAAAAGACATTTCCGTCTGAAGAGCTCAATAACAGTTTATTAAAACCCAATGTAATACCAGTTGAAATATTTGTATCTAACTTATTACTCCAAGTTTTCTTTCCATTTTTAGAAATTGATTTTATCTCTCCTTTTGAGTCGAAAACGTAAATGTTTTTATCATCAGAAGAAATTCTCACCTTGCCAGAAGGCATTGATTTAAAAACATTTAAAGACCAACTTTTATCTAAAGAAAATTTCTCTGAAAATTCTTTAGTTAATTCGTTTGGTTTTTCCTCTTCTTTTGCCCCAGTTTCGCAAGCAACAAGAAAAATAAAGAATATTAAAAGAACATATTTTTTTTGATACATCATTCTGTTAAAGCTGAAATCTTAAGATTAATAATATTTTTTTGGGTTTCATTTTCAGATATCATCAGTGCCTCTTTGAAAGATTTTTTTGCATCTTGAAATTTGTTTTCTAAAGCAAGAATATCTCCTTCGAAGATTAATTTATTGGCTCTATAAATTGTAAAATCATCTTTTAATAAATTTTTAGCTCTATCTAAATCTTCTAAATCAATCAAAATACTTATGATTCTCAAATTAACTATTTCTTTTAGAAAATTAAACTCTTCTCCCTTATTGCTTAAGATCTCTTTTGCTTTGACCAGCTCAAATAGACCTTCCTGCATTTCATTTTTACTAATAAATTCTGCTGCGCGTAAAGATTTAAGCATAGCCAAATAGATGGATTCTTCATTAATTTTAGATATTTTATTAAAAGCCAACAAATACTCTTCTTCATCAAAGTTCAATTCTGAGTAAGAGCTATAAAACTTTAAGAAAGAATCTCCAGTTTCTTGATCTCTTTTTTGAGCTGAAATCGTGTAATAAAAATAAATTCCATATAGAAAAACGAAAGTAGTAATAAATAAGATCACTTTCACATAATTTTCTATAACCCAATCATAAATGCTTTTAAAAATAATCATTATTAGTTCATTGGATGTTTTCGTTTAAATTATTTATCAAGGCTTCAAATCCATTTACTTGAAGTTCTAAATTTTTAGGAAGATTTTTCAAAGTATATGAATTACTGTCAATTTCCTTTTTTCCAATTATAACCATGAAATCTGTGTTCTTTTTGTTAGCTTTCTTTAAAAGAGATTTTAAATTTTTTTCTTTTCCTAAAAATTGAACAGAAAAATTATTTAATTTATTTCTTAATGATGTAGCTAATTTTAAAGCATCTAAAAAATAAGAATCCTCTAGAGAAATTATCATTAAAGATTTTTGTTTAGGAATGATCGAATCTTCAACCAAAAGCGATAATCTGTCCAAACCAATGGAAAAACCGATAGCACTCGTTTCTCTGCCGCCAATAATTTTTGACAATGAATCGTATCTTCCTCCACCACAGACTGTATCTTGAGAGCCTAGCTCATTTGACTTCCACTCAAAAACCAAGTCATTGTAATAATCCAAACCCCTAACTAAGAATGGATTTTCTATGTATTTAATTTGCAGTTTTTCAAGAAAATCTTTAATTTTTGAATAATTCTCTTTTGATTTGGTTGAAATTGAATCGTAAATTTTTGGCGCTCCCTCAATTAAATTAAACAGTTTTTCGTTTTTTGAATCAAGAATTCTAAGAGGATTTTTTTCTAATCTCTTCAAGCTATCTTCATCTAAATCTTTTTTAAAATTACTGAAATAATCTTTAAGCTTTGTGGAATAAATTTTCTGATCTTTTTGGGTGCCTATTGAATTTATTTCTAAAAATATTTTTTCTCCTAATGATAATTTCGTGAAAAATTCTTTACAAATTTCAAGAATTTCAAGGTCTATGGAATAATCATCAAAGCCATATGCTTCAAGGCTCAATTGTTGGAATTGACGGCTTCTACCTTTTTGAGGTCTTTCATACCTAAACATTGGTCCTTTGTATGAAATTCTTTGTTGTCCTGAATCAAGCAGGCCATTCTCAATAGCCATTCGCATAGACCCGGCTGTTCCTTCAGGTCTCATCGTCATAGACTTACCACTCTTACTTTCGAAAGTGAACATTTCTTTATTAACAATGTCCGATTCATCACCAACTGATCTTTCAAATAGTTCCGTGTTTTCCAAAATTGGAAATCTTACTTCATCATAGCCATATGATTTTGAAATAGAATTAAATTCCATTTCTATAAAGTCATATTTTTTTGCTTGAAGAGGTTCAATATCTTGCATTCCTCTTAATTTGGAAATTTTTTTCATAAAAATTAGACCTCTTTAATTGAAAGCTTACTTTGTGATTGCCTTATTTTTTTTGCTTGCTTTCGAATTAATTTTTCAAGAGAATCTAATAATTCCTCATTGGAAAGTTTGTGATCAGGTTTTCCATCTACGTAAACTAAATTTTTTGGAGAGGCTCCAGTCAAACCGATGTGTGCAGCTTTTGATTCTCCAGGACCATTTACATAGCAACCAATAACTGCAATATCTAAATTTTCAGTAACATCTTCAAGTCTTGATTCAAGGGCATTCATAGTTTTTATAACATCAAAGTTTTGTCTTGCGCAACTTGGACATGCAATGAAATTTATCCCTTTCTTTCTAAGTTTTAATGACCTTAAAATATCGAACCCTACCTTAATTTCATCACATGGATTTGATGCCAAGGATACTCTTATAGTGTCTCCTATTCCTTCGGAAAGAAGTTGACCTATGGCTATTGACGATTTAATAGTTCCACTTCTTAACCCTCCGGCTTCTGTTAATCCAAGGTGCAATGGCTGCTCTATTAATTTACTAATCTTTCTATAACTTTCGGTCATCATAAAAATATCTGAGGCTTTGATGCTCAACTTAAAATTTTCAAAATTTAATTTTTTTAAAATATTCACATGATTCATTGCAGACTCAACAAGCGCATCTGAATTAGGTTCTCCATATTTTTTTTGTAATTTTTTTTCAAGGGATCCTGCATTCACTCCAATTCTTATAGGAATGCCAAAATGATCAGCGCAAGAAATTACTTCTTTTACTTTCTTTTCGTTTCCGATATTTCCAGGATTTATCCTTAAGCAGTCTGCTCCATGCTCAGCAACTTGTATTGCTATTTTATAGTCAAAATGTATATCAGCAATTAAAGGAACTTTGGTCTGACTCTTTATCTCCTTGAAAGCTTTGACAGAATCAACATCTGGTACAGATATCCTTACTAAATCAGCACCAACCTTTTCTAATTCTTTTACCTGATTGACAGTTTCCATAACATTTGTAGTTAAAGTGTTTGTCATGCTTTGGACGGATATTTCTGAATCTCCTCCCACAGGGAGGTTGCCTACATAAATAAGCTTACTTTTTCTGCGTTTAATCTCTGATTGATTCAACCTTGTTCTCCTCGTTTAACCAAAAGTGAGCATAGTTTGTAGAGCCCTTAATTGCTCTTGAAAAAATAATTTTTTTTCCATCTATAAATAAATTTGTTGCTGGAGCATAACCTATTTTAAATCTTAACGGAGGTACTCCTGTAAATTCATAACTTCCTGTTTGCATTAGTTCATAGAGAAGCCTTCCATATTTATCAAAAACTACGATCCAGCTTTCACCTTCAATTATTATTTCAATATTTCTAATGATATCAACAGTTTCGGTAATGGGATTTTCTTTTTCTTTTTTTATACTCAAGGATGTATCTTTTTCTGAATAATTTTCAGTAAATTCTGAACTACTAGCTTCATAATTGATCGGTTCTAAGGTATCAACTTTCATCTTAGTAATAGCAGAGATATTTTCTTTATTATTAATATCCTGATAAGACTGAGTGATAAAAAAAATGCTCAATGAAAAGATACTTAATATCATTCCTCCCAAAATATAGAGATATTGTTTTGACTTAAAAAAGTTAAAAAAAACTAAAAAACTTTTTAAATAAAGATCTTTTCTTCCGTCTTCCATTTGATCTAGTGGCTCTTCTGGCGGGGAAAGAAAATTTTCATAATCAGCCAAAATATCTTTTGTTTCTATTTTCAGAAATTTACAGAGCCTATCTATTTGTGATTTAGCAAATATCTCTGGAGGAAGAGATTCAAAATCACCTATTATTATTGCTTGAATGTATCTTGCGGGAACTTTTGTTTGGTCAGAAATTTCTTTTATAGAAAAGCCCGATTCTTTTAAACTATTCTCTAGCTGATTTTTCCAGCTGTTCATGGATAATAAACTAAAACAAAGATGACATTATTTCAATTTCTCTTTCTGCAGAGTCTTTAGAATCCGAACCGTGAACGGCGTTTTTTGAAGTTGATTCGGCATACTTTTTTCTAATTGTTCCTTCTTTGGCTTCAGCAGGATTGGTTGCCCCCATAAGATCTCTATAATTACTAATGCAACTTTCGCCTTGAAGTATCTGAACAATAGCAGGGCCAGAGGTTATAAAGTCCACCAAGTCATTAAAAAAAGGTTTTTTTGAATGCTCTGCATAGAAATTTTCCGCTATTTCTTTTGATATGTTTGTCTTTACACTATTTAAAATGATTAAATCTTTGGAACTAATCATTTCATTAATTTCTTCGACATAGTTGTTGGCTACTGCATCTGGTTTAATTATGCATAAAGTTTTTTCATTCATTAATCTTTCTCCTCAATCCAAATAGCTTGAATAGCCTCTAAAATCTTTTCATTACAGTTTTCTTCCTTACCCTCAAAACCTTCAAGGGATGTAACCATATTCATAAGGTCAATAAAAAGCAACTTTTCAGGATTTTTATCTGGAAATTTTTCACAAAGATTATCTACAATCTCGTACGTATCTGACCAATCCATTTTGATTATTTAGCTGACAGATCTTTCGCTAAGTTTTCTTCAAAATTAAAACTTTCTCCACAACCACATTCAGCTGACACATTAGGATTAATAAAAACCAACTCCTGATTGAGGTTTTTTTTGATGAAATCAAGTTTTGTGCCTTTGAGAAAGATAAAGCTTTTGTCTTGAATAGAAAGATTTATACCATTGATTAGACCATTAAAATCGTTTTTATCAATTTCTGATATCAAATCTAGTTTATATGCAAAACCTGAGCATCCTGAGTCTACCAACGAAATTTTTATGCCTTTTGAATTTCCTATTTCAATCATTGAAGAAAGATGATTGGCAGCATTATTTGAAATATCAAAATCCTTAGAAGAAATATCTTTATCTGAAGCTTTTGAGTTTTTTGGGTGATTTTCTGAAACCATATTTATTGTATATTTAGGTATTTCAATTTCTAAGTCAGAATCTTTAACAATAGTCTGACAACTAAGCCTAGATCTGGATTCTAATCCCCATGCTTTGTCCAATAAATCTTCCTCATCATCTGTAGATTCGTTTAAGGAATCAAATCCTTCAGTGAAAATGACATGACATGTCGTACAAGCACACGAAAGTTCGCAGGCATGTTCAATATCTATATCCTGATTAAGTAGGTTTTCACAAACAGACATGCCAGAGACTGCCTCAAACTCAGCACCATCTGGACATAAATCAACATGTGGTTTTACCTTTATTTTTGGCATCAGTCATTGTTTCTTAGGCTTTTAAAATCATCAATGGCTCTGTGAATAGCCTCTTCAGCTAAAACGCTGCAGTGAATCTTAATAGCAGGTAATTCAAGGATGTCGACAATCTCTTGATTGGAAATTTTTTGTGCTTCCTCGAGTGTTTTTCCTTTTAGCATATCTATTAATTCTCCACTAGATGCAATTGCTGAACCACAACCATAAGTTTTAAATTTTGCGTCAACGATTTTATTAGTACCATCTACATTCTCACATTTAATTTGAAGTTTCATGACGTCTCCGCAAGCAGGAGCGCCAACAATACCAGTTCCAACCCTGTGGAAATCTTTATCACCTGGTTTCCATCTACCTACGCTAGCTCCCTCAGGATTTTTGAGTGTTTCTTCGAATTTATCTACTACTTTCTGTGAATAAGCCATTTTTACCTCACAATTGCTAAAACTATTTTATGCCCAAACTATTTTATCTAAATCTATTCCGTCTTGATACATTTCCCACAAAGGAGAAATCTCTCTCAGTCTATTTACTGAATCCTTTACTAAATTTACAGTTTCTCTAACTTCTTCTTCGCGTGTAAATCTTCCGAATGAAAATCTTATCGAGCTGTGAGCCAGTTCGTCTTTTCTACCGAGAGCCCTCAAGACATATGAAGGTTCAAGACTTGCAGAAGTGCAAGCAGAACCAGATGAAACTGCGATGTTCTTCAAAGCCATAATCAAGGACTCTCCTTCAACAAAGTTAAATGACATATTAAATATGCCTGGAAAAGAATTATCTTGGGCCCCGTTTACGTAAACTTCTTCCATATCCTTTAAGCCGTTCCAAAGAATATCTCTATACTTTGAAAGGTTAGAGTAATCTTCGTCCATTTTTTCTTTAGCGAGCTTAAAAGCCTCACCCATCCCAACAATTTGATGTGTAGGAAGCGTACCTGCTCTAATGCCTCTTTCTTGTCCGCCTCCGTGGAACAACGGCTGAAGTCTAACTCTGGGTTTTCTTCTTATATAAAGCGCGCCTATACCCTTTGGCCCATATATTTTATGAGCTGAAAATGACATTAAATCTACATCAAGATCCGTTAAGTCGATTTGAATTTTACCTGCACTTTGTGCAGCATCAACGTGAAAAATAATTCCATTTTCTCTTGTAATCTTTCCTATTGAACGGATATCGTTAATAACTCCGATCTCGTTGTTTATATGCATAAGTGATACAAGGACAGTGTCTTCGCGAATCGCTTCTTGAACAGCCTCTGGCGTTATCAAGCCATTTTTGTTTGGTTCTAGATAAGTAACCTCGTAAGATTCATTTTCTAGTTGACGGCAAACGTCTAAAACAGCCTTGTGTTCTATTTTAGAAGTAATGATATGTTTTCCTTTTTTTGAATAGAAATATGAAGCGCCTTTGATTGCTAAATTATCTGATTCTGTAGCTCCAGAAGTCCAGATGATCTCTCTCGGATCACAATTTAGTAAGTTAGAAACATTTGAACGTGCTTCTTCGACAAGTTCTTCTGCTTTCCAGCCATAGATATGAGATCTGGATCCAGAATTTCCGAAAGCACCTTCAAATGATAAACACTCTTTCATTTTATCAATTACCCTTTCGTCCACTGGAGTTGTAGATGCATAATCAAAATAAGTTGTTTTTCTGGGTAGAATAGATTTTATATTTGAGCTCTCAGGGCTTCCTTCAGAAAAATTAGATTTAAGATCATTTAAAATAATGTCTCTTTTCAAAAGAGCTTTATCAAGGGTCTTTTCCCCAGTGGATTTTCTTAGATCGAAGCCAAGTTTGTCCCTTAAATGTAAAGGTACAGCTAATTTCACCCACCAAACGTTGTTTCTTTTAAATAAATATTTCTTGTCCATTTTCTTTAAATTGTACCACAATTTACTGATAAATTAAGGTACAGTATTTTTTTATAATAATTTTTATAAACTTATTATTTTTTTATAAAAAAAAATTATAAAGGAAATGTTTTTGAATTTAGATTTTAGATTAAGTAATCAAAAAATATTAGTTACTAGTTTTATTAAAGTCAGGAAAAAGGAGAGTTCTTTTTAAGTAAGCAAAATAATTACATAAAAGTTAACGATATCAGTTAAACATCAAGCCCAGATTTCGTCATCTGTAGGTACTTTCTTATCAGAAATAACCTTGCCAATTCTAGATACATTCATAAGATGCTTATAATCCAAGTTCTCAGAAATCGAGTTTCCTCCCCAAGAACCACAACCAAGTGTAGTTGTTGGAGCAAAGCCATTTGTAAGAGAGCCGCCTGCTGAAGTAGAACTTGGTTGGTTTATAACAAGTCGACTAATAGGTAATTCCAACCCTGCTTTTTGAATATTTTGATCATTGTTAGAGTGTAATGCTGCAGAATGACCCGCTCCTTCTACAAGAAGGTTTGCTTTAGCCATTTTAACTGCGTCCTCAAAAGTAGAGTAAGGAACAATTGCTATCACAGGACAAAGCTTTTCTTTTGCAAGAACATCTTCAGTACCAGATCCGTCGGCTGGTAAAAGTATTAGTCTTGATGAATCAGGAATTTCAATGCCTGCTAATTCACCTACGTAACTAGCAGATTTACCAACGATATCTTTGTTCAAGTTCCCGTCCAGAAAAACAACTTCACGTAGCTTTTGTATTTTATCTTGATCATTTGTGAACCAGACTTTCCCAGTGTTAGTAAATAATTCAATTGTTTCGTCAAAGTTTTCTTCTGGAGCAAATACAAATTGTTCATGAGAACAAATAATTCCATGATCGAATGATGCTCCGTCGACTATTTTTTCAATAGCTTCTTTTAAATCTATGTTTCTATCTATTATTACTGGAACATTTCCTGCCCCAACTCCAAAAGAGGGTTTACCTGAAGAGTATGCGGACTTAACCATAGCCCCTCCTCCGGTTGCAACAACTACATCTGCTGATTGCATAAGTTCTTGAGTCTTTTCAACGGATCCATTTGTAACAACTTGAATAAGATCATCTGGACCGTTATGAGATTTAACAATTTTCATAAATTCTTTTGTCAAATATTCAGCGCAGTTTTGAGCCTTAGGATGAGATGCAAAAATTACTGCATTGCCAGTCTTTAGAGCAAACATGCCATTACACATTGGAGTAACAATAGGATTTGTTACAGGAGTTACTGCAGCAACTACTCCCATGGGCTTAGCAACAAAAACAAGATTACTGTCCCTATCTTCACCGATTACTCCTCGAGACTTCTTACCTTTTAAATTATTCCAAATGACACGTGCTTTACTTTTGTTTTTCAAGATTTTGTCTTCATAGGAACCCATTTCTGTCTCATCAACAGCCATTCTCGAAAGTGGTTCAGCATTATCGTAAACAAATTTGCCAATATCGCGAACAACCGCATCTACTTTTTCTTGTGTGAAAGATTCAAAATTTTTTTGAGCTATACGTGCTTTTCTTACTAGCTCTTGAACTGATACATCTATAGAGTCAGATGACTTTACCTTGGTCATTGTTTTGCTCCTTTTTTAATAAGCTTAACTTCTAATTATTATATTCTAGACCAAGTTATCTATACTTTTAATATTTTTTATTTAGATAATTTATAAATAATGACAGAATCGAAATGCGATTTATAATTTAGAACTAATTCTTTTTAAATCTTTATTTAAGATTTTATCGTTTTCGCTATAATCAACAGGACAATCTATTAAATGGACTCCCGAAGTATCCAAGCATTTTTCTAAAGTATTTTTAAGTTGTTTTGAATCATCTATTCGATAACCTTTTGCGCCATATGCATCTGCATACTTAACAAAATCTGGATTTTCAAAACTCAATCCAAAATCAGAAAATTTCATATTTTCCTGTTTCCACTTTACCATCCCATAAGCTTTATCATTTAAGATTATGACTGTGAGATTGACGCCCAATCTTACTGCTGTTTCCAACTCTTGACTGTTCATCATAAAACCTCCATCTCCGCAGACAGATATTACTTTTTTATCTGGGTAAATCATTGCTGCTGTTATAGCTGACGGGAGACCAGCTCCCATACTTGCAAGAGCATTATCTAAAATAACGGTATTTTGTTCTAATGCTGGATAACCTCTCGCAAACCAAAGTTTATAAACTCCATTATCCAAAGTAATTATTCCATCATCTGGCATGACATTTCTTATTTGGCGAACCAAATAAGGTGGGAAAATGGGAAATCTGTCATCTTCTCTTATTTTTTCAGAATGTTCCAGGTGGGCCTGTCTTGTAAGAAGCATTTTTGAAAAATCCCAATGAGCCTGAACTTTAATTTTTTCTTTTATCTGCCAAATAGCGTTTGCTATGTCGCCGGTGACCATCAATTGAGGAAAGTAAATTCCGTTAACATTAGCAGCTATATGATCAATATGAATTACCTTTGTCCCTTCTTTTTCGCTCATTATAAAAGGTGGTTTTTCAAAGTTTTCTTGACCAACTGTGACTATCTGATCTGATTCTTCTAGAGCTCTATGAACAAAGTCTCCATTTGTTAGAGCAGCACATCCAAGAAAGTTTTGGTGTCTCTCATTGAGGGCTCCCTTTCCAAGTTGAGTAGTTATAAATGGAATTTTTGTCTTTTCGACAAACTCTAAAAGCATTTTGCTCGTGCTTGTTCTATTTGCCCCACCGCCCAAGACTAAAATGGGTCTCTTAGCTTTTTCTATTAAATCTACAGCTTGATTAATTGATTTTTCATCAGGTATTGGTCTACGGATGATGCTTTTCAATAAAGGTTTTCTTCTTGTTACCTCACTTGCAATATCTTCAGGAAGTTCAAGATGCACAGCTCCTGGTCTCTCTTCTTCTGCTAGTCTGAAGGCTTCCCTTACTTCAGGTGCAATCATATTTGCAGAAGATATTTGATGAGTATATTTTGTAATTGGCTGCATGAGATCTACAACATCTAAAATTTGAAATTTTCCTTGTTTTGTATTTTTTATGGGTTTCTGTCCTGTAATCATGACCAAAGGCATTCCGCCTAATTGAGCATAAGCTGCAGAAGTAACCAAATTTGTTGCCCCCGGACCGAGGGTGGTTAAGCATACGCCAGCTTTTCCTGTAAGTCTTCCGTAAGTAGCTGCCATAAATCCAGCTCCTTGCTCATGCCTTGTAAGAATTAATTTAATTTTATTTGACTTGCAAAGACATTCAAGAAAATCGAGATTCTCCTCGCCAGGAAGTCCAAAAACAAATTCGACTCCTTCTTCTTCCAGGCATTTAATAAAAAGTTCGGCTCCTTTAATTTTTTTACTATCAAAAATACTCATTTAAGGCTTATTTAGATTGATACCGATTCTGTAAGCAATTTCTTGGTAAGACTTCACTACGTCACCCAAACCTAGTCTAAATCTGTCCTTATCAAGCTTTTCTTTAGTTTCTTTATCCCATACCCTGCAACCATCGGGTGTAAACTCATCACCTAAAAAAATCTTATTATTATTTTTTCCAAATTCTAATTTGAAATCTACTAAGATTAAATCGGCTGAGTCGAATAATTCTAGAAGATGTTTGTTAATTTCTAAAGTAAGACCTTCAAGGATTTTTATGTCCTCTCTATTTGCCCAACCAAAAGCTACTATGTGATTATCATTGATCATAGGATCGCCTAAATCATCATCTTTGTAGAAAAATTCAAATATAGGATTTTCAAATTTCATACCTTCTTCAAGGCCTAATCTTTTGCAAATACTTCCCGCTGCATAATTTCTTACAACACATTCAATGGGAAACATATCTAAAGATAATACTAAACTCTCTCTATCGCTTAATTCATCTAGTAGATGGCAAGCAATGCCTTTTGAATCTAAATATTTCATTATGAAATTGTTAAAGCGATTATTTACAGTTCCTTTTCCAGCCAATTGTTCGATTTTTTTTCCGTCAAAAGCAGACGTATCGTCTGTAAAATCCATGATTAACTTAGAATCATCAGAGGTTCTGTAAAGCTCTTTCGCTTTACCTTTTGTTAACAGATCTTTTTTTTCCATTTTTACCTAAGATAGTGATTGGTTTATTTGAGAAATTATTTCCTCAGATAATTCTATATTTTCTTCGTCTAAATTTGTGGAAATTAAACACTCTTTTGAGCTAAGTTCTTCGACTAAAATTTCAACGCTTGTGATATCCGGCCTTCGATCAAGCAATGACCTCTTTAGAGAGTATTCTAGAAAAAATTTTCCACCGTTTCTATCTTCATCTAGTATTTTGTATCCTGCAATCAGCAAAGATCTTCTAAGAGCAGCCCAAGCTCTAGCAAAGTTAATTTTTAGTTTTATTTTAGACATTCCTGAAAATTCGTCTGAAATAACCTCTGTCTTATTGCTTGCATTTAAGTTAAGCGCTACTAGAGAAGTTCCCGTAGAAGGACCTGCTTCTGATAAGTAGTTATAAAATTTATTTATTAAGTTATCCAATTGACTTTCTTTTGAAGAAACAATGACCCAATTATTGTTTACTCTTTTTAATTGAGAAACAAAAATTTCTGAACTTGATTGTTGTAATCCCCTTTCAATTTTAAAAACAAATTTTGAGTCAGAGTTGTTTAGTTCATAAATTTTAGAATTTATGGTCCCTTGACTAACATCATATGTACCTAAATCAATTTCTTCATTGTTCTCAATAAACTGAATTGTCATTGGCCAAGCGGCACTCGGCTCTAGCCCTAAGTAAACCCACCTAATTTCGCCAAGTTTATGGAGTCTAATTTCACTGGAAGATAACGCAGAAAAAAGTTGTTTAGGTCTTGCAGTTTCAAAATCTTCATCATTTTCAAAAATTTCCACTTCGCCGGGAATTGGATACTTATCTAAAATAAATGAGGAATCTTCAATTACAGATCCATCAAGTAAAGCCAGAGAATTTTCTGAAGTATTGATAACTCTTTTTTCTTTGAAATCTGTTTCCTCTTTAATAGTTAAAGTACAGGACAAAAAAGTCAATGAAATCAAAAGTACTGAAAGTTTCATTATTTATAATAACTTAAGCTCGTTTAGGTTTTGCTCTAAATCTTTTTTAAAGATGTCATTCAATTCAATCAAAGGCAATCTGATACCTTTATCAATAAACCCCATTTTATATAGACACCATTTTACAGGAATTGGATTTGATTCACAGAATAGGTTTTTATTGAGTTGTTGCAAGCTCTCGTCCAGTTTTTTTGCTTTAGTAAAATCTGAATTTACCAAATCACAGATTTCTGAGACGATATTTGGAACTAGATTAGATGTAACAGAAATGGTCCCATGCCCTCCTTTTTGGAGAAATTCCAAAGAGGAAAAATCATCCCCAGAATAAAGGAGAAAGTTACCTGAATTTATTTCTTCCGCACATAAATTTAATACCTCAGAATGATTTTTCATATCTCCAGTGGCATCTTTTATTCCTATGATATTTTTATGACAAGATAGCTTGAAAACTGTTTCTGGTTCAATAAAACTTGCTGTCCTAGAAGGGACATTATATAAAATTTGGGGCAAATCAATTTCATCAGCAATTTTTATGTGATGTTTATAAATTCCTTCTTGAGGAGGCTTGTTGTAATAAGGAGATACCAATAATGCAGCATCTGCACCAGACTCCTTAGCTCCCTTTGTTAAATGGAGAGCCTCATCAGTTGAATTAGCTCCAGTTCCAGCAATGATTGGAATTCTTCCTGAGGCTGTTTTAACGAAAAATTCTATTAATTTGATGTGATCTTTAAAATCAATAGTTGCTGACTCTCCTGTTGTACCGACTGCAACCAAAGCAGAAATCCCAGAATCAATTTGAAAATTAATAAGTTTTTCAAGAGCGCTATAGTCAAGTTCTCCATTTTCTTTCATTGGAGTAACTAAAGCGGTAATTGAGCCTTTTATAGACATTAAAGTTTTGAAAAATTTTTTTTATTGATGATATTATTTCATAAGATAACAAATATTGATTAAAAAAATGAAAGTTGGAAATAAGATAAAAAATTTCAAAGCAGAAATGACTGGTGAAAAAAACTTTAATCTATCTGATTATAGTGGACAGCATATCGTTATATATTTTTATCCTCGAGATAACACGCCTGGATGTACTTCTGAAGGAGAGGATTTTAGAGATAACTTTAAAATCTTTACTAAAAAGAAAACTAAAATATTTGGGGTATCAAAAGATTCTTTGAAATCTCATGATGGATTCAAAGATAAATTTAATTTTCCTTTCGAATTAATCTCAGACCCCGATGAAAAAATATGTAAGCTTTTCGACGTTATTAAAGAAAAAAGTATGTATGGAAAAAAATATATGGGGATTGAAAGAAGTACTTTTCTAATTGGCCCAGATGGTAAGCTTTTAAAAGAATGGAGAAAAGTAAAAGTGAAAGGCCATGTGACAGAAGTCATTTCTTCAATTAATTAAGTTACTAAATCATCTTTTGCTGGCCAAGCAATTAAAATTGCTCTCAAGAAAGTAGCTATTGGAATAGCAAGTAATAGTCCCCAAAATCCCCAAATTCCTCCAAAAATTAATACTGCAATAATGATTAATACAGGATGAAGATTTACCTCTCTTCCAAGTAATAAAGGCATGAGGACATTCCCATCCAAGGCTTGAATAATTAAATAACTTACAATAAAAATATAAAAGTTAGTGTCTAATCCCCATTGAAAGAGTCCTATTAAAACAACTGGAATTGTGACTAGTATAGCTCCAACATAAGGAATCAAAACCGATAGCCCCACTAAAATGGCAAGTATTATCGAATAATTTACGTTCTGTAAATAAAAGACCAATCCAGTAACTAAAGCTACAATTATCATCTCTAATCCCTTGCCTCTTAAATATCCATAAAGCTGAAGATTAACGTCTTTCCAAATTTTTGAAAGTAATTCTCTTTTTTCCGGCAATAGGATTTTTGCATAGCCAATAAAAATATCTCTGTCTTTTAATAAGAAAAAAACCAAAAAAGGCACAATAATTAAAAAAAGTAAGGCATTCATAACGGCAGCGAATCCAGAATTGAGTTGTAATAGAGCATTCTGAAATAACGTAGGAATATAAGAAAATGCGTTTACAAGAGCTTCATCGAGTTGATTAGAGGATATTGTATATTCTGCTAGTTGATTGGATAGAAATAAGTTAACGGACTCGTAAATTTGTGGGATGTCTGATACCAGCAAAAGAATTTGTCTCGATAAAAAAGGTAGGAACAAAAATATTGATAGATAGAACAGGCTAAAGACAAACAAAGTTGCAGAAAGTGATAAAACCCTACTATTACCTTTATCTTCCAAAAAGCTCATCAATCCATTTAGAATATATGCAATCAAAATACTAACAAGCACTGGAGCCAGAATGTCTCCTAAAAAATAAAGAATAACTACACTGATTGTTAAAAAAAATAATGCTGCATAATGCTCATCATCATAAAAATAATTTTCAAAAAAGCTTTTTAAAAAATTTAACATCTGTTTACGTTGTTATATATCAATTATACTTTCTAAATGATAAATAAATTAAATTTATTACTATTTGTATTATTTTTTTCACCGCTTTTTCATTCTGTAGTAGATGAAGATCCGCTCCCTTCTTTAGGTGATTATTCATCTGCATCTATATCTTTGTCCGGCGAATACAATATGGGAAGGCTTTGGCTTGCCATGTACAGAGGTTCTACTAAAGAACATTCCGACCCGTTAATGAGAACTTATCTAGAAGATTTAATTTACCGTTTATCAGAGACAAGTGAAGTTAGAGATAGACGTTTTGAATTTATAATCCTTGAAGATAAAACAATAAACGCCTTTGCTGCTCCTGGAGGAATAATTGGTATAAATTTGGGTATGTTTTTAAATACTCAGAAGGAAGGCGAATTGGCTTCGGTAATGTGTCATGAATTGGCTCATTTAAGCCAAAGACATTTTGCTAGATCTCAAAATAGAAACTCTCCCTTAGCAAATGCATTGATGATTTTAGGGAGCATAGCAGTAGCAGCAGCATCTAGAAATCCTGAAGCTATTTTAATTGCCCCAGCTGCAATGCAACAAATGTCAATTAACTATACAAGAAGTAATGAAAAGGAGGCAGATAGGATAGGTTTTAATAATTTAGTTAAGGCAGGTTTTAATCCTGATGACATGACTATGATGTTTCAAAGAATGCAAGATAAGTACCAAAACGAAGACTCGGAACAATTTTCATATTTGATGACGCATCCCCTTCCTAGTGAACGATTAACAGATATGAGGATTCGCGCTGATAGTCTGGAAAAAGCTTCAAAAGATAATTACAGAGACAATTTAGATTTTTATTTCATGCAAAAAAGAGCTGAAGTCTGGGCAGAAAAAGATACAGAAAAATTAGTTATAAAATATAAAAAAGATTCAAAATCTCAGATAAATAATACCTCTTTAGCAGCTAAATATGGGTTGTCTCTTGCATTGAAGCAAACAAATAATTTTGAAGAAGGCTTTTCTATTCTTAGAGAACTTATTAGGGAAATACCTAATAATCTTGTCTTAGAATCAAGCTTAATGGAACTCCATGTAGCTGCTGAAAATTATTATGAGGCAATTTCTCTTGGGAAAAATATTTTAGAAATTCATGATAATAACTACGCGGCTTCAATACTTCTAGCAGATGCCTATATAGAAGATGGGCAATCTGAGGTTGCAGAAAAATTATTGAAAGACCTTGCCAAAGAAAGACAAACCGATCCAAACATATGGTACAAACTTGCTGAAGCCCAAGGATTATCTGGAAATATTCTTGAATTACATAGATCAAGGGCAGAATTTTTTATTCTCACTGGAAGACATGATGCTGCAGTTTTTCAACTAAAAGAGGCCCTTTCATTGTCGCAAAATTTATTTGAAGTTAGGGAGAGTATTATCCGTAGACTGGAACAAATCTTTGCAGCAAAAAGAGCTCTTTCAGAATTATCCTAACCTGGAAAAATATCAGAAAAATTTCTTCCTGCAAGAAGGTGAATATGCAAGTGAAATACTGTCTGGCCAGCTTCTTTTCCATTATTTATAACGACATTAAAAGCATTTTCTACATTTAATTGCTCTGCAATTTTTTTTGTGACCATCATAAGGTGGCCCAGTAATTCTTTGTCATCTTCTTTTGCATCAGATAATTTCTTTATTGGTTTTTTGGGAATCACCAGTAGGTGTATTGGAGCTTTAGGAGCAATGTCTTCAATAACAATACAATGTTCATCTTCATGAATAATTTTTGAGGGTAATTCTTTATCTATGATTTTTTCGAAAATTGATTTTTCCATTTCAAGAAAATAATTTATACCCCATAAAAGTAGAGAATACACAAAGTGATGAAATTATTAAAGCGAGTATATATGCGGCAAGTATTCCATTTGTATTTGAAAATACAAAAATTTCTTTTGTAAAAGCTGAAAAAGTTGTGAAAGACCCTAAAAAACCAATGACTATCAATGGAGACATTAATTCCTTATTATTCGTATTTATTGCTAAAAAAATACCAATTAAAAAGCAGCCCAATAAATTTACTATAACCGTACCTATGGGAAATCCAAAAATAACGGTTTTAAGTAAAATGAAGCTTACTAAATACCTTGATATTGCACCAGCGGATGCTCCTATTCCGATGAGAAGATAAACCATAAATTTTTGGTGGGTCGTATAGGATTCGAACCTATGACCAATTGATTAAAAGCCAACTGCTCTACCAACTGAGCTAACGACCCAGAAAAAAAGATTATACCTTTATTGAGGATTTAGTTTAATTAAATCTTGTTCTGCAAGTAAAGCAGCACCAGAATTTGGATAATTACTTATAACTTCTTGTAAAAAATTCTCTGCAAGATCAAATTTTTCAAGGTTTATATAAACTTCGGCAATTTTATAAAGTGCATCTGGTATCCTTGAATGATCATCAAACTTTGTTACAAAAGAATTAAAAATTTCTAATGAATCCTCAAGCATTTCTTGAACCAAATAAATTTCTCCTAGCCAAAAATATGCATCGCCAGTGTAGCTACCTTCAGGATATGAAAGTATGAGGAGTCTTAAATTTTCTGCAGCCTCGGAATATCTTGAATTATCTAAAAGCCTCATTGAATTTGACCATAATTCAAATTCTCCTGAATCAATTTCTTCCTCCACAAGACCAGAGAGAGGATTAATGGATTGAACAAGCTCTTCTTGCTCCTGTGTTTCTTCAAAAAGTAATTTAGTTTCTAAAAGATGAATTCTTTTATCTAAATCAACATATCTAATTTGATTTGCTTCATCCAGCCTTGATAGAGCTAAATTATTTGTTTCAACTGAAGCGGTAAGTTCCATAATTTCTTTTTTTAGAAGATTTATTTTTTCGAGAAGAAGTTCAATGGGCTCATCATTTTGCGAATAAGCTAAAGGAGAAGATCCAATTAATAAAACTAAGAAAAAATTTTTAAAAATATTCAATCTAATAAAGTGAAATTTCTACTCTTCTGTTTTCTGACCAAGCTTTTTCATTAGATGCTCTTTTAAGTGGTTTTTCTTCTCCAAAACTTACTACTCTAATTTTTTTTCCTGAAATACCTTTAACAATCAAATAGTCTCTTACTTCAAGAGCTCGTCTTTCTCCTAAAGCAAGATTATATTCTCGTGTTCCTCTTTCATCGCAATGACCTTCTAAACGAACAATTTTTGCTTCTTCAATGAAAGGTAAATATTCATCTATAAGTCCTTTATCTTTTGCATCAAGTATAGCCTTATCAAAATCAAAATAGACTTTGTCTTCGAGGTTGGTAACTATCTTTTCGCCTTGCAAATATTCTTCTCCCGCTACAGAAGCATAAGACATTTGATCTACTGAATCTGATACATTCGATGCACATGAATATAGTTGACATACCATAGCTAAAATAAAAATTCCTATTGGTTCCATAAATAATCTCCTCATTTAATAACGCCTCCACATAGGTGGATGATTATAATACTTTTTATTAGACAAGAAATTTTTAATTAAGTTTTTCTAATTTGCTAAGGGTGACCAAGCTGGTTCTCTTACAGAACCATTTTTTACTGGCAGTGAAAATCTAGATTTACCATCAAGAGTAATTCCACCAAGATAACCATTAGCGCCATCTTTTGTTGCATAAATAATAATATTTCCGTTAGGAGAGATCGTAGGTGATTCGTCTAAGGAAGTAGACGTCAATGTCTCTATAAACCTACTGGAAAGTTTTTTTGTAGCTATTTGAAAGTTTCCATTATTCCCATGAACAAAAAAGATTGATCTTCCATCTGGGAAATACTTTCCCCTGGCATTATAATTTCCATCCTTAGTGAGTCTTTTTTTTCTTTTTGTTTGAGTATTTATTTCATATAGTTGAGGTCCACCAGATCTATCTGATGTAAAAATTATTTTTTTTGAATCTGGAGACCATGATGGCTCTGTATCTATTGCGTAATGATCTGTTAATCTAATGAGTCTTTTGCTATTGATAGAGTATGAGAAAATATCTGGATTACCAGAAAAGGAAACTACCAAAGCTAATTTTTTTCCATCAGGAGACCATACAGGAGCACTATTTGTCATTCCTAGAGCTTGAATTGCTTCTCTTTTTCCAGAAATCAGGTCTTGAATAAAAATTTCCGCAAATCCATTTTCAAAAGATACGTAAGCAATTTTTTTTCTATCTGGAGACCAATCCGGTGACATTATTGGTGATTTTGAAGTAAACAATACCTTTTCATTTTGACCATCGATATCTGAGATGCACATTTGATAGGTATTTGAATCAGAATTAATGACATATGCCAATTTAGTATCGAATATACCTTTTAGGCCGGTAATTTTTTCATAAACCCGATTACTTATTATTTTTGAAATTCTATCAATATCTTCTTCATTGCCGTTTATCTCTCCTTCCAAAATTTTTATTCTTCTATTTACATTAAATAAAGAGTAGGAAATATTTAGGTTCCCAAGTGCATTCAAAGAATTAATTTTTCCAATTAATGAAAAATCAACTCCTTGAACTTTCCAATCTCTATAGAAAAAATCTTCTTCCTTTGCTGGATAAGACAACATTTCTGACTTGTCGAGATTTTCGAATTCAGCAAACAACAACATATTTTTTTCTATGAGATTAGAAATTTGAATTCCATAATCTTCATCTATATCGTCTTCTACGCCAAAAGGTACGAATGCAATTTTTGAAAGATTATCGCTGCCTTTAAGGATTTCTATTTCCAAGATAGAAAAGATATTGCTTGATACTAGAAGAAAAACTATCGCTATAGTTTTTTTCACTCAATATCTCCTGAAGATTTAAATACCAATTTAAAATTTCTAAAATTTGACTCAAATAAATTTCTATCCAAGTTTGAAACTTCTTCAAAAAAATTAATTTTTTCCATTGTTATGAGAATTGAATCATTGAAAGCTTTATTCGAACTAAGCTCTATAAGTTCAAATTTAAAAACTTCGCCTGAAGGAGCTAAGTTTATTAGAACTTTAGCTGTGAGTATTTGACTCAAGGAATTAGGTTTTATCCAAATTGAGGAAATTTTATCTTGAATGGAAGCAGAAACCCTAACAATACTCTCTCTTTCTTTTGAAAGTTTTATTTTACTAATTTCTTTTTTTATATCTTTTTTATCTATAGAGAATTTCTGATTTTTAAGTTTAGTTCCTGAATCATCAATTTTTTTATTTACATTAGCTTTATCAAAATTTTCTTTTTTGCTAGATGGAAAACTTGAAGAATTTTTTGATGATCTTTTAATTTGATCTAATTCATAAAAATTTATTTTGATAGTTTCTTCATCGCTTATTTCAAGTTTAGGTATTGAATAAACAGAAAATATTAAGGTTAGAAATAAAATAATTAAAAAAACAGTATTTAAACTGACAAATACTTTATTCATTCTTAGAAGGTTCAGTTATTAAGTTTATGGAATCTGATTTATAACGTTTAATAAGAGACATTATTTGTACAACGTTGTCATACTTAGTTTCTTTATCAGCTCTTACAAAAATTTCAAGGTTAGAATTATTTTTTACTATTTTCTCAAACTGCTCTGAAAATTCTTTAAAAGTTTTAAATATCTTATCTTTTTCTCCTAAATCGAGTGAATAAAAACCTTTTTTGTTTATGGAAATAGTTAAGTTTTCACTTTTAGATTTATTCAGGGCTTGAGATTCAGATTTAGGAAGATCTAAATCTATGCCTTGGATCATAAAAGGAGTTGCTACCATAAAAATCACAAGCAGGACTAATGAAACGTCTACGTAAGGAATAACATTTATTTCTGTTAAGAGCTTTCTATTTTTTAGTCTTTTCTTGGTCATTGAGTTCTTCGTAAGTTATGAGAAGCTCAGAAGAAAAATTTTCGTAACTCCTAATAATCGCGTCAATTGACTTTACACTCCAGTTATAAGAAATAAGGGCTGGAATAGCCGCAAAAAGTCCTAATGCAGTAGCTATTAAAGCTTCCGCGATGCCTGGAGCTACGGCATTTATTGAAACCTGAGTAACTTTGGCTAATCCACTAAAAGCGTTCATCACGCCCCATACTGTTCCAAACAAACCAATAAAAGGACTTACAGATGCTACTGTGGATAAAAAAGAAAGGCCATTTTCTAGGCTTTCTTCTTGTCGACTTATAATTATTTCGGTTGCTTTATTAATTCGCTTTTCAGACTTTTCTAAACTACTATTTTTAAGGAACTCTTCATATGAAATTATGAATATTTGAGAAAGTCCGGAAATATCTTGTTTTCTCTTCAAATCATTAAATATATTATCGATATTTTTTGAATTCCAAAATTCATTTTCAAAAATAAATATATCTTTTTTCGCACGACTTAAAGTCAACCATTTATCAAAAATAAACCACCATGATATTCCTGCAAGAATAAACAAAATTACCATTACCAATTGAACTAGAAAACTTGCCCCTAATATCAAGTCTAAAAAACTTAGTTCAGCCTGCATTTTGTTTTACCAGCATTTTATTTCTTAATTTTTCTGGAAGAGCGATAGGTTTTTTACTTTTTAAATCAACACACCCGCACAACACACTAGCATCACACATTACCTCAGAGTTTGAAATAACTTTTTGATGAAAACTAAAGCTAGCGTTTTTAACTTCTTTTAAGGAAGATTCTATTTGAACTATTTGATCTAACAAAACAGGCTTTTTGTAATGAACATTTAATTTGTTTACTATAAAAACAATTCCTTTTTTTAGTAAATCATTTTGCACATAACCACATTCTCTGAGAAATTCTGTTCTTCCTCTCTCAAAGTACTTAAGATAATTTGCATAAAAGACGACACCTTGAGCATCAGTATCTTCATAATAAATTCTTACTTCTATCGAATCTGACATTAGAGATGAGTTTCAATATCTTCTTTATAAAGAGATTTCAGTAATACAATAAAGCTTTCTAAAGAAAAATCACATGTATTATTAAAATCTAATGGTAAATTTTTGTTTATGGTGTGAATGGGAATTCTTACTTTAATAGGCCTATGATTGAACTTATAAATTAATGCAGGATAACTGTCTTCAGGAGTAGCTTTAATTACTTGATCCCACCAACTTTCTAGGGGTTCTGCGCCTTGTCCATACCTTTTACATTCTAAAAACCATTTCCCCAAAATTAAGTCAGGAAGATGCTTTTCTCTTGTTTGTTCTAGTATTCTTTTTAAAGGTTTTTTTAGTCCCAAAGACTCATTGATAATATTAGCGATTTCTCTTTCAAAAGATGCTCCTTTGTTTCTAGAATTGGTCATCAAGTAAAGCTTCCTAAAGAAAATTCTGCATTTGAGTGAACGTTTTGTACATCATCAAGATCTTCCAAACTTTCCAAAAGTTTTATTACTTTTTCAGAAGCTTCATCGTCAAGTTCTACACTATTTGCAGCTTTCATAATGAGTTCATACTCAATTATATTAATGTCTTTTTCTTCTAGAATATTTTTTAAGTTATGAAATTCTTCAACTTCCGCAGAAATAATAAGATTGCTTTCATCGCCTTTCTCGATTTCTTCTGCGCCATTTGAAACAGAAATGTCAAAAATCTTTTCTTCATCTGTATTTTGTACAACGATTTGTCCAACTTTAGTGAAAAGGTACGCCACCGAACCATCCGTACCAAGACTTCCACCATACTTTGAAAAAGCATGTCTTACTTCAGCAACAGTTCTATTTTTGTTGTCCGTTAAAGTTTCAACAATTATTGCAACTCCATTAGGCCCATAACCCTCGTAAATAGTTTCCTCTAAATTATCTGTTTCTTGATCTCCCGAGCCCCTAGCAATTGCTCTTTCAATGGTATCTTTAGGCATATTGGCTCCAAGAGCTTTATCTAAAGCTAATCTGAGTCTTGGATTGTCTGTGGGCTCTGGACCTCCAAGTTTTGATGCTACTGTAAGTTCTCTAATGAGTTTAGAAAAAATTTTTTGTCTTTTCTCATCTTGACGACCTTTGCGATGTTTTATATTTGCCCACTTGGAATGACCTGCCATTAAGAGTCCTCTTCAATAACTTTTATAGAAAGCATGTCCAATTGATCTTGATCAATTAAACTTGGCGCATCTGAAAGCAAACACGTAGCCGACTGAGTTTTAGGAAAAGCAATCACATCTCTTATAGATTCTTGTTTACAAAGAAGCATGATCAGTCTGTCTAATCCAAAGGCTATTCCTCCATGAGGTGGACAACCATAGGTCAGAGCTTCTAAAAAGAAACCAAATTTTTCTTGAGCTTCTTTTTTATTTATTCCTAGGATTGAAAATATTTCTAACTGCTCTTGAAGATTGTTTATTCTTAGTGAACCGCCACCTATTTCACTTCCATTTAGAATTAAATCATATGCCCTAGCAATAGCATTAATAGGATCTTTTTTAAGTGAATCAATACCTCCATTTGTCGCTGTAAAAGGATGATGCGATGGTGATAAATTTCCTTTGATATCTTCCTCAAATAAAGGAAAATCAGTTATCCATCCAAATTTGTATTCTTCTTGGTCTATTAGTTGTAAGTCGTGCCCTAGTTTTTCTCTTAATGCACTCATTGAATCATTTACTATATTTCTATGATCTGCCCCAAAAAAAACAGTATCTCCAGCGGAAAAGTCTAGTGTTTTCGAAAGATTGGAGATTTCTTCTGTTGAAAGGAACTTAAGGATAGGAGACTGAAGACCTTTATCTAAATCATTGGAATCATTTACTTTAATGTATGCCAAACCTTTAGCACCAAAATTTCCTACGAATTTAGTGTACTCATCGATTTTATTTCTGCTTATTTCTTGATTAATTTTTAGAGCAACAATTCTAGACTTCTCATTTTTAGCTGGATCAGCAAAAACTTTAAAGGTTGAGTTTTTAAAAATATCTTTTACATCTATCAATTTTAAGGGATTTCTCAAATCTGGCTTATCAGAGCCATAATCCATTATTGCATCTTGGTATTTTATCCTTTGAAAATCTTTAAATTCTAGTTTTAAAATTTTTTGAAATATTGCTTTTATTAGGCTTTCCGAGATTTTTAAAATCTGTTCTTCATCGATGAAAGAAAGTTCTATATCTAATTGAGTAAATTCAGGTTGCCTATCTTTTCTTGTATCTTCATCACGAAAACATCTAACGATTTGAAAATATTTTTCAAACCCTCCTATCATAAGCATTTGCTTAAATAATTGAGGTGACTGAGTCAACGCATAAAACTTTTGATTATAGAGCCTGCTAGGAATAAGAAAATCTCTTGCTCCTTCAGGAGTTGCTCTAGCCATCATTGGAGTTTCTATTTCTATAAAGTCTTCATCGACAAGCTTATTTCTTAAAATATGATTCACCTCAGATCTAATTTTTAAATTTTCCTGCATTTCAGGTCTTCTTAAGTCCAAATATCGGTATTTAAGCCTTACTTCTTCGCCAGCATTTGCATGCTCATCGAGCTGAAAAGGTAAAGGCTTGCTTATAGAAAGAATATTTACCTTCTTAGAAATGAGTTCAAGCTCTCCTGAAGGTAAAGATTTATTTATAGTCCCTTCTGGTCTTTTTCTAAGCTCGCCAATAATTTCTAAAACGTAAGACATTCTTATTGACTCTGATTTTTTAAAAAGTTCTTGATCTTCGGGTTCAACAACAACCTGAATCAGTCCTGAAGAATCCCTAATATCAAGAAAAATTACTCCGCCATGATCTCTAACTTTTTCAACCCAACCAGAAATAGTAAACGTGGAGTTAATGTCTTTAGAGGAAATCTTATGTATTAGAGTGCGTTTCATGGCTTAAAGACTTATTAGTCTTTTTTAGAGGGCTTAGAATTTTCAGTTTTTTTTTGTTCCTTAGATGGTTTGTTGCTTTTACTATCTGATTGTACAAGATTTTTTTTATTTCCTGTTTTAAAGTCTGTTTCATACCATCCGGATCCCTCTAATCTAAAAGATGGAGCTGATATTTCTGATATCCATTCTGGATTTTCCTGCAGAAACTTTTGTTTTTGATCATAACTGCAGAACATCTCTTTTACTTCGCCAGTCTTTTTATTTTTTAAATTGTAAATTGGCATTATTCCTCACTGTGCTCTTCTTTTTTTAGTATTATTGAATTTAAAAAGCGAATATTAATTTATTTTTTAAATGAAAGCTTCCTCATTTCACTATAAAACACTCAAAGAAGCCCCTAAAGATGCTGAACTTGTAAGTCACAAACTTATGGTGAGGGCTAATATGATAAAACCATTAGCTTCTGGTATTTATTCCTGGCTTCCTTTAGGTTTAAAAATTTTAAATAAAGTTGAAGAAATCATTCGAAAAAATATGAATGAATATGGATGTTTAGAAGTTCTTATGCCTATGGTACAACCAAAATCTTTGTGGGATGAGACTGGAAGATCAGAAATGATGGGGCAAGAGCTTTTAGGCTTCTCAGATAGAAATGATAGAAAATTTTATCTTGGCCCAACGCATGAAGAAGTAATTACAGATATATGTAGACAAGAACTACAAAGCCATAAAGATTTACCAAAAACCTTTTATCAGATTCAAACAAAATTCAGAGACGAAATAAGACCAAGATTTGGAATTATGAGAGGAAGGGAATTCTTGATGAAAGATGCCTATTCTTTTGACATTGATGAAAACGGCATGAATAAAAGTTATGCGGCTATGAAAGAGTGCTATAAAAAAATTTTTGATGAAATAGGATTTGATTACAAAATTGTTAAAGCAGATTCAGGAGCCATTGGAGGAAATATGTCAGAAGAATTCCATGTTTTAGCAAATTCTGGTGAAGACACCCTTGTATTTAATGAGAAGGATTTTTCTTCCAATTTAGAATTATTAGAAGAAGATCTTAAAAAGCAAATAGAAGACAAAATTAATAATAATGACTTTTCAGACATAGAATCTAAACATGGAAAACTTTCAATTATGAAGGGTATTGAGGTTGGACATATTTTTGAATTGGGAAATAAATACAGTGAATCTATGGGGTTAAGTGTTCAATACAATAATGTACAAAAAATTTTAGAGATGGGCTGTTATGGTATTGGAGTGTCAAGAATTGTTGCTGCTACTATTGAGCAAAATCATGACGATCATGGGATAATTTTTCCAAGAAGTATTTCACCATTTGATTGTTCATTGATATCAATAAATGAAAATAAATCAAATAAAGTAAAAGAAAAATCCTTAGAAATTTACAATCTGCTTATAACAAACAATATTGAGGTCTTTTACGACGATAGAGACGTATCTTTGGGTGTGAAATTTTCTGATGCTAATTTAATGGGAAATCCATATCAAATTGTAATAAGTGAGGGTAACATTCAAGAAAACTTAATTGAAGTAATTGATAGAAGAGACCAATTAAAATCCAAAATTAAAGAGACTGAATTACTGGGTCTCTTTTAAAGAATCAGTAATTTGTTTTTCTATCTTTTTAGCTACAGAAGGATTATCTTTTAGAAACTGACTAGCATTGATTTTTCCTTGGCCTATTTTCTCTCCTTCGTAGGCGTACCAGGCTCCAGCTTTTTCAACAATCTTTTTCTCAACGCCTATATCAATTAATTCACCAGCTCGATTAATTCCTTTGTTATAAAGAATTTGAAATTCTGCTTGTCTGAATGGAGGTGATACTTTATTTTTTACTACCTTCACTCTAGTTTCATTTCCAGCGACCTCATCACCATCCTTCACAGTACCTATTCTTCTTATATCTAATCTAACTGAAGAATAAAATTTCAATGCGTTTCCGCCGGATGTTGTTTCTGGACTTCCAAACATGACTCCGATTTTCATTCGAATTTGATTTATAAAGATGACAAGCGTATTTGATTTTTTAATATTTCCTGTAATTTTTCTAAGAGCTTGTGACATTAATCTCGCCTGAAGCCCTACGTGGTGATCGCCCATTTCACCCTCAATTTCAGCTCGAGGGACTAAAGCTGCAACAGAATCAATCACTAAGACGTCTATTCCTCCAGATTTAACCATAATATCTGCAACTTCCAAGGCCTGTTCCCCAGTATCTGGTTGAGATAGAAGCAGATCATCTATTTTTACCCCTATTTTTTCGGCATATACAGGATCTAATGCGTGTTCAGCATCTATAAATGCAGCCGTTCCGCCTTGTTTCTGGCACTCAGCTATAACTTGCAAAGTTAGAGTTGTTTTTCCTGAAGATTCGGGACCAAAAATCTCCACTACTCTTCCTTTGGGTAAGCCCATAATACCGAGTGCCAAATCTAATCCTAATGAACCTGTTGAAATGCTGGGAATGCTCTGAACCTCTCTTTCGCCCATTCTCATTATGGTTCCAGGACCAAATTGTGTCTCTATCTGAGAAATTGCATTTTCTAAAGATTTTCCTTTTTCAGGCGACTTTAGATCATCTTTTTTTGTTTTTCTTGTTGGCATAATTAAACTGTATATTTATACAGTATTAAACAACATAATAATTATTTTTGCAAACAAATTAATATTTCTTTTAAAGCAAAAGTAACGCTTTGTTGTCTAACTTGGTTTCGATCTCCTTCAAAATATTTTGTATGGCAATTTATATTATTAATCGAGCCAATTCCAAAACACACAGTTCCGACAGGTTTTTCTTCAGTCCCTCCAGAGGGACCCGCAATTCCACTTATTGAAATTGCAAAATCAGAGCCTGATTTATTTAAAGCGCCTTCTGCCATTTCTTTGACTACAGTCTCACTTACAGCGCCCTCCTTTAATAAAGAGTCTTTTGAAACATCAAGAACTTTTAATTTTGCTTTATTTGAGTATGTTATAAATCCAAAACCATACCACTTCGAACTTCCGGGCACTGCTGTAAATTCTTTTCCGACCCAGCCTCCTGTACATGATTCAGCAGTTGAAATACTTTTTTTAGATTCAGAAAGTAGACGGCCTATCTTTATAGCTAAATCTTGTACATCTCCATTGGAATTCATAAATTTAAATTATAATTGAATTATGACTTTTATTGTTGGCCAAGGTTGCATCAACTGCAAGCATACTGATTGTGTTGAAGTTTGTCCTGTGGATTGTTTTTACGAAGGAGAAAATACTCTAGTAATTAATCCTGATGAGTGTATTGATTGTGGATTGTGCGAACCAGAATGTCCTATTGATGCAATTTATGCAGAAGATGAAGTTCCAGCAGATCAAATTGAATTTATTGAAATAAATGAAAAATACTCAAAGGTCTGGCCGAACATAACTGAAGCAAAAGAACCAATGACAAACCACGAGGATTGGAAAGAAAAAGAAAACAAAATAGATGTTTTAATTCTTGAATAGTCTTATTCAGATACCTTGTCTTTTAACATTGGAACAAATAATACCGAATCCAAAACTGTTTCAGTGAACTCATGTTTAGATTTTTTTTCCAATAACAATAAATGTTGTTTTTTTGCATCCCCTACAGGACAAATTAACTTGCCGCCTAATTCAAGTTGAGTTTTTAGTTTTAGAGGAATTTGTGAGATTGCGGCAGTGCAAAGGATTGCATCAAATTTTTTTGGGGTTGGCCATCCTAAAGTACCGTCTGACCAGCGCAACTGGTAATTAGTTATGCCAATTTTTTTAAGATTTTTTTCAGCTCTCAATGATAGTGCCTTTATTCTTTCTAAAGAAAATATTTTTCTACAAAATCTTGAAATAACAGCAGTTTGATAGCCACAGCCAGTTCCAATTTCTAAGACTGCTCCTAACGGCTTTTCTTCTAAGACATTACCTTGAATTAAAATTTCTGTCATTTTAGCAACCACATAAGGTTGAGAAATAGTTTGCTGGAAGCCAATCGGTAACGACATATCTTGATAAGCTCTTGATGTAAATGTTACATCGACAAACTCATGTCTTGGGGTTTGATATAGGGCTTCTAAAACTCTTGGATCTTTAATTCCTTTTTTAGAAAGGTCTTTTATTAGTTCTGTTCTGGCAAATTTAAAATTCAAATTAGAGTGAAATTTTAGACCAATCTTCTACAGCTTGATATTCAGAGTTAGAATGCATATCTATTTTTATCGGTGAAATTGAAATATTTCCATCTTCCAAATTTTTTCTATCTGACGAATCATAATTTCTTTCACAATCTTCTTCATTGAGGAAAGTTTTTGTAATTTTAATTTTTGGATCAGGAAATTTATTATGATCTGGCACATTGATATTAAGAATTTGAAAATTCTCTAATTTTAAATTATCTAGATTATCCAATACCTTCGATATAAATTTTGCTGCAAACGAAAAATCAACTATTTCAAAAGATGCAACTGATACTGCTATTGAAGGGTATTTTAAATTTCTACCGTCTAAAGCGGCCCCAACTGTTCCAGACAAAATAGCATCGGATCCTAAATTAGGCCCAGGATTAATTCCTGAAATTACAATTTCTGGCTCAAAAGGACACAATAAGTTCCTTGCTATCTTTACACAATCAACTGGAGTTCCATTTAAACTATAAAAATTCTCAGCGAACTTTTTATGCTTTAAAGGAGTTAAGAAAGTAATTGCGCTACTAAATCCACTTCTATTTTGATCCGGTCCAATTAGAAAAACTTCGTGATTTTCTTTTAATTCATTAAAAAGTGCTGAAATACCTGGATGGTCAAATCCATCATCATTAGTAAGAATAATTTTCATATTATTTATGTTTTTATTACTAATGCCACTGCCTGAGCGCTTATCCCTTCTAGTGCACCTTCGTATCCCAAACCATCGGTTGTAGTAGCCTTGCATGAAATATCTTTTGGATTCATTTTCAGTGCCTTGGCTAAACTCGCTCCAATAATTTCCTTATATTTTTCTAGCCTTGGTTCTTCTCCAACATAAGTAAAATCAATGTTTATAATTTTAAAGCCTGCTTTAGAGATAATTTCTGAAACTTTTGACAGAAGCTTGATACTTGAAATATCTTTGTTTTGTTCATTAGAGGGAGCTAACTCTCCAATATCTCCTAAATTACATGCTCCCAGAAGTGCATCTATTATTGCGTGACAAACAATATCGCCATCGGAATGTGCTATTACTTCATAGTTAGAGTCAATTTGAATGCCTCCTAAAACAAAGTCTTTTGTCCCTTTTATGATTTTATGTGCGTCAAAACCTTGTCCAATCCTGAAATTGCTCACTAAATTCTGCCGGCAAGTTTCAAATATTGTTCTACTGTCTCCAGATCCTCTTTTTTAGTTACCTTAATGTTAGTCTTGTTACAGGGGAAGATAGAAATTTCTTTTTTAAAAAAATGCAACATTGCACTCACTTCATCAGTGAATACCTTTTCTTCGTCAGTTGCTTTAATTAGTGCAGACAATAAATCCTCCAAACAAAAAACCTGAGGAGTAGCAGATAACCAAACATCATTTCGATCAAGAGATTCTTGAACCTTTTCGTCTTTAATTAAATTTACACTTTCACTTGGTTGATAAGACAAATAACACCCTTGCCCATCTTCTTTAATTTCATCACGAGCCTTCTCCATTAATCCTAGGAGATCTTTTAGGTCTAAACAAGGTCGAGCTGCGTCATGAACAGCAACCAAGATAGACTTATCTTCATCTTCCTTTATAGCCTGGAGGCCATTAAGCACTGAAAGCATTCTTGAAGAAGCTCCAAAGCAAGTTTTGATTTTGTTATGTTGCGAAATAGGCAATGCTTCCCATGCGTCAGTATCTTCGTTTACAACTACATATACTGTTTTACATTTTTCATCTTTTAAAAATGGATCAACTGCAAATTCTATTATGGTTTTTTTTCCAACTATATTAAATTGCTTCGCTAACTTGAGCTGCGCTCTAGCACCAACTCCAGCGGCAGGTATCAAAGCAACATATTCACTCATTAGGAACCAGTTCTAGAAGAACTTCTCCTTTTTTAATTAAATTGAGTTCACTTCGAGCATAACCTTCTAGTGCTTCGGGATCAGAGGTAAAGCTATCAAGTTCCATTCCTGCAATTTTATTTTCTTCCTTGAGTTTGATTATTTTATTCTCCAAGATTTTTTTTTCCTGATTCATTTTAGTCAATTTACCTAAGCTATTTTCCCCATAAAATATTCCTATAATATAAAATAATATTAAAAAAGTAAGTATCACTAAAATACTATTTAAAAAGAAATTTTTAACTTTTTCTATCATTTCTCAAGTTCCTTCATGCCTAGAAAATTTAGATCTTCCATAGCATCTATCATTAAAAGTCTATTATATTTCGAGGTTCTATCTGATCTAGAGGGAGCGCCTGTCTTGATTTGCCCTGCACCAGTACCAATAGCTAAATCTGCAATAAAATTGTCCTCTGTCTCACCCGAGCGATGAGAAATTACACATTTGTAATTATGTTGATAGGCTAAGTTAATAGTTTGATAAGTTTCAGAAATTGTTCCTATTTGATTTATTTTTACTAAAACTGAATTTGCAATACGCCTATCAATTCCATCTTGAAGAACATCCTTATTTGTTACAAATAAATCATCTCCAACTAATTGAATCTTTTTTCCAAGTTTATTAGTAAGGGTTTCCCACCCTTGCCAGTCGTTTTCATCAAGCCCGTCCTCTATTGAAGTAATGGGGTATTCTTTAACTAACTTATCAAGATAATCTGTCAACGCATTGGATGATAACTTCTCTGAATTTGAAAAAATATATTCATTTTTCTTAAATAATTCAGTTGAAGCACAATCCAAAGCGAAAGTTACATCTTCTCCAACCTTGTAACCAGCTTTTTCAATAGAACTTGATATTAAATCTAATGCTTCTTCAGCAGAATCTATTTCAGGAGCAAATCCTCCTTCGTCGCCTACTGCTGTAGAAAAACCTTTATGGTTTAAAGTTTTTTTTAAAAAGTTAAAAACTTCTACGCCGCATATGAGACTTTCCTTGAAGGAACAAAATCCAACAGGCTGAATCATAAACTCTTGGAAATCTAACTTATTATTAGCATGCGCTCCCCCGTTTAATATATTCATCATGGGCAAGGGCATTTTCATTTCAATTTCTGAAGAAAAATGTTTTAAAAAATAATCATGAATATATTTGTAGAGAGGTTTTTTCTCTTTACTTGCTGATAACTTGCAATAAGCTAAAGACAACCCTAATAAGACATTAGCTCCAAAGTTTTTTTTATTTTTTGTCCCATCAAGTTCAATCATTCTCGAGTCAAATTCTTCCTGCATTCCAATTTCCATACCAATGAGCTCAGGAAATAAATTTTCCTCTGCGGTTTTGATTACCTGTGAAACTCCCATACCATTGAAACTATTTCCATTGTCTCTTTTCTCTATGGCTTCCCTAGACCCAGTAGATGCACCGGAAGGAACAAAACCGACCTCTTTCAAAAAATTATCTGTTTCTATCAAAGTCGCAATTGTTGGTGTACCTCTAGAATCAAGAATCTCAAATGATTTGATTTCTTTAATTTTCATTTTTTCATAAACCTTTTACAGCCTTATCTACAACATTGACTCTTTCTAATAGACTTTCAAATTCATCTAAAGGTGTTGCTGAAGGACCATCGCAAAGCGCTTCTTTGGGATTAGGATGAACTTCAATGAATAAACCAGCTATACCTATGGATACTCCCGCCTTTGCTAAGTCCTCAGCTTGATCTCCCCTTCCTCCTGCAAAAGATTTCCCTGCTCCGGGTAATTGTAAAGAATGAGTCACGTCAAAAATTACAGGGCGATTAAAAGACTTAAGTTTTGATATGCCAAGCATATCTACTACTAAATTATCATAGCCAAATGATGTGCCTCTTTCGCATAACATAACTTCATCATTGCCAAAATGATTGCATTTTTCAATAATATTTCTCATTTGATCAGGAGATAAAAATTGACCTTTTTTTATATTTAATGGTTTTTTAGATTGGCAAACTTCTTTAATGAGGTCAGTTTGTCTTGATAAGAAAGCGGGAACCTGAATGACATCAACGACTTCTGAAATTTTTTCTACTTGCTTAATTTCATGTACATCAGTAATGAGTCGATGACCATTTTTTTTTAATTCTTTAAAAATTTCTAAGCCTTTTTCTAAACCAGGTCCGCGATAGGAATCTACAGAAGATCTATTAGCTTTATCGAAAGACGCTTTAAATATAAAAGAATTTCCTTTAGATTCGGTGACATTTTTTAACTTATTTGCAACTTCAAACGCAAGTTCATAATTTTCAAGAACGTTCAAACCAGCTATAACAGTAAGTTTTTTAGAATTTGAAATTTCTATATTAGATATTTTTACATTTTCTGACATATTATTTTGAGTTTGATTTAGCTGCCTTTATAAATCCTTTAAATAAAGGATGAGCATTTATAGGATCGGAAGTAAATTCAGGGTGAAATTGACAGCCCAAAAACCACTTATGATTTTTCAATTCAACAGCCTCGACTAAAGTATTATCTTCCGATTTACCAACTATAGTCATACCTTTTTTATTAAATTTTGCTTCGTAGTTAATATTAAATTCATATCTGTGTCTGTGTCTTTCAGAGATCTTTTGTTGATTATAAAGTTTTGCCATCTTGCTATTTTTTTTAAGGACACATACTTGGCTACCAAGTCTCATGGTACCTCCTTTATCTGAATCTTCTGATCGGTATTGAATTAGACCTTCTTCATCAAGCCACTCTGTTATTAATCCGATTACAGGATGTTTAGCAGTCTTTTTAAACTCTGTGCTATCTGCATCGAGCTTTAGAACATTTCTTGCAAATTCAATAACAGCTACTTGCATTCCAAGACAAATTCCAAAATAAGGAATATTTTTTTCTCTTGCAAATTTAGCTATATTTATCATTCCTTTAATGCCTCTATTTCCAAATCCTCCAGGAACTAAAATACCATCTGCATTTAACTTTTTTACTCCTTTATTAAATTTTTCAGAATCAATGTATTCAATTTTTACATTTGTTTTATTATGAATACCGGCGTGAATAAGAGCTTCATTTACTGATTTATAAGAATCAACTAGCTCTGTATATTTGCCTACCATTGCAATTTTTGTTTCTCCTTTTTGTTTAGCTTCAAGCTGGGTAACTTTTTTCCAGTCGCTTAATTTAGGTTTAGAACATTTTATTCTTAATTTTTCAACAATTTGCTTGTCTAGTCCTTGCTTATTCAGCATCACTGGAATGGCGTATATAGAAGGAACATCGGGTAGAGTGAAAACACAGTCCTCATTTACATTTGTAAACAAAGCTATTTTTCTACAATCAGCATTGGAAAGATTTTGTTCTGATCTACAAATTAAGATATCTGCTTGCAGGCCATGAGATAAAAGGCTTTTTACTGAATGTTGAGTTGGTTTTGTTTTAGTTTCTCCTGACGATGCTAAATATGGCACAAACGTTAGATGGGTAAACAAAGTTCTTTCCGAGCCCAATTCTAATTTCATTTGTCTTATTGCTTCTAAAAAAGGTTGAGATTCAATATCACCAACGGTTCCCCCTATTTCGATAATAGCCAAATCATTCTCCTCAGCCCCATACAAAATTCTTTTTTTTATTTCATCTGTAATATGAGGGATTACTTGAACTGTTGATCCTAAAAATTCACCTTTCCTTTCTCTTTTTAATACATCTTCATAAACTTGGCCAGCAGTGAAATTGTTCTTGTGCGACATCTTAGAATTTAAATACCTTTCATAATGTCCAAGGTCTAAATCTGTTTCTGTTCCATCTTCTGTGACAAATACTTCACCGTGCTGAAATGGGCTCATAGTTCCAGGGTCAAGATTTATGTAAGGATCTAACTTCATTACAGTAACTTTCATTCCCCTGCTTTCTAAAAGAGATCCTAAAGAGGCTGAAAGAATTCCTTTTCCAATTGAAGATACGACTCCACCGGTTACGAATAAAAATTTGGGTTTTTTAGAGGCCATCTTTTTCATACAAGATGGTTCCTAAGTATATCAGATTAGTTGGGAACTATTGGTAAAACTAATATGGATTATTTTATACAGACATAAATTGTCCTTGTTCTACCTCTTCGGTTTTATCAAGAGGTCTTTCTAAAGACGCCCAATCTATTTCTCCATCGGTAGGCCAGTCTTGGTATTCAAGAACACCTAATTTGTCATATAGAGGCTTAACTTTATCGGTAAGAAGACCAATTCTAGCTAGGTTTGGGACTACCCTAGTAAATAGAAGATGTTGAAAATTGTTCGTTATGTCAGATTTACTTTGAAAAGCCACTGCATCGTCAATATCCCAACCAAAATGTTCGTAGACTTCTGATGACATAAGTCTTCCTCTCATAACAAGACAGGCTTCGTAAGCGAATTGAGCTCTTTCCTCTCTTTCTTCATCAGAAAGAGTCTTAATAAATTCTTCTAGGTAATTTACTCCAAAAGTAACATGCCTTGCTTCATCTCTTATTACTAAATACAACAAGTCTTTAAATACTGGATCGAAAGTTCCTTGTCTTGCCAGATTGAAAGCTGCAAGAGCTAATCCCTCAATTATTATTTGCATTCCAATAAATTTTAAATCCCATCTTGGATCGGTAAGAATTTTATCTAGTAAAGACTTTAAACCTGTCCCGACAGGGTACATTACACCTACTCTAGATTGAATGTACTTATTGAATGCTTCTACATGTCTAGCTTCATCAAAAGTTTGAGAAGCGGCATAGAGTTTTGCGTTGAATGTTGGCGCACAAGAAACTAACTGAGAGGCTACAAGTAAAGCGCCTTGTTCCCCATGCAAAAATTGACTGAGCGACCAAGCTCCTCTGTGCTGCATGAAAGTAAATTTCTCTTCTCGGGACAACTTTTGATAAGGCTCATATTCATCCCAAAATATTGGAGGAGGATTTTCACCCCTTTCAGGTAAAGGACGATCCCAGTCAATATCTTGTTCTACATTCCAGTTAAGCTCTTTACCAAGTTCATAAAGTCTCTTAATTCTATTATCTTGAACGGTGTAGTCCCAATTATAAGATCCTGTAAGGGGGGTTTTAAAAAGCTCAGCAATATCCTCAACTTCTTTTTTTGATAATTTATACTCGTTTTCAACAGGAAATTCTTTGATTGATCTTGGCGTTTCGTTAAGAACTTTAATTTTCATAATTTATATACTTTTTTTACTCTGTTAGTAACTCCCGTCATAAGGGAATAAGAACTATTATCTGCAAATTTAGCAACAGTGTCTATATCATGTCCCTTACCCCAAATAATGATTTCGTCTTTATAACCAATTTTACTAAAATGAGATAAATCAATTGCAGTCATGTCCATAGAAATTTTGCCGATTATGGGTGCCAATTTACCTTTTATTTTTACTTTACCGCAATTGCTCATATTCAAAGGCAAGCCATCGCCATAGCCAATTGGTAAAATTCCTATTTTTGTTCTTTTTGGAGCTCTCCAAGTTCCTTCGTAACCAACTTTCTCACCTTTTTCAATTTCTTTAATAGATATAAATTTTGATTTAAGAGTCATTACAGGTTTTAACTTTACTAAATTTTTCTTTAAATTTGATTTACTGCCAAAAAGGCTAATTCCTGGCCTTGCAATATCTTTCTGTGAAGAAGGAAAATTTATCATTCCGCCAGAATTACACAAACTTTTTTTTATATTTAATTTTTCTTTAGAAAGGATATTTTCAAATTTATTAATCTGCTGAACATTTCCCTTAAAGTTAGAAAAGTGACTCATTAAAACAATTTGGTTAGCTTTATTTTCAAATTCTTTTAATATTTTTTGAATATCTTCAATTGGAAATCCCAATCGATTCATTCCGGAATCAAACTTTAACCAAATAGGCTGAGATGAGTAAAAATTTTTTATTTTTCTTAAAAAATTTATTTGTCGACTTGAATGAACAACAAATTGTATTTTGTTTCTTAGCAGTTCTTTTGCATCTAATAAATCATATGGTCCTTCTAAATCTAAAATGGATTTTTTTGTAGAAGACCTTAAATTTATTGCCTCTTCTGAAGTAGCAACACAAAAACCGTTTATATCTTGATTACGGTTGAGATGCTTGACTACCTTTTTTAAGCCGTGACCATAAGCATTAGCTTTTACTACTGAATAAAATTTAGCAGATCTAACATTTTTTTTTAAATTTTTAACATTGATATCTAAAGCCTTAAGATCAATTTCAGCTAATGTGGGGCGATTCAATTTAGTCGTCTTCTGTAAAATCAGGATTTCTTAGTGCAGGATCATCGAGGGCTAGATCTTGGAACTTTGTGTATTTGTCAGAAAAATGTAGTTTAACGCTGCCTGTTGGTCCATTTCTATGTTTTGCAACATCAATAATTGCTAATCCTTTATTTTCTATGTCTTGTTCATATTTTTCGGCACGAAAAACGAAAGTAACAATATCGGCATCTTGCTCTATTGCTCCTGAATCTTTTAAATCTGCTAACACAGGTCTTTTCCCAGTTCGTGTTTCGGGAGCTCTGTTAAGTTGAGAAAGAGCAATTACAGGAACATCTATTTCCTTTGCTAATGCCTTTAGAGATCTTGAAATTTCATTCATTTCAGAAACTCTATTATCGTTTCTTGTATCAGCCCTCATCAATTGCATATAGTCAATGATGATTAATCCAAGATCAGGATTCTCTCTTTTAAGCTTTCTAGATCTTGAGAGTATTTCAGAAGGAGATAAAGAAGAGGTATCGTCGATGAAAAACTTAGACCTACTGAGTAAAGAAAGAGAATTTTCAATTTCATTAAAATCGCTATCTGAAAGATTTTTGGCTTCAAAAAGTTTTTTTAACTCAATTTTTCCCAATAAGGAAATCAATCTATACATTATAGATCTGGCTGACATTTCTAAGCTAAATAAAACTGATGGAATGCCATCATTTACAAGTTGTCCAGCAATGCTAAGAGCAAATGCGGTTTTACCCATACTTGGCCTTCCTGCAATAATAAATAGATCTCCCTGCTGAAGACCCATGGTAAGTTTATCTAAATCTCTGAAGCCAGTACTTATTCCAACTAAATCCCCATCAGATCTCATTGTCTCGTCGATCTTGTCATATACTGGTTTTATAAGGTCTTTTGCAAGCAAAGGTCCTGAACTCCTTTGAATTGAGTCTCTTAACTTATAAAGTTTCTCTTCTGCTTCACTTAAAGCATTTTCACTTTCAAACGTATCTGATTCTTTTGCTAAAGAAGAAATATCTGCTGCAGTTGAAATTAATTTCCTGAGCGAAGAAGACTGTTTAATTATATTAGTGTAATTAGAGAAATTAGCTGTTCCTGGAGTATCTTGAACCAGGTTTTTTACATAATTTACTTTGTCAAAGTTAGATAAAGAAGATATTTCTTTATCGCTTGAAAGAGATTCTATCAAAGTAACTGTATCTATTTCGGATCCTAAGTTTATGAGTTTTTTTATACCTCTAAAAATAACTTTGTGCTCATTAGAAATAAAGTCATTCTCGTCAATTTCTACTGACAAGGAGTCCCAAAGAGTTGGCTCGAGAATAATGCTTCCTAGAACTGCTTTTTCTGCCTCAATGGATGAAGGTAACTCATTTTCTTTTCTCATAGTAAGATTTTTATTCTCCCACTAGAAAAGACTAAAGACAATTAGATTTTAAGATTCTTCGGGAACTATTTCTAAATTAATTTTAGCAATGACATCTGGATGAAGTTCTATATCAATTTCGAATGAACCAAGTGATTTCAAAGAACCCTCTGGAAGTCTTATCGAGCTTCTTTCAATCACAAAATTATCTTCTTCTAACAGCTCAGAAATTTCTTTTGTCCCTATAGAGCCATACATTGAGCCTTCCTCGGAAATAGCAACTTTTTGGGATATTGATAAGCCATTTAATTTTTCATAAATTGCTTTAGAGCTTTCCAATCTTTTTTCTTCTTGAAGTTTTAATTCTTCTTGCCTGGCTTCATAAACTTTCATGTTCTCTTCATTTGCTACAATTGCTTTTCCCGATGGTAAAAGATAATTACGACCATAACCAGATTTTACTTGGACCAAATCTCCCGGATTACCAAGTCCTGTGATACTTTCCTGTAAAATTAATTTCATTTATTTAATGACTATCTGTAAAAGGCAATAGCGCAAGAAGCCTTGCCCTTTTGATCGCTCTTGTTAGTTGTCGTTGGTATTTAGCACTTGTTCCAGTCATTCTTGCTGGAATTATCTTTCCATTTTCTGTAACGAATTTTTTAAGTAGTTCCACATCCTTATAATCAATTTCCTCTACCCCAGCAGCGGTGAATTGACAGGCTCTTTTTGGCTTTAAAAAGTTATCTTGATTTTGCTTTTTTCTTTTATTATCTTTTTGTCTTCTCATATCAAACCCTAACTCTAATCTGATTTAAAAACATTTTTGACCTTAGCAAATACACCTTTTGCTTTTTCTTTAGCATCATCAACTACCTCTTCAGTTGCCTTAGCAACTTTTTCAGCTGTTTCTTTTACTTCTTCAACAACTTCTTCAACGACTTCTGCTGCAGTTTCTGCAACCTCTTCTACTTTTTCTTTAACTTCTTCAACGACTTCTGCTGCAGTTTCTGCAACCTCTTCTACTTTTTCTTTAACTTCTTCAACGACTTCTGCTGCAGTTTCTGCAACCTCTTCTACTTTTTCTTTAACTTCTTCAACGACTTCTGCTGCAGTTTCTGCAACCTCTTCTACTTTTTCTTTAACTTCTTCAACGACTTCTGCTGCAGTTTCTGCAACCTCTTCTACTTTTTCTTTAACTTCTTCAACGACTTCTGCTGCAGTTTCTGCAACCTCTTCTACTTTTTCTTTAACTTCTTCAACGACTTCTTTAGTATGAGAGATCTCTTCTTTAGCAGATTTAGAAACTTTTTTATCGGAAACTACATCTTTTGTATCCTCTTCGGTTGAGTATCGAGTTGTTTGTTCAAATAATGCTGATTTAGATGTTTCTGCTTTTTTCTTTGCTAATACAGAAGTTCTCAAAACATTTTCATTAAATTTAAAAAGCTCTGTAATTTTTGAAATATCTTTTGAATTACATTCAATATTTAGTAAAAAGTATTCGCCTTTGAAAAAATTTTTAATCGGATAAGTGAGTCTTCGGGATCCGATTTCTTCAGATCTATGAACTTTGCCTTTGATGGATTTTGTTGTCTCTTTTATTTTTTCTAACAAAGATTTTCCTGACTGTTTTTCATCAGGATTAAATATAAAAACTAACTCATAATGGTTCATTTTGCCTCCTTACGGGTATGAATCTAATGTGAAAGACTCAAGAAAACTTGCGCAGTCTAAGTTAAAACATATTAATTATCAATAGAATCTAATATTATTTTCTCTATGAGATCAAAAAAACTAAAACCTTCTCTTTTAGCCGCCTTAGGCACCAAACTTGTCTCTGTCATACCAGGAACTGTATTCGCTTCTATAAAATAAAACGAATTTTCTTTTTCTATCAAATCAACTCTACCCCATTTTTCACAATCCAATAAAGTAAATGCATTTTTTGCTAAATTTTTTAAATCTTTTAATTTATTTTTTTTAAATTCAGGAAAGGAATATGAAGTATCTCCACGATTGTACTTAGCTTCAAAGTTATAAAATTCCTCTTTAGCAATAATTTCAATAGGATCACAAACTAGATTCCCCAAAATAGATACTGTAAGTTCTCTTCCGGAAATAAATTCTTCTATAATTGGAACTCCTTCATATTCACTTGCAAAATTTATGGCCTCTGTAAGATTTTTTGAATTATTTTCTATAATTGAAACTCCGAGGCTTGAACCTTCCTTGCTCGGTTTTACCACGAGTTTGGGTACATCTTTAAGAGAATTTGGTAAATCTGTCCAGGAAGAAATATCGGAGGTGTAGTTCGGAGTATTTATTTTATTTTTTAACCAGATCTCCTTAGTAATAACTTTATCAAAAGAATTCTTGAGGCCTGAAATACCACTCCCAGAAAATGGGATGTTCAATTCTGATAGAATTTTTTGAATACTTCCATCTTCTCCGCCCTTACCGTGAATCATGACAAAGGCGAAGTCTAAGTTTGAATAAGTTTTTGCTTCGAGCATATCTCTTTGATTTTTTATATCAATTAATTTTGAGTCAATATTTTTTCTAATTAATTCCTCATTTATTGCTTTTGCACCTCTTAGAGAAATTTCTCTTTCATTAGAAAATCCTCCGCATAAGACACCAATTTTTAAAGTATTTATGTTCATTTATTTTTAAATTTTTCAGCTAATAAAGAAGTATTTCCTGCACCTTGAGTAAGAAATACAAAATTATCTTCAATAAAATCTGACATTGCCTCATAAGCTTCTTCAATACCAGTAACTAATACGGCAGAAGGATTTTTTTTATGAATCTCCCTTATCAAATTTTCACTTTCATAATTAGGAATTGGGCTTTCACTTGCAGGGTAAACCTCTAAAAGAATTAAATTTTCGCATGACGCCAAGATATCTATAAATTCTTGAAACAAAGCTTTTGTTCTGGTGTATCTATGGGGTTGAAAAACTACTAATAGCTTTCTTTCAGGCCAAACTTCTTTAACTGTATTAATAGAAACACCCAATTCATTTGGGTGGTGGCCATAATCGTCTATTAAAACAATATCCTTATTGAATACTTTCTCTGAGATAAGCTGAAACCTTCTCTCTATAACGATAAACTTTTCTAAAGAATCTTTAATATCTTCATAAGAGATGCCTTCATCCAGAGCTACTATTATTGCCGCTACAGTATTTGAAACATTATGTCGACCAATCATATTGGTTTTGAATTTCATTTTCTTTTTATTGCTTTTATTTGATAAAGAAAATTCAGAGCCATTTTTATTTTGACTAAAGTCTGAAATTTGGAAATCATTTATTTCAGAAAATCCGTAGGAAGTTATATTTCTAGGAAGATTTTCTATTACATCTAATACTTCTGAAGAATCACCATTTGCAAATATTCTGCCGTGAAAAGGAATGTTAAGACAAAAATTTTTAAAAGACTTCTTAAGCTCCTCAATATTATTGTTATATGTTTCTAAGTGATCATTATCTATATTTGCAATCACTGCCTTTCGAGGTCTCAACAATAGAAAAGATCCATCACTTTCATCTGCTTCAGTGAAGATGTGATCTCCTTTGCCTAATTTTGCATTTGAGGCAAAAGACTCCACTTTTCCACCAATGATGTAAGTAGGATCTAATTTGTTAAAACTAAAAATGTGAGCAAGTATGCAAGTAATTGTAGTCTTACCATGACTCCCTGCTATTGCTACGCTTTCTTTTAACATCATTAAATTAGCTAACATTTCAGCTCTTTTAATAATGGGTATTTTTAACCTTTTAGCTTCAATTACTTCAGGATTTTTTTTTAAAATTGCAGAAGAAACTACAATGAGATCTTTATTTAAAACGTTCTTTGATCCATGCTTGAAAGAAATCTTTGCTCCGAGAGAGACTAATCTTTCAGTTATAGGAGTTTTGGCGAGGTCTGATCCAGAAACTATATAACCTAAATTTATTAAAATTTCTGCTATGCCGCTCATTCCGGCTCCTCCAATTCCTATGAGGTGGATTTTTTTTATATCATTCATTAGAGAGAATGTTTTCAAGAATTATATTTTGATTATCACCCAAAGAAACTTTAGAAATATTTTTTTTCATTTTTGTTATCAATTTGGGTTCTTTAATTATTTTGTATATCAGTTCTTTTAAATTATTTTCTAAGTTATTTTCATTACAAATAAAAGCTGAATTTTTTTCTTCTAGAAATTTTGCATTCTCATATTGATGATTATCTATAGAATCTTTTAAGGGAACAAATATCGCAATATTATTTGTTTCACATACCTCTGATACTGATAGAGCTCCCGCGCGCGAAATGAGAAGATCGCAATTTGAATAAAATTTTTCCATACTCTCAGCAAATTCAAAAATTTCAATTTCATAATTTATTATAAGAGATTCATATAAAGACTTTGTCTTTTTAAGATTTCCTTTGCCACATTGATGGTGAATGGATATTTGTGCTTCAGGAAAGTCTAAAGAAACCTTTTTAAAAATTTTTGGAAGACAATTATTTATTACTCTAGCTCCTTGACTACCTCCCATTATCTTAAATTGTAATTTTTTTGGGTTAAGAGTTTTGTTAAAAACTTCACCAATATTTAGGTTAATAAGATTTCCAGTAAAAATAGCGTTATTTTCTTTAAAAAACTCGAGAGCATTAGGAAATCCACAAAAAATTTTCCTTACGTTCTTATATTTAGCAAGATACCTGTTTGCAGTTCCAGGTATTGAGTTTTGCTCTTGTATATAAATGGGACCTGCAAAATGAAATAATCCTAGTAAAGAAATGTATCCTCCAAAACAGATTAAAATATTTTTTTTATCAAATAAATTTTTTAATTGGAATTCAAAAAAAAATCTTATTGCAGAATATATGAGGCTTATTAAGCTTATTATTTTCAAGAAAAGTGTTTTGCCTCTAAAACCCATTAAAGGGTAACTGTAAAACTCTATTCCTAATTGCTCACAAATTTTTTCTTCAGGACCTCTTGAAGAGCCTATCCATTTTATTTTGTAATCTTCCTCGATGAGTAATTCGCATAATTTTTTTGCAGGAAATACATGTCCTCCTGTCCCTCCTGCACAGATAATTATGTTTTTCTTTTTATCCGACATTCTTTTTATAATGAGATTTTATTGGAAAAATTTATTTCTAACTTTATTTTTTGTACCAGGGCAATTAAAACAAACATCAACATCAAATTAGATCCTCCAAAACTTATAAAAGGCAAAGTTATTCCCTTGGTAGGTAATAATCCTGTGGCAACTCCAATATTTATAAATACGTGAAGTGCTATAAGAACGCCAACGCCATAAGATATCAAACTGCCAAAAGAAAAATCATTTTGTCTTGCAGATCTTCCTATTAAAAAACATCTGAGCACTAAATATGAAAAAGCTAAAATTAGTAAAATTCCAAAAATGATTCCTAATTCTTCAACAATAATTGCAAAGATGAAATCTGTCTGAGCATCCGACAAGAATCCCTCTTTCATTTTACTCTCGCCCATACCTACTCCAAACCATTGGCCATTACTAATTGCACTTAAAGAAGTCCTTAACTGTTCTGAAAACTCATTATTCCAAGGATCTAGATAACCCATGATTCTTTTTATCCTATAGCTTGCGGTAAATATCAAACCTATGAAAGTCAGCAAACCAACAAAAAAAATTGATAACAGATGTTTAAGTGGCGCCCCAGCAATGAATAAAATTGAGAAAGACACTATGAATATTACGACTGAAGAACCTAAATCTGGTTCAAGCAAAATAAGCAATATAGAAATTGAAATTAAAAAGACTGGTTTAAAAAAACCTAACCATTCTTCCCTGAATTCGTCATAGTTCCTTATGCAATATGAAGAGACATAAATTATAAGAGAAAATTTCATGAGTTCAGATGGTTGAAAAGAAAAACCTAATATCTTTATCCATCTGTAAGCTCCATTAACTTCTCTTCCTATGAAAGGGAAAAAGACCATGATTAATAAAAAGAGAGAAAATAGTAAAAAATAAATTGAATATCTTTGCCAAAAAACTATCGGAATTCTAAAAACAATCATGGCTAGAAACATTGCAATTAAAATTTTTTGAATATGACTTATAGTCATTGTGAGAGAGCCTGAGGTTAACGGAAGAGATACTGAGGCCACCATAACTATCCCAAAAAATACCAATGAAAAAGATATTAAAAAAATTGGCAGATCAATATCAAAGAAACTTAAAGACCGAGAATGTTTTCCTAGAAAAATCCTCTGCAAAGTAGACTGTTCTCTAGACTTTGGCACTTATTACTAAATGTTTAAATTTTTTTCCCCTCTCAACAAAGCTATCAAACATATCCAAGCTAGAGCATGCAGGAGAGAGAATTATTACTGAATTATTTTGTTTAACTTTAAAAGCCAAAGAAACAGCTTTTTTTAAACTTTTGACTTCCTTAGATTTTGAAGGATCAAGAAATTTTTTAAAAAAAACTGAACTTTCTCCAAAATAAAAAATATTTTCAGCTCGCGAATTTAAAAAATCACAGTAACTTTTAAAGTTTTGATTTTTTGATTCACCACCGCATATAACTATGAGTTTTTTTGATTTATCTATACTTTTTAAACCTTCTAAGGATGAAGCTATATTTGTTGCTTTTGAATCATCTATAAATGTAATGTTTTCTGATAATTCATAAAAAGATTCCATTCTATGTGGCAACGGATCGAAACTAGATAAAATTTCTTTTTCTGAGAATTTAAGGTTGAGGCTAGAACAAATTTCTTTTACAGCATTAAAATTTTGATCATTTAAGCTCCCGTTTCCATCAAAATAATAATCAACTTTGGGAACAATACCTTCCAGCTTACTGTTAGCTATTGAAATCAAGCTCGTACCGTTGATCATGCTCTTTATTGTCAAATAATCATCGAAATTTTTGTGTCGATCAAGGTGATCAGGAGATACGTTCAATAAAACCGATAAGTGAAATTTGGGTAATTTAGAAATTTCTAGATGGAAACTAGAGACTTCTATAATTATGAAATCCTTTTGAACATTCGTATACTCTAAAACAGGCTTCCCTATGTTTCCAATAGCAATAGTATCGATATTATTTTTTTGAAATAATTTCTCTAGCCAAGAACAAACTGAGGATTTTCCATTAGTTCCTGTGATTAGAATTTTTCTTGAAGCATTTTCTTTTACAAAAATCTCAATATCACTTTTTATTTTAATATTTCTTTTATGAGCTTCTTTTATTATTTCATCATTTAAATCAAACCCGGGGCTACATGCTACGAAACTTATGTTTCTGAAATCTATTTCATTTTTTAAAGTTAGATTGAATTTTAAGTTTTCTTTTAATCTAAGATCTTTTTTTTTCACTCTTGTATCATATGTAACAAAAGGCTGATTTTTTTTTAAAAAATAATTTACAAAAGAATCGCCAGTTTTTCCTTTTCCTAAGATAAGAACTGGCCTAGGTGCTTTCATGCTTATCTTAGTCTAAAGGTAGCTAACGCAAATAAGACTAATATTAAGGTGACAATCCAAAATCTTACGATTATTTTAGGTTCTGCTAATCCTGACATTTCAAAATGATGATGAAGTGGCGCCATCTTGAAAATTCTCTTTCCCGTTAATTTGAATGAAGCGACTTGTAAAATTACAGAAATAGTTTCTATAACAAAAACTCCTCCCATCAGCATTAATATGAATTCTTGCCTGATACTTACAGCAATAATTCCTAAAGCTGCACCAAGAGAGAGAGATCCAACATCACCCATAAATATTTGCGCAGGATAAGTGTTGAACCAAAGAAAGCCTATTCCTGCTCCAACTAAAGCTCCACAAAAAATTACTATCTCCGAAGAATAAAAAAGATAAGGAACATTAAGGTATTCAGAAAGAATAAGATTTCCAGATATGTAAGCAATTATTCCTAAGCCGGCAGCAACCATGACAGAAGGCATTATCGCTAGACCATCTAAACCATCGGTTAAATTTACTGCATTTGCTGTTGAAATAATCACAATAGTACTGAACAAAATAAACCAAATACCTAATTGGAGTGCAAAATCTTTAAAAAAGGGTAAAAATAAAGTTGTTTCTTCTGCGCTGGTTGCAAAAAAATAAATTAGACAACTTGCTGAGATGGCAATGAGTATTTCCCAAAAAAGCCTAGACTTTCTGCTAAGTCCATCTGTGTTTGAGTGCCTTAGCTTTAAATAATCATCTGTAAGACCAATTACTCCAAAAAGAAAAGTTACTGTTATAGAAATAAGAAGATAGTTATTACTGAGATCTCCCCAGCATAAACACGAAAATACTACCGAAAATAAAATTAAAAGCCCCCCCATAGTGGGGGTACCTTTTTTTTCTAGGTGAGATTGAGGGCCATCTTCTCTTATTATCTGCCCATATTTTTGTTTTGAAATAAAATTTATGAATGGTTTTCCAAAAAAAAGAATAAATCCTAATGAAGTCAAAGTTGAAAGAATTGCTCTGAAAGTAAAATAGTTAAAGATCCTTAAAGGACCGAAACTATCAGCTAGATACTCTAGTAAAGGTAGAAACATGTTAAATCAGATTATCAATGATATTTTCCATTTTAACTGAACGAGAGCCTTTGAAGAAAATTAAAAATTCTTCATTTAGATAATCCTTTAAATAATCTTCAATATCATTACGTTTTAAAAATTTTACGTTTGCCTTACAGCCTTCTAATTCAAAATCTATCGCTAAGACTAAGTCAAAGATTAGAGAGGCTTTTTCTATAATCTCTTTGTGTAAAACATCTGACTTACTTCCTAGCTCACCCATTATGCCCATTACACAAATCTTCTTTAGATTAGAAAAATTTTTACCATTTATCTTTTTTTTTGATTTATTTAATTTTTTTATTTTTTCAAAAGCAAATAAAAAAGAATCTGGATTCGCATTATATGAGTCATCAATTATCAGAGCTTTGAATTTTGATTGCTTTAGTTCAAATCTTCCAGGAACGTGAATATCTTTAGAAAAAAATTTTTCTAACTCGATATCTGAGATATTATCAATTTCAAGAAGACTATTTATTTTTCTTAATGAATTTTTTAATAAATCGAGATGACTTGTATTTTTGCTGAAAGATGTCTTTTTTCCAAAAGATTTTTCCTTGGCTAATTTTAAGTATTTTTTTGGAATATTTCCAAAACATTCTCCCCCTTCTTTAGTAAATTTAAATATGTCAGTTTTTTCGTTCGCAACACCATCAACGTCTTTTAGGCCTTCTAAATGCGCGCTACCAATATTAGTAATCACGCTTATATCCATTTGAAGAATTTCAGCCAATTCTGCTATTTCTCCTTTATTGTTCGTTCCAATCTCAAAACATCCTACTTGGTGAGAATCTTTCAACTCTAAAAGAGAAAAACATAGCCCAAAAAAATTATTATAATTTCCAGGACTTTTATAAACTGATTTATACCCTAATCGGCTCGAAAGGAATTTATAGATAGCTTCTTTTGAAGTGGTTTTACCGTTGCTTCCAGTTATTCCGACCACCAAACCTTTAAAAAGATCTCTTTGTTTTTTTGCAATTTTTCTTAGAAAAGAATTTGTATTCTCTACAAGAATAATATTTTTTTGGGGTATTTTTTTTTCAGAGACTACGCATATTGCCCCTTGACTATAAGCCTCTGAAATAAAATCATGACCATCATGAGTTTTACCTTTTAAAGGTAAAAATATATCTCCAGGTTTAATCTTTTTGGAATTAAAGATGATTTCATTAAATTCTAGATTCTCTGAAAAATATTTTCCTTCACCATATTTTGCAAGGTTTTCAATATCTTTTTTAAATAACATCTTTCAACTCATTTATAATTTCAAGGTCGTTGAAGTGAATTTCATTATCTTTAACTATCTGTGAATTTTCATGACCCTTCCCAGCCACAAGTAGAACAGAATTAGGGTCTAAGCTTTTAAGTTTTTTTAAACCTTCTGCAATTGCCTCTTTCCTATCTAATATTATTTGATAATTTTTAGACATCATTCCATCCGAAATTTCAGAAATTATTTTAAAAGGATCTTCATTTCTAGGGTTATCATTTGTAATAATTTGATAATTAGACTTTTCTTCGCTTATTTTTCCCATTTTTTTTCTTTTGGAACTGTCTCTTTCGCCGCCACAACCAAAAACCGTAATTATCTGTCCTGAATATGAGCTTTTCAAATACTCCAAAACAAAATTTAGCGCATCTGGAGAATGAGCATAATCAACGTAACAAAATTTATTTTCAAATACTGTTGACCTTTGTAATCTGCCAGGAAGATTTTTTAATAGTGATAAATTTTTAGAATCAATATCAATTTTTCCAAACTCCCTACCATATAAACCCAATGCGCATAAAATATTTGAAATCATTGCTTTGCTTTTTAAAGGAACGGTATTTTTGAGGTCGCCCCAGGGAGTTTTAATCATGCCTTTTTCAACCAAAATATCTGCATTTTTTTTGAGCAAGGAAATAGATAAAGCTGACTTATTTTTTGAAACTATTTCCTTTCCAAGTTCATTATCAATTGAAATTACATTATTTTTTTCTGTTTCTTTAAAAAAACTTTTTTTTGTGTTTCTGTAATTCCTTAAGGATTTATGATAATCAAGATGATCCTGAGAAAAGCTTGTAAGACATTTGCCTTGGAAATTTAAATCTGCAATTCTGCCTTGATCTATGCCGTGAGAAGAGACCTCCATTAAAAAATAATCTCTTTTTAAATCAATAGATTTTTTAAGATAATATTTTAAGAGAAATCTGTCTGGAGTGGTTAAAGGAGATATTTCAGAATTTTTGTAGCTAAGAATTTCTGGAATATTAGATAACAAAGTAGAATTAACTTCCTTGAAGATAAGGAGTTGATGCAAAAAAAAAGCAGTTGAAGATTTTCCATTTGTACCAGTAATTCCGAATATTTTTATATCATTAATAGATCGATTAAATAACTGCTTAAGATATTTATCTTTATTTTCTTTTAAATTTTTATCGAACAAATTATGTTCTTTTAATTCATTTTTTAAATCAATTTGGCTTATTACAAATTTGGCTCCATTTTTTATGGCTTCCTGAGAGTGATTGAGGGCTTCTTTTATATTTTCTGAAAATGAAATGAAAACAAAATCGTTTTTTACAAATTTTGAGTTTTCTGTAAATCCTGTAAATGAGGATTCTTTTAATTTTTTGAGATTTAGACTCAAATATGACATTTCTAAAATTTTTGAATTGTTTGAATGATTTCAGAAAATATTGGAGCAGCTACATCTCCTCCTCCATCACCATTTAACTGAGGATTTTTAACAAACAGGCCGATTAGATATTCTTTGTCTTTTATGTTGGTCATTCCTATAAAAAGAGCATTATGTAGGTCTTTGTTATACCTTTGATTTTTAAAAATTCTTGCCGTTCCAGTTTTCCCAAAAACATTTTTATTTTTTATTTTTGCTCTATGACCGGTTCCTTTCTCCACAGCTTGAAGTAAAATTTTTTTTATCTGCATTGCATTTTCTTTGCTAAGAATTCTTTTTTCCTCTTCCTCTGGGGAATTCATTATAAGTTTTAAAGGTCGATACATCCCTTCAGAAAAAATAATACTGTAAGCTGATATAAGTTGGATAAGAGTTGTTTGTAATCCATATCCATAACATAAAGAAACTTTTTCTCTGAGAGAGAGATTTTTAAATTCTGGTAAATATCCTTCACGAGTTGATATGAAAATTTCATTTATATATCTTCCTAGCCCGAGAGAATAATAAGTTTGAAGAATTTCATTTGGCTTTAAGTCTGCGCAAAGCTTTACCATTCCAACGTTACTTGATTTAGAGATAATCTCTTCAACAGACAAAATACCGTAATTACTGGCGTCTTCTGTTTTGTATCCCTCAAACTCAATCCATCCCGGAGAGGTATCAATTTTTGATTCGATTAAACTATTATTTTTTATCAAAGCTGATAGTGCTAGAGGCTTCACAGTTGATCCAGGTTCAAATAAATCTATAGCAGAGTTATTATTCAATAACTCCATATTATTGAGCTGTCTTCTATCATTTGGATCAAAAGAAGGATAATTTGTCATAGCTAAAATTTCGTTTGAATTTAATTCAATAATTATGCCTGAAGCAGATTCTGCAGCATGAAAGCCTACCGCGCTTTTTAAACTATCAAAAAGTACAAATTGAACTTTAGAATCTATTGTGAGCCTGATATTTGATCCGTCTATTGGTTCTTTAATTATTTCACTTTGAATAATTCCTGATTTTCTTGATAATTGTTTTTTTTGATAGCCATTTGTAGCGCTTAAAGTTTCTTCAAGAGCGAACTCCATTCCATTAATTCCCTCATTTTTATAATTAGTTAAACCTATCACTTGGGAAAAAATTTCTCCTTGTGGATAATATCTTTTGAATTTTCTAGTACTGATTTCTAAGCCGGGTATGCTTAGTTTTTTAAGATTCTCTTTTTTATCCTTTGAAACATTTTGACTGAGTACAATATATTTTGCTTTTTTGTTGGAAAGTCTTTTTTTTAACCTTTCTATGTTTAATCCTAAGTTTTCGGACAATAAAGCTATATGTTTTGGATCAAAAGAGAAATTATTTATTGTTAGGCCAATTTCATAAGATGGAATATCTTCTGCCAAAAAAAGATTATTTCTATCAAAAATAGAGCCTCTTTTGGAATTCAAAATAGATTTTCGTGAAGAGGCTTTTTCTGAAAATTCTTTTCCTAGAATAAAATCATTTTTTTGAAAAAAAATTAATTTAACAGGTAATGTTAAGAGTATAAAAAATACTAGCGCCCAGAGAAATAGTTCTCTGTATTTATTATCCTGACTGGAAATCAAACTAATCTATCTGTTTTCTCACAAAAGATGGGATATCTAAATAATCATTTTTTTTTGAAACTTCTGTTTTAGTACCTTCACCTTCTACTTTACCCAGTGTCGGTACTTCTTGAAATCTTCCGTAAGGGTCATTAGCAACTTTGAACTCAGATCTTTTATCTGACGTGTGTGAGCCATCAGAAAGGCCTGTAGCAATTATTGTTACTTTTATATCTCCTTCCATATCTTTGTCTTCAACAGCTCCATGTATTATTTGTGCTCCGGTACTAGCGAATTCAGAAACTTGTCTAAGAACGTCTTCAATTTCTCCTACTTTTATTCCTTTTCCAGTAATATTGACCAAGACCCCTTTAGCATTTTGTAAATTTATATCTTCTAGAAGTGGACTTCCAACTGCTTGAGCTGCTGCATCCTTCGCCCTGCTGGGACCGCTGGCAATCCCTGTACCCATCATAGCAACACCTTGTTCAGCCATAACTGTTCTTACGTCATTAAAATCAACATTTATATATCCTGTCTGAGTAATAATATCCGCAATACCTCTCACTGCACCTAATAAAACATCGTTTGCATGTCCAAAAGCCTCAAGCATGGTGCAATCCCCGCCAAATACTTCACTTAGTTTTTGATTTGGAATTGTTATTAATGAATCTACTTCAGATCTAAGTTCTTTTATTCCTATTTCGGCCAACTCATCTTTAAACTCCAAAGACATAGGCTTAGTAACAATTGCAACTGCCAGGGCTCCAACCTCTTTAGCAGCTCTAGCTACTATTGGGGCTGCTCCTGTTCCAGTGCCTCCGCCCATTCCAGCAGCAATAAATACCATATCTGCACCATCAAACATTGTTGTCAATCTATCATAATCATCTAAAGCCATATCTCTCCCGACGTCTGGCTTCCCACCTGCTCCTTGACCATTATTATTCAGCTCGCCTAAGATTACTTTTTCTGTAGCTTTATTTTTTGTTAAAGCTTGTGAATCAGTATTTGCTGAAATTGTTTCAACGCCTTCAACCCCGTTAGCGACCATATGATCAATTGCATTTCCTCCACATCCGCCAACTCCAACTACTTTAATTATGGTCTGATTTCTCTTTCCATTTTCAACAAGTTTATATTTCATAACTCCTCCTAAAATAAAGTTAAAAAGTATTCTGTATCCATCTGAAAGCTTTATTAAACAAGCCTTTTTCATTTAACATTGCAAAATCCATATAATCTTCATCTATCTCTTTTTGAGCAAACAATATCAAACCAACAGCAGTTGAATAAATTGGATTCGAAAGAATATCGCTTAGACCAATTAAACCTTGGGTTTTACCTACTCTTACAGGAGTTTGAAATACTTCTTCTCCCAATTGCGAAATACCTTCTATCCTTGATGCGCCCCCTGTAAGAACTATCCCAGCTGGAAGTAATTGAGTTAAGTTTGTATTTCCAAGGTGTTGTTTTATTATTTGAAAAATCTCTTGATATCTGACTTCAATAACAGAAGAAAGGCCTTGTCTTGAAAAGGATTGATTTTCTCTGCCATTAATTGATTGTGTTGTAATTAATTCGTCAGAATCAGCCAAATCACTCCAAGCACAGCCATGCTTCTTTTTAATTTCCTCTGCATTTTGAATAGATGTTCCAATTGCCCTCGCAATATCGTTTGTAACATGTTCTCCAGCTATTGGAATATTAACAGTATGACTTATTGATCCTTCAGAGAAGATTGCAACATCGGAAGTTCCCCCACCAATGTCAATAAGACAAACTCCTAATTTCTTTTGATCTTCAGTTAAAACAGAATGGCTTGAGGCAAGTTGCTCTAAAACGTATTTTTGAACATCAATTCCACATATTTTCATGCAAGAACCAATATTAGTCGCAGTATTTTTAAGGCATGAAACAAGATGAACATGTGCTTCCAGTCTGACACCCGCCATTCCCAATGGAGCTTTTACCCCGGGTTGATTATCTATTATAAATTCTCTTGGAAGGGCATGTAATAACTCATATCCTTCAGGAATACGTTGTGCTTGAGCCGTTGACATCACCTTCTCAACTTCGCTCATTTTTACTTTTTTATCCTTTATTGGAACTGCTCCAGAAGAATTAAGTCCATTTACACTTCCTCCAGAAATACCTACAAAAGCTTTTGTAACCTGTTTACCGGACATTAATTCTGCTTTAGCTACAGCCTCCTTGACTGCAGAAACTGTGGATTCGATATCTACAATCACTCCATCGCGAAGACCGGTCGAGTTTTGTATCCCAAGACCTAAAACATTCATCCCATCAGACGTTTTGTCTGCAATTATGCAGACTACTTTGGAAGTTCCGATATCAATTCCAACTCTTAGATTGTTTTTATTATTCCCTGCCATCAAATATATCCAATTGCTATTTTATTTTTATGTCGAAGATCAATGCTCTTGAAATCAATTAATAAATTTTTAGATTCTTTGCTTTCGAAAAATAATTTTAAGTAAGTCAATTGATTTTCCAATTTGAAATCTTGGAAAGTTATTAGTTTTTTGTTGATCGTTTGTATCTTAATTTGTCCAAAGTTCTTATATTCCAATTTAGCAATATGAAGATCTTTTATGAGCAGAATTTCTTGAATAGAATAAAAATTATCTATCAGCTCCAAAGGAGATTTATCCTCTATAATTATTTTCAATAAGCTTAAAAATTGAGAACTTCTAGAATCAGAGATCTCTCCCCTCTGAGAAATAAATTTTTTATCATTGAAATTAAAATAAGGAATTTCTCCAAAATCTTTTTTTACATTAAAATACTTGCTCATTGAAGTTTGAATAAAGCTTCCAAAAAATAATATTGAAAAAAAACAGAATATTTTTAGAAAAGCGCTGAAAATCATTTTCCTACCTCGATTGATAAAACCTTATTTGGTCTAGTCATAGAAAGATTATTAAGAGAATTTTCATAGGTCTGCTTTAAAGATTTTTCTAGCTGAATTCTGCTTTTTAAAGATAGACTTTCATCAAGCTCATAACTTAATGCTTTAGAGAGATTATATAAAGCTGCGTTTGTCTTTTTTATTTCGTAGTCTTTTTTTAAAAAAATTAATAAAACTGAAGTTAAGATCAGAACCAAAATCAAAAATAAGTTAATTCTAAGAAACATATTCAATTTCTCCGGTTCTTAGAATTGCACTTCTAGAGCGAGGATTACATAATTTTTCTTCTTCTGAAGGTTTAATTTTGACAAGATTTTTTAATCTAATACCTTCAACAAAATCTAAATAGTCTCTTCTAAAAAAGTTTTTTACAATGCGATCCTCTGATGAATGAAAACTTATAACTGCTAAAATTCCTTTATTTTTTAAGATCTCAACAGAAGAAATCAAACCTTTTTTTAATTCTTCAAACTCATTATTTATCTTGATTCTTATACCTCTGAACAAATTAGTTGCAGGATGCTTTTTTTGAAAACCTTTCTTTGTAAAAAGATCTGAAAGCTTTTTTGTTGAATCAATTTCTGAATCTTTTCTTGCCGAAATGATTTTTTTTGCATATTGTCTAGATCTTCTTTCTTCTCCAAAATAGTATAAAACATCGGCAATTTCTTTCTCTGGCGCAGTGTTTATCCAATCTTTTGCTGACATTCCAGACGTATTATCAAATCTCATATCAAGAGTTCCGTTGCGCATGAAACTAAATCCTCTTTCAGCTTTGTCTAATTGTAATGAGGAAACTCCTAAATCGAATAAAACTCCATTCATTGATTTTTTTTCAAATATTTTTGAAATTTTAGAGAAAGTAGATATTTGAAAATTAAATCTTTTATCCTTTATAAGGTGTGCGTATTTTTTTACTTCTATATCTTTGTCAATTGAATATAGTAAGCCATCGGAAGAAAGGTTCTCGAGAATTTTTTTTGAGTGTCCTCCCAGACCAAAGGTACAATCCAAATAAGAACCACTTTTATCTACCAATAAATTGGTCAAGGACTCGCTTAATAAGACAGGTTCGTGAGAATAGATCAAAATGGTATCTCCCTAACTTCGGAAGGTAACTCAATTTCAAGTTTTTCACCTTGAATTTTTTTTCCTTCCTCTTTAAGTTTCCAATTTTTTTCGCTCCAAAGCTCAAGTTTTTGCCCCATTCCAATTAAGACTACCTTGGTTTTTTCTTTTATTTGGCAGTATTTTCTAAGCGACTGAGGTATTAGAAGAGTCATTCTTTCTGAAACTTCAAAATCAATTGAATGAGCATTTCCTAAAAAATTCCACTGCAAGGATCTAATCTTTGGATTTAATCCAGAAAGATTTTCGAAGGCATCAGAAATTTTTTTCCATAACGCTCCGGGATAAATTAATAAGGACGGGTATTGAGGATCTCTAGTGACAATAATAGACCCTGAAGCTGCCTCCTTCAGTGAATCTTTGTATCTCGCAGGTATAACAATTCTTCCCTTTGTATCCAAAGAAAGGCTGCTAAACCCATAAAGTCCAGCCATATATAAGTCCCAAAAAGTTACACTAATGTATACTTTTGCACACTTTTACACACTTTTAATCGATTGTAAATATATTAGATCCTTTAAAATCACTAGATTTAAGAAAATGGCAAATTGTAAAAGGATGAGCTGACTCATAAGCCGGGTTCTGTTTAAAGTAATCATTCATCTTGAACTTATGTCGCCATAAGTTTCTAGCGGCCTACCCAGATTCAATGCGGACAACATTACGGAATCTCTATTTGGCCTTGCTCCAAGTGGGGTTTACCTAGCTACTCTTTGTTACCAAAAAGTACGGTGAGCTCTTACCTCACCTTTTCAACCTTACCCTAAGGCGGTTTATTTTCTGTTGCACTTTCCATAGTAAATACAAGTATTTACTTCCAGGAGTTACCTGGCACTTTATCCTTGGGAGCCCGGACTTTCCTCTGCAAAGCAGCGATTACTCGGTCAGCTCGAGAGAATTATACTGATTCTTTATATTTATTGTATATTTCCTTTGCAGAAAAGTTAGTGATTCGAGAAAAAACTTTCGAGAACTTTTTGAGAGATACTTCTTTTTTTAAAGAATTGAACAGTTCATCTAGCTTTTCATCAAAATCGCTGAAATTATTATCTGTTCCTTCGAAAATGAGAACTATTTCCCCTCTAGTCAAATTAGGATCTTTTTCTACAAAAGAAGAGACCTCTCCAATTGTTCCTCGCAAAATAGTTTCATGCATTTTTGTCAGCTCTCTTGCAATACTTATTTTTCTCCTATTATCAAGAATTTGTTCCATAACCTTGAAAGATTTAATTATTCTATGAGGAGATTCAAAAAATATAGTCGTACGAGATTCATAATTTAATTTTAAAAAGGTTTTTTTTAATTCATTGTTTTTTTTTGGAAGAAAACCTTCAAAAATAAATTTTTGATTATCTATTCCCGAAGTAATTAAACCAGCAATAACAGCAGAAGGACCGGGGATACTTTCTATTCTAATATTTGCATCAATTGCTTGAGAAACTAAATTAAAACCAGGATCAGAAATTAAAGGTGTCCCAGCATCAGAAATTAAAGAAATACTATCGCCCCCTTTTAATTTCCTCAGTAAAGAAACAATTTTAGTATTAGAAGAAAAGTCATTAAAGGAAACTAATTTAGAGTTAATCCCATGAGCTGAAAAAAGTTTTTGCGAGTTTTTGGTATTTTCTGCAAGAACAATGCTTGATTCGTTAAGAGTTTTTATAGCCCTTAAGGTAATATCCTCTAAATTACCAATTGGCGTTGCTACTAAATATAATACTCCTGACATGAATAAAAAAAATTTTTCTCACTTATTTATAGCTTTAATCCTAACTTGCTGCAGTTTAAGTAGCAATGAATTCAAAAACAATAATCAGAAATTTGAAAATTTTCAAAATAAAAAACAGTTAATAAACTCCTCGAGATTAAACTCAGATATAAATGTTTATTTTTTTGGAACGAAAAATAAATTTCAAAAAAATTTTTTAGATGGAGTTCTAGAAGGTTATTTTTATTTAAACAAAAGTCAAAAAAGAAATGTCTCTTTAAGTTTTATAGATTTAGAAGAAATGGATAACTTTGAATGTAAATCAATTCAAAATAAAACAAAAAAAATAATTTATCTTGATAAAAAATTCCTAAAGGAAATCAAGAAATGTGAGGTAAAAAAAAATAATAATACCTTATTCATTAAAGCTAACGATGAGACTCTCGATCTTGATTTTAATTATTTAGACCCCTTTTATTCTTATGTTGATTATTTATTCAATCTGAATTTGGATCTTTTACCACAAGAAACAATAATTTTTTCAGATAAAAAGTTATTCAATAACCAACAATTTTTTATTGACGAAGACTCAAACATAGAAAAAGAAATTTCAACTTTTTTTGAAATAAATAAGAGTGCTGACAGGAAAACGGATCTTGAAAAGATAACTCAAAAAAGGATTTATAATATTCCAAGGTTTCGAGAGGATATTAAAAATATAATAATTGATCTTAGATCTGTTAAAGCAGAGAGAATTATTCCAGCTTTAAAATTCAACTTGATCTTTAAACCTCAAATATACGTTCTCCCGAAACAAATAGATTTTTGGAAAACTCCTGCATCCGAAATTGATTCAAATCTCATGGGGCTAGAATATCCAATTTTATTAAATAATAATTTTATTTTTAATGAAGATTTTTCGGCCAAAAAAATTGAAGAAAAAGTTTTCTACGCTCTTGGGTTTGACTCATTACTGTATCTTGGTAAAGGTTTAAATAGAAAATATAAAGGTCTCTTAGGAGAATATCTTCAAGAGGATAATAAAGTTTTTATTAAGCCTGAAAGAATAGGATTCTAGGTTATTAAAGCAATTCAATTTCTAGGGAAGTAAAACTTTCCTTAACACTAGGAAGGTCTTGCATTCTCTCGATATAGTCAAATAGAGGCTTAGATCCCTTATTGTTTGGAATTTTAATTTGATGATATTCCAATCTCAAAAGTATAGGAGTAATGACCGAGTCTAAAACTGAAAATTCGTCATTCCTGAAGAATTTTTTATTATCGAAAAGTGAAAGTGAATTCGAAATATTTTTTTGAAGATCATTTCTAGCTTTATTTATTTGAGGCTTTGTTGAGGACGAATTTTCAAGAATATCTAAATTTTCAGCCCAATCCTTTTCAATTCTTTGAAGAATAAGTCTAAATTGGGCTCTTGATACCGGATAAACGGGAAGAAGAGGAGGATGAGGAAATCTCTCATCTAAATATTCAACTATCAAACCAGAGTGATACAAAGATAGTTCTCTATCAACTAAAAGAGGGAGATGCCCTTCTGGATTTATTTCTAAAATCTCTTTAGGGAGATCATCTTTATTTAAAATTTCTAAATTACATGTAATACCTTTTTCGGCAATAACAATTCTTACTTTTTGTGATCTGTGGCCTATGGCGTCGTGAAATAAAACCATTGCAGACCTATTGCTAAGAAGGCTCATAAAACTATTTTAGGTCTTTTTTGAATTCTCGATATGTCATGTAGGCAAAAGCTGTAAAAATAACAAGGAAAAGCAATACATATGTTCCTACTCTCTTTCTTTGTTCTGCAGATGGGTCAGCTACATAAGTCATAAAATTGGTTAAATCATAAATAACTCGATCATACTCTAGTTTAGTAAGAGAGTTTTGCATATCTTCCAAAACATGAGGCATGTTGACGTTTTGATAGACTCTATTATTTACTCCATAGGGTCTCGAGGAATCTGGATAGTAATTTCTCAAATAAGTATAAATCCAATCTGGCCTTCTGAGTCTGGCCTCAAGTGTTAGATCAGGAGGATATGCCCCCAACCAATTGATAGCATCACTTTTTGAGAGGCTTATTTCCATAAGGTCGCCGATCTTTGAATCATCGTAAATTAAATTATTCTCATACATTTCTATAGGTATTAGTAGATCTTCGGCTACTCTTTTATATCTTGAGTACTTTAAAGAATGACAACCGTAACAATAGTTCATATAGGTAGATAAACCCCTTTGTAATGAAGCTTTATCAGAAACATCGGCTTCATAGTTGTCACATTTTATTGAACCACAATTGAATTCACCCGCCGATAAAATAAATTGTGACAGAAAGATTGAAACTAAAAATAAGAGGATTTTCAAATAGCCTCTCCAACCCTTTCTGGAACAGGTTTGCACTTTTCATATCTGGTATAGATGGGCATAAGAAGAAAATATGAAAAGTAACCAATCGTAAAAACTTTAGTCAATAAATTCTTTACTTCGGTGGGGGGAACTGAGCCCAAATATGCCAGAACAAAGAAGCTGATAACAAATAATGATAAGAAAGTTTTGCTAAATATGCCTTTGTATTTAATTGATTTTACTGGACTTCTATCAAGCCAAGGTAGAGCAGCAAATATTGCTATTCCAGCTGCCATGACGATAAAACCCAAAAACTTTGCAGTAATCCCAAATAAAGAAAAATCAATAGCTCTTAACATAGCGTAAAAAGGCGTGTAATACCAAGAAGGAACTATATGAGCTGGTGTAGAAAGAGGATTTGCTGGTTCGTAATTTACATACTCAATAATATAACCGCCCCCTTCTGGAAAAAAGAAAATTACAGAGCAGAAAATTATTAGAAATACTCCTAAAGCGTAAAAGTCATGGGAGATGTCATAGGGGAAGAAAGGCTTGGCATCAAGAGGAACTCCATCTGCGTCTGTATGTTTTTTTACATCAATGCCATCGGGATTATTTGAACCAATTTCATGAAGAGCAAGAATGTGAAAGAAAACTACAGCAATAATTAGTATTGGAAGAAGTACTACGTGAAAAGCAAAAAGTCTTGAAAGGGTTATGCCTGAAACGATGTAATCTCCTCTTATCCAGGTTGCTAGATCTTCTCCAAAATAAGGAATGGATCCAACAAGAGAAATAATTACTTGAGCAGCCCAAAAGGACATTTGTCCCCAGGGAAGAACATATCCGGTAAAACCCTCAGCACATAAAAGAACATAAACAAACCAGCCGCCGACCCAAATTAATTCTCTAGGCTTTTGGTAAGATCCATACATCATACCTCTAAACATGTGTAGGTATATTAGGGCAAAAAAAGCAGATGCTCCTCCGGCATGCATATATCTAATGAGCCAACCATATTCTACGTCACGCATAATATATTCAATTGAAGAGAATGCTCCCTCAGCTGTATTGGTATAGTTCATCATTAACCACAAGCCAGTAAGAATCTGCATAACCAGCACGATCAGTAGTAAAAATCCAAATAAATACCAGACGTTGATATTGGAAGGAGAATAATATTTTGAAAGATGTCTTTCAAAAAGATCTACTATGGGAAATCTACTATCAACCCAATTTAAGCTTTTTTTTCCAATTGTATTTTCACTCATTAACTAACTCCATCAGAACCAATAACTAGCAAGTTATCTTTCTCGAAAAAATGTGGGGGGACAACTAAATTCGTTGGAGCAGGAACATTTGCATAAACTCTACCTACCAAATCAAACTTTGAACCATGGCAAGGGCAGAAAAATCCTCCCTGCCAGTTTGAATCGAAATCCTCTGGTTTTGCCTCAGGATAGTATTTAGGCGCACATCCAAGATGAGTACAAACGCCTGTTAAAACTGCAATACCTTTTTTTCTTGATCTAATTTCATTTTTTGCATAATCGGGTTGTGATGGATCTGCCATGTCAGGATCGGCTAGCCTTGCAAGATTTTCAGTCACAAATGAAGTGTTTTCTTCAGGTATATTTACAACAAAGATAGGTCTGCCTCGCCATTCAATTGTCATCATTTCACCAGGTAATAATTTTGAAATATCCACTTTAACAGGCGCTCCAGCTGCCTCAGCTCTGGCACTTGGTTTAAAAGCGCTAATAAAAGGGATGGCGGTAAAAAAAGCTCCGATTAAACCAAGAAAAGATGTCGAATAGGTAAGAAATTTCCTTCTTCCAGGATTTGGAGGACTTTTTGGTTGCATATTATCTTTTGCTGAATTGAGGAGCTTTCCTAGCTTTTCTTAATCCAACTTTTTTTCTTTCCACTTTTCTTGAATCTCTTGTTAAATAGCCTGCAGCTTTCAAAGCAGCTCTAAATTCTGAATTTTTCTTCTCTAAAGCTCTAGAAATACCGTGTCTAATCGCGCCAGCTTGACCGAAAGAACCACCACCAGAAACTTTTATAGAGAAATCAAAATTTTTATCACACTCTAGAAGTTTTAAAGGCTGTCTAACAAGTATTTTAGCTACTTCTCTGCCAAAATATTTATCTAAAGGTAGATCATTTATTAATATGTTTCCGGTACCTTCAGAAAGGTAAACTCTTGCTGTAGCTCTCTTTCTTCTTCCTGTTGCGTATATTGCTTCTGACATAGAGGTTTAAATTGCTAATTCTTTAGGTTTTTGGCTAGAGTGAGGATGTTCGCTACCTGAATAAATTTTTAACTTTTTAATTACCTGGTTAGAAAGTTTATTTTTTGGAAGCATTCCTTTAACAGCCTTTTCAATTATCTTTTCGGGTGAATCACTTAACATTTTTTCAAAGTTTTTTGTTTTTAACCCACCTGGATATCCAGTATGGTGATAGTAGTTTTTTTGAGAAGACTTATTTCCTGTTACTGTAATTTTATCGGCATTTACAACTACAACGAAATCTCCTAAATCTGCATTTGGAGAATACTTTGCTTTAGTTTTACCTGATAAAACATTTGCTATTTTTACAGCTAATCTGCCAAGAATCTTATCTTCAGCATCAACTAAATACCAAATTTTCTCTGCGTTAGAACTTTTATAACTTTTCGTTACCATAATTAAGTCTTCTAAGGCCGAGAATGATAACTCAGAGAGGTTATAATTGCTATTGCATATGTTTAAAAAAAACTTTTTAGCAATATCTTTATGGATTTTATTCGGAAGCCTGACCGGGTTAATAGTTTCGAGCTTTTATGGAAAAACTGAAATATATATTCCTTTTTATCATGATATTTCGAATGTTCTTGAAAGGACATCACCTTCTGTAGTAAACATTTGGACAATAAAAAAATGGAAAGGCTGGCAAGAGCAGTCTAATAAATTTGGTTATAAAAAATGGAGACAGGTTGTAAAAACTGGATTTTTCCCGAATGGGTCTGGAGTTGTAATTCAAGAGAACTTAATTGTCACTAATTTTCATGTCATCAGAGATGCTTTTAATCAAAATCAAGAGTTATTGATAGAAAATCATCGGGGAGAAACTGAGGTAGCTCAAATACTTGGATTTGATTTAGAAGCAGATATTGCAGTTTTAGGTGTAATAAAATCTCTCAGTCTAAAGCCTTTCAAAATTAGAAAAAATATTGACGAGATTGATGTTGGAGAATCCGTTATTGCAATAGGGAATCCTCAGGGGTTAGGGCAATCATTTAGCAAAGGAATTATCAGTGCAATAAATAGAACATTTAAGGATAAAAAGGGGAATTTCATTCAAACGGATGCATCAATCAATCCTGGAAACTCTGGAGGAGCATTGATTGATAATAGGGGTAGATTACTGGGAATGATTAATTTTATTGAATCAACTTCAGGTGGTAATCAGGGTCTGAATTTTGCTATACCAGTCGATACGGTTATTGAAGTATTTAATTCTATAACAAAAGAATAAAATCTACTTTCTTCTTAATTTTAAAGCAGTAGCATGTCCATATAAACCTTCAAGCTCTGCCATGTAAATTGAGCTGTCTAGTAATTCATTGTACTTTTCTTTATTTTTTATAGATTTTATTGAAGAAATTGAACTTCTCACTAAAAAGTCTTCTACACTTACAGGAGAACTAAATCTAGCAGCTGAGTTCGTTGGGATTACATGACTTGGTCCAGCAGCGTAATCTCCTAATACTGCTGAATTGTGTTTGCCCAAGAAAATAGCGCCTGCTGAAATTTTTTTCAGCCATGATTCTTTAAAATTTTTGACAATAATTTGTAGGTGCTCAGGTGCAATAAGGTTATTAATTTCAAGCGCTTGATCAAAACTACTGACCTGAATAAATTGAGAATTTTTTTCCATAGATTTTCTAATTATTTCTTTTCTAGGTGCGTCTTTTAATAAGCTCTCTATATTGTAAATCAATGTATTTAATCCTTTTTTTCCAACTTGTATGAAAATACATTTAGAGTCTTCTCCGTGTTCTGCTTGAGCAATCAAATCTGCTGCAATTTCTTTTGAATTGTCTTCTTCGTCTGAAATTATAAGAACTTCTGAAGGGCCAGCAAAAGAATCAATCCCTACATCGCCAAATACTTGCCTTTTTGCTTCAGCAACAAAACTATTTCCTGGACCGAAAATTTTATCTGATTTTTCAATTGTTTCTGTTCCATAAGCCATAGCAGCAATTGCATGAGCTCCACCAAAATTAAATGCCTTATCAATATCTGCAATGTGTGCAGATGCCAACATTAAATCTTTTGCAAAATCTGAGGAGCTTGGGAAAAAAAGATTTATTTTGCTGCAACCAACAACTTTTGCAATGAGAGCGGTCATTAAAATAGAAGACGGATAAACTGCTTTTCCACCGGGAGCATAAATGCCAATTTTTTCAATTGGTTTATGAATTTGGCCCAAAGTGCTAAAAACTTGATCGCTTATTTTCAAGTCATGAATTTTAATTTTTTTATGGAAATCGAGAATTCTTTTCTTTAGAAATTTTAAATTTCTTTGTGTAATTTTGTCTAGTTTCTCAAAACTTTTTTTAAAATCACCCTTAGAGAATGAGGCCTCAGAAATAGAGCTAAATTTTGTTCCATCAATTTCATTTGATATTCTAATTAATTCCGTATCCCCTTTTTTCTGGATATTAGAAATTATTCTTTTAACCTTTTGCCCAATGTTTTTAACTTTTGTTTGTTTTTTTTGATTAGCAAAAAAAGATTTAGCTTCTGAAGAAGAGATTCTGTTAACTTTTAACTTTTTCATTTATAATTTTTTCCATTGATACTATCAAATCTTTTATTTCCTTGTTATTTAGTTTGAATGAAGACTTATTTATTATCATTCTTGTGGAAATGTCTTTAATTACTTCAAGTTCTTTTAATCCATTTTCTTCTAGTGTCTTTCCAGTTTGAACTAAATCAACAATGTAGTCTGATAGTCCTAGTATTGGAGCTATTTCAATGGCTCCTTTTAAACTTATGATTTCTACGTTTTGCATTTTTGAAGCAAAAAAAGTTTTGGTTGAAATGGGATATTTAGTTGCAACAATTGGCTTATTTGAAAAACTATCTTTTTCTAAAGAAGCTAAAGAAAGTCTGCATTTACCCATTTTTAGGTCTAGATACTCATAAAAATTTTCCTCTTCTTCTAATTCATTTAGAACATCTTTTCCAACAAAACCCATATCAGCGATACCTTTATTTACAAATTTAGGTATATCCCAAGATCTCAAGATAGCAACTTTTAAATTCCTTATAGAGGTATCCATGACTAGTTTTCTAGAAGAGTCATCGAAAGAAATACCTATCTCTTGCAATAGAATTTTAATCTCTTTTAAAAGTCTTCCTTTAGGTAGCACTAATAACATTAGCCTGTTACTCTTTCGATGTTTGCGCCAAGAGAATTTAATTTTTCTTCAATTCTTTCATAGCCTCTATCTATGTGATAAATGCGGTCTATCTTAGTTTCTCCTCTTGCTACTAAGCCAGCTAGAACAAGACTTGCTGAAGCCCTAAGATCAGTAGCCATCACTGGAGCAGAGTGAAGCGAACCTTTTTTTCCTTTAATAATTGCAGTATTTCCAGATAGAGATATGTTTCCCCCCATTCTAATAAGCTCTTGAACATGCATAAATCTATTTTCAAAAATTGTCTCAACGACTGAAGATCGTCCATCTGCAACGGTATTTAGAGAAATGAATTGAGCTTGCATATCAGTTGGAAATAATGGGTAAGGTGCTGTAGAAATATCTACAGGCTTAATAGATCCATCCATTTTTAGATGAATAGAATCTTTTTCAATTTTAATTTTTGCTCCTGCTGCCTTTAATTTATCCAGGACACTATCAAGTGTTTTTGGCATTGAATTTTTTATAGAAATGTCTCCGCCAGTCATTGTCACTGCTGTTAAATAGGTAGCTGTTTCTATTCTGTCAGGCATGATTTCATAAGATGTCGGTTTTAATTCCTTCACCCCTTGAATGGTAATTTCTTTAGAGCCCTCTCCGTCAATTTGGGCACCCATTTCATTTAGACAGTTAATTAAATCGTTTACCTCAGGTTCTCTTGCTGCATTTTTTATAATTGTTGTACCTTCAGCTAAAACAGCTGCCATAATTGCATTCTCTGTACCGGTAACACTTATAGTGTCAAATAGAATTTCTGTTCCTTTAAGGCCTTTATCAGCTTTTGCTTTAATGTATCCTCCTTCTGTGACAACTTCTGCTCCTAATTTTTTCATGCAATCTAAGTGAAGGTTTACTGGTCTACTTCCTATTGCGCAGCCGCCTGGTAAGGCAACTTCTGCTTTGCCAAATTTTGCTAATAATGGACCAAGCACTAAAACGGAGGCTCGCATAGTTTTTACAAGTTCGTATCTTGCTATCTGATTAGTAAGGTTTGAAGTATCTATTTCAAGATTCATCTCCTCATCCAAAGTAATATTAGCTCCCATTGAACCCAAAACCTCTATCATAGTTGTGACATCTTTTAAGTGAGGAATATTGCTCAAGGTTAGTTTCCCTTCGAGAAGTAATGATGAAGCTAATACTGGCAAAGCAGAGTTTTTGGCTCCAGATGCTTTTAAAGAGCCAGAAAGTTGATGCCCTCCTTCAATAATCAGTTTGTCCATTAATCATCTAGAGTTATAGATTCTTCATCTATGCTCCATGAGCTAATAGCAAGATCTAAATTGTCATCGTTTTCTTTTACCAGAGATGCAAATTGTTTTCGATATAAAGAAACTAGGTCAATTCCGTCTATAACTATACCAACTACACGCCATTCTTTTGAATCTGCCAATTTAAGCTTTTTCATTTTATAAATTAATTTAAATTTTCTTCCTGAAAATTCTGTGTTCAATTGGACAACTGCTAAATCCATTCGTTCATTAGGATGGAAATGTGATTCAACAGAGATGTTTGCAGCCTCAACATTGCTCAATGCTCCTGAGTAAGAATCTAAAAGAGTGTTTTTAAATTTTTCATTAAATTTAATAATTTGATCCTGATTTGCTAGAGTAAAATATTTTTTACCCATAACTCTTTTTGAAATCTCATTCGGAGGAATTAATCTCGAGAACTTTTTTTCAAATTGATTTAGAAATCTTTCTTCATCTGTTTTTAATTGATCTTTATTTTCATTTAAAAAACTAAATATCTCTTGATGTTGAAAATTTACGTAATCTACTACTTCAGAGTCCGCATGATAATAGGATGCAAAAAAGATGATAAAAAATAAGAAACAGTGCTTTTTCATTTATAATCGAAATAGAGAAAATCTTTAATCATTTATTTTAACCTATATGAAAGAGCCTAAAAAAATTAATTTTTTTGCTGTTGGTAAGAAGATTATGTCTAATGAAATAAAAGCTTTGCAAAATGTTCTTTCAAAAATTGATAAGAAAAAATTCAATGATGTGTGCTTTCATTTATCAGCAACAAAAGGAAATTTAATTTTTTTAGGAATAGGAAAATCTGGAAAAGTTTCTGAAAAAATAGCCGCAACCTTATCAAGTTTAGGAAGACCCTCGTTTTATATCAATGCGGCGGAAGCCAGTCACGGCGACCTTGGCGCGATTTCTAAAAAAGATATTTTGGTAATATTTTCTTTTTCAGGCGAAACTGAAGAATTGGTTGCTTTACTGCCGAGTATAAAAAATAAAGGAGTAAAGATTTGTTCAGTAACAGCTAATGAAAAATCATCAATTTCTTTGTCTTCTGATGTTCATCTTACTCTTGATTCAGATAAAGAAGCTGATGACTTAAATTTAGTGCCAACCTCGAGCACAACAGCAATGATGATGGTTGGTGATGCGATTGCAATTTCATTATCCAGCAATGATGGTTTTGAGAGATCTGATTTTGGGAAAAATCACCCCGGAGGTAGTCTTGGAAAAAGTTTTATCAAAGTTAGTGAAATAATGATTGAAGAAAAAAAGCTGCCTCTTATAGGCGGAAAAATCTCTATCTTGAATGCTATGGAAAAAATTTCTCACAAAGGATTTGGGTTAGGATTAATCACAATAAAAGACAAAGTAAAAGGTATTTTTACCGATGGAGATCTCAGGAGAGTAGTAAATAATGATGTTGATCTTTCAAAAACCCCTATAGAAGCTGTTATGACTAAAAATTTTAGTTTTGTTGAAGAAAATGATTTTGTAATTGATGTTTCCAAAATAATGGAAGAAAAGAAAATTTATTCATTAATAGTAAAAAATACAAAGAATAAAATAACTGGTCTTATCAGAATGCATGAGATTCTTTCTGCAAAAATAATTTGATGCCTAAAAGCATTTTAGTATATTTAATTGCCCTTTTTTTTCTCATAGGTTCAATGCTTTTTTTATCCTCTTTTTTTTTGAATACTTCTTCAGAAGAAATTGAAAGACAAAACAGCGAAATTATTTTTGAAGCAAAGAATATTTCTTTGACCTTAAATTTTAGAGAAAGTAATTTATCTTTGAAAATTGACTCTTCAATGATTAATTCTTTAAAAGATGAAAAAAATCTTTATGTATTTAATCCTGTAGTTTCAATATTTGGAAAAGATATTTCTATAAATTTAATCTCAAATAGAGGAAAAATATCCTATGATAAAAATATTATCGAATTGAGCAATAATATCTCTATAGAAGGAAATTTGTACCAGAATATCTTTCAAGGAGATGCTGAGTCTTTGCAAGTCGACTTAAATGATAAAAATTTGAAGTCAGAAAAGATAATGTTATTTCTAGATGATAAAGAAATCTCTTTTAATGAGATTAATTTTAGAGATAAGGAGGTTTTTTTTAAGGGAGAGCCATTGTATTTAAAAACTAGTGATGGCTTACAAACAGAAACTTCATTTATACGGCTAAAATCGAGCGGAGAATTAATCATTCCAAAAAAAATAGAGGTTAAATCTTTAAAATAAAGATGATTTTAGAAGGAAAAAGCTTAAAAAAGACTCTAGATGAAAAAGAGTTATTGGCAGAAATTGATATCTTTGTAGATTCAAAGAAAATATATGGTTTGCTTGGTCCAAATGGCGCAGGGAAAACCACACTTTTTTCGGTCTTAGCAGGTTTAATAAAACCCTCAGATGGAGAAATTTTTTTTGACACAAAAAACGTTAACAATTTAAATTTTGAAAAAAGATCTGAATATGGGGTTATATATCTTCCTCAGGAACCTTCTGTTTTTAGAGAACTAACTGTAGAAGAAAATTTAAAAGCCGCTTTAGAAGCAAAAAAATACAAAAAACTTGAAATAAAAAACAAAATTCTTGAAATCCTAGAAGAATTTAATCTTAAAGAAATAAGTAAGCAAAAATGTATCTCTTTGTCTGGAGGTCAAAGGAGGCGAGTAGAAATTGCAAGAGCAATAGCTCTTTCTCCAAAATTAATTTTACTTGATGAGCCGTTTGCAGGTATTGATCCTTTGGTCATAAATGAAATTAAAAGTTTAATTAAAAATTTAAAAGATAAGAAAATTGGAATTCTCATAAGCGACCACAATGTCAAAGCTACTTTAGACATATGTGATTTTATATATGTAATGAATGCAGGGAGAGTAATTGCAAAGGGTTCTCCAGAAGAAATTGTTGAAAACGAAATAGTCAAACAAGTTTATCTTGGAGATATTTTTTAGATTTTCTTTATTGGCCGTAAGTTAGTCTAATTCTTAAAACCCTTAGAATTCCGTATATGATTGGCCAAAACAAACTTGAAATAAAAGTTAATAAAATCAATTCAAATATCATTGAAGTTGAAAGATTGTTGGTGATAACAATAAAAATAGCCTGATATAAAAAGACAATCAAAGCCACTATTAATGATTGTTGCAATCGAAATAAAGCTCTAAATCTATGAAAATATCTTTGAGTAAAGTAGGAAGTAAGAAGAAACAGCACAACATGAATTCCAAGTAAATATCCAAGAAAAAGATCCAAAATAAATCCTGAAAGTATTGTCCACGAGAAGCCAATATTTCTTGGAGTAGCTACATTCCAATATATCAGCGTCATCAAAGTCAAAGGAAGCGTTAATCTAGATAACAAATAATCATTCAAAATAATCTCAACAATCGTAGCGAATATCAAAGTAAATCCTAAGAAAATATTAAAACTAAAAGCTGTAGATTTCTTGTCGTCTAGACTACTCATGGTTTTGTAAAAAGAATAGTAGAGCCGTAAGAAAAATCAAAAGTATTACTTACTTTTACTACTAAAAAATTTGATTCCTCATTTTCATAAATTTCTGATACTTTCCCTAGGGAAAATCCTTCAGGAAATTTTCCTCCTAATCCGGATGATATAATTTCATCACCGAGAGAGATATCGCTGTTCTTTTTAAATTCTTCTATTAAAAAAGATTTAGACTGTCCTGTTCCTGCCAAAATAATATTTTCAAGAGTCCTTATGTTTTTTGCTGGAATTTGATTTTTTTTGAAATGTAAAGGTTTAATTTTTACCAAATTATTTTGTAATTCATCTATTAAACCAACCATACCAAAGGCATTAAAAGCTATCATGTCTTTCGTAATTTCGTTAGTTCTAATGCTTATTGTTAAAACTTCATCGGGGAACTTTTTATAATCGTGTATTTTTCCAAAGAAAATTTCCTTTTGATCAAAGCTTTTACTTAATTCAAAAAGCTCTTCAAGTTCATTCAGTGAATACTTAGTATTTTGCAGTAATGTATTTGTAGTTTCTAAATCTATTATTTTTTTTTTAAGAAATTGAATCTCTTCAGAGAGTTTTTTTTGTGAAGAAAAATACGAATCAATCCTATCCAAAGAATCTTTTGCTAAAAAACTTAATTCAGTAAAGGGGGTGAAAACATATGAAGAAAATATTCTTATTTTACTACTTAAATCATACGCATAATCGCCATACATCAAGACGAAGGTTGCCAGCAAGACTGGATAAAGACGGCTTGCAGGTATAGAACCTGTTGTGAAAATAGCTGATTGTGCTATGTCAGTCTGCTTGTGTTCTCCACGGAACATATATTTACTCGGTTGATAAGAGATCTACGTCAAACTTATCAATAATATCCAGCGCGATTCCCCCGCCCTTAACTACACAGGTAAGAGGATCATCAGCAACTATTACTGGTATGCCGGTTTGTTCTGAAATCATAATATCTAGATCTGTGAGTAAAGCCCCACCGCCTGTTAAAACTATACCTCTTTCAGATATGTCTGCACTTAGTTCTGGAGGAGACTGCTCAAGAGCATTTCTTATTGACTGCAAAATAGAAGACAAAGGTCCCGAAATAGCCTCATAGGCTTCTAGGCTTGAAAAGTTGATGGTATTAGGAACACCTTCTGCAAGGTTCCTTCCTCTTATTTCCATTGTTTTATCTTCGCTTTCGGGAGTTGCACATCCTACTGTTTCTTTTATTCTTTCTGCAGTTGATTCTCCAACCAAAACTCCGTACTTTCTTCTAATGTAAGAAACAATAGCTTCGTTGAATCTGTCTCCTCCTGTTTTAAGTGAGCTAGAAAAAACTACGCCATTTAAGGCTAGAATTGCTATTTCGGTAGTACCTCCGCCAATATCAACTACCATTGAGCCTGATGCCTCTTCTACAGGCAATCCAGCTCCTATAGCCGCTGCCATTGGCTCTTCAATCAATCTAACCTCGCGTGCACCAGCTTGAAGTGCGGATTCACGAATAGCTCTTCTTTCAACTTGAGTAGATTGGCAAGGGACACAAATTAATATTCTTGGACTGGGTTTAAAAAAATTTTCCCCGTGAACGACTTGAATGAAATGCTGAAGCATTTTTTCTGTAACTTGAAAATCAGCAATTACACCGTCTTTTAAAGGTCTTATTGCTTCAATATTTCCTGGGACTCTTCCTAGCATTCTCTTTGCTTCAGAACCCACAGCAACAACAGACCTGTGACCTTCCGATTTTTTTATTGCAACCACGGATGGTTCATTTAAAACAATGCCTTTTCCTTTTGCAAAGATAAGTGTGTTAGCAGTTCCTAAGTCAATTGATAAATCAGTTGAATAGATTCCTTTTAAAGCTTTAAAAACCATGACTTTTTTAATTTTTTAAATATTTCGAATAGTAGTTGATTTTAAGTTGATATAAAATCTTCCTCTCTTTGAAGCATTATAATGAAAATTACTAAACAAGACCTCAAAAACATCTCTTTATTGAGCAAGATAAAAATAGATGATAAAACTTCTTCAACTTTGATCCAAGACTTAGAGTCCATTTTAACTATGGTTAATAAAATGGAGGAACTGGAAACTGCGGAAATAAATCCATTGACTCACCCTATTGAGAGTACACAAACTCTTAGAGAAGACATTGAAAAGAAAGATATTGAAAGAGAAAAATTTCAAGAACTTTCTAAGGAAAAAGACTCTGGTTTTTATCTTACTCCTAAAGTAATTGAATAATAATGAGTGAATTAATAAATCTTTCTTTGACAGATCAAGTACTTGGGCTTGGTGATAAATCTTTCTCCTCTAAAGAAATTACAGGAGCATATTTAAATGAAATTAAGAAAAAAGAATCTCTAAATTGTTTCATTTCAGTCTTTGAAGAAGAATCGGAAGAAAAAGCCCTAATAGCAGATGAAAATATTGCAAAAAACAAAGCTAGGCCTCTAGAAGGGATTCCAATTGCTCACAAAGATATTTTTTGTATTAAAGATAAAAAAACAACTTGCGGTTCTAAAATGTTATCCAACTTTATTTCTCCTTATTCTTCCGAGGTTTTCTCTAAATTAGATACTGCCGGAGCAATTACCTTGGGAAAAACAAATATGGATGAATTTGCTATGGGATCTTCTAACGAAACAAGCTTTTATGGAAATGTGTTAAACCCTATTAATGAAAAACTTTCTCCAGGAGGTTCTTCTGGAGGATCAGCAGCAGCTGTTAGAGCAAATCTTTGCTCATTTGCAACTGCAACTGATACAGGAGGCTCTATAAGACAGCCAGCTTCTTTCTGCGGAGTTACTGGTATAAAACCTACTTATGGAAGAGTTTCCAGATGGGGAATGATTGCTTTTGCGTCCAGCCTTGATCAAGCAGGAATAATAGCAAAAAATGCTAAGGATGCCGCTATAGCTCTAAAATATATGTCTGGATTTGATCAAAAAGACTCGACATCTTTGAATGAAGAAGTTAAAGATTTACAAAAGGAAGTCGATGCAGATCAAGAGCATGTAATTGGAATTCCTAAAGGACTAATTGAAAATATTAAAAATGATCAGGTGCGGGATTCTTTCAAGAATGCCATTTCCATTCTTGAAAAAGATGGAGCAAAAATTAAAGAAATTAATCTGCCTCATATTGAATACTCCTTACCTGCTTACTATGTAATAGCCCCTGCAGAGTGTTCAGCAAATTTGGCAAGATATGATGGAATTAGATTTGGCCATAGAAGCGAGAGCGTATCTTCTTTAGAGGATCTTTATGTGAATTCAAGAACAGAAGGATTTGGCAAAGAAGTAAAAAATAGAATTTTTATCGGAACGTTTTGTCTTTCTGCAGGTTATTACGACGCCTTTTACAATAAGGCTTTGAAAATTAGAAATTTAATAAAGAGTGATTTTGATGAAGCTTTTAAAAAAGTTTCATCGATTGCAATGCCTACTTGCTCGAACTCTTCTTTTGAGCTGGGCTCAATAAGCGATCCTGTGGAAATGTATGAACAAGACATTTATACAATTCCTGCAAACTTGGCAGGTTTGCCAGCGTTATCAATTCCATCAGGCACGGCTGACGAAATGCCAATTGGCCTTCAACTCATTGGAAACTATCTTGAAGAAGGAAGAATTCTAAACCTTGCAAATAAATTTCAAAAATTAACGGATTTCCATGAGTTTAAATAATTGGCAGCCTGTCATTGGATTGGAAGTTCATGTGCAACTTGCAACCAAAACAAAACTTTTTTCCTCTTCACCAATAGCTTTTGGTGCTGAACCAAATACTCAAGCTAGTGAAATTGACTTAGGGCTTCCTGGTGTATTGCCGGTGTTAAATAAGGAAGCGATTTCTCAAGCACTAAAGTTTGGTTGCGCAATAAATGCCGAAATATCTGAAAAAGTAATTTTTGCAAGAAAGAATTACTTTTATCCCGACTTGCCAAAGGGTTACCAAATAAGTCAGTTAGATGATCCTATTGTCGGCAAAGGAAGTATTGAAATAAAACTTGGTGAAAAATCAAAAATTATTGGTGTTACTAGGGCTCATCTTGAAGAAGATGCTGGGAAATCAATCCATGACTTGTACAGTAATAACTCTGCAATAGATTTAAATAGAGCTGGAACTTGCTTATTAGAAATAGTCTCTGAGCCTGATCTTAGCTCTGCTGAGGAAGCAGTTGAGTATTTAAAAAAAATACACAGTATTGTTACCTTTTTAGGAATCTCAGATGGCGATATGTCACAAGGATCTATGAGGTGCGACGCCAACGTCTCTGTTAAGAAGCCCGATGATCAAGAACTAGGCACAAGAACAGAATTAAAAAATATAAATTCTTTCAAATTTGTTGAAAAAGCAATTATTTTTGAAATAGATAGACAAATTAAAAAGCTTGAAAAGGGAGAAGAAATTATTCAAGAAACTAGATTGTATGATTCTAAAAAAAATCTTACGCGATCCATGCGTTCAAAAGAGGAAGCCAATGACTACCGCTACTTTCCAGAACCAGATTTAATTCCAATTAAAATCTCAAAAGATCAAATTAACGATGTAAGAAAAAATCTACCTGAATTACCAGAAATTATGAAAGAAAGATTCATGAAGTCTTACGAACTATCAGATGACAATGCTGAACTTGTGACAATAAATAAAGAAACTGCATCCTTTTTTGAAGAAGTATTGTCTTATAAAGTTTCTCCTAAAAATGCCGTAAATTGGATCACTGGAGACTTATTTGCGCTGCTTAATAAAAATGACACAAACATTTCTGAATCTAAAGTAAATCCAAAGCATATTTCAGAGATAATTCAAAATATTGAAGACCAAAAAATTTCTGGCCCTTCTGCAAAAAAACTTCTTGAGATTGTATGGAGTGAAGGAGGAGAAATACAAGAGCTCATTCAGAAAGAAGGTTTAGAACAGATTTCTAATGATGATGAAATAGAAAGATTCCTTGATGAGGTGATTTCTGAAAATCAAAAACAATTTGAACAGCTAAAGTCAGGCAAAGATAGATTGCAAGGCTTTTTCGTTGGTCAAGTTATGAAAAAAACTTCGGGAAGTGCAAGCCCACAAGTTGTAAATAAACTTTTAAAGGATAAATTATCTAAGTAATGAACATAGATAAAGACTCGGCTACATAAGCAGGTTTTTCTTGACCTTCTATCTCCATTACAACTTCGTATTTCAAAAGATATCTTCCGTCACCTTTATCATCAACAGATAAAAGTGTTGATTTAGTCCTTACTTTTGAACCCACATTAACAGGAGTTAAAAATCGAACTTTATCAAGTCCATAATTAAAAACCATGGTCATACCCTCAGGAGCAACTTGAGGAGCTGGCAAACCAGCCATCAATGAGAGTGATAAGAATCCATGAGCTATTGTTGAGCCAAAAAGTGGCGTAGCTTTTTCTGAATCGATATGAATGAATTGATGGTCATTCGTTGCATCAGCAAATTGATTTATTCTATCTTGATCGACTTTTAACCAATCTGAAGCCCCCATATCTTTACCAATGTAATCTTTTAAAGTGTCTGCAGGTACTAATCCAGCCATTGTTTTCTCCTTATTTTTTTATTTCATTAAATGATTTTTGTAGTCTTCTCGCAAACCTGTCTTGAGAAGTTTCCCTGTTGCTCCGTGAGGAAGTTCATCTATAAAGATAACATCATCAGGAAGCCACCACTTGGCTACTTTATCAGAAAGGTAATTCAATACTGAATCTTTATCACATTCTTCCAAGCCATTTTTAACAATAAACAATAACGGTCTTTCATCCCATTTGGCATGGGCAACTCCAACAACACATGCCTCTGCTACTCCCGGATGTCCAACTGCCGTATTTTCTAGATCAATAGAACTAATCCATTCTCCTCCAGATTTAATAACGTCCTTACTTCTATCAACTATTCTCATATAGCCATGAGTATCTATTGTTGCAACGTCTCCTGTATCAAACCATCCATCTTCCAGAGCAGTCTCATTAGACTTAAAGTAACGTTCAATAATTGCAGGTCCTTTGACCATAAGTCTTCCAAACGTTTTTCCATCATTAGGAAGAACCTTGCCTTCATCATTTATAATTTTCATTGAACAACCATATACTGCTCTACCTTGGCTTGTTTGAATTTCATACCTTTCTTCAAGATCCATACCATCCATCTCTGGAGTGTAGGAATTGAGTGTCCCAAGCGGACTCATTTCTGTCATACCCCAACCATGAAGTAAAAAACAATCATGTTTCTCTTGAAAGGCTTTAATCATAGCTTTTGGAGCAGCAGAACCACCAACCAAGACGCTATTTACAGACTCAAGTTTGATATTGTTCTTCTCAGTGTAATTCAGTAAGTCAAGCCATACCGTAGGAACTCCCATAAGCTGATTTACTTTTTCAGAAGTAATTAAATTACAAATTGATTCACCATCAGTGAAGGGACCTGGAAAAACCATTTTGGCACCATACATAAATGAGGCATATGGAATTCCCCACGCATTAACATGAAACATAGGCACTACAGGAAGCAACACGGTTTCAGAAGTTAAATTCATTGCATTCCCAGCAGTAGCATACCAAGCATGCAAAACTGTAGATCTATGAGAATAAAGAACTCCCTTAGGATTTCCAGTTGTGCCAGACGTATAACATAATGATGAAGCTGTATTCTCATTAAACTCAGGCCAAACTATTTCTTCAGATTCATCTGCAATAAGATCCTCATAACAAATGAGATTTTTAATTGATGAAGATGGCATGTGCTCTTTATCAGTAAGTACCACAATTCCTTTAACTGTTTTAAGGTCAGAAATGACATTTTCTATGATTGGTAAGAAAGGTGCATCGACGAAGATATATTTATCTTTGGCATGATTAACAATGTATTTAATGTCATCTGGAAACAATCTTGGATTAAGGGTGTGAAGAACAGCTCCCAATCCAGAAATGCCAAAATAAAGTTCTAAATGGCGATAACTGTTTACTGCCATCGTAGCGATTATATCCCCCTCTTTAATACCTAAATTAAGCAAAGCATTGGCTAATTTCTTTGATCTTTTTGCAGAGTCTTTAATGGTATATCTGTGTATGCCTCCTTCTACAGTGTTGCTTACTATTTCTGTATTGGCGTTATTTTTTATAGCATGTTCTAAAACTCCTGAAATTAGAAGTTGTTCATTCATCATATTCCCTAACATAATCTCACCTTTTTTTTGTTAAACCCTTTACGAATAGAGGAGAATATCTTCGCTCAAGAAATCCATCAACCTCTTTTTTTGATTCTAAATGAAAAAGTTTTATATCGTTTAAAGAGGACATTAAAAATGGTTTCCATTCCAATAAAATTTCATCAATAGGATTTTCAAAAATAAATCGAATTGATTTTTTACTAATATTTAAAGCGCGTTGTAATTCCTTTTCGTTTAACTTCTTAAATGGATCAGAGAAAATTGGTTTTAATTCTTTTGGTAAATATGGAACTTTCTGGTCTGGGTTAAATAAATAATTTAATAAAAATTTGTCTGTTTCTTTTAATCCAGTTCCATTGAGGAAGTGTCCAACTATTGATTTATTTAAAGATCTACCTTTTAGGGGGCCAAGAAACAATCTACTCGGGCAATAATCATTTGCATAAAAATTATCCCAAATGGCTAAAGGATTTTTGAAATAATCTTGAATAGATTTTAGAGATGAATTGTCAATCCTTTCACTGATAACATTATCGCCTGTCCAAAAAATAACTACGCGCTTATTTAAATTTTCTTTTAGCCCTCCTAGATATCCTTCGTCAAATATCCCCTTTGATAAAGATAAATTATAAATTGAGGGACAAAACCATATATTTTTTTGTTTTGGAAAGTGAATAGAAACTTCATTTAAAGCTTCTGCATGTTTTTTTCCCAAATCTTTGTCTGCAGCTTCCTGACCAAAATTAGTTATATCAATGTCGTCGAAGAAAATTGCTATTTCATCAAAGCCTGCTTTCTCTAGAGCATGAGATAATTTTCTTTTCAAAAGTTTTAAATTCTTTTTGGTGTCTCCAAAAAATTCTGAAGAAGGAGAAACGCAATAAACTTGTTTGATTTTTTTTGGGAGAATTCTTCTCTTAAGATTCTTATCAAGTTCCTTCCATCGATGACGCAAATAAATATCTTCTTTTGGTCCATAAAAGTAATGAGAAATGGGTATTTTTAAGTCCTTAAATGCATCAATTGCTAACCTCCGAGAGTAATAACCTTCTATATAACCTTTAAACATGATTTAGATTCTACAGATCCTACATTCTGGATTTTTATGAATATCAACTCTTTTAAAAATTCCTTTCAGCGAATCAAAAATCATGAAATATGATTCAAAATTTTTTTCTATAGTCGCTTTTATCACTTCAATTGCCATTAAAGAGCCAATTGCTCCCACTAAAGGAGAAGCTATCGCTGATTCTCGACAAGATAAGTCTTCGTTTTCAAGATTTTCAAATAAGCATTCATAACAAGGATTATTAGTATCTCTTAGATCAAAACATCCCAATTGACCTTTCCAGGATATAGAGGATCCAGAAATAAGAATTTTTTTATGTTTAACACAATATCTATTTACAATTTTTCTTGTTTCAAAATTGTCAGAGCAATCAAGAATAATTTCTGAATCCTTCAGAAGGTGTTTGATGTTTTCTGAATCAACTTTTTCCTCTAATCCTGTTAGCTCAACAAAAGGATTTAATTGAGATAATTTTTTTACTGAGGTAGTGGCTTTATTTTTTGACAAGTCATTTTCATCAAATAGAATTTGTCTTTGCAGGTTTGATGCTTCCACAAAGTCAAAATCTATTATTTTGATTTTACCAAATCCAGATAAAGCAGAGTAAATAGAAGCAGAGCAACCCAGGCCGCCCATGCCTATGAATGCCAATGACATGTCATTGATTTTTTCCTGCCCTTCAATATCTATCTCGGGCAACATGATATGCCTGCTATATCTTAGTAACTCTTCTCTTAACATTGATAGATAGAAACTCTTTTATCTCCGTTTAGATCATTTAAATTCGAAAAATTAAGATACCCATTTTCCAAAGCGAATTTATTTAATTCTTCGTATTGATCAGGAGCATGTTCTAAATAAACTTTACCATTTTCATTCAAGTAATTTTTTCCTTTGGATAGTATTAATCGTAGATCTGATAAGCCATTATCATTGGAAAATAGAGCTTTTTCTGGTTCATACCAAATTCCTTCTTCTTTTCCTGAAGTTTTCTCTTTATCTACATAAGGAGGGTTAGAAATTAAATAATCAACTTGAGGAAAAAGCCATTCATTGTTCCAGTCGTGATTCAAAAAAATTATATTCTCACAACAAAATTTCTCAGCATTTTGTTTTGCTACCAAGATACTCTTAATAGATATATCTGTCGCAAAAATAATACAATCTCTGCTTTCTTGGGCGATGGATATCGAAATTACCCCAGACCCTGTTCCAAGCTCGAGGAGAGTTTTGCCTTGTAAATTTTCATTCAAGACTGCTTCTACTAATGTTTCAGTCTCTGGACGTGGAACAAGTACGTCTGGCGAGATGATAAAATCGCTTTTCCAAAACCCTTTCTTTCCGGTCAAATATGCTAATGGTTTCCCTTTCAATCTTTCTTCGACCATTAGATCTATGGAATCTAGATCTGTTTTATTAATTTCTTTTTTAATGTCTGAATAAATTATTGCTTTATCAATTTTAAGAACCTCTTGAAAAATAATTTCCGCATCAAGACTATCTATTTTGTTTTTTGTTTCTTTTAATTTATCTTTTAGAAGCATCAATTAGTTTCTTTTTCTAAGTTAATAAGTTTTTTTGCTTCATTCTCTTCTGTCAGAGCAGACAACATGATTTCCATATCACCATCTAAAAACTCCTCCAAATTATGTATAGAAAATTCTATCCTGTGATCAGTAACCCTGCTTTGAGGAAAATTATAAGTTCTAATTTTTTCTGATCTATCGCCGCTTCCAACCATAATCTTTCTCTGTGAGTCTAACTCTTTAGATTGTTCTTCTAAGGCTGCTTCATTCAATTTACTTTGAAGTAAAGACATAGCCTTCTCTTTGTTCTTATGTTGCGATCTTCCGTCCTGACATTCAACAACAATTCCTGAAGGAATATGGGTCAATCTAACTGCAGAATCCGTTTTATTTACATGCTGTCCTCCTGCTCCAGAAGCTCGAAAAGTGTCAATTCTAATTTCTGACTTATCAATATTTATGTTTTCTTGTTCATCTATCTCTGGAAGGACAGCAACAGAACATGCTGAAGTATGAATTCTTCCTTGAGATTCTGTTTCAGGAACCCTTTGAACTCTGTGTATTCCTGATTCATATTTAAGAAGGCCATAAACACCCCTTCCGATTATCTTAGATACTATTTCTTTGAAACCTCCTTTTTCACTTTCTCTTGAGCTAATGATTTCTATTTGCCATTTACGTCTTTCTGATAACCTAGAAAACATCCTGAATAAATCTCCTGTAAAAAGTCCTGCTTCATCACCTCCGGTACCAGCTCGAATTTCTATGAATGCATTTTTTTCATCATTTGGATCTTTTGGCAGAAGCATTTTTTTTAAATCGTCTTCTAATGAGTTTTTTTGATTTTTGAGATTTTCTATTTCTTCTTGAGCTAGAGCTCTTATTTCATCATCAGAGTCATTCAATAGTTGATTAGATTGCTCGATATTTTCTTCAACAGATTTAAATTCACTAAAGCTATCAACAATAGGTTTTAGGTTTGAATATTCTTTAGAAATAGACGTAAACTTAATTTGATTTTCTATCGTTTCTGGATTTGAAAGCTCAGATTCCATTTGGGAAAATTTAATTTGAATTTTTTCCAGTTTCTTTTTTAACGACTCCAGCATATAAACTATTATAGTATCTAGTCTGCTTACATATGAAAAAATCGTTTTTAGCTTGGTATCTTTTTATGATTTTTTTTCTCTTTTCTTGTTCATCTATTGAAGTAAAAGAAAATGAAGTTATAAAAAAAGGTAAGTTTTCTCTTGCCTCAGATTCTGAATATTTTTCAGGAACTATTATTGTCAATGATAATGAAAAAAGAATTAAATTTAATTTAGATGGTTTGAGTAAAAATTTTAAAATTTCGTTTTATGATGAGAAAATTAATACTAATTTCAAATATGAAAACATTATTAAAATGTCAGATTTGAAGTTATTCCTTAAATGGTTCTTTTTCAAATGTACAAATAATGAATGCAAGAATTTTTCGTTACAAAGCCTCAAACTTGAAAAGTATTTATCAGATAAAACAGGTCTAACAATCAGAGGAAATTTTGATAAATATAGATTATCCCTGAAGCTCAATGATATTTAGTTCTCCTGCAAAAATTAATTTATCTTTGAAAGTAGTCAAAAAGAGATTGGATGGTTTTCATGATATTGATTCTGATTTTCAATTTTTAAATTGGGGGGATAAAATTGAAATTATTCCTGCCAAAAAGCTATCGGTATCTACAAAAAAAATTCATGTGTCTCAAAAAGAAAATTTAGTTACAAAAGCATTGAAAAAAATGGAGTCCTTTTGCAACACCAAACTTAATTACTCAGTAAATATTTTAAAAAAAATCCCTATTGGTTCGGGGCTTGGAGGCGGAAGCTCTAATGCGGCAACTGCAATGCTGGCGGTAAATAGTGTCGCAAAACTTAATTTATCCTTGGATGTTTTAGAAAATATAGGAAAGTCCTTAGGATCAGACATACCATTTTTTTTAAAAGGTCTCTCTGGAAAAGTCTCGGGAATAGGAGAGATAATCGAACCTAAGAAATTTTCAGAAGAACTTATCATGATTCTGTTTCCTGAGTGTTCGATCTCAACAAAAGATGCTTACAGTGCAATAACTTCGGAACAAATTTTAGATAAAAGAGATAAGTTGACGGGAAATTTTTTTGAAGAATGGGTTTTGTCTAATTATCCTCAAGTTAGAGAAGCTTTTGACTTTATAAGTAAAAAAATGAAAGTAAACATCTCTGGAACAGGGAGTAGCTTGTTTACAAAAATTAAATCTTTTGAAGAGGGAAAGGAAATAATGGATAATGCACCAAATAAATTAGGATATGTCATTACTAATACAATCAATAAATCGCCTTTGTTAGATGAGCTACTTAATTCTGGGGTGTAGCCAAGCGGTAAGGCAGCGGCTTTTGATGCCGCCATGCGATGGTTCGAATCCATCCACCCCAGCCAAAAAAATAAAAGATGAGTTCCCAAAGTAATTTAGTAATTTTTTCAGGAAATTCAAATTCAGCTTTAGCAGAAAAAATAGTTAAAAAGCTTCAAAAGCCCCTTGGCAAAGCTACGGTAGGTCGTTTTAGCGATCAAGAAATGAATATTAAAATTGATGAGAACGTGCGTGGTAAAGATGTATTCATTGTTCAATCTACATGCTTTCCTGCTAATGATAATTTAATGGAATTAATTATTATGATTGACGCCTTGAGACGAGCTTCTGCTTCGAGAATCACGGCAGTCATTCCTTATTTTGGATATGCAAGACAGGATAGAAGAGTTAGGTCTGAAAGAGTTCCAATAAGTGCAAAATTGGTTGCAGATATGTTGCAAAGCGCTGGGGCAAACAGAGTTTTAACAATAGAACTTCATTCAGATCAAATACAAGGTTTTTTCAATATTCCGGTAGATAATGTTTATGGGACAAGTGTAATTTTTGATCACATTGTTAAGACAAAATATAAAAATCAAATGGTTGTTTCTCCAGATGTTGGAGGAGTAGTAAGGGCTAGAGCTTTAGCTAAATTTCTTGACGATGCAGAATTAGCAATCATCGATAAAAGAAGAGAAAAGGAAAATCAATCTCAAGTCATGAATGTGATTGGTGATGTGAAGGAAAAAACTTGTATACTAGTTGATGATATCATTGATACCGCGGGTACAATTTGTAATGCTGCCGAGGCTCTTAAGGATTCTGGAGCAAAAAAAGTAGTGAGCTATGCTACTCATGCTGTTTTGTCCGGAGATGCTTTAGAGAATATAAAGAATTCAAGACTGGACGAATTAATAGTTACTGATACAATTCCGCTTTCAGAAATAGCCTCTTCTATGAATAAGATAAAGACTATTTCAATGGATAATACAATAGCGGAAGCTATAAATAGAGTTAATAAAGAAGAATCTATTAGCCAAATGTTTTTGTAAAGATGACTGAAACTACTTCGATATCAGCTGAATCAAGGGAAATAGATATTTCAGCTAAAACCTTGAGAAAATCAGGTGAAGTTCCTGGAATAGTATATGGTCAAGAAAATAAAACTCTTCCAATTAAAGTTTTGGAAAAGGACTTAATTAAGATTCTTGAAAACCCAAGTGTTTTTTCTCAGGTAATTGAACTTAATCAAAACGATAGCCCAGTAAAAGTCATTCTAAAAGAAGTTCAAGTAAATCCTTCAAATGACAAACCAATACATGTTGACTTTCAAACTGTAAGCGAGAAAACAAATATCACTATTAACGTTCCTCTTAAGTTCATAAACGAAGAAACTTGCATTGGAGTTAAGCAACAAGGAGGGATGATTTCTCATTTAAAAAATGAGATAGAATTAACGTGTAATGCTCAAAATCTTCCGGAATTCATAGAGATCGATATGAAAGAATTAGAAATTGGCAGTAATGTAATGCAATCTCAGATAATTCTTCCAGAAGGTGTTTCTTTGAGTTCTAATATTCTTAACAATCAAGATCAACCAGTTGCAAGTGTAAGTGTTACCAGAGCCGCTCTAGATATTGATGACGAGCCTATCGATGGTGAGCAAGAAGATTCAGAAGAGTCCTCAGAAGATTCAGCCGAAAGTCCAGATGGCAGCCAAGATAAAAGTTCTGAGGAAGAATCTAAAGACTGATTGACCTTTAAAAATCTATGAGCCCATTTCTATTAGTTGGCCTAGGTAATCCAGGTTCGAGGTATGCTAATACTAGGCATAACGCAGGCACTGACTTTGTCTTAGAAGCAAAAAAAAAATACGCTTTTGAGTTAAAAGAAAATAAGATTCTAAAATCTTTATTGTCCGAAGTATTAATTCAAGAGAAAAGCGTCATTTTTGCTATTCCAAACATATTTATGAATCACAGTGGAGTGTCATTAAGGCTTTTAAAAAATAAATTTAATGTAAAAACAGAAAATATTATTGTTGTTCACGACGATCTAGATTTGAAATCCGGAATTATAAAATTAAAGTCTGGAGGAGGTCATGGCGGTCATAACGGATTAAAAAGTATTTTTGAACATCTTGAGACACAAGATTTTAAGAGAATCAGAATAGGAATTGATCACCCGGGAGATAAAAAAAAGGTTAACAAATATGTTATTCAGAAAGGAAAAAAAGAAGAAAAAATTGATAGGTTAAATTGCATTGATAAAGGTCTATCTATCTTCGAATTCATAATTCAAGATAACTGGGAACAAGCTTTAAATAATTTGAACAAATAATGTCTTTAAAATGTGGAATTGTGGGCTTGCCAAATGTTGGCAAATCTACACTTTTTAATGCTATTACGTCTTCAAAGATAGCTGCGGAAAACTTCCCTTTTTGCACCATAGATCCCAATCATGGAATAGTTGAATTACCAGATGAGAGGTTAGTTAAAATCTCAAATATTTCCAATTCAGAAAAAACAATTCCGGCTACTGTCGAATTTGTAGATATTGCTGGATTAGTTCAAGGTGCCTCAAAAGGAGAAGGATTAGGCAATAAATTTTTAGGACATATAAGAGAAACTCAGACATTAATTCATGTCGTAAGATGCTTTGAGAGTAAGGAAATTACGCATGTTAATGAAAAAGTTGATCCAATTTCTGATGTAGAAATAATAGAAACGGAATTGATTTTATCTGACATAGATTCTGTTGAGAAATTAAAAGAAAAGCTTATCCGAAAAGCTAAGAGCGGAGATAAAGACTTATTAAAAAACCTGTCAAAAATAGATGACATTTTGAGAATACTTAAAAAAGGGGATGCTCTTTTCGAGTATCTTCAAGACCCAGAAAACAGCCATTTTGTTAATGAAATTGGCCTCCTAACTGCAAAGCCAGTCATTTATGTTGCAAATTTAAATGATGATATGGAAGAAACTGATGGCCTAAAAAAACTCAGAGAAAAAGCAAAGACAAATGGATCTCAGGTAATTGAAATGTGTAATCAGATAGAATTTGAAATAAGTGAGCTAGAAAATGAAAGCAAGCAAGAGCTTATTGATCTTGCAGGGCTAGATGAGCCAGGACTGAATAAACTAATAAGATCAGCTTTTACTACTCTTGGACTTCAGACATTTTTTACATCTGGGCCAAAAGAATCAAGAGCATGGGTCATAAAAAGTGGAACAAGTGCTCCAGAGGCGGCAGGCGTTATTCATACAGACTTTAAAAAAGGTTTTATTCGAGCAGAAACAGTATCTTTCAAAGATTTTATTGAATTCAACGGAGAACAAGGCGCTAAGGCACAGGGTAAATGGCGCTCTGAAGGTTCAGATTACCAAGTAAAAGACGGTGATATTATTTTATTTAGATTTAATGTTTAGAATCTTGACAATTATCCTAAGTACAAACAGAATCCATTTTTTGGCTATGTAGCTCAGCTGGTTAGAGCGCAGCATTCATAATGCTGAGGTCGGTAGTTCAAGTCTACCCATAGCCACCACAAATAATTGAATTGATCTAGAATCTAAGGTGTAACGTTGTCAGGAGCACAATTGTCAATCAGTAGAACCTGCATTTCTTCCAGTACAGTCAAAGTCTCCTTGTACTCTACTACCTTGGGATCTACAGCAGTAGATTTAAATCCGAAAAAGTTTGAGCCAGTTCTAGGATTATTTGTTTCAAATCCAAACTGAGAATACCCAGTATCTCTATCGGCTTGCTCTGTCAATTTCCCTGCAAGATCAGAGATGATTCCTGAAACTCTAATTACCTGTTCGGTCAATTCAATGCAGTTAAGTTCCGAAGGGTCAAAATCGAAATGAGTATAATCGGAAGTCGGGCTTCGATACCACCAAACTGGATTAGCGCATCCAATCAAAAATAAAGCTATGAAGCAATAAAATAGATATTTTGAGTGAGCTTTTTTTAGATTATTCATTCTGTCTCCGGAGAAAATCAATTTATCAAAATTCTCTATTAATTAAAACAGAATTTTTATTCAGATGATACTTCTTTCATTGAGAGTTTGACTTTGCCTCTATCATCAATTCCTATCACTTTTATTTCTACTTCTTCGCCTTCTACCAAATAATCAGCTATATTTTTCACTCTTTCTTCGGAAATTTCAGAAATGTGAACCAGCCCTTCTCTACCTTTGTCAAATGAAACAAAAGCCCCAAAATCTACAATTTTCTCTACAGTACCTAATGTCACCAAACCTACTTCAGGATCTGAAGTTATAAATTCAATTTTCTCAAGAGCATTCTCTCTTTCTTCTTTACTTCGTCCATATATCTTAACGGAACCATTATCGGAAATATCGATGTTAGTATTAGTTTCTTCGGTAAGTTTTTTTATGTTTGCTCCTCCCTTTCCAATGACTTCACCAATTTTATTTTTGGGTATTTTAATTTCTATTGCTTGAGGAGCTAAAGGAGAAAGTTCTGCCCTACTTTCAGATAATACTTTATTCATTTCTCCAAGAATATGTTTTCTTGCCGTATGAGCCTTATTCAAAGCATCTTCAAGAATTTGTTCATTAATTCCAGCAATTTTTATATCCATTTGTAATGCCGTAACTCCATCATCTGTTCCAGCAACTTTGAAATCCATATCTCCAAGATGATCTTCATCCCCCAAAATATCTGTTATTACACAATGCTGATCTTCTGTTTTTACTAATCCCATGGCAACTCCAGCAACTGGTTTTTTTAATGGAATTCCAGCATCCATCATAGCTAAACTTGAAGCACATACTGTAGCCATAGAGCTGGATCCATTGGATTCCGTAATTTCTGAGACAACCCTAATTGCATACTCGAATTGACTTGGATCAGGAAGAACCGCTTCCAAAGCTCTCCTAGCGAGTTTTCCATGACCGATTTCTCTTCGTTTAGGACTGCCGACCATGCCGGCTTCTCCAACAGAGAAGGGAGGGAAATTGTAATGCAACATAAAAGGATCTTTTAAATCACCGTGTAAGGAATCTATCAACTGAGAAAGTTTTAGAGAATCCATAGTTGCAACTGAGATTGATTGTGTTTCTCCTCTCGTAAATAGAGCAGAACCATGAGCCTGAGGTAAAACACCAACTTCTATAGAAATAGGTCTTACCGTATCAAGATCTCTTCCATCTATTCTGGATTCACCAGATAGCAGTCTCGATCTCACGATTTCAGATTCTAAAGATTTGAATTGACTTAGAGCTTCATCAGCTTGTTCCTCGTCTTCATCCTCAAAAGATTCTTTCACTTTCTCTTTCAGCTCTGCAATTTTTTCTTGTCTACTGGATTTTTCTGCAACTTGGTAAGCTACAACAAGTTCTTCTGAAACTAAATTTTTTATTTTATCTTTAAGTTCAGTATTTTCATTTTTAGCTTCGTATTCAATTTCTGTGATGGTTGCCTGTGAAACAAGTTCTTCAATTAGGTCTAAACTTGATTTCATTTCTGCTTGAGCGAAAAGTATTGCTCCAAGCATTTGATCTTCAGAAAGCTCCTTAGCTTCCGATTCAACCATGAAAATTGCATCTTCTGATCCAGCTACCATCATATTCAAGGAAGATTTTTTAATTTCTTCCAGTGATGGGTTTAATACATAATTTCCTTCGATAAAACCTACTTTTGCAGCTGATAAAGGTCCTTGAAAAGGCAATCCCGCAAGTTGCAGAGCTGCTGAGGCACCAATAATGGAAATTGCATCTGCATCATCGTTTTTATCCATTGATAAAACTGTGCAAATAATTTGTACTTCCCTGCTGTAACCTTTTGGAAAGAGAGGTCTTATAGGCCTATCAATTAATCTTGACGTTAGAACTTCCTTCTCGGAAGGTCTGCCTTCCCTTCTAAAAAAACTTCCTGGAATTTTTCCGGAAGCATAAAATTTTTCTATGTAATTTACGGTAAGTGGGAAAAAACCTTGACCAGGTTTATCTTGCCCTGCTACGACAGTCACTAATACTTTGGTATCGCCTGAAGAAGCAATTACTGAACCTGTAGCTTGCCTTGCAACCTTTCCAGTTTCTAGGGTGACAATTTTTCCTGCAATTTCCTTCGTGCAAGATATAACTTTCATATCATTCATATTTATTTCCTATTTTTTGGTAACGATGAGTTACTTTCTAAGGTCAAGCTCTGAGAGAATAGAACTGTATCTTTTAAGATCTTTTTTCTTAAGATAATCCAATAATTTTCTTCTGGTATTAACCATTTTTATTAATCCTTGCCTAGAATGATGATCCTTGGCATGGTTTTTAAAATGAGTTTGCAAAGACTCGATGTTTGCCGTGAGTAAGGCAATTTGAACTTCAGGAGATCCTGTGTCCCCTTTAGCTTGAGCAAACTTTGTAATAATCTCCTCTTTTTGTTTCGTTTCTAAACTCAAAAAACTCCTCCTTAGTTGTTTTTAATTTTCTATAGATATTAACCTTTTGGGTGAAACTAAGCCGTTACTATTATTTAATATTCCTACGAAATCTTTATTCTTATCAAATAATCTCAGGTGTTTGCTTTTCAATTCGGCCCCCTTTAAATATATTTTTTGGCCTTTTTTAATTCTATCTATTATTTCTGGAGGGCATTGTATCTCATCTATGCATTTAAGTGCATCCCCCATACTAATTATTTTTCTAGAAATATTATGTTCAGTTATGCTATCAATTTCATAAGCATCTTCAATGTGATGTTTAGCAGAATCAATTCTTTTTAGACTAGATAAAACGGCAGTAGACTTGCAATCTAATGCAATATCGTTAACTAAAGACCTTATATAGGTACCCTTTCCACATTCTACGAGGATCCTAAATTTATTATTATTTACCGAAAGAAGATCTATTTTAGATATGGCAATCTTTCTTTCTTTTTTTGGAATGACCTTATTTTTTCTTGCATATTCATACATTGGCTTACCTTTATACTTAAGAGAAGAAAATATAGGAGCCTCTTGATTAATGATTCCAGTATAATTTTTTAAAACTTTTTTAAAATCAGATATTTTTGGAATGAAATTTATTTCTTCAATTATTTGACCATCAAGATCGCCAGTATTGGTCTTGAATCCAAACATCATTTCTGCAATATATGTTTTTTTTTCACTTGCTAAAAAATTTGTAAATCTTGTCATTTGACCTATACAAGCCAAAATTACTCCACTTGCCAAAGGATCTAATGTTCCGGAGTGACCTATCTTTGAATTATTTATAATTGGTTTAAGTTTTCTTATAAAATTTCCTGAAGAAACTCCAGTAGGTTTATTAAGAACTAATAATCCGGAAATCAAATCTATTCTTCCTTTTGATCTATGAAAAAAGAAATAGTAGGAAGTTTTTTAATTTTCATATTTTGTCCCAATTTTTTTTTAATATAAGATTTAGAATTTTCAAGAGCGCTAGTTATTTCTTTGTTTTCTTCAGTGATTGATTTATTTATGTAATCTGAAACAAAAATTTTTGCAGTAGATAAATCATCGCTCAAAAGGACTTGTGTAATAGTTAGGCTTTTTAATCTTGGATCGTTTATCTCATAACTGAATATGTTAGCAATCTCCCGTCTTAAATTATCTGAGACTCGTTGTGATCTTTTGTAAGGTTTTGAGCTAAACAATTATATTTTTCTGGCAGTTTCAGTTCTTTCGAAAACTTCTATTTTGTCTCCGACTTTTACATCATTATAATTCTCTATACCTATTCCGCATTCAGTCCCACTTTTGACTTCGTTTGCTTCATCTTTAAATCTTCTTAATGAATCTAGTTTTCCTTCATGAATAACAATGTTATCTCTTAAAACTCTTATTGGAAGATTTTTAATGACTGATCCTTCAGTAACTATTGATCCTGCAATCAAGCCAAATTTTGGAGATTTGAAGGTATCTTTTACTTCTGCAATACCCATCGTAGTTTCTTTGATTTCTGGTTCAAGAGACCCTTCGATAATTTCTTTTACAGCATCAAGTAAATCATAAATGATTCCAAAATAAAGAATCTTAATTTCTTCATTTTCTGCTAGAGACTCTGCAGAATTATCAGATCTAACATTAAATCCTAAAATTATCGCTTCTGAAGCAACTGCAAGATTTACATCATTTACTGAAACTGGGCCAACACCATCAAGAACTATTTTGATAGTTACATCATCAACTTTCAAATTATTTATTGCTCCAGCGATAGCTTCAGCTGAACCATTTGTGTCAGTCTTTATGATCAAATTTATCGTAGGTTTTGCTGATTCACCCGCACCAGCAAATATTCCGTCTAAACTGATAACGCCTTTTTTTGCTAATCTATTATCTCTTCTTTTACTTGCCCTATCTTCTGAAAGATTTTTAGCTGCTTTTTCATCTTTGACTACCATAAACTCTTGTCCAGCATTTGGAGGGTATTCAAGACCGGAAATTGAAACCGGTGAAGAGGGCTCCGATGTCTTTATCTGGGAACCTTGAAAGTTTTTCAAACTTCTAATTTTTCTAAATTGATCACCTATTAAAATTAAATCGCCACTATTTAATGAGCCTCGTTGAACGAGTAAAGTAGCTACTGCCCCTTCTCCCTTTTTAACTCCAGACTCTAAGACTATGCCAGACGCGGGTCCGTCATGATTAGTTTTTAATTCGAGCATCTCTGATAAAAGGGTTATATTTTCAATAAGATCATTTATTCCTTCCCCAGTCTTTGCTGAGACTGGAATTACTTGAGTATCTCCGCCCCAATCCTCAGGAACAAGGCCCATCTTTGAAAGATCGCCTTTAACTTTTTCTATATCTGAATCTGGTTTATCAATTTTATTTAAAGCAACTATTACTTGGACATCAGCTGCTTTAGCATGATTAAAAGCTTCCTCAGTTTGAGGCTGAACGCTATCATCGGCAGCAACAACTAAGACCACTATATCTGTTGAATTAGCTCCCCTGGCTCTCATCTCTGAAAAAGCTGCATGCCCTGGGGTATCTATAAAAGTAATGGTTTGTCCTTCGTGATTTACTTGATAGGCTCCAATACCTTGTGTAATTCCCCCTTCCTCTTGATCGGCAACAGAGGATTTTCTTATAAAGTCTAGAATTGAGGTTTTTCCGTGATCCACATGGCCAAGAACAGAAACAACTGGATTTCTTGTTTCTTCTTCACCCTCGTAGACAATGTGTTCTAAAATTTTTTCTTCATTAGATTCAGTATCTTCGGGAATACCTTTATGGCCAAGTTCTTCAACAACTAAAATTGCTGTTTCTTGATCAATTGACTGATTCAGAGTGACCATCACTCCACTATTCATTAAAGATTTGATCAAATCAGATGATTTAATCGAGAGTTCTTTAGCAAGCTCTGAGACAACAATTGTTTCAGGAATTTTGACTTCTTTTTGAATAAATTCTTGAGGCTTTTCAAACTTTTGAACATTTTCAAGGTTTTTTTCTAAAAACTTCTCACCCTCTTGTTCGCGTTGGTCAACCCTAGAATTATCTCTATAAGTTTTTTTGTCTTTTTTTAAATTATGAGGAACTTTTTTTTCGGGTTCTTGCTTTGCTTTTCTAACTACTTTTGTTTTTGAATCTGTTTTTTTCTCATCCTCTTTGTTAGATTCATTTTGAGCATTGAGTCTTTTTCTCTCAGCTTCATCAAAATCTATTGACCCTTTAAAGTCTTGTTTAAGTCCTGATTTTTTCTGCGCTTCGGGAGGATTTATTCTCGTCACAGATAAATTTGGTTTTGGTGACTTTTCAGAAGATTTGCTCAAAGAAATTGTTTTCTTTTTATCTTTTTTACTTTCTTTTATGAATTTTAATAAAACTTTTTTATCATCGGAACTAACTAAATCTTTTTCTGATTTATGAGATAGTCCTGCTGCTTTCATTTGAGCAAGTAAATTATCTAGATCAATTTTTATTGCTTTGGAAAGTTGTTTTACGTTAATTTCTGCCATGATTTAATCTTTTAGCCATTCTCCTCTTGCAGACATTATAAGCTCGGCTGCTCTTTTATCGTCGATTTCAATAATTTCAATTAATTCATCTGTAGCAAGGTCAGCTAAATCTTCAACCGTTTCAATATTATCTTTATTGAGAGTTTTGATTTCTTCATCTGTGAAACCATCTGATATTTCAATTTTTCTAGCCTCTTTCAATTCTGTTTCTGAACCTTCCTCATCTAACTCCAATAAAGCTATCTCAAGTAATGATTCCTCAGCTCTGTCAATTAGTGTTGAAATATCTTCTTCACCAAGGCCATCGATTTCAGGAAAATCTTCGGCTTTAGATTCCGAGATCTTCTGAACTGTTTCTAATCCGTTTTCTATGAGCTTTGTAGCTAAGTTTCTATCAACTCCTAGGTATTCTATGAGTTTTAAAATTTCGGCATCTTCTTCGCCTGAAGACTCTCCTTTTATTTGAATTTGCCAACCTACTAATTCCGATGCAAGTCGTATGTTCTGACCGTTTCTACCAATAGCTAATGCTAAATTCTCATCTTTAACAACTACTTCCATTGTTCTATTTTCGTCATCCATGACAATAGATAAAATTTCTGCAGGAGAAAGAGTATTAACTAGAAGTTTAGCTTGATCATCTTCCCATACAACAATATCAATCCTTTCGTTTCCTAACTCGTTTGAAACAGCCTGAACTCTTGACCCCCTCATTCCAACACAAGCCCCAACAGGATCAATTCTAGCGTCATTGGTTTTTACTGCAATTTTTGTTCTTGCGCCAGCCTCTCTTGCAACAGCTCTGATTTCAATTACTTCTTCTGCAATTTCGGGGACTTCTAATTTAAATAATTCAGAAACCATTTCCTTGGAACTTCTGCTTAAAACTAGTTGAGGGCCTCTGTTCTCTCTAATGCTCTCTTCTAAAATTCCTTTGATTCTATCTCCAACTCTGTAAATTTCTCCCTGTATTAAATCTTTTCTTGGCAGAGAAGCTTCAGCGCTATCTCCTAGATCTACAATGATAAACTCCCTTGTAACTTTTTTTACAGAACCGGAAACTAACTGTCCTAAAGAGGGTCGAAACCTTTTTATAATTTCTAATCTTTCAGCGTCTCTAACTTTTTGAACAATTACCTGTTTTGCAGCTTGAGCAGCAATTCTTCCAAAGTCAGCATTTTCAATCTGTTCTTTAAATCTATCACCTACTTCTAGATTATTTTCTTCAGCAAAATCACTATCAACTAAAATATGTATCTCACTATCTTCGTAGTCGTCAAAACTTACAACATCTTTATATCGAAAAGTTAAATAATCTCCGGTGGATTGATCAATATCAACCATTACATTTACATCTTCTTTGTATCTTTTTTTTGCTGCACTAGCTAGAGCAAACTCTATGGCTTCAAAGATTGTATCTTTTGGAAGGTCTTTTTCATTTGAGACTGAATCTGCAACCAGTAAAATTTCTTCATTCATAATTAGTTCCTATTAAATTTGAAGATAAATAATCACCATTTAAAATTTTGTAAATTTGACCCTGAGAAATCAAAGAAATTTCTGTTTCGGAAACATCTTTAAGTTCCCCTTTTAATTTACATTTCTTGCCATCAAGAAAGCAGGATACTTTCACCATTTCTCCTAAATAATCTTTTAATTGGTTTATTCTGAAAAATTTTCTATCTATCCCGGGTGAAGATACCTCTAAACTATAGTTAAAATTTAAATCAGATAAATTTTCTAAAACTTCTCTAACTTGAATATTTACTCTTTCGCAATCTTCCAAAGCAACTAGATTATCGTTTTTATCAATGTAAATTACGATATGTTTAGAAATAGAATTTCCTGAAATTTCTATTCCCCAAATAAAGCATCCTAAACTTTCTATATCTTTTTCTAAAAGCTTTTCAATCTTTTGTTCAAGCATTATTCTCTTACAAATTAAATAGGCCCTTAAGGGCCTATTAATAATTCTTAACTTAAAAAACAAGTTAAAACAATAATTTGAAAGCGAGTATAGGAGGATAAAGCTTAATGGTCAATAGTGTAAGAATTTGGTAGCGGGGGCAGGATTTGAACCTACGACCTTCGGGTTATGAGCCCGACGAGCTACCAGACTGCTCCACCCCGCGAAAAGCTTGGCGAGTATAGGATTAACTTATAATTAGGTCAAGTTCTTGGTGCCGAAGAGAGGATTTGAACCTCCACGGACCTAAGTCCACTACCCCCTCAAGATAGCGTGTCTACCAATTCCACCACTTCGGCATTTACTCGGGAAGATCTTCGATTAAAGGTATTTCTTCATTGATAACTTCTTGAGATTGAGAGTTTTTGAAAACTTCGAGCTCAGAATCTAAGGACGTCTTTTGATAAGACGATATTAGAATTGTTATCGAAAAAAAAGCCAACACCAAGCCCCAAGTAATTTTAGTTAAAATATTCGTAGCATCAGCAGGAGCAAACATCGCATTGTTGTTTCCTCCTCCGAAAGCAGACCCAATGTCTGCTCCTTTTCCATGTTGAAGTAGAATTATCACCACTAAAGAAATGGCGATGATCACTTGAAATACTATAAATACTGTTATCATGATTTTATTTTCGAAGCGATATTAGCAAATTGTTCGCCGTCAAGCGAAGAATTTCCCACTAGACAACCGTCTATTCCAGAAACAGACATTATTTCTAAAATATTTCTACTAGAAACACTTCCCCCGTATAAAACTGGACAATTAATTTTCTTCTTTTCAAGAAATTCAATAATCATTGATACGGCCGATGCTATATTTTCAGGATCTGCTTCTTTTCCAGTTCCAATTGCCCAAATTGGTTCATAAGCTAATAGGTCTGGAAAAACGTTTTTTTTACAAAAGGCTGTAAGTTGATTGAGTAAAAATGATTTTTTTTTATTACTTTCTAAAATTTTTAAACTCTCTCCTATACAAAAAATATTAGATATACCCTCTTCTTTTAGCTTTGCACCTTTTTCGAAAACGATTTCGTCATCATCGCCATTTTCTCTCAATTCTGAGTGACCAATAATAGAACCTTTTAAACCAACGCTTTTTAAAAATTTTGAAGAAACCTGTCCCGTAAATGCTCCTTCTTCATGCTGAGAAACGTCTTGAGCATATAAAGTAATATTTTTGAAAATATCATTTTTCGAATTCTTAATTTTTTCCGATAAAACATAAAAATCGTATAAATTTGAACAGAGGACTATTTTCAGTTCGTGGGGTTTTGGAAAACTCTTGCTAGAGTTTACATAATTTATAAAGTTATTTTCCCAAGAATCCAAATCAACTGAATTCATTTTCCAATTAGCTATGAGATATTTCATGCAGATTTAGGACAATCCTTTAGCAAGCTCTGTAAGTTGCTTGCTAAAAATTTCTGTCACTTTGGAATCATTTGATTCTACTAAAATTCTCAATAAAGACTCTGTTCCTGACTTTCTTACTAATACTTTACCATCAAAATCTGAGAGCTCTTTTTGGGCTTTCTCACAAGAGTTTTTAAATTTTTTGTTCGTAATTATTTTTTCTGCATTTGATACTTCTATATTTGTTAGTCTCTGAGGATATTTTTTAAAGGAAGAGAGAATTTCATTTAATGGTTTTCCAAAAGTAAGAAATGCTTCAAAAAATTTTATAGAAGCAATAATTGCATCTCCAGATGCAATTTTATCTAGACAAATAATATGTCCTGACTGTTCTCCACCTAGTTGCCAGCCAAGTTCCAAGAGCTTTTCTAAAACATATTTATCTCCAACTTTAGACCTTACCAATTCAATGCCTATTTCAGATAATGCATTTTCTAATCCTTTATTTGTCATTTCTGTACCAACAACTCCTTTAGAGCCAAGAACTATCTGATTTTCAAATTTAAATTTTGCCAATAAAAACAAAATGTCATCTCCGTCCAAAGCTTTGGCTTCTGAGTCGACTAAAATTAATCTATCCCCGTCGCCGTCAAGGGCAACTCCAAAGTCTGCTTCGTTATCAAGAACTGCTTTCTTTAAGACATTTAAGTCAGTTGATCCGCAATTTTCATTAATGTTTAAGCCATTTGGATCATCAGATATAGCAACTACTTCAGCGCCTAATTCTTTGAAAACTTTTGGAGCAACATCATACGCAGCTCCATTTGCTGTATCGATAACGATTTTGATATTTTTTAGGCTAAGATCTTTAGAAAAAGTATTTTTACAATACTCAATATAACGCCCACTAGCATCAGATAATCTAGCTGCCTTACCCAAATTTTGAGGTTCAACGACAATAATTGGTTCTGAAATTTTTTGTTCAATCAAAAGTTCTAGTTCATCTGAAATTTTTTGTCCTCTATCGTCAAAAAATTTTATTCCATTGTCCTCGTATGAGTTATGGGATGCACTTATAACAATTCCTGCCTGGCTTTTAAAAGTACTTACTAAATAAGATATTGCAGGTGTTGGCATTGGCCCAACTAAACTAACATTTAAACCTGAAGAAATTATCCCTGCTTGTAATGCTGCCTCAAGCATATAGCCTGAAATTCGAGTATCTTTTCCAATGATAAATGATGTTATTCCTTGTTTTTTAAATACTTCGCCAGCCGCCCAACCTAGTTTAAGGATAAAATCGGGACTGGTCTTCGACGATATTGGTCCTCTAATACCATCGGTACCAAAGAATTTCTTTTTTGCATTAATTATTTTGGCCATAAGGTTCTCAATAAATTTACAGTTTCTTTAACTTGATGAACTCTTAAAATATTTACCCCACCGAGACATGCCATTATACCAGCAGTTAAGCTTTGTTCGTTCAGATGATTTTCCTTTGTTTCGAAAAGCAATCTAAGGAATTTTTTCTGAGACAAGCCCGCTAAAAGAATTCTATCTTTTTTAATTTTGTCTAAATTTGACAAAATTTTTAAGTTTTGAAAAGGAGTCTTTCCATAACCAAATCCAGGATCAAAAATAATATTATTGAGATCAAAATTTTCTCTGTTAAATCTTTCTTCAATTTCTGAAAAAAAATCTTCAATTTGAATAAATATATTTAATTGATTTTCAGTGTTTCCTTGATGGCAAATACATATGGGTATATTTTCATTACAAACTAAATTAAAGCTATCTTTATCTCTAAAAGAAAAAACGTTATTTACTAGATCTATTTTTTTCGAAATAGCTTCTTTTATAACCTCGTAATTAAAAGAATCAACTGAGAAAAGAATCGGATAATCATTTAACTTTTCAAAAATGAATCCAAGGCGATCAAGTTCTTCCTGGGGAGATATTTTTGTAAATCCTGGTTTTGTACTATGAGCTCCAATGTCTATGAAATCGGCACCATCTTCAATCATAGCTTCGACAGAATTTAAAATTTTTAATTCATCAAAGGTATTGTCTTTTTTAAGGAATTTACCCCCATCAAAAAAAGAGTCAGTTGTAAGATTCAGTATACCCATTACCTTGGGGGTAGAAAGATCTAACTCTTTTTTTGGAAAGAGCATTTTAGAAAACTCTAAATTTGTTCAGCTGGATCCTTAATTGGAGGTTCCTCTCCTTTTTCATTATCTTTATCAGATGAAATATCATCATCGTCATTACTTCTTGGCTTAGCTCCAGCCATAATGTCATCTATTTGATCTCTGGTAAGAGTTTCTAACTCTACAAGTGATTCCGCCATTGTATGAAGCTTATCAATATTGTCTTTTAAAAGCTTAGTAGCTCTTTTGTAACAAGTGTCAATGATTTTTTTGGATTCCTCGTCAATTAAATTTGCGGTTTTATCTGAAACTGAATTTGACTTAGAACCGGCGGTTCTTCCAAGGAAAGGTTCATCGCTTTCTTCATCGTACTTGATGGGCCCAAGCTTTTCGGATAGGCCCCATTTGGTAACCATATTTCTTGCTAACTCTGTGGCTCTTTCAATATCATTTGATGCACCCGTAGTGACTCCACCTTCACCATAGATTAATTCTTCAGCTATTCTGCCACCGAATAATCCACAAATTCTATCTAGGATAGATTCTTTGCTGTAACTGTATTTGTCTTCTTCTGGGAGAAAAACAGTTACTCCTAATGCTCTACCTCGAGGGATGATTGAGACTTTATAAACTGGGTCATGATGCTCCAAAGCATTACCTATTATGGTATGTCCAGCTTCATGGTAAGCAGTCTTTGTTTTTTCATCTAGACTCATCACCATGCTTCGTCTTTCAGCTCCCATCATTACCTTGTCTTTTGCTAATTCTAATTCTTCCATAGAAACTTTTTTCTTGCCTGATCTAGCAGCGAACAGAGCTGCTTCATTAACTAAGTTAGCAAGATCCGCACCTGAAAAACCTGGCGTTCCTCTGGCAATATACGATGTTTCAACATCCTTACTAATTGGAACTTTTCTGACGTGAACATTCAAAATTTGTTCCCTTCCTTTAATATCTGGTAAAGGTACTACGACTTGACGGTCAAACCTACCGGGCCTTAACAAAGCAGGATCTAATACGTCAGGTCTGTTAGTTGCAGCAATAATGATAATTCCTTCATTAGCCTCAAAACCATCCATTTCTACTAATAATTGATTCAAAGTTTGTTCTCTTTCATCATGTCCTCCACCAAGTCCTGCACCTCGATGACGTCCTACTGCATCTATTTCGTCTATAAAAACAATACATGGGGATTGTCGTTTCGCCTGTTCAAACATATCTCTAACTCTTGAAGCACCAACACCTACAAACATTTCTACGAAGTCAGATCCAGAAATTGAAAAGAAAGGAACTTTTGCCTCTCCAGCTATGGCCCTTGCAAGCAACGTTTTACCAGTTCCTGGAGAACCGACCATTAAAACTCCTCGAGGAATTTTTCCACCTAATTTTTGAAATCTAGATGGATCTCGAAGAAAATCTACCAACTCTTGGACTTCTTCTTTGGCTTCTTCTACACCAGCGACATCTCTAAAAGTTGTTTTAACTTTTCCACCTTCAAGAAGTTTGGCTTTGCTTTTTCCAAAAGACATTGGCCCACCTCGGCCGCCCATGCCTCCTTGCATTTGACGCATGAAGAAAAAGAAGATCGCCAAGATTATTAAAATTGGAAAACTTGCCACTAGTAGTTGAGTCCAAATACTTTCTCTTTGAGGCTCTTCTCCAAGAACTTCTACTCGATGTTCAAAAAGATCTGTCATTAACTGGTCATCTTGAACATAAATTGGACGGGTAGTTGTAAAAGAATTTCCTTCTTGAGTAACACCTTCTATGGTGTATCCGTCACCCTTAAACGAAACCTGAGAGATTTGATCTTTGTTGACCAATGAAACGAATTCTGAATAATTCATATTCTGTGAAGGGCTTTGGTTGTAAATATTTTGGATTGCAACAAATGTGATTCCAGAAATTGCTAACCAAATTAAAATGTTTCTCATTAATTGTGACATAATTTTATTTTTTAAATTTTCCTAATAAATAGCACTCTTTTGAACTTTTTCTAGAAGCTTCCGGTTTAAATCTTATAACTTCATCAAAGTTATTTTTCATGAACTTTTTTAAATGATCAAAAGAATTACCTTGGAAACATTTTGCTAGAAAAGAACCCCCTTTTACAAGATATTTATTTATTAGATATATCTCTATATTCAAAAGTTCAATCATATTTTGTGTGTCAGTTATACCTATACCGGTTATATTGGGGGCAATATCTGATAAAACAAGATGAAAATGATCTTTTAGATCGGAGTCTTTAATTTCTAACAAATCTTTTTGAAGAAAAATAATTCCTTCTATTTTTTCCATAGGCAAAATATCTACTCCTGTAATATTTGCTTTGCCTTTTGTTATTTCTTTTATAACTTGTATCCAGCTACCTGGAGCACAACCAATATCTAAAATATTTTGATTTTGTTTAATTAAATTTTGCAATTTATTTATTTGTTTTAACTTGTATGCAGCTCTAGACCTATAGCCATCTTTTTTGGAAAGTTTGTTGAACCTTTCTCCACCAGTATAGTTAGAATTTTTGCTCAAACTAAATGTGCTTTATAGCTACTATTTCATATTCCTGAGGGCCGGAAGGACTTTCAAACTTAGCCACATCGCCTTCAGCTTTTCCAATAAGAGCTCTTGCCAAAGGAGAGGAAAAGGAAATTTTTCCTTCATTTACATTTGCTTCGTCTTCACCCACTATTTTAAATATGACTTCTTGATCTTTTCCCAAATCGTAAAGATCCAAGGTTGCGCCGAAAATAACCTTTCCCGAAGTAGGAATAGCTGTCACATCAATTACTTGTGAATTTGTTAATTTAGACTCTATCTCTCTTACTCTGGCTTCTGTAAGTCCTTGTTGTTCTTTTGCAGCATGATATTCAGCATTTTCTTTCAAGTCACCAAGCTCTCTCGCAGCAGCTATTTCTTTTGATATTTGAATTCTTACATTTTTAGTAAGGTGATCGTGTTCTGCACGTAAGGCTTTTTCACCTTCTACGGTCATTGGAGCTTTTTCAGTCATATCCTTAATGAATATCTTGAAGTTTTTTTACCCTCCAATCAACCTGATTTTCTATTACCTTGCATATAGCTCTTGCCCCTTCAATAGTAGTTGAACTGCAAATCTTTTGGTCTAGAGCGGTTCTTCTGATTGATGCAGAATCGGTAATGGACTCTCTTCCTTCGGTGGTATTGAACACAAGGTTAATTTCTTTATTTTTCATCAAATCAACTATATGAGGCCTTCCTTCCAAAACTTTGTTTATTTTCTTTACTTTAAAGCCCAAATTCTCTAGATCTCTTGCCGTTCCCCTTGTAGCGACTAATTCAAATCCTGAATTGGTCAAGCTTTTAGCGAGTTCTTTAAGGTAAGCCTTATCGGTATTTCTTACACTCAAGAAAGCTGATCCTTCAAGGGGTATTGAAACCCCGGCGGCTATTTCTGCTTTCTCAAATGCTTCAATAAATGATGGCGCTATTCCCATCACTTCGCCGGTTGATCTCATTTCTGGACCGAGAATGGGGTCAACTGCCTGAAATTTTTCAAATGGGAGTACTGCCTCTTTTACGGAAAAAAACTTAGGTTTTTTAAACTTTTTAATTCCTAAGGCTTTTAGTGTTTTACCGGACATTACTTGAGCAGCAATTTTTGCTAAAGGAGAGCCAATTGCTTTTGAAACAAAAGGAATGGTTCGCGAAGCTCTAGGATTAACTTCTAAAAGATATATTTTCTCATCTGCATAGGCTAATTGGATATTTACTAAACCAGAGATTTTCATATTTTTTATAACAGTGATAGCGAGAGCCTCAATTTCTTTGAGTAATTTTTTATTAATGCTATAAGGTGGTATCGAACAAGCTGAATCCCCTGAGTGAACGCCCGCCTGTTCAATGTGTTGGAGAACCCCGCAAATGATATGGTTCTGTTTGTCGCTTATTGCTTCCACATCAAACTCAATTGCTAAGTCTAAAAACTTGTCTATTAAAACTGGATTTTTCTTATCTACATCCAGAGCTTCAGATAAGTATTTTTTTAAATCCTCATCATCGTAGACAATTTCCATAGCTCTCCCACCTAAAACATAAGAAGGCCTTACCACAACTGGATATCCAATTCGATTAGCAATTTTTATCGCTTGTGTATTATTGGATGCCATACCATTATCTGGCTGAAGTAAATTATTTTCCACAACAAACTTTTGAAATCTAGAGCGATCTTCAGATAAATCAATTTGATCGGGAGAAGTGCCTAAAATTGGAACGCCATTTTTTTCTAAAACTTTGGCAAGTTTGAGTGGAGTTTGTCCACCGTATTGAATGATCAAACCTTTGGGTTTTTCCACTTCGTAAATTTCTAAGACATCTTCTAAAGTGATTGGTTCAAAGTAAAGTCTATCGGAGGTATCGTAATCAGTAGAAACTGTCTCTGGATTGCAATTCACCATAATGGTTTCGAAACCCTCCTCTTTTAAAACTTGAGCAGCGTGAACACAACAATAATCAAACTCAATTCCTTGACCAATTCGATTTGGTCCTCCACCAAGGACCATAATTTTTTTCTTCTTGGTAGGATTGGACTCACATTCATCTTGATATGTTGAATACATGTATGCTGTTGAAGTTTCAAACTCAGCAGCACAGGTGTCGACTCTTTTAAAGACTGGTTTGATTTTTAATCTTTTTCTTTTTGCTCTAATATCCTTTTCAGATTTATTAGCTAATTCCGCAATTCTTTTGTCTGAGAAACCAATTTTTTTAGCTTCAAGGAATAAATCTCGTGAAGAGAGGAATTTTTTAGACTTGATGATTTTTTCATAATTAATAATTTCTTGAACTTCTTTTAGAAACCAAAGATCAATGCCAGTAAAAGCTTGGATTTCATTGATATCCATACCTTTTCTAAAAGCTTCTCCAATAAACCAAAGTCTCTCTGGAGTCGGTGTAATCAGTCTCGGTTTGATAGCTTTAATATTTTTGGCTTGTTCAGGAGATTCGAAACCTGAAGAGCCAATTTCCAAACCTCGCATAGCCTTTTGTAGTGACTCTTTGAAGTTAGAACCTATAGCCATAACTTCTCCTACCGATTTCATTTGAGAAGTAAGCGTAGGATTGGCACCCGCAAATTTTTCAAAGTTAAATCTTGGAATTTTTGTGACTACATAATCAATCGTTGGCTCGAAAGAAGCAGGTATGGAATCTTTGCTGATATCGTTTTGCAATTCGTCCAAAGTGAAACCAACGGCAAGCTTTGCTGCAATTTTTGCAATTGGAAAGCCCGTCGCTTTTGAGGCTAAAGCAGATGATCTAGACACCCTTGGATTCATTTCGATGATAACCATTTCTCCATCTTCTGGATTAATGGCGAACTGTACATTTGATCCACCAGTCTCCACGCCAATTTCTCTTAAAATAGCCATTGAGGCATTTCGCATCATTTGGTATTCCTTATCGGTTAGGGTCTGTGCTGGAGCTACAGTAATTGAATCGCCTGTATGAACTCCCATGGGATCGAAATTTTCAATGGAACAAATAATGATGCAGTTATCAGCTTTATCTCTTACTACTTCCATCTCATACTCTTTCCAGCCAGCGAGGTACTTATCAATATAAAGTTCAGAGGTTGGTGATAAATCCAAGCCTCTGTGACAAATCTCTTCAAACTCATCGCTGTTGTAGGCAATTCCTCCGCCAGAACCACCTAAAGTAAAATTAGGCCTAATGATGCAAGGATAGCCAACTAATTGTTGAACCTCCCAACACTCTTCGATATTGTGAGCTAGTTTAGCCAAAGGGACTTTGAGACCAATTTTTTCCATTGCTGCAGCAAAGAGTTCTCGATCTTCGGCTTTATCAATCGCTTCTTTGGAAGCACCAATCAATTCAATGTTGTATTTTTTAAGAATTCCTTTTTTATTGAGATCCAGAGCTACATTCAGTCCGGTTTGACCGCCCATGGTCGGTAAAATCGCATCGGGTTTTTCGATCTTAATAATCTTTTCTAAAGATTGCCATGTAATGGGTTCAATGTAGGTTGCATCTGCCAAGCCGGGATCGGTCATTATTGTTGCTGGATTGGAATTGACTAAGATGACTTTGTAACCCTCTTCTCTAAGGGCTTTACAAGCTTGAACTCCAGAATAATCAAATTCACAAGCTTGGCCAATGATGATTGGCCCAGCGCCAATGATCAAAACGGATTTGATATCAGTTCTTTTTGGCATATTTAGTTACCTGAGAAATGAAAGTATCAAAGAGCGATTGCAACTCTTGAGGTCCTGGACTTGCTTCTGGATGACCTTGAAAACCAAAAACGCGATTTTTTTGAAAAGAAATTCCTTGGATAGAGCCATCGAATAAAGATCGGTGAGTAATTAAAATATCTTTTGATAAAGACTTTTCTGAAATTGTAAAGCCATGGTTTTGACTAGTTATTGCCACTTCGTTTGTGAAGAGATTTTTCACAGGATGGTTGGCGCCGTGGTGACCAAATTTCATTTTTTCAGTTTTCATGCCCAACGCTAAACCTAAAAGTTGGTGACCCAAACAAATACCAAACAAAGGTATTTTTGTCTCTCTTATCAATCTTGAAATGGTTTCTATTGGTTGATGACAAGGTTCTGGGTCTCCTGGCCCATTGGATAAAAATATACCATCTGGTTTTTTACCAAGAATAGTTTCAAAGTCGGTATTGGCAGGCATGACTTCTACCTCACATTCGCGATCCACCAACAAACGGAGAATGTTGTGTTTGACACCAAAATCAAGAGCGATGATTTTGTATTTGAGTTTGGGTTTTTTTGTGCCATAACTTGGCTTTTTCCATAAGTAAGATTTTGCGGTCGTTACCTTGGAAGCCAAATCTTTACCTTTTAAGCTGCCGAATCTTGCAAACAATTTTTCAATATCTTTTTTGGTCTTTTTCTTATAGGAAATAAAGGCCGGTTGAGAGCCTTTCTTTCTCAAAACTCTAGTTAATTTTCTGGTATCGATGTTTTTTATGCCTGGTACTTTATTGGCCTTTAAAAAATCAGCCAAAGAAAGTTCATTTCTCCAATTGCTCTCAACTCGCGTAAGATCTCTTATTACTACACCACTCGTGCCGCCAACGACTGATTCGTGATCATCGATATTGGTACCAACGTTTCCAATATGCGGATAAGTAAAGCAAATGAGTTGATCTGTATAAGACAAGTCAGTAATGATTTCTTGATAGCCGGTCATTGAAGTATTGAAAACCAGCTCACCTACTTTTTCTTTGGTGTAACCAAAAGCTTCGCCATCGAAGATTTCACCTGATTTTAGGATGAGCTGAGCAGGTTTATCTCTCACGAAACACCTGCCTCAAATGGGCAAAAAAAAACGCGAACAAAGTAGAAACTATGGATCGCGTTTTAAAATCTAATGCCGTTTGCATTAGAATGTGACTCTAATGAAATAACTATGTAAAGTCCATTAAAAAATTTAACTTATGATTAAAAATTCGGAAGATATAAAAGGTATGAGAGTCGCAGGCAAGCTTGCTGCTCAGACTTTGGAGATGATCGGTGAGCATGTAAAGCCAGGAATTTCCACTGGTGAATTGGATAAAATTTGTCACGACTACATCGTGGATGAGATTGATTGCATTCCAGCACCTTTGAACTATAAGGGTTTTCCAAAATCGATTTGCACCTCAATCAATCAAGTGGTTTGTCATGGCATTCCAACTGAAAATAGAATTCTAAAAAATAATGACATCATAAATATCGATGTCACTGTCATAAAAGATGGCTATCACGGCGATACCAGTAAAATGTTCATGGTTGGCAAAGCCCAACCGCATGCGCAACGCCTGGTTGATATCACTCAAGAATGCCTTTATCGAGGTATTGAACAAGTTAAGCCTGGAGCTAGATTGGGTGACATTGGTCATGCCATTCAAGTCCATGCAGAAGGCAATCATTATTCAGTTGTTAGAGAGTACTGCGGACATGGCATTGGCAAAGTCTTTCATGAAGACCCGCAGGTTTTGCATTACGGCCAACCCAATACTGGTATGTCCTTACAAGAAGGCATGTGCTTTACCATCGAACCCATGATCAATATAGGAACTTACAAAACCAAACTTTCCAAAACAGACGGATGGACTGTCGAGACTACCGATGGCAGATTATCTGCCCAATGGGAACATACCATCCTGGTGACTCAAGGTGGCTATGAAGTTCTTACCAAAAGGAGTGAAGAAAGTTTTTAGACTATGAATAATTTAATTACCGAGATTCAATCTTATCCCTTTGAAAGATTGAGAAAACTTATTAGTCCAAAAAAATCTCCAGCAGAAATCAATTTATCCATAGGTGAGCCAAAGCATCCGGCCAGTCCAAAAATTTTAGATGCCATCAATCAAAACAAAGAATTATTCAGTCACTACCCTCCAATGGCGATGGTGCTCGAACTGAAAAAAAGTTACCAAAATTACCTAGCCAACAATTTCAATCTGAAAAATGTAAAAGATGAAGAAATCTTTTTGGTTGGTGGCACCAGAGAAGGCACCTTCTCTGCCATTCAAACCATGGTAAATAGAGAAGCAGTTAGTGAGAAACCTTATGTTTGTATGCCGAACCCTTACTATCAAATTTATGGCGGCGCTACTTTGTTTGCCGGAGCCAAACCTCATTTTATAAATTGCTCTGAAGAAAATAATTTCCAAATGGATTTGGAAAATGTCGCAGAAGAAGTTTGGGAGAAATGTCAGCTGCTCGTGCTTTGCTCGCCTTCCAATCCTACCGGCAAAGTAATGAGTAAGGCTGAGCTTTGCAAAGTAGTAACGCTTTCCAAAGAATTTGGTTTTAAAATTTTAAGCGATGAATGCTACATAGATATCTATTTTGGTGAAAAACCTACTTCCCTTTTGGAAGCTGCCATGGAAGTAAATGGTAGCTTGGAGAATGTTTTAGCGCTTCATAGTCTGTCAAAGCGTTCCAATTTACCTGGCTTTAGATCCGGTTGTGCTACGGGAGATGCCAATATCATTGCAGCCTTTTCAAAATATCGTATGTTTCATGGTGTCAGCGTGCCCTTGCCCATTCAAAATGCGAGCACTTTGGCTTGGGCAGACGTCAAAACCGTTGAAGACAATCGAGCTGCCTATGCAGAAAAATTTAAATTGGCTGAAGAAATTTTAGACAAAGATTCTTTAACCCCAGATGGAGCTTTCTATCTTTGGTTGAAAGTTAAAGATGCAGAAGCTTTTACCAAAAAACTTTACGATGAAGAACAAGTCATAGTATTACCAGGTAAATATTTAGGTGCTGAAGACAATGGGCAAAATCCTGCAGAGCAATATTTAAGAATTGCTTTGGTGCATGATATAAAATCAACAACAAAAGCATTAACAAGTATAAAAAAGGTTTTAGATAATGGGTAATTGGATTGGCTTAGGCATTGGAACAAAAAACAGTGACGGTGACTGGATCGAAATGTTTTTTGCCGAGGAAAATATTTCCGCTGAAGATCTTGATTCATCCGATGCTGCTTTTGAAAAAGTCTCTGTAAGTGATGACAAAGCGCCTACTTCTTTACCAGAAGCTTATTTAAAACTGCATTTGCTTTCTTATCGCTTGGTTAAGCCTAACAAAACCAATTTGGACGGTATTTTTGGGATTTTACAAAATGTCGTTTGGACTTCTGAAGGTCCTTTTTCGATTGCTGATTTTAAAAAAGCGCAACTTGAGGCAAGAAAAGAGAACCAACACATCTTGGTCCACAGCGTTGATAAATTTCCGCGCATGACCGATTACGTAACTTTATCCGATGTTAGAATTGCCGATGCTAATCGCGTGAGATTAGGAGCTTATCTGGGTTCCGGAACAACGATCATGCACGAGGGCTTTGTGAACTTTAATGCCGGTTCTTTGGGTGAAGCAATGATTGAAGGCAGAATTTCTCAAGGCGTTGTCATTGGCGATAAAACCGATATTGGCGGTGGCGCTTCCACCATGGGTACTTTATCCGGTGGTAACGATGTCAGAATTTCTCTTGGAAAAAATTGTCTGCTTGGCGCTAATTCCGGTTTAGGAATTCCACTAGGAGACAGATGCACAGTTGAGGCTGGACTTTATCTGACAGCTTCCTCCAAAGTTGAGGTTATCGATGATAAAGGTGAAATTTCTGAAACGGTGAAAGCGTCTGAACTTGCTTCTAAATCTGATCTTTTGTTTATCAGAAATTCTTTAACGGGTTCCATTCAATGTCGCTCGAATAAAAAAGTCATAGAACTCAACGAAGAATTACACTCCAACGATTAAGTTAATCGTATAGTCATCAATGAAGGAGGCTTCTAATCCAATTCCTGCAGGTCGACTGCAAAGAGCGGCTTCAAGTCAAGAAACTTATATCTCTCGATTTCGCCAGGTACTAGCCAGACATGGTCTAACCATGGCATCGATAGCGATTATTTGTCTTTTGTTACCATCCATTCAAACTGCCCTATTATCTTCACTGGATAATTTATTTAGAAATCCTTTGAAATATCTTCTATGGAGTTTAATAGTTACAACTTTTATCTTTGGGTTTCTTAAATATACAAAAAGAGAAATAAATCTTCGTCAATTAATCTGGGTTGGATATCTCTTCACGATTTCTGTGGTCGAAGAAATTGCATTCAGGCTTTCTCTACCTTTGCTGATCACATCGGAGGTTACAGGTCTCAGTTTCTTTTGGATTGGAGCACTCATTAGCAACCTTCTTTTTGCAACCATTCACTATTTCACTTTACGTTGGAAGCTCAATGCTTGTATCTTTACTTTTCTTGGCGGGATGGGCTTCAGCAGAATGTTAGATATAACTGGAGATCTAACTGCAGTTATACTTTTACATTGGGCGGTAACTTTTTTAAATACCCCAACACCGCCAAGAAATAGCAAATAAATCTAAATTTTAATTTAATGCAAAGTGCTGAATCTTAATTTGATCTGTTGTGCTATCAAATTCGACCATATCAAGGTTTCTATCTCCATTGCTTACCTCAACAATGTAATTCATAAATGCTGTAGTGCCCTCTCGATGCCATCTTCCTGAAAAAATTCCTGCAAGGAAATTACCATCTGCTGTTGATCCTCTTCCTGAGCCAAAACATGCCCCGGAATTTCTTTCTCCGCTGGATTGAACATTTATTGAAAATCTTACTTTTCCATAGGACGGCATATCAGCCTTTGCGCTAATCACCATTCCATCTGCTTTTACTTCAATTGAAGTTACTTCAGCAAGGGTGTCATCTTGTCTTTTTTTAAGTTCCATAATATCTCCTTATTTTTCAATTAATCTTAAAACTTAATATTTCTGTTTGCAATTTATAGGAACTTACGAACTTACTTTTCCTTTTATAAAGAAAGAAAGAACTATTAAGACTACTGCTAGGATTAAATAGTAATAGATCAATTCAGAGAAGATCGGGGCCATGGTGCTTAAACCGGACTCGGTTGCTTCACCGCCGAATAATCCAGCAAGTACTCCCCCTAAAGATGAAGCTAAAAACCATAGGCCCATCATTTGGCCTAGATATTTTTTAGGCGAGTACCTAGAAAAAGCAGATAAACCAACTGGCGATAAAGCGAGTTCGCCAAAAGTATGTAAGAGATAAGTTAGGAGTAACCATTGGACTCCGACAGGTGCCTCAACCATGGCGTATTGAACAGCGTAAAGCATCACAATAAAACCTAGGCCCATAAAAATTAAACCAATAGCAAATTTAATAGGCGTATTAGGATTTAAATTTCTTTTGCCTAAAAAGACCCAAAAATAAGCAAAGAAAGGTGCAAACATCACCACAAAAAGTGGGTTTAAAAATTGCGTCCAACTGACAGGTGCTTGAAAAGAGCCAAAAGTAAGATTTACATAATCTCTGGTAAAGATTGATAACGAGCCTGCCGACTGATCAAAGCCTGACCAAAATGCTGCAGCTCCTACAAATAGCAGTAAAAGCATCAATACGTTTTTCTTTTCAAAGCTAGTAAGACCTGCAAAGAAAAACAAGTAACCAAAATAGATAAACGAGATGACAACTAGAAAGTCACGAAAACGCTCAGCAAAAAATACTGGATCAATACTCCAAAGCCCGAGAACACCTGAGATGACTACCGCTGCAAAAAATAAAACCGTAATGATGGTCCAAAGTCGCAAAGTGCTTCTGCGCCCTTCTGCCATCTCATTTGGATTTAAGCCAGCAGTTCCAAGCTGACTTCGAAAATAAACAAATTGAATGACGCCAAAAAGCATTCCAATGCCTGCTGCACCAAAACCCCAATGCCAACCGATACGCTCGCCCAGGTAACCACAGACAGCAAAGCCTAGCATGCTGCCGATATTAATCGACATGTAAAAAATGGTGAAACCGGAATCTCTGCGCTCGTCGTGATCTGTATAAAGCTGTCCTACTATTGAAGAGATGTTGGGTTTTAGAAGACCGGTGCCAATAGCAACAAAAGCCAGACCCAAGATAAAAGTCTCTTCCAAGGGAATGGCCAAGGTAAAGTGGCCCAGCATGATGATGAGCGCCCCATAAAGCACGGCCTTTTGATAGCCTAATAAGTTATCTGCAAGCCAACCTCCTGGCAAAGCTAAGAAATAAACCATGCCAGCATAAATACCATAGATGGCATTGGCTTCAACGTTTGACCAACCCAGTCCTGGATTGCCAACGACACCAATGGTCATGTAAAGAACAAGCAAACCGCGCATGCCATAATAGGACATTCGCTCCCAGAGCTCGGTAAAGAATAAGGTTCTTAAGCCAATGGGATGACCGAAGAAATTGCTTTGTGATAGATTAGCTTCTTGTTCAGACATAATATGAATTCTACTTTAGATTATAAACCAGCAGGCTTCTTCAGGAGAATGGTTGCCTTATTTTATGACTTGATTTTAATCATTGCCCTATGTGTGGGTCTCACCCTGCTCATTACCTACGCATTAAATACTGAAGTGGAAAGCCCTCTGATGTATTTGGTATTTTTAGCCTTAGGTATTGGTTTTTACTGTTACTTTTGGAAAAAAAATAAAGGCCAAACCTTAGGGATGCAAGTTTGGAAAGTTCGCTTGGCTCAAGATGACTCTTCTGAAGTAAGTTTCGGAAGGATGGTTTATCGATGTCTATTGGGATTGATCTTCACTCTATTGCTTGGGTTGAATTATCTACCGATGCTTTTTCGTAAAGATAAGAAAACTTTAAACGATATTTTGTCAAAAACTTTTCTAATAAAAGTCTAAACGCGTCGAATGATTCTTATTCCAAAGTAAAGCAGAATCAAAGAAGACAACAGAATTCCCCAAAAAGCGCTCCAACCTAGAATCAAAGAAATATTGCCAAAGATTTTTATCATAAGATTAAAGCCAAAGGCAATTAAAATACCCAAAACAAAACGATCTAGACTTTTGTTTCTGCCAATGGCTCTGAGCGAAATAGCTAAAGCAAAAATAATAAGACAAATCAAAGAAATCGGTTCGAGCATTTTTTTCCAAAATTCGTAACCTACTTTATTTCGGTCGGCAACTTCATTAATGGATTGCCAGTAATAATAGTTATCCGTCAAGGACATGTGTTTCAAGCCTTTCATGGAATAATTCATTGCCAATTTTGGCGCATCCTCCCAGATAAAATCTGACTTACTGATATCTTCCTTATAGTCTCTTACCTCTTTGATAACCCATTCGTTTTCAGCAATTTCAATATCTTTGGAGACGACAATGCTATCGACATTTCCTTTTTCATCGAGATCGTAAATTTTTATTTCCTTGCTGGTGCCTTTATCAGTTACTTTGGAGAATCGGTCGTTTTTAAATACCCACTGCTCTTTTTCTTCGGAGACATTTGATGTGAGCTCGAATTTCAATTTATTGGCAGCCTCTTGAAGATTAGGGATAAAAAATTGCCATGAAAAAAGCATTATTATGATTCCAAAAATTACTGGCTTTAAAACTGCAAAGATAATTCTGGATAATTTTTTTCCAGACACTCTAGCTGCTATTAATTCTCCTGAATCTGAAATCGCGCCTATACAAAAGATTGTCGAAACAATTGCACTTAATGGAAAAATATCAAAAAGCGCATCAACTGACGTATAAAGCAAAAAGAGTAAAATGCTAGTTAATGAATAAAATTCATTTAAGTCTTCAAATTCATTTAAAAACGAAAGAATTAGATCCAATAAAAAAAATATCCCAACTGTAAGAAAAAGAAAGCGCCAGGCATACCTCGTAAAAAGGTTGTCTAAAGTATCGCCAAAAATAAGACTATAAAAAGACATAAAAAACCAAATAGGAAAATACCGTTGCGATTAAAAACAACACAAAAAGATTCATCATAAAGTATCTTGAATATTTTAAGCCGCCAAAATTAAAACTAAAATTTTGATAACTCTGATCCATTGTCAACATGATAGCTGCGATAAAATAAATGCCGTGAATGCTAAAAAAAACTATCGTGGAGTTTAGAGAAAAATTACTAAAGACTTCTTGAGAAAGGGAAAGTCCATAGTAAGACATAAATATAATTAGGCCCGAAAGAAAAATGTAAAAACGTCCAGAGTCTTTCAATCTCATGGTTAACGATGCCGCTATCAAAGCCGAAATGATAATTATCAAGGGCATTGATGAGCGTTTTAATAATTCGATTCGCTCTGAATCCTTAGCAAATAATTCGTGAAAATATTTTCTCTTTAAGTCCTCAACATTCAAAATTGGTTTTTTTGGCAGAATTAAGAAGAATTCATCAAAACTAAAATCTAATGGCATAGCTTCAGATAAAATAGAAAACTTACCCGACTCAAAAGATATTCTATTTTCTCTTTCGTTAAGAGGTTTTGAGATTAATTCATCTGCAGTCAATACAAATTCCGATTCGTTGGTTTCGAAACTCGAGAAGACATCCTGGAAGCCCCTATCTGAAGCTTCCTTTGCATAAAAAATTGCATTGAGATCATCAAGGACATTGATCTTTTCTGCTCCCATTAACTTAAATCTGTCTGAAAATCTTTCAACATCGTTTAAAAATGCAAGTTTGTTGTTTGAAAGTGGTGTGAGATAAAAAGACACCAAAGCAACAAAAAGAGCAAAAAATATAGCTGGAATACAAGAGATTAAGACAACCTTTCGTTTTCCGAAACCCATTTTAGAAAAAGCCAATAATTCATTATTTTGATCAAGGCGATAGATGGCAATGATAGTGCCGATGAAAACACTCAATGGCATCACAACTTCTACAATCTCAGACATGCTGTAAATGCTAACTAAAATTAGAAGCTCAGGATAAAGCTCGCCACTTGAAACTTTTTCTAAGTAGACAGTAAATTCATTAAGAAAAAAAACACTGAATAAAACTATTAAGGTTAAAAAGCTAATCTTTGTTATTTGTCTTATTAAATATAATGTAATAATTCTTGGCATTGATATTATATTTTTGGGGTATTATCCCACATGTTTAACACTAAATTTTGTATGGAGAAAAAATGAAAAAATTATTGAATTTATCGATATCGTCGAATAAAAAGTTAAATTTTAAAAAAGAAAAATTTCAGACTTTAATCATTGGTGTAAGAGAAGCAAAAGCTCTCGATGGTGACTTGAAAAGTATAAATGAAGTTACTAATGGCACAATAAAAAAACTTATCACTAGAGAAGAAATTACAGGAAAAATTGGAAATAGTGTTTACCTTCCAGCAATAAATGGAGTAAATGCAGAAAAATCATATTTCATAGGAACTGGCAAAAAAAGTAAAAAAATTTCCGAAATGGAATATTTTAAAATTTGTCAATCAATTTCAAGTGCAGCATTGGCTTCAAAATCCTCATCAGTAAAAATTATCATTCCAGAGATAGAAGTTGAAAATAGAGATGCCAGCTGGACGATTGAGATTTTAGGCCGTCATTTAGAAGCCTCATGCTATCAATACTTTTTTAAAGGTAAAAAAAATCAACCAAAAAATATGCTCAAAAAGGTTGAAATATTTATTGACTCAAAAAAAGCAAATCTTTCTTCCGCTCTAAAGAAAGGTCAAATTATTGGTGCTGGAAGCAACTTCAGTAAAGAGTTGGCAAATACTCCTGCAAATATTTGTACGCCAACACATCTTGCCAACCAAGCTCGTGCGCTCTCCAGAAAATTTTCAACAATCAAGACTAAGGTTCTTGGTGAAAAAGAAATGAAAAAGTTAGGTATGGATTGTTTACTGTCTGTTGGAAACGGAAGTGTTCAAGAATCAAAACTCATTATTATGAATTACTCTGGCGGTAAAAAAGACGAACAACCTCACATCATTGTTGGAAAAGGAATTACTTTTGATACTGGTGGAATTAGCATAAAGCCCTCTCGCGCCATGGATGAAATGAAATATGATATGACTGGAGCAGCTAGTGTTCTTGGAACAATGAGAGCAATTGCTGAATTAAAGCCTAAAAAAAATATCATTGGAGTCGTCGCTTCGGCAGAGAACATGCCTAGTGGAACTGCGACTAAGCCTGGAGATGTTGTCAGCACGATGTCAGGTCAGACAGTTGAAATTTTAAATACGGATGCAGAAGGTAGGTTAGTATTATGTGATGCTCTTACTTATGTAGAAAGGTTTAAGCCCGCGAGTGTTTTAGACATTGCAACCTTGACTGGTGCGGTGATAGTTGCTTTAGGTCACGAAGCTACAGGAATAATGGCAAACGATCAAAAATTAGCTGATAAAATTCTTGCTTCAGGAATTACCAGTGGCGATAAAGCTTGGCAACTTCCTTTGTGGGATGAGTATCAAAGTGGGTTGAAGAGCAGATATGCGGATATTGCAAATATTGGTGGTCAGGCAGGCACCATAACTGCTGCATGTTTTCTCTCTAGATTCACAGAAAAATACAAGTGGGCTCATTTAGATATTGCGGGAACGGCTTATGGGATAGGAGGACAGAAAGTATCATCTGGAAGACCAGTGCCTCTTTTGTCAGAATATCTGCTTACTGCATGACCAAAGAAATAAGTTTTATTTCAGCAGGAGAAGATGAAATAGGCGCTTTGGGCTTCTTGCTTAAATTTGTTGAAGAAAAATTCTTAGAGCTTGAATCTTCTCCTGAAAAAAAAATAAACCTTAGATGTAATGATGCTTCTCAAGCAAAAGAGATTAATCAAAAGCTCTGGGAAGATTTAGATGATCTATTTTTAGCCCACAAAATTTCCAATGATTCAAATCTACCCTCTTGTCCCTTAGAAATATCTTATCCAGGTATTAAGATTTCTAATGATTTTTCTATCTTAATCAATCTTAATCCAAAACTGCCTCCAGACTATCAAGACTACGAAACAGTTTTTCAAATAGTCATAAAAGATGACTCAACTTTACAAAATCAAGCAAGAGAAAGCTTTAAACAATGTAAAATTGATGGATTGGATCCTAGTTACGTCAATTGAGAAGTGAAAAAAACCTACAACCCTAAAAATTTAGAAAAAAAATGGTACAGGTTTTGGGAAAAATCTGGATTTTTTAAGCCAACTTATAAATCAAAGAAAACTTTTTCTATAATGATACCTCCGCCTAACGTCACAGGTAGTTTACATATGGGTCATGGTTTTCAAAACACTTTGATGGATGTCATGACAAGACTCAAAAGAATGCAAGGCTATGATGTCCTCTGGCAAGTCGGAACGGATCATGCAGGAATAGCTACTCAATTGGTTGTCGAAAGGAAACTAGAAAGTGAGGGGAAAAAAAGAGAATCTTTGGGAAGGCTTAAGTTTGAAAAAGAAATTTGGAAATGGAAAAAAGTTTCAGGAAATACTATAACAAAACAACTAAGGAGACTTGGCTCTTCAGTAGATTGGTCAAATGAAAAGTTCACAATGGATCGTGATTTTAGTGATGCTGTAACTGAAGTATTTTGTGAGCTCTATGAAGAAGGTCTAATTTATAAGGGATTTAGGCTGGTAAATTGGGATCCTTCTCTTCAAACAGCACTCTCAGATTTAGAAGTTTCAAATGAAGAGGAAACGTCGTTTATTTGGAACATAAAGTATGAGTATGAAAATGGTTATTTAATAGTTGCAACTACTAGACCAGAAACATTACTTGGAGACATGGCAGTAGCAGTAAATCCAAAAGATAAGAGATACAAAAAACTTATTGGAAAAGAGGTTAAATTACCTTTGACGGACAGAAAGATTCCAATAATTGCTGATGATTATGTTGATATGGCTTTTGGTACTGGCTGTCTAAAAGTTACACCGGCTCACGATTTTAACGACTTTGAGATTGCCAAGCGTCATAAACTTAATTACTTAAATATCCTCAACAAAGAAGGAAGACTAAACGAAAACACTCCTAGAAAATATCAAAATCTTGATACAAAAGAGGCAAGAAGACTAATTTTAGAAGATCTTTCGAATGCAAATCTTTTACTTGGTAAAGAAAAACATAAACTTTCAATTCCGAGAGGAGAAAGAACCGGAGAAATTTTAGAACCTTTTTTGACCGAGCAGTGGTATTTAAAAACGAAGAATTTAGCTAAAGCGGCTTCGAAATTAGTTAGAAACGAAAAAATAAAATTTACTCCTAAAAGTTGGGAAAAAACTTTTTTTATGTGGATGAAAGATATTGAAGATTGGTGCATCAGTCGTCAATTATGGTGGGGACACAGAATTCCAGCTTGGTATGATAAGAATAAAAATATTTATGTGGGAAGATCTGAAGCTGAAATAAGAAAAAAAAATACTATAAGTGGGCCATTAACTAGAGATGAAGATGTATTAGATACTTGGTTTTCTTCTCAATTATGGACATTTGCAACTTTAGGCTGGCCCAAAAAAACCAAAGAACTTGATAAGTTTCATCCGACATCTATTCTGGTAACTGGCTTTGACATTATCTTTTTCTGGGTAGCCCGAATGATAATGATTTCCCAAAAATTTTTAAAAGAACCTCCTTTTAAGCAAGTTTTCATTCATGGGTTAGTGCGCGATTCAGAAGGACAAAAAATGTCCAAATCAAAAGGTAATATTATTGATCCTATTGATGTGATTGATGGTATAGCTTTGGAGAAGCTTATAGATAAGAGAACAGAATATCTCATGGTTCCAAATCTAAGAGAAAAGATAAAAAAAACTACCAAAAAAGAGTTTCCATTAGGAATTTCTCCATATGGCACAGATGCTTTAAGGCTTACTTTTACTTCTCTTGCATCGGGTAGTAGAGATATAAATTTTGATCTTAAGCGCGTTGAAGGATATAGAAACTTTTGTAATAAATTATGGAATGCTTCCAGATTCATAAAGCTTCAAACCAAAGATTATAAAAAAACTGGAAAATTAAGCGAACATCAGACTGATAAATGGATAAGATCAGAATTTAATGACTGTTTAAATAAATATACTGATCATATTGAAAATTCACGATTCGACTTGGCCACTCAAACCCTCTATGAATTTATTTGGGATAAATTATGTGACTGGTATATAGAATTTATCAAAATCAGAATTAATGATGAACAACTATCGAAAAGAGATAAAAATTTCATCATAAACTCGCTTTTAGACATTTTTGAGAAAACACTCAAACTAGCCCACCCCATCATGCCTTTCATCACAGAAGAAATTTGGCAATCTTTCAAAGAAGTATTCAAAGCCAAAGAAAAAAGTCTGATGATTTCAAAATTTCCTGAAAAGTATAAAAAAGTCTCAAATTTAAAAAAAATCAAGACTGTAATGAGTGTCATAACTGGAATTAGAAATATAAGGTCTGAAATGGTTATCTCTCCAAAAAAAGATATCAAAATTATTATCGAAAAAGATAGATCTATTAAAAACTTGTTAGACCAGAATATTAATTTTCTTGCTCAATTAGCAAGAGTCTCAGAGATCCAATATTTGGAAACAAACATTCCTCCATCGGCAATTTTTTTAATAAACTCTACCAAAATTCATGTCCCACTTGAGGGGCTCATCAATCCTTCTTCTGAAATTAAAAGAAACCAGAAAAATTTAGAGAAGTACGAAAAATCGTTTTCTAGCCTAAAAAGTCAAATTGAGAACAAAAAATTTATATCCAATGCTCCAAAAAGCTTAATTCAAGAAAGGCGAGCCAGCTTGAAAGAAGTTTCTGCAAAAATCTCTACTACTGAGAAACATATTAAAACTTTAGAAAAAATTAAGTAGTTTTTTGCTTTTTGATAATTAGGATATAGGATCATCTAAAAAATCAGGAAAGATCTTTCAACGATCAGGATTGTGCTGTATCCAAAAATACCAATTGTTAAGATCATAACTGAATAATTCCTTATATTGTTTAGATTAAAAAAACTTAAAAGATAAATTATTAAAGCAAAGATAGCGAAGATCATAATTTGACCAAGTTCAATACCCAAATTAAAAGCAACCAGAATTTTTATCATTTCATCACTAGGAAGAAAAATTTCACTTATGGCACCAGCAAATCCTAACCCATGAATAAATCCAAAAATCAGGGTGATAAAAATCAAATTAAAATCACTTTGAAAGTTATTTGATAATCTCAGGTAGCAGAACATCATCAGTCCCAAAGATGCAAAAAATATTACATAATTAGGTTGATACAGATAGACAAAAAAAGTCAGTAATGCCCAGAGTAAGAAAATTAAGTTAGAAAAAATTTTTAACTGAGAAGTTTTTTTTCCAAGTATCTCAATTGAGCAGACTAATATTGAAAAGCCGATCATTAACTCAACTAAATTTGCTGACGAAAGAATTAATCCCTGCACGCTCATGAATAGACTTGCTGAGTGACCAAGAGTGAATCCAGAAATGGCATAAAAAAAAGTTTTTACATTTCTGCATAGAAAAATAATTAGAAATAAAAAAGCTATATGATCTAATCCGCTTAAAATATGCTGAAATCCAAAATTTAAAAAATTTAGAAAGGATAAATTAAATTCAGTTATTTGTTTCTCATCAAATAAATTAACTTTTTGTGAATCTGAAGTGATTACAAAATCTGGGAATTTTTTACCATCGATGTATTGCACTGAAAAATCTAAATGCGATATATTTAAATCAAAAAATAAATCAAATTTAAATTCAGGCTCTTCAACTTTGCAAACGAATGAATTCACATATCGAACATACTCTTTGTCTTGATTATCAATGTAAGATTTTTCAGCGTTACAGTCTTTTGAACTCAACTTGTTTTTAAAATAAATTTCGAGTTCATCTATTTCAAAACCATTGCTAACTAATTGATTGAATAAGATGGACTTTCTTATTTTCGTTATTACATTTACTTCAAAATCTGTCTGCGTAAGTTCGCCTTTCCATATTGTGTAGGACTGACTTTTTTGATGAGAAAGAATTTCTCCTGAAAAGAGAAGGATGAGAAAAAAGCTAGAAAGAATATTTCTCAATTTCATAAAAATTTCTTAAATTCTCAATGTACTTTTTAACAAGAATATCTTCTCTTTCTCGAATAAACCTATCTTTAATTTGATCATAAATTTCCTCAAATAGAGGTGTTTTGCCATACAAAATATCAATGCAAAAAATAATGCTTGGAATATCATTGAGTTGGATAACTTTTGAATAATCTCCTTTATTAAGGTTTTCCAATTCTTGTAGTGCTTTGGGGCCTAAATAATCTCTAATTTTTTGAGGAGTTAAAAAAACTTCAGGCACATCAAAAATGTTTTTCTCATACGTAAGATTTAAGAAAGCGTCAAAATTATTTTGCTTGAGGTACTTGCTTCCTGTTTCTGCCTCATTTAGATTTCGAAAAGAATAGTTTTTCAGCTTAAAACGTTTTCCAGAAGAAAAATAATCTTTTTCTTTTCTATAATAATCTCTTAATTGTTTTTCTGAAGGTTCGATAACCTCGTTTGAGTTAATGATATGTTGAAACATAGTCTGAATAATATTGCCTTTTATCAATGAATCATTTCTTATTAAATCAAGCTCTATGGCCCTTTGAATCAATAATTCCTCGTCTATTAATCTTTCTCTGATAATATTCTTTTTTTCCAGAGTTAATTCTGAGCTACTTTGGTCATCTAAAACCTTGATAATTTCTTCAAACCTTTGCATGCTAATTTCTTTTTCACCTACTCGAGCTACAGCACTATCTAAATTGAAATTAGTTTCGAAAATAACTGCGTTGAGAGATAAAAATAGCGAAATAAAAAAAACTATTATCAATGCAATATTGATAATTTTCTTATTCATCATTGATTGACATTATGAAGTGCTCGATACCGGAGGTATCTATTATTTTTTTTTCTTCAACAAAATTATTTTTTTCATAAAACATTTTAGTTGATGCTAAGCTTGAAACTTGAGTTATTTTTTCCGGAAATAACTCTTTAGATTTTTCTACTAAAATCTTAATAAGTGCCCTTCCGTGGCCTTTATTTCTATGTTCTGCTGCAACAATAGTCCTGCTTATAAAAGGATTACCAAGGTCTGTGTGTGGTGGAATTATTCTGCCGTACGCAACTAAATTAGAATCTGAAGTCCCCATAAGATGAAGACCAGCCTCGTCGTACTCATCTTTCACTAGTTCTAGATGAGCATCGGCTTCAAAAAAGGACTTTCTCAGAAGGGAAATTCTTAGATGATTTTCTTCACCTAGATCATGGTAATTGTGCCAAATCCATTGCATTTAATTATGGGCAAGGATTTGGGCACGCAGCATGTACTTCATCTAAATAGGTTAAATTTTCTTCACTAAGTTCAACCTCAAAGCTATCTATGGCCAACTTAAGCTGTTCCATAGTTGTGGCTCCAATAATATTAGATGTTACAAAGTCTCTAGAATTGACAAAGGCATTAGCCATTACTGAGGGATCCAAATTGATTTCTTTTGCATATTCAACATATTGCTTTATAGAAGATTCTGCCGAAGCAGTTTCATACCTTTGACCTCTTCCAAATAACTGTGTTCTTGATCCCTTTGGCATAGCTCCATTCATATATTTCCCGGATAAGTATCCTTGAGCCAGCGGAGAATATGCCAATAACCCAACCTCAGATCTGAAGTAGAATTCAGACATTCCATATTCATAGGTTCTATTTAAAAGATTATAGGCATTCTGGACAGACTGAACTCTTGGTAAGTTTATTTGGTCTGCAATTCTAATAAATTCTGAAAGACCCCAAGGGGTTTCATTCGATAATCCTATATACCTTACTTTTCCAGAATCAACCAACGTTTTTAAAACCTCTAGTGTTTCTGAGATTTCAATACTTTCTATATCATAATGCTCGTATAAACCTGCTTTCCCTCCAAAAATTGGCAATGGTCTATCTGGCCAATGAAGCTGGTATAAATCGACATAGTCTGTTTGAAGTCTCTTCAAACTTCCTTCAATTGCAGATTCAATATTTTTTTTATCGAGTCGTGTTTCTCCACCCCTAAACCACTTCATTCCACTTCTTCCAGCAACCTTTGTCGCTAAAATAATCTTGTCTCTATTCTTATTTTTCTTAAACCAAGACCCAATAATGGTTTCAGTACTTCCATGCGTCTCTTCCTTAGGGGGTATTGAGTATAGTTCTGCTGTGTCAAAAAAATTTATTCCTCTTTCAATAGCATAATCCATTTGCTCATGTCCTTCCGCTTCGGTATTTTGTTGACCCCACGTCATCGTTCCCAGACAAATGAGGCTTACATCTATGTCGGTATTTCCAAGTTTTTTAAACTTCATTTTATTCTCCCCGTAAATTAAAGAATTTTAAAATTTCTGATAAAATAATTCTATGAGCCAAACATTATATGACTTTTCAGTTAATGATAATGCAAATAATTCTGTATCCTTAAGCGATTTTAAAGGAAAAGTTCTTTTAATAGTAAATACTGCCAGTAAATGTGGGTTTACTCCTCAATATGAAGGGTTAGAGGATCTTCAAAAAAACTATAGGTCACAAAACTTTTCTGTTTTGGCTTTTCCTTGTAATCAGTTTGGTGGTCAAGAGCCAGGAAGCAATGAGGATATTCAAGAATTTTGCTCGATAAACTTTCAGACTAGCTTTCCTGTGATGGGTAAGCTTGAAGTAAATGGCAACAATGCTCATCCACTTTATGATTTTCTTAAATCAGAAAAAAAAGGTTTGCTTGGCAGTAAAGCAATTAAATGGAATTTTACAAAATTTCTTGTCGATAAAAATGGTGATGTTAAAAAGCGTTATTCACCTAATACGGAACCGAAAGAGATTGCTCAAGATATAGAGAATTTGCTTTAAGGAAAGAGAATTATCTCTTAACTTTTTGGAAAAAATTAAAGCATCTTCTCTTCCCTCATATAATTTGTAATAATTTTTTCTAATACCTACTTCAATAAATCCGTTTTTTTTATAGAAATTAATTGCCTCCTGATTTGATTCTCTCACCTCAAGGAAAATCTCCTTTATGCCAAATTTGTTTGAAAGGTTTTCTACTTTTTTCAACAATTCATTTCCTATTCCCTGTCTCTTCATATTGGGAGCAACAGATATATTCAAAAGATGGCCTTCTAATAGACTAAAGCTTGCAATGAAAAAACCTATAACTTTTTCATCTTCCAAAGATACATAAAATTCATAATCTTTTTTCATACAATCAAGAAAACTTGAATAGCTCCAAGGTGTTGAGTTAGAAAGCTGCTCTATGCCAAAAACCTGCTCGAGATAAGCTTTCTTTATTTTTTTAATTTTTCTCAATGTTTCTTAAGAAAGCTATTTTTTCTTTTACGGATTTTTTTTTAATTTCACCTAAATTAATTACCTTACTTTTTTTTGAAGACAAAAAAGCTAAAATCTCCTCTGGATAATTATTGGAAAAATCTTGTCTAAAGGTGATGCACAGAGACTTCAAATATTTGATATCTTGTTTTGAAAATTCTTTGATTTCTTTTTTTAAGATATTTTTACCATCAAAAGAAAAATTTTTTTTAAGAGACCAGAAAGATATTCCCATTTCCTTCAAAAGTTTTTCCTCTGATTTCATATTAAATATCTTATATGATAAGCACACTTAAGTTAATTTATAACTATGAAGAAAATAGATAACAGTGCTATTTCAAAATATTCAGCTTTTAAAAGAATAGAGCTAAAAAACAGAACCTGGCCAACAAAACAAATTGTAAAAGCTCCTATCTGGTGCAGCGTTGACTTGAGAGATGGCAATCAAGCTCTGATTGAGCCAATGGGAATTGAAAGAAAACTTAGATTTTTTTCAATGTTGATTGATTTAGGGTTTAAAGAAATTGAAATAGGATTTCCTTCTGCATCAGAAACTGAATTTAGTTTTGTTAGAAAGTTGATAGAGGAAAATTTAATTCCTTCAGATGTCAAAATCCAAGTTTTATCACAAGCAAGAGATCATTTAATCAAAAAGACCTTTGAATCAACTCAGGGAGCAAAGAATGTAATTTTTCATCTTTACAACTCGACTTCTACATTACAAAGAGAGGTTGTTTTTAAGAAAGATAAAGCTGGAATTACTAAAATTGCTACTGAGGGAGCTGAACTTGTAAAAAAACTTTCTGAAGAATACAAGGAAACCAACTGGCAATTTGAGTACAGCCCTGAAAGCTTTACGGGGACAGAACTAGAATATGCTGTAGAGGTTTGTGACGAAGTTAATAAAATTTGGCACAAAGATAGTAAAAATAAAACCATCATAAATCTCCCCGCGACTGTTGAGCTGTCATCACCAAATATTTATGCTGATCAAATTCAATGGATGAATGAAAATTTAAGAAATAGAGATGACATTATTCTGAGTTTACATCCTCATAACGATAGAGGCACAGCGGTTGCAGCTGCTGAATTGGGAATAATGGCAGGCGCAGACCGAATTGAAGGAACTCTTTTTGGAAATGGTGAAAGAACAGGAAATGTGGATATAGTAACTTTGGGATTAAACTTATTTACTCAAGGAGTAGATCCTCTACTAGATTTTTCCGATATTAATAAAACCATGCGAGAAGTAGAATATTGTAATCAACTCCCTGTTCATCCTAGGCATCCTTACACGGGAGATTTAGTTTTTACGGCTTTCTCTGGATCTCATCAAGATGCCATAAAGAAAGGATTCGATGAAATGCGAAACACAAATGAATCAAAATGGCGCGTACCGTATCTTCCGATAGATCCCGAGGACGTTGGTAGAACTTATGAAGCTGTTATAAGAATAAATAGTCAATCTGGAAAAGGTGGTATCTCATATATTCTTGAACAAGATTATGGGATTTCTTTACCTCGAAGAATGCAAATTGATTTTAGCCAAGTTATTCAAAAGCAAGCTGATGAGTCCGGTAAGGAATTAGACTCTAAAGAAATCTGGAAAAGCTTTGAAGCGAATTACTTAAGTTCTGATTCAAAAAAAATTAAATACAACTCGCATGAAATCTATTCATCAAAAGCAGAAGATAAAATCAAATTATCCTTATTTGAGGATGAAAAAGAATTAACAATTGAGGGTGCGGGAAATGGGCCAATAGATGCATTCATCAATGCTCTGAACAGTCATTTATCTTCAGATTTTAAAGTTTCTGATTATCATCAACATTCAATCTCTTCCGGATCAGATGCTTCGGCTGTTGCTTATATTGAAATTCAGAACAAAAGTGCTTCTGATTGGGGCGCAGGAATTGATCCAAATACTACGGTAGCTTCATACAAAGCAATTTTAAATTGCTTGAATAAAATTTTAAGCTGACATCTTTGTAATTTTTATATCTTTTGCAATTTTTATAATACAAACAGAGCCCTTTTTTGAGTTAGTACCCCAGCTATATTTAGCTTTAGGTGTTTTGCTATCTTTTAAAAACTTTTTAAAAAACAGATTTACTACTTTTGCATTTGGTTGATTGAATTGATTCAAATCTATCCAATATAAAAAAACGCCTTTTTGCCTTGCTAGTGGAAGGTTTAAAAGCTTTTTAATAGAAATTTGATTCTTTTTTACTTTCACTTGATCAAAATCTATTTTTCTTTGAATAGAAAGTAGATCTTTTGCTTCTCTTAAATTTTCAATTAATTGTTTTAAATTTTTTCTATAAGACGGCCATCTTTTTTCTAATTCAGGTAATACAATATTTCTAATGTAGTTTCGGTCAAAGGAATTGTCTCTGTTAGATAAATCATTAACAAATTTCAACTTATCTTCTTTAGCTTTTTTTAAGATTTCAGATTTAGTCAAATCAAGAAATGGTCTGATAATTTTTCCCCCACCTAAGTTTCTTTCCTTTGGAATCGAAGTTAAACCTTCTAATCTAGTTCCTCTCATTGAACGAAGAAAAAAGGTTTCTATTGTGTCGTCTAAATGATGTCCCATAAAAAGAATAGAGTTTTTATCTAGAATACTTTCAAAGATTTTATACCTTTCATCTCTCAATTTTTTTTCTAAGTTTGAAAAATCTGTTTTCTTTTGCAAGGTACGAGAAAAATATTTAATATGATTTTTACGACAAAATTCAGAACAGAAATTTTTCCATTTCAAAGAGTTTTTTTGAATATTGTGATTTATATGAATAGCTGAAAGTTTTATGTCATAGTTTTCTCTTATTTTTAACAACTCATTTAGTAAAACAAATGAGTCCACTCCTCCGCTCAAAGCCACATAATAAGTTTTATTTGTTTTCTTTAAATAAGGTTTTAAGAGTTCAGAAAAATCCATTCACTTCTGAATTGATCCATAAGACATGATTTTTTTATATCTCTGCTCTATTAACTCATCAATGCTTATTTCATTTAGCCGTTTTAGATTATCATTAATTTCTTGTGCAATAAGAGAAGAAGCTTTTTTGGAATCTCTATGAGCGCCTCCCAGAGGTTCTTCAATAATATTGTCTATTAAGCCAAAATCTAGAAGATTTTTAGCATCCAACTTCATTGCCTCTGCAGCCTCTTGTGCTTTAGCATTATCTCGCCAGACTATTGAAGCGCAAGCTTCCGGCGAAGCAACAGAGTAAATTGAATATTGCATCATTGAAATATGATCACCAACGCCAATCGCTAGGGCGCCTCCAGATCCCCCTTCTCCAGTGATGATGACAATTATCGGTACTTTTAAAGCAGACATCACACTTAAATTTTTCGCAATAGCTTCACTCATCCCTCTTTCTTCGCTTTCAATTCCAGGATAAGCCCCAGGAGTATCGATAAATGTAATTATTGGCAAAGAAAAATCTTCTGCTAATTTCATTAAACGTGATGCTTTACGGTAACCTTCCGGTTGTGACATACCAAAGTTTCTCGAAATTTTATCTGCCGTTGATTTTCCTTTTTCATGCCCAATAATAACAACTGGCTGTCCTTTGAATTTTGCAGGACCACCAATAATTGCTTGATCATCGCCAAACAGTCTATCTCCATGCAACTCGTCGAAATCTGTAAAAATATTTTCTATATAGTCAGAAAAGTGAGGTCTATGAGGATGTCGGGCTACCTGAACTTTCTGCCAAATTGAAAGACCCTCATAAATTTCTTTAGTTAAATTTTCAATTTTCAAACTCAAAGAAGATATTTCATTGTGGACGCTTTCTTCATTAGTTTTATTTTCTCTAAGTGATTCTATTTTGTTTTCTAAATCACTGATTGGTTTTTCAAATTCTAAATAGGTATAAGCCATTTCTATCTCATGCGATATTGAAAATCGATATTATCTTTTCCACAATTCTCTACGAGTTTATCCATATTATCGTCATTCAAAATAATTTTAAAATCTTTATCTAGTTCAATATTAGCTGACCCTGTATTAAGATTATATTGCATTTCAATTTGACTTCCCTGGAGATTATTATCCAACGATGCTATGGCTTTTAAATTTTCAATTATATTAAGAACATCTTTTTTTTCTTGACTTTCAATATTAATTTTTAATTTAGTCACAGATTTTATTCTAGCTTCTTCAAGGGATTTAATATCTGTTACTCTCATTTTTTTTTGTATTCCAATATTTTTCTTCTTAACATCTTTTTCAAAACTTACTTCTCCGGATGCAATATAAATTGTTTGAGCATTTAAATTTCCTTCAAAACTTTCTAGTACATCTGATGAAATTACTAATTCAATCCTATCGCTTCCATCGTCTAAAGTCGCAAATACCAGTGGGCCTCTTCTCGTTTGAATTCTATTCTGACGAATTACGACGCCCGAGATAGTATTTAATGTTTCTTCCAGAACATTTTTAATTGAACCTGTACCTAATTTTTTTAATTGCCAATTATGATCCTTATTTGGGTGAGTTTTTAAATAAAAGCCTAAAGCTGAAAATTCAAACTTAGAATTAGCATAATCAATATGTTCATCTTTTGTAACAGGTAAAAATTGATTACTCTCGCTGATTCCTCCAAAAAGATCTGATATTCCACTTTCTTGGGTCAGACTGTTTTGTCTCGCATATTTCATCGCATCTTCCAAGCTATCTAACATAGCTTTTCTTGATGTACTAAAAGAATCCATGGCTCCACTTTTTATGAGTGGCTCAATGCCTCTTTTATCAACTTTACTCAAATTAACTCTGGAACAAAAATCATAAAGATTTTCAAAGGGTCTTTGCTCTCTCTCTGATATGATATTCTCAATAGCTGCTTTTCCCAGGCCTTTGATTGCTCCAAGCCCAAATAAAATATCATTATCTCCCGAAGCAGAAAAATTGAAATGACTTACATTTATATCTGGCTTAAGGATTTCAATTTCAAAATTTTTGCAATCATCTAAAAGCATTCTTACTCTTTCTGAATCGTCCATATCTGATGATAAGGCTGCACTCAAAAATTCGACTGGGTAGTGAGCCTTTAACCAGGCCGTTTGAAAAGCAATCAATCCATATCCGGCTGAATGGGCCTTATTGAATCCATATCCGGCAAAAGTTTGGATTTGGTCGAATAGTCCCTCTGCTGCTCTTTCTATTTTTCCCCTTTTCAAGGCTCCATTTATGAATTCTGGCCTTTGTCTTTCCATCTCTTCTGGAATTTTTTTTCCCATAGCCCGTCTCAAAAGATCTGCTTGTGCCAAAGAAAAACCAGAATATTCTTGTGCGAGTTGCATGACTTGTTCCTGATAAACAATAACTCCATAAGTATTTTTTAATACCTTTTCTATATCCTTATCGCTTAAATAATCTGTTTTTTCGGATCCATTTTTTCTTTTTATAAAGGTATCCACCATCCCAGCGTCTAAGGGTCCTGGACGGTATAAAGCTACTACAGAAATAATATCTTCAAATGATGATGGTTTAATTTTAACCAAGTACTCTTTCAAACCCCTAGATTCCAATTGAAAAACTGCAGTTGTAAGTCCGCTTTGAAGAAGTTCAAAAGTCTGCCTGTCCTCGAGATCTATTTGATCAATTTCAATTAAATCTAAATCAAGACTTTTTCTTTTTTTATTTATAAGATGCAATGCCTCTTTTATAATCGTAAGCGTTCTCAAGCCAAGGAAATCAAATTTTTGAAGACCTACTAGCTCGATATCCTTCATATCAAACTGTGTCGCTAAAGTATCAGTAGTTTCATCTAAATAAAGGGGTGAAAAATCGTTAATCTCTGATGGCGCAATTACAACTCCTGCGGCATGTTTGCCTACGTTTCTAATGATGCCCTCAAGTTTTCTTGCCATATCGAAAATTTCTCCAGCTTGCTCATCAGTTTTTAATGCCCTTTTCAGATCATTACTCTCCAATGCTTTTTCGAGGGTCATGTCGGGAGAAAACGGAATCATTTTTGCTAGTTTATCGGCAAGTCCATAGGATTTGCCCTGAGCTCTTGCTACATCTCTAACAACTGCTCTAGCTGCCATCGTGCCAAAAGTACAGATTTGAGCAACAGCTTTCTTGCCATATTTTTGTGTAACATAATCAATGACTCTATCTCTTCCATCCTTACAAAAATCAATATCAAAATCAGGGTTACTAATCCTATCTGGATTAAGAAATCTTTCAAAAAGCAAACCATATTTCAAAGGATCTATTCCAGTAATACCTAAACAATAAGCTACCAAAGATGCAGCGCCAGATCCTCTGCCCGGTCCAACGGGAACATTATTTTCCTGAGCCCAATTTACAAAGTCAGAAACAACTAGGAAATAGCCCGAATAACCCATGTTAGAAATAACATCTAATTCAAAATCAAGTCTTTCTAAATATTTATTTTTATCATGTTCAGAAAGATGCTCAATTTTATCTTTCAATTTATCTTTTGAAGTTTCTATAAGATGTTCTGAAGCTGTTTTTTTAAACGGAGTTTCGAAATCAGGCAAAACGTAAATACCTGTTTCAACTTCCAAATTACATTTTTTTGATATCTCATAAGCATTACCAAGTACCTCAGGAATATCGCTAAATTTTTCATTCATTTCTTCGGGAGACAAAAAATATTGATCTTCAAAATATATTCTTGATCTTTTGGAATCACTCAACACTTCTCCATTTTGAATACAAACTCTTGTTTCATGAGCTTCATAGTCCTCTTTATTGATAAATCTAACTTCATTAGTCGCAACTACAGGTATTCCTAATTCACCTGCTTTAGAAAGAATGAAATCGTTATACAAATCTTCTTGTGGCCTATTTATTCTAGATATTTCTAAAACAAAATCTTCACCATAAATTTTTTGGAAATATTTAACCCTTTTCAAAAATAGCTCTTCATTATTATCAAGTACAGATTTTCCAATGTGTCCTCTAAATCCGCCTGATAATGCAATTAGCCCTTTTGAATATTCCGATAACCAGGCACTCTCTACAACGGGTAGTCCTGAGTTTTTTCCTTCAATTTGAGATTTTGATATTATTTTTATTAAATTCTTGTAACCAATTTTATTTTTTGCTAGCAAGGTAAAATTCGCATGTTCGTGATGAGATGAACTATCTTTAACATGATTAATTTCTGCACCCGCAATTGGTTTTATATTTTGAGCTCTTATCGATTTATAAAATTTCATGAAACCGAAAAGATTTGATGAATCTGTAAGCGCTAAACTTTCATAACCATGTTGTTTTGTCTTTTCTGCTAAATTATCAATTTTTACAATACTGTCTAATATTGAATATTCACTATGTATATTTAAATGAGAAAACGAACTATGTGACATCTATTACTGGTTTAAAACTTTTTCTATGTTCTTTTGTTGATCCTAAAGATTTTAAAATATTTAAATGAGCTTTTGTTGGATATCCTTTATTTTTTTCAAACAAAAAATTTGGATAAATCTTGCCATATTCTTTCATTAAATTATCTCTATAAACTTTAGCAATAATTGAAGCGGCCATTACTTCAGGTATTTTAGTATCAGCTTTGATAAGTGCTCTGCAAGGATGCTTCACATCAGGAATATCCACACCATCAATAATTAAATGTAAATTTTTTAGTTTCAAGCCAATGATTGCTCTTTTCATAGCAAGTAAACTAGCCTGCCGAATATTTATAGAATCTATTTCTTCTACAGAAGCTAAGCCAAAGCAATATTTAAATGCTTGCTCTTTAATTGTTTCTGCGAGGACAATTCTTTTGTTTGCAGATACTTGTTTTGAATCATTAAGGCCATTTATTTTTTTCTTTCCTAAAATTACAGCTGCAGCTATAACTGGTCCGGCAATACACCCCCTACCTACCTCATCAACACCCGCTAGATATTTGATCATGAAGATAGAAGTTTATTTATGGCATCAGAGAATTTACTTTTATCTTTGACCAATAAAGTTTCTCTTAAAGAAGTTAATTTTGATGCAATATCTTGTCTTTTCTTAAAAGTAATTATGACTTTTTTAAGGATTTCATTGCCAGTAACTTCGTTTTGTCTGAGTTCAAAAACCACTTGCGCTTGGGAAAGGATGTTTGGCAAGGCTATAAATTTTGTTTTCAGAAAGAAGTTAGAAAGAATAAAATTGCTGAAAAAATTACTTTTGTAAATGACTACCATAGGTTTAGCTAAAATTGACGCCTCGAGAGTTGCTGTTCCAGAAGCAACGACTGCTATGTCACAAGCAGCTAGTACTTTCTGAGAATTATTAAAAATTACTGAACAGTCTTTTGAAGTTTTTTTTAGTTTTTTTGTAAAATCAGACTTTTTGTTCAATGCCAAAATAATTTCCGCATCGGGAGATTCTTTTTTGTACTTGCTTATAAAATCTATAAGAGGTCCCTCATGATGTTTAATCTCAGAATTTCTACTTCCAGGTAAAATGGCTATAATTTTTTTTTCACTAGAAATTTTTAATTCTTCTCTCAAATTAAAATCCATAGATCGATCAAGCAACTGCTCCGCGAGAGGATGGCCAACAAAAAAATGATTTACGTTATGTTTTTTTAATAGTTCTGATTCGAAAGGAAAAAGAGATAGGATCGTATCATAAAGATAGTTAAATTTTTTAACTCGATCATATCGCCAAGCCCAAAATTGAGGACAAACATATTGGACGGTTTTAATATTTGTAGTCTTTTTTAAGGCTTTACAAATTCCGCTATTGAATGACGGGCTATCTATTCCAATAAATATATCAGGCTCTTCTTTTTTTAAAAAGTTTATAAATTCACGCCTTCTTTTTAAAATCTTTTTTAAATTTAAAAGGGGATCAATTAAGCCCATGTAAGATATTTCTTTTAGCGGGAAGAAACTCTTTAAGCCCGCGCTTTCCATTAATGATCCCCCAACGCCAATAAAACTTATTGAGTCATTATCTCTTTTAAGCTCTTTAAGAAGATTGTAGCCCAGTAAGTCTCCAGATTTTTCACCAGCACAAACAGCTATTTTCAAGATAATCCCCTACCGTACGATGCTTCTGTCGGAATAAGAGATGCTTTCAATAAAAAGCTTCATTTCTTTAATATCTTTGAACTTAGATATAATTTCTTTTTTTGCTTCATCAAATTTATTTTTTCTAAGGTATAAAATCTTATAAGACTCTTTTAAGGCTTCGCTAGCCTCATTAGAAAGACCTTGTCTTTGAATGCCAACTGTATTTAGACCTCTTGGAATTGCTGGATTGCCGCTGACTCTTACATAAGCAGGGACATCCTTAGTGATAATAGTTCCAAGAGCACTAAAACTATAACTCCCTATATTGCAAAATTGATGAACTAAAGTAAAGCCACTTAATCTTGCTCCTTTACTTACTTTAACTACTCCGGCAACTCCCGCATTGTTTGTCATGACAATATCATCCTCCAAGGTGCAGTCATGTGCCACGTGGGTATAAGCCATAAGTAAATTGTTATTTCCAATTATGGTCCTAGAGTTTTCCTGGACTGTACCCCTATTGATCGTTGAACCTTCTCTAATTTCATTGTTATCACCTATTTCAAGAAAAGTTTCTTCTCCATTGTATTTTAAATCTTGTGGATCTCCACCAATGCTAGCAAATGGGAAAATGTGGTTATTTTTCCCAATATTTGTATTCTTATGAATAAAGACATTTCCCTCAATTTTAGTTCCTGCTTCGATTACTACATTAGGGCCTACAACAGTATATGGACCTATTGAAACGTCTTGGTCTATGTTGGCAGTTGAATCTATCTGAGCAGATGGATGGATCATTTTGGGCGATCAGCGCAAAGAACTATCGCAGAACAAATAAACTTATCATCTACATGAGCTTTGCAATCGAACTTCCAAATTCCTGCTTTTTCTGAGATTTTAGTTGATTCCAAAGTAAGTTTGTCACCAGGTATTACTGGATTTTTGAAACGTAATTTATCTGCCCCTACAAAATAATACATAGAGCCTTCATCAGGAGTTTTGTTCATTGAAACAAAGCCTAATATTCCTGATGCTTGTGCTAAAGCTTCAAGAATAAGAACTCCTGGCATAACAGACCTATTTGGAAAATGTCCCAAAAAAAAAGGTTCGCTATTAGTGATGTTTTTGTAGGCCTTTACGTATTTGTGTTCCTCTAATTCTTCAACTCTATCAACAAGTAAAAAAGGATATCGATGAGGAAGTAAAGTTTTAATTTTTTCAATATCAATCATCAAACCGCTTTTTTTGAATAGTAATATGCTTCAACCATTTAGAATGCTCCAAAACTATAGAACCTCCAGAATACGTGCCAGGTTTTTTTATTGATTTTGTAACATAAGTCATAGGGTTAATTCTTACTTTACTTTCTATTTTAATATTATCAACAATTCCGCAACCGCCGCCTATTAAACAGTTTTCTCCAATAACTGTGCTTCCAGCAATTGCTGTTTTTGCACCTATTATCGTATCCTTACCAATATTACAATTATGCGCAATGTGTACTTGATTATCGAGTTTAACTCCTTCACCTATGAATGTTGTTCCAAGGGAGCCTCTATCTATGGTGCATGAGGCTCCAATTTCAACATTATCTTTCAGCTCAACATTTCCCAAATGCTCTATTTTTTCCCAAGAATCTTTCGTTTTAGCAAATCCCAGTCCATCAGAGCCCAAAACTGAGTTGGCATGGATAATATTTTTTTTACCAATTTTAGTGTCATGGTATATGCATACATTGGGGTGTAAATAACTATCCGCTTTTATCTCAACATTATTTCCGATGAAACATCCGGAATTGATTCTTACTCCGTTGTCAATTCTTACGTTTTCTCCTATAAAAACATTTTTTCCAATTTGAATATCTTGATCATCGTAAGAAGTTGATTTACTTTCCTCTGGTAAGTTATTTCTGAGATTTCCAGATAATAATTTAGTCAGTTTAGCGTAGGCTTCGTGACCGTTAGAAACGACTATATAATCGGTCCTACAAAATTTACTAAATTCCTCGGTTATTATTACCGCAGAGGCAGATGTCTTTTCTAAATCTTTTATAAATTTCTTGTTATAAATAAAAGAAATTGAATCACTGTCTGCTTCTTGCAAGGTTTTTAAGCTGAGGATTTCTTTTGAGCCATCTCCAGATAATTTACCCTTAAGCAAATTCGATATCTCAGAAAGTTTGAAAGTTTTTTTTATCAAACTTCCTATTTTCGTTCTTTGTTTATCAGGTCAACAACTTCAGGAGTTAAGTTTATTTTTTCGTCAGTCCTGTCAAAAGCAAGTAATGCTTGAGAGTTTAAAAGCATCTTTATTTTTTTTGCTTTTATTAACTCATTAACAACTTTTTGAACTATTTCGGCTTGATCTGCTTGGAGTTTTTGGGTTACTTCCTGTTCTTTAGCTTGTATTTGTTGAGATAAAAGTTGAATGCTTTGATAAAGAGTTTGGACCTTTTTTAAAATTTCTTCTTTTTCTTCATCAGAAAGAGTAGATTCCTCTTTTTGCAGCCTTTCAGCTAATTTGATTCTTTCACTGTCTTTAGATTGGGCTTCATCTGTGAGGTCCTTATAATCAGAAGAGTCTCTTAAATCATCAATTCTTTCTCTAGCAAGATCAGTTCCAAGAAAAATGGCGTTATAGTCAATTACAGCAATTCCTTCCATCAGAAATGAAATATTGCTAAAAAGTACTAATGAAATTAAAACAGTTATTTTTTTTATGATACTCATTTAAAAACCCCTCTACCTATGTTCTTAATTAAAAAAGGTATTGAATTTTAACCTTTTGCTAGGAAAAATTCCTATTTTTTTTAGAACTGAGTTCCAATTTCGAATTGAAATGTTTCTGTTCGATCGGTTGGGGAATCATTAAAAACCGATGCTAAAGCAAAAGATAATGGGCCTAAGGCGGTTATCCAAGTTATTCCCACTCCAAGAGAGTATCTAAGCTCAGATAAATCAAATTCATAACAGTTTGTTTCATAAGACCTGCATCCATCACTAAATACATTTCCATAGTCAAAAAATACTGATCCCCTTATTGATCTTGGATCCGGAACAAAATTAAGCGGGATTATCAAATCTAGTCCCCCAGTCAAACTATAAGGCCCTCCCACAGGCCTTTGATTACGCACTGCAATACCCGATTGATATACAGCTTTTGGTCCTAAGTAATTTTGTTTAAAACCTCTAACTGATCTCATTCCTCCCGCATAAAAATATTGATATGGGGGTGCAGATTCAGTATCCCCATATGTAAATAAATATCCTATTTTTGATCTATATCCAAAAATTAATCCCCTGGGTAAGGGCTGGAAATATTTAAATTCATGTGTCAGCCTTCCAAAATTTAGATTGCTTCCTGGCAGAGAAAAAGATAAAGAAATTCCGTTACTGGTACCTCTTGTAGGAAATAATCCTCGGTCTAGTGTTATTCTTCTCCATGAAACAGAAGCATTGTAAGTAGTAAAGTCAAAACCCTCAGAATTATAAAAATCTAAAAGCTGTCGTGAACTATAGAGATTAGTTTTTAAGTCAGTTTTATCATAAGACAAAGATAATCCTACCTGCTCTATTTCACTAATAGGTAAATCAAAAGAGACGCTTCCGCCATAAGAATCTGTATTGTAAGCAGCAAGATTAAAGTTTCCATAGTCTGTCTTTCTAATAAAAGCTCCATATCCAAGTCCTATTCCATCAATTGTGAAATATGGATCAAAAAAGTTAAAAGAAATATCCTGGCGCCATTCGCTGTAAGTAATTCCAACGTTAATAGAGTTTCCGGTTCCAAAAGCATTTTTTTCTGAATAATTAGCTCCTAAGCTAAATCCGTAAGCTCCATAACCTAAAGAGCCTCCAATAGATCCTGAGAATTGTTCTTCAACTTTAAAAATAACATCTACTTCATCAGTAGAACCAGGTACTGCATTTTTTTCATATTTTACACTTTTGAAAAATCCCAGCCTGTCTAATCTCAACTTTGATGTTTCGAGTAAGTTATTAGAAACCCAGCTTTTTTCCATCTGACGCATTTCACGTCTCAACACTACATCATGGGTTCTTTCATTTCCTTCAAAGGAAATACGATTGACCATTGTTCTTTGTCCAGGATCCACAAAAAGAGTTAGGGCAACTGATTTTTCTTCTTCATTTATGTCTTTTGAGGTAGAAACTTCAGCATTTGTGTAACCTAAATTTTCCAAAAGATTAGTTATTCTATCTTCAGTAGCTTTCAAAAGGCCTTCTATGTAAATCTCATTTACAGGAATGCCTATTAAACTTCTTACAAAAACTTCCTTATCTTCCAAATCGCCCGCTAATTTAACTTCGCTAACTTTATAAACTTCTCCTTCAATAACTTTGATTGTTATGAAGATATCTTTTTTATTTTTTGAAATTGATATATTTGTAGAATCTATATCGAACTTCAAATAACCCATATTTTTATAAATTGACTCAAGTGTTTCTAAGTCACCTCTTAAATTTTCTCTCGAATATCCTGATCCCCTACTGAATACAGAAAGCCAATTTTTTTCTTTGAGTTTAAATTCATCAAGAATTTCCTCATCAGAAAGTAATTTATTTCCAACGATATTAATTTTTCTTAAGGAAGCAGATTCGCCCTCATCAATTTCAACAGAAAGTTTAATTCTATTTTTTGGAAGGTCTTCAGAAGATACATCTACTTCTGCTGAATATTTTCCTTGCGAGGAATATTGTCTTTCAAGTTCAACGCTTAAACTTTCAAAGACAGATCTTTTATACAAAGCTCCTTCAGAGATTCCAGAGTTTTTCAAGCCATCTAATAGGGCATCCGTTTTAATTTGTTTATTACCTTCAATTAAAATTTCGTCAATCGTTGGTCTTTCTTTTATGTCTATTAACAATGCATTACCATCTCTACCTAATTTAATGTCATCAAACTTTCCAGTTTCAAAAATTGATAAAGCAATTTCTTTGAAACTTTCCTCATTTATTTCATCTCCAAGGCCAATTGGCATTACTGCAAAAATACTCCCAGCCGATACCCTCTGAAGGCCAGTTATTCTAATGTCATCTACTACCCATGATTTTGTTTCCTGTAAATGAAGAGATGAGGAAAATAGAATAATAAAAAAAAATATTCTTTTAAACATTATTTAAATTTTAATTGACGATTCTGAAAATATCATTGAAAAATACAAAGACAAAAAGAAAGATTAAAAATAAAGTTCCAACTCTATAGAAAAAGTCTAGGATACTAATTGGAATTTCTCTGCCAATTATTTTTTCAATAGTAAGAATTAAAGCTTGACCGCCATCCAATACTGGGAGAGGAAATAAATTTACTATTCCCAGACTAATACTTATGAGCGCAATGAGATAAAAAAAGGAATAAATTCCTCCATAAATTAAAGATTCTCCAGCATATTGCCCAATCATAACCGGACCACCAAGGTTTTTAGCTGAAATTTGGCCAAAAATTATTTTTCCAAGAAAATAAACAGAATTTTCTATAACTTGATAAGTTTGAAAAAATGATTTCTTTAGAGATTCAGAAAAAGAATAGTAAACAACATCTTTGGCCTTTGAACTCAGTTCATTCGAAGAGCTAATACCAAGTTGCCAATTAAAATTCTCTTCTGAGAGAGCAGGTTTTATTTTGATGGTCTGAGCTCTTTCGTTTCTTAATATTTTTAATAAAATTTCTTGACCGTTTGATTTATTAACTTCTTTTTTTATGTCGCTCCAAAAGTTAATGGGAACGTTTTCAATTTCGAGAATTTTATCTCCTTTTTTAATCCCTCCATTATCTGCCGGAGTAAAGTCTAAAACCTTGCCGACTGATGGTTCTAAAGGAGGGAAAACACCTATAGAATAAAGCAGATTTGATGGTTCCTCAGAACTTAACCAATCAGTAATTTTTAAATAAAATTCAAGAGATTTTTCCTCCCTCTGAACTGTCACTTCTATTTCTCCAGAATCTCCTAATCTTTTTGAAAGAGCAAGCTGAGCTTCAGAAAAAGAATCAATACTTGAATTGTCTATTTTTGAAATTATATCTCCTGCTTTTATTCCTGCCTCTCCAGCTAAAGAATTAGGAAGAATATCTCCAATAAGCGGTGTTACTTTATAAACTCCTGCCAGATTGATAACAAAAAAGATAGCCAGTGCTAGGATAAAGTTAAAAATTGGACCGCCAAGTGTAATTAAAAGCTTTTGGTAATATTTTTTAGAGGAAAAAGAGTCTTTCACATCTGGCTTATCAGAATTTTCCTCCCCGTTCATTTTTACATAACCGCCAATTGGAAGAATTCTCAAATTAAAAACTGTTTTTGATTTAGTTTGCCAACTTTTTATCGATTTACCGAATCCTATTGAAAAATCTAAAATTCTCACCCCAAAAAGACGAGCAAATGAATAATGACCAAGTTCATGAACAAAGACTATTACTGATATGAGTATTAAAAAAGAAAATAAATATATTAAAAAGGTCATTTGATAAATTTTGAGGAATAATTCAATGCTATGTCTCTAGCTTCTTGGTTAAACTTTATAATTGAGCTTAATGATACAGAAGTTAAATTCATATTACTCCTATCTGCATAATTTAATGTTGATGAAATAAGATCGTAAATGCTTAAAAAACTTATTTTGTTTTTTAAAAATAAATCAACCGCAACTTCGTTTGCTGCATTTAAAATGATCGGCATTCCTTTGCCATATTTCAAAGCAAAATAAGCAAAATCGATTGAAGGAAATTTTTTTCTATCTATTTTTTTAAAACTTAAATTCTTTAATTCTTGAAAATTAATTTTTGCAACTCCATTTTTTATACTCTTTGGAAATCCAAGACCATAAGAAACAGATATTTTCATATCAGGAAGAGCCATAGAGGCTAAAACAGTTCCATCATTAAATTCTACCAAGGAGTGAATTAGTCCTTCAGGATGTATTATCGCTTCAATTTTTTTTTGGTCTAAATCGAATAGATGTTTAGCCTCTATAATTTCTAATGCTTTGTTCATTAAAGTAGCAGAGTCAATCGTAATTTTTTTACCCATTTTCCATATTGGATGTTGAAGAGCGTTATTTGAAGTTATAGTTTTAAATTTAGATTTGGACAATTTATGAAAAGGTCCTCCAGAACAAGTGAGTGTTATTTTAGATATCGAATCTTTTGTTTTGCCTTCAATACTTTGATGAATTGAACAATGCTCTGAGTCAATAGGTATTATTTGTGCACCGCTTTTACGCGCTTCATTCATTAAAAACGCTCCCGCCATAACTAATGGTTCTTTGTTGGCAATTAAAATTTTCTTGCCATTTTTAATGGAATGATGAATTAATTCTAAACCATCAGATCCAGAAATAGCGGCTATCACGACGTCGACATCTTTACTAGAAATTAGCTCTAGAAGTTCATTTTTTTCAATTAATTTTTTTGAAGATTTTATTCTTTTAGGATTTTCCAGATAGATCTTTGAGTTTTTGTGTCTTTTTGATTGGTCTAAAATTAATTCTTCATTTGATTTGGCAACCAGACAAACGATATTGAATTTATCTTTATTTTTTTTGATGACCTCTATGGATGATTTTCCAATAGAACCAGTTGAACCTAGAACCACAACATTTTGCATCAGATAAGACTATAAAAGATTAAAATTACTGGTATGCAGAATAAATGACTATCGATTCTGTCGAGAATTCCTCCATGTCCTGGCAGTAGATTACCAAAGTCTTTTATGTTGAGTAATCTTTTAGATTTACTTGCAACTAAATCTCCTAAGATACTTGCAAAAGAGCATAGAAAAAAAATAATAGAAGCTAAAATATATCCAAACGAATCAACTATTGAAGAAAAAACCGTAAAATCGTTAAAATATTCATTTCCTATAATCTGAAATTCATTAAAAAAGTAGTTTAAAGAGACTATAAATAAGGAAGGAAAAATTAATCCGGCAAGAGTACCTTCTAAAGTTTTGTTAGGGCTTACATTCGGAAAAATGAATCTTTTGCCAAATAAATTTCCAAAAAAAAATGCAAAAACATCCGTAAATACTGAAATTAAAAGCGCTGTAAAAAAAAAGCTTCTTAAATTATCACTTATGAAGCCTATAAGAAGCATGTTGGTTAAAATCACGATCAAAATTAACCAAACAAAAACATTTTTTTTTGTTTTCAATCTGAAAAGTTCGTATAAAGCAAACATTAAAATGCCAAAAAGAATTAATTCAAAGAAGAATTCGTTAGTATAAAATACAAATATAAGGACCAATAATCCTAAAAATAATCCAGTCAAAAGTCTCTTCATATCTAACCAGTTTCTACTCCATACTTCCTTTTTCTATTAAAGTAATCATCCAAAGCTTTATCCAAATCATTTTTGTTAAAATCAGGCCAATATTTATTTGAAAAATAAAGTTCAGAATAAGAAGATTGCCAAAGATAGAAATTACTCAGTCTTTTTTCTCCACCCGATCTGATAATAAGATCTGGATCGGGGAAATTATTTGTTTGGAGATGTTTCTGTACCGATGCTTCAGTGATTTTTTTCTTCTGTGCGTCTTTTTTATTTTCTTTTAAGAATTCTGTTACTGCATTAATAATATCCCATTTACCTCCATAACTAGCTGCAATAATTAAGTTTAAATCTGGTCGATAATCCCGGGTTTGTTTTTTCGATCTTTCAATCTGGTTTATCAATTTCTTGCTAAATCTTGAAATATCTCCAATGAAGTTTAATTTAACTTTTTCTTCTATGAGTTCAGGAGTTTGTTCTTCCAGAGCTTGAAAAAACAAATTAATTAAATCCTTAACTTCTAATTCATCTCTCAACCAATTTTCGGTACTGAAAGCAAAAAGAGTTAAGTAATCTATTTTTTTTTCTAAAGCATACTCAACAGCTAATCTAGCTTTTTTAACACCTTCCTTATGACCCTCTCTAGAAGGGAGGCCCTTATTTTTTGCCCATCTATTATTACCATCCATGATTATTGCAAGATGGTTAAGTCTTTTCATACTATATTTCTAATAAATCTTTTTCTTTTTTGTCCAGGAGCACATCTATCTTTTTAATAAAGTTATCAGTGAGTTTTTGAATCAGATCTTCTCCCCTTCTCAAATCGTCTTCAGAAATTTCTTTTTCATTGCAAAACTCTTTTAACATTGCATTAGCATCTCTTCGTTGATTTCTTATAGCGACTTTCGAATTCTCTGCTTCCGTTTTTGCCACTTTAGTAAGATTTCTTCTGGATTCTTCGGTTAACTCTGGAACTATCACCCTTATTACGTCTCCGGAGGTTGCAGGTTGCAGTCCGATATCAGAGCTTTGAATCGCTTTTTCAATATTTTGAACCTGATCTTTTTCCCAAGGGACAATGGCTAAAGTCTTTGCATCTTCTACTGAAATATTGCTCATCTGACTTATTGGGGTGTTTGATCCATAGTAATCAACTTCCACAGAGTCTAGTAATGATGGAGTTGCTCTTCCTGTCCTAATTCTTTGTAATTTTTTTTCTAAAGAGACAATGGTTTTGTTCATTTGCTCTTCAGCTTCTAATTCAGTTTCGTCTATCATTAAATTACAAGCTTAATTTTAGAAGCTTTCTTTTATATGCTGGCATAATTATCCCTCAAGTTGAGATTGAACTTCTTCTGCAAAATCTTTTTTTTCTACTTCGATTCCTTCCCCAACTTCAATTCTAATAAAAGACGATATCTTTGCATCAGCTTCAGCTAAATATGTTTCTATGTTTAAGGAAGGATCTTTTACGAAAGGTTGTTTAAGAAGGCTCACATCTGCCAATTGCTTGTTTAATTTACCTTCTACCATTTTTTCTTTTATTTCTTGAGGTTTATCTTCTATTTCTACCTGTGATTTAAAAATATCTTTTTCTGAGTTTATATAATTTTCATCTAAATCTTCTGGAGAAATTACTAAAGGGTTAGACGCAGCAACGTGCATTGCTATTTCTTTTGCAATTTTTTGACTACCTTGTTCCATTGCAACACCTGCAGCAATTTTTTTGTTTGAATGAATGTAAAAGTCTACGACTTGACCGGAAACTTTCTGAACTTTTCTTATAATGACATTCTCCCCAATTTTTTGAACTAGAGACATTCTTTGCTCTTCCATGTCTTTGGAAACTTGAGCTAGTAAATCAGTTGCAGAAGAGTTCGATACCGCGTTCTTTAGCGTATCTTTACAAAAATTTACGAAATTATCGTCTTTTGCTACAAAATCAGTTTCACAATTTACTTCTACGAAAATAATCTCACTGTTAGCCATATCCGCAAGGATGATTCCTTCTACTGCAGTTCTGGAAGACTTTTTTTCTGCTTTCAAAGCGCTGCTTTTTCTAAGATTTTTGACTGCATCTTCCAAATTACCATTGGCTTCTTCTAATGCTTTTTTGCACTCCATCATTCCCAGGCCAGTTTTCTCTCTAAGTTCTTTTACGTCTTGTGCTTTTATTGACATTTAATCTTCCTTAGTTTGTTCAGTGTTTTCAGCTTCTGTCTCACTTTGCGGAGAATCTTGTTTTTCCACATCTTCAGAAGTCGACTTTTTAACAACAACCGGACCATCTTTTGATGTTCTAATTCCACCAGACATTTCGGCCCCTTCAAGACAAGCATTAGAAATTATTCTTGAAATTAATGAAATAGATCTTATTGCATCATCATTACCAGGGATAACATAATCAATATTGTCAGGGTTGGAGTTTGTATCAACGATTCCGATAATAGGAATTCCCATTTTTTTTGCTTCTGCTACTGCAATTTTTTCGTTTTCTACATCAACGACAAATAAAGCCTCTGGCAAGCCACCTATGTTTTTTATTCCTCCAATTGACCGCTCGAGTTTATCCATTTCCCTTCTGATCCCTAAAACTTCTTTTTTTGTCAATTCCTCGAATTTTCCTTCTTCTTCTTGGGTATTCAAAATTTCCAATCTCCTAATTGAGGATCTTACAGTTTTATAGTTGGTTAACATTCCACCAAGCCATCTATAGTTTATATATGGCATATTGCATCTTTCGGCCTCTTCTTTAATTACTCTTCTTGCAGCTCTTTTGGTGCCTACGAAAAGAATTCTATTGTTTGAAGCAGAAAGTTTCTTGCAAAACTCTACAGTTGGAGAAAGGCACTCTAAAGTTTTTTCAAGATTAATTATATGAACTTTTTTTCGATCCCCGAAAATGTAGGGTTCCATTTTGGGATTCCAAAATCTAGTTTGGTGACCGAAGTGAACACCGGCCTTTAACATTTGTTCTATGGATACTTCCATCGACAGCTCCTGTTTTGTAGCCCTAAGGCTGGGTTTTTCCTCCTCGAGGCTAAGTATTTAACTTACATTGAGCCATGTAAGCACCCAAATACTCATTCCATTCGAGTGTGAATTAGTTCTGATAAAAAAATCAGAAAGGAATTAGAACATATTACAAATAGAGAATAAAGAATTTAATTTTCTTCTTCTAGAAAGTCTTCCATTGAATAAATAGAAGGATTTTTAGATTTTAAAAAAATACTTAGCCTAGCTCCTTCGCCAAAAATATCTCTACTCAGTGCATTGTGAGAAACTAGAATCTCTTCTTTCCCAAAATTAAAAATAACCTCATGCTTGCCAATGGATGAATCATCTCTAACAGATTTAATTTGAATATCAGTTTCTTGAGAAATTCTATTGAGAATATAATTTCTTAGTTCTATAGCAGTTCCAGATGGAGAGTCTTTTTTTTTATTGTGATGAGTTTCAATAATCTTTATTGAGCCGTCAATTTTGCTTGAAACTTTTGAAAGATATTTTTCAAAATCATCAATCAAAGGGTTTAGGATTTTTGCCTTAAAAAATGCAATGCCCCTGCTAAGATTTGGAGCATGAAGTATAGGTATTATTTTCGAAAGTTCTTTTAGCTTATTTATCTGAGTATCATTATGGCCAGTTGAAGCAAGCACTAAAGGTACTTTATTGTGATAACAAAAATCATAAATGCTTTCAAAATTCTCAGGAAATGAAGCATCAATTAATATAGGAGTTTTAAGCTCTTTAATTGAGACATCTTTAAGGGAACCAAGCAAAGGATTAAGTAAGTGGTCAATTTTCTTTCCAACTAGAATATTTTTTTTTGAAGAAATTCCAAACGTAACCTCATTATTTTTTAAAATAGAATTTCCTAATCTGCCAGTAGCTCCAACTAGAATAAGATCGCTTGATGAATGGTTAATCATAGATTCTTAAAAAACGCTTTTGCTGAATTTAACCATGAGTTCATTAACGGAGAATTATCTTCATGAGACATGTTTTCTTTGAATTTGTTCAAGAGATCTTTTTGGTTAGTATTTAAGTTTACTGGAACTTCAACAATTACTCTAACTAAGATATCGCCTGTAGAGCCTCCTCTTAGGGGTTTAATTCCTTTTCCATTAAGTCTAAATATTTTGTGACTTTGTGTTCCAGATGGAATTTTTATTTTTGCCTTTCCAACAAGAGTAGGAACTTCTATAGATCCACCTAAAGCAGCGTCAACAAAATCAAGAGGAACCTCGCAGTAAAGGTGTTTTCCATCTCTTTCAAAGATTGAATGATCATTTATATTTATAGAAATATATAGGTCCCCTTTATTTCCTGCCCTACCAAGCTCTCCCTCTCCTGAAAGCCTTATTCTGTCTCCATCGTCAACTCCGGCAGGAATTTTTACTGAAAGTTTTTTATTTTTATTTAAGAAGCCTACACCATTACAAATTGAGCAATTAGGATCATGTATTTCTCCCTCACCTCGGCAATGAGGACATGTCTGTTGCATTGAAAAAAAACCTTGTTGTTGCCTAATTACACCTGTTCCGCCACAGTATGAGCACCTATTCCAATGGCCAGTGCACCTTTCTTTTGAAGGAATTTCAATATTCAAGGATTTACCAAAAACCGCATCTTCGAGAGATATATTAAGGTTATAGCTTAGATCTGAACCTCTTGAAGATGTTCTTCCCCCTGATGATCCTCCAAATATATCAGAAAAGATATCGCCAAAAATATCACTAAACGCATCGGCTGCTCCTTGAGAGCTATTAAAAGAGGAATTTACTCCCTCGTGACCAAAGTTATCATAGGTCTGTCTTTTTTGATCATCAGAAAGAATTTCATATGCCTCCGAAAGCTCTTTAAATTTTTCTGAAGCCTCTGAATCGTCTGGATTACGATCCGGATGATACTTCATCGCTAATTTTCGATAGGATTTTTTTAGCTCATCTTTTGAAGCTGATTTACTTACGCCTAAAACATCATAATAGTCTTTCTTACTCATGACGCTTTTTAAAGAAAAGTTATTTTTTCTCTTCTTTTACTTCTTCAAAATCAGCATCAACAACTTCGTCATTAGAATCTGCTTCATTAGTTTCCTGAATATCTTGATTTTCTTGACTATTTTGTTGTTGTTCAGCATAAAGCCTTTGCGCTAGAGATGAGGAGGCATCAGCCAAGGCTTTTGTTTTTTCTTCAATTTTATCTTTGTCTTCACTCTTAAGAATTTCTTCCAGGTTTGTGATTGCGCTTTCAATACTTTCTTTTTCTTCAGCTTCAACTTTATCTGCTGATTCTTCAAGAGTTTTCTTGCAGCCATGAATAAGAGTGTCCGCAGCATTTCTAGCTTGAATGAGCTCTTCGAATTTTTTGTCATCTTCTGCATTTGCTTCTGCATCTTGTACCATTTTTTCTATTTCATCGTCTGAAAGTCCGCTTGAAGCTTGAATCGTTATTGATTGTTCTTTATTAGTTGCTTTGTCCTTTGCAGAGACATTTAAAATACCATTAGCATCTATGTCGAAAGAAACTTCAATTTGAGGCATTCCTCTGGGAGCAGCTGGAATACCATCTAAGTTAAATAGACCTAATTGTTTGTTATCTTTTGCTTGTTTACGCTCTCCCTGAACGACGTTTACAGTAACTGCAGTTTGGTTGTCCTCTGCAGTAGAAAAGATTTGTGACTTATTAGTGGGAATCGTTGTGTTTTTTTCAATTAGGGGAGTCATGACTCCTCCCATAGTTTCAATACCTAAGGTCAAAGGAGTTACATCTAATAAGAGAATATCTGTAACATCGCCGGCAAGCACTGCACCTTGAATAGCCGCTCCTGCAGCGACAGCTTCATCTGGGTTGATATCTTTTCTAGGCTCTTTGCCAAAAAATTCTTTAACCTTTTCTTGCACAAGAGGCATCCTTGTTTGACCCCCAACAAGAATTACATCACTAATGTCCGAATTTGAAAGCTTAGCATCCTTTAATGCTATTTCTAAAGGTTTGAGAGTCTTTGAAACCAAATCGCCCACTAAGGATTCAAGTTTAGCCCTAGTAAGTTTGAGAAGAAGATGCTTTGGCCCTGAAGAATCTGCAGTAATATATGGTAAATTAATCTCAGTTTGCTGGTTTGAAGATAGTTCGATTTTCGCTTTCTCAGCTGCTTCTTTCAATCTTTGTATTGCTGAAGAATCCTGAGTTAGATCAAAATTCTGCTCTTTTTTAAATTCATCAACTAAATAATCTATTAGAACATTATCGAAATCCTCTCCTCCAAGGGAAGTATCTCCATTTGTAGAAAGTACCTCAAATTGTTTTTCACCATCTATTTCTGCTAATTCTATAATGGATATATCAAAAGTACCTCCACCAAGATCATAAACGGCTACTTTTTGGTCTCCAGTTTTTTTATCCATTCCAAAAGCCAAGGCAGCAGCAGTCGGTTCATTGATAATTCTTTTAACTTCAAGTCCGGCTATTTTTCCTGCATCTTTAGTTGCTTGTCTTTGAGAGTCATTAAAATAAGCAGGAACAGTGATTACAGCTTCTTTTACTTCGTGACCTAAATAGTCTTCAGCAGATTTTTTCATTTTAGAAAGAACCTGAGCAGAGATTTGCTGAGGCGCGAGTTTTTCTCCTTTTACTTCAACCCAAGCATCGCCATTATCAGATTTGATAATTTTGAAAGGAGTAGATTCAGCTTCTTTTTTTATTTCACCTTCGAACTTTCTTCCTATTAGCCTTTTGATAGCATACAAAGTGTTTTCAGGATTTGTTACAGCTTGACGCTTTGCACTTTGACCTACGATTGTTTCGTTTTCGGTATATGCAACTACTGAAGGTGTAGTTCGATCCCCTTCAGAATTTTCAATTATTTTGGGTTTACCACTTTCTAATACAGCTACGCATGAATTTGTAGTACCTAAATCAATTCCAATTATTTTAGACATTTTTAACTCCAATCATTTTCTCATACTTATATAAGGCTAAAGAAAGAAAAAACAAGTAAAAAAATTAAATTTTGTTTACTATCACTAGAGCTGGTCTTATTACTCTATCTTGAATTTTGTAACCCTTTTGGATTACTTCTAAAACTATTTCAGGATCTTTTTGTTGGTCTTGTTTTACAGATAACGCTTCATGAAAATTAGGATCAAATTTTTCTCCTAAAGGGTAAATCTCTTCAATATTGTTTTTTGTTAGAGCTTGAGATATCTCTTTTAAAACTAACTCTATTAAACTTTGAGGAATTCCATCATTGGAATGTTCTAAAGATCTTTGTAAATTATCTATTGGCGAAAGGAGATCTTTCGTAATAGATTCAGCAGAATAAATTTTAGCCTTGAGAATTTCTTTTTGAGAAGTTTTTCTAACATTATCAACTTCAGCCTGAGCTCTTAAAACTTTTTCATCAAGAGATTGTATTTTTTTTTGTAAATCAAGATTTTCACTTTCTGTTTCATCATCAGTTTTGATAGTCGATTCACTGTCATAGGAGCTTTCTATATCTTCAACTTCTTGATCACTTTTTAGATCTACTGGATTTTCGTTGCTATCTTTTTTTTTATTTGGAGTCATTTATAGGTTTAACGTACAAAACTAATTTGTGGTCAACAATTTTATAACCATGTTTTTTTGCAATTTTTTCTTGCTCTTCTTCAATTAAATCATTTTTAAACTCAATTACAGTCCCCGAATCAATGCAAACCATATGATCATGATGATCATCCGAAACAAGCTCATAAACTGAATAGTTATCTTCAAAATTTTGTTTCATTAAAATTCCTGCTGATTCGAACTGAGTTAAAACTCTATAAACAGTAGCCAAACCGACTTCATCACCTGCATCCCTTATTTTGTTATAAATATCTTCTGCGCTTAAATGCTTTTGACTAGACTGCTCAAAAATTTCTAAAATTCGTACTCTAGGTAGAGTAACCTTTAAACCAGCTTTCCTTAAATTTTTATCTTCGCTCATTTTTGAAAATATGCTTAAATCTCATAGTGAAAAAATTCCTATTAAATCTTATTATAACTTCTTTTTTTCTATATTCTTGTGCCAGTAACTTTTACCAAGTACCCATTGCTCAAGGAAACATCATAAGTATTGATATGCTATCGAAACTAGAGAAAGGACTTACCAGAGCACAAGTTCAATATATTATGGGAACTCCCTCAATAAAGGATCCTTTTAATTCAACAAAATGGGATTATATTGGATTTGAAATAATTGGTAACGAAGTTTTAAGGGAAGTTCATTACTCTCTTTCTTTTAGAGAAAATAAACTTGAGGACTGGATAAAAAAGATAGATACAAATTCAAACGAAAATCTTGAAGATGTTACTGAAAAATTGAATAAAGGAAAATCAGAAGAATAGAACCAGGAGAAACATATTTGAGACAGAAGAAGAATGATTTCAAATAAGACTCATTAGTTCCCAATTCTTTTTTTATCAGATTTCTTGGAAGGTACCAGCCAACTAACAGAGCAATAAAGAATCCTCCAACAGGCAACATAATGTTATTTGTTAAATAATCGAGTCCTGACAGAAAAGTAAATCCCATAATTTTTACTTCTGACCAAAGATTAAAAGAAAAGATACTCCCCAAGCCAATAACCCAGATTGATATACCCAGTACAAAAACAATAATTTTTCTTTTAAATTTAAGTCTTTCTTCCATCCAAGCCGTAAATGGCTCAAGCAATGAAATTGCTGAACTCAAGGCAGCGATTGAAAGAAGTATAAAAAAAATAATTGAAAATATACTTCCATAAGGTAGAGAGTAAAAAGCTACAGGTAAAGTTTCGAAAATCAAACTTGGACCGGCATTTATAGAAAGGTCTACGTTATTAAAGACAATTGGAAATATTGCAATGCCGGCAATTAAAGCTACAAAAGTGTCTAAAATAATTATTAAAAAAACTGTTTTTCCAATTAATTGTTTTTCTGGAATATAGGCGCCATAGGCCATAATTGCACCCATTCCAATGGATAAAGAAAAAAATGCTTGGCCCATTGCGCTGATTATGACTTTAGGCGTAAGGGCTGAAAAGTCAGGATTAAAAAGAAAGATCATCGTTTTATTAATATCTCCGATTAATGAAGAATAAATGGCAACTAAAACAATAAACAAAAATAAAATTGGCATTAATAAACTTACCGATCTTCCTATGCCTTTGATAACACCATACCCAACTATCATGCAAGTTATGATCATAAATACTGAATGCCAAAAAATAAGTTTTAAAGGTGATGCCGCAATATTTGAAAAATATTCAGTCGAATAATTTGATGGATTTTCAAGTCCAGGTGGAAAAATATTAAACATGTATGAAAAAGCAATACCTGCGAAAACACTGTAGTAAGATAGAATCAATACTCCTGCAAAGGCGCCAATTACTCCTAAATATTTCCAATGACGTTTGAGATTAAAATCTAAAGAAATCTTTTTTAAGGAATTAATAGGACTTTTCCTGCCGTATTTACCTATAAGTATTTCTGATGCCATTATTGGAAGACCAATAATTAAAATGCACAACAAATAAACCAAAACGAATGCACTTCCTCCGTTTGAACCAACCATGTAAGGAAATTTCCATATGTTTCCAAGTCCAACAGCGGATCCTGCAGCGGCTAATATAAAAGTCGAGTTACTTTTCCATATTTTATCATTACTCATAGAAGATAATTTTATAGGCTTTTCAAGAGGTTATACTAGTTGAGTAAAATGGTGAAAGACAAGAAAATAAATCGAAAGCCTGTCATTGAAAATCGACAAATAAAATTTAATTACAAGCTTTTCGATACTTTTGAGGCCGGAATTTCTCTTCTAGGATGGGAAGTTAAATCAATCAGAGCATCTAGTGTAGATATAAAGGACAGCTACATTCTCATGAAAAAAGGAGAGGCCTTTATTATTGGATTATCAATTACACCCTTAAAAGAAGTAACTCAATCTGTAGATTCTTCTAGGGTAAGAAAACTATTACTAACAAAATCAGAATTATCCAAAATCTTCAAAGCTACCCAAGAAAAAGGTCTTACATGTGTTCCTGAAAAAATCTTTTGGAAGGATAATCTAATTAAACTTAAAATAAGTCTTGGGCAGGGAAAATCTAAATTTGATAAACGAGAAAGTATAAAGAGAAAAGAATGGCAAAGGGAAAAAGAGAAAGCGAAAAAGTTTAATAGCAACTTTTTGAAAAATAATTAAAATAAACCCCTTTTTGGGGGCGAAATGGATTAGACATCTGTTTTAGAACTAAAAGTGCATGTCGAGTGGGTAACAACCTCGTAAAAAATAGTTGCAAAACAATTAGTTGGCAATAAAGCAAACTACGCACTAGCCGCATAATTTGGCTAGCTCTATTTACCTAATGCCTATTAGGGTAGATATGAGTCGATTAATAGGCTGCTTAGAAAAATATTTCTGTGGTTTTTCTAACAAGTTTTTACAGAATACTTTTTAAATATCCTGCTCATCGGAGATTTTAAAAGGAATAAAAAAGATGAATCTAAACATGTAGAGCTGATAGGGAAAGATTGATGGACGCGGGTTCGATACCCGCCGCCTCCACCATAATTGTATAATCTGTAAATGAAGATCTTTCTCATAAATCTAAAAAGAGCAACAGAAAGGTTAATGTCATGTGAAGAAGAGTTCAGAAAAGCTGGACTTGACTTCAATATAATAGAGGCGATCGATGGAAAAGAATTAAAGCTTCCTCATGATAATTTTTCTTCAATTAAGTATTCTTTATTACACGGGAAAAAAAGTAATTTAGGCGAATTAGGGTGTTATCTCAGTCATTTGAAAGTATTGAAAACTTTCATTGAGTCTGAAGAAAATTATGCTTTAGTTTGCGAAGACGATATCAAAATTGACAGTGAAATAAAGGAAATAGTAGATAAAGCCTTAAATTCAGATATAGATTTTGATCTTCTGCGCCTAAGCGGAGGTAGCAATCCATCTATAGAGAAAGGCATTCCAGTTAAATTAAGACAACTGACTGATAAATATCATTTAGCGCTAAATTTTGGATTTAAGTCCGGAACAGGATCATATTTAATAAATAGAAAAGCAGCGGAGGCTATTTTAAAAAAACTAAAAGTGATGTCGCTACCCATAGATCATGCTATCGATAGAGATTGGCTTTTGAACATAAGATCTCTATGTATCTCACCCTCTCCTATTTTATTAAAAGAGGAATTACACCTCCGTAACTCTTTTATAAATGCAACCAAATCTTACAAGTTAAACCCCCTAATTAGATACTGGGCAATGGTGCCTTATAGATTTGTGAATGAATTAATAAGAATTTTTTATAAAATATTTATTTGGGTGAAAATAAAAATTGAAGATTGACAATAGTAAAATTAGTCTTCATCATCGCTCCCTATGGCAAATATCCAATCAGCAAAAAAACGATCTAGACAGGCCGTTACAAAAAATTCTCTAAAGAGTTCTCAAAGAGCTACTATGAGAACTTTGATAAAGAGCGTAGAGGATGCTGTAGATCAAAATGATCCTGCCAAAGCTAAAAGTCTTTTTTTATCTACTCAGAAGACTTTAGATAAATTAGCTAATAAAAAGGTTATTTCTAAAAATAAAGTTGCTCGCCAAAAATCCAGACTTATTAAATCTATAAAAAACTTAGGCTAAAAATATTTTAGTTCCTTGTTCTTGATTTTGAATCAAGTCAATTAAAGCGTTTTTTCTTTTGCCATTCAAAATCCAAACTACTTTTTTGCCCTTTAAAAAATCTTTTGCAGCTTTAATTTTAGTAATCATTCCGCCTCTGCCAAAAATTCCTGAATTTCCAAAACTAATTGAGTTCATGTTGAAATTATTTAAATTAATTTTATTTATAACTTTTGCATCCTTATTTTGATCGGGATTTTTATCGAAAATTCCATTTTGATCCGTCATGATAATTAATTTTTTTGAATTTAGTAGTGATGCAACTTTGCCGCTAAGCCTATCATTATCACCATTTAGAATTTCTTCTGTAGATATAGAATCATTTTCATTGATAATTGGAATTGCTCCAAGATTTATTAAGTTGGAAATACTTTTTTTAGCATTTTCAGACCTTTTTTTTACTTTGAAGTCTGAATGACTCAATAAGACTTGAGCTGTTATTAAATCAAATCGTTTTAACTCTTTCTGATAACTATTTATTAAGCCTATTTGACCAGCAGCCGACAGAGCCTGCAAAAAATCAATCGATTTAGGTTTTGAGTCTAATTTCCATATTTTCATTCCTTGGGCAATTGCACCTGAAGATACTAAAACAATATGAAATCCTTTTTTATGTAGTCTATAGATTTGTTCAGATATTATCTTTATAAATTTTAAATTAGGGAGCCCTGATGGAAGAGTTGTCAAACTCGAGCCGACTTTGATTACTAATAGCTTTGAAAGATTAATTTTCTTCATTTTTTAGTCTGTTTCCAATTTCGCTAACCAATATTTCTAGGCCCTCATTTGAAAAAGATGATACACAAAAGACATTCTTATCGCTAAAAAGTTTCTTTATCTCTTTATCAAAATCATTCCTCTTTTCTTGGGGAATTTTATCCATCTTACTAATTATCACCCATTGTTCCTTGATATTTAATTCTTCACTAAAACCAGCTAGTTCCTTATTTATTTCAAGGTAAGCTTTTTTTATTTCTTTTAAATCTCCTTCATCTAAATCAATAAGGTGAAGCAATATTTCTACCCTTGAGAGATGTTTTAAAAAATCTATGCCTAAACCTACTCCTTTTGATGCTCCGGGTATCAATCCAGGGATATCTGCAACAACGAAACTTGAGTAGTTATTTATTTTCACTACTCCTAAATTTGGACTTAGAGTTGTAAAAGGATACTCTGCGATTTTTGGTTTTGCTGACGATATTTTAGAAATTAAAGTTGATTTACCTGCATTAGGCTTTCCAAGAAGCCCTACATCAGCTAAAACTTTTAATTCCAGTCTAATTTGAACAATCTCACCATCTTGTCCATCAGTGGTTTTACGGGGAGCTCTATTAGTTGAAGATTTAAATCTTGCATTTCCTAGACCGCCCTTTCCTCCTTCTGCTGCTATGTATTCTTGGTTTGATTCTGTTAAGTCACACAACAATTCATCAGTTTCATCATTGATAAGAGAAGTTCCCATTGGCACTTCCAGGACGGTATCCATACCATCTTTTCCGTGCATATTTTTTCCTTTTCCTTGTGCTCCATTTTGAGATTTATATTTTCTTTTAAGCTTAAAATCCTGCAAGGTATGTAGGGATTCTTTTGCAATGAAGTTTACATTTCCTCCCTTACCGCCGTCTCCACCATCAGGACCACCTCTAGGAATGAATTTTTCTCTACGAAAACTAAGGCAGCCATTACCGCCGTCTCCTGAAGAAATTTCGATTATTGCTTCATCAATGAAGCGCATGTTTTTATGAAGTTGATTCTATGTTAACGAATTGTTTTAGATTTTTTCCTTTTTTATTAAAGAAAACTTTTCCTTCACACTTTGCAAAAAGAGTATGGTCTTTTCCTATACCCACATTTTGCCCAGGATGGAATTTAGTGCCTCTCTGTCTAACAAGTATCTCTCCTGCTGAAACTGCCTGACCGCCATATCTCTTTATTCCAAGCCTTTTTGATTCGGAATCTCTTCCGTTTCTAGAACTTCCACCTGCCTTTTTATGAGCCATAACTTATTGATTCTATTTTTACTTTAGTTAAATTTTGTCTGTGTCCTTGTTTTTTTCTGTAATCTTGTCTTCTTTTCATCTTAATGATGGTGATCTTTTTTGTTTTCAAATGATTAATAATTTTTCCCTTTACAACTGCCCCATCTAACAAAGGTTTGCCAATGTTCAGATTTCCATCCTTGATAACTGCTAGAACTTCAGGAAATTCTATAGGATCGCCTTCATTGAGAGGTATTTTTTCAAGAAGAATTTCTTCTCCTTCGGAAACTTTATGTTGCTTTCCTCCACTTTTTATTACTGCGTACATGACTTCAAATTACAAAATAGATGCGAATAGTATAGGATAAAACCTTTCATCGCAATGATTATGGGACTTGCAATAATTGTTTTTAAAAATGAATCATAAAAATAAAAATAGCTTTTCTAAAGAGGAACTGATTGCATGTTCAAACGGAGAACTTTTTGGTCCTGGAAATGGGCGATTACCCAATAATGAAATGCTGATGATGGACAGAATTATTGAAATAAATGACTCCAATGGTGAATATAATAATGGAGAAATTCATGGCGAATTAGATATTGAGCCAAACCTATGGTTCTTTGATTGTCATTTTTCAACCGATCCAGTCATGCCAGGATGTCTTGGTTTGGACGCGATGTGGCAACTATTGGGCTTTTATCTCCTTTGGGAGGGAAACAATGGTATCGGAAGAGCTTTGGGATCTGGGCAAGTAAAATTTTATGGGCAGGTTTTACCTAAAGCTAAACTTGTTGAATATAAAATAAGTATAAAGAAAATAAGAAAACAAAAATTAGTTATTGGGTTTGCTGACGGATTGATGCTTGTTGATGGAAAAGAAATATATTCTGCAAAAGATTTAAGAGTCGGATTGTTTGAAGATCCTCAAAATTTTTAAGAGATGGGAAAAAAAAGAGCAGTTATAACTGGCATGGGTTCTATTTCTTGTATAGGAAATAATTTAAATGAAATTTCTAAATCTTTGAAGGAAGGAACCTCGGGTATTTTTTTTAACAAAGAATACGAAAACTTAGGATTTCGAAGTATGGTCTCTGGTTCAATTAATATCGATCTTAAAGAATTGATCGATAGAAAGCTTTTAAGATTTATGGGAGAAGCTGCATCGTATTCTTACCTTAGTGCTTTAGAGGCAATAAAGGATGCAAATTTACCTAAGAGTATTTTCGATACTGACAGAATAGGAGTTATTGCCGGTTCAGGAGGAGCATCTTCCAGGAGCCAAGTCGATGCAGCTGATATCATGCGAAACAAAGGAGTAAAAAGGATTGGTCCTTACAGAGTTACTCAAACAATGGGAAGCACTGTTTCGGCATGTTTATCCACGTCTTTAAAAATTAAAGGAGTAAACTTTTCAATTTCTTCTGCCTGCTCTACCAGTGCCCATTGCATTGGCTCCGCATGGGAACAAATTCAACTTGGAAATCAAGATGTAGTAATTGCTGGTGGTGGAGAAGATGAACATTGGACACAATCTGGACTATTTGATGCCATGGGCGCTTTATCAAGTAATTTCAATAGTGATCCATCAAAAGCATCTAGACCATTTGACGAAAATAGAGACGGCTTCGTAATTTCGGGTGGTGGCGGAATAGTTATTGTTGAAGAACTTGAACATGCATTAAAAAGAGATGCTGAGATTTATGCTGAAATTAAAGGTTACTCTGCTACTTCTGATGGGGACGATATGGTTTCGCCATCTGGAGAAGGTGCAAAAAATTGCATGCAGAAATCTTTTGAGATGAGCGAACTGGATTCTATTGATTATCTAAATGCTCATGGGACTTCAACACCTGCTGGAGATCCAATTGAGATTAACGCCATCAAATCCGTTTTCAAAGAAAACCCTCCAATCATTAGTTCGACAAAATCATTAACAGGTCATACTTTAGGAGCAGCTGGCGTACAAGAATGTATTTACAGCATACTAATGATGAAAGGAAATTTTATCTCAGGTAACAAGAATTTATCTTCGCCAATACCCGAGGCAAATGGGTTGAATATTCCAGAAACATCTATTGAGAGAGAATTTAATTCTTTTATGAGTAACAGTTTTGGTTTTGGAGGAACTAATACAAGTCTAGTTCTTTCAAAATATGAAAATTAAAAAGGTATATCTTCGTCGTCCCAAGGAACACTTTCTTCTTGAGAGTTTTGAGGAGTTTGATCAACTCCAGAGTTTTCTTGATTCTGTAGATTCATTTCACCCCTTGAGCTAAGCATTTGCATTTCTCTAGCAACGACTTCAGTTCTAAATTTTTTTTCACCTGTATTTTTATCTTCCCAGCTATTTGTTCTTAACTGACCCTCAACATATATTTTTGAACCTTTTTTTAAATACTGTTCAACAATTTCTGCAAGACGATTAAAAAAGACTATCCTGTGCCATTCTGTTTGCTCAACAAGTTCTCCTGAATTTTTATCTTTCCAGCTGTTGGAAGTAGCAATAGATACATTTGCAATGGGAACGCCACCAGCCGTATAACGCACCTCAGGATCTTGGCCCAAATTTCCAAGTAATATAACCTTATTTATTCCACTTTGAGCCATAATTGATATCTGTTAAGTTAGTCTAATCTAAAAAAAATATTAAATAAATGAAATTTATCCAAGTAAAAGGTGCAAAACAACATAACTTAAAAAATATAGATTTAGATATTCCTAGAGATAAATTAACAGTTATCACTGGCCTCTCAGGCTCAGGCAAGTCTTCATTAGCATTCGATACTTTATACGCTGAAGGACAACGTAGATATGTCGAGTCTCTTTCAGCATACGCAAGACAATTTCTGTCTGTTATGGATAAACCTGAGGTGGATACCATTGAAGGATTATCTCCTGCAATTTCTATTGAACAGAAATCTACTTCTCATAATCCAAGATCAACAGTTGGAACAGTCACAGAAATTTATGATTATCTAAGATTGCTTTTTGCCAGATCGGGGTCCGCAAAGTGTTTGGAGCATAATATTTCATTGGAAGGTCAAACAATTGACCAAATTGGGAAAAAAATACTAAAAAACTTTGATAAAAAAAGAGTATATATCTTAGCTCCTCTAGTGAAAGAACAAAAAGGAGAACATGTGAATCTTTTGAGCGATCTTCTTTTGAAGGGTTATGTAAGAGTAATTGTCGATGGATCAGTTTATGATTTAAATGATCAGATAAGTCTCGATAAAAATAAGAAACATTCCATTTCAATAGTAATCGACAGGCTTTCTATAAACTCAAAAAATAATAGTCGTTTAATTCAATCTTTAGAGACTTGTATTACTGAATCAAATGGCCTTGTCGAGATTTTAGATATGGATGATGAAAAAAATTTAGAATCTTTTTCAACCAAAATGGCATGTCCTGTATGTGGGTTTAGTATTCAAGAATTAGAGCCAAGATTATTTTCTTTTAATAGCCCTTCGGGTGCATGTCCTTCTTGTGATGGTTTGGGATACAAATCGAAAATTGATTTATCAAAATTAATCCTTAGACCTGAGTTGAGTCTAAACCAGGGTGCAATAAAGGATTGGGATGCAAGTCATACTTACCATAACCGTTACCTGCTAAACAGAGTTAGTAGGACTTTTGATTTTTCTCTTGATACTCCTTTTGAAGATTTAAGCGAAAAAGAAAAAGAAATTATACTTTACGGAAATGAAGAGGAAGTAGACTTCAGCTATGTTTCAAAAAGAGGTTTTAAACGAGAAATCATCAAACCTTTTGAGGGAATAGTCAACAACATTGAAAGAAGACTCGGAGATACTGATTCAAATTTTAGGAGGGAATATTATGCAAAATTTATGACTAATACTGTTTGCGAAGATTGTAATGGAACAAGACTAAACCTTGAAGCAAGGAGTGTTTTTATAAATAAATATTCACTTCCTGAAATCGTTAATATGACAATTGGTGATGCCTTGAGTTTTTTTAAGAAACTTTCTTTATCAGGGGTAAAAGGCGAAATAGCTGTAAAAATTATTAAGGAAATAAAGGAACGTTTGAATTTTCTATCTGATGTTGGGCTAAATTACCTTACTCTTTCAAGAAGTGCAGAAACTTTGAGTGGAGGAGAAGCACAAAGAATTAGATTGGCATCTCAAATTGGAGCTGGATTAGTTGGGGTAACTTACATTTTAGACGAGCCATCAATTGGATTACATCAAAGAGATAATAAAAAACTACTCTCTACCTTAAATAGATTAAAAGAACTTGGTAACACCGTGATAGTTGTTGAGCATGATCAAGAAACTATAGAAGAAGCCGATCATATAATTGATATTGGCCCCAAAGCAGGTATTCATGGAGGAGAAGTTTGTTTTTCTGGAAATATCAGTGAGTTAAAAAAAGCTAAAAACTCTCTTACATCGCAGTATCTTTTTGGAAAAAAGAAAATACAAATCGATAAGAAGAAAAAAATTAATGATAAGGGCAAAGTTAAAATATTTGGTTGCACAGGAAATAATCTTAAAAATGTGGATTTAGAAATTCCTTTGGGCAACATAATTGCTATTACTGGGGTATCTGGTTCAGGCAAATCAACTTTAATAAATCAAACCCTTTATCCTGCCTTAACTAACAGTATAAGTAAAAGCTCTTTGAAGACGGAATCTTTTAAAAAGATTCTGGGAACTGAGAACGTAGATAAGGTAATTGAAATAAGTCAGAGCCCAATTGGAAGAACTCCCCGTTCGAATCCTGTTACCTATACAGGAATTTTTACTCCAATCAGGGAGCTCTTTGCTGGTACTCAAGATGCAAGAGCAAAAGGTTACAAACCAGGAAGATTTAGTTTTAATGTAAAAGGTGGAAGATGTGAAGCCTGTGAGGGAGATGGAATGATTAAAGTGGAAATGCATTTTCTGCCTGATGTTTATGTCAAGTGTGACGTTTGCAATGGAAAAAGATATAACAATGAAACTTTAACAATAAAATATAAAGGAAAAAATATTTCGGAAGTTTTAGAAATGACTGTCGAACAAGCTACGATTTTCTTTGAAGCCGTCCCAAAAATAAAAAAGAAACTTGATACTCTTAATCAAGTAGGACTTGGTTATTTGAAATTGGGTCAGCCTGCTACTACATTATCGGGCGGTGAAGCTCAAAGAGTAAAATTAGCTAAAGAACTTTCAAAGAACTCTACTGGTAAAACTCTTTATCTACTTGATGAGCCAACAACAGGTTTGCATTTTCATGATGTTCAATTATTAATGGATGTGTTACAAAAACTTAATTCTCAAGGGAATACTATTGTAGTTATAGAGCATAATTTAGACGTGATAAAAAATTCTGACTGGATTATAGACATTGGTCCTGAAGGCGGGCATGGAGGAGGAGAAATAGTAGCCGAAGGAACAGTAAGTCAAATTGCTAAATGCAAAAAATCTTATACAGGGAAATTTCTTTAACTTTTTTTCTCTGACTTGTTTGATACTTTTTTAATATCTTCAGTCTCTATAGATCTATCAACAAACTCAATAAACGCAATAGGAGCGGCGTCTCCTTTTCTAAAACCAGTCTTAATGATTCTAGAATAGCCACCCGGTCTATCTTTAAATCTAGGACCTAAATCAGAAAAAAGTTTTCCTACTGAAGATTTATTTCTTATTTGAGCAAAGGCCAATCTTCTATTAGCTGTTGAGTCATCTTTTGCTAAAGTGATTAAAGGCTCTATAAACGTCCTCAATTCCTTAGCCTTAGGCAAAGTAGTTTTAATCCCCTCGTGCTCTATTAAAGAAATAGCTAAAGATTGAAATAATGCTTTTCTATTTGAACTTTTTCTTCCAAAGGTTCTACCCTTTTTTAAATTACTCATTAACTTTCTATGTTTGATGGAGGCCAGTTATCTAGCTCTAATCCTAATGACAATCCTCTTGCAGCTAAAACATCTTTAATTTCGTTCAAGGATTTTCTCCCGAGGTTCGGAGTTTTGAGCAAGTCAGATTCTTTTCTCGTAACAAGATCTCCTATGTAATAAATTTTTTCTACTTTCAAGCAATTAGCTGATCTAACAGTTAGCTCAAGCTCATCAACAGGACGAAGCATAATTGGATCAACTGGAGGAATCTCTTCTTCTTCCTCTTCTTCCGTTTCGAAACCCAATTCTGCGAACGCTATTAATTGTCTTTGCAAAATAGTTGCTGCTAACCTTAATATTTCTTCTGGATCTATAGTTCCATTGGTATGAACATCTAAAGTAAGTTTATCCAAATCCGTTCTATTTTCTACTCTAGTATTTTCAACTTGATAGGCAACTTTTTCAATCGGAGAAAAAGACGCATCAAGCCTCAGGAGTCCAACCTCTTTGCTCTCTCCCTCTTCTGTAGCAGAAATAATTACTGGATCGTATCCTCTTCCTTTCTGAACTTTTATGGTCATCTTGATATTTCCATTGTCTGCTAAAGTTGCAATTTGATGATCTGAATTGATGATTTCAACCCCAGCTGGAAGCTCAAAATCTCCAGCAGTTAATTTTCCTGTTCCTGATTTTTCGACTGATAACTCTGCTTCCTCAACATCCATCATTCTTACTGCAATTCCTTTTAGATTTAAGAGAATATTTATAACATCTTCGGCAACGCCGTCAATTGTAGAGAACTCATGTAAAACTCCATCAATTTTAGCTTCCACAACGCAGGAACCCGGAATAGAAGACAAAATAATTCTTCTTAAGGCATTTCCTAAAGTATGGCCAAATCCTCTTTCGAGAGGTTCTAAAATAATTTTGGAATGATTAGGGTTCACTTCCTCTACAATGATTTCTTTTGGTGTAAGAAAATCCTTAATGATATCGAAATTGTCTGTCATAAAATCCTCTATTTAAATTTTTTACCTCGAATACAACTCAACAATGTAGTTTTCATTTATTTCGCTACTTAGTAAGTCTCTCGATGGTAAATTCTTAAAAGTTCCGGTAAAACTTTCTTTATCTACCGAAACCCATTCGCAAGCTTCTCTTTGATCGCTTAGAGATAAAGCTTGTGTAATTCTTTTTTGTGATTGAGATTTTTCTGAAATAGAAATTTCATCACCTTCTGAAATCTGATAAGACGGAATATTTACTTTTTTGCCGTTTACAAGGACAGATTTATGGTTAACAATTTGTCTAGCTTCTGCTCTCGTAGAGGCAAAACCTAATCTAAAAACAACGTTGTCTAATCTAGATTCAAGAAATAATAGAAGATTGGTACCTGTTTCTCCTTTTTGGCGAGCAGCTCTTTTATAATAGTTTCTGAACTGCTTTTCTAAAACGCCATACATTCTTTTAACTTTTTGTTTCTCTCTCAATTGCATACCGTAATCAGAAAGTCTTCCTCTTCTTAATCCATGAGCACCTGGAGGATTTTCTGATCTTGCTTTTGATTCGTATGATCTATATCCACTTTTAAGTTGAAGATCAGTTCCTTCTCTTCTTGAAAGTTTAATTTTTGGTCCTCTATATCTAGCCATGATTAAACTCTTCTCTTCTTAGGTGGTCTGCAACCATTATGCGGAATTGGAGTAACATCAGAAATTTTTGTAATCTTTAACCCACATCCATTTAAAGCTCTCACTGCAGACTCTCTACCTGAACCTGGGCCTGAAACCTCCACTTCTATTTCACTTAAGCCTTGATTCATTGCTTGTTCACCTGCCTTACTCGCTGCTATTTGTGCTGCAAAAGGAGTGCTTTTTCTTGACCCTTTAAATCCATTTGCTCCGGCACTTGACCACGAAATTGTATTACCTTTTTTGTCAGTTATATTGATAATAGTGTTATTGAAAGTAGCAAGTATGTGAGCAACTCCTTCGCTTGCAACGGATCTAACTGTCTTTGTCTTCTTACTTTTTTCTTTAGCCATAATTATCTTCTAATAGGTTTTCTAGGACCTTTACGCGTCCTAGCATTAGTTTTTGTTCTCTGCCCTCTCACCGGAAGTCTTTTTCTATGCCTTATACCTCTGAGAGTTCCTAAATCCATTAATCTTTTAATATTGGTACTCACTTCCCTTCTTAAATCTCCTTCTACCAAAAAGTTGCCTACTTCTTTTCTGAGTTTCTCTAATTCCTGCTCACTCAAGGCAGAAATTTTTGTATCAAATTTAATTCCGGTAGTTTCACAAATTTTTAATGCAGTGGTTCTTCCAACTCCATAAATATGGGTTAATGATATCCAAGCTTGTTTTTTATCAGGTATGTTTACTCCAGCTACCCTTGCCATTACCCTTGCCTCTGTTTGTGTTTAGGATCAACGCTACAAATTACGTAAACCGTACCTCTTCTCTTAACGATTTTGCAGCCTCTGCAAATTTGCTTAACTGATGCTCTGACTTTCATAATTACCTTTTAAAACCTTTTAAGTTAGCTTTTTTCATTAAAGACTGATATTGACTAGACAAAAGGTGTGATTGTACCTGAGCCATGAAGTCCATTACCACTACAACAGCGATTAAAAGCGATGTTCCCCCCAAGTAGAAAGGAACATTTGCTGAAACAATCAAAAACTGTGGCAGCAAACAGATCATAATCATGTATATAGAGCCCCAGACAGTCAGTCTTGACATGACATTATCGATATATTCTTCTGTATGTCCACCCGGTCTTATACCAGGAAGAAAGCCTCCTGATCTTTTTAAGTTATCTGATATATCTTTTGCAGGAAATTGAATAGCGGTATAGAAAAAACAAAAGTAAGCAATAAGTATCGAAAAAACAACTACATATAATGGTTGTCCAGGACTTAGGGCTAAAGAAACCTCTTGGAGCCACTCCATACCCTCACTTTGACCAAACCATGAGCTAATAGAAGCCGGAAAAAGTACAATACTACTTGCAAAAATAGCTGGAATAACTCCAGACATATTTACTTTAAGAGGAACGTGAGATGCTTGGCCCATAGCCATCTGATTTGGATTTCTTCTGGCATAATTAACTGTAACTCTCCTTTGAGCTCTTTCAACCCAAACTATAAATGAGATTGCTAAAATTGCCATAAAAGCTACGGTCAAAAGAAGAATGAGACTTATTTCTCCTTGTCTTGCACCTTCAAAGGATTGCCCAATTGCGCTTGGCAAACCTGAAACTATACTGGCAAAAATGATAAGAGAAATTCCATTGCCGATACCTCTTTCATTTACTTGTTCCCCCAGCCAAACCAAAAACATAGTACCTGTGACGAATGAAACAACTGCAGTAAAAATAAACATAGTACCTGGATCAATCGCCATGCCCTGTGATGAAAGAGCAATTGCAAAACCCATAGATTGAAAAATAGCTAAAAGTAAAGTTCCTAGTCGAACATAATGAGTCCTTTTTCTTCTTCCTTGCTCTCCTTCTTGTCTGAACATTTTTTTAAGACTAGGTGTTGTAGCTTCTAAAAGATTCATAACAATTGCAGCCGTTATGTATGGAACAACGTTAAGTGCCATGATACTCATTCGTTCTAAGGCACCACCCGAAAACATATTGAATAATCCAAGTAAAGTTCCTTGATTCTGATCAAACAAAGAAGAAATTTTTACAGGATCTATTCCTGGAATAGGAATATGCGTGCCTATTCTATAAATTATCAATGCAAGAAGAACAAATCTTAATCTTGACCAAAGTTCAGAAAGGCCAGATGATCTTGTGTTAACACTAGCCATTAAATTATTTCTCCTCCAGATTTGATTAATTCGTCAGAAGCAGACTTTGAAATTTTCAGACCTTTAAGTTTTACAGCTTTTTTCAACTCTCCAGAATTAATTACCTTAACTTCTTTTGTAATTTTAGAAATTAACTTATTAAGCTTTAAAACGTCTATATCTATAATATCTTCCTTCAGATTATTTAAGTCACTCAATTTAATATGTGTTTTGTATCTTGATGATTTTGAAACAAAACCAAATTTAGGTAATCTTTGTTGAATTGGCATTTGCCCGCCTTCAAAACCTGGACGAACCTTTCCTCCAGATCTTGCTTTTTGTCCCTTGTGTCCTTTTCCTGAAGTTTTACCTAAACCAGATCCAGCACCTCTGCCAACCCTTTTTGTAGGTTTATTTTTTTGATTAGGATTGAGTTCGTTTAATTTCATTATGCTTCATTAACCTCTACGAGATGCCTGCATTTATTAATCATTCCAAGATTTTCTTTAGTGTTTTTAATTTTCACTTCGTGATTTATTTTTTTTAAGCCTAATCCTTTCAAAGACAGTCTCTGGTTTCGCTTTGAACCAACTAAGCTTTTAATTTGTTTAACAGTTATAAATTTTTCTTCAGTCATCATTACTTAGATCGTCTTAATGCAACTTTTTCTGGTGACTCAATTTCTGATAATCCTTTAAAAGTTGCTCTGACAACATTAATTTGGTTTGTTGAGCCATATGATTTTGCAAGTACATCTTTTACCCCGGCCAGTTCTAACACTGCCCTCATCGCTCCTCCAGCAATAATTCCTGTTCCCGGGGAAGCTGGTTGCATGTATACGGTTGCAGATCCATGTTTTGCTTTAACAGCATAATGTATAGTTGATCCGTTAAGATCTACCTTTACCATATTCCTTCTTGCACTCTCTAGCGCTTTTTGGATTGCAATAGGCACCTCTCTAGCTTTACCTCTTCCAAAACCAACCTTTCCTTTTCCGTCTCCTACGACTGTTAAGGCAGTAAATCCAAAAAGTCTTCCACCCTTAACAACTTTTGCGACTCTATTTACGCCAACAAGTTTTTCTTCTAAAACTTCTGCATTTTGTTCAAAATTTTCTTCCATATTTTTACCTAAAACTCTAATCCTTGAGATCTTGCTCCATCGGCAAGTGATTTTACTCTTCCATGGTATTTGTAACCTGACCTATCAAAAGTGACTTTCTTTATTCCTTGCTCTATGGCTCTTTTAGCAACCAACTCACCAACTTTTTGCGCTGCTTCAATGTTCCCACCATTAGGTGTTATTAATTCTTTATCTAACGACGAAGCTTGAGCAAGAATTTGACTGCCGTCGACTGAATAGACTTGTGCATAAATATTTTTTGAAGATCTAAAAACAGCGAGCCTATTAACATTTAGCCCTTTAGATAAGCTTCTTAATTTTTTTGATCTTCTATTTCTTGCGTCAATCTTTTTCATTTTATGCAGTTTTTTTAGATTCTTTTCTTTTTATGAGTTCTTCAGAGTACTTCACTCCTTTGCCTTTGTATGGTTCAGGAGGTCTAAATGCTCTTATTTCAGATGCAGTATCGCCAAGCAATTGCTTGTTAGTAGAAGATAAAACTAGTTCAGTATTTGTAGGAGCATCGGCAGTAATACCTTCTGGAAGTGAATAATTTATTGGATGAGAATAACCAAGAGATAACTCAAGATTTGACCCAGCAACTTTTACTCTATAACCCACTCCATTGATTTCGAGTTTCTTTTCGTACCCCTTTGTAACACCTTCAATCATATTTAAAGCAAGAGATCTCATTGTGCTTGTCATTGAAACTGATGTTTTATCTTTAAGATTTTTTGGGTTGAAAAGAATAGAATCTTCCTCAATAGATGTATTAACTGAATTATGGATATTCATAGTAAGTTCTCCCTTTGCCCCAGAGATAGTTAAAATATTTTCAGCCAATGTTGCCTTTGCACCATTAGTGAGGAGTATTTTTCTATTTACGTTTCTTGCCATTTCTAAAACACCGTGCAAATAAGTTCTCCACCTACTTTTTCTTTTTTTGCTTTATCGCTAGTAATTATTCCAATACTAGTAGTCATGATTGCTGTACCTAGGCCTCCTTTTACAGATGGTATTTGGTCGGAAGAAAAATATTTCCTCAGCCCAGGTTTGCTTGCCCTGTCAAATTCTTTTATCACTGGCAGGTCTTCAAAATATTTTAGAGTAAGCTTTATATCCTGCTTTGGTTTATCTCCCATAATTTCAGCCTTTTTAATAAAGCCTTCGGATTCAAGAACCTTACATATACCAAATTTAATTTTTGAAGCACTAAAGATGACCTCTTTATGCCCTCTTGATTGAGCATTTTTAACTCTTGAAATCATGTCTGAAATTGGATCTTGCATACTCATAATTTTTACCAACTAGATTTTACGAGTCCAGGAACATCTCCTTTCATAGCTAACTCTCTTAATTTGTTTCTTGAGAGACCAAATTTTCTATAAACAGCATGGGGCCTACCTGTTATTTGACATCTTCTTTGTAATCGAATTGGGTTAGCGTCTCTTGGAAGTTTTTGTAGCTTTTCTCTTGCTAAAAACTTTTCTTCATCGGTTGCTTTAGAGTCAGAAAGTATTTTTTTCAGCTCTTGCCTTTTGGTAGCAAAACGCTCGACAATTTTCTGTCTTTTTATTTCTCTTGCAATCATAGATTTTTTTGCCATTTTTACCTCAACTTACAAATGGAAAATTTAATTCTTTTAATAAGGATAGTCCTTCGTCATCGTTTCTAGCTGACGTAGTAATGCTTATGTCCATACCGCGGATTTTTTGTACTTTGTCATAATCTATTTCTGGAAAGATAATATGTTCTTTAATGCCCAAGGTATAATTACCTTGACCATCAAATGATTTAGGATTTAGACCTCTAAAATCTCTTTCTCTTGGAATAGCTATGTTTAAAAGTCTATCTAAAAACTCAAACATTCTTTCTCCTCTCAAAGTGACTTTGCACCCAATAGGATAACCGTCTCTGATTTTAAAGCTCGCGACAGATTTTCTGACAAGAGTTTTCACAGGCTGTTGACCAGAAATTAATCGTAGATCTTCGATTGCTGTTTCTATAACTTTTCTATCATTGACCGCATCTGGACCCAAACCCATATTTAAAGTTACTTTGGTAATTCTTGGAATTGCCATATTGGACTTATAGCCGAGAGATTCCTTTAGGTTAGGAATAGCCTTCTCAAGATATGTTTTTTTAAGAATGGATGTTGTCATTTGATTTCTTTCCCGTCAGATTTAAATACTCTTATTTTTAGGTCTTTCTTTGTTTCAATTTTAATTTTGTCTGCTTTTTTTGATTTCTTGTTATAAATTGCTAAATTAGAGATATCTACTGGAGATTCTTTTTCAAGAATTCCACCTTGAATATTCAGTTGAGGATTTGGTTTTTGGTGTTTCTTGACAATCTTTACTCCTGAAACAATGCATTTTGTATCCGATAAAAATTTAGAAAGTGTTCCTGTTTTCCCAGAATCCTTGCCTGATATCACAATAACCTCATCACCCGTTCTAAGCTTTTTCATCTCTAAATAACCTCCGGTGCAAGAGAAATTATTCTCATAAAATCTTTGCTTCTAAGCTCTCTTGAAACTGGACCAAAAATCCTTGTCCCAATGGGTTGTTTTTGAGTATTCACTAAAACAGCAGCATTATCGTCAAACCTGATGCTAGAACCATCTTCCCTCTTGATATCTTTTTTGGTTCTTACGACCACAGCTTCGGCTACCTGACCTTTTTTAACCCTTCCAGTTGGAATAGCTTCTTTAATGGCAACTTTTATAACGTCTCCAACCCGAGCATATCTTCTTTTAGAGCCCCCGAGAACTTTAATGCACATGACCTTTCTAGCACCACTGTTGTCTGCAATTTCGAGTATGGTTTGAGTCTGAATCATTTTTATTCAATCCCCTCAAAAACCTTAAGGACTTCGACAATTTTCCAAGATTTAGACTTAGAATGGGGTTTGCATTCCACAATCTTTACTTTGTCACCTAAATTACTTGCATTTTCTTCATCGTGAAAGCTTACTTTTGAAGAGCGCTTAATAATTTTTCCAAGGGTTTTGTGCCTAACACTTCTCTGAATAAGAGCCACTCTAGATTTATTTCCGGAAACACTTACAACCGACCCTACTAAGGTTCTTTCTACTGCATCGTTCATTTTTCTGTGTCCATTTTTTCTTTAGTTTTTAACCTTGCAATATCTTTTCTTATTTCGGATAACTTATGCGTTTCCTTAAGAGAGCCCGAACTATTTTTTAATTTAAGATCAAGATATTCCATGCTTAACTTTTCAAATTCTGAGAGATTTGCTTTTTTCTTAGCCACTAAACTGATCTCCTTTGAATAAATTTCGTTCCAACAGGTAGTTTTGCTGCAGCTAGAGTTAAAGCCTCTCTTGCAATTGACTCATCTACACCTTCCATTTCATAAAGAATTCTTCCAGGTTTAATTGGGCACACCCAATATTCAACATTTCCTTTTCCTTTTCCCTGTCTAACCTCTAGAGGTTTTTTAGTTATAGGTTTGTCAGGGAAGATTCTTATCCAAATTTTTGCTCCTCTCTTTACATGCCTAGTCATAGCTCTTCGAGCAGCTTCAATTTGTCTAGAGGTTATTTGCCCCCTGGAAGTAGCCTTAAGACCAAAAGCACCAAAATCAAGAGAATTAGCTTTTTGAGCTAGCCCTCTATTTCGACCTTTCATTTGTTTTCTATATTTTGTTCTTTTTGGTTGAAACATAACTTTTAATTTTCAGTTTTCTTAGCTTTCGTTGAAATTTCTCCCCTGCATATCCAAACTTTAACCCCAATAATTCCATAAGTAGTTTTTGCCTCAGCAAGTCCATAATCTATATCTGCTTTTAAAGTATGCAGAGGCACTCTACCTTCTTTGTGCCATTCTGCCCTAGCTATCTCAGCACCACCCAATCTCCCAGCGACTCTCACTTTTACGCCTTGAGCACCTTGGCGCATAGTATTTTGAGCTGATCTTTTGATAACTCTTCTGAACATTGCTCGCCTTTCAAGTTGAACAGCTATATTTGCTGCGACTAATTGTGCGTCTAAATCTGGTTTTCTAATTTCTTGAATATTAAGACTGACCGGCACTTCCATTAATTTAGTAAGTTCATCTCTAAGACGGTCAATATCCTCTCCCTTTTTTCCTATGATCATTCCTGGTCTAGAAGTATGAATAGTAACTTTTCCGCTCTGAGAGGGTCGCTCTATTTCAATTTTACTTACAAAAGAGTTGTCTAGCTCCTTTCTTAGAAACTCTCTAACAGCAAAATCGTTTAGTAAAAGCTCTTGGTACTTATCTTTCTCAGCATACCAAGTTGAATTGTGTTTTCTTGAAATTCCAAGTCTTATACCAATTGGGTTTACTTTCTGTCCCATCTAATTTTTCTCACTTCCTAAAGTTATATTTACGTGACAGCTTCTTTTTTGAATTCTGTCGGCTCTACCTCTTGCTCGGGCTTGAATTCTCTTCAAAATAAAAGATTCGTCTACCCTTATCTCTGAAATATATAGATCGTCTATATTTAAACCATTATTGTGTTCAGCATTTGCTACAGCCGATTCTAAGAGTTTTAGCACATTTGTAGCAGAGGACTTTTTACTGAAAGATAGTATATCTATAGCTTCTTCGATTTTTTTTCCACGAATCTGATCAGCAACCAATCTGACCTTATATGGAGATATAGTTAGCTTGCTTAATTTTGCTTTTACTTCAGTCATAATTATCCTGCCTGTCTATCACCAGAATGCATTTTAAAAGTTCTTGTAGGGACGAATTCTCCAAGTTTGTGTCCAACCATGTCTTCTTTTATTAGAATAGGAACATGCACTCTTCCGTTGTGGATTGCAATTGTAAGGTTCACCATATCTGGAGTTATCATTGATCTTCTCGACCAAGTTTTTATTGGTCTTTTACTTTTCTCCTCTATGGCCTTTTGAACTTTACCTTCAAGATGATGATCTACAAAAGGTCCTTTTTTTAACGATCTAACCATTACTTTTTCCTTCTCCTAATTATCAAAGAATCTGTTCTTTTGTTGCTTCTAGTTCTAAAACCTTTTGTAGGAACGCCCCAAGGTGAAACTGGATGTCTTCCCCCAGAAGTCTTTCCCTCTCCTCCTCCATGAGGATGATCAATAGGATTCATAGCTACTCCCCTTACTGTAGGTCTAACTCCCTTCCATCTTTTAGCGCCAGCTTTGCCATAGGATTTTAAAGAATGCTCTTGATTGGATACTTCACCTATAGTGGCTCTACAATCTATTAAAACCTTTCTTACCTCTCCGCTTTTTAACCTCAAAGTTGCATATTGACCTTCTTTAGCAATATATTGCACGTAAGTTCCCGCACTTCTTGCTAATTGGGCCCCTTTACCTGGTTTGAGTTCAATACAATGCAAAATACTCCCCACAGGAATATCTTTCAAAAGCAAAGTATTGCCAACATCCACTGTTGCTTCTGACCCAGACAATACAAGATCATTAACTTTTAGACCTTTTGGCGAAATAATGTATCTTCTTTCTCCATCTTTATAGAGTAATAGAGCTATAAAGGAGGATCGGTTTGGATCATATTCAATTCTTTCTACTTTTGCGGGGATGTTATCTTTGTCCCTTTTAAAGTCGATTATTCTATAATGTTGCTTATGTCCTCCCCCGATATGGCGGGTAGTAATTCGACCAGAATTATTTCTTCCACCAGTCTTATTTTTTCTTGTCAATAAGGAAGCTAAAGGTCTTCCTTTATAAAGGTCTTTCTCAGTTTGAAGACTTCTAAATCTTCTCCCTGGTGACGTTGGTTTTGCCTTTACTATTGCCATTTTACTCTTGGATAATTTCTATTCTTTGTTCAGGTTTTAAAGATACGTAAGCTTTTTTCCAATCGGACTTTCTTCTTATTTTTCCTCTTAGATTCATCATTCTTTTAGTCTTTCCTTTCATATTTAGAATGTTTACTTTTATGACATTCACATCGAATTTAGCTTCAATAGCTTTTTTTACCTGATTTTTTGTTGCCGATGTATTTACTTTAAATACGTAAGTATTTGCATATTGTCCTACAAGAGATGATTTTTCAGAAACAAGCGGTGATTCAATAATTTTATTTGGTATTACATTGCTCATGATAATTTCTCTTCAATAAGCCCAAGACAGTTTTCAGATATGATAATGGGATTGAACTTAAGTAAATTTATTGGATTCAGTGAAGTTGGGCTTGTTACATTGACGTTGGGTAAATTTCTTGAAGCTAAATTTAGATTTTTAGAAATTTCCTCAACTATAAAAAGGCCTTCATTGAGTTCATTTTTATGTAAGTAGTCTAAAAAATCTTTTGTTTTTGGATTTTCTATATTAATTTGCTCCGATAAGAAAATTTTATTCTCTTTCGCTAAAGACGAAAAAATTGAACGCATTGCAGATTTATACATTTTCTTGTTCATCTTTTTAGGTTTTGCTGACTTTGAAGCTGCAGGGAAAACTACTCCCCCTCCTCTCCAAAGCGGACTTCTTGAGGTACCTGCTCTTGCTCTTCCTGTGCCCTTTTGGCGCCATGGTTTCTTTCCGCCTCCTCTGACCGCAGATCTATTTTTTTGAGCTTTAGTTCCAGGATGACCGTTCTCGATATAAATTTTTATCAATTGAGCAATGAGATCAGTATTGACCTCGACACCAAAAATTTTTTCTGAAACCTCTGCCTCAGTTGTTTTAGAAGATTTTAAAAATGGAAGTTTCATGATTTTTTTGTTGCAGGCTTGATAGTTACTTCCGATCCATTAGGTCCTGGAACTGCTCCCTTGATCAAAATAAAGTTATTTTCTAAATCAATTTTTTGAACCTTTAAATTTTGTGTGGTTTGTCGCACATTCCCCATGTGACCAGACATTTTCTTTCCTTTCCAAACTCTTCCAGGAGTCTGACATTGACCGATTGAGCCCGGTTTTCTGTGTGCTAAAGAATTTCCATGGGTAGCGTCTTGAGTTGCGAAATTCCACCTTTTAACTGTTCCAGCAAAACCTTTACCTTTTGTAGTTCCAATGACGTCAACAAATTGTCCTTCTTCGAATATATCGACTTTCAATTCTGACCCAATGGCGAGACTTTCTAAGTCAGATCCAACTGGTGAAAATTCTACAGAATGATTTTTAAAATTAATGTTATTTTTTTTGAAATGCCCAGTTAGTGCTTTTGATTTATTTTTTTCGGGTTTGTCTACTGCGGAAATCTGTACGGCCTCGTAACCATCTTTATCCGAGGTTTTTATTTGGGAAACTATATTTGAATGAATTTTTAATACTGTAACAGGAATAGATTTTCCCTCTTCAGTGAAAAGTCTACTCATTCCTTCTTTTCTTGCAATTAGTCCAATCATTTTTTTAATCAATTAAGCTCATCAAGGGAAATTTGCACATCTACACCGGCAGAGAGGTCTAGTTTCATAAGAGCATCAACTGTTTTTTCAGTTGGCTTAATAATATCCATAATTCTTTTGTAGGTTCTAATCTCGTATTGGTCACGAGCATCTTTATCTTTGTGAGGAGAAATTAAGATTGTTGTTTGCCTTTTTTTAACTGGCATGGGAATAGGGCCCTTCACAACAGCTCCGGTTCTTTTGACAGTTTCAACGATTTCTTTCGCAGACTTATCAATTAGCTTATTATCAAAAGCTTTTAGACGAATTCTTATGTTTTGGCTTTGCAAAGCTTACCTCTATTTAAACAACAAAATTTTTAAAGAACGTACCGAATACATTCGGCCTATTACATAATAATATGCAAAAGAGCGGCAATTCTATGCTTGCCCTGAAAGACTGTCAATAAGAAATTAACCTTTGTTTACAAGTGCTTCTGCGACGTTTCCAGGGACTTCAGAATACTTTAAGGGCTCCATAGTAAAAGTAGCTCGACCTTGTGTTGCAGACCTTAAATCTGTTGCATAACCAAACATTTCTGCAAGAGGTACTTCACCATCTAAAACTTTACCAGCATGAATGTCATTCATCCCTTGTACAATACCTCTTCTTCTATTGAGGTCACCAACTACATCACCCATGTATTCCTCTGGAGTGACAACTTCTAATTTCATTATTGGTTCAAGAATAACTGGGTTAGCTTTTAGTGCTCCATCTTTTAAGGCCATTGAAGATGCAACTTTGAATGCTATCTCACTGGAATCAACGTCATGAAAAGAACCATCATAAACAGTTACTTTTACGTCAATTAAAGGAAATCCTCCTAATATGCCTGACTGCATTTGCTCAAATGCTCCTTTTTCTACTGCGGGGATAAATTCTCTTGGAATAGTTCCGCCAACAATTTTGTTAACAAATTGAAAAACTTCATTTTCGTCTTCTTTTTCAGATTCTTCTAAAGGTTCAATTTTTAACCAAACATGTCCGTATTGACCTTTACCACCTGACTGACGAACAAATTTTCCCTCAGATTCGACGTCTTTCTTAATAGTTTCTCTGTAAGCTACTTGAGGCTTTCCTATATTTGCCTCAACATCAAACTCTCTTTTCATCCTATCTACAAGGACGTCGAGATGAAGTTCTCCCATCCCAGATATAATTGTTTGACCAGATTCTTCATCAGAACTTACCCTAAAAGAAGGATCTTCCTGAGCAAGTCTCCCCAGCGCTGTAGACATTTTTTCTTGATCAGTTTTTGTTTTTGGTTCTACAGCAACTGAAATTACAGGCTCTGGAAAAGTCATTTTTTCTAAAATGATTGGTTTTTTGATGTCACATAGGGTATCGCCGGTAGTTACGTCTTTTAATCCAATAACGGCTGCGATGTCGCCTGCTCTTACTTCTGAAATTTCACTTCTATTGTTTGCATGCATTTGAAGCATTCTTCCAATTCTTTCTTTAGATCTCTTTGCAGGAGAATAAACAGCATCGCCAGAATTTAAGACGCCCGAATAAACCCTAACAAAAGTTAAAGTTCCTACAAAAGGATCTGTAGCTATTTTGAAAGCCAAAGCAGAAAAAGGCTCTTCGTCACTAGAGGATCTTTGGTCAGAAGTTTCTTCATCTTCGAGGATGCCTTGAATAGCTTCAACCTCATCTGGAGAGGGCAAAAAATCTATTACGCAATCAAGCATGGGTTGAACACCTTTGTTTTTGAATGCTGAGCCGCATATTGTTGGTACTATTTCATTGCTAAGAGTTCTTGTCCTAATTCCCTTAATGATTTCGTCTAGAGATAAATCCCCGTTTTCTAAATATTTTTCCATTAAATCTTCATCAGCTTCAGCAACTGATTCAAGCATGGCTTCTCTATATTTCTCGGATACTTCAAGTAAATCAGCAGGAATTTCCTCCTCTCTGTAAGAAGTACCCATGTCATCTCCATCCCAATATAAGGCCTTCATTCTCATTAAATCTATAATACCTTTGAAGTCGTCCTCAGCTCCTATGGGAAGTTGAATTGGAACTGGGGTAGCTCCTAATCTGTTTTTAATTTGTTCTACTACTTTTAAAAAGTCTGCTCCAGCTCTATCCATTTTGTTTACAAACGCAATTCTTGGAACTTTATATCTATTTGCTTGTCTCCAGACCGTCTCGGATTGAGGCTCGACTCCTGAGCTTCCACAGAAAACTACGACCGCACCATCGAGAACTCTCAAAGATCTTTCTACCTCAATGGTAAAATCCACGTGCCCGGGTGTATCGATAATATTTATTCTATGTTCATTGAATTGACTTCTCATACCTTTCCAAAAGCATGTTGTGGCAGCGGACGTAATTGTTATCCCTCTTTCTTGCTCTTGTTCCATCCAGTCCATAGTGGCTGCTCCGTCATGAACTTCTCCGATTTTATGAGATATTCCGGTATAAAAAAGAACTCTTTCAGTTGTAGTAGTTTTTCCTGCGTCAACATGCGCACAAATACCGATATTTCGATAAAGATTTAGGGGAACTTTTCTGGATGACATTTATCAGAATCTAAAGTGAGAAAAAGCTTTATTGGCTTCAGCCATTTTATGGGTGTCTTGACGTTTTTTAACTGCCTCGCCTTTTCCATCAGCAGCATCGATGAGCTCTCCAGCCAATTTTGTTGACATATTTTTTTCCGATCTCTTTTTAGCGCTTGTGACTATCCACCTCATCGCGAGTGCAAGACGTCTTGACGTTTTAACTTCTAAAGGAACTTGATACGTAGCGCCACCAACCCTTCTTGATTTTACCTCTACTTGAGGCCCTACTTGATCAAGAGCTTCTTCGAAAACCTCAAGAGGATCTCTTTTTGACTTGCTTGAAACTTGGTCAAGAGCAGAATAAATTATCTTTTCTGCAGTACTCTTTTTCCCTCTTTGCATGAGATTATTTACAAATTTTGCAAGCTTAACATTCCCATATTTTGGGTCTGGTATAACATCCCTTTTTGGAACTGGACCTTTTCTTGGCATTATTTAGGCCTCTTTGATCCGTACTTAGATCTTCTTTGTTTTCTGTCTTCAACTCCTGTAGTGTCAAGAGTTCCTCTCACAGTATGATATCTGACACCAGGGAGGTCTTTGACTCTTCCACCCCTAATTAAAACGACGGAATGTTCTTGGAGATTATGGCCTTCTCCTCCAATATAAGAAATAACTTCATATCCTGATGTTAGTCTTACTTTGCATACTTTTCTTAATGCTGAATTAGGCTTTTTTGGTGTAGTTGTATAGACCCTTGTACATACCCCTCTTTTTTGTGGAGAACCTACTAATGCAGGCACATCACTTTTCGATTTTTTAACCTTTCTAGGTTTGCGTAATAATTGATTAATTCTAGACATAATTTAAGGTCGCGATTTTAATTAGACATTTACGTTTGGTCAAACTATTCTTCTTTTGAAGCTTCAGAATTATCCGGCTCAGTATCAGCAATGGCCTCACTAAGTTCAGATTCAATATCTGTAACAAGGTCAGACTGACTTTGAGATGCTCCATATCCAGTACCAGCTGGGATCAGTCTTCCTATAACAACATTTTCTTTTAGCCCTCTGAGCCTATCTATTTTACCTGTAACTGAAGCCTCAGTAAGAACTCTAGTAGTCTCTTGAAAAGAAGCTGCAGATACGAAAGACTCTGTAGCTAAAGAAGCTTTTGTTATCCCTAATAAAAGGCGTTTATAGCTTGCTGGAACTCCGCCATTTGAAGAAACTTTTTTGTTCTGAATTAAAACCTCAGAAAGCTCAAGTTGATCGCCAATAATTAAATCAGTTTCACCCGAGTCAGTAACTTCAACCTTTCTAAGCATTTGTCTCAAAATACATTCAATGTGCTTGTCGCTAATTTCCACACCTTGAAGTCTGTAGACATCTTGAATTTCGTTAACAACGTAATCGGTTAACTCTTCTACTCCCTTCAAAGCAAGAATATCATGCGGACTTAAAGAGCCCTCACTAATTACATCTCCTTTGGAAACAGTTTCACCTTCGAATACATTAATGCTTCTTGTTTTAGGAATTAAAGTCTCTCGAATAACTTCTTCTTTTCCTTCTTTGCCGGTTAAGACAAGCCTTCTTTTACCCTTTGTTTCTTTACCCCAAGAGACGATGCCGCTTATTTCAGCTAATATAGCCACTTCTTTAGGTTGTCTTGCCTCAAACAAGTCAGCTACTCTTGGAAGTCCACCGGTAATATCTCTAGTTTTAGAAGATTCTTTTGGTATTCGTGCAAGAACATCTCCAATTTCAATAGATTGTCCATCAGAAACGTTCACTAAAGACTTTTGTTCAAGTTTGTATTCAGCTGGCCTTTTTCCTCCTGGAAGCATTACTTCTTTTCCTTTAGAGTCTTTGATAACAACCATAGGATTCATATCTTTACCCGCCGATGTTCTCTCTGACGCATCTAAAATTTCTACGCTAGAAAGTCCTGTAAGCTCATCCGTTACTTCTCTGATGGTAATGCCATTTTCCATGTCCTGAAGATTTACTTTACCTTTTACCTCAGAGATTATTGGATGATTAAGTGGATCCCATGAAGCTAGCAAGTCTCCTGACTTAACAGGAGAACCTTCGTTTACTTCAATTTCGGCTCCATAAGGAATTTTGTATCTTTCTTTTTCGGATTCATTTTCATCGAATAGAACTAATTCCGCAGATCTCGAAATACAAACTTGTTTTTTTGATTTATTTAATAGTGAATTGAGATTTCTAAATTTTACTGTCCCGTCATACTTAGCTTGTACTCTGTCTTCCTCGGAAGATCTTGATGCAGCCCCACCAATATGAAATGTTCTCATGGTTAACTGTGTTCCAGGTTCACCGATCGATTGAGCTGCAACTATTCCAACAGCTTCTCCTGGATCCACAAGATTGCCTCGTCCTAAGTCTCTTCCATAACATGAAGAACATATTCCAAAACTTGTTTCACAGGTTATTGGTGATCTTACTTTTGCGATATCAATATTATTTAACTCAATTTTTTCTGCCAAAGACTCATCAATCAAAGTACCTTTTGGTATTTTAAAAGAACCGTCTTTGGAAGATAATGGTTCAGACAAAACTCTTCCTAAAATTCTATCTTTCAAGTGCTGAACGACTTCTCCTCCTTCAATAATCGATCTAAGTTCAATCCCTTCCTTGGTTCCACAATCTTCTTCTCTAATAACTAAATCTTGTGCTACATCTACTAGACGTCTTGTTAAATATCCTGAATTAGCAGTTTTAAGTGCAGTATCAGCCAGCCCTTTCCTGGCTCCATGGGTAGATGTGAAATACTGCAGAACTGTTAAGCCTTCTCTAAAGTTGGCAGTTATGGGTGTCTCTATAATTGAGCCATCTGGTTTTGCCATTAGTCCTCTCATTCCAGCCAATTGCCTTACTTGAGCGGGCGAGCTTCTTGCTCCTGAGTCCAAATACATAAATACAGAATTGAATGACTTTTGATCTATTTCATTACCGTCACTATCTTCAACTTTTTCTGTTGAAATTGTGTCCATTAAAGAGCTTGCAACTTTTTCATTCGCTCTAGACCAAATATCGATAACTTTATTGTACTTTTCACCTTGCGTCACAAGTCCAGATGAATACTGAGACTCAATTTCTTTAACTTCTGATTCTGCGCTAGAAATAATATTTTCTTTATCTAAAGGAATTTGACAATCATCTACACAAATCGATGATCCGGACTTAGTAGAATACTCATAACCCAGATACATCAAATTATCAGCAAATATTACTGTCTCTTTTAAACCGCTATGTCTATATGACATATTGATCAAAGATGAAATGGATTTACTATCTAATGGTTTATTTATTAATTCAAAATCCAGTTCTTTTGGAAGAATGTCAGATAAAATTGCTCTGCCCACTGTTGTATCAACAAGCTTAAGCTCTCCTTCTGAATTTTTTAATCTTACTTTAACAAGTGCTTGAAGTTCAACGTTTCCAGTAGCGTAAGCTCTGTGTACTTCATTTATATCTGCAAAAATTGATCCTTCTCCTTTAGCGGCTGCTTTTTCTCTAGTCATATAATAAATGCCTAGAACAACATCTTGGGATGGATCAATAATGGGCTTTCCATTGGATGGTGAGAGAATGTTATTACTAGCCATCATTAAAGCTCTACACTCAAGTTGTGCACCAAGTGTAAGAGGAACGTGAACTGCCATTTGATCTCCATCGAAATCAGCGTTGTAAGCTTTACAAACTAGTGGATGAAGTTGAATTGCCTTACCTTCAATTAAGGTAGGCTCGAAAGCTTGTATTCCAAGTCTATGAAGAGTTGGCGCTCTATTTAGTAAAATGGGATGCTCTCTGATTACATCAGCTAAAATGTCCCACACTACTGGTTCTTCTCTTTCTACCATTCTTTTAGCGCCTTTAATGGTTGTAGCTAATTCAAGTTGTTGAAGTTTTCCAAAGACAAACGGCTTAAATAATTCCAAAGCCATTTTTTTTGGCAATCCACATTGATGAAGTTTTAAGGTTGGGCCAACTACAATTACAGATCTACCTGAATAATCTACACGTTTGCCCAGAAGGTTTTGCCTGAATCTTCCCTGTTTTCCTTTAATCATATCTGCTAAAGATTTCAAAGGTCTTTTGTTTGAGCCTGTAATAGCTCTTCCTCTTCTTCCATTATCCAAAAGAGCGTCAACGGATTCTTGAAGCATCCTTTTTTCATTTCGAACAATTATTTCTGGAGCATTCAACTCAATAAGTCTTTTAAGCCTATTGTTTCTATTGATAACTCTCCTATACAAATCATTTAGATCAGAAGTTGCAAATCTTCCTCCTTCTAAAGGAACTAGAGGCCTCAAGTCTGGAGGTAATACAGGCAGAACATCAAGTATCATCCATTCTGGTTTGTTATTTGAATTAGTAAAAGCTTTAAGGATTTTTAACCTTTTTGATAATTTCTTTTTCTTTGCATCGCTATTAGTAGAATTTATCTGTTCTTGAACTTCAGAAATTTCATTTTCAAGATTCATCTCCGATAAAAGAATTTTTACGGATTCAGCACCCATTCCTGCAGAAAACTCTTCTCCAAATTCTTCAAGTTTCTCAAAATATTCTTCTTCATCAAGTATTTGGCCTTTTTCAAGATCAGTCATACCAGGATCTGTGACCACAAAAGATTCAAAATAGAGAATTCTTTCAACTTCTCTGAGTGTTTTATCTAACAAAAGAGAAATTCTTGAGGGTAGAGATTTAAGAAACCAAATATGAGCAACAGGAGCTGCAAGTTCTATATGCCCCATCCTTTCTCGTCTTACTTTAGCTAATGTTACTTCTACACCACATTTTTCACAAACTACTCCCCTATGTTTCATTCTTTTGTATTTTCCGCAAATACATTCGTAGTCTTTTACAGGGCCAAAAATTTTGGCACAAAATAAACCATCTCTTTCAGGTTTAAAAGTACGGTAATTGATCGTTTCGGGTTTTTTTACCTCTCCAAAGGACCATGACCTTATCTGCTGACTTGAGGCCAGTCCTGCCTTGATTACATTAAAGTTATTTTCTTCTTCTTGTTTAAAAAGTTTTAGTAAATCCTTCATATATTTAATCTACCTCATCAAAATCAATGTCAATTCCCAAAGACCTTACTTCTTTAGTTAAGACGTTGTAGGATTCAGGAATACCTGCTTCCATTTCATAATTACCATCAACAATATTTTTATATACTTTCGTTCTACCCGGCACATCATCTGATTTAACAGTAAGCATTTCTTGTAGAGTGTTAGCTGCACCATATGCCTCCAAAGCCCAAACTTCCATTTCCCCTAACCTTTGTCCTCCAAACTGAGCTTTACCACCTAAAGGCTGTTGAGTTACCAAGCTATAAGAGCCAGTAGATCTTGCATGCATTTTGTCTTCAATTAAATGATTTAGTTTTAAAATGTACATGTACCCAATAGTCACTAATCTATCGAATGCTTCGCCTGTTCTACCATCATATAATTGTGTTTGCCCAGAAGAAGGAAGATCTGCTAACTCAAGCATTTTTTTTATTTCTCCTTCTGATGCTCCATCAAAAACTGGAGTTGCCATTGGAACACCTGACTTAAGATTCATACATAATTCCTTGAATTCTTTTTCAGATAGCTTTTCAATGTCCTCTTTTTTACCAGTTGAAGAATAGATCTTATCCACAAAGGATTTTACTTCTGAGATATTTTTAGATTTTTCAACTAGTTCGCCAATTTTTTTACCAAGTTCTTTTGAAGCCCAGCCTAGGTGAACTTCTAAAAGTTGTCCTACATTCATTCTTGAGGGAACTCCCAATGGATTAAGGACGACATCAACAGGTTCACCATTTTCATCGTAAGGCATGTCTTCGACTGGCATTATCACGGATATCACTCCTTTATTTCCATGTCTTCCGGCAAGTTTGTCTCCAGGTTGAATTTTTCTTTTTACTGCTAGATATACTTTGATAACTTGTTGGACACCAGGTGGTAAGTCATCGCCTGAAACAATTTTCCTTTTTTTTGCTTCGAATTTTTCCTTTAGCATCAATTCATATTTTTGGAGGTTATCCTTTGACTCTTTAATCAAGTCGTTAAGTTTTTCGTCTTGCAATCTCAATTTAAACCATTCACTGGAAGGTAAGTCATTTAAGAAAACCTTTGTTAAAGTATCTCCTTTTGATATTCCTCTGCCGCTTATAACTTTTTTTCCTTCCAAAGAGGGCATAAGTGAATTAATAGACGCTTGTGAAACAATGCTTAGTTCTTGATCAATATCTTTTTGAATTTCTGAAAGAGAAACTGACTCAATAACTTCAGCTCTAGAATTTTTTTCTAATCCTTCTCTCGTAAAAACTTGAACATCTATTACTGTTCCGTCTTGGCCAGCCTTAACTCTTAGGGAAGTATCTTTTACATCTGAAGCTTTTTCACCAAAAATAGCTCTGAGTAACTTCTCTTCAGGAGATAATTGCGTCTCTCCTTTTGGCGTTACTTTGCCAACAAGTATATCTCCAGCATTGACTTCAGCGCCGATATGAACAATTCCGCATTCATCTAATTTTGATAAAGCTGATTCTCCCACATTAGGAATATCTGCAGTTATTTCATCTGGACCAAGTTTAGTGTCTCTTGCTGTACAAGTTTCTTCAACGATATGCACACTAGTTAACTTGTCTTCTTTAACCAATTTATCTGAGATAAGAATGGAGTCTTCAAAGTTGTAGCCATGCCAAGCCATAAATGCAACTTTTATGTTTTGACCAAGGGCTAACTCTCCTAAATCAATCGATGAGCCGTCTGCTAAAATGTCACCTGAAGAGATTTTATCTCCTTCATTAACAATTGGTCTTTGATTAATACAAGTATTTTGATTTGATCTTGTATATTTTATTAAATTGTAGATATCAACCGCTGAATCGGAGGTATTGATTTCTTTGAGGTTTTTCCTGACAACTATTTTACCTGAATCGACTTTCTCTACTATTCCAGAATTTTTAGCAATGATGCAATCTCCTGAGTATTGAGCAACAAGTCTTTCCATACCGGTGCCTACTAATGGAGCTTCGGTTGATAATGTCGGAACAGCCTGACGTTGCATATTTGAACCCATCAATGCTCTATTTGCATCATCATGTTCTAAAAATGGAATTAGAGCAGCTGCAATTGAGACAACCTGCTGAGGAGATACATCCATAAGGTCAACTCTATCAACTGCCATTAATTCAAATTCGTTCCTGAATCTCACTGGAACAAGCTCTTCAATAAACTTATTATTTTTATCGAGCTTTACTGAGGCTTGAGCAATGACAAATTCTCCCTCTTCTATTGCAGAAACATACTGAATCTCATCGGTTACTTTCCCTTTCTCAACTTTTCTATAGGGAGTTTCAATAAATCCGAAGTCATTAACTTTTGCATAAACTGATAGAGAGTTTATCAAGCCAATATTGGGACCCTCAGGAGTTTCTATTGGACAGACTCTTCCGTAATGAGAAGGATGGACATCTCTGACTTCAAAACCTGCTCTCTCACGAGTAAGGCCTCCGGGGCCTAATGCAGATACTCTTCTTTTGTGAGTTACTTCCGACAAAGGATTATTTTGATCCATGAATTGAGAAAGCTGACTTGAGCCAAAAAATTCATTGATTGCTGCTGTAATTGGTTTTGCATTTATTAAATCTGCTGGACCAAGTTCTTCAGCCTCTGCAATATTTAATCTTTCTCTGACAGCTCTCTCGACTCTTAGCAATCCAACTCTTACTTGGTTAGCAACCATCTCTCCCACTGATCTAATTCTCCTATTTCCAAGGTGATCAATATCATCACAATTTTGTTTTCCATTACGAATGTCAACCAATGTCTTGATAACGTCTAAAATATCTTCATTATCAAGTACTCCTTTACCAATCAACTCCTCTCTGCCTAATCTCTTGTTGAATTTCATCCTTCCAACATCAGATAAATCGTATTTATCAGCATTAAAAAATAAGTTTTCAAATAAAAGAGTAGCTGCTTCTTTGGTAGGTGGTTCCCCAGGTCTCATCATTCTGTAGATCTCAGCCAAAGCCTCTAAAGAATTAGAAGTTGTGTCTGATCTTAGGGTATCGGAAATGTAAGGACCTGATTCAAGTTCGTTGATATATAGAACATTTATTTCTTTAAGCTTAAGTTCATTTATTTTTAGAAGTACTTCTTCGTCAATTAAAGTATTGCATGCAATGGTTACTTCTCCTGTAGCAGGATCGATAATGTCTTCTGCAATAGTCTGATTAAATAAGCTCTCCTTTGGGACCTCTAGAGTCTTAATTTTACTAGACTCGATTAATCGAATATGCCTCGCAGTAATTCTTTTACCTGCCTCGATGATAATCCCTTGATTACCCTTTATGTCTGAGGCGGCAATCTTTCCAACCATTCTCCTTGGGACAACCTTCAAAGAATATTTGCCCGAATTTACCAAATAAGTTTCTTTTTCATAAAACTTTTCTAAAATTTCCTGAGAGGAAAATCCAATTGCTCTTAAAAGGATAGTTGCATAAAGCTTTCTTCTTCTATCTATACGAATATAAACCAAATCCTTATGATCAAATTCAAAGTCTAGCCAAGACCCTCTATAAGGAATAACTCTGGATGAATATAGAAGCTTTCCTGACGAATGAGTTTTTCCTCTATCATGGTCAAAAATTAAACCTGGTGACCTGTGCAGTTGAGAAACTACAACCCTTTCTGTTCCATTTATGACAAAAGTGCCATGTTCTGTCATTAGTGGGACAGTTCCCATGTAGACTTCTTCCTCACGGGCGCTCTTAAGATTTTCTTCACCTGTAGTTTTATCTATAAAGATAATTCTACATCTAATGATTAATGGAGCTTCAAAGGTTTTGCCTCTGGGCAAACACTCTTGAACATCAAATTCAGGTTCTTTTAATTTATAACCTAAATACTCAATTCTTGCGTTTCCAGAAACACTATTTATAGGAAAAATGGATTGAAAAACACTTTCCAATCCTTGATTTTTTCTTTTTGAAGAATCTGGAATATTTTGCAGAAAATAATCATATGAATTGGTTTGTATTTCAAGAATATCAGGAAGTGACATTGCACTAGAAATTTTCTCAAAACTTTTTCTTATCCTTTTCTTTTCTGCAAATGAGTATGTACTTGCCATATAAATTTAGCCTGTTGATTTGTTTTATTTAAGCTCTACTTTAGCGCCAGCTTCTTCAAGTTGAGTTTTAGCTTGATCGGCTTCTTCTTTGTTAGCGCCTTCTTTTACAGAAGCGGGGGCTCCATCTACAATTGCCTTGGCTTCTTTCAAACCTAATCCGGTGATTGCTCTCACAGCCTTAATAACATCGATTTTCTTTTCGCCAACATCGGCTAAGAAAATTTCAAACTCACTCTGTTCCTCCGCAGCTTCAGCAGCATCTCCAGCAGCTGGAGCTGCCGCAGCAGCAACTGGCGCAGCAGCTGTAACGCCAAACTTCTCTTCCATTAATTTTACTAGATCCACAACATCCATAACGCTCATCTCTGATATTGCGTCTAATATTTCTTCTTTAGTAATAGCCATTATTTATCTCCGTAAAACTTAGATATTTATGATTTTGTCTGACTCACAGCATTAAAAGTTCTTACCAGTTGAGATGGAACTTCGTTGAGAGTTCCAGCAAATTTGTTAAGAGGAGCCTGAATTAAACCCATAAGTATTGAAATTGCCTCTTCTTTTGAAGGAAGGGATGCTAAAACCTTAAGTTCAACTGGTTCTAGAAAACCCTCTCCAATTGAAAGGCCTTTAACTTCAAAAGATTCTTCTTTAGCAGCGTAATCCTTAATTAATTTTGCTGCTCCTTGAAAGTCTTCCATTGAAAAAGCTAAGAGAGTCGGTCCAGATAAGATTTCATTTAAAGAATCAAACTTTGTATTCTCTAAAGCTTTCTTAGCCAAAGTATTTTTGATAACTTTTAAATGGACTGATTTAGATTTAGCATCCTTTCTTAATTGAGTTAAACCTGGAACATTAGTTCCGCGGTAATCAATCGCAATAACTGAAAAAGCTTCTTGAGCAATTTTATTTAAATTCTCGACTAAAACTTTTTTGGTATCTAAGCGTGACATTTATTAAAACCTCCTTTGAAAAAATTTTCCAAAAAAGGAACCTTTCGCCCATATGGAAAAACCATTATGAGCTATCTGCGCAGGAAAAATTAAGTTTAAACAATTTAAACTCCTACGGTCTAAGACGGTTGTAACGAAGTTACAACAGCTTAAAATTCTTTTTTTCACAACTGAAATCATATTCAAATTAAAAATTTAGTTTTGCTGTGTCAATTTCAAATCCTTTCCCCATAGTTGAAGAAAGAGTTACTTTAGATATGTAGATACCTTTAGCAGAAGGAGGTTTAGCCTTTTTAACATCTGTTAAAAAAGCTTCTAAATTATCCTTTAATTGTTCTTCTGTGTAACCAATCTGTCCTATACGGGCGTGAATTATACCCTGATTATCTGATTTATACCTAATTTGACCAGATTTTGCATTTTTTACAGTATTTGGAATATCCTTAGTAACTGTTTCAGATTTTGGGTTTGGCATAAGTCCTTTGGGGCCCAGAATTTGGCCTAACGGAGAAACTACTTTCATCGTATCTGGAGTTGCAATGACAACATCAAAATCTATATTTCCACTTTTGATCTCTTCTGCTAGATCTTCCATACCGACTTTATCCGCTCCTGCTTCTTTAGCTTGACTTGCTTCATCTCCTTCTGCAAAAACTGCAACTCTAAAAGACTTTCCATTTCCATGTGGTAAATTTGAAGCTCCTCTCACATTTTGATCTGATTTCGAAGAATCAATTCCTAAGTTAATGGAAATATCTAAGGACTCGATAAATTTTTTTGATGCTTCGTTGCTCAACTCGTCAAGAGCTTCTTTTAGTAAATATTTTTTAGTTTCTTCTGCCATTAATCTACCTCAATACCCATACTCCTTGCGCTTCCTTCAATAATTTTTACAGCTTGATCAATATCGGTTGCATTAAGATCTACCATTTTTGCTTCGGCGATTTCTTCCAACTGCTTTCTCGAGACCTTTCCAACTTTCTCTGAATTTGGCGTAGCACTTCCTTTTGAAAGCCCAGCAGCTTTTTTCAGTAAAACGCTAGCCGGAGTAGTTTTTACAAGAAAATCAAAACTTCTGTCTTCATAAACAGTTATAACAACAGGAACTGGAAGATTTTTTTCTAAATCATTTGTTTTAGAGTTGAAAGCATTGCAAAAATCCATCAGATTTACTCCGTGTTGACCAAGGGCTGGTCCTACTGGAGGACTTGGTGAGGCAGCTCCTGCAGGAACTTGAAGTTTTATATATGTCATTATTTTTTTTTCTGCCACATCTAACCTCTTTCAATTTGAGAAAAATCTAATTCCACTGGGGTTGATCTTCCAAATATCATTACAGCAACTTTTACTTTTCCTTTTTGATTATCCGCTTCTTCAACCACACCACTAAAATCATTAAATGGGCCGTCAATTACTCTTATCATTTCCCCTGGCTCATAAACCGTACCTGAAGATGTTTCATCAATTCCGTGCTCCATTTGATTTAGGATTTTTGCAGCTTCAGCATCAGTAATTGATTTAGGATTATTTTTTGACCCTCCAATAAAGCCAAGAACTCTCGGCGTTTCTTTTACTAAATGCCAAGTATCATCATTCATCTCCATTTCAACAAGAATATATCCAGGAAAAAATTTTTTTTCTGTAATTTTTTCTTTGCCGCCTTTCAATTCAACGATTTCATGAGTTGGGATTTCTATTCTGCCAAACTGTTCTTCTTTTCCATCAAGTTTAATTCTCTCTAAAAGTTGTTCTTTAGCCTTATTTTCATAACCAGAATAGGAATTTATTACGTACCATGCTTTAGACATATATCAACCTAAGATCAAACTCATTAAAAAAGAAAAAAGCGAGTCTAAACCCCACAGAATAAGTGCAGCAATAATTACAACTCCTACAACTATGAGAGTTGTTTGAGTTGTCTCGGTCCTATTAGGCCAGACCACTTTTTTGATTTCTGTCATAGATTGCTTAATTGTTTCAAATGCCATGGAGCCGAATTCAGTAAATCTCAAAACAAAAAGACCTATAGAAAACAATACTACAACTCCGAGCACTCTATATAAAAGACCTAAATCATTGTAATAAGAGTTTCCCCAAACTGCTCCGGCAATTATTGCTAAACCCACTAACCAAAGACTTTTACTTAAAATCATAAAGCTCCATTCATACCACACTCAAAAAACAAGAAAACAGAGGCCCTCTTTTGGCAGGCCAGGAGGGAATTGAACCCCCAACCTGCGGTTTTGGAGACCGCCGCTCTACCAATTGAGCTACTGGCCTATTGAATAATCTTAGAAACTACTCCGGCACCTACAGTTCTACCACCTTCACGAATAGCAAACTTCATTCCATCTTCCATTGCTACTGGAGAAATCAATTCAACTGTCACAGCAATATCATCTCCTGGCATAACCATCTCAACCCCATCAGGAAGAGTTACCTCGCCCGTAACATCTGTAGTTCTCACATAAAATTGGGGTCTGTATCCTTTAAAAAAAGGAGTATGTCTTCCTCCTTCTTCTTTACTTAAGACATATACTTGAGCTTCAAATTTTGTATGAGGAGTTATTGATCCAGGGGCTGATAAAACTTGCCCTCTTTCGACATCTTCCCTTTTTGTTCCTCTCAGGAGTACTCCAACATTTTCTCCAGCTTTTCCTTCATCTAATAGCTTTCTAAACATTTCAACTCCAGTACAAACCGTTTTTTCAGTGTCTCTAATACCAACAATTTCCATCTCATCATTGACTTTTACTTCACCTCTTTCAATTCTTCCTGTAACAACAGTTCCTCTTCCTTGAATTGAGAAAATGTCTTCAATCGGCATCAAAAATGGTTTATCTGTTTCTCTAGTTGGTTCAGGTATATATGAGTCAATAGCTTCAACTAGTTTTACAATTGATTGTTTTCCGTATTCAGAATCATCGCCTTCAAGAGCTTTCAGTGCAGACCCAATGATAATAGGTGTATCATCACCTGGAAATTCATACTCATTTAATAAGTCTCTGACTTCAACTTCTACAAGCTCAATCAATTCCGCATCATCAACTTGATCTGCCTTGTTTAGGTAAACGACTATATATGGCACTCCAACTTGTCTAGCTAATAAAATGTGTTCTCTTGTTTGAGGCATTGGACCGTCTGCGCAATTGACTACCAAAATTGCCCCATCCATTTGAGCAGCACCTGTAATCATATTCTTAATATAGTCTGCGTGGCCCGGACAATCTACATGAGCATAATGTCTTGCAGCAGAATCATATTCTACATGGGAGGTAGCAATTGTTATTCCTCTTTCTCTCTCTTCAGGGGCATTATCAATTCCGTCAAAAGCAACTGCCTCACCTGTTCCTTGAACTTCCGCACATACTTTAGTCAGAGCTGCAGTTAGAGTAGTTTTTCCATGGTCTACATGGCCAATAGTGCCTACATTTAAATGTGGTTTGGTTCTCTCGAATTTTTCTTTTGACATTTTTATTCCTCTCTATAAACTTTTTTTATGGAGCTCATAACCGGACTTGAACCGGTGACCTCTTCCTTACCAAGGAAGTGCTCTACCAGCTGAGCTATATGAGCAGATCCTTATTCATGCAGGAGTAAAGCTTAAAGAAAGAAAAATCTCTCCTTAGACCCTTACTCCGAACGGTTTTATACTTAAATTTTACTCTAATTGCAACACTTTTGGTGGAGGGGGCAGGATTCGAACCTGCGAAGCCGAAGCGTCTGATTTACAGTCAGATGGGTTTGACCGCTCCCCAACCCCTCCTATAGAGTTGTGTATTCTCTGAGCACACATGAAAGATGTCAAACAAAATACATTAAAAGAAGAAAAAATCCTTAATTTTCTTGAAAAAAACTGTGATTTTGAGTGGCATTTATCGCTTCATGAAGAAGTAGAATCAACTAACGATTATCTTTTTGAGTTTGCAAATCCAAATGAATATTGTCTGTGTGTAGCTGAAAGCCAAACAAAAGGTAGGGGCAGAAATTTGAAAAAATGGCAAAGCCCCAAATATGAAAATATATACATGTCTTTGAGTTTTTCTACCAATAAAGAATTGAAAAATTTCAGCTCATTTAGTTTGGTATCAGCTCTTGCAGTACACAATGTTCTATTAGGGCAAAATATTTTTACTGAAATTAAATGGCCTAATGATATTTACTTAAATAAAAAGAAAATTGGAGGGATCTTAATAGAAACTTTTTCAAAGGATGGAAAAAATTTGATTGTTGTTGGAATTGGCTTGAACGTTTTTATGAAAAATAATACAGAAATTGATAAAGACTGGTCTTCACTTGAATTGGAATTTGAGAATATTGAAATCGATAGAAACGAAATAATATCGAAAATTGCAAATGAAGTTTTATTATTGAAGTCAAATTTTGAAAGAAAGGGTTTTGACGGCTTTGTAAAAGATTTCAATAAGTTGAATTTTTTGAAAGACAAAAAAGTTTTTCTTTCAAATTCAATTAGTAAGGAAGGAACTGCTTTGGATATAAATTCCGATGGATCTCTAAATGTCAGAATAGATAATCAAACAAAAAAGATATCTTCTGGAGAGGTTTCGATAAATATAAATTAATCTGCAATTTATTTTTTAATTAATATATCATCTTCATCTGATTTGCTGGCGTAGCTCAGTTGGTAGAGCTCCTGATTTGTAATCAGGCGGTCGTTGGTTCGAATCCAATCGCCAGCTCCAATATTATTTAAATTTCTCTTCTTCGATTATCTGAGCGTCTTCTATATCTTTAGCTTTGCTTTTTGTATTCTTTTTTTCAAAACTTTTATTTCTAAAGAAAAAAAACAAAAATCCAATTAGATAGGGCCAGAAAAAAAGTAATGCGGAAAATAAAATATTCCACTCCCAGACAAATGTTGCTCCTATGATCCCTAAAACTGGACCTAGAAAAGGAGTAAAGGTAAGAAAGAGAGAGATGATAAATAAAATACCTTCCAGAAAGGTGCTTTGTACCATAAAGATAAGTTTTAAAGCATCTGTGACAGCGCTTATCTGATAGATGGAAATTGTGATGTAAAAAAATAAAACAATAAAAAAAGGCATTCTCAAAAAGCAATTTTACAAAGTATACTCTTTACTCTGTTATGAAATTAAAAAAAATAATTTCCAAACTATCTCTTGAAGAAAAAGTTTCTTTGTTATCAGGTTTTGATAACTGGTATACCCCAAATATTAAAAAACATGTAATACCAAAGATAAAAATGTCCGATGGTCCAAACGGAGTAAGAGGAGATTCCAGTACCCCTCAAACTTCAGCTTGTTTTCCTAGCCCTATTCTTTTGGGAGCAACCTGGAATGAAAAACTAATTAAAAAAATTGGCTCGGCTACAGGTGAGGAAGCCTTATATAAGGATGTTGATGTTCTTCTAGCTCCTACTATAAATTTACATCGTCACCCACTTGGGGGTCGTCATTTTGAGTGTTATTCTGAAGATCCTGTTTTAACTTCAAAAATTGCCTGCTCTTATGTCTCCGGTGTTCAAAGTAAGGGGGTTGCCGCTTGTTTAAAGCATTTTGCTGGAAACGATACTGAATTTGAAAGACACCTTGTTAGTTCCAACATAGATGAAAAAACATTAAGAGAGCTTTATTTATATCCTTTTGAAATGGGAATAAAAAAAGCCAAAGCTAAAGTCGTGATGTCGGCCTATAACAAAGTAAATAATATTTATTGCAGTTCTCATGATGAATTAATAAATCAAATTTTGAAAAAAGAATGGAAATTTGATGGTTATGTTGTGAGTGACTGGGGAGCTGCATTAGAAACTGTGGAGAATGCCAATGGCGGTCTAGATTTAGAAATGCCTGGGCCAGCTAAAACTTGGGGGGAAAACCTAGTTGATGCGGTTAAAAATGGGCTTGTTAAAGAAGAAACAATTGACGAGAAAGTGAAGAGAATTCTCAACGTTGCAAAGTTCACAAATAGGTTCAACAAAAAAAGAGTTGCAGAGAAAAGCATTGATAAAAAGTCTCATCGTGAACTAATTAAAAAAACTGCTACCGAAGGTATGGTTCTTTTAAAGAATGAAGAAGTATTACCTTTTGATAAAACTAAAATTTCTAAAATTGCTCTAATCGGTCCAAACGTTAAAGATAGTCAAATTATCGGTGGCGGAAGTGCAGGTTTGAAACCTCATTACGAAATTCATCCCTTAGAGGGAATTTCAGATTTCTTAAAGGAAGAAAAAGTAAAAATAAATTATGCAAAAGGTTGCCATGTTGATAAATATCATCCTCCTTTAGAAAAAGAAAAATCTTACGTTCCAGGAAAAAAAGAAAATGGATTTGAAGTTGAGTTTTTTAGAGGAAAAACTTTTGATGGAGAGCCAATAGCAAGACAAGTTTTAAGTGGAAATAGGTTTTGGGCCTTGCAAGGATTTGCAAGAAAGTTTTTGGATGAAAAGGAAAGGCCTGAATTATCTGTTAAATTTTCTACTACTTATAAACCAGAGATTTCAGGAGAATTTGAATTTGAGGTTTTTAGTATTGGTTTATCCAGAATCAAAATCAACAGAAAGGAGTTAGTTGATAATTGGTCATCTCAAAAAAAAGGAGAAGCTTTTTTTGGTTTTGCATGTGCTCCAAAGAGAAACAAAATAAAATTTTCTAAGGGAAGAGAATATTTAGTAGAAGTTGAGTATGAATTTGAAGGGAGATTTCCTGCAATACAATTTGGCTGTAGACCGCCTGACCCAAAAAATTTACTTGAAGAAGCAGTGAAAGTAGCAAAGCAATCTGATGCGGTAGTTCTGGTTGTAGGCACAAATTCAGATTGGGAAACTGAAGGCAATGATAGAAAAAGTTTAAGCCTTCCAGGCGAGCAGGATGCTCTTATAAAAAGGATTTTAGCTACAAATAAAAATACGGTTTTAGTAATAAACACTGGATCTCCTGTAAGCATGCCCTGGATAAAGTCGTGCCCAGCAATTTTACAAACTTGGTTTCCAGGACAGGAATTTGGAAATGCTTTAGCAGAAATATTATTTGGCAAAGAAAGTCCAAGTGGCAAGTTGCCTACAACTTATCCCAAAAAACTATCTGATACGCCAGCATATTCCTCTTATCCGGGTAAAAACTTGCAAATGGATTACAAAGAAAAATTATTGGTTGGTTATAAATGGTACGACAAGAAGAAAATTGAACCCCTTTTTCCTTTTGGTCACGGTTTGTCTTACTCAAAATTTAAATTAAAAAAGGTTTCTGTTACAAAGAAAAAACACGAAATCAAAACTAAAGTAAAACTTAAAAATATTGGCGACTTTTCTACTTTTGAAACTGTGCAGTGCTATCTAGAAAGAAAAACAGTGAAGGCACAGACACCAAAAAAGAAACTCGTAGATTTTAAAAAGTTAAAAATTCCAAAAAACAAATCCAAGAAATTAACTTTAAAAGTTTCTAAAAGAGACCTCTCAGAATGGGATGTGAAAAAATCTAAATGGGAAATTGCTAAAGGGGATTACGTTATTCATATAGGGACCTCTATAAAGGATATTTCAATTTTAGAAGAGATAAAAATTTAATCTAAATCTAACTGTTCTTTAGAAACCAATATCCCGCTTTCATCAGCGTAAGCCCAATTTCCAGATTCAATTGAGATACCCCCAAAATTAATATCAATTCCTATTTCGCCTCGATCTTTTTTTTCACTTTTTTTTGGAACTGAGCCCAAAGCAAATATTCCAATGTTGAACTTAGACAGGACCTCAACATCTCTCACGCAGCCATTTATAATGATAGCTTGCCAATTATTTTTTTCCGCAGACTCTGCAATCATGTCTCCCATTAAGGCAACTCTGGTACTACCTTGACCATCTACGATCAAAATTTTTCCATCGCCCTCTTCACCCAGAATTTGCTTAACTTTCGAATTATCATCAGGGCAAATTACAGTTTCAATTTTTCCTGAAAAAAAACCTTTTTTGCCAAAATTCGTAAACTGCAAATTTAAAAAATCTACATGGGGGTACTTATCACTCAGGTCTGGGGTGGTCATATATTTCTATCAATATACATTAAAAAATTAAATCGCTTTATAGATTATCAGGAGCAGTATAATTGTATAAATGAAAGAAAATTTCAAAGCCAAGGTATTTTTAAATAAATCAGGCAAAGGGAGGGTAAAGTATTCAGAGGATGAAATTCTATCTTTATCGAATAGAGAAATGTTCAAAGTTTTTCCAGGAGATGAAGTTGTTTGTCAAAAAATGCCTGGAAGCAAGGCAAAAATTAAGGAAGTCTTGAAAAGAAATACCAGTGAGCTTACGGGTATTATTAAGAAGTATAAAGGCAAGACTTTTCTTACTAGTTTAGATAAAAGTTTTCATCTTGATATCCTGTTAGAGGGTAAGAATTTGAGGAACTTCAAATCAAATGATATTTGTGAAGTAAAAATAACATCTCAACCGTCTCTAAAGTACAAACCCAAAGCAAAGCCTATAAAGACCTTAAAAAGCAATGATGTATTTGAGGAGGCCTTTATTTTTGCCACTAATGGAACTGAGCTTTCCACCGAATGGTCGAAATCTATTATTAATGAATGCAACAAGATCAAAAGAGATATTTCGGCACAGGATATCAGATCTAGAAAAGATTTGAGAAATTTAAATTTTGTGACTATTGATGGAAGCAATGCTAAAGATTTTGATGATGCTGTGTATGCTGAAGAAAGTTCCGATGGCTTTCTTTTATACGTCGGAATAGCAGACGTTTCCGAATATGTACTCCAAGAGTCTTCGCTAGATAAAGAAGCTTTGTCTAGAGCAACCTCGGTTTATTTTGAAAAAAAAGTTATCCCTATGCTGCCAGAACTTATCTCAAATAAACTTTGTTCGTTGAGGCCTAATGAGGATAAGTTGGTTTTAACTTGTGAAATTTATCTAGATAGAGAGGGAGAAATAAAATCCTTTGAATTTTTCAATTCTGTTATCTGTTCTAAGAATCGTCTTACCTATGATGAGGTTGAAAAATTTTATCAAAAAGGTCAAATAGCTCTTTCGGATGATATTTTGTCTAATTTAAGTACCCTAAAAAAAATACATGGTTTGAGAAGAAAAATAAGAGAAGAAAGGAAGGCGATAGATTTTTATCTTCCTGAATACAGGCCTGTTGGCAAAGATAATAAAATAATAAAATTCAAATCAATAAATCATCTATTAGCAAACGAAGTCATAGAGGAATCTATGATTCTGGCAAATATTTGTGCGGCAAAATTAACTAAAAAACTTAAAAAACCTATCCCATTCCGTCACCACGATAACCCGGATTACAACGAACTCGAAAAACTCAAAGAATTTCTAAAAACCAGAGGTCTCCGTAAAGGCATGACTGAATCAAATCCTAGAAAGAAACTCAACGCTTGGCTAAAAGAGATCAAACAAAAAGAAAAATCGTTTTCTTTGATATATCAGATTTTAAGAAGTATGAAGCTTGCCGTTTATTCAGGAAAGGAAAGTAACCATTTTGCTCTTGGACTTGAAGAATATTGTCATTTTACCTCTCCTATAAGAAGGTATTCGGATCTGGTAACGCATAGAGTCATTAAGTCGATAATTGAAAAAAAAGGAAGTTCTTATTCTATAGATGAAATAGATGAAATTTCTTCAATTTGTAGTGATAAAGATAGAGAAGCAGAGAAAATCGTAAGGGAATCCTCTAAATATCTAAGTTGTAAGTGTGCCGAACAACACATAGGGAAGGCATTCACTGGAGAAGTTGTGGCGGTATTGGAATTTGGAGTATTTATGCATATCGATGGACTTAATATTGAGGGGTTTTGTCATATAAAAAATCTTAAAAGATCGCCATATTATGTTCATGATGCGGCAGCTCATTCTCTTACTTCTGCAAATAAAAATAATATTTATGCGTTGGGTGATAAATTTAAAATTAAAATAAAATCTGTGGAAACTTCTAGAAAGAGGATTGATTTGAAAGTTATTAATTAGATATGAAAAAGTTGGAAACTAATGATCAAAACTTTATCAAAACCTTACTTGATAACCTTCCTCAAAATATTGAAGAACTTTCTGTTACAAAAGATAAAAACAATAAAAAAACTTTGGAATTGATTTCACTTGCTGAGGAAAAAGATTTACCTATCTCATTCAATACAGATAAAAAACTATCAGCTACTTTCAAACCATCACAAATAAAAGATATTAATTTTTTAGAAAAGCTGATTAGTCAAAAAAAGAATTCACTTCTACTGATTTTGGATCATGTTATGGATCCACAAAATGTAGGTTCGATATTAAGAACTGCTTTAGCAGCAAATGTAGATGCCGTAATAGTCAGCAAAAATAGAGCATGTCATCTAACCGAAACAGTAAGAAAGGTTTCAAAAGGTGCTTCAGAAATAATACCTTTTATTATTGTTAACAATATCAAGTATCTACTAAAAAATCTTAAAACTCTGAATTTCAATATTCTTGGTTGCGATGGAACTGCAGAAAAAAACTATTACGAGTGTGACTATAACTTACCTACGGCTATTATAATGGGGTCCGAAGGTGAAGGCATAAAACCAAATCTAAAAAAAGATATAGATGAAATGATAAGAATTCCCATGAATGAGCAGATAGAAAGTCTTAACGTTTCCAATGCTTGTTCTGTTATTCTATTTGAAGCCAGAAAACAAAGAATTTAAAAGCAATGTTGGTACAAAGAACTCTTACAAATCCTATAAAAGCAACTGGAGTTGGACTTCATACCGGAAGAAAGATAACGATTAATCTTCTCCCGGCTGAAGAAGATCAAGGAGTAGTCTTTAGAAGAATTGATTTGGAGCCTAACGTTGAAATAAAAGCAGTAGTTGAGAATGTTGGGCCAACTTCAATGGCAACAACATTAAAAGATGGTGAAATTGAGATTGCTACTGTAGAACATATGATGTCTGCTTTTGCTGGATTAGGCATAGATAATGTCACTGTAGAAATAAACGATTGCGAAGTCCCAATTATGGATGGTAGTGCGAGTCCTTTTGTTTTCTTAATACAGTCTGCAGGTATAAAAGAACAAACAAAACCAAAAAAGTTTATAAAAATTAAAAAAGAAATCTCAATAACTACCGATAATGGTGCTTATGCGAAATTGTCTCCTTACGACGGTTTTAAAGTAACACATTCGCTTGTCTATGATGACGAAGCGCGTAAAGGCCACTCTAGAACAACCACAGTTGACTTTAATTCAACGACTTATTTAAAAGAAATTTCAAGGTCAAGGACTTATGGCTTTATGGAAGAACTAGAAGCATTGAAAAAGAATTCTCTTGCCTTAGGTGCCAGTCAAAAAAATGCTATCGCTATCAAAGATAATGAAATCTTAAACGAAGAAGGTTTACGATCTAAAGATGAGTTGGTTAAACATAAAATTTTGGATGTAATCGGAGACTTATATTTATTGCAACATAATCTTATTGGAGAATTTGAAGGATATAAATCTGGACATACACAAAACAACTTGCTTTTAAGAAAATTGATTGAAGTTCCAGATTCATGGGAACTTATTTCTTCTGAAAGTGATAATCCAATTATTGATTACATAGAACCAATCATCGATCCTAGTCTTGGATAAACATGTCCATATTGTCATTCTTATTTGGAAACAAAGATAAGCGAGTTTTACGTAAACTCGGAAACATTGTTAATTCAATAAATGATTTAGAACAAAATTTTGATTCTTTTACGGACGAAGAACTAAAAGATACTACTAGAAAATTTAAAGAAAGACTTTCCGAAGGTTCAAGTTTAGATGACCTCATGCCAGAGGCGTTTGCAGCTGTAAGAGAATCAAGCAAAAGATTTTTAGGACTTCGTCACTATGATTGTCAATTAATTGGTGGTGCCATATTAAATCAGGGCATGATTGCCGAAATGGCAACGGGAGAAGGAAAGACATTGGTTGCAACCCTACCTTGTTATCTCAATGCACTTACTGGAAAAAGTGTCATCGTAGTTACTGCAAACGAATACTTAGCCAAAAGAGATGCAAACTGGATGGCTCCAATTTTTGAGGGCTTGGGAATGAATGTTGGATATATCACTCCAGAACTTAATCCTTTAGAGAAAAAAGAAAACTATGCCAAAGATGTCGTTTATGCCACAAACAACGAGCTAGGCTTTGACTACCTAAGAGACAATATGGTTCTAAGAGAGGAAGATCGTCTTCAAAGAGATCCTTATTTTGTGGTTGTAGACGAAGTGGATTCGATTTTGATCGATGAAGCCAGAACTCCTCTAATAATAAGTGGCGTTGCAGAAGATAATGGACCTCTCTACAGAAAGCTTAAGCCGGTCGTAAAAAGTCTAACCGAGGAAGAGTTTGATTTTGAAAAAGAAGAAGTCGTGAAAGCAGGAGACTTCACTATAGATTTGCAATCCAGATCGATTGAAATTTCGGAAAATGGGCATGAAAAAATAGAAAATTATCTCAAGCAAAATAACCTCCTCGAGGATTCTGTGAGTCTGTATGCCAGTGAAAATTTAAAACTTCTGAATATGGTTCAAGCTCTTGTTAGGGCTGAAACTCTGTTTGAAAAAAATACCGATTACATAGTTCAAAATGGAAAAGTCATCTTAATTGATACAAATTCAGGTCGAGCGATGCCAGGCAGAAGGCTTTCTGATGGAGTTCATCAAGCTTTAGAATTAAAGGAAAATCTAGACATTCAAGTTGAAAGTCAAACACTCGCATCTACTACTTTTCAAAACTTCTTTAGGATGTTTGAAAAGCTATCAGGAATGACAGGAACTGCCAAAACAGAAGCTAGAGAATTTGATGAAATTTATTCTTTGGAGGCAATTTCTATTCCCACAAATCTTCCAATGGTTAGAGAAGACAAAAACGATAAAATTTATCTCACAGAGGAAGAAAAAAATGATGCCATTATCGATGAGATAAAAACTTTTCACGAAAAAGGTAATCCCATTCTTGTCGGTACTATATCTGTTGAAAACTCTGAAGTTTTGTCACAAAAACTGGATATGTTAAATATTCCTCATCGTGTTTTAAATGCCAAACAAAATCAACAAGAAGCAGAAATAATTTCCCAAGCTGGAAAAGAAAAAGCTGTGACCATAGCTACTAATATGGCTGGAAGAGGAACAGATATTGTCCTTGGAGGGTTCCCAGAATCTGAAACAGCCAGAAAGGAAATTGTTCAATTGGGAGGATTGCATGTCATCGGTACCGAAAGACATGAATCTCGAAGAATTGATAACCAACTTAGAGGAAGGTCAGGACGGCAAGGTGACCCCGGTTCTTCCCAGTTTTTCTTATCCCTAGATGACGGCTTGCTTAAGATATTTGCCCCTGACCGAATGAAAGCTCTTATGCAATCCTTCGGTGGAATGAAAAAAGGAGAATCAATAGAACATAAGATGTTAACTAATTCTATAGAACGAGCTCAAAGGCGAGTTGAAGGTAGGAATTTTGACATTCGGAAAAGAATTCTAGAATTTGACGATGTCTTGAATGAACAAAGACAGGTAATTTATAAGCAACGAAAAGAAATATTAGAAGATAAAGATTTAGATGACTTAATTTCAAATATGCGAGCTGATGTTTTGAGCTCGACTTTTGAAGCTCATATTCCGGAATATGAAATAGAAACCAATTGGAAAGTTGATGAACTAAAAAACATCCTAGAATCTGAATTTAATCTGCAATTTAATTTAATAGCTGAATTGGAAAATAGTGAATCCAACACGCAAGAGGTGCTGGATAAGCTTTTGGATTATGCTGACAAAATTTACTTAGAAAAAAGAAATAAATTTCCAAACGTTTATTCTCAATTGGAAAATCAGATCATCCTGCAGGTCATTGATCAGAGTTGGAAAAATCATATCAATCAACTAGATTCGCTTAGACAAAACATTGGGTTTCGAAGTTATGCAGGAAAAGATCCACGTCTTGAATACAAAAGAGAAGCTTTTGAAATGTTTGAACAACTTCTTGAAACAATAAAAAAAGAATCTACAAGGTTCCTTTGCCGTGTCGAAGTAAAACCTGAAGACGAACAAGAAATTGAAAAGATGAAATCTAGAGAGGTCTTAGAAAAAACTAAAACTGTGCATGAAAATTCTCCATCAGCATTTATGGATAACTCTGTGTCTAACCAACAAGCATCTAATAACGACCAACCAATAGAGGGAAATAGACGTTTAAGAAGACTGAAAGCAAAAGCTAACAGAAAAAAGAAAAAAAGATAATGTTGAAAGATATAAAAATTGGTTGTGCATCCTCCAAGACGAAGTATGGAACTAGATTGGATACCTCAATAGTAAAACTTGAGAAGGAAGCAATTTGGTCTGGCTTGTTTACTTCAAATAAATTTAAGTCTGCACCGGTGGAAATATGTTTAGAAAAAATAAGTAAAAATATTTCAGAACCTAAGGTCTTAATGGTCAATGCTGGAAATGCAAATGCTGCAACCGGCAAGAAAGGAAAAAAAGACTCTGAGAAACTCATTGAGGATGTTTCCTCTCTATTAAATGTATCCAAAGACAATATCCTCCCCTTTTCTACTGGCGTGGTAGGAGAATTACTTGATACTAAAAAGCTTTCTCAGGCATTTAGAAAATGTACAAACCAGTTAGGGAAAAATTCTTGGGAAGACTTTGCTAATGCAATAATGACCACAGACACTCGACATAAAGTAGTTAAAAAGGAATTTAAATTAGGTAGTCAAAAAATTAATGTAATCGGAGTTGCAAAAGGAGTTGGGATGATTGAACCGAATATGGCTACTACCCTGAGTTTTATTTTTACCGATCTAAAACTTTCAAAAATTCAATTGAAGAAATTACATAGGGATATTTGCAATCAGACATTTAATGCAATCTCAATTGATGGAGATCAATCTCCAAGTGATTCCAGTATTTTTGCAACAACCTCAAAGAAAAAAAGTGAATTTAAGAAATATCACAAAAAAATTAAGAATAACTTTTTTGAGGTCTTTAGAGAATTAGCTGAAAAGATGGTTTTAGATGGAGAAGGTGCTACCAAACTTATTAAGATTAAGGTTTCGGGATTAAGCTCTTATAAAGCTTCTAAGAAAGTTGCTTTAAAAGTTGCAAACTCTCCTCTGGTTAAAACAGCCGCATACGGTGAAGATCCCAATTGGGGCAGAATTATTACCGCTGCAGGAAATGCCCATGAAAAGGAGTTTGATATGAAAAATCTATCACTAAAAATTGGAGGTCATTCGGTTTTAGTGAATGGAAATCTTAGTCCAAAATATTCCGAAGCAAAGGGCAAAAAGGAATTTAGAAAGAAAACAATCAATATTGAAATCAATCTTGGAAAATCTAAACAATCGGCTCTTGTCATGACATCAGACCTATCCCCAGAGTACATATCAATCAATAGTGATTACAGAAGCTAGTTTTATTCCAATAACTCCAAAAAAAATTCCAGAAAACTTCTTTTCTCTGATTGAAAAACTATCCGATACTTCAAAATACTTGATCTACAGAGTGGATGTAATGGATTTTTCATCAGAGCATTGGAATAAAACCAAAGAAATTTATGAAAATAAGGGAGGCAAAGTAATTTTGAATTCAAGGTTGGCGAAAAATATTTCCGATCATGAAAGCCTACATCTTACCTCCAGAGATTTGATAAAAACAAATCAGTTGAGTTCCTCTTTGATCGGTGCTTCCTGTCACAATAAAAAAGAAGTTATAAAAGCTGCGCAACTTGAGCTGGATTATATATTTATCTCTCCAATAAAAAATGTTATTGATAAAAATCCTGCATTGGGCTGGGAAAAATTTTCTAAACTGGCCAAGCTTTTTCCAGGGCCTAGTTTTGCTTTAGGAGGTTTAAAGCAAGAAGACCTCAAAATTGCAAGAGAAAATAGTGCTCAAGGTATTGCAGGTATAAGTGGATTTTTTAATCTTCTGAATGAGACAAGTTCGAAGAAATAACATTTCTTTCGTTAAACCAATCTGACAGGTCCAGAGAGCGGCATCTTTCTGAGCAGAAAGGTCTAAATTTTTTATCAGTACTTTCTGAAATTTCTTCTTTACAACTTGGACATTTCATTTGATTTCAATTTGAGTAATTATTTTTTGATGTAATTCTGTTACAGCTTTTTTTAGATCATCTAAAGTATTTTCATTTTCTATGATGTGAGTTGCTAATCTGAGTCTTTCAGAACGATTGATTTGCGAAAGAATTATAGTTTTTACTTGTTCTTCAGGAACATCGTCTCGCGTCTTTGTTCTTAAAATTTGAGTTTCCTCAGATACATCTATTACCAGTACTTCATCACAATAATCGGACTGTTTAGTTTCGAACAATAATGGCGAGGCAAGGATTGTATACTTGGAAGAAGATGATTTTAATTCCTCTTTAATTAAATCCGCTATTAGAGGATGAAGTAAATTTTCTAACCAATCTTTTTCCTCTTCTTTTTCAAATATTATTTCTCTTAATTTTTTTCTATCCAGTTCACCTGTAGCGAGAAGAATTTCAGAACCATATCTTTTTTTTATCTCAAAAAGGCCTGCTTCTCCTTTTTGAACTGGGACTCTAGATAGAACATCGGCATCGACTATCTTAATTCCCACAGAGGAAAAAATATCAGTTGCCGCTGATTTGCCAGACCCAATTCCACCGGTAACACCCAAAACAAACATTTTTTATATTTTTTTAAAAATCCTATACTATGATAATTCTTTCACAATATTCTATAAGTATGAATCCATATAGACTTCTTTTTTTTCTAACTGTACTCAATCTTCTCAATATTACAGATAGACAATTAATTGCAAGTTTTGCCAACTACATAGTTCCAGAGCTGGAACTTACGGGTTGGCAATTTGGACTGCTTACTTCTTTAGCTTTTATTTTCTTTTACTCAATAATGGGTTTGTTCATGGGAGCTCTTGCTGATCGGGTTAACAGATCTAGGTTGATTGCTTTTGGAGTGGTACTTTGGAGTATTTTTACAATGGCCTCAGGAGCAGCTAAAGGGTTTCTTACACTAGCTTTGCCGAGAATGTTCATTGGCGTCGGTGAATCAATTATCACTCCAACTTCAATGTCCCTTTTGGGCGATGCTTTTCCTCCAAAAAGAATGGGATTTGCTGCAGGCTTTTATTATCTTGGCGTACCGTTAGGAGTGGCGATAAGTCTTTTATTGGTTGGATTTGTAGCAGATATAAAATCTCCAATATTTTTAGAAAGTCTTCTAGGCGAAACCATAGGCTGGCGGGGGTGTTTTTACATGCTAGGAGTTTTGGGAGTTCTTTTGGGGTTATGTATGTTGCTCTTCAAAGATAAGAAAAGAATTGATAGTCAAACTTCAACTGAATTGGAAAAAGAGAAACTAACCTTTTCAGAAGTTATGAAAATCTTATTTAATGCTTTGAAGAATTCACCAGCCTTGACATTAACTATTTCGGGAGGAGTTTTTTATCATATTATTCTTGGTGCGGCTGCCTTTGAACAAATATGGTTAGTTGAAGAAAGAGGTTTTGACAGAAGTGTTATTGCTCAAATATCCGGAATCATTGCTGTCTTTGCAGGGCTTGCAGGGGTTTTATTTGGCGGGCTCGTAAGTGATTGGTGGTTAGAAAAAACAAACCAAGGGAGGCCAATTTTTTTATTCTGGTTATCGCTTATTTTGTTACCAATTGGGATTATTTATAGATTTGTTGAGCCAACCACCATTATTTTTTGGGTGGGAGTTGTTTTAGGATATTTTCAACTGGGTTGTTTTTATGGCCCTACTTTTTCTACTGTCCAAGAATTAGTTCCTGAGAAAATTAGAGCGACAATAGTCGCGTTCTATATCCTTTGTATAAATTTGATTGGTCTTACTATTGGATCTCTTGGTGCAGGGATTTTAATAGATCTTACAAAAGGTTCGTTTACAGAACCATATACTTGGGCGCTTCTAATTTTTAGTTTTATCGGATCATTAGCTATTCCTTGCTATTACATTGCTGGGAAAAGATATGCAAAAGATAAAGCTAATCTAGAGTCCGCGGTTTAATCTCCTGAAACTACAGTCGTTTTTACTGACTTTTTTCTAAAATTCCAAAGCAATTTAAAAGCTTTGACAGACATAAGGCGAAGGGTTCGATCTATGAAAGGTATCTTTTCTTTTTCAGTTTTAACTTCACAAGTTTGTTTGCCACGGATTAGTTTTCCGGGAAGAATGCCTGTTGCTTCTCCTGCTTCATAAACTACTTCTCCGCTTTTCACAGTAGCCAAATAACCAAAAGAGTTTTGGATTAATCTTCGACCTCCCATTGGAAGGTCGTAAACCATTTTAGGGTGAGTTACATTTAAGTTTTCGAAATCGATGATATTTAAATCGGCTAACATGCCTGTTTTAATTTCTCCTCTATCAAATAAGCCATAAGTTTCAGCAGTATCCTTAGTTTGTTTTCTCACAATTAACTCGATTGGAATTTTTTTGCCAGCTTCTCTATCTCTCGCCCAATGAGATAAGTTAGTGGTAGGCATGCTCGCATCGCATATCAAGCCACAATGAGCACCGCCATCGCTCCCTCCTGCTACTGAAGACTTAAGATTATAAGCACGTTCGACGAAATCTAGCCTGTGATTATCGTAAGGAGTGAAACATGCGTAAACCAAATTGGTACCTTCATTCTTAAGAAATTCATCATAAATAACTTCAAGTTCAGAAGTTCCTTTAGATGCTGCTAATGCCGCAATACTATCTTCTTTCCCGGGTTCATAGTTTGGCGGATCTCCCAAAATAAACTGAGTGTCGTAATTAGAGATCAATTTAAGGCCAAGGTTGGCTGCTTCTTTGATTTCCTCTGAAGATTTAGTACTGCCCTGCTCATTCATTGTTTTCTCTATCTCAATTGCAAAGTTTGGCGTTTCATTCAAAAGTTTTTCTTTGAAAGCAGGATCTTTCATTATTTTAACCCTCTCCCCTAAGGGAAGTTCGGCAATATCTCTGTAAGAGGGATGGCCAATGAAAGGATGTAAAGAGCTTTCTAAACCAAACATCATTCCTACGTTTCTACCAGGAAATTGGGGTCTTACATTTTTTCCTTTCAAAAACTGTTCTTCACAAAATAAAATCGTTTTTACTGCGTCACCACTTGTTTGAAGGACCGTAAGACCGCAGTCACTTTTTTCGACATATTCTTTCATCCAAGACATTTCAATTTCTTTATCCAGCCAATCAGAGACAATTTCTAAAGTACCCTCGCCTGCTTTATCTATAGCAAAAGCTAGGGCTTTCATTTCTCCTGAACTAGCTTCGGTACCGGGCACGTATACTCCATGAACGTCACGATGCAAAATTGTTCTTGAAGTGCTAAAACCTAGTGCTCCTGAATCAATCGCTTCGGTTACTAGCTCTGACATTTTGGAGATTTCTTCTTCAGAAGCGTCTACTTGGCTTTGGCATCTTTCGTATCCCATTACGTAACTTCTCAAAGGGCCATGACCAATCATGAAACCTAAGTCCATTACAAAATCTTTTTTTTCTATTGCGTCTAAAAATTCTGGAAAAGTTTCCCAATTCCAATCAACGCCTTCGCTTAGAGCAGTTCCAGGAATGTCTTCAACACCTTCCATTAATTGGATCAAAAATTCTTCATCTCCGGGCTTAACTGGAGCGAACCCGACGCCACAGTTGCCCATTACGACAGTTGTTACTCCGTGCCAACTCGAAGGAGTCAAATAAGGATCCCAACATACTTGACCATCATAGTGAGTATGAATATCTACCCATCCTGGAGTTACTAGATTTCCTTTTGCGTCGACTTCTTTCTTACCTTGATTCTCAACAATTCCGACAGCAGAAATTTTTCCATTATCAATTGCAATATCTCCAAAAAATGGTTTCTTGCCCGTTCCATCAATAATTTTTCCGTTTCTAATAACTAAATCGTGTAATGCTCTCATGTAATCAAATATAAAATATGACAGTTACACTGTCAAAGCATTAATATTAGGTTTGGTATGAGTATTCACCTAAAATAACTAGAAAACATAATTTAAAAATTGAAAAAGATTATGAATTTTATCAATGATTTTATTTTTAAATTTAAATGGTATTTAAAAAATAGATTCAAAATAAATAGAAGTGGCAGAGTTAAAGAAGCTTCAATAGAATTTAATGAGTATATAAATTCCTTGCCGAGAAGATCCTTTGTGATTGATGTAGGAGCAAATGTAGGGAAGTTCACAAATATTTTCTTAAAAAAAGGATTTAAAGTTCATGCCTTTGAACCAGATCCTATAGCCGTAAATGAATTGAACAAAAATTGTGGCGACGACAATGAAAATCTTAAATTATTTGAAGTAGCAGTTGGAATAAAAAAGGAATCCAAAAAACTATACAGGTACAGAAAATTTGATGCAGCTAATCCCGAGACAACAATAGGTTCTTCTGTATTGAGTTTTAGGAGTGGTAAAGATAAACCTTTTGCAGAAATTAAATGTATAGATTTCATTGATTATTTGAAGAATATTGAAAATAAAATTGCTTTGCTAAAAATGGATATTGAAGGAGCAGAAGTAGAAATTTTAGAAAAGATCATTGACGAGAAGCTGTACAAAAAAATCGGAAAAATATATGCGGAAACTCATGAAAGATTTTCCCATAGAATTGCTGTTGAAACGGTAAATTTAAGATTAAGGCTTGTTAAAGAAAATATAAATAATATAAATCTTAACTGGGGATGAGATTATTTTTGGTGGAGCTACGCGGGATCGAACCGCGGACCTCCTGAATGCAAATCAGGCGCTCTCCCAGCTGAGCTATAGCCCCAAAGGAATTGGATTATATAAGAAGTTTCTCCAGAACTAAACAGATACAAAGCTTGGATTGTCAGATTGATTGGGTAAATTAGCCTTAATCTTCTCAACAATATTTTGCTGAAAAACATCTTTAGTTTTTTGGTACATAGGATGACCTAAGGTCGCCAAATCTTCAGCTTTCTCCATTGCTCTTTTCATAAGATCCTCTGGAGCAGCTACCACCTCATCGATCCAACCAGCATTCACAGCATCAGACATTTTGTAAGGATCTGCATGAAAAAGTGCTCTATAAATATGCTGTTTATCTACTCTGCTTGCAGCGATTTCCATTATTGGGACTGGAATATCCATGTTATTTCTAACCTCGTTGGCTTGAACTACAAATTCACCATCAATACCAATTCGGTAATCACAACAACAAACCACAAATATCCCAAGAGCTACTGCGTGTCCAGAAATTGCAGCTACTACTGGTCTCGGAAAAGTATATAAATCAAACAAGGTTTTAAAACCTAAAGAGGACATATTTTTAATCAAATCTACATCTCCGGAAGAAAAAGTTTTTAAATCAAATCCTCCTGAAAACATGCCGTCTCTACCAGTAATAATGACTGAACCTTTGTCTTTTGGAATTTCAGAAAGAATCTTTTGTAAAGTTTCTAACATTGGATAAGAAAAAACATTTGCTTTTCCATCATCTAATGTAATGATTGATACATCACCTTCTGTTTTTAAAGTTGCTAGTTCTGACATTGTCTTCTCCTAAATTAAGTCACAAGCCTCTGCAGGCATCCAATGTGCTTCTTTACCTTCCCATTTTATGTTGCAACCTATGGGATTAGTAACTGGCACTGATATATTTTTGTTATCTTTAAGCTCCTGAAGAGCTCGATTCAAATCGTTGACTTTTATATTAGATGAATCTTTTGGAGAATCAACTCCTCGGCCGGTATAAATCAATTTTCTTTCTTGATTGAATATAAAAAAATGCGGAGTTTTTAAAGCCCCATAATCTTTAGCGGTTTTTTGAGTTTCATCATAAAGGTATAACCATGGAAACTTTTGCTCATCCATTCGCTTGACCATATTCTCAAAGCTGTCCTCTGCATAAGTATTTTTGCTATTTGAGTTTATGGCAACAAACTTAAAGAGAGGGCCAAAGAACTTTTCTGCCGTCTTTCGAGTAACTTCATCTGATCCGGTAACATATGGACAATGATTACAGGTAAAAAAAACAACTAGATATTGGTAATCTTTAAAAGAGTCTAAAGAATAGTAATCAACGTCTGTTCCTATAAGATCAAAGTCTGGAGCTTTTTCGCCAATAGTAAGTGTGTAAGACAAAGTTATTTGAAAGTTAAAGATTTATAAGAAATATCATCAGGTAAATCCTCTGCTCCAGGAATCCCTCTTGCAATCATAAAAGGTTTAAGAGCTTCTATAGCTTTTGGCTCATCAAAATGGCATATTTTCGGATACATGTGATGCATAACGTGGATTTGCATTGAATGATTAAAAAATCTTGGAATACCGTTGACCCAAAAACGAGTATCCTTGTATCTTCCTTGAGGAAGGCTTTTATGGGGTTGATGGGAAAAAATAACGCCCAGATAGGAAGTTACCAGTTTTCTTGGTACCCACCACAAAAGAAGTGTCTCCAATGGAAAATAAATAGCTGTAATCATTTGGGCGAAGAAAAAAATTAAGGAGTACACAGTTCCTCTTTCTATGTCTGACTTGAACTTTTCGTCCTCTTCCATGAACATCTCAACCATTTTTTGAAGTCGGGGATCGCCTATCCCAGTTTGTCCATGAGTATTGATCGCAGCTTGCCACCAATGATCCACATGCGTATGAAAATAATCTGGATCTCTTTCAGGATTATTTGTGTAGGCATGATGCTTCATGTGAATGGCCTTTAAGATATGATGGGATTGAGCTAAAGGAATCAAGGAAATTTGTCCTACAACTGCATTTAGCCACTTTAAGCTTTTATGTTTTCCTGATAAATGCCCATGCTGTCCAGCATGAGAAGGCAAGTAAGAAAAAGAAATAGATAGAATGCTTAAGAAAAAGCCTGCCCATAAAGGTATAAATCCTGATAAAACCGAGAACCAAATTCCAATCCAGAAAATAAATTGACCTAGTCCGATAACAATCATCTCCCATTCAACTCTACCCATGAAAGTTCTTGCTAGAAGTCTCTCAGCATCTATATCAAAATTGTCATGTTGATTGAGATTTTTTTCGAACATTAATTCACCCAGCCCCAATTTTTGTATTTAGCAAAAAGACCAAATAAAAAGCCAGACGTGTAGCCAAAAAGGTAAAACGATTTAGTTACTTCAAAAGTTATGATGTTGAGCAATATTGCATTGAAAATACTCCCCCAAAATATTAGACAAAACCAAACAAGTCCCCAGTTGGTGAGGTGTGAGGTAATCATTTCAATTAATTTAGTCATGTAAAAAAATATAATATTATTAAGTTTATCAAAATAAAGTAATATTTTTGATATCTAACAAATTAAAATCTTATCAAGGAAAATTAAAAGCAAATGTCAGAAATAAATGAATACAAAATAAATATCTCTGAAGATAAAATCGAAGATCTTCATCAGAGATTAAAGCTCACCAGATGGCCCGAAAAGGAAACGCCAGACGATTGGACCCAAGGAATACCTCTTAAATATATGAAAGAGATCCATCAATATTGGCTTAAAGATTATGATTGGAAAAAACACGAAGCAGTCTTAAATGAATTTCCACAATTCATGACGAACATAAATGATTTAGATATTCACTTTATTCATTATCCATCTCCTCACAAAGAAGCGAAACCAATAATTATTACTCATGGCTGGCCGGGATCAATTGTTGAATTTTTAAATGTCATCAAGCCCTTGGCAGATCCAACTCTTGATGGCGGAGATCCAAAAGACGCATTTCATGTGATTACGCCTTCTCTACCAGGTTTTGGTTTTTCAGGAAAACCTTCAAGTCCTGGATTTGGAGTAGAAAAAATTGCGGCCACTTTTTCCCAATTAATGAAAAGTCTTGGTTACCAAAAATACTTTGCTCAAGGAGGAGATTGGGGTTCTGCTGTGACTACTGCACTAGGAGTTCAAGATCCAAATTGTGAAGCCATACATCTAAACATGGCCGTGGTTACTCCCGACATGGATACCATGAATGATTTAACAGAATTTGAGCAAAGTGCGCTTGCTGGATTTCAGTTTTACCAAGAATGGGATTCTGGTTATTCAAAGCAACAAACAACGCGACCACAAACTTTAGGATATGGTCTAACCGATTCGCCTATCGGACAGGCAGCATGGATATTAGAAAAATTTTATCAGTGGACAGATTGTGGGGGGCATCCTGAAAATGTCATAACGAGAGATGAGTTGCTTACCAATGTCATGTTTTATTGGTTGACTGAGAGCGCAACCTCATCGGCAAGACTGTACTGGGAAAGTTTTGGTGAATTTAATGGAGGTGAAGTTAAAACTCCCACAGGAGTAAGCGTTTATCCCAAGGAAATATTTAGAGCATCTGAACGCTGGCTCAAAAAAAGATACACCAATCTTAAATATTACAACGTCTTAGATTCCGGTGGACATTTCGCTGCTTTTGAAAAACCCGAGCTTTATATCAAGGAAATCAGAAATTATTTCGGTTCGCTTTAAATATCTATTTGGGTTCTGCTGCAGGTTGATAACTGTAATAATTCTCTAATGGAATCATTAGATGAGCATAAGGCGTGCCTTGAAACATCACATAAGGAGCGCCGGTAGTATAGTCTGCCGATTGACCATCTAAAGAACTTGGATCTTTAGGCATCAACATAAGATGGGCTCCTGACTCGATGTAATGCATATGGCCTGCATCTTTTTCCCCGTCAGTACCAACTGTAAAATTATCTACTCCTAGGTCCCCATGCAACATCCAAATCCAACCATCAGCTTTCATATTTGGAATTGCTCCTACTTTGTAGGCATCTGACCAAGCAAGCGCATTTTCGTCAGAACAGCCTGGAGCAGCATCATGAGGTCTTTCAAATCCGCCTTCAGGCATCGGCATAAAGGATTCGCATCTCCAGCCGTTAGTGCCTTCACGTAAAATTGTGCCATCTGCTCCGATAACAGAAGCAAATCGTCCAATATAATCAGGAGCTGAAGTTGTATAAGCCCATATCTGCCATTCTGCAGAATCATGACTTGAATTGGGCTCTGCTTGAAAAGCAGAAACTTTATTATCTTGTGAACAAGATAAAAAAACAGTTGAAAAAATTAAAATCAAGACTCTCATAACTATATGCTCCTTTGGTTCAATTAATATTATAGAGTGTAAAACAAATCTTTTTTATAATACAATCACCGCCGTGTTGGGTAATCGAACCATACTTTCTTTTTTATTTTGTGGAATTTTAGCTTCAAGCTCCTTGCTTGGAGAACTTACTCACGATCATTCACATGAACTTTTCGAAGAAGAGCATCAAGATTTTGAGTTTCATTCCGAATGTATAAATTGCACATTTGATCAGGTAAGCACCGACCTTGAATTCGGTTTCAAAAGCTTCAATGACTCAACATATCTTAAGACTGACTATGTACATTCTATTATTAAAAATAGTCAGTCATATTTCCTCTCCCGAGCTCCACCACAATAAAACTTCGGTTTTAAACTTTTTAATTTTTAATTTTTAATTTCTTAGGAGGAAATTATGAAAAAACATTTATATTTAATTTTATTTGCTGCATTTTTTAATTTAGCAATATCCCAAGACGAGGAAGTAATTGTGACCTCTTCGTTAAGCGGAGAAACGCTTGCAGAAATAGACTCGCCGATATTTGTTATCGGTGGCGATGAAATCAACTACGGAGCAACGTCAAGTTTAGGAGAGAACTTAAATAGCCTTTTAGGCGTTAATTCTTCTGATTTTGGACCTGCAGTAGGACAGCCCGTTATAAGGGGTATGGGTGGAAATAGAGTGAAAATTCTTTCTAATGGAAAGTTGGTAAGAGATGTTTCAGGCTTGGGATCAGATCATTTGAACGATGTTGATTTAAACAACGTTCAACAGATTGAGGTAGTTCGAGGTCCATCATCATTACTTTATTCAAATGGTACCATGGGTGGAATAGTAAACATTGTGGATCAAACCATTGCCAGTAAAGACTTTGACGGAAACAACTTCAATATCGGACTGGAACGTCAATCAGTCAATCAAGGAACTACCGGAAATTTCTCTTATCAAGGCAATGTCAATGACGTAAACATCACTTATGGCTTTAAAAATGTAAATTTCGAGAACTTTAATGTACCAGCATTTGCAATAGTTCACGAAGAAGGTCCTGAAGCAGATGAGACTCTAAAAAATTCTGATTTTGCGAGAACAAGTCAAAAATTTGGTACTTCAATTGTCAGAGACTGGGGATATTTTGGTTTTTCTTTAGGTAAAGGAGAAAATACTTATGGAATTGCTTATCACGGAGAAGAAGATGATGATCACAATGAGGGCAACGGTGAGCCGCATGATGAAGATGAAAGAATTCAGGTTGATACCGACTCTGAAAATCTTACTTTAGAGGGCGCTTCGTTAAATCTCACTGGTTTAGAAACTTTTGATTATTTTCTTCAGGTAAATGACTATACTTTTGTTGAAGCTCATATTGAAGAAAATGGAGGGGGTGATTCAACGACTTACACCAACGAATCTTATGAAATAGGTCTAAAAGGAGTTATTGCTAAGGGATCAAACGGTGCTATCCAGAACTTTACCATTAACGTTAACCAAGAAGACGTAAAAATTGTTAAGTCAAAGGCCGGTGAAGTTCCTTTCATGAAACCAGTAGAATCCCAAATGATTAGTTTTGGGTATTTTATTGGTCAAGAGTTTGGTATGTTGGATCTTGATTATGGATTACGTTTGGATCAAGTTAGCAGAGACGGAACATTCAATACGACTGTTCATGATATTTCAAAAACTGACTTGAGTACCGCTCTAACTTTGGGCTGGAACTTAGACAATAATTTAAATCTAAGCCTTGGAATTTCGAGTGTGGCCAGAGCACCATCTGACCTTGAGCTCTTCATGAATGGAAAGCATTTGGTAGCTGCAAGAGTAGAAATTGGTGATGTCAATCTTGAATCAGAAAGATCAAATAATATTGACTTTAGTCTTGGTTATGAGAACGATGGTTATTTTCTGAGTGCGTCTGTTTATTCTAATGCTGTTGATGATTACATCTATCTTAAAGATAGTGGAAATAAACAAGATAATCTGCCTATCGTAAATTTCACCCAAGCAGATGCTGACTTTAATGGTTATGAAATTGAAGTGGGTAAATCTTTTGCTGTAAATAATGGAGAACTTCAAATTTCTTATGGAAGAGATGAAGTTGTTGGAACTTTTTCCAGCGGTGGAAATGTGCCAAGAATCACTCCAATAAAAAATATTTATAGTTTTTCTTATGCACAAGAAAATATCTTGTATGACCTTAAGATCAAAGACGTTCAAAGGGAAGATGATCTTGGTCTTAATGAAACTGTCACTGAGGGTTATACCATGGTGGACTTTGACATAACTAGAAATATTTCTATTGGTAATGACGAAGAACTAGTTCTTTCTGTTTTTGGATCTAATCTTTTAGATGAGAAGGCAAGAAGTCATACTTCTTACGCAAAAGGTCCGGTGCCTATGGCTGGCCGAAACTTTGGCGTAAAACTTAATTTTAACTTTTAAGTTTAAGGACCCCCTTAGAGAACCCCTTCATTTTTGAAGGGGTGTCTCTTAAACTCTAATTGGACCAATAAATATAGTCGTCCCCTTCTACATACTCCTGACCATCATATTTATCAATCATTATTGGGGCTTCAAAAGCTGATGGAAAAAGAGGATCGCTTTGCTTTTCATTAAATTCAACCAATAAACTTTCAATAAACTGAGCCTCTCTTGGATAATTATCTATAACATTATTTTTTTCAAAAGGATCAGAAGAAGTATCGAACAACCATCGAGTATTTTCTTTAATGCTTATTAAGTATTTCCAGTTTTTGTGTAAAACCGATTGGTGATTACCTGAACGCCAAAAAAGAGTTTCATGAGGTTTATTAAGTATCTCTTTATTAATAAAAGGTAATAAATTTACACCATCAACATCGAGTTTATCCATTACTTTTACATTTGCTGCTGCAGCAATCGTAGAAAAAATATCGAAGTGGTGAATAGCATCATCGAATTTACCACCAGCTTCAATTTGATCAGGCCAACTAAAAATAAAGGGCACTCTGATACCGCCATCAAAAAAAGATATTTTCCAACCTCGGTAAGGTTTGTTGATGTCTTCAAGTTCAATGTAATTAGCACCGCCATTATCGCTTGTAAATATGATCATGGTTTTCCCAAAGATTTTTAACTCTTTAAGTTTTTCTATAATTTTGCCAACACTGCGATCAAGTGCACGAATCATGCCTGAATAAACCTGAAGATTATGGCCGGACATATGTTGCATTTGCTCAACATCAGATCTTAAAGCTTGTAATGGATTGTGAATTGCCCAATGACTTAGGTATAAAAAGAAAGGTCGATTATGGTTATTTTCAATTACCTTCAATGCCTCATCGGTATAGTAATCCGTGACGTACTTATCAGGAGCAAAAGATTTGCTGCCATTAAATCTGGCTGCATACTGAGAGGAAGACCAAACCATCTTATCAATGCTTGTATCAAACTTGGCGTTGACAACTTCCGAGTCATTCTCAGGAAGATACGAACTACCCGCAAGTGATAAAGAGTCAACAAAACCCTGACTTTGGGGATCCATGCCATTGGTAATTCCTAAATGCCATTTACCAATATGGGCAGTGTAATATCCAGAATCCTTAAGAAGTTCAGCTATAGTAATTTGTTCAGTAGGCATGCCCATATCAAAATATGAGGGCAAGTTATTTGCAACTTCTCGATCAATTCTGCCTCTCAATTCGGCATCATCTTCCTCGACCAACCATGAAAGGATAAATCTTGCAGGATCGGGTACTGGCGTAAACTCATAGCCAAATCTTGTAGCATATTTACCTGTCATGATTGATGCTCGAGAGGGAGCACAAGTTGCATTAGCTGCGTAACCTCTTGAAAACCAGACGCCGCTTGCAGCTAATTCGTCTATGTGTGGTGTTTGCAACGAACCGTCTGCAGCTCCGCCATTATGAAGCGAGATATCGTTGTAGCCCATATCATCTGCGAGAATTAAAATTATGTTAGGTCGATCGTCCTGAGTTGTTTCTTTTGGAGCAATAGACCAGGATGTTGGGATGTTTTCTTGAATGGGATTAAGAAAATTCATCATCTTTGGTAAGGACCAAACTAAAATATTGACTTTATATTCCCAAGCTACAACGCCAATGAAAATTAATGCCGACAGGGTGTAAATTGTTTTTCTAAACATTATGAATTTTCTTTAAATAAAAAATATAATTGATGACTAATAAGTCGTCAAAATAATTTTAATTTAGAGTGATTAAATTGGTGGGTCTGGCAGAACTCGAATCTGCGACCTCACCCTTATCAGGTCTGCTCTTTTTTCTTTGAGGTACGGTCGAAAAAAATTTATTATTCTTCCTTTTCTTTTATTGAAGTAACCCAAAATTTAGAGTCTTTCAAAAAGAAATAATTCCATAATTTTGATAAAGCAAAAGGTAGAATAAAAAGAATTATTAAAACAACGTAATTGATAGGTTCTGGTTCAGAATATCCATTTAGAATTTCTGTATAAAAAAAGTACGCTGCTACCCCCCAAAACAATAGACCGCCTAATAAAATGACTCTTCCAACATAGAGGTAGATATTGGAATTTTTATCAGGTCTCAAACCATATGAATATATAAATATCAATGCAGTTAAAATATTCAAAATTTGCCAAAGTCCTCTGTCATAGAGATACACAGGTAAAATAGGATTATAAAGAATGGTTACAAGCACCATTATTATCCATATATTTTTTCCATCTTTATAAAAGCAATATGCTGCGTAAGCAGAACATAGAGATATTGCAATTCTCGTGAAAGTATAAAATCCCACAGGAAAAGGAAAAAAAGCAACTAAAGAAATTATTGCTCCAGCAAGTAAAACGTTTGAATTCATTTTCATAGATTGACCTTTAAAAAAATTTCTTGATCCTTTTTATAAGTTTTTTCCTTTTTAATCTTTCTTGTCAATTAATTAAAAGGTACTACTTTTAATTTGGTTTTCTAATTCCTTGAAGTCTTTCTAAAAATGTGGGTTCTCTGTATGCAGCACAATATGAAGGTCTTGTGCCTGTGACCGAATAACTTCCCGAAAAAAAGGGTAAAGATAGGAATGCGCTATGCCAAGCATTCCTTGTTGTACCTGACATAAAACCTCCGCCTGTTCCAATAGAACTTAATGAATATTCCTTTCCATTTGCGAAAACATTTACTCCATTAATAGATTTATCTACATAATATCTAAATGTGAGTTGTTCTCCATCCCACCTTCCATCTTTTGCCTTAAGAGTAATATCTGATCTGCTCTGACAATCTACGCATAGTTCATGGTAGCAACTTGAATATGAATTCAGACTAACCAAAAAAATAAATAAAAATACCGATATTTTTTTCACAAGTTTACTTTACCAAATCCATTATTAGATTCAAATTTCTATCAAATTTGTCATTTTAAAAAGGTTTTATTTCATGAAATTTATAGTTTGTTTAACAGCAGTTTTTACAGAAACAGTTGGAGACTTTTCACAAAAATATCTAAAATTTTTACCTAATTGATTTGCCCATTCGGTAGGGTTAACTCCACTGTTTGCTGCTCTTTTTAAAAACCCTTTATCAACTAAAAAAAATATTTTCACTTGAGCAGTACCCCACTCAGATTCATTTTTTGACATTAAATACCACTCGGAATATTTACCTGGACAAGGTTCGTCTAAATCTTTGTATGTTATTAAATCAGCAACTCTCAAGTTATTAGCAAAAGAAATTGAAGCAAATAAAAGTACAAATAGATAATATTTCATACTAATAGATTAGCAGTCTTCCTTAGAAAAGAAATCAATATGAAACAGTTTTTATGCACAGTAATTTCTACTGTGTATAACTGTGTATATTTTTTTATTATCTCTGAAAATTAAAAAACCCTTAAAACATTCATATTTAAGGGTTTCTGGTGGGTCTGGCAGAACTCGAATCTGCGACCTCACCCTTATCAGGGGTGCGCTCTAACCAGCTGAGCTACAGACCCAAAATTAGAAGTAAAAATTTTATCTTGCTGATCTTGGAAAAAGGATTATAGGTTTTTTTTCTATTAGATACTATGTAAAGTAAAAAAAGTTAAAGAATTATTTATTGGGGAGAGAATGAAAAGTTTTGCAGGAAAAATTGCGGTGATCACGGGTGGTGGTACCGGTATGGGAAGAGAACTCACTTATCAACTAGCTGAAGAAGATTGTCATGTATCTATTTGCGATGTCATTGAAGAAAATATGCAAGAGACCTTCAAAGAAGCATCAAAAAAATTCCCTAATGTAAAGATTACCAAACATTTATGTGACGTTTCGTCTGAAGCAGATGTTATGAGATTTAGAGATGAGGTATTAGAACAACAAGAAACTGAGCACATAAATTTACTTTTTAACAACGCTGGTATTGGGGGTGGAGCAAGTTTCGTTCTTTCCAATATAGACGAGTGGGAAAGAACTTTTAAAATTTGTTGGGATGGTGTGTATTTATGTTCTAGAGCCTTTATGGATGCTTTATTAAAGAGCGATGAAGGTCATTTGATAAATACCAGTAGTGTTAATGGTTTTTGGGCAACCCTTGGACATTCCCAACCGCATACTTCTTATTCTGCAGCAAAATTTGCCGTGAAAGGTTTCACCGAAGCATTGATCAATGACTTTCGTATCAATGCGCCTCACCTTGGGGTATCGCTTGTAATGCCAGGACACATTGGTACTTCAATCAGTGAAAATTCTGGAAAAGTATTGGGACAAAAAGATTTGGTTGATCTTGATGATGAAGAGCTCCAAGTGATGAAAGATGCTTGGATTAAAGTGGGAGCTCCAGTGCATAACTTATCTCTAGAAATATTTCGTGAATCGGTTATGAAAAGACAAAAAGAGTTTAAAGAAAAAGCCATTACCTCAGCAGAAGCTGCAGCTAAAGTAATTTTGGATGGAGTTAAAGCCAAACAATGGCGAATCTTAATTGGTCCTGACGCTAAGGCTTTAGACAAGAGAGTGAGAGAGCATCCAGAGAAAGCTTACGATCACGACTTTCTACCCATGCGCGATGATAGTCACTTCAATTTAATGAAACAACTGAAAGATATTTCCAAAGAGGAAATCTAGAACTTTTTAATTTTTAGACTTATCTACCAATTTGTTGGCTTCAATCCAAGGCATCATGCCTCGGAGTTCTGCGCCGACTTTTTCAATGGGGTGTTCTCTGGATTCGCGACGATACTTCTCCATTTCAGGGCCACCTTCTGGACCATTACTCTTTCTTGCATCGGTCACAAATTCATCAGCAAATTCTCCATTTTGAATGCGATCTAGAATTTTTTTCATAGCCTGCTTGGCTTCTTCTGTTACCACCTTTGGTCCAGAAGTATAGTCGCCATATTCAGCAGTATTGGAAATGCTATAGCGCATGTTAGCTAAACCACCTTCATAAATTAAATCAACAATTAGTTTTACTTCATGAACGCATTCAAAGTATGCCATTTCTGGCGGATAGCCTGCTTCTACTAATGTCTCGTAACCGGCTTGAATTAAAGAAGTTAATCCACCACAAAGCACTGCTTGTTCACCGAATAAATCCGTTTCAGTTTCATCTTTGAAGGTAGTTTTGATGATCCCTGCTCTTCCACCACCAATGGCAGATGCATAAGCCACAGAGTTATCAAGTGCTTGTGAAGATGCGTCTTGATGAATCGCAACCAAACAAGGAACTCCAGCTCCTGATTGATATTGGCCACGAACGGTATGTCCCGGACCCTTCGGAGCAATCATTACTACATCCAAATCAGCTCTTGGTTTAATTTGCCCATAATGGATGTTGAAACCATGTGCAAAAGCTAAAGTAGCACCCTCTTTTAAATTTGGCTCAATTTCTTCAGCATAGGTTTTGCCTTGCTTTTCATCAGGAATAAGCATCATGACGAAATCAGCTGCTGCAGCTGCAGCTTTATTATCCATCACTTCAAACCCAGCACCTTTTGCTTTTTCTGCTGAACCAGAGCCTTCGCGAAGACCAATAATGACATTAAAACCAGAGTCTTTTAAATTATTAGCATGCGCGTGTCCTTGAGAACCATAGCCAATCACAGCGATTGTTTTATCTTTTAAAAGATCTAACTGCGCATCTTTATCGTAATAAACTTCCATTTTTTTCTCCTTAAATTATTTGTAAGAAATAGTAGTCTGGTCATTGGTTGCCAGAGACTCATCTCCTTTAGTCATGCCCAATGTACCTGATCTTGTTACTTCTAAAAATTTCTCTTCTTTCAAGGAAGATAATAACTCCTCGATAACCTCGGTATTGCCCAATACCTTAAAGACAGTGTAATTATCTTTATCATCTAGGATTTCTTTTTCCAATGAGAAAGGATTAATCAAACTTTCAACTTCTGTCTTAGATTTTTTTAATTTAATAATGGCTAATTCTAAAGTTAGAGAATCTGCTTCGCTTAAATTTTGAACCATAACCACATCTACTAATTTATAAAGTTGTTTCAGGATTTGATTGATATCCGCGCCTTCATCACCAATTGTCATTGTCAATCTTGATAATGTTTCATCCTGCGTTGGAGCCACGGAAAGAGAATCGATGTTGTATCCCCTTTGAGAGAATAAGCCAATCACTCGAGATAATGCTCCAGGTTGGTTTTCTAAAAGCAAAGCAATGTGATTCATTTAAAAGTTTTTTCTGTTTTGCTTAAAAACATTTCTGACATATCCCCGCCAGCTTTTAACATAGGATAGACGTGCTCATCTGGATCAACATAAACATCGAGAAAAACTAATTTATCCTTTAAAGAAAAACACTCTTCCATTGCAGCTTCTAATTCAGAGAGTTTTTCAACTTTCATACCAACGTGACCGAAAGATTCCGCTAATTTTACAAAATCAGGTAAAGAATCTTCGTAAAGAATACTTGAATATCTTCCACCATATTGCATGTCTTGCCATTGTTTTACCATGCCAAGGGCTCTGTTATTAAGGTTGATAATCTTGATGGGTAAACCGTATTGAGTACAAGTCGAAAGTTCTTGAATACACATTTGAATACTGCCCTCTCCGGTAATACAGGCAACAGTTTCGTCTGGAAAAGCAAATTTTACGCCCATGGCAGCAGGTAGTCCGAAGCCCATGGTTCCTAAGCCACCGGAATTTATCCATTTTCTTGGCTCATTGAAATGATAATACTGTGCAGCGAACATTTGATGTTGCCCAACATCAGAAGTTATAAATGCTTTGCCGTCTGTAGCTTTGTATGCCGATTGAATAACTTGTTGCGGTAAAATAATGTCGCTTTCGCTTTTTTGGTTCAGCATATTGTGATTGAGACCATGTTCAGATCGCCATTTCTTGGCTTTATTCATCCAGTCTGCGAATTTTTTATTATCGAAGTTTGTGGCTTTTAATTCAGTATTAATTTGTGAAATTACTTTTTTAGCGTTTCCTGTCATTGCTAGGTCTACATCAATAATTTTATCAATCGATGATGGGTCCGAATCTATGTGAATTTTTTTAGCTTGCAGCCCAAACTTATTTGGGTTGTTAGTAATTCGATCATCAAATCTCGCGCCGATGGCCATGATTAAATCTGCCTCGTGCATCACCATATTAGCCTCATAAGTTCCATGCATCCCAAGCATGCCAACAAATTGCTCATCAGAAGCAGGATAAACTCCCAAGCCCATTAACGTATTAGTAACAGGACATCCCATTAATTTTCCGAACTCGTAAATTTCTTTTGCTGCGTTTGAATTTATAGCCCCACCACCAGCATAAATTACTGGTCTTTCAGCTTCGGTAAGTAATTTTACAGCTTGCTTTACCTCGTTACTTTCAGCTTCGTCATACAAAGCGAAAGATCTGAGGTATAAATCAGAAGGATATTTGTACTCAAACTTTTCATTGGGATCTGTGAGGTTTTTTGGAACATCAATGACAACAGGTCCGGGTCTACCACTAGTTGCAATATGAAAAGCTTTCTTAACAATTATGGGAATATCTTCGGCTTTTTGAACTAAAAAACTGTGTTTAACAATGGGTCTAGAAATTCCCATCATATCCGTTTCTTGAAAAGCATCCGTTCCAATTAAATGATTGGCTACTTGTCCAGATATTACAATCAAAGGGATAGAATCCATGTAAGCAGTGGCAATTCCAGTAATGGCATTAGTAGCTCCAGGACCTGAGGTAACTAAGCAAACGCCTGGCTTTCCTGTAGCACGCGCAAAACCATCTGCAGCATGCGTAGCTGCTTGCTCATGCCTTACAAGAATGTGCTGAACACTATTTTGTGTATAAATTGCATCATAAATATGCAAAGCAGCACCTCCGGGATAACCAAAGATGATATCTACATTTTCATCGGCCAAAGCTTTAATTAAAGCTTCTCCACCAGATGTCATTATTTTTGTCATTTTTATTTAAAAAATTTGAAGAAAACTCTTAAGGGAGCGAATTTTGACAGTCCTACTTAGCAAGTCAAGAAAATTATGCTTGATCTATAAGCTTTTCCCTTAATTCCTCTAAATCGGCTGGAAGATTTGATTCAAAGGAAACTCTTTTGTCTGAGGAAGGACCAATGAAACTCAGCTCTGCTGCGTGTAAAGCTTGTCTAGGAAAACTTTCTATGATTTCTCTAAGTTTTTGATGTGTATTTTTAGCAAATCTTCTTCTTCTGCCATACAAAGGATCTCCTATCAAAGGATTTCCAATATGATTCATGTGAACTCTTATCTGATGTGTTCTTCCCGTTTCCAAAGAAACCTGGAGATGTGAATATGATCCAAATTTTTGTAAAACTTTGTAATAGGAAACCGCGTCACGACCTGAGTGAATAACTGCTTGTTTCTGTCTATTTTTTGGATGTCTTCCTATTGGTGCATCTATCTTTCCAGATCGCTCAATTTTTCCGACCACAAACGCTTGGTAAATTCTTTTAACCGAGCGTTCAGAAATTTGATCTGAGAGACTTTGAAAAGACTTTTCATTTCTAGCTATAACCATAAGACCCGAAGTATCTTTATCCAGACGATGAACAATTCCCGCTCTGGGTAATTTTTTTAATTCTGGATAATCATTAAGTAAAGCATTCAAGAGTGTGCCGGTTTTGTTGCCTGCTCCAGGATGAACGACCATACCAGCAAGCTTATCAACAACAATAAACTCTTTATTTGCCTCGACAATATTAAGATCGATTTGTTCAGCTAAATCCAATACTAGATTTTCTTCTGGAACAATCAGTTCCAATAAAGAAGGATAAAAAACTTTATGGCTTGGTTTGCTGATCATTTTGCCGTTAACAGAAACCAAGTCGCTTTCTAACCATTTTTTCAGTCTACTCCTTGAAAATTCAGGAAAAGTTTCTGCCAATACTACGTCTAAACGTTTAGTCGACAGGTTTTCATTAATCTGTTTGGAAACCAAATTCTCCTTCTTTAAGACCATGACTGAATGATAAACTTATTTTATGAAATTTTTTTCAAATCTTTGCTACTTACTTTTAATAATTTTTTTTATAAGCTGCGCTACAGAAAAAAAAGAAGAACCCTTGTCTCCAGCCATGCAAGAAAAGGAAATATATGATCAAGCTCAAGAGAGAATAAAATCTGGTAACTTTTCTATGGCCATCACGGCATTAGAAACACTTGAAAAAAGATTTCCTTTCGGCAGGTATGCCCAACAAGCCCAAGCGGAACTCATTTATGCATATTACGAGAATGGTTTATATGATGCTGCTGTAGTTTCTGCTGAAAGATTCATAAGTCTTCATCCAAGACATCCCAATACTGATTATGCTTACTTTATGAAAGGTTTAGCAAAATTTTCCAAAGATAGAGAATTACTAAGCTCTGTTCCTCTGTTGGGAGATCTTACATACAAGAGAGATTTAACACTTGCAAAGGAATCTTTCGATGAACTTACAGAATTTATAACAAGATTCCCAGAAAGTGCTTATACAGAGGATGCAAAAAGAAGAATGTTGTTTCTAAGAGATTTGATCGCTAAGCAAGAAATAGAAGTAGCAGAATTCTATATTGAAAGAAAAGCCTATATTGCTGCTGTGTCTAGAGCAGATTATATTATTTCGAACTTACCAAACTCAGAGGAAGTTAAGAAAGCTTTAGAGATTAAAGTTCAGGCTTATGACTTAATGGGAAAAGAAGATCTCAAAGCTCAAGCACTTGAAGTACTTAACAATTTTATAGAAGCTTCTAAAAAAGTCGGTAGCAAGTCATAGGCGTGATCATTCAAATCCTAATTGTTTTAGCTTTTATAGGAGTCCTATCTGGTTTGGCGAGACTTTTTAAACAAGAAGAAGTGAATCTTGATATTGAAAGTAATGAACTCGTTAAATGTTCCGCTTGCGGAGACTATCTGCCAAAAAAATTTTCAGTGGCTTCCGCAGGGAATCAATACTGCAAAAGCTGTAAACCCTAGAATTTGTATCTTATTTTGACAATAAACTTATCCAGAGTTTGTTGATTCCAAGCATTCGAATAAAGGCCATCGAAAGAATCGTTTAAAGCTCCCGATGACTTTCCACCTCTTGTGTAAACAACATACAAGTTAGAAAGTGGCGAAAATTCGTATTTATATCTGATCTGAAAAGCAGTCTCTGAGAGTTGAAAAGGGTTAATATCATCCACTGCTGTGGTCATGTAACCTGCAGAATTTACTCTATAGGCCCGAGCATTATTTGCCTTGATGCCATAAATGAAGGCTTTTAATCTAAATTCCTGATTATTTCCTGGAAACCAATCAACGTTAATTCCTGAAGAAACCATTTCTTTATCATAATAACCAAAAAGGTTTTCCCGCTGCCATATTTCCCAGTTATTCTCTTTTTGATATTCAAAAAAATCTAAAGATGCTCGAAACTGACTCGATGTAGTTAATATTAAGCCCAAACCAAAATTTACACTTTCACTTTGTAAATCAGAATTCATGTCATTTATTCGATAGCCTCCAGAGGCAAACCCAAATTTTGCATATGGCCTAATGTTGTCGGTCCTTGGAGTGTAATAAGCAAGCTGCAAATCATAATTTGCTAAGCTCTCAATGTATGGAGCTAATGCATAGTTTCTAGTTTCTGTAAAATCCTTGCCTCTTTTGATGGTGCAATTGCATTTTAAATTTATATATGAATTGTCTCGCATGAATAATTCGAGCTCAGTCATAAATCCTATTCCGTTTCCATATCCTTCTGTAGATCTATTATGTCCACCATTTACTTTGAATACAGTTTGAGATATTTTTGATTCAAGATTTTTTATAGGACGGATATATTGTAAAAAACCGCCAACGCTAATTTTATTAAATTCTTCAATGTAGCCCATGTCATTGATGTTGAAGTCTTCATCTAAGTAATTAATAGCACCTAGAACAAATAATTGATCCGAAAATCCTTTTGTCACCACAACCCTTGCGCCAGTACCGCTAGTATCATCGGCATCATCTTTTATGTTTGTTTGACTGAGCCAGCCGTATACTCTTGTCGGGGCAGAAGGTTTAAAATCAAAATCGAAGGTATGGACGTAGGCTTCTCTGTTTATTGATGGCCTATCTACCGCAGTTAATAAATAACCAACTTTTCCATTTGCTTCTGAAATATTTCTTCGATACCGACCTGCAAAATAATCTCTACCTGAGGAATATAAACTGTTTGCTTCAAAAGCAGAGAAAAAACCAAACTCATTCTCTTGGGATTTTTGAGAAAATCTCAATGCGAGGTCGATGTCGGATGAATCTGCAAGAGTATCTTTGCATTGTCCTTTCAGGGTTTCATTAGTTGGTGAACATTTATCTGGAATGGCTCCAATTCTTCTAGTGTTAATAAAGTAAAGATTCCAACCGGTTACTTCAAACATAGTTTGATTTTCAGTAAAAAATGGTCTTTTATCTTTGTAGTAAGTTTCTATCGCAGAGAAATTCACAATTAAATCATCGCTTTCGACTTGACCAAAATCTGGGTTCAAGGATACGTCCAATTTTGATTCGGAATTTATATCCCAAAAAATTTCTCCCCCAAAGTCTACATTTCTATTATTTTCTACAAAGTTATTGGTAAAACTTAAGTAAGGAAAATAATCTACTCTGGAGGTTTTTATATTTGAAGGATTATCAACCTTTATAGTTGTAAATCTGGACAGAAATGGGGATTGTTCGGCCCAAAGCCCTGGAAAATTATAAAACTTATTTTCTTTGTGATGCCTTCTAACGAAAGTCACTTTTACGTTTCTTTTTTTTCCCTTAACAACGTTCATTGGAGCTACTTCCCAAGGTATAAAAAATTCAGAAAACCAGGCAGAATTGGTCTGATATGTCTTCGCATACCAAATGGCATCCCAACTTTCTGAAATTTCATTTTCATTAGTTAAAATAGCGTCTCTCAAAGTATCGCCAAGAGTAACGGAGAATTCGTAACCAACGGTTGCATTGCCATCAAAATCAATCATGATGAAATTTCTATCAGCGTCTACAAACCATTTATCTCTAGGATGTTTTAACGGAGTATGTGTTTCAATGGGCTGTTCATTTACAAAGCCAAAATATATTCCCTTATCATCTGAAAAAATCCTTACCTCGGTTTTAAACTTTGGCTTTGATTTATCATTTGGATAAACCGTAACAAAATCATCTATTACTTCAGCTTGTTGCCATTCTGGTTCGGTTAATTTACCGTCTATAGAAATTGACCCTGGAAGAATGCTTGAAAAAGAAAAGAAAAGTATTGCCTTTAAAGAGATTGAGTTTCTAAGATTCATATCTCCCGTCTTGATAAATTAGTGGATTCATTTTTCCCGAATGTACAACGCTATCTACTTCTCCAATAACCAAAGAATGTGAATATAGCGGAACAATTTTTTTACATGTACAAAATAAATTTGATTGAGCATTTTTTAGAAAAGGAATTTCAGAAAAATCCCAGTCGGGATGTTCAAATCTAATTTTTCCTTCCTCGGCCCCACTACAAATCTCAGCAATATCGATTTGACTGACTGTTAAAAGATTCAAAGAAAATTTCCTTCCGACATCCACAAGACTGTGAAGACTTGCATTTTTATTGACACTTACTGCCATAGACATTGGCTCAAGGGATACTGAAAAAACCGAAGAAACAGTCATGGCATGTCGCTCGTCTTCGTGCTCAGCAGCCAAAACAAAAACATTTTGCTTTGTTGTTCTAAGAACTTCTAGAAATTTTTCTTTCAAGGTTGATAAATAGGTAAATTTAAAAGCAGATTATGTCATGTATTATCATAAATGAAATGAAGAAAGATAAAAGAGGCGAAGTAAGAATTATCTCTGGAAAATGGAAAGGAAAAAAAATATTTTTTAATTTAAATAAAGACTTAAGGCCAACTCCTGATAGAGCCAAAGAAACTTTATTCAACTGGCTTGGTCAAGACATGAGGTCTTTAAATTGTCTTGATCTATTTTCAGGCACGGGTGCATTAGGCCTAGAAGCAATATCTAGGAATGCCCAAAGAGTGACTTTCGTTGAAAAAAATAAAAGCTATCTCCAAGCAATTGAAAAAGCTATTTTTAGCATGGACAAGAAAAAAGATTGTGATTTTATTTGTGAGGATTGCCTAAGTTGGATAAAAAAATATAAATCTTCTTTCAAATACGATCTTGTATTTATTGATCCACCCTTCAACAAAAATCTTATTCAGGAGCTAATTGAAATCATATTAGATAAAAGGATTCTAAAAGACAAAGGTAAATTATATTTCGAGTATGAAAAAGGATATGATCTAAAATTACCTAAAGAGATAAATTTGATAAAAGAAAAGAGTCTTGGGGGGAAAAGCTATACTTTAGGGGTAATCACTTACCCTTCTTCATAGAGTCAAAAAACTCATTGTTGGTTTTGTGTTTGCTGAGTTTGTCTATCAACCAATCTGTTGCATCAATATCTTCCATTTCATGAAGCAGCTTTCTTAGAATATTTATTCGAGCTAACTCAGCCTCATCGGTAATGAGTTCCTCTCTTCTGGTTCCAGATCTTCTTATATTTATAGCAGGAAATATTCTTTTTTCAGCAATTGCTCGATCGAGATGAATTTCCTGATTTCCAGTTCCTTTAAATTCTTCAAAAATTACTTCATCCATCCTTGAACCGGTATCAATCAAAGCAGTAGCAATGATTGTCAGGCTACCTCCACCTTCAATATTTCTTGCTGCACCGAAAAACCTTTTTGGTTTTTCTAAAGCGTTTGCGTCTACTCCACCTGTCAAAATCTTTCCTGAAGCAGCTTGAGTTGAATTGTAAGCTCTAGCTAATCTTGTTATTGAGTCTAAAAGAATGATCACATCGTGTTTTTTTTCTACGAGTCGCTTAGCTTTAGCGATTACCATTTCCGCTACTTGGACGTGTCTGGAAGGAGGTTCATCGAAAGTGCTTGCAACAACTTCTCCCCGGACGGACCTTTTCATGTCGGTCACCTCTTCAGGACGTTCGTCAACAAGCAAAACCATTAACTTACTTTCCGGGCTATTTTTTTCGATGGAATGTGCAATTGATTGCATCAAAAGTGTTTTCCCTGCCTTTGGAGGAGAAACAATTAGCCCTCTTTGACCTTTGCCTGTTGGAGAAACCAAATCGATTATTCTTGCAGAAAGATCTTCAGTCGTACCGTTTCCTGATTCCATGATAATTCTTTCTTCTGGAAATAAAGGAGTAAGATTTTCAAAAGCGACTTTATTTTTTGTTTTATCTGACGGTTCAAAATTTATTTGATCAATCTTCAATAAAGCAAAATATCTTTCTCCGTCTTTAGGAGGTCTGATATTTCCTGAAACAGAATCACCCGTTTTCAATCCAAATCTTCTAATCTGACTTGGAGAAACATATATATCGTCAGGACCTGCTAAATATGACGAAGATGGAGATCTTAAAAATCCAAAGCCATCATTGAGAATTTCTAAAACGCCCTCGCCTGCAATATCTTCTCCACCGTTCGAATGAGTTTTTAAAATATTGAATATCACATCTTGCTTTTTTTGACGAGACAAATTTTCAATACCCATGCTCTCAGCAATCGTGAGTAATTCTTCGACTTGTTTTGCTTTAAGTTCCCCTAAATGCATATGTTTTAATGTTTGTATAAATTAAAGATTTGAGTGTTTCTACCGAAAGTAGAAATGCAATGTATCACTATAAAATTTCAGAGTCTAGTTTTTTAACCTTTTAAATATGTTGATTTATAAATTCTTGCAGTTGATTTTTTGTAAGGGCTCCTATTCTTTGATCAACCGGCTGACCATCCTTAAAAAGAATAAGAGTCGGGATGCTCATTACATTTTGTTTAGCAGCAGAATCCCTGTTTGCATCAACATCAACTTTTCCTATGGTGAGTTTACCTTCAAGTTCTTGGGCTAATTCTTCCAAAACCGGAGCAACCATCTTGCAAGGTCCACACCACTCTGCCCAATAATCAACAAGAATAGGGACTGAAGAGCTCGATAAGGTTTCTTCTAGATTTTCGTCGTTTAACTCTATTGGCTTGGACATGTTTTAATTATGCGGACGAAATGAAATAAAACAAGACTTTTTTAATCTGTTACAGCTCCTTGAGATGCGGATTGGACGGTTCTAGCATACTTTGCTAGAACTCCTTTTGTTGGCGATGATTTTGGATTTTTCCAACTTTTCCTTCTTTGCTCAATTACTTTTGAGTCGATTTCAACATCAATTGATCCTTTTATAGCGTCGATAGTGATTTGATCGCCATCTTCGATGAGACCAATCAATCCTCCTTTTGCTGCTTCTGGAGTAACGTGTCCAACAACAAAACCATGCGAACCGCCGGAAAATCTTCCATCAGTAATGAACGCAACTTTATCTCCTAACCCTTGACCCATTATTGCCGAAGTTGGCTTCAGCATTTCTCGCATTCCCGGGCCACCTACTGGTCCTTCATACCTAACAATAATAACGTCACCTTCCTTAATTTTTGATCTGTAAATTGCATCAAGAGTTTCCTCTTCTGAATTGAAAACTCTTGCTGGGCCGGTAAAGTCATGACCTTCTTTACCCGTGATTTTTGCAACTGCACCCTCACTTGCAAGATTGCCTTTTAATATTTTTAAATGACTGTCTTTTTTTATTGGAGCATTTAAAGGTGCGATAATTTTTTGATCTTGTGGATATGGATCAACATTTTTTAAATTGTCAGCTAAGGTTTTTCCCGTTACAGTCAAAGAATCTCCGTGTAATAAGTTAGCCTCTAATAAAGTTTTCATTAAAGGTTGAATTCCTCCAATAGCATTTAACTCCGACATGAGAAAATGACCCGATGGCCTTAAGTCAGCAAGTAATGGACTGGTTTTTCCTATTTCTTCAAAATCTTCTATTTTCAATGGAACGTCAATACTTTTTGCCATAGCAAGTAAATGCAAAACTGCATTTGTTGAGCCGCCTAAAGCAATCACTACTCTGATTGCGTTTTCAAAAGCTTGTCTTGTCATAATGTCAGAAGGCTTTATGTCTTTTTCAAGAAGATTGTTAATGGCACTTCCGATTTTTTTACAATCTTCTTTTTTATCATCCGATACTGCATCTTGAGAGCTACTTCCAGGTAGACTCATTCCAAGTGCCTCAATTGCTGATGCCATTGTGTTAGCAGTGTACATACCCCCACAAGATCCTGGACCAGGCAAAGCTGTTTTTTCTATTGCAATAAGTTCTTCTTCGGTAATTTTGTTACTCGAATAACTTCCTATGCCTTCCATCACAGTTACTAAATCGGTGTGATTTGCTCCTGGTCTTATGGAACCTCCATAAACAAAAATTGAAGGTCTATTCAGCCTAGCAAGACCTATCAAGCAGCCTGGCATATTCTTATCGCATCCGCCTAGGGCGATGACACCATCAAAAGACTGGCAACCAACCACAGTTTCAATGGAGTCTGCAATGACCTCCCTTGATACTAAAGAATATCGCATACCTAAAGTACCCATAGAAATACCATCCGAGATGGTAATGGTATTAAATAAAACTGCTTTGAGTTCTTCTTGATCTATAGAATCGCAAACCAAAGAAGCAAGATCATTTATATGCATGTTACACGGAGTAACATTCGACCAAGTAGAAGCGACACCAACCTGGGGCCTATTGAAATCTTCATCTTCAAAGCCGGCTGCTCTTAACATCGATCTTGAAGTTGCTTGTTCAGGGCCGTCAACTAAAGGTGAAGAGTATTTTCTTTTATTTTTATTTGTCATCTCACGAGTTCTTAATTATAAGCTGCATGAATTAAGGATTTGGTGTATTCATCTTTTGCATTTTGAAAGATGTCACTTCTTTTACCTTTTTCAACTATTTTACCTGACTTTAGAACAACAATTTCATCTGCCAAGGCATTTATGACTTTTAAATCATGGCTAATTAATAAATAACTTAAGCCTCTCTTTGACTGCAAATCCAACAAAAGATTTATAATTTCTTTCTGTATAGAAATATCCAAGGCAGATGTTGGTTCATCAAGGATTAATAGTTCGGGCTCTAATATTAAAACTTTGGCTAAAGCTATTCTTTGACGCTGACCTCCAGAAAATTCATGTGGAAACTTTTCAAGACAACTTTTGTCCAATTTGACTTCATCAATTATTCTTAAAATTCTTTCCTTTTTCTCTTCTGAAGTTAGAAATGATTCATGAATGTCGAGTCCCTCTTTAATAATATCTATAATTTTTTGTCTCGGAGACAATGAGCTAAAAGGGTCTTGAAATACAAGCTGACAATTTTTTTTAAAAAATTTTTTTTCTTTTTTTGTCAAACTTGAAAGGTTTCGACCATTAAAAAATATGTCTCCTGTAAATTTTTCAATACCCAATATTGATCTAGCTAAGGATGACTTTCCAGATCCAGATTCTCCTACAAGACCAAGAGCTGAATTTTTATAAATAGAAATATTTATATCTTGCAGAGCAGAAAAATTACTCTTTCTTCCAATAAAATCTTTCCTAGAATAAATCAGATCAACAGAACAAACTTCAAGAATTTTACTCTCCAAGCTCACTTCATTTATTTTTGGCTCTGGTGAGGAATTTATTAATCTTTCGGTATATTTATTTTTAGGATTTAGAAAAATTTCTTCAACCGCATTTTCCTCTTCAATAATCCCTTTTTGCATCACCAGGACCCTGTCAGATATTTTTCTAACAATGTTTAAATCATGGGATATGAAGATAATACTCATTCCTATTTTTCGTTGTATTTTTTTAAGCAAAACTAATAGGCTTTGCTCAACACTAACATCTAGAGCTGTTGTAGGTTCGTCTGCTATTAAAAGTTCCGGTTCATTAGCAATGGCAATGGCAATCATGACCCTCTGCCTTTGTCCTCCAGAAATTTGGTGTGGAAAAGAATCATAAATTTTTTTAGGATCATCAAATTCTACTTCTTCAAGAAGTTGCATTACCTTGTATTTCTTTTCTGTCGAGGAGAGTTTCGATGAAATAGACTCTTTTATTTGTGCGCCACATTTAATGAAAGGATTTAAAGAAGTCATTGGTTCTTGAAAAATCATGGAAATTTTTTTTCCTCTTATTTTTTTCATTTGAGAGCCCGTCTTCTTAATAAGGTCTTCTTCATGGAATAAAATTTCACTTTCTTTGCCATGACTAGCTAGAGGGTAAGGTAATAGTTTCATTAAAGATAAACCGATTATGCTTTTTCCAGATCCAGATTCTCCAACGATCGATAAAGTTTCTCCCTTAGAAATGCCAAAAGAAATATTTGATGCTGCTAAAATCTGATCATTGAGATTAGTTTTGAAATAGATAGATAGATTTTTTACTTCCAAAAGTTTCATATAATCAAGATTACATGAAAAAAATCTTTTTTATAATCAGCTTGTTTGCTTCATTGAATTTTGTTCAAGTAATTGAGCTGAACGAGTACATTCCTTCAGCAGAAGAAGCTTTTGTCCTTTCTGCTGAGATCAAGAAAGAAAAAATATTCATAAAATTTAAAGTCTTTAAAGATACTTACATTTATGCAGACAAATTTTTTTTAGGGAATATTGAACTTGTTGAAACAAATTATGAATTATTAGGGGAAATTATAGAAAGGGAAGATTATCTATTTGGTCTTGTTAAAGTCCTAGAATCAGACTTTAAGATTATTTTTTCCCCTGATTTAAAAAAAGAAATTTCTTTTAAATATCAAGGTTGTTATAAAAACAAAATTTGTTATCCATCAGTAGAAAAAAAAATATCTATTAAATACAACGATAAAAAAATAACTTCTGTGAAAATAGATTAAATATCCGCTAAAATCCTAAAAATGAAGTCATTCTTGCTTTTAAATGGTCCAAATCTTAATTTACTAGGTAAAAGAGAAACTGAAATTTATGGTGAAAGTTCTTTAGAAGAAATAGAAACTAATTTAGTTGAGATTGCAAAAGAAAATAAAGTCACTTTGCATACTTTTCAGAGCAACGCAGAACATGAATTAGTAAATAGAATACAAAGCGGTAAGGAAGAAGATATTGCCTGTATCTTATTTAATCCAGGAGCATTTACACATACTAGCGTAGCTCTTAGGGATGCTATTCTTGGAGTAGATATTCCCTTTATCGAAATTCATATAAGTAATATTTTTAATAGAGAAGCCTTTCGTGAAAAATCTTATTTCTCTGATATCGCAGTTGGTATTATTTCTGGTTTTGGTGAAAAGGGATATAAAGCAGCATTAGAAATGGCAATAGAAAAATTTTAGAGGAAAAACTATGGATATTAGAAAAGTAAAAAAACTGATTGAAATGTTAGAGGAATCACAACTTAATGAAATTGAAATTAAAGAAGGTGAAGAATCTGTCAAATTGGTAAAAGCAGTTTCTGTGCCTGTGCAGGAGCAAATTTTAACTTCAAACTTGAATTCCACTGTGGCTCAACCATCCGAACCAAATGATCTAAATTCTGAATTAAAAAATGATCAGCCAGAAGAGTCTGAAGCTATATCTGGAAAAACAATTGATTCTCCGATGGTGGGAACATTTTATGCGGCTCCTAATCCAGGAGCAAAAGATTTTGTGTCTGTGGGAGAAAAGATTTCAGAAGGCGATGTGTTATGCATTATTGAAGCAATGAAGATGATGAACGAAGTAAAGGCTGATTCATCAGGTACAATTAAACAAATCCTTATTGAAAACGCTGAACCGGTTGAATTTGGGCAACCTTTATTTGTAATAGAGTAAATGTTCAAAAAAATTCTCATTGCTAATCGAGGTGAGGTAGCTCTTAGAGTGCTTAGAGCTTGCAAAGAGATGGGAATTGCAACTGTAGCCATATATTCTGAAGCTGATAAAAATTTAAAACATGTAAAGATGGCAGATGAGTCGGTTTGCATTGGTCCCGCAGAATCAACTAAAAGTTATCTTAATATCCCAGCGATAATTAGCGCCTGCGAAGTCACAGACAGTGATGCTATCCATCCAGGCGTAGGTTTCCTTGCAGAAAATGATCACTTTGCAGAACAAATTGAAGCAAGTGGATACACGTTTATAGGGCCTGATCCAGAAAGTATAAAAATTATGGGTAATAAAATTTCTGCTAAAGAAGCGGTATCAGAATCTGGAATGAAATGCGTTCCAGGCACTGGAAGAATTTCTGCAACAAATAGAGAAACAATGGAAATTGCAAAAAAAATTGGTTATCCGGTGATCATTAAAGCTGCAGCTGGGGGCGGTGGAAAAGGTATTCAAGTAGTTAAAGAGGAGGAGGATTTGCTAGACAAACTGCAATTGACTCAGCGAGAAGCTTTGAATAGCTTTGGAAGTGATGAGATATATTTAGAGAAGTTTCTTACCTCCCCAAGACACATAGAAATTCAAATTGCTGCAGATAATTCCGGAAAAGTGATTCACTTTTTTGAAAGGGACTGTTCTATTCAGAGAAAAAATCAAAAAATCATTGAAGAAGCTCCTGCATTTGGAATACCAGAAGAAAAACTCGAGGGGATAAGAAAAATAGCGGTAGATACGTGTAAAAAATTGAACTACAAGGGCCTTGGCACTTTCGAGTTTCTTTACGAAAATGAAGAGTTTTATTTTATTGAAATGAATACCCGTCTTCAGGTTGAGCACACCATAACTGAAATGATTACAGGTATCGACTTAGTAAAATTACAAATTAAGATTGCCGCCGGTGAAAATATAAGATTTTCTCAAGAAGAAATAAATTGCAGAGGTCATGCTATCGAGTGCAGAATAAATGCAGAAAATTCTGAAACTTTTATTCCATCCCCTGGATTGGTTACAGAATTTCATCCGCCAGGAGGGTTTAGAATCAGAACGGACTCGCATTTATACTCTGGGTATAAAGTTCCACAATACTACGACGCACTGGTTGCAAAGATTTGTTCTCACTCTAAAGATCGACTTGACGCTATAAGAAAAATGCGAGTTGCCCTTGAGGAAATGTACATCGAAGGAATTGATACCAATACAGATTTACACGATAAAATTTTTCATGAACAAAACTTTGTTGAAGGAAATATTTCTATAAATTATCTTAAAGAAATTTTGAACATTTCCTAATGTCTGAAAAAGAATATAATTTTCAATCCATTGAAAAAAAAGCTCAACAATTCTGGGAAAAAAATAAGTCATTTGAAGTTGAACCTGATTCTACAAAAGAAAAATTTTATTGCCTGAGCATGTTTCCTTATCCCTCTGGCCAGTGTCATATGGGTCACGTAAGAAACTATACAATCGGAGACGTTATATCTAGGTTTCATAGACTTAAGGGAAAAAACGTTCTTCAGCCTATGGGTTGGGATGCCTTTGGACTCCCAGCCGAGAATGCTGCAATACAGAATAAAGTTTCGCCCCAAGACTGGACAGAAAAAAATATTGAAGAAATGAAGCTTCAACTTAAGTCTCTTGGTTTTGCTTATGATTGGCGAAGAGAATTGAAAACTTGTAGTGAGGATTATTATAAATGGGAGCAATGGTTGTTCTGTAAGCTTTACGAAAAAGGTTTAGTTGTAAGAGAAAAAGCAGAGGTTAATTGGGATCCTGTAGACAAGACTGTTTTAGCAAACGAACAAGTAATTGACGGAAAAGGTTGGCGATCAGGTGCGGTTGTAGAAAAAAAAGAAATTAATCAGTGGTCTTTTAGAATAACTGATTTTGCTGAAGAGCTACTTAATGATCTTGAGCTTTTAGATGGTTGGCCCGAACAAGTCAAAATTATGCAGAAAAATTGGATTGGGAAATCTGAAGGAGTTTTATTTAATTTTAATTCAAACGAAAATGATAAAATTGAAGTTTTTACAACAAGGCCAGATACCATCATGGGAGTCACATTTGTGGCTTTATCATTCAACCATGAGATCGTCCAAAGAGAAGTTGAGTCTAACGATGAACTACTAAAATGGATTAATCTTAATTCAGACATCAAGATGCCTGAAGCAGATTTATCTAAGCAAGAAAAAAAAGGTTTTAAATTAAAGACGAAAGCAATTCACCCAATCTCTAATAAAGAAATAGAGATATGGGTGGCTAATTTTGTTTTAGCAGATTATGGCTCAGGAGCTTTAATGGGCGTCCCAGGACATGATCAAAGAGATTTTGACTTTGCAAAAGCTCATAAGATTGAAATCTTACAAGTAATAGATAATGGAAATGGAAAGCTGGATAAGATGGACAAAGCAGTTGAAGAAAAAGGGGAAATAATAAATTCTGGAAAATTAAATGGTCTTACCTATGAAGAAGCTTTTTCTAAACTTACTGAAAATAATGACTTAGGTTTCAAAGGTGAGAAGAAAATAAATTTTCGCCTGAAAAACTGGGGTGTTTCGAGACAAAGATCTTGGGGAGCCCCAATACCCATGTTTATTTCAGAAAGTGGCGATAAGGTTTTACCTTTTAGCAATCTTTCAAAAGATCAAATCTTAAAAGACGAAATTGAAGTTGATGGCATAAATTATTTTAAAGAAAAGGATACATTTGATACTTTTGTAGAATCTTCTTGGTATTACGCAAGATTTGCTTCTTACAATGCAAGTGAGTCAATGTTTGATTTTGAAGCAGATTATTGGATGCCAGTTGATCAGTATATTGGTGGCATTGAGCATGCAATTCTTCATCTTTTGTATTCTCGTTTTTTTTGTAAGGCAATGAATGATTTATCGCTCATTAAAACAAGAGAGCCTTTTAAAAGACTATTGTGTCAAGGCATGGTGCTTAAAGATGGATCTAAAATGTCAAAATCAAAAGGAAACATAGTTAATCCTGACGAACTAATAAAAAAATATGGAGCTGATACAGTAAGACTATTCTCAATGTTTGCTGCCCCTCCCGAACAGTCTCTTGAGTGGTCAAATTCAGGAGTAAATGGTTCACATAAATTTATAAAAAGACTTTGGGCTATAGCTCAAAGTCTTTTATCACAAAAGATTGATGAAAAAAGTAATTCTGAAGATTTGAATGATCTTGAAATAAAATTAAACCAAACCATTAAGAAAGTTTCTGAGGACTTCGAAGAAAAAAATCAATTTAACACTGCAATTTCTGCAGTGATGGAATTACTTAATGCTATTCCAAAGAAAATGCTAGGTAATTCAGTTTCCAAAGATACTCACAATGTTTTAACCAAAATTGTAGAAAATAGTATTCTAATGCTCTCGCCAATAATTCCGCATATTGCTCATGAGCTTTGGGAGGCAATGAATAAGAAAGTACCTATTCACCAAGAGAATTGGCCTTCATATGATGCTGATAATCTAGAAGGAAATGAATTAACAATTGCTATTCAAATTAATGGTAAATTACGTGGTGAGGTTTTAATTGAGAAATCTTGCAGTGAGCAAGAAATCATTGATGCAAGCAAAGCATTAAAAAATGTTAAAAAATATCTAGATAAAGAAAAAATTAAAAAAACAATTTATGTTCCTAAAAAACTCATCAACTTTGTTGTTTAGCCTTAAGAATAATTTTTTAAATTTTTTAATATTTCTCTTTATAACCTCATGTAGTTTAAAACCTCTTAATTTTTCAGAAAATAAAATTTCAATATTTTTTGAGTTTAAAAAAAATCCTTTAAATTATTCTTTGGTACAAGAGCTTAAGAGAAACTTTTTTTTGATCAATGCAAATTTAGCAAATTCTAAAGAAGCTGCAGATTACATAATTTCCATCAGCGATCATAGATTAGGGAAGTTTTTAGAAGCTACTGATGAAAATTTTTTCCCTGCAGTTGTAAGCCTGGATTATCAATTACGATTAGCAATATTGAACTTAAATACAAAAAATACGAAAGAAATTCCAATATTTACATCAGAAGATTTCTCATACGATACGGAAAGTATTCTTTCAAATGAAAAACAAGTCGATGAAATCAAATTAGATTTTTTCACCAAAGCAGTAAATGAATTAATCATATTTTTCTCTGAAGAAAATAATGTTGAACAAACATAAATTGATTTTAAGCAATGAAGAATTGCTCAACTCTATATTAAGAGATGAATTGATTTTAAAGCTAAAAAAAGAGGGTTTTTCAAATAGGAAAGTAGTCCTCTATAAAAAAGGAATTAAAAAAGAAATAAGCATTGATAATCAACAAGGAAATTTATTTAGTGAAAAAGAAATACTAGATATAAGACTTCAAGAAAAAAATATTTTAAAAGATGATTTAGAGCTTTTTTCAGATTTGATTAGTGCGGATAGTTCTGAGCGCGTTGTAATTATTTCTTCATTGAATAAAAAGATTAAAACTTCATCTTGGTTTAAAAAAATATCTAAAAATATTCAACTACTTGAACTTAGTCCAATTTATTCAAATCAATTCAAAGAGTGGATAAAAAATGAAGCTAAAAAAATGAATCTTCTTCTGAGAAACGAAGAAATAAATCTTATAGCATCCAGAAACGAAGAAAATTTATTATCTGCTTATCAAGAACTAAAGTTCCTGAAATGTCTTGATTCAAAAGAAACAAACTATGAATTTATTGAAGATAGTTCCGACTATCATATCTTTAGTTTGATAAATTGTTTTTTATCAAATCAGGTTTCAAAAT
>CACEVU010000003.1 GCA_902563105.1 uncultured SAR86 cluster bacterium
TCCATGAAAGCTTTAGAAATTTTTAAATATTTTTTTCCAGGTTTACCTGAACCAATTCTCTTTCCATCGATCTTAATTATTGGAATAACTCCTTTCGTTGAATTAGTCACCCAAACCTCTTCGGCCGAAAGGAAATAATCAATAGGTATTTTTATTTCTTCGCAATCTAGAGAATTTTCTTTAATAATCTCAAGAATAACTTTTCTTGTTACACCTGGTAATATATTTTCTGTTAGTGGAGGAGTAAGAATTTTTCCATTTTTTAAACAAAATACATTGCTAACTGCAGCTTCAGTAATGTATCCATTTTCATGAAGGATTGCTTCAAATACTTCGCGCTTTTTGACTTCAGTTCTGTAAATCACATTAGCTAGTAAAGAAGTTGCTTTGATCTGACTTTTTCTCCATCTAAAATCTTCCAGTAAAATTGCCTCTTTACCTTGACTAGGCAAGAAATCAGACTTCAATTCGTGACAGGAAATAAAAATGGTGGGAGATAGATTTTTTTTAGGAATATGGTCTCTGATTTTATCTGTCCCCCTTGAAATTTGTACATAAATTACTTGGTTTAAAAATTTATTTTGAGAAATAACTTCCAAGATTGTTTTTTCGAAATTGAAATTATCTTTCACAGAGTATTCAAGAAAAGATAAATTATTCTTAAGTCGGCTGAGATGTGCATCGAGTTCAAATGGTTTTTTATTTACTGCAACTATTACCTCATAGATTGCGTCTCCAAAAAGGAAACCCCTATCGAGGGGAGAGATTTTTGCATCTTTAAGATCTATGAACTTGTCATTGAGAAAACAAATTGACATTAATTTATTTCATCTTGCATGAAAAAACTATAAACAAAAAATGCTAAAGACTCTAAAGTTGCTGTTATGAAGCCTTTTCTTTTAACATTATTTACTGCAACTAAATCAACCGATTGGATCGTTTCGCCATTAACTTTTATATCAAGCCTGTCAATTACGGAATCCTTTAATACCGGTGCCCTAACTCCTAAGTTTTTCGACGCTTCTAAACTTAAGTTGTCAAAAGTAGGTTTAGTTAAAGTGATAAATATGTCGGTCGATGGACCGAGTTCAAGTTTATCTTCTACTCCGCCCCAAATATCTACAATGGAGATAGGCTGATATTTGGCAATTATTTTTTTTGTTTGATAGTATTTGAAACCATAATCTAGTAACCGTCTTGTATCCTGTAATCTGGATTTTTCTGAAGCGCTATTCAAAACAATTGAAATTAATCTCATATCGGCTCTCTTTGACGAAGCGACTAAACAATATCCGGAAGCTTTTGTGTGCCCGGTCTTGATACCGTCTATTGAATCGTCCTGCCATAACAGGCTATTTCGATTTAATTGTCTTATATCGTTGTAGGAAAATTCTTTTTCACTATATATTGAATACTCTTGGGGAAAATCATTTATTAAAAAAATACTAAGTTTAGCTATATCTTCGGCAGTGGAGTAATGATTGACATTAGGCAGTCCAGTTGGATTAGTAAAGTTAGTATTTTTCAAATCCATTTTTTGTGCATAATCATTCATTAAACTTGCAAAATCTTCTTGTGTTCCTGCAATATGCTCAGCCAAGGCACATGCAGCATCATTTCCAGATTGAATGATCATTCCTCGCATCAAGTCTTCAATAATTACTTTTTTACCTTCTTGTATAAACATTCTAGAACCTTCCATTCGCCAACATTTTTCACTTACTACAGTTAAATCTTTGGAATTAAGAAAACCCTGTTCTAAGTAGTCAGCTACTATGTAACTTGTCATAATTTTTGTAATACTTGCTAGTCCAGTTGAGGCTTCAACGTTTTGCTGTGCAATAACTTTTTTTGTTTCTGCGTCGATAAGCAAATAACTTGTTGCTGTGATCTGAGGCAATTTTGGGATGAGAACTTGGGTAAAGCCCATTGTAGAAAAAATGAAAGCTAAAAAAATTATTTTTTTCATAATTTCACCTCGAAAGCGTAATTGATTTCTTGGCTCAAAAGAAATACAGCCATGACATAAAACGAACTTCTATTATAACGCGATAAAACGTATAAATTTTTATGTCCTAGCCAAAATTCACTATCTTCAAAATTAATTTGTAAATATTTTTTATCAAATAAATTAGTTTTGGATACAAGTTCTAAAGCATCTTTATCTTTTAGAGTGAGAGATGTTTTAAAATCTGATGTTACATCGTTCCTTTCAAGGGCTTCCGCAATTAGCGCATTTTTTTCCCAGCCATGTTTGCTTAAATAATTTGCAACGCTACCAATTGCATCTACAGGATTTGTTACAATGTTTCTTATTCCATCATTATCGAAATCTATTGCATATGATCTATAAGAACTTGGAATAAATTGACCATAGCCCATTGCTCCTGCATAAGATCCCTTCATCGAGAAAGCATCGAGCTTTTCTTCTCTAGATAGCAATAAAAAATGCTCTAACTGTTTGGTAAAAAAATTACTTCGCCTTGGATAGTCAAATGCAAGAGTAGAAAGAGAGTCGATAACTCTTTCTCTTCCGGTTATAGACCCATAACTTGATTCAATTCCAATTATTGCAGCAATGATCTCTTTAGGAACTCCGAACTTTTCTTCAGCTTTTTCGAATTCTGGTAAAAACCTTTGAAGAAAATCTGCACCATTATTTACTCTTATTGGGGAAATTAGTCTTGCTTTATATTGAGTCCATGAAAATTTTTTTTCTGCAGGTCTATTCATAGAATTAATAATTTTTTCTTTTTTTTCCGCGCTCTGAAAAATTTCAATCAAATAAGATTCCTCAAAACCATGTTTAGTAACCATTTCTTCGATAAATGACAGAGCTTGAGTGGTTTTGGAATAATCCAAAAAAATGAATGGCACGTAAAAGGCTGTAAGTAAAAGCAAACTTATTTTTTTCAAGTCGTTCTCCTTAAAGATAAAATTATACCGATAGTAATCATATTCACCACCAATGCTGTTCCACCTTGGCTAATAAATGGAAGGGGCATACCTACAACAGGAAATATTCCTACTACCATTGAAATGTTTAACGCAATATATGCAGCTAAAATTATAGATAAAGTTCCAGATACTAGTTTTGCAAACTTTGATTTACTCATTTTAGCAACGTATAAAAGGCGAAAGATCAAATAGGCATATAAAAGAAATAAAGCTAAGGCTCCAAAAAAACCAAATTCCTCAACAATTACAGCAAATATAAAATCAGTGTGGCTCTCAGGAATGAAATCTAATTGACTTTGACTGCCTTCCATATATCCTTTTCCGAAAAGTTGTCCTGAACCTATTGCTATTTTTGACTGAGCAATATTCCACCCTGTACCTAAAACATCTGCTTCCGGACTTAAGAAAGTAAAAATTCTTTCTTTTTGATAATCGAGTAAAGTCATCCATAAAAAAGGCAAGGTCCCAATTCCTGCTAAAAAACTAAAAAGTATAATCCTCCATGGTATGCCAGATAAAATTATCGGTATTATCCCAGAGAGTAAAACAATTGCAGAAGTTCCAAAATCCGGCTGTAAAAAAACTAATACGAATGCTAAAAGAGTAGTCATTAAAACTACAATCCAATCAGTGAATCTTATTTGAGGGTTACGCGATAAATAGGCAGCGGCTGAAATTGGTAATAAAAACCTCATTAATTCTGATGGTTGAAAAGTGATAAAACCTAGATTTATCCATCGATTAGTTGTACCAGAATTTGGCAAAATCAAAACTAGAATTAAAAAAAAGAATCCGATCCATACTCCATTTAAATATATAGGCTCCATTTTTCTGAAATTAGACATAGCTGCAAGAAACATAAAGGAACAGCCAAGAAATAAATAGAGAGCCTGTCTGATAAGCAAAGATGAAGATCCACTTGCGCTGTAAACCATAGCTAGGCCAAAGAGACTCAAGAAAATAACTGTAAATACAATTGAATAATCAAAGTCGCCAATATTATTTTTTTTGTTTAATTTTATGTCTACTGAAAAACTTAGGGGTTTATTTCGCATCAAACCCTCGAACATAAAAATTAATTGCTGACTTAACAATTGGCGCAGCTACTTCACTACCTGACTCTCCATTTTCTATAATAACTGCCACAACTAATTCAGGATCAATGACAGGTCCATACCCTACGAAAAGGGCATGATCTCTTAATGCTGGATTTTCTCTGATTGCATCATATTCTTTTCCAGGAAGAATACTTTTTATTTGAGCAGTCCCTGTCTTTCCAGCTATGGTTACAGAGTCATTATCAAAAATCTTATTGGCTGTTCCATTTCTTGCTGCAATTACTTCAACAAGAGCATTTTCCATTTTTGTCCAATTGTTAAAATCTGAGAGCTTTATATCTGCAATTTTTATGGGCTGAAAATTTAGCTCATCATTTGGCTGAATAAGTTGAGGTTTGTAAATAGGACCTTTATTTGCCAAGGCAGAATATGCTAGGGCCAATTGAAGAGGCGTAGCCAAAATATAACCTTGGCCTATTCCCAAATTTATCGTATCTCCTTTAAACCAAAAATCTCCCTTATAACCTAACTTCCATTTTTTATCGGGTAAAAGACCACTCGACTCAAATTCGTTCAAACCAGTTTTTTGACCAAAACCAAAACTTTCTAACATTGGTTTGATTCCAGATAAAGTTAAATCGTATGCAATATTATAAAAATAGACATCTGAGGATTCGACGATTGCTTTTTTCATGTCCACTTGACCATGCCCATCTTCCTTCCATCCCCGAAAAGGTCTGGGATCTCCTTCGACAAAATATTCGCCATCATCTTTTATCTTTTTATCCCAACTTATGACTTTTTTCTCTACCGCGGCTAATCCAACAAAAGGTTTCAAAGTAGATGCAGGAGGATATTGTCCAGAAATAGCTCTATTAAAAATTGGGCTATCTTCATTAGAAAATAAGCTTTCTACTTCAGCAGAATTAACAATAGAGTTAAGTACATTTGGATTATATGAAGGCGAGCTTATTAAGGCTCTGATTAATCCAGTTTTAGGCTCTAAAGCTACCAAGGCGCCTCGCCTATTTTTGAACAGCTTGTAAAGGTGATCTTGCAATGCTTGATCAATTGACAAGAAAATATCATCCCCATTTTCAGCTCCTTGAGTGTCTAATACTCTAACTAATCTGCCTTTGACATCTCTCTCTTGAGTTTGTATCCCAGACTTTCCCCTTAAAATAAAGTCATATTCTTTTTCTATTCCGACTTTACCAATTTGAATATTTTGTAAATCTGATAAGTTTTTATTTTTTTTTATATCTTCAGACGAAATGTCGCCAACATATCCCAAAATATGAGCAAAGATCTCATCGTGAAGAACATATCTTTTTAATGTAGCTTTAACTTCAATTCCAGAGAGCGAATTCAGATTAACTTTGATTTTCGCAATTTGTTCTTCGTTTAAAGCCTTTATTAAAGGAAATGAATAATATTTTTTTCCATCTTTCAGTGAATTTGAATATTCTTTTTCAAGCAATTCATAGGGTAGTTCCAGAAGATTGGATAACTTGATAATAGTCTCTTTTGTATCTTCGACATATGCTGGTGTGACATATAAATCTCTTTGAACAATATTTTCAGCCAAGAGAGTCCCTTTTCTGTCATATATAAAACCTCTTACCGGATTAATAGCTTTTTGGTAAATCCTATTTGATTCGGCAATAGTTTGATATTTATCCCCCTGAATAACCGAAAGATTTAATAGCTGAAAAAATGATATAAAAAAAAGAAAGATGAAAGGTGATAAAAAGATTATAGCTCTCGAATATTCCTCGCCGGTTTTAAAGCTATCTTTTGAAAAAAAATTCATTTCACTTTAAAGCTGGATCCCAAAGACTTTCTAAATCAAATAATTTTCTTGAATCATCGGACATAATATTTATTACTATGTCTCCTAAATCTAAAAGAATCCATTCATTAGAATTTTGCCCTTCAACTCCAGAAATCTTAATTTGATTAAACTTTAGGTCTTTTAATAATTTATCTTTAATTGCCGACATATGTCTTGAAGAAGTGCCAGTAGTAATAATGAGAAAATTTGTAAAACTGTTTAGTCCTGATAAGTCCAGAAATAAAGTATTTTGCGCTTTGATCTCCTCTAAACAACTTTCTATTATTTTTTTTGAGCTTTCTGTCATTTAATTTGAATATAGAGAATGTATGGAAATATATTCCTGTACTCTCTTATTGACTAATCCTGTCAAGTCTTCATTTTTTTTTATCTTTTTTTTAATTTCTGAAGATGAAACGTCAACCAAGGCATTCTCTAACAAAAAGATTTTTCCGCTAGACGAAAAGAAATCTTCCAAATTTGAGGTGATTTTTTCTTTGATTGTTTTATTTAGCTTTTTCTTCACATCAAATTTTCTTCCAACTACAAGAAGCGAACTTAGAGAAAGTATTTGTTCCCAATTTTTCCAACTTGTAAAATTATATAAAGAGTCTGATCCAATAATTAACGACAAGTGTTTTTCGGAATAGATTTTTTTCAGAAATTTTAAAGTTTCAAGCGTGAAAGATTTTTTTTTATTTTTAATTTCAAAATCATTAAATTTTATATTTTTGTGATCTTCAAAAGTTAATTCCAACATTTTTAAGCGATGAGCAGCACCAATAAGAGTTTCTTTTTTATGAGGTGATAAATAGTTTGGAATAATTTGAATTTCATCAATTATTTCCAGACCACTTATAAAATTGATTACCTCAAAATGGCCAATATGAACTGGATCGAAAGCTCCGCCAAAGATACCTAATCTTTCAGTCATTAAATTAAGATCTTAATTGTCCTTGACCTTTAATAACAAATTTTTGACTTGTAAGACCCTCAAGTCCCACAGGACCCCTAGCATGTAACTTATCGGTAGAGATGCCAACTTCTGCACCCAATCCATATTCAAAACCGTCCGCATAACAGGTTGGTAAATTATGCATAACAGAAGAAGAATCTATTTCGTTGAAAAACTTTTCTACGGCTGATGTATTCTCTGAAATTATTGAGTCAGTGTGGCCAGAGCCATAAGTATTTATATGAGAAATAGCAGATTCTAAATCTTCAACAATTTTTATAGAGAGAATTGGAGCAAGGTATTCAGTTAACCAGTCTTCTTCTTTAGCTGCCTTAGCATCAATAATTTTTAATGTTTCTTGACAACCTCTTATTTCAACACCATTCTTTTCTAACTCTGATTTAATTTGTGGTAACACGCTAGAAGCTATTTTTTTTGAAGCTAATAAAGTTTCCATAGTGCCGCATATTCCATAACGATAAGTTTTTGCATTTACTGATATTGAGACTGCCTTATCAAGATCTGCGTCCTGATCGATAAAGACGTGACATAACCCCTCGTAGTGTTTTAAAACTGGAATTTTTGCTTCTTCGGAAATTACTTTTATAAGGCTTTTCCCACCTCTTGGAATCAAAAGGTCAATATCTTTTACTCTGCTGATCATCTCGCTAACTAACTTTCTATCCTGATTTTTAATTAGTTGAACAGAATGTTTAGGCAAAGAAGCTTTTTCTAAACCTTGTTGCATACATTCTTCAATTACACTATTTGAATTCGAGGCCTCCGAACCTCCTCTTAAAATACTTGCATTACCTGATTTTATGCATAAGGCAGAAGCATCTGCAGTGACGTTTGGTCTCGACTCATAAATAATACCAATTACGCCAAGGGGAACTCGCATTTTAGAGACTTCAAATCCTGAAGGTGATCTATGTGGCCGATCCGTTTTTCCTATAGGATCATCTAAGTTAATAATTTTATCCAGTCCAGAAATCATTGAATCGATTCGTTTTTCGTTTAACTCTAGACGATCGACGAAAGACTCTTGCAAATCTTTCTTATTCGCTAAATCCATATCCAATGAATTTGCCTCCATTAATTTTCTTTTATTTTTATGCAAAAAATCAGCGGAGAATTTTAGCGCATCATTTTTTTTTGATTTTATAATGCTCCGCAATTCAACTTTTGCTGCTTGGGCTTTTTTACATATTTGGTCAAGCTCTGAAATGGATGTTTTTGTGCTCATGTGATGTATTATTGCAATAATTTAATTATCTGCCTATGTTCGATTCTATTCTTTCTTTTTTAGAAACCAATCCTGATTGGGTAAATTGGGCGGTATTTACATTGATTTTTATCGAATCTTTATTTATCGCAGGACTATTTACACCTGCACTATTAATAATTCCAGGCATCGGGGCCCTTGCGGCTAGAGTAGGGATAAGTCCTTATGAAATAACTTTTTACGCAACCATGGGAATGATTGTTGGCGACTCGGTAAGCTACGGCTTTGGAAGGATTGTGGGCAATAAGCTATTTGATTGGGTTCCAAGTGATTACCATAAATATGTTATGCAGGCTCAAAAATTTATGAGTAAATATGGAATATTAAGTGTTGCTTTGGGAAGGTTTATCGGGCCTTTGAGATGTGTAGTCCCTTTTACAGCTGGTTCTTTGGGAATGAAAAAAACTATTTTTTTTCCTGTTACCTTTCTTTCCGCTCCGACATGGACTTCTTTGTATGTTTTGAGTGGCTATTTTTTAGGTGTCGCTTTTATTGAATACTTTAATTACGCTCTGATCGGGATAATTCTTGTCATAACAATTTATACTGTATATAAAGATCCTATGAATTTAAGAGAGGATAAAAAAGATGTCTATTAGAGAAAGTAAAAACAAATTCTTGTCTGGGAATTGGTATCCAGTAGAAGAAACTTCTTCAGATGAATTAAAAATTTCAGGCGAGTTACCAAAAGAGTTAACGGGTTTATTTTTGAGAAATGGACCTAACCCTAAAGAGCCTATTAATCATGAAAATTATCATCCTTTTTTTGGCGACGGTATGATTCATGGAATTAGAATAGAGGATGGGAAAGCTCTTTGGTACAAAAACAAATTCGTAACATCGCCTTATGGCTTTGGCCCAAATACTCACGTACTCAAACATAGCGGAAAAATATATGCCTTAGTTGAGGGTGGGGTTTCGCCTGTTATTATGGATTCAGACATGAATTTTCTTGAAGAAGAGCCCTTTCCAGATGCAGACAGTAAAAGATTTACTGCTCATCCAAAGATTGATGTTGATACTGGTGAGATGCATGCTGTAAGTTACGATTTTGAAGAATACGTCAATGGGCAAGGTCAAGTTCATTATGTAACTGTCGATCAACAGGGGAAGCTAATTAAAGACAAAATAATTGAAACTCCTGGAAAACCAATGGTGCATGATTGCGCTATTACTGAAAACTATGTATTGATTTTTGACCTGCCCGTAACTTTTAATCTTGGTAGAAGAGATGATGAGAAGAACTCTGTTGGAGGTGATTATCCTGTAATTTGGAATGATAAACATACTGCAAGAGTGGGTTTGCAAAATAAAAGGACTGATGAAATTACATGGATAGAAGTTAATCCGGGATTTCTTTTTCATGTAGTGAATTCTTATGAAGATGAAACAGGCCAAGTAATACTGGACTTTTGTAGATATGAGAGATTGTTTGACTTCGATAATCCTTTACCAATGGGTCAAAAACCTTTTCTTACGAGGTGGATTCTTAATCCCAAGACTAAAACATGTTCTGAAGAAATGCTGGATGACAGGCCTATGGAGTTTTCAAGGGTTCACCCAGATTATGACGGGAAACAACATCGTTTTGGATACTTGCTAAACGACGGTAGGTTAAATAACTATTTCAAACATGATTTTAAAAAAGGCAGAACCATAACTCATGATTTTGGAGAAGCCCGTCAGGCTGCTGAACCGGTTTTTGTACCTAAGAAAAATTCTAAGTCAGAAGACGATGGATATGTGGTTGGCTTTGTTTATGACAAAACGACTGATTTAAGTAATTTTGTGGTCTTAGATGCTCAAAATTTTTCAGATACGCCGCTTGCTGAAGTAACTTTGCCGCAAAGAGTTCCATTTGGCTTTCATGGAAGCTGGATAAATCTAGATTAGATTCTTTCTAAAATGGCTTGGTGGATACCATCGAAGGAGCCATTTGATAAGCAAATTAAGTGACTGTTATCTAAATCTAAACTAGATAGCTTTCTCAAAAATTCTTGTGTAGTTGAACAAGCTTCAATATTTGTGCTTTGCCTTTCCATAGCTGAGATTTGTTTCTTATCTTTTGAAAAAATAAATACCTGATCTGCTGAAGCAACGGCTTTTGGTATTTTTTTATCATGATATCCTGAAAGCATAGTATTAGATCTCATTTCTAATAGACAAATGATCTTCTCTCTTCCAACCTTCTTTCTTAACCCCTCTAAAGTATATTTAATTGCTGTCGGATGATGAGCAAAATCGTCATAAACTTTCACGCTGCTTTTATCTCCAACCAAATCCATTCTTCTTGTTACACCTTTAAACCGTGAAAGTGACTCAGCAATATTTTTTGATTTTAAACCTAACGACTTACACACTAAATAACTAGCCAATCCATTTTGCAAGCTGTGTTCTCCAATTGATGACCAACTAACAGATGCTTTCTTTTTTTTGTCTTTATAAATGTCAAATTTAGATGAATCTGGTGTTACCTTCTTAGCATGCCAGCCTTTAGCAAATTTAGTATTGAAAGGCAGGCCTTCGCTATAAAACCCCATTTTCATTACATTTTTAATATTAGTGTTATGCTCAGGGAAAATTAATGTTGATTTTGAAGACATTAATCTTAATAAATGGTGAAACTGTCTCTTTATATCTCTGATGCTACTAAAAATATCAGCATGATCAAATTCAAGATTATTGATTAAAAGAGTTTTGGGATGATAGTGAATAAATTTTGATCTTTTATCAAAAAAAGCAGTGTCATACTCGTCAGCTTCTATTACGAAAAAATCATGAGTTCCCAAAGAGGCCGTTGCATCTAAATCTTTTGCACGCCCGGCAATTAAGTAGCCACAATCTATCCCATTATCTAAAAGAACTTTTGTAACCATTGAAGATACTGAAGTTTTCCCGTGAGTTCCGCTTATAGCTACAACATGTCTTTTAGCCAAAAGATATTTTGACAAAAACTCTGGACCAGAAATGAAGTCTATATCTTTATTAAGAATTTCTTCGATCATAAGATTTCCACGCGCAATAACATTCCCTACAACAACCAAATCAATGTCTTTGGGTAAATTTTTTGGGTTGTAACCTTCGTCAATGGAAATTCCTTTTGAGAGCAAAACTTGGTCCATGGGTGGATATACGTTTTCGTCACACCCAGAAACCCTAATCCCCTTTTCAGCTGCCAACTGTGCAAGGCCCCCCATAAAAGTTCCACAAATACCCAATACGTATATTTTCATTTAATAATTATATCCTTTTCCCAGAAAACCTTTTTTCAGTTATATTGCCTCAATGACAAATGTTAGAAACGCATTTTATGCTCAATCTGGTGGAGTAACAGCTGTAATAAACGCATCTGCTTGTGGCGTGATAGAGACTGTAAATAACTCTAAAAAAATACACAAGGTCCTTGCTGGAGTAAATGGAATTCTTGGTGCACTAAATGAAGATCTTATAGATACCTCAAAAGAATCAAAAAATAATATTGCTAAACTCAAACAAACTCCTGGCGGAGCATTTGGCTCTTGCAGATTTAAGTTACAGGATCCAGTAAAACAAAAAAAAGAATACGAGAGATTATTTGAAGTTTTTGCTGCCCACAATATTGGTTACTTTTTCTATAACGGTGGGGGTGATAGTCAGGATACAACTTACAAAGTATCTGAGATGGCAAAAAAATTGAAGTTTCCTATTAAATGTATTGGGATACCGAAAACAATTGATAATGATTTGCCCTATACAGACTGCTCGCCGGGATTTGGTTCGGTTGCAAAGTATATTGCTACATCAACACTTGAGGCTGGGCTTGATGTTAAAAGCATGGCAGAAACATCAACCAAAGTTTTTATTTTAGAAGTGATGGGAAGACATGCAGGCTGGATAGCAGCCGCATCCTGTCTTGCTGCCTCCAAAGCTGGAGATCCACCACACATCATTTTGCTTCCTGAAGTGCCTTTTCAAAAAGGCAAATTCTTAGCTCAGGTAAAACAAATGATTAAAGAATATGGCTATTGTGTAATCGTTGCATCTGAAGGAACCCAAACGATTAATGGAAAGTTTCTTGCAGATTCAGGATTAACAGACGCTTTTGGTCACAAACAACTTGGAGGTGTCGCACCCATTTTAGCTGGAATGATTTCCAAAATTGGATTTAAAAATCATTGGGCAGTCGCAGATTATTTGCAACGTTCAGCAAGGCATATCGCATCAAAAACAGATCTTGATCAAGCTTATGCTGTTGGCGAACATGCAGTTAAACTCGCTATTTCTGGAAAAACTGCCGTAATGCCAATTATCAAAAGAATAAGTAATTCTCCTTATAAATGGAAGATAGAAACAGCTCCTTTGAAGAATGTAGCAAATGTTGAAAAAACTATACCCAAAAAATTTATTTCTAAAAATGGTTTTGAAATTACTCAAGCTGGAAAAAAATATTTAAGCCCCCTTATAAAAGGAGAAACGTCAATAAAATATAAAAACGGTCTTCTCGATGTTGCTAACCTCAAAAAGATAAAAGTAAAAAAGAAGTTAGCCTGACTTATTTTTTTATCTTTTTTACTATTCCTGAAAAGTTAAAGACAATTTCACCGTTGCTTTTAATGTAGCCATTTCCAAAGGTAAGGCTTCTTGTCTCTTTAGTGATGGTGGTAAATATTTCTACCAAAGAACCAACTTTTGCCGGCGCTACGAATTCGGACCTAAAACTTATTGTAGCTGCATAATTTTCTTTCGATTCCATTGCTACAGAGCATAGACAATAGTCTGCGATACTCATTAACATGCCGCCATGAGCAACTCCACCGGAATTACCATTTTCGGGCATCACCCAAAAAGCCATAACTAAATCTCCTGTTTCATTTCTTTTATAGAAGCCTTGCCCAATATGAGCAATATGATCTTCGCTCTGAGTTATATTTTCATAACCCTCTGGAGTAGAAAAATTTTGTGACGTCATGGTGATGATTTTAACTCAATGTGTATAATTATCCTTTCATTATGGATTTTAAATTAACCTCAGAACAATTAGAGTTGCAAAAAGTTGCAAGAGACTTTGCTCAAAAAGAATTAACTGCTTTAGCTGATGAGATGGAAGAATCAGCAAATCCTGTTCCAAAAGAAATATTAAAAAAAATTGGTGAATTAGGATTTTTAGGTATCAATACGCCTACAGAATATGGCGGACTGGGACTTTCCAATCTTGATGCCATCATAGTCCTTGAAGAATTTGGAAAAATATCTTCTGCCGTGGGTTGGCCAGTATTCGAAGCAAATGCTGGACCTGTTAAAGTAATTGAGCATTTTGGATCAGACGCCTTGAAGAAGAGAGTAATTCCTAAAGTTTGTAAGGGCGAAATGGTTGTTGCGGTCAGTATGTCAGAGCCTAACGCCGGAACGGGTTTAACTGATTTAAAAACCAAGGCAGAGATTAAGGGAGATAAAATTGTAATTAATGGAACCAAACGTTGGTGTTCAGGAGCTGGTCATTCGGATGGTTATGTAGTTTACGCAAGAATGTCAGATGCTCCAGCTGCAAAAGGTATTGGAGCTGTTTTTGTTGATATCGATAATCCAGGTTTAACATTTGGTAACAGTGAGAGCCTCATGGGCTGGCGAGGAATTCCATCTGCTGATATTTATTTCGATAATGTCGAAGTTCCCATTGAGAATTTGCTAGTAGAACCAGAAGATGGTTTCAAAAAGTTGATGGAGACATTCGATTTAGAAAGGTGTGGAAATGCCACTATGGCTTTATCTCAGGCAGCAGCAGCTTTGGACTATGTAAAAGAGTATGTGCAAGAGAGAGAGCAATTTGGAAAACAACTTGTAGATTTTCAAGCAGTGCAAATAAAATTAGCCGACATGCTTATTCGCGTTGAAGCTTCTAGGTTATTGATTCACAGGGCCGTTTTTAATGCAGCAAATGGTTTACCAGACATATTGGAATCAAGTACCGCAAAATGTTTTGCTAATGAGATTTCAAGAGAAGTAACTACAAACGCTATGCAGCTAATGGGAGGCTACGGTTTTAACAAAGAATATAAAATGGAAAGACGCGTTAGAGATTCTTTCGGTTGGGGCATTGCGGGTGGAACAATTGATGTCCAAAAAGTGAATATTGCTTCAGCAATGATTGGTAGAAGATTCAACCAAAGAGCTAAATAACTTATTCTGCTCGATATTCACTGATAATTTCTTCCAAACTATCAACAAATTCTCTTTTTTCTTCTTCCGTAAGAAAATTTCCAACAGGAATCTTTTCTCCCTTAGATGAAATGACAATCTTAATTGGATACCAATGATGAGAAGGCTTTTCGACAAACACATAGGACCATTCCCTGATAAATTCTGATACTGAATCAGGTCTAAAACGGCCTTTTTCAATGGTCAATTTTTCTTTAGTTAAAGTAATGACCTCTTTTTTTGAGCTTTTTTTAAAAACAACATATAAAGCTGTAGCAACTATTAAAATTTCAAGCCCTGCAAAAGGCAAAATAATAGGAGCTCCATAGAAGAAAAAAGTTAAGCCAATAATAGTTATAGGAAATGAAATCAAACCCAAAAATATGAGGCTGCCTTGCCATGAAATAGAACTATTTGGCATTAGAGATAATCTATATCCATTATCTATTTGTTCAGTTATAACCATTAATAATATTCTTTTTTATGCAAAAAACTTTTCAGATTATGATATTTTCAATTATCAATAGCAAAAATGACCAAGATTAATTCTATAAATAGAACTTCCTTGATGCCGAACTATGCACCGGCATCTTTTATTCCTATTAAAGGAAAGAAATCTGTGCTCTGGGATGAACAAGGAAAAGACTATATTGACTTTGGAGGGGGTATTGCCGTTACATGTCTAGGACACTCTCATCCTCAGTTAAATAAAGTGTTAAAAGAACAATCATCAAAGCTTTGGCATGTAAGTAATTATTTATACAACAAACCTGCACTAGAACTAAGCAAAATGCTTACAGACAAAACTTTTGCTGACAAAGTGTTTTTTTCTAATTCTGGAAATGAAGCTAATGAAGCTGCAATCAAACTAGCTAGAAAGTATTATTTTGATCAAGGAAAGCCTGAAAAACATGAAATCATTGTTTTTACAAATGCCTTTCATGGTAGATCAATGTTGAATATAACTGCAGGTGACTCAAAATTTCAGAAAACAGGTTTTGGTCCTCTTCTTCAAGGATTCAAAAGAGCAAAATTTAATGATCTCAAATCCGTCAAAAAGGTTATTTCCAAAAAAACTGCTGCTATTTTCGTAGAACCTATTTTAGGAGAATCTGGAATAATCAGAGCCGAAAATCCTTTTTTAGAGGGACTTAGAAAATTAACTAAAGAAAAAGACTGTCTTTTAATATTTGATGAAGTGCAAAGTGGTATTGGCAGAACCGGAACTTTAATGGCATATATGGGTTATGGTGTTAAGCCTGATATTTCCACTCTTGCAAAAGGTCTTGGGGGTGGAATGCCAATCGGAGCGACTCTGACGACCAGTAAAATTTCAAAAGCATTTCAGCCCGGTACTCATGGCAGCACCTTTGGGGGAAATCCACTTGCATGTGAGGTAGCAAAAAAAGTAGTCGAGATAGTATCTACCCAAAAAGTTTTAAAAGGTGTTATGAAAAAAACGATCAGCTTCCATGAAAAATTAAACCAATTGTCTGAAAAGTTTAATTTATTTGAAGATATAAGATCAGCAGGGCTATGGATCTGTTGTGACTTTAAAAAAATAAAAGCAAAAGAATTTATTGATGCTTCTTATAAAAAAGGATTGATTTTAGTCCAAGCCGCAGGAGAAAAAACAATTAGAATTGCACCTTCTTTAATCATTTCTGAAGAAGAGATTGAGGAAGGATTCAAAAGATTTGAAATGGCTGTCAAAGCAATAAAATAATTACTCGGAGACTACTTCAACTTTATCAACCTTACGATAACCTTTTGGCAGAAAATTTCCTTTTCTGCCACGATTGCCTAGAAAATTCTCTAAATCGTTTGGCTTGATAACAAAATGTTGTTTGCCGCTATAAAGTTTAATGGACTCCCCTTTTTTAAAAGTTACCAAATACATTAGTTGGTCTTCTTTAGCTTCAAACTTCTTTTTATCAATTGAAATTATTTTATTGCCCTTGCCTTTACCTAAAATTGGTAGTTCGCCTGCCTCGATAATTAACATTTTGCCTTCTCGAGTAATGGAAGCAATGTAATTCTCATCAACTGCTGAAAGAATTTTAGGTGTAATTGGCTTAGCGTTCTTTGCATTCAATGCAGCTTTACCAGATTTATTTTTTGTTTGCAGATCTCCCAACTTTACGACAAAACCATAGCCTAAATTAGAAGCTAAGACAGCCAGGGTATCTTCTGATCCTGCAATCACACCAGGAAAGGTTGCACCGGATTGTGCATTAATCTTTCCTGAAACTGGATCACCTTGACCTCTAGCAGATGGCAATTGATGAATGGGTAAAGTATAGGCTTTGCCAAAATTATCCAATAGAACTGCGTTTTGACTATTTCTTGCCAAAGATGAAGACAAGTAAGAATCGCCCTCTCTGTATTGCAATCCTTCTACATCCACATCATGTCCTTTGGCAGCTCGAATCCAACCTTTTTCTGATAGAACCACCGTCATTGGATCATTCGAAATGAGTTCCTTTTCATCAAAAGCTTTTGCTTCCTCTGCTTCAGCTAACATGCTATTTCTTTCATCCCCAAATTCTTCCTGATCTTCTTTTAGCTCTTTTTTGATAAGAGTTTTTAAGCGAGAAGCAGAATTAAGTATTTTTTCAATTTCCCTTGCTTCTGTATTTAGCGAATCCCTTTCTTCAATGATGCTTTGTTCTTCAAGCTTTGCAAGCTGGCGCAGGCGAATATCAAGAATAGCGTTCGCCTGAATTTCTGTGAGTTTGAATTTTTTGATTAATTGTTTTTTTGGGTCATCATGAGTTCTGATTATTTTAATTACCTCATCTAAATTTAGATAAGCAATCATCAAGCCTTCAAGAATGTGCAACCTGTCATTGAGCCAATCTAATCTGTGTTGCAGTCTCCTTTTGACAGTTTGTGTTCTAAAAGTGATCCATTCTTTTAGAATTTCTCTCAAATCAAAAACTTTAGGCCTTCCACTCAAACCAATCACATTCAGGTTAACTCTGACATTCTTTTGCAAATCTGTTGTAGCAAAGAGATGACTCATCAAAGCATCTTTATCAACTCTATTCGATCTCGGTACGACAATAATTCTAACGGGATTTTCACCATCGCTTTCATCTCTAAGATCTTCTATTAGATTAAGTTTTTTGGAATCAATTTGGGCAGCAATCTGTTCTAGGATCCTTGTTGTTGAAACCTGATATGGAAGAGCTGTAATGACAACCTCACCGTTCTCTATTTCATAGGTTGCTCTTAACTTAACTGCTCCTCTTCCGGTCTGATACATCTCCAGCAGTTCTTCAGGCGTTGAGATAATTTCTGCCTTGGTTGGAAAGTCAGGTGCTGGAATAATTTTTAACAGCTCTTTTACGGAAAGTTTAGGAGAGTCAATTAGGGCAATAGTCGCATCCACAACTTCATTTAAATTATGCGGCGGGATATCGGTTGCCATACCCACTGCAATACCAGAAGCACCGTTGAGTAAAACGTTTGGAATTCTTGATGATAGAAATCTTGGCTCGATCAAAGTGCCATCAAAATTAGGACCCCAATCTACTGTTCCTTGAGACAATTCCGAAAGCAATACTTGTGCATAGGCGGAAAGCCTACACTCTGTGTACCTTACTGCAGCAAAACTCTTTGGATCATCAAGAGACCCCCAATTCCCTTGTCCTTCTATCAAGGGATACCTTGTAGAGAAATTTTGTGCCATTAAGACCATTGCCTCATAGGCAGCATTGTCTCCATGAGGATGGAATTTACCTATCACCTCACCCACGGTTCTCGCGCTTTTCTTAAACTTGGATGTAGATTTCAATCCAATTTCGGACATCGCATAAATTATTCTTCGTTGAACTGGCTTTAAGCCGTCGCCGATAAAAGGAAGTGCCCTATCTAAGATTACATACATGGAATAATCGAGATAGGCTTTTTCTGCAAAGCCACCAATACTCAGGCTTTTCTCTTTACTCATTGATACTTGCTAAATCTCCTTTGCTTTCTAACCAACTTTTTCTATCTGGAGCTCTTTTTTTAGAGAGCAACATATTGAACATAGTCGTTGCACTATTTCCTTTTTCTAATTTAAGTTGCAGTAATTTTCTTACATCTTGAGACATTGTAGTTTCTTTAAGCTGAGAGGGATTCATTTCACCCAAACCTTTGAATCTTTGTATTTCAACTTTGGTTCTTTTATTTTGCGATGTGAGTTTTTTTACCAAGTCGTCTTTTTCTTTTTCATCCAGGGCATAATAAATATCCTTACCTTGATCAATTCTGAATAAAGGAGGTTGTGCTACATATAATCTACCCTCCTCTACCAGAGGTCTGAAATGTTTGAGAAATAAAGCGCAAATCAACGTTGCAATGTGTAGACCATCAGAATCTGCGTCTGCCAAGATACATATCTTGCCGTATCTCAGACCATCCAAGACTCTACATCCGGGTTGCAATCCAATTGCCATCCCAATATCTTTTACCTCTTGCGATTGGTTTACCGCATCGGTATCAACTTCCCAAGTGTTTAAAATTTTACCTTTTAAAGCCATAACAGCTTGGAAGTTTCTATCCCTAGCTTGTTTCGCCGAACCACCTGCAGAATCTCCTTCTACTAAAAACAACTCGGTTTCTTCATAATTAGATGAAACGCAATCAGAAAGTTTTCCTGGAAGAGTTACTCCTTTTGTAACTTTTTTTCTCTCTATAGATTTGCTTTCCTTGACTCTTTTTTGTGCGTTATCAATTGCAATATTAGCAATTCTCTCAGCGAGCTCTGTTTCCTTATTTAGCCAAATGGCAAAAGCATCTCTTGTAATATTCGCTGCAATAGTTTGAAAGTCCTTCGAAGAAAGTTTTTCTTTGGTCTGTCCAGAAAATTGCGGGTCTTTTAGTTTTGCGGAAAGAACATAAGAAGCATTTTTCCAAACATCTTCCGCAGTAACTTTTACACCTTTGGGAATTAAATTTCGATATTCACAAAACTCTTTTAAGGCATCGGTTATTCCAGTTCGCATACCAGCAACATGCGTGCCGCCTTGAATGGTAGGAATTAGGTTCACATAGCTTTCAGTAATGCTTTCCTGATCTCTTAATTCCCAAGCCACTGCCCAAGCAAGTGAGTTTTCCTCATCCTCGAACTTTCCTTCGATTGGTTCATCAGGTAGATATTCGCCTTCGCCTAGTGAAGTACTTAAATATTTTCCAAGCCCATCAACGAAACACCACTCTTCTTTTGTCATGTTTACCTCATCCTTAAATTTTATTTTAAGACCTGGACACAGAACGGCTTTGGCTTTTAATGAGTTGGAAAGGTATTTTCCAGAAATTTTTTCGGTATCAAAAAATGATGGATCGGCTTTGAATAAAATTTTTGTTCCTGAATTTCTTTGTCCAACACTATCTATAACCTTTAGATCCTTTTTCTTTAAGCTATCTTTAAATTTAATTTCATACTTTTTTCCGTCTCGTTTAATTTCCGCATCAAGAAAAGTCGAAAGAGCATTTACAACTGAAACACCAACCCCGTGAAGGCCGCCAGAAAAAACATAATCTTTGTTTGAAAACTTAGCCCCTGCATGCAATCTTGAAAAAATTAATTCCACACCTGGTACTTTTTCTTCAGGATGAATATCAACCGGCATACCTCTGCCATCATCTTCAACAGATACGGAAAAATCTTTATTTAAAACAACTGAAATTTCTTTTGCATGACCAGCCAGAGCCTCATCCACACTGTTATCAATCACTTCCATCACCAAGTGATTGGGGCTGGTTGTATCGGTATACATTCCAGGCCTTTTTCTAACGGGCTCTAGACCCGAAAGCACCTCAATGGATTCAGATGTGTAGTCTCTATTAGCCAAGCTTATAAGTGTTCTAGAATATTTTCTGCACTACTTACTTCAAATGCACCGCCTTTTTCTGCAAGTAAGCAATTTATCTTTCCGTCTTCGACGATAGCAGCATATCTCGAGGATACTTTCCCAAGACCAAAGCCGCTTCCGTCCATAATAAGTCCCATACTTTCTGTGAATTCGCAGTTTCCGTCTGACAACATAGTGATATTATCTGCGTTTAAATTTTTTCCCCAAGCATCCATAACCCAAGGATTGGTTACCGAAATACAAATTATTTCATCTACTCCTTTAGCAAGAATTTCATCTGCTTTTTCAATAAATCCAGGGACATGATTTAACGAACAAGTAGGTGTAAACGCTCCAGGAACACCAATAAGAACTAACTTCTTATCTTTGGAGTATTCGTTTAATTGAATAGAATCGATGCCTTCAAATCCTAGTTTTCTTAGAGTAGCATCTGAAATTTGATCGCCTTGGTGTTTCATCTTTAGATTTTACTATAAATTTTACTTCCAGATTCACGGAATTCTTTAGCTTTTGCCTTCATAGCAACTTCTTGTTCTTTTACTTGTTTGGCCGCGTAGTCTCTAACATCCTGAGATATTTTCATAGAACAAAATTTCGGACCGCACATTGAACAGAAGTGAGCTACCTTTGCGGAGTCTTTGGGTAAGGTTTCGTCATGAAACTCTCTTGCTCTTTCTGGATCCAAACCAAGATTGAACTGGTCTTCCCACCTAAATTCAAATCTTGCTTGAGAAAGTGCATTGTCTCTGATTTGGGCTGAAGGATGCCCCTTAGCTAGATCGGCAGCATGCGCCGCAATACGATAGGCCATCAAACCTTCTTTAACATCCTCTTTGTTGGGTAAGCCCAAATGTTCTTTAGGAGTAACGTAACAAAGCATCGCACAACCATACCAACCTATCATTGCAGCACCAATTGCCGAAGTTATGTGATCGTATCCTGGAGCAATGTCTGTTGTCAGTGGGCCGAGAGTGTAAAAAGGTGCCTCGGCACATTGTTCCAATTGCTTATCCATGTTTTCCTTGATCAGTTGCATTGGTACATGTCCTGGACCCTCAATCATGGTCTGCACATCATTTTCCCAGGCAACCGATGTTAATTCCCCAAGAGTTTTTAATTCTGCAAATTGTGCCTCATCGTTGGCATCTGCAACTGAACCTGGTCTTAATCCATCACCTAACGAAAAAGTCACATCGTATTTTTTCATAATTTTACAAATGTCCTCAAAATGGGTGTAAAGAAAATTTTCTTCATGATGCGCAAGACACCACTTAGCCATAATAGAACCCCCTCGAGAAACGATACCTGTAACTCTTTTTGCAGTCATCGGGACATATCTAAGAAGAACTCCAGCATGGATAGTGAAATAATCTACACCTTGTTCCGCTTGTTCATATAGTGTTTCTTCAAAGACTTCCCAAGATAAATTTTCCGCAATGCCATTAACTTTTTCCAGTGCTTGATAAATTGGAACTGTTCCAATTGGAACTGGAGAATTTCGAATAATCCACTCGCGTGTCTCATGAATATTTTTACCTGTTGAAAGATCCATAACCGTATCGGCTCCCCAACGGGTCGACCAAGTCAATTTTTCTACCTCATCATGGATTGACGAAGACAACGCTGAATTTCCTATATTTGCATTTACTTTGGTTTTAAAATTTCTGCCAATAATCATCGGCTCAACTTCCTGATGCTTAATGTTTGCTGGAATTACGGCTCTTCCAGAAGCTATTTCATCTCTAACAAATTCTGGGGTATAAAATTCAGGAATATTGGCACCAAAGTTTTCCCCTTTATGAAAGCAACCTTCCTTAAGTTTGGAATTACTTTCTAGATTTTGATTCTCTCTAATTGCAATGTATTCCATTTCTTCGGTAATGAATCCCTCTCTAGCAAGAGACATTTGCGTTGATTCTTTTTTTCTTGTTTTTAACCAGTTTGATCTACTTTTTGGGATACCCAATTCGATATCGATTTCTACTTCGGGATCAGTATAAGGACCTGATGTATCGTAAACATAAAGGGGTTTATTCTTTCGTTTGCCCTCTTTCGTTAAGGAGTCGGTTTGTAAAATTTCACGCATGGGAACTTTAATTTCAGGCTTGGAGCCATTGAGGTAGATTTTCTTGGAACCAAGAAAATTTTTTGATGCTGTTGCGAGAATTTCATTAGATTCGGGTGATTGATTAACGTTTTTGGTTATTATTTTTTTCACTTAATTCTTTATTTTAATGGTAAAAAAGCTTACAAAAAATTATCATATATTTTCTAAACATAATGTAACTCAAGCGGAGCTTCTTTTGGAAAAATTTGTGTCATTTTTAATATCTTTATCGTTTTTATTTTTAAGCTCATTTTCATATTCAGCCACATTGGCTGACGTCTATGAGTTAGCGCTTACCAATGATCCGCAATTAAAAATAGACGAAGCAACCTTCAATGCCGATAAAGAAATTAAAAATAAAGCTATGTCAGGACTATTGCCAAAACTCTCCCTTCGAGCAGGGACTACCTGGAATGAAAATAAAAATACTGAATCAAATGAATCATTGTTTACCAACACACAAGGCAGTAATTCTAATTTTTATTCCGCGAATTTAATTCAGCCTATTTTTAGAGTCGATACTTGGTTTCAATTTTCCCAAGGAAAAGCTCTAGGGGAAGCAGCTGAAGCAAAATTTGCTCTTTCTCAACAAGAAACAATTATCAGAATTTCAAATGTCTATTTTTCGCTTTTAAAGGCAAAGAAAAATCTTGAGGTAGCGCGTCTTGAAGAGCAATCTATAAAAAAACAAAGAGATAGAACAAAAAGACTCTTCGAAGAAGGGGTATCGTCAAAATCTGAATTTCAAGAAGCTCAAGCATTCTATGATCTAGCTAAGGTTTCAAAAATAGTCTCTGAAGGAGAATTGGAGTTTGCTAGAGAAGCTATGATTTCTATCATTGGCGATGCTCCAGAAATTAAAGATCTCAATGAAGATTTTCCAATAAGCAAACCTGATCCAGTGGAGCAAGATCAGTGGGCTCAACTTGCCCTGACAAATAGTTACACCTTGAAAGCTTCAAGATTTAATTCAACTGCTGCCAAGAAAAATTCTCAAGCAAAACTTGCCTCCCATTTCCCCGATATAGATTTGGTGGCGAGCATTACGCAAAATAATTCCAGAGGTATAGTCGGTTTTAATCCTGCAGCTGATCCTGCTGTTATATACGGACCAAATGGAATAGAACAAACTAGATACAGCCTAGAATTCAATTGGCCTATAGTCACCGGTGGCCTTCTTCACGCGGAAAGAAGAGAAGCCAAGGCTTTAGCAGAACAAGCGAATCAGCAGGAACGTCTTACTGAAAGATACGTGATAAGAGATGTAAAAACTAAATTCACTTCTGTGTTAACAAATCTCGCCAATGTAAATGCTAGAAAAGCTTCTCTGAAATCGTCAAACTTTGCTCTAAAAGCCACGATGGTAGGATATGAAGAAAATACAAGGAATATCGTTGACCTATTAAATGCCGAAAAAAATTTCTTTTCAGCACAAAGAGATCTTATTGCTGCTAAATATGATTACATCATCAGTACTTTAGAATTAAAACTTGCTTCAGGAATTTTATCGCCAGTAGATATTTATGAAATCAGTGGTTATCTAGATAGTTAATGCCAGAACTGCCTGAGGTTGAAACAACTCTAAGGGGAATAGAAAAAAAAATTCTCGATAAAAAAATTATCTCTTTCGTATCACGCGAAAAGAAGTTGCGTTGGATTATACCTACCAACATAGATAAGTTGGTTAAAGGCAAAAAAATTAATAATGCTTTTAGACGAGGCAAATACATAATTTTTCAACTAAACGAATGTGCCTTAATCATTCATTTAGGGATGTCTGGCAAGTTAAGAGTATTCAACAAAAAAGTACCTCCGAAGAAACATGAGCATTGGGATTTAAATTTTTCCGATAACTGGACTTTGCGATATACCGATATCAGAAAGTTTGGCGTTTTGGATTTAACCAAGCAAAATCCTCTGGAACATAGATTATTAAAAGACCTTGGCCCAGAACCGCTGGGTAATAGTTTCAATGGACTTTATTTATTTGAAAAATCTAGAAAAAAATCTGTTGCAGTCAAACAATTCATTATGAATGCAAAAATTGTTGTTGGTGTTGGAAATATTTATGCAAACGAAGCCTTATTTAAGGCAGGCATAAGGCCTACCAGGCAAGCAGGCAAAGTAACTAAAAATCAATATGAAATATTATCTTCTAAAATTGTTGAAGTATTGAAAGAGGCAATTACTGAAGGAGGAACAACTCTGAAGGACTATAGTAATGCGGAAGAGGCTCCAGGGTATTTCAAGAAAAAGTTAGAAGTTTATGGCAGAGGAAAGCAAGAGTGCTTTAATTGTAAAAAAGAATTGAAAGAAATTAGACTAGGAAATAGATCAACCGTTTATTGTATAAATTGCCAGAGCTAAAATTTCTTTTTCATTTCTTCCAAAGAAATAGGATCTACAAAAGAAGAGACATCACCACCCATTTTACAAATTTCTTTCACTAAACTTGAGCTGACAAAACTATATTCGGTTACTGGAGTAAGAAATACGCTTTCTAATTCTGGCATCATAGCTCGATTCATATTTGCTAATTGAAACTCGTATTCAAAATCGGCTACAACTCGAAGTCCTCTTATCAAAATGGTAGCGTCATTGTCTTTAGCCAAATCAACAAGCAATCCAGAGAATCCAACAATTTCAACTTGATCGTTTCCTTCAAAGATTCTTTTTGAAATATCTATTCTTTCTTCTAGATTGAAAAGAGGATTTTTTGCTTCACTTGCAGCAATTGCAACAACAACTTTGTCAAAAAGTTTGCAAGCTCTCTCAACTAGATCGATATGACCTTTGGTGATTGGGTCGAAAGTTCCAGGGTAGATGGCTTTTTGAGACATAAGAACATTATATTCTATTTAAAAGCCAGGTAGAACTTTCGACCAAAAAGATAACGATCTTTCTTAAAAAAGATCGTTATTCATAACTTTGTTCCATGCTTTCACAAAGTCTTTTTTAAATTTTTCTTCGGAATCACTTTGAGCATAGACCTCAACATAAGCTCTAAGTTGAGAGTTGGAACCATAAACTAGGTCTGCTCTCGATGCAGTTCTAGCTTTTTCTCCAGTTACCCTGTCAAAAGCTTCATAGGAATTACCAGTTCCATTTGGTTTCCATTGAACTCTCATATCGAGCAGAGTTTTAAAGTACTCATTAGAGAGCTTGTTTGAATTTTCGGAAACCAAGCCATAGTCACTAGCTGTGATTCCCAAAGATCTCATTCCTCCTAATAGGACTGTCATCTCTGGAGCAGTTAAACCCAATAATTGAGCTTTATCCAACATCATTTCTTCTGCTGTCACACTCAAACCAGAACGGTGGTAGTTTCTAAAAGCATCCGAAAGTGGTTCTAAGTATTCAAAAGACTCAGGATCTGTTTGATCATCCGATGCGTCTCCTCTACCTGGTGTAAAAGGGACTTCCATGCCGGAGGCTTTTTCAATAGCTAAATTTCCTGCAAGGACAATGATATCTGCTACGGAAACGCCTGTTTCATCGGCAACTCCTTGATAGGCAGAAAGAACTTTGTCCAACTGTTCAGGCTTATTAACTTCCCAGTCTTTTTGAGGAGCTAAACGAATTCTTGCGCCATTTGCCCCGCCTCTCATATCAGAACTACGATAGGTATAAGCACTTGCCCAAGCAGTTTCTGCCATTTCTTGAATGCTTAGTCCAAGTCCAGAAATTTTTTCCTTTACTGCAGCAATATCATAATCGGAATTACCTGCAGGAATTGGATCTTGCCAAATCAAGTCTTCCTTAGGAACTTCAGGGCCAATGTAATTTGACTTCGGACCCATGTCACGATGAAGGAGTTTGAACCAAGCTTTAGCAAAAGCATCTGCAAACTCATCTGGATTTTCATGAAATCTTTTTGAGATTTCTTTGTAACTAGGATCTTCCTTAAGGGCAATATCAGTGGTTGCCATTATGGTAGGAACTTTTTTTGAAGGATCGTGAGCATCAGGCGCCATGTCTTCTTCTTTTTGATCTATGGCATACCATTGGTGAGCGCCAGCAGGGCTCTTACCGAGTTCCCATTCATAACCAAATAGTAAGTCAAAGTAACCGTTATCCCATTTGATAGGATTTGTTGTCCAAGCGCCCTCTAAACCACTTGTTATTGAATCTGCCCCTAGACCTGAGCCATGTTTATTGGTCCAACCTAAACCCATTTGCTCAATAGGTGCACCTTCTGGTTCTGCTTGAACCAAGTCTGCATCTCCAGCTCCGTGGCACTTACCGAAAGTGTGTCCACCAGCTACAAGAGCTACAGTTTCGTAGTCATTCATGGCCATGCGACCAAAAGTTTCTCTAATGTCGTGTGCACTTGCTAAAGGATCTGGGTTAGCATCAGGACCTTGAGGGTTTACATAAATCAAACCCATTTGTACTGCAGCAAGAGGATTATCAAGTTCACGTTCGCCTTTGTAACGTTGATTTTCTAACCATTCTTCTTCTACACCCCAAAGAATGTCTTCCTCAGGACCCCAAATGTCGTCGCGACCGCCACTGAAGCCATAAGTTTTTCCGCCCATAGATTCTATAGCAACGTTTCCTGAAAGGATTAAAAGATCCGCCCAACTTATTTTATTTCCGTATTTTTCTTTTATAGGCCAAAGCAATCTTCTCGCTTTGTCTAAATTTCCATTATCTGGCCAGCTGTTCAAAGGAGCAAATCTCATAGCTCCGGTACCACCGCCCCCGCGGCCGTCAGTGCTTCTATACGTGCCAGCAGCATGCCAAGTCAATCTGACAAAGAATGGACCGTAATGACCATAATCTGCAGGCCACCAATCTTGAGAGTCTGTCATTAGATCATTGAGATCTTTTTTCAAAGCGGCATAATCTAGTTTTTGGAATTCTTCGCGATAGTTGAAATCATCACCAAGTGGATTGGATTTCCTATCGTGTTGATGAAGAATATTTAAATTTAATGCATCAGGCCACCAGTCTTTATTTGATTGACCTGTAGAACTGTTACTTGTCATAGCCCCGTGCATTACAGGACATTTTGCTTCTGTATTATCAGACATCTATTTCACCTCATATAAAAATAAATTCTCTACATATTAAACTATCTTTTGATGTATTGTTAAATATGTATATTTCTTATTTAATGTTTTATAAAATCGAACATACATGGTTAGTATAAAACAAATAAATTATGCTCTCGCAGTTGAGAAAGAAATGCACTTCAAGAATGCTGCAGACAGATGTTACGTTTCAGCATCAACCTTGAGCAACGCTATATCTGAAATGGAGAAACAATTAGGTTTTGAAATATTTGAGAGAAATAACAAAAAGGTAATTGTCACAAAATTAGGTAAAGAGATTTTACGAAAATACAAAAATATAAAATTACAACTTGAAGACATCCAAAAAATTTCAGAGAATAATTCTCAACCACTTTCTCACCCAATATCCTTGGGGATAATTCCGACTATCAGTCCTTTTTTAATGCCTCTGGCAATTAAGTCGTTAAGTTATAAATTTCCTAAATTAAATTTAAAAATATCGGAAGGCCAATCGAATGATCTTATCGAAAAAGTAAAAAATGGGGATTTAGACATGGCTATTCTAGCTTTACCCTACAAACTTCAAGGATTGAAAGCGATAAAATTTTGGGCGGAAGACTTTTTTTGGGTTACAACAAAAGACGATCTTCGTTCAAAGGTGAGCGAAATTAAAGCCAATGATCTTGATAGATCTGAATTACTTCTATTGGAGGAAGGACATTGTTTAAAAGATCATATCCTTTCTGCATGCAAAATGACAAAACAGCCAAGTAACATTTCTTTTAAGGCATCTTCTCTTAATACTTTAGTTCAATTTGTAAAAAGCGGGATGGGCACTACTCTGGTTCCAGAAATGGCTATTGAACAATTAATGGCTGGTAATCCAGATTTAAAAAATTTACATTTGAATGAATCTGGTCCTCACCGTGAAATAGCGATTGTGATTCGACAAAATTATGGGGGAACTCAAGATGTTCAGCTTCTTGGTTTGGAGCTAAAAAGGATACTTAAAGAGAATTCTTTGTAAATGAATTTAACTTTCTAAGACCTTAAGTCTAAGTTTTAAAATTTGTCTTTTATTCGCTGATAAAACTGTGAAGTGGAAATTTTGGATTTCTATCGAGTCATTTACTAAAGGAATTTTTCCAAATGCATTTAAAACTATACCCCCAATCGTATCAAAATCAGTAGCTTCAAACGAACTTAAGAATTTTTCATTAAAAGTATCTATTTCAGTTAGTGCTGAAACATTAAATTCATTTTCTGTTAGTTGAATAATATCTTCCGATTCACTAATATCTGTTTCGTCTTTGATTTCCCCAACTATTTCTTCAAGTACATCCTCAATAGTTACAATGCCACTTATTTCACCAAATTCATCGACAACAGCTGCCATATGACTACGGTTAGATTTAAATTCCTCTAAGAGAATATTTATCTTTTTACTTTCAGGAATAAAATTTATAGGCCTGATAATTTTATTTAAATCGAAATCTAAATTTGTTTCTTGGCCCAACAACCCAGGACCAAACTTTAAAAGGTCTTTAGCTAATAGAATCCCTTTTATCTTTTCTTGAGCTTCATCAAATACTGGGAATCTGGAATGTGCAGATTCTAAAATTCTAGGTAGAAATTCTTCAAGATTTTCAGTTTCTTTGATTGAGATAACTTGAATTTTGGGGACCATGACTTCTTTTACAGGCGTTGAGGAAAAATCAATTGTTTCCTCCATCATGTCTAAAACATCTTTTTCAATAAGATTATTTTCTTCTGCATCTCTTAGAACAGATGTAAGTTCATCTTGATTAGATGGTTTAAAGGAGATTCTTATATGAAAATCCCTAAAGAAAATTTTAAAGCGTTGTATCAAGCCCAACTTTTTAGGTTGAGCATTCATACTAGGAGGTTCTTCTTTCATTATTTAGTAAGGCCTTTCGCCTAAACAGCTGGAAATGATATCACTTTCTAGTTTTTCCATCTCTAATTGATCTTTTTTTTCTTTGTGATCAAACCCAAGAAGGTGAAGAACGCCATGCACTATCATATGTTTTAAACGAGTCTCAATAGCTTTTTTGTAAACCCTAGCCTCTCTTTCAATTTGTTTGATGCATATTGCTATTTCCCCGATTAGATTTGCTTCTTCATCAGGAAATTTCAGGTGATTTGTGAACGCAAGGACATTTGTAATACCTTTTTTTTTGTAAAATTTTTCATTTAAAAATTGGATTTCCTCTTCAGACGCATACTTAATATTAATTTGTTTATTTTCAAAACTCTCAAAGCCAGTTTTCTCAAGTACGAGATTTACTAGTTTTAAAATTTCCTCTTTCTTGAAAGCTTCTGGGATTGTTTGATAGTGATCGTTTATAAGTTCAATCTTCATGGTTTGAATTTGTTTCATAAGCTTCAATAATGCTTTGAACTAAGTTATGTCTCACAACGTCTTTAGAGTCGAAGTTAAAAAATGAAATTCCTTTTTGATCTTTGAGAATCTTAGCTGCATCTGCCAAACCAGACATTTTTTTTGAAGGCAGATCTATTTGAGTAACATCGCCAGTAACCACAGCTTTGGAATTGAAGCCCAAACGAGTTAAAAACATTTTCATCTGCATTGAAGTACAGTTTTGCGCTTCGTCAAGTATTAGAAAAGCATCATTTAGTGTTCTGCCTCTCATGTAAGCTAAAGGCGCTAATTCAATATTTCCCCTTTCAATGAATTTATTAACAGTCTCAAATCCAAGCATTTCATTTAAGGCGTCGTAAAGAGGTTGAAGATACGGATCTACTTTCTGGGCTAAATCTCCAGGTAAAAATCCTAATCTTTCTCCTGCTTCAACCAACGGTCTAGTTAAAATAATTTTATTTATCTTTCTTTGTATAAATAAGTTTACTGCCATTGCAACTGCTAAATATGTTTTACCTGTTCCAGCAGGTCCAATCCCGAATGAAATATCATGACTTGCTATAGATGCGATAAATTCCTCTTGAGATCTGTTGCGCGGAATAACTTCTAATTTAGGAGTCGATAAAGAAAAACCACTTTTAGACTCTGATTTAAAACTCAAGTCTTTATCTTTTGGGTGATTCAATGCTTTTGAAATAAAAAAATGTATTTCTTTCGGCGAAATTTCTTTTGATTGATCGGCAAAACTAAACAATTCCTCAATTACATGTCGCCCCTTACTAATATTTAAGTCATCTCCTGATAATGAGAAAAGACTTCCTCTGTTTTTTATTTTTATAGATAGAGAATCTTCAATTTTTGAAAGGTTTGAATTTACTGGTCCACAAATTATTGAAAGTTTTTTTGAATCATCAGATTCAAGTTTGAATTTTAATTCAGACATAAATTAGTTTATTGTTCCTCCTGTGAAATTACCTCTTAGAGAATTGGGTTTTGCCTCAACGATTTCTAAATTTATAAAGCTTCCTATGAAATTTTTTGAAGCAGAAAAATTTACGACTCTATTGTTTTCGGTCCTGCCCTGGAACTCCCCCGGATTTCTTTTTGAGATGTCTGTTACCAAGCATCTTTCTGAAGTGCCAACCATTTTACGGCTTATCTGACTGGAATAATTATTTAATTTATTTTGAAGAATTCTCAACCTGTCTTTTTTTTCCTCTAAACTAACATCGTCTTCCATTTTAGCAGCTGGCGTATTTGGTCTGGGGCTGTAAATAAAGCTAAAAGATTCATCAAACTTTACTTCATCAATGATATCCAATGTCTCTTGAAAATCATCTTGAGTTTCGCCAGGAAAGCCAACTATGAAATCTGAAGAAAAACTTATATCTGGACGATTATTTTTAATACGATAAACCAAATCTAAGTAAGATTCTTTCGTGTATCTTCTCCTCATTAATTTCAATATCCTATTTGAACCGCTTTGAACCGGAAGATGCACATGACTTACTAATTCTGGAACATCTAAATAAAGATCTACAAGGTCTTCTTTAAATTCAAATGGATGACTTGTTGTAAATCTAATACGATCTATATTTTTTATCATTGCTGCATCTCTAATTAATTCAGCTAAAGAAGATTTATCTCCATTTTTTTCACCTTTAAAATTATTTACATTTTGACCAAGAAAGTTAATTTCTCTTACGCCTTGATTTGCTAACGCTGTTACTTCTTGCAAAATATCGTTAAATGGTCTACTAACCTCGTGGCCTCTTGTGTGCGGAACCACACAGAAGGAGCAATATTTATTGCAGCCCTCTGCGATAGAAACAAATGCAGATGGTCCCTCAGCTTGCGGTTGAGGGAAATGATCGAATTTTTCAATCTTAGGAAAAGAAATATCAAGTTTTCTAGATCCGTCATTATAAGATTCTTCATATAAGTCAGGCAGTTTATGCAATGTTTGTGGGCCAAAAACAATATCTACCGCAGGAGCTCTTTTTGATATTGCCTCTCCTTCTTGACTTGCAACACAGCCGCCAATAGCAATTTTTAAATTTGGATTTTTTTCTTTTAATGCTTTCCAACGACCAACTTGATGAAAAACTCTCTCTTGAGCTTTTTCTCTGATGGAGCATGTATTCAAAACAAGTAAGTCTGCAGCCGACTCGTCATTTGTAACTTCAAAATTACTTTTTTCACCAAGTAAATCTAGCATTTTGGCAGAATCGTATTCATTCATCTGACAACCATGCGTTTGTATAAAGACTTTCTTCATATCCTATTTGGGTGAGCAATTATAAAGAAAAAGAAAAAAGATACAGTAAAAAAATTATTTTTTTGCAAAAAATTCATCCCTGTAAAAGCGCAACTCGTTGATAGATTCGAAGACATCTGCTCTTGCTCGATGAGCAACCTGTTTAGCCTGTTCCATGGAAACTTCTGGACGCCATCTTTTCGCTACTTCTTTAAAAGAACTGACATCAATATTACGGTAGTGAAAATACTCCTCCAATTGTGGCATATAGAGCGTTAAGAATTTCCTATCATGATGGATCGTATTGCCGCAAAGAGGTGATTTATTTTTACCAACGTGCTCTTTAATGAAGTTCAAGGTCCTTATTTCTGCATCTTCTTGTGAAATTTCACTTTGTTTTACTTCATCAAGTAATCCAGATTTTGAATGATGGTCTTGATTCCAGTCGTCCATATTATCCAAATATTCATTTGATTGAGAGATGACAAGATTTGGCCCTTCAATAACTTCCGTTAAATCTTCATTAGTAATGGCGGTAAATATCTCTATAATCCTTTCCGATTGAGGTTCTAGACCAGTCATCTCTAAGTCTAGCCAAATTAATTTGTTTTCCATGTGAATAATCTACAATACTACCAGATTAGAAAGAAATGAGTAAAAACGAAAATAACGAAACAAACTTTGGTTTCAAAAATGTCGATAAGCTTGAAAAACCTAAAATGGTTAAAGATGTTTTCGACTCAGTATCAGAAAACTATGATCTTATGAATGACTTAATGTCTCTAGGAATACATAGGTTGTGGAAAAGAGGGACCGTAGAATTAACAAATTTAAAACAGGGTGATTCTGTTCTTGATGTTGCAGGGGGAACTGGAGATTTATCTCTTCTCATGTCTGATATTGTTGGGGAAAATGGCGAAGTTATTCTGAGTGATATTAATGAAAAAATGCTGAAACTTGGTAAAGCAAGAAGCATTGATAAAAATAAACTAAATATAAAAACTGCAGTTGCCGATGCTGAAAATCTTCCTTTTAGTGATGAAAGCTTCAATTGTATTACGATCGGCTTTGGCATCAGAAACGTAACAAACAAAGAAATAGCTCTGAAAGATTTTCAGAGATGTCTAAAACCTGGCGGAAGATTATTGGTTTTAGAATTTTCAAAACCTGAGATGCCTGTGATTTCTGATCTATATGACTTTTATTCTTTTAAAATTTTACCAAAACTTGGTAAGTTTTTTGCTCAAGATGAAGATAGTTACAAATATCTTGCTGAATCAATCAGGATGCACCCTTCTCAAGAGAAGTTTAAGGAAATGCTTGAATCTGCGAACTTTAAGAAAGTTTCTTATGACACGATGACCGCAGGCATAGTGACTCTCCACATTGCAGAAAAGTAAAATGGCTATATTCAGTCTTATTCGAATTGCCTTTATTTTTTTTAAACATAGGTTGGATGAATTATTTGATCCTTTTGCAAATAAACTATTGTTGTTTATCTTATTTTTCTTTCCAAAAATCTTTTTTAGAAAAAGAAAAAATTTAGAGCATCGCCTCAGCGATGCCTTGGAGGAAATGGGTCCGCTCTTTATCAAATTTGGTCAGCTCTTATCAACCAGACCGGATCTTGTTGGTAATCAGCAAGCAGAAGTATTAAAAAGATTTCAAAACAATCTAAAACCTTTTCCATCAAAAGAAGCTATCAAAATTGTTGAGCAAGAATTAAAAACTCCAATAAGTGAAATTTTCGATTCTTTTAGTGAAGAGCCACTTGCGGCAGCTTCTATTGCTCAAGTGCACGAAGCAATTTTAAAAAATGGTGAAACGGTAGTTGTAAAAATTGTTCGGCCCGGATTGGCTAAAAGAATTTCTACAGATGTTAACTCAATAAAATTTTTAGGTGGGGTAGCAGAATTAATTCTCTCTGATGCTCGAAGATTGAAGTTGATGGATTTGATAAGAGAATATGAATTGATTATTACTGCCGAAACCGATCTAAAAAAAGAAGCAGCGAATGCCATCCAAACAAAAAACTTTTTCAAAGGAAATTCTCTTTTATATATTCCAAAGGTTTATGAAGATTTCTCTTCAACAAAAGTCATGACAATGGAAAAAATTTCAGGAATACCCGTTACGGACATGGAAGTATTAAAAAAAGAAAATATTAATTTAAAAGCCCTTGCTGAAACAGGCGTTAAGATTTTCTTTAAACAACTTTTTGACGATAATTTTTTCCATGCCGATATGCATCCAGGAAATATTTTTGTTAATAATGCAAATCCTGAAAACCCTACCTATGTTGCTGTAGATTATGCAATTTGTGGTTCCCTTACTGAGAAAGAGCAGCTCATCATCGGCAAGATGCTTTCAGAAATGTTCAATAAAAATTATTCAGGAGTTGCTAGGACAATGGTAAACGCCGGTTGGGTTGGCGAAGATACAAGAGAGGTAGAGCTAGAAGTTGTAATTAGAACAGTTTTGGATCCAATTTTTGAAAAACCCTTCGATGAAATTAAATTTGGTGAGATGTTGCTCTATTTATTCGATGCTACTAGAAAATTTGATTTATCCCTTCCAACTTCATTGTTATTGCTGAACAAAACTTTGATCAACATTGAGGGGTTAGGGAGACAAATTTATCCAGAATTGGATTTATGGACAACAGCTAAACCTTTTATTCAGTCTTGGGTTGCAAAAAAATACAGTCCCAAAGCAATGTTTGAAAGATTTAAAAATGATTCTTTTGCTTTGGCAGAAAAAGCTTATGAACTTCCTGAAAAAATTGAAATCATATTAGATAACTTGTCTAGGTTAGAAGAATACAACTCAGAAATAAGAAACTTAAAAAAAGAGATCAAGCAATCAAAAAACAATAATAAATTTATATACATGGGGATTGCTGCTTTTCTTTTAATTGCCATAATAGTCAGCCAATGAAAAACATCATAGAGAGATTGAGTATTCTGCTGAAGGAGCGCAAAAATGCCGATCCTACTTCGTCTTATGTAGCGAGTTTATATGCCAAAGGAAATAAAAAAATTATCGAGAAAATAGCTGAAGAGACTGATGAACTTATTGCCGAAATAAGAGAAGATCTAGAAAAGAATAGCGTTATACATGAAGCAGCAGATTTATGGTTTCACGTCATGGTATTATTGACAAATAACGGAATCGATCCGATTGAAGTTTTAAAAGAACTTGAAAACAGAGAGGGTCTCTCTGGAATAGAAGAAAAAAAAGGAAGGAAAAAGTAAATGGGTTTTGGTGGAATAAGTATTTGGCAATTGCTAATCATTCTTGCAATAATTGTTTTGATCTTCGGTACCAAGAGAATTAGAAATCTCGGCGGAGACTTAGGTTCTTTTGTTAAAGGATTTAAAAAGGCTGTCAAAGAAGAAGATAAAAATTTAGACGAAAAAAAAGAAGACTAAATGTTTGATATAGGATTCTTTGAAATCTTATTGATAGGAGTCATTGCTTTACTTATTTTAGGCCCTAAAAGATTGCCTGGATTTCTCACTAAATTAGAAGAGTATGTGAAGTTAATTCGTTCAAAGAGTTCTTCAATCTCACAAGAGATAAAACAAGAAATATATTCGGAAGACTACAAAAATAATAAAGAAAACAAGGATGACTGAGAAAAGTTATCTTGAACATTTAAACTCCCTTCGAAATGTTCTTTTAAGAAGCCTTGCAGCAATTGCTTTAATCTTTTTTATTTTGGTATTTTTTAGAAATGAAATTTTTCTCATTTTTGCTAATCCTTTAACTGAAATCTTACCTGCTAATTCTTCAATGATTGCTACTGGTGTAGTGTCGCCTTTTTTGACTCCTTTAAGGCTTACTTTCTATGTTGCAACATTTGTAGCTATTCCGTATTTACTTTTTGAATTATGGAACTTCATTGCTCCGGGATTGTACAAAGATGAAAAGATCGGTTTTTTTGCAGTTTTGTTTTCCAGTATTGTTTTATTCCTTGCAGGAATTTGTTTTGCTTTTTTTATAATTTTTCCACTGATTTTCAATTTTTTTGTTCAAGCCTCGCCTTCAGAAGTTTTGGTGATGACCGATATAAATGAGTACATAGATTTTGTTGTCAGAATTCTTTTTGTCTTTGGCTTCGCATTTGAGGTGCCAATTGTTTTGATGCTGATGATTTGGTCAGGAGTGACAAATGCTCAGCAACTATCTCGTGCCAGGCCCTACGTGATCATAGGATGTTTTGTTGCGGGAATGTTTCTTACCCCTCCTGACATTTTTTCGCAGACTCTTTTGGCTCTTCCTGTCTGGGTGTTATATGAAATAGGGCTTTTAGCCAGTAAATTTTTTATAAAAAAATAAATATTATCCTTCAAAATTTTCTGACCACTCTCCTTTTGCTGCCAACATATTCATTTTAGCTCTGTGACTGAAGGCCTCTTGCGCGGCTTGCTCATTATTTTGCTTACCGCTCCAGGTTTTGAGAGCAGCTTGTTGCAAAGCACGGCCATAAGAAAAACTAAGCTTCCATGGATTTCCGCCAATTTTATTCATTGCATCTAGATGAGCAGTAGCGTCGATATCAGATTGTCCTCCAGAAAGAAATGTAATTCCTGGTAAATTACTAGGCACATTTTCTAATAAGCAATTGAGAGTTATTTCTGCTACTTGTTGGATTCCTGCTTGCTTAGGACATTCATTTCCTGAAACTACCATATTGGGTTTCAAGATGGTTCCTTCCACCAAAACGCTTTTCTCTGCCAAAGATTCAAATAGAGTACTCAAACATTTTTTTGTTGCGTCTTCGCAAGATTCTATGGAATGACCGCCATCCATCAAAACTTCAGGCTCAACAATTGGAACCATATTGTTTTCCTGAACTATTTTTGCATATTCGGCAAGAGCATCCATGTTTGCTTTGATGGCCTCCTGAGAAGGTAAACCGTCAGCAATTTTTATAACTGCACGCCATTTAGTAAATTTAGCACCAAGATCAAAATACTCTGCACATCTCTCATTAAGACCATCTAAGCCTCCAGTAATATTTTCTTCAGGAGAAGAATCAAGTGGGCTAATTCCCTTGTCTACTTTAATACCTGGCAATGCGCCTTGTTCGGAAATTATATCTTTTAAGGGAGTACCATCTTTTGCGTCTTGTCTCAAAGTCTCATCAAATAAAATAACTCCGCCAATATTATTTTTCATTCCATCAGCTCGAAAAAGCATCTCACGATAATCTCTTCTGGAGTCTTCGGTGGACTCGGCATTTATTGTTGCAAATCTTTTCCCGATTGTAGGGGTACTCTCATCAGCAGCTAATATACCCTTCCCATCAGAAACAATATAATTTGCAATTTCTTCCAGTGATTTCATATGTCTATCCTTTATTTTTATTTATTATCTTATCTATACAAGGTAAGGAATTATTTTCTATATATTCTAAGAAAGCTCCTCCCGCAGTGGAAGCATAATCTACAGAATCCATTAAATTAATATTTGCGAAAGAGGTTATGGTCTCACCTCCTCCAATAATGCTGTAAGCTTCTGATTCAGACATAATTTTTGCCACCTCAGAAGTCCCTTTAGAAAATCTAGAATCCTCAAACTTACCTAAGGGGCCGTTCCAAAAAATGGTTTTAGCTGAAGCTATGTGTTTTTGAAAATACTCTAAAGATTTTTTACCTATATCACAGATAGCTTCATGACTAGCTACATCATCAATATGCTTTTCCAAAACGGAATCGTTAGACGTGTCTAAAACTACGACATTTTCTGGTAAAACGATCTTCTCGTTGCCGACTAATTTTTCTGCAACATCTAAGTAATCTGCTTCAAATAATGATTGTCCGATGTTTTTTCCCATGGCCATATAACAGGTATTTGCCAGAGCGCCGCCTATGATTAATTTATCAGCGTAAGAAGTTAGCGAATCAATGACATTAATTTTGGTTGAGATCTTTGATCCGCCAATAATCCCAATCAAAGGTTTTTTTGGATTCACCAAAATCTTTTTCAAAGCCTCAAGTTCATCTTCAACCAAAAAACCAACGCCTGCTTCAGCTACTGAGTCAATTACTCCAAAGGTAGATGCTTGCTTACGATGTGCTGTCCCAAAAGCATCCATGATATAAACATCTCCATAATTACCCAATGCTTTAGCAAGACTTCCAGAGTTTTCTTTTTCTCCGTGAAAAAATCTTATGTTTTCCAACATGATAATTTTTTTGTCTTGCTCTAGACCTTTTAAGGTATCAGCTATTGGAACAGAAATATCTAATAACTGAGAAAGTCTTTTTGCAATAGGTTTAATCGAAAATTCTGACTGAACTTCGCCAGATTCTTCAGGCCTTCCTCGATGCGTTATGATCCTGAGAGATTTTGCTTTTTCCAATAAGTATTTAATGGTCGGTAAAGCTCTGATCATTCTTTCGTCATTCAGAACTTCTTCGTCTCTAATTGGAATGTTGAAATCTACTCTCAGAAGAACTCTTTTTCCTTCAAAATCAAAAGAGGATAGTTTAGAATTTGTTAAATCCACTTAAATTGTTTTATTAATTTGCTTGATTATGTTTTCAACTGTAAAACCAAAGTGGTTCATCAAATCATCTATTGGAGCTGATTCGCCAAATTTGTCGATACCGACTACTTGATCATCTCCTTCACAATACTTCTTCCAAAAATCGCTTTGCCCTGCTTCTATGAAAATTTTTGGTAAGTCGCCCAAAGTTTCTCTTTGATATTCGGGTGATTGTTCATCAAATATTTCAGTGCATGGCATTGAGACAACTCTTGATGAAATTTTTTGTTCATTAAGTTGATCTTGAACTTTCATGGCCAAGCCCACTTCTGAGCCTGAAGCAACCAAAGTTATTTTAGGATTTTGGGCTGATGCAAGTTCATATCCGCCCAGAAAAATTGAGTCGTGTGTTTCTCTTTTCTGAGCATCCAATGATTGTCTGGATAATATCAATGCAGAAGGTGCAGCTTTTGACTCCAAAGCAAATTTCCATGCGCAAGCAGTTTCTACCCCATCGCAAGGTCGCCAAGTGTAAATTCCAGGTGTAATTCTCAGCATTGAAATATGTTCTACAGGTTGATGAGTTGGGCCATCTTCACCGACCCCAATAGAGTCATGGGTATAGACATAAATCACAGGCAATTTCATTAAGGCCGACATCCTGACGGCATTTCTAGCGTAATCCAAAAAGGTAAGAAAAGTTCCTGCGTAAGGTCTAATGCCGCCATGTAAGATCATGCCATTCATGATTGCCGACATGCCAAATTCTCGAACGCCATAATTTAAGTAATTACCTGAACCATCTTCAGCAAGATGAGAGGTTCCCTTCCATTCGGTATTGTTTGAAGGAGAAAGATCTGCTGATCCACCTATCAGCTCTGGCATTATTGGACCAATAGCATCCAAGCACATACCAGAACACTTTCTACTGGCATAAGAATTTTCATCTTTAGAAAAATTTTTGATTAGATTTTCGATGGTAGACTCAAAGTTACTAGGCAAGCTTCCAATAATTAATCTATGCAGCTCTTTGGAATCTTCAGGATAGTTTTTTTCAAAATCAGAAAGAATCTCTTGCCATTTTTCTTCACTTTCTTGTCCTTGTTTTTTGTGATCCCAGACGTCGTAAATTTCTTCAGGAATTTCAAAAGGCTCATGCTGCCATTGAATGTTTTCTCTGGTGAGTTTAATTTCTTCTTCGCCGAGGGCTGCACCATGAGCATCTGCTGAACCTGATTTATTGGGAGATCCTTTCCCAATTTCTGTTTTACAACAAATTAGTGTTGGAAGATTGGATGATTTTGCATCTCCCAAAGCTTTATCGATACTTTTAAAATCATGCCCATCAACGTCTGCTATAACGTTCCAACCGTAACTTTTGAATCTTTCTGGAGTATTGTCTGTAAACCAACCTTCAACTTTGCCGTCAATGCTGATTTTATTGTCATCATATAAAACAATTAGTTTATTGAGTTTATGAGTACCAGCTAAAGAACAAACTTCGTGAGAAATACCTTCCATCAAACAACCATCACCGCAAAAAACATAAGTGTAATGGTCAATTACTGGAAAATCTTTTTTGTTGAATCTCTTTGCAAGAATTTTTTCTGCCATTGCCATTCCAACTGCGTTCGCTATACCTTGTCCAAGGGGACCGGTCGTAGTTTCTACTCCAGGAGTCACGTCACATTCCGGATGTCCGGGTGTTTTTGAACCTAGTTGACGGAAATTTTTCAATTCATCGATAGAAAGGTCATAGCCTGTCAAATGAAGAAGTGAATAAAGAAGCATGGAACCATGTCCGTTGGATAAAACAAACCTATCTCTGTCAAACCAATCGGGATTTGAGGGGTTATATTTAAGATGTTTGGTCCACAAAACTTGTGCGATGTCTGCCATTCCCATGGGCATGCCAGGATGACCGCATCCTGCTCTCTGAACTGCATCCATAGATAGAGCTCTTATAGCATTGGCTAGGTTTTGTTGATCAGTCATGAAATTAGAATGTTATTTTCTACTATTTCAAGGTCAGTTCATAGTAGAATTGCTGACTTTATTATTGTCATGTCTGAGTACAAAACTTTCACGTCTGAATCTGTTTCTGAAGGTCACCCTGATAAAATGTGTGATCAAATATCCGATGCAATTTTGGATGCTTACCTAAAAGAGGATCCAAATGCCAGAGTAGCTTGTGAAACTTTGGTTAAAACGGATTTGGTAGTGATTGCAGGAGAAATAACCTCCTCCGCTCAACCTAACTTAGAAAAAGTTATTCGAGAAGTAATAAATGAAATTGGCTATGACAATGATGACTTAGGATTCAATGGCAATAAAGTCGAAATAGTTAATGCCGTTGGACAACAGTCAGTTGATATCGCTGCCGGAGTAGATGAAGGTTCAGGAACTGATTTGGATCAAGGCGCCGGTGACCAAGGTTTAATGTTTGGGTACGCGACTAATGAAACTGATGTTCTGATGCCCGCACCAATTCACTATTCCCATCTACTAGTTAAAAAGCAGTCTGAAGTAAGAAAAAATGGAAAATTGAATTGGCTTAGACCGGATGCAAAAAGTCAGTTAAGTTTTTTATACGATGATCAAGGGAATCCATCGAGTGTTTCGGCAATTGTCTTATCAACGCAGCATGATCCAGAAATAGATGCAGAAACCATTGAAGAGGGAGTTATGGAAGAAATTATTAAACCAGTCATTCCAGATGCTTGGCTTAATGATGAAACAAAAATTTATATAAATCCAACAGGAAGCTTCGTAATTGGAGGTCCTGTCGGAGATTGTGGATTAACGGGAAGAAAAATAATTGTGGACACTTACGGTGGCATGGCTCGACATGGTGGAGGTGCTTTTTCTGGCAAAGATCCCTCCAAAGTTGATCGATCTGCCGCTTATGCTGGAAGATATGTGGCTAAAAATATTGTTGCCGCAGGTCTTGCAGATAAATGTGAGATTCAGGTTTCTTATGCCATTGGAGTAGCTGAACCGACTTCCATCAGTATCAACACATTCGATACAAATAAGACTGAAGAGGCAAAAATTGTTGAGTTAGTTGAAAAGAATTTTGAACTAAAGCCCAAAAAACTTATCGAAATGTTAGATCTTAAAAAGCCTATCTATCAATTGACTGCTTCATATGGTCATTTTGGAAGAGAAGAAGAAAGTTTTTCTTGGGAATCAACTGATAAAATAGAACAACTAAAATAATTATGGAATTTAAAGACTACAAAGTAAAAGATATCTCTCTTGCGGAGTTTGGAAGAAAAGAAATAGAACTGGCTGAGTCAGAAATGCCAGCTTTGATTAAACTCAGGGAAAGATACGGAAAAGATAAACCTTTGCAGGGTGCAAAAATTATGGGTTGCATACACATGACTATCCAAACTGCGGTTCTTATAGAAACTTTAGTTGAATTGGGAGCGTCTGTGAGATGGTCATCTTGTAATATCTTTTCTACCCAAGATCACGCGGCGGCTGCAATTGCTCAAAAAGGAATACCTGTTTTTGCCTGGAAAGGTATGAATGAAGAAGAGTTTGATTGGTGTATAGAACAAACCATCCTGTCTGATGGAAAACCGTGGGATGCAAATATGATTTTGGACGACGGTGGTGATTTGACTGCTATGGTGCATGAAAAATATCCAGAAATGTTAGAAAAAATTAATGGTATTTCTGAAGAAACGACAACTGGAGTATTGAGACTATATGAAATGTTGGAAAAAGGTACGCTTAAGGTTCCAGCCATAAATGTTAACGACTCGGTAACAAAATCTAAAAACGATAACAAGTATGGATGTAGACATAGCTTGAACGATGCTATTAAACGTGGCACGGATATATTGCTTTCTGGCAGGAAAGCTCTTGTTTTTGGTTATGGTGATGTTGGTAAAGGCTCTGCAATGAGTCTCAGACAAGAAGGAATGGTGGTCAAGATTACCGAAATCGATCCTATTTGTGCCATGCAGGCTTGTATGGATGGTTATGAAGTTGTATCGCCTTATTTAAATGGTGAAAATTCAAACAATGATGAATCTATTAATAAAACGCTTCTCGGTGATATTGATCTTGTGGTAACCGCAACTGGTAACTTCAATGTTTGTGATAAACACATTTTGAATAATTTAAAGTCAGGAGCAATTGTCAGTAATATCGGTCATTTTGATAACGAGATAGATACCCAATACATGAGAGATGAATGGACATGGGAAGAAGTAAAACCTCAAGTGCATAAAGTTTACAGAGGTGCTAAAAAAAATAATAAAGACTATCTTCTTCTTCTGGCAGAGGGGAGATTAGTAAATCTCGCTAATGCGACTGGTCACCCTTCAAGAATTATGGATGGCTCGTTTGCCAACCAAGTTCTTGCACAAATATTTTTATACAAACAAGGTTTTGCCTCAATTAATGATGAGACTACAAAGCAAGAAATGTTAAAAGTTCAAGTTCTGCCTATGGAACTGGATGAAGAAGTTGCGTCATATATGGTAGAAGGTTTTGGAGGAGTCATTACAAAGCTTACAAAGGATCAAGCTGACTACATAAATGTAGATGTTGATGGACCTTATAAACCTGATTACTATAAGTATTGATGTCAAAAAAAAATCCCTCGTGGGGAGGAAGATTTACCAAAAAACCTTCCCAAATTGCTCAGAATTTTTCGTCCTCTGTTGATGTAGATCAAGTCCTCTATAGTCAAGATATTCAAGGCTCGATTGCTTACGCAGAAGCATTGATGGAAGCCAAAGTGCTGTCTAAAAATGAATTTAACAAAATTAAGACTGGTCTTAAAAAAATTAAAAAGAAAATCGAAGCTGGTAATTTTAATTGGAATCCTGCTTTAGAAGATGTTCACATGAATATCGAAGCCGCACTTGAAAAAGAAATCGGAGTGACTGCAAAAAAACTTCATACGGGGAGATCCAGAAACGATCAGGTCGTGACTGATTTTAAATTGTTTCTCTTGGAAAGAAGTATTGAAATTGAGTCTTTATTAAAGAGTTTAATGAAAAACTTAGTTGTTAGAGCTGAGGGAGAGTTAGAAACTCTTATGCCAGGTTTTACCCATCTGCAAAATGCTCAGCCGGTAAGTTTGGCGCACTATCTCTTGTCTTGGTACGAAATGATAAAAAGAGATTTGGAAAGAGTTTCAGCAACTAAAAAAGAACTCAAAGTCAGCCCTTTGGGTTCCGGAGCCCTGTCCGGTAACAGGTTTAAATTGGACAGACAAAAGCTAGCTAAGTCCTTAGGATTCGATTCTGTTACTAGAAATTCCATTGATGCGGTATCCGATAGAGATTTTGCTTTAGAAGTTGCTTTCAATATAAGTGTCGTGGCTATTCATTTTTCAAGAATATGCGAAGAATTGATCATCTGGTCATCTTCACAATTTAATTATGCTCAATTGCCTGAAGAATTGTGTACAGGCTCTTCGATTATGCCGCAAAAGAAAAACCCAGATATGGCTGAATTAGTAAGAGGAGGATCTGCTAAAACGGTTGGTAATTTAATGACGTTGCTAAGCTTGATGAAGAATCAGCCTTTGGCCTACAACAGAGACAACCAAGAGGATAAGGCGCCTTTAATTAATTCAATAGAATATGCCACCGAAGCATTGAGCATCATGAACGAGATGATCAAAGGTGTGTCCTTTAATAATGATCAAATGCTTGCTGATGTCTACGATGATTTCTTAACTGCAACAGACCTTGCTGAATATCTGGTTGTTAAAGGAGTACCATTTAGAGAGGCTCATGAAATTACCGGGACGGCAGTGAAATATGCTGAAAACAATGATCTCTTGCTATATGAAATGTCGCTTGATGAATTTAAGAAAATTTCAAAAAAGATTTCCCAAGATGTTTATGATTACATAGATCCTAGCGACTCTATCCAAGCAAAAACCTCAATTGGAGGAACTGCTTTGCAGCAAATAAAAAAAGAAATTAAAAGAGCAAAAGACTATTTGAAGAAATGAAAATTTTTTTACTTGGGTTATGTCTAATCAGTTTCGGGCTTCTAAGCTCATGTGGCATAAAAGGTCCTTTATATCTGCCTGAAGAAGAAGAAATCAATGAACTTAAAACATTTTAATTTTAACGAAGGCGTCTTATATTCAGAAGACACTAACTTGCTTCAGCTGAGTAATAGCTTAGAAACACCTTTTTATGTTTATTCTGCTGAGACAATAAGAGAAAATTGTCGATCTTATAAAGCTGGCTTATCTTCGTCTGACCTTGCCTGCTACGCGGTAAAAGCTAACAGCAATCTAAGTATTTTGTCTTTGATTAAAGATGAAGGCTTGGGCTTTGACGTAGTATCTGGTGGAGAATTAAAAAGAGTTTTAAAAATAGGTGCAGATCCAAAGAAGATTGTTTTTTCTGGAGTTGGTAAAAGCAAAGAGGAATTGAAACTTGCTTGTGATCACGAAATATTTTCCATCAACTTAGAATCTGAATATGAATTAGAACTGCTCGAACAACTTAATAAAACACCAAGAATCTCTTTTAGAATAAATCCGGATATTGCTGCAGAATCTCATCCTTATATTGAAACTGGTAAAGCCGATTGTAAATTTGGTATTTCCGAAGTAGAAGCACTAACTCTCGCAAAGAAATATGGAACGGAAAAAATTAACCTAGTTGGTGTTTCAGCTCATATTGGATCTCAAATAACTAATACGGATTTGCTGGTTGAAGCTTACGAAAAACTTGAAAATTTAGCAGACCAATTGGTTGCTTTGGGATTTGAAATAGATCACATAGATGTTGGTGGTGGTTTAGCAGTCGACTATGAACTGGAAAAAAATTTTTCACCCGACGAACTAATAAAAAAACTGAAGAAGTTTTCTTCAAAATATGACTTAACTTTAGAGCCAGGACGTTCCATTGTTGCCCAAGCGGGTGTATTGATAACCAAAGTATTGGGCATCAAAGAAAATGGTAGTCAAAAGTTTCTTATTGTTGATGCAGGCATGAACGATCTGATGAGGCCATCGTTGTATAGCGCTAGACACAAAATAGATAATTTAGTGGAGTCTTCTGAAAAAAAGGATCTTTATTCTGTAGTTGGACCTGTCTGTGAGACTGCCGATAGTTTTGGTTCAGATTTCGAAGTCAGTGCAAATGCTGGGGATTATTTAGTTGTATATTCAGCAGGTGCCTATGGCTCAAGTATGGGCTCGAATTACAATACCCGACTTAAGCCTGCTGAAATCTTAATTGATCAAAAAAGCCATAAGGTCATCAGAAAAGCAGAAACTTTTGATGATCTCATTAAAGAAGAGGAACTTTAATGCCTTATATCCAGTTTATGGAGGCTTTAGGAAATAATTTCATAATTGTAGATTCAGTAACGCAGGATTTCTCTTTCTCTAAAAATAGCATCCCAAAGCTTCTCGATAAGAAAGATTTTCTTGAATTTGATCAAGTCCTAGTTATAAAACCTCCAGAAAAAGAAATTGCAGATTTTTCTGTAAAAATTTTTAATCAAGATGGCAGTGAGGCTGAAAACTGTGTCAACGGAATGAGGTGTGTTGCTAGATATCTGTCCGATAGAAACATATCCATTAGTGATAGTGTGAAGTTACTCATAGGAGCTAATCAAGTTACTGTTGAGAAAAATAGAAATGATTACATTGTCGAAAATATATTTTCGCTGACTCCTTCTGAAATTGGTCTAAGTGAAAATGAGCAGGTTTTTGAGATTGAATTTGATAATAAGAAAGTTCCGTGTTTTGCGATTTCCATAGGAAATCCACATGCTGTAGTTTTTAATGATGAATTGGGTTTGGACGTGCAAAAATTTGGAACATTTTTACAAGAAAGTAGTTTTTTTAGAAATGGTGTAAATGTTGGCTTTATTCAAATATCAAACACTAAGGAGATAAATTTAAGAGTTTTTGAAAGAGGCGTGGGTGAAACGCAAGCTTGCGGAAGTGGAGCTTGTGCAGCTGCTGTCGCATGTGCCATTCAAAAAGAATTGGATCATGAGTTAAAAATACACTTTCATCAAGGTGAGGTATTCACTAAAGTGAATCTAGATGATTCAAAAGTTCTTCTTCAAGGAAGTGCTGAATACAGAAAACAAGACGTTTTGTTAAATCTTTAAAATGAAACTTTTTAGTAAATCTCTCAAACCTGAAGAAGTCATAAATTTTTTAAAAGAAAATCCTGAATTCTTTATCGATCATCCAGAGGCTATAGAATATCTTGAAATAAAACACGAATCCGGCGAAGCAGTAAGCTTTATTGAAAAACAAGTTGAATTCATAAAATCCAAGAATTTAGCAACCAGTACTCAACTCAAAGAGTTTATTTTAAATGCAAAAGCGAATGAGTTGCTTTTCACAAAAGTTAAAAATCTTATAAGTATTATTCTTAATACCGAAGACTTAGAGAATCTATTGACTGCTACAGAAATTTTTTTTATTGAAGAGCTTGGTACAGAAAAATGTAAATTATTGTTTTTTACTCAAGAAGAATTGTATCGAGTCAATGCAAAAAGAATTATTGAGCCGGAAATAGCAACAAAGACTTTTTCAAAGATTTTTAAAGAAACTGATATTTTTCTAGGAAAGATCTCTAATGAAATTGCATCTCTTATTTTTGGCGCCAAAACAAACATCAGGGAAGGAGTTATCGGAAAACTAAACTCGGAAAAAATTGCAGGAATATTAGTTATGGGTTCTTCCAAAGAAGAAAAATATTCTCCTGAAAACGATACCTTATTTTTAAACTTTACAATTGAAGTTTTAAGCCATCAAATAGATAGATTAATTGAAAACCGAGATTAGCAAATTTATAGACTCCTTTTTAAGTTTTCTTAAAGAAAATCGTAATTATTCTGAACACACGCTTAAGAGCTACAAAAATGATTTGAATAAATTTGAGGTCTTTCTAAATGAAAATAAAATTCCCAACATTTCAGAGGTTAACAATAACTTAGTAAGAAATTTTCTAGGTTTACACAGAAGAAAGGGTCTTAGTCCAAAGAGTTTAGCTAGAATTCTGTCTTCCGTAAGAAGTTTTTTTAAATTTCTCAAATCAGAAGGAAAATTTGCAAACGACCCAACGGTTGGCATCAGCGCGCCTAAGCAAGATGCTCTTTTACCAAAGGCTTTAGATACAGACATGATTAATAAACTTCTGAATTTTGAACCAAAAAGTTGGATAGAACATCGAGATAAAGCAATGATGGAATTAATCTACTCTTCTGGGTTGCGACTTTCTGAGCTTTGTTCTTTGAACGTAAAAGATCTTTTGCTGGAAGAGCAAATGTGCAGAGTTTTAGGAAAAGGCAATAAAGAAAGGCTTTGTCCCGTTGGCTCTAAAGCCATTGAAGCCTTGGAACAATGGTATGCACATAGAGAAACTATTGCTAATCAAAATGAAACTTCGGTTTTTGTAAATAAAGAAGGAAATCGACTGGGTCCGAGGACAGTTCAAATTCGACTTAAAAAAATCAGTCAAGACAGAGGCTTGCCTTACATCCATCCTCATATGTTAAGGCATTCTTTCGCAACTCATATTTTAGAATCCAGTGGAGATCTTAGAGCTGTTCAAGAATTATTAGGACATGCTAATCTAAGTACCACTCAAATCTACACTAAATTAGATTTCCAGCATTTGGCTAAGGTTTACGATAAAAGCCACCCTCATGCAAAAAATAAAAAATGAAAATTAAAGCAGTAACTTTTGATCTCGATGACACTTTATGGCCGCTGAGAGAAGTCATCATTCACGCGCATAAAGAATCCAATAATTGGATAGTTGATAAATTTCCAAACATGTCTGAAGTTTTGTTCACAGAACAGGAGCAAAAAATGTGGCAAAAGTTGATTGCAGAAGACAATTCTTTGCGACATCGATTGTCTGAGCTACGTATGAAAGTCATCGAGACATTATTGACAGAAAATGGTGTTTCTAACGAAGATGCAAAAGCAACGTCAAAAGACGCATTCGATATTTTTTTAAAGCTTCGTCATGAAATTACTTATTTCGATGGAACTTTAGAAGTTCTTGAGTCGTTAAAAAATAAATATACATTAGGTGTTTTGACTAATGGAAACGCGAGCATAAAAACTTTAAAAATTGATCACTTGTTCGATTTTTATCTGAATGCTGAAATGGTCAATGATAGTAAACCTGGTGCAAAGATGTTTGAAGAAGCTTTAAAAATAATGCAACTCCAACCTGAGGAAGTCTGCCACGTAGGCGATCATCCAGAAAATGATGTCGAGGCTGCTATGAATCTAGGGATGAGGGCTGTTTGGCTAAATTTGCTCGACGCAGAGTGGCCAAAAAGCAAAAGGCAAGCTGATGTTGATATTGAATCTTGGTGGAATTTAGAGAAAGGAATAGAGAGCTTATAAAGAGTCTAAGATATAGCTGACTGCCATCTCGAGCTCCTGCTCAGAACAATTCATGCATAAACCCATTGCGGGCATTCCTCTAAGACCATTTTTAACGCTATAAGTTAACTCATCCAGGCTTTTATTGACTCTATACCCCCATGCTGATTTATCTCCAAAGATTGGAGCGCCAGCCAAACCATTTTGGTGACAAACTGCACAGGCTGCATCGTAAACTGTCTTGCCATCTCTTGATGTTTTCTCTTCGGAAAAAATCAGAGACGAGGCGAAGAAAAAAAATATTAAGAAAGGAAAAAATAATTTATTCAAAATGATTATAATCTTGATAAGTAGTCGTCTAACCTTTCTTGGTTCATTACAAAAGTAGATTTTATTTGACTCGCTGCAGATTTTATCTCATCCAAGTTAACTGCTTCACCCACTTGAATAACGCCTACCATTGCCATCATTGCGTGAGGTGTGCAATTGTAAACGTATACTCCTTCAGCATCTAAAGTAACGCTGATATTTTCATTGATTGTGCCATTCCAGCTTTCTGCATTGGAAGGAATCATGTTGGGAAAAGAAGCTGAGTTGTGCATAGGGTCCACGAGGACAAAATTTATTGTATCTCCGACTGATACTTTCAAAACAGGAGGCTCGAAAACCATAGTGCCGTCTGCTCCAGCATTGAGCATTTTAACTTCATGGACGCTACCTTCAGACAGTTTTACTTTATTGGAAGCGGTAACAGGTTCGGCTGCCATACTGTTATTCAAAGCTACTTTATAGCCAGGTCCGGAAGATTCTATGCCACACTCGTCGGTTTTTAGACAAACACTGGCAACAGAAGAAACTCGATCAAGAATAGCCTCTTCACGCATATCAGCAGAAGCTGCTAAATGTGATAAAAGAAGTGAAATTAAAGCAACTGATAATTTTTTCATGATGCGATTATAGACCTCTACCTTGCTAAATCTATCTCTAGTTAGAAGAAAAGTTTAAGCTTATTTGTAAATATTTTAACTATTGAGATAGAAGTTCAGTGGATCAGAATGCTTAACTCCGGAGCAAAAGATCCTAGGTTCAAGTCCTGCCTGGCTCACTAACTTCAAAGCTTTCTTGCTCTTCATCGAATAAGATTTTTAATTCCGATGCATTAATTAACTCTGTAAGAAAATCATTACCGACATTCAACTTAAGATGCCATTCTGTATCTTTACTAACCTCATCTATAACACATCCCTCTTCATAAAGTTTTGCGCGTATCGCAGATACCTTATGATCAACTGAAACCCAGCCTTTGAAGAGCCCGTTACTAGTTTGTTCCATTATTTTTTCTTTTAAGGAATCGATCCCAATATTTTTTTCTGCTGAAACATAAAGATCCTTAGGATTTTGAAACTCTAATTCTTGTTGTTTCGCGGCTGAAAGATTGTCTATCTTGTTATTAACTAAAAGTTGAGGAATATCATTTAAGTTTAAATCGTTCAAAATTTTAATAACTTCTTTTTGTTTGAGCTCTTTTTCTGGATCATTTACGTCTACTAAGTGAATCAGCAGATCAGCAGATCTAAGATCGTCCAGTGTGGTTTTAAAAGATTCGATCAATTCTGTAGGAATTTCTGAAATAAAACCTACAGTATCGGTAAAAAGTATTGCTCTACTGCCTGGACTTAGGTTTTTCCTAGTCACCGAGTCTAGAGTTGCAAAAAGCTGATCGGCTTTATATTCTTCGCCGCCCGTCAAAGCATTAAAAAGAGTTGTTTTGCCAGCATTGGTATAGCCAACTAACGCTACGATTTTGTTTTTGCCTTTTTTTCTTGCATATCTATTCAAAGATTTTTGATTATGACTTTTTGTAAGTTTCTTCTTAAGAGCTTTGATCCGATTGCCGATTAATCTTCTGTCTGTTTCCAATTGAGTTTCTCCTGGTCCTCGCAAGCCAATTCCTCCTTTTTGTCTTTCTAAATGACTCCAACCTCTTACCAGTCTAGTGGATAAATGCGATAGTTGAGCAAGCTCAACTTGAAGTTTTCCAACGTGACTAAAAGCACGTCTAGCAAAGATATCTAAAATCAATCCAGTTCTATCCAAAACCCTTGCTTTCAAATAGCGTTCAATATTTCTTTCTTGTGATGGTGACAAAGCATGATTAAAAATAACCAAGCCAATTTTGTTTTTGTGCACTTCTTGCTTGATTTCTTCCAGTTTCCCTTTTTGAATGAAATATCTAGGAGATGCAAGTTCCTGCTTGCCTTTGATTTCACCTAATATGTTAGCCCCTGCTGAACGTGCTAAGTCTTTAAACTCTTCAAAAGAGTTTTCAAAATTTAAAATACGTCTGACTTTAGTAGTTTCAACTTGAACAAGCAGAGCTTTTTCAAGAGAATTATTTTCGTTTGGCATTAAGCTTGCTTAACCTCAAAAACCATATTTGTTCCAGTTCGAGCTGACTCTCTAACATGATTAAATCCTGCAGAATTCAAAACATCCGTAAGCCTTTTTGGGCCGGCTTGTGCACCCAAACAAAGGCCCACATCTTGAGCTCTAGAAGTAGGAACACAAACTATTGTCGAAAAGCCATATGCTAAACCGCCAAAAGTATTCAAGTTATCTTCTAAATTATCCGATGCAGCGGGTTCGACCAACATGAATGTGCCATCATCGGAAAGTACATTTTTAATGTGATTGGCAACGCCAACTGGATCGCCCATGTCATGAAGAGCATCAAAAATGCAAGCAAAGTCATATCCATTATCTGGAATCTCTCTGGCATCCGATACGTGAAACTCAATGTTAGTCAGTCCAAGTTTTTTAGCTCTTGCACTAGCCTCTTCAATGGAAGGACCATGAAAATCATATCCATGAATTGTTGAATTGGGATAAGTCTGAGCCATAATAATTGTCGTTGAGCCTAGCCCACAACCAATGTCAGCAACTTTAGCGCCGGCTTTAAGTTGGTCTTCAACTCCAGATAAAGATGGAATCCAATTACTGACTAAATTGCCAACATAACCTGGTCTGAAAAATCTATCGGTACCACAGAAACAACACAGATGATGTTCTCCCCATGGTCTACCTTTTCCTGATTGAAAAGTTTCCACGGCTTTTTCATGCTCTGCATATTGACCAACTATCGCTTGGAAGTAACCTTGCAAACAAGTAGGTTCGCCGTCTTTTGCAAAGACAGCTGCTTGCTCTGGAGAAAGAGAAAATTTATCCTCTGCAGGTTCATAAGTTACATAGCCATTGGCAGCATTGGAAGAGAGAAATTCTCTTAAGTATCTTTCATCAAGGCCTGCTTTATCTGCAATATCTTTTACAGTAGAGGGACCTAGTTCGTCCATAGTTGTATAAACTTTTGATTGGTCGCCAATGTAAGCCAGCAGTAACCCTACTGCACCTGCTGCATCTCCTATGACTTTTTGAGTTAATTGACTGAGTTTTTCCGCATCCATGTTTTTCTCTCCTGAATAATTCAATTTAGTTTAATCCTCTAAATTGTTCCTGAAAAGAGTGGGAAGTCTTAATCTTGATCAACTGAGATATCTTTATCTAACCAGTTTTTAAAAATTTCAAAAGTATGCTCACCAAGTTTTGGCGATCGTTTAAATTCTTCATCGTGATTAGAAATTTTTACTGGATTACCAGGCATTTTTACAGACGCACCGCTATCTTGAAGGACCTCAATAATCATGTTTCTTTTCAATAGATCAGCATCTTGGAAAGTTTCAGAAAGAGTATTAATAGGTCCGCATGGAACTCGGTGTTCTTGTAATATTTGCAACCAATGTTCTGTAGTATTGGTAATAAAAACTTCCTGCACAGCCTGATCAATATTTTCTCTATTTTTTAATCGACCAATTCTTAATTTATTTTCTTCAGTATCCAATTGTTTTAAATTAAGTGCTTCAATGAGGCTAGGCCAAAAATCTTCAGCAACCACTCCTATTTGGATAAAGCCATCAGAAGTTCTATAAGAATTAAACGGCACATGATTCATGTGTTGATTTCCAATCGGCTCTGGATTTTCGCCAGAGAGAAAATGCATAGTAGCCATGTATGTTAATAAACTTACTTGGGTGTCTAACATGGAAATATCCACATGTTCACCGGAATCGTTTTTTTCTCGAGACTGTATAGCACTTAAAATACCAATCACCGCATAAAGTCCAGCTCCTAAATCAGCTATTGGGATACCTGACTTAACGGGATTTTCTTTATCGGTTCCTGTTATTGACATTGCTCCAGCATAACCTTGAATGAGATTATCATATGCAGGTCTGTTCACTTCGGTATCGCCAAAGCCACTAATCGAACAGGTGATAATTTTTGGATTAACATCTTTGAGATTTTCATGGTCAATCCCTAATCGCTTGGTTACTCCTTGGCTGAAGTTATCTACTACTACATCTGCAACCGAGACTAATTCTTTAAAAAGTTTTAATCCCTGATCTGATTTGAGATCCAACTCAACACTTTTTTTATTTCTACCTAAGGTTAAATGATATGCGCCAATGCCATCCAAAGAGTACTTTGGATCGTCTTTGAGTAAATTCCTAGTAATATCGCCAGTTTTAGGTTGCTCAATTTTTACAACTTCAGCACCCAAGTCGGCCAAAATCATAGTTGTATAAGGACCAGCCAGCATGTGGGTCAGATCAAGGACTTTTATACTTTCTAAAGATTGCTTCAACTTAATAATCGATCTTATCGTCTACAGCATTTCCTTTTGTTGGAATTAAAGCGGAACGTTTAAAGGAGGCTACGACAGTTCCATCTTGATTTTTACCAATAGTCTTGACGGTTATTATTCCTGCGTTATTTCTTGATTCAGAAAGACGAGTTTCAAGAACTTCTGACTCGGCATAGAGAGTATCGCCAACAAACAATGGATGAGGCAAAACAATATCTGTCCAACCAAGGTTGGCTATGGCTTTTTGACTTATATCGCTGACGCTCATACCAACCATTACCGCTACTGTGAAAGTACTATTTACTAAATTTTTTCCAAACTCAGTAGCTTTGCCGTACTCTTTGTCAAAATGTAAAGGATGAGTATTCATTGTAAGAAGAGTAAACCAAGTGTTATCTGATTCAGTGATGGTTCTTCCGGGACGGTGCTCATAGACATGTCCTACTTCAAACTCCTCAAAATACCTACCAAAAGATTCTCTAAATCTTTTGTTGCCTAAATCTTTGTTGGACTTTGTCATTGTTAGTCTTCTTCTTTATCGCCCAAGGACAATTTAAGTCGCATAGCTTCTGCAATTGGTTCGTCAACCATCTTGCCATCAATTTTCACTGCTCCGCCATCCATCTTTTGATATTCTTCAAGCACTTTTTTGGCTTCTTCTTTTTCTTCTTTAGTGGGTTCAAAAGCTTCGTTTATGAAATCGATTTGTGATGGGTGTATAGCTGCCTTACCTGTAAATCCAAGGTTTTTTACTGCTTCCGCTTCTTCTTTAAGGCCCTCTTCATTATCAATGTAAAAAAATGGAGCATCAATTGTAAACAGGTTATACATTGCAGCAGCAAGGGCAACTTTATGGCGCGCATATAAAAGTGGCTCCCACGCTAACTTTGATCCCATACCTGCTGAAAAATCTGCAGCTCCAAAAAACAAACCTATAACTCCTTTAAAAGCTGCTATTTGTGTGACTGTATCAACTGCTCTTGGAGTTTCAATCAAAGGAACTAATTTATTTTCGAAAGCAATCATGGGTGCAAGCGTAGCTAAGAAATCGAAGCTTTGTGTCTTTGGTAAAATGATAGCTTCAATTTGATCCTCGAAGTCTGAAAGCGCATCTATATCTTGTCTACCATTTTCATTCATTGCATCATTGACTCTAACAAACAAGGGTTTGGTAAATACCTTACCTTTTTTTAATAAGCTGATTAGCTCTTCTCGAGCTTCAATCTTTTTGTCATCTGGACACCCATCCTCAAGATCAATAATCAATGCACTGGCATTGCTATTGAGTCCTCTGTCTAATCTATCTAACGTGTGACCTGGAATGAACAAATTTGACTTATATCTCATATCAGTCCCTTTCTAAATTTATCAAATAATCTACTACGTCCAAGAGTTCAGCAGTTCCAACATCGTTTGAAGCAGAAACTTTATACTTTCCATTAACAATAAAAGCTGGAACGCCACGAATTTGATACTTTAGTCCGAAAGTATCTGCCCTACGAATTTTATTTTGCATTGCAAAAGAGTTAAAAAGAGATAGATATTGGTCTTCGGTGATGCCAAAACTAGCAAAAAAAGGTTGCAATTCTTGATCTGAAGTCATCATTCTTCTATTGGCATGAATGGATACGAAGGTATTTGAAATAATTTCTGGTTTTTCAAAAAATTCTGCTGCGAAAAACAATTTCGCATGCGTTTTAGCCATTTCGTTCCATGTAATGGGAGAGCGCCAAAAATCGATATCTGAAGGGAGTTTTTCTTCCCAACTTTTGAGTTGATTCTCGAGGCTGTAACAATGTCCACAACCAAACCAGAAAAATTCAATAATTTCTATTTTTTTTGCATCTCTAGTTGCAATTGTTTGGGGCAAAATTTGATAGTGTTTACCAGCTTTATATTCATCAGAAATCAGAGAATAACTGATGAAGAGGATTGTTGAAAAAAGAAGATTTTTAGTAAAGACCTGAAACATAATTAGCTACCGCCCTAATCTCCTCAACCGTGAGCCTCGTGGCTATGCCCTGCATAATTTTACCGTGTTCATCAATTGCTCTTTCTCCTGTTTGGTAAGCAATGAGACTGGTAACCACATATTCGGCCTTTTGCCCACCGAGCATTGGATATTGTGCAGATTCTAAACCTTTTCCGGCAGGACCGTGACAACCCGTGCAGGCTGGAACGCCAGATTCAACATTCCCTGCTCGATAGATTTTTTGTCCCAAGGCGAGATTTGTGTCATCCGCTCGACTTACTTTGGTTGTCTGCTCGGCATAAAATGCTGCCATGTCACGTAATTCATCATCTGAATAATCGTTCAAAAGGCCTTTCATGACAGCAATTACTCTTTCTTCGTCTCTAATGTGTTCAAGTTGCTCGAAGAGGTAACTTTCCCTTTGACCGGCTAATGTTGGCCATTGCCCGACTACGCTATTTCCATCTGCACCGTGACAAGCAACACAAGTTCCTACAAGCTTGGCACCGTTCGCTGCGTTACCTTTAGGTAATGGTTTTGCTTCACTATTTTCTCCGGATGCAGCGGCTTGAATAGCGAGCGAGCTTATTAAAAGTGACAGAAATAAAATCTTTTTTATCATGTATTTTTTATAAGTGGGCTAAATGGATGGCAATTATATACTATAGAATATTGTTTTTCCTGATTATAGAAGAATGAGTTATAAGTCAAAACCTTTGCCCTTAGAGTTCTGTTGTGCAGCAACTGAAAGGAAGCTTTTCCCCGAAGATAGAGGCAACGAAATTGCTCTCTGCGGTCGCTCAAATTCAGGAAAATCTACATTGATTAATTCGATTGCAAACCAAAAAAAACTCGCAAAAACCTCAAATACACCAGGAAGGACACAGTCGATTAATTTTTTTCATTTCAAAGACAATCGAGATAAAAAAATTATTGATCTGCCGGGTTTTGGTTATGCAAAAGCGAGTAAGAAAGATCAAAATTTATGGGCGAAATTAATCATGAGTTATCTAGAAAAGCGAATTTCTTTGACCGACTTGATTTTAATCATGGACATGCGCCATCCTTTTCAACAAAAAGATTTAGAGTTTTTAAGTCTCTGTGACTCTCTGAGACTTCCAATTCATTTGGTTCTAACAAAAGCAGATAAATTGAACAATAAAGAAACCCAAATATCACTTAAAGTCGTCTCAGAAAATATGGCTTCTTATCCATCCATTATTGACTCATTGGTATTTTCCGCTACCAAAAAAATAGGTTTGGAAGATTTATTGAATAAAATCAAATTGCTTTTAAAAATCTAAACCCGTCAGCAGTTTTCAGGGGAGAGAGATGCTGACGGGCCACAAGGATTATGTATTTCCTTATTTTTTAGGAGAACTTTTTTTAGACTTAGGATTTTTGAAAAAGTTCTTGAACTAGTGGGCCTCGCCCCAATTGGCAGCCAAGCCGCTTTCAACTTCCAAAGGTACTCTCAATTTCGCTGCATCTTGCATGATTTTTGCAACTTCTTGTTCGACTTTAGAAGCATCTTGATCTTTGACTTCCAATATCACCTCATCGTGAACTTGCATGATCATTCGAGCATCAACCTTGCCTTTGGCTAGCCACTCATGGATTTCAATCATTGCAATTTTCATGATATCAGCAGCAGTTCCTTGCATGGGTGCATTGATTGCTGCCCGCTCTGCAGCCATGCGACTGCGTCCGCTGTGGATGCCAGGTAAATAAAGTCTTCTACCAAAGAAGGTTTCAACATAACCTTTCTCTTTAGCAAGCTCCTTGGTTCGTTCCATATACAATTTTACGCCAGGATATTTGTGAAAGTATGAATCGATATAATCTGCTGCTAAAGGCCTTGAAATATTCAAAGCTTTGCTAAGACCAAAGGCTGACATGCCGTAAATCAAACCGAAATTGATCGCTTTGGCACCACGACGTTGTTCTGCAGTGACCTCTTCACCAGGTTCAGCAAAGACCTCTGCTGCTGTTACAGAATGAATGTCTGCACCATTTTCGAATGCAGTAATGAGACCTTTATCTTCAGAAAGATGCGCCATGATGCGCAATTCGATTTGCGAATAATCGACTGCCAGCAATTGATACCCTTTTGGCGCAACAAAAGCTGTTCTAATAAGTCTGCCTTCATCGGTTTTGATTGGGATGTTTTGCAAATTGGGATCGGCAGAGGACAATCTCCCAGTTGAAGTCACAGCTTGGTGAAAAGAAGTGTGCACGCGACCCGTCTTTTTCGATATTTGTTGCGGCAGACTATCGGTATAAGTACTTTTCAATTTTGCCAAAGTACGATGTTCCAAAAGAATTTTTGGTAATTCATAATGATTGGCTAATTCTTGTAAGACCGACTCATCGGTAGAAGGTTGACCGCCAGGAGTTTTTTTTACGACCGGTAATGCCATTTCATCAAAAAAGATCGCTCTGAGATCTTTGGTGGAGGCCAAATTGAATTCTTTACCTGCTTCTCGATAAGCTTGCTCTTCAAGCCCACTGATGCGTTGCCCTAAATTATTGGATTGAACCTTCAATGCCTCTTCGTTCACTAAAGTCCCTGCCTGTTCCATATCGGAGAGCACTGGTACCAAGGGCAATTCGATTTCGTGCAACACTTTTTCCAAAGAAGGTGTCTTTGCCAAGGCTGGTTTCAAGTGAGAATAACAGCGAAAGGTGATATCAGCGTCTTCTGCTGCATAGTCACTCGCTTTTTCCAAAGGTATCTGATTGAAAGTCATTTGTTTAACACCCTTACCAGCGACATCCTCAAAAGTTGTGGTTTTGACGTTCAAATAATGACTCGCCATGGCGTCCAAGTTATGGCGGGTTGCTGTAGGATCGTAGACGTAAGACATGAGCATGGTGTCGTTTTCGATAGCATTCAAATGGATGTCGTAATTTGCTAAGACATTCCGGTCGAATTTTAAGTGTTGACCAATCAAAGGAGTTTCCTCAATGATCGGTTTAAGTTTTTTTAATACCTCGTCTCGATCGAGTTGTTTGGGCGCGCCCTCGTAATCGTGACCAACTGGAATGTAGTAAGCATTGTCTTCATCAGTTGCTACTGATAAGCCCACCAAATTGGCTTGAGTAAAATCCAAAGAATCCGTTTCGGTATCAAAAGCCAAAACTTTAGCTTTTTTCAATTTCTTGATGAGACCATCCAAATCTTTTTTACTCAGAATGGCAAGGTAATTGTCTTTTGAAGCAGAGCCATTGGAGTTTGTTGCTGGAGTTTTTTTTGTTTCTGCGCTTTTTAATAAAGTCTTAAATTCCAGTTCCGTAAATAGCTTGTGTAACTTAGCTTGATCGGTTTCACCTACTGCCAGGTCTTCAATGCCAAAATCCAATGAGACATCTTTCTTAATAGTAGTTAATTGTTGCGAAAGTTTTAATTGCTCAATGCCTTCGCGTAAATATTCACCAACTTTGCCCGTAACTTCTTCAGCTTTTTCAATAATGGTTTCAACCGTTCCATACTTGCCAAGCCAATTGACGGCAGTTTTGGGACCGACTTTGTTCACTCCTGGAATGTTATCCGATGTATCCCCAACAAGTGCCAAATAATCGATGATTTGTTCTGGCGTTACACCAAATTTTTTCTCGACACCTTTTTGATCCAGAACTTCATTGGTCATGGTGTTCACTAGCTTGATATTTTTGGTCACGAGTTGAGCTAGATCTTTATCGCCAGTAGAAATCACGGTCGAAATGCCTTTTTCTTCTGCTTGCTTGGCAAGCGTGCCAATCACATCATCGGCCTCAACTTTATCGACTACAAAAATCTTAATTCCCAAGGCCTCAACAATGTCATAAATGGGTTGAATTTGCGGACGCAAATCATCTGGCATCGGCGGCCGATTGGCTTTGTATTCTTTATACATCTCATGGCGAAAAGTATCTCCTTTGGCATCGAAGATCATCCCAATGGGAGAATTTGGATGGTCTTCTAAGATACGCATCACCATAGTGGTTACCCCTCTTACTGCTCCTGTTGGCTGACCTGTGGAAGTCGTTAAGGGTGGTAAAGCATGGTAGGCACGATACACATAAGAAGACCCATCGATGAGAATAACGGAGTCGGTATCTGCGGTGCTTTCTGGTTTTGCCATAAAATTTTTTACCTAAATTTCGTTATACTTATACCATGAATTTGCTGCAAGAAACGCGTGTTGTTTTAACTTTAATTTTGCTAGCTTGCATAGGTTTAATTGCCACCGCATTTTACATGGAATACCAACTTGGGCTCGAACCCTGTCCCATGTGTATAGTGCAAAGGATAGCTGTTGCCCTAGCTGGAGCTGCTGCATTGATAGGCATAATGCACAACAATTTAGGAAAATTTTACTTAGCGCTGACAGGTTTTTTTAGTCTTGTAGGAGGAGCCTCCGCAGTAAGACATCTCTATCTGCAATCATTACCGCCAGATAGAGTTCCATCTTGCGGACCTGATCTAAATTACCTTCTAGAAAACAACTTCATTTCGGATGCATTGATCCAACTTTTCATTGGTGACGGTAATTGTGCAGAAGTCATGTGGAGTCTTTTGGGAATTTCCATCCCAGGATGGGTCTTAATTTGTTGTTCTTTAATCTTTTTGGTCTCGATTAGACAATTCAAAGCACAGTTCTAATGGACTTTTCCATCCTGACCTTAATTTTATCCATCTGCACGCTTGCGATCGTAGTCTATATTTTTTTGAAACTTAGAGACCAAAAGACGATCGAATCTGGAAAGTCAGAAAACTTAGAAAATAAAATCGACTCGGTCTCCAAAGATCTTAACGAAATTGAAAATCAATTGGCTTCTGTAACGACGCCAATCAATGAGCTCAATAGATTTTTAGGTGGAAACGTCACTACCGGTAGATTGGGGGAATGGAATCTAGAATCAATTGTCAAAGAAATATTGCCAGATGGAAGCTACAACTTTCAAGCTCAAATCAATAAAGAAACTCAAGACCGTGTAGATTGCGCGGTCAGAACTGCAGATGGCTTAACGATCCCCATTGATTCAAAATTTTATGCCGGTCAGTATAAGCAATATCAAGAAGCCGGTCGCGATAATGAGCGTGGGAATGTTTTGCGAGACTTAAGAACCGCCATTTTAAGAGATGCTGATGATATAGCTTCAAAATATATCAGACAAAACTCAACTTCTAATTATGCGGTGCTTTACATAGCCTCTGAAAAACTGATTGACTTGGTCGATGATATTGAAAATCTCAGACAAGATTGTTTAGCAGAAAAAAAAGTGCTCATCCAAGGACCAAATACTTTGGCTGCTTTTCTCGATACCATCAGAATCGGGCATCATTATCTTCAACTCAATGAAACAGCAGAAAAAGTTGCAGAAGTGGTCAGAAGAATAAAAACGCAGTTTGATAGCTTTGATAAAAGTACAGAAGCAGTTACCAAAAGGTTGGAGGCTTCAATCAAAGAAGTCTCTTCGCTGCAAACCAGAATAAATGTCTTGGGTAGAGAATTAAATAGAGGTGCAGAAGATTTAAAAGAAGACTGACTTGACTTAAACTTCTGATTTAGGAGAAAAAAATGAGAAAAATTATTAAAGTTTTAGTTTTAGCAATTTTAATTACTGCTTGTAGCAGTAATGTGGATTCTAATAAAAAAATGGCAGGTGATTTCCTAGACCTGGCACTATCAGCTAATCCTTTGGCTGCGCAGGAACTAACCCATCCTGAATTTAAATTTGTCTTTATGGGCAATACTGTAATATCAAACATTCCTAACGACCGAGATGCCTATTTCGATTACTGGTTGCCTGAAGTGGTTGGTAAATTACTACCTAATGGGATCACTTTAACGACTACCGATATGATTGCCGATGACGATGGTGTAGCTGTGATCATGGAAGGTGATGCTGAAGGAATCAATGGCGAATACGACAACAAGTATGTCTTCGTTTATAAATTCAAAGATGGCAAGATTTTTTCCATTCACGAATACAACAGCGATCTTTTGGTAGCAACAAGGCTATATAAAAACAAGCTCGTACCCAGTGACTAAACTCTTAAAAGCTTTTCTTTTTTTAACCCTTGGCCTGACGGTAGGTTTTTTAAATGCTTACACTCCTTTAGAGAATATTCGAGTGATCGATGGCGACACCATAAGAGCAGAAGCAAAAGGGAAAGAAATAAAAATTCGCTTAGTTGAGATCGATGCGCCCGAAATGGATCAGCCTTTTGGTGCTCGATCCAAAAATTTTCTAAATAGACTGCTTTATGAAAAGAACGTAACTTTAATTGCTCAAGGCGAAGATCGTTACGGTCGTGTTTTAGGTAATATTTTTTCCGACGAATTGAATGTCAACATGCTGTTAGTAAAATTTGGTTTTGCCTGGGTATATGATAGATATGCAGAAAATTCATCACTTTATAAGCATCAAGATCAAGCGAAACTAGACAAGCTAGGTTTGTGGAGACAAAAAGAACCCATTGCTCCTTGGGTGTGGCGACAACAAAAATGAATTAAAATATCTGTATGCGTGCCTTTTTAACCAAGCTTATATTTAAATTGCCAAAAAGTCTTTTAATCAAATGGTCAGGACAGGAGCAGATACAAAAAGACTATCGTAAATTGGATCCAGGGTTTCAGTACTTGCTTAAACTAATGGAAGACAGTGGTACCAAATTAGATTACACAAAATCCGCTGCTGAAATGCGAAAAGAATTTGATGAAGGTCGGACTTTGATTTCTTCAAGTCTGCCATCTGGAGTAAAAACTACCGACCATATAATTGAATCTAAGGGTGCGGAAATAAAAATTAGAGAATACGCCCCCGATTCAATTGGAAATATTTATCCTGCCTTGGTTTACTACCATGGCGGTGGTTGGGTTCTTGGCAGTATTGATACTCACGAAGCTTTCACCGGTTTCCTTGCCAAAGAGCTCAAAGCAAAAATTTTTTCTGTGGAATATCGGCTAGCGCCTGAACATAAGTTTCCAATTCCTTTGGAGGATTGTGAGGCTGCGTTTAATTGGGTAAAAGATAATGCCACTGATCTGGGCATTAACCCAAATCGAGTATCAGTAGGCGGTGACAGCGCTGGGGGGAATTTGTCCGCTGCACTATGCGTTAAGTGTCAGCAAAATAATCTTCCCATGCCTAAAGCGCAACTTTTAATTTATCCAGTTACAGATCTTACTTTCCAAAGTCCTTCAATGGAAGAAATGGCAGAGGGATTTTTTTTAACAAAAGAATCAATGTATTTCTTTCGTGATCAATATTTAGAAGATGAAGGACTAGCAAAAGACCCGCTTGTGTCTCCCCACTTTGCCGAAAATCTTTCAGAACATCCGCCGGCTGTTCTTATCACTGCAGGATTTGATCCTTTACGAGATGAGGGAGATAGGTATGCTCAATCTTTGCGTGAGGCCAACGTAGAAATTTATCATCGTACTCATGACAGTTACATCCACGGATTTGTAAATATGATGCTTGTCCATGGTGTTGATTACGCCTTGAAAAGAATTTGCGATGACTTTAAAAAAATCTTTTAAGAGGGAAAGTTTAACTCTCCCTCAAAAAAACTAAAAAGGATAGAAAGTCATTTCTAAAGTTTCTTCTGTCAAATTCAGTTTAGATATACAAAAATTCCTGTTGCCGTCAGTTACATCATCAAGAGAGTGAAAAGTGATGATATTTCCTTCTCTCTTCCAAACGCCGTGTCTCGGGGCAGAATTTCTGGTGCCGTCATCTGCAATACCTACTCCTCGACCGGTAAAAGAACCTTGAGAACCAAAATTAGGGTTATCTCTTCGAAGGTTATAGGTAAGAAAAACCTTGCCGTACCTACCGGCTTTGCTAGAGACATTTATCACCCCACCCTGGTCGGTCAATGAAATTGAAGTAACTTTGCCAGATAAAGTAAATTCTTCATCTGCTGTTATTGTTAGACCAAAAATACTCAAAGAACACAGTATTGAAATGGCAACTATAAAGATTTTTTTATACATAATTTTCTCCTTAAAATTTCATGATAATTCATTTCAAAGTATATAAAATGATTTTTCAACAAATAAATTAGGAGAAAATATGAAATTATTTGTCTATCTTATTTCTGCAATGTTCATGATCAATGCATCATTTGCAGACGACCATAACGACACTTCTGCAGGTCTTCCTGAGGGTGGCTTTTCAACTTTTCATGTAGTTGCTGAAGATCCTTATGCATATATAGATTTTTTGAAAGCTAATCCTGCAGCCTTAGCAGCTGGTGGAGGCGATATGGTTGGATATTGTATGACCATGACCGGTCACGATTATCCTGGAGAGATGTTCATTTGGAATGCCTATTCAGATTTAGGAAAAGCTTTATCTGATGGGTTTAATTACAATCCTTACGGTGCTTCTAAGCAGCTTAAAAACATGCGAAAGATTTTATATACAGCGATTTGGAAACCAATTACTCCGTTTCCAGTAAATCCTGGATTTGAAAGAGTCACTCGTGTAACTGTCAAACCAGAGAACTTACAAAAATTTTTGATGATGACAGAAAAACTTCAAGCTGAAATGAATGCTGCAGGAGACGAATTTGAAATGGGCGTTCTGGTTGCTGTCGGTGGCGGTTCTAAAGAAAACTCTCTTATGGTTAGAGGAATAGCGCCTGATGGTAAATCTTTTGGTGAGCTTTATGAAAGAGGATACAGTGGTAAAGCTCCTTGGGGAACTACCTTGGCTGCTATGCAATCTTTAATAGATGTAGTTGTTAGAGATTCTCACGAACAATGTGGGATGCTTTATACTGCTGAATAACCTGTATTTAAATAGCCAAAGCTGGTCTTTGGCTATTTAAATTTTTTGCGCATATTCATCACTGCTTCCATTCCAGCGATAGGTTTTTTTCCCTCTGGCACGGTATTTCCTTTTTTGATTAAATCTTCAAAAGGCACGCCCTTTTTAAACATTTCATAAAGAACCTCAATATCCATATTGGTTCCAATAGGTTCATCTGAAAAGTCTGGGGAAATGTTTGTTTTGAATTCATCTTTATTTCGCCAGTGTTCAAAAAATATTTCTACTAAGTTTCCGTCTGGATCTTTGTAATACATTCCAGTTATCCAGCCATGATTGATAGTCCAATAAGGCTTTAATCCTTGATTCTTGGCTTGATGGTAAAAATTAAACCATTTTTCAATGGGATTTAGTTTATAAGAAATATGGTCCAATCCAACGATAGAAGGTAACGCTTTATTCATCCAGTTTTTGATTCGCATAATGTTTTTGGGTATGAAACCTAAGTTCCTAAAAACTCCTGAAGTATTTGCAATCGCTATTCGATGGTGTTCCTCGTCAAATGCTAAAAAAGTAAGGGCTTCGCTTTTATATAACGGCTCACACCCAAAAAGTTTGGTATAAAAATCCACCATGGCATCGTAATTAATTGTTTTAAAAGCTACGTGATGGAAATCTTCTGGAGCGCGATTTGAATTTAAATTTTGATATAAGTCTAAATTTAGTTTTTCATCTTTGATCATCAGACAAATTCTAACCTATATAATTACTCAATATGAATGAACTAGATAGTTTAAAGTTTTCCAATCGTTTTGCTGAATTGCCTGAAGATTTGTTTCATAAGCAAAATTGGACTCCTTTTGATAAACCAAAACTAATTCATTTTAATGAGGATTTGGCAAAACAATTAGGATTTCCTAAAAATCTTGATCCTGAGGATTTAGTTCCTTACGTTAACGGCAATAAGTCTTTCAAAAACAGTTCGCCATTAGCGATGGCATATGCTGGGCATCAATTTGGTTCATGGGTACCACAATTGGGAGATGGCAGAGGTATTTTACTAGGTCAATTGCAAACAAAAGATGGTTTGATGGATCTCCATATAAAAGGAGCTGGGAAAACTCCTTACTCAAGATTTGGTGATGGTAGAGCTGTCTTGAGATCTACCATTAGAGAGTATTTATGTGGTGAGGCCATGCATTATTTAAATATTCCAAGCTCTAGGTCTTTAATTATGATTGGAAGTGATGAACCAGTATTCAGAGAAACAACAGAATTCGGTGCAATGATGGTTAGAGTTGCAAAAACTCATGTTCGTTTTGGACACTTCGAATATTTTTCACACAACAATAAATCAGAATTCATTCCGATTTTACTGGATCACGTGATAGAAAATTACTTTCCAATACTGAAGGATTCTCAAGATAGCTACACTGATTTATTTGAAATGATAGTTAATTCCACCGCAAAACTGATTGCCAAATGGCAAGCCTTTGGTTTTGCTCATGGAGTTATGAATACCGATAATATGTCCATCTTAGGAGAAACTTTTGATTTCGGACCTTTTGGTTTTCTTGATGAATATGACCCAGGATTTATTTGCAATCATTCAGATCATGGAGGTCGCTATGCCTTTAACAACCAACCGTCAATAGGTCTATGGAATTGTCATGCGCTCGCTGCTGCTTTGAAGGATTATATTGAGATTGAGAGAACTAAATCAATTATTAATAATTATGAGCAGGTTTTTTATGATGAACTGACTGCATTATTTAGAAAAAAATTAGGGTTAGAAAAAAATGAAGCAGATGATTTGAAATTAGTTGAAGAACTTCTTTCTTGGATGCAAAAAAATAAAATGGATTACACTAATACTTTTAGAAGCCTTTCAAAAAATGAAGACAATTTATTTAAAGATAAAGAAGGTGAAACATGGCAACAAAAATATCTTCATCGCTTGAGTAAGGAGAAGACTTCTCCTTTGAAAAGGCAAGAAATTATGGAAAAAGCCAATCCAAAATTTATTCTCAGAAATTATTTAGCTCAAGAAGCAATACAAGATGCAGAAGCATCAGACTTTACAAAATTAAATAATTTATTGGAGGTGTTGAAAAAACCTTTTGAAGAAAATTCTGTGTTTGAGGATTTTGCTAAGGAATCACCGGATTGGGGAAAGAAATTAGAGATTTCTTGCTCTTCCTAAGAATTAAATTTTGAAAACTTTTTGGAATCCCCTCGGGGTACGAGGGGATTGGGGGGGAGAACTTTATAAATTTATTTTTTTAAAGGATTAGAAAAAATTAATTCCTATTACTCCTAAATAAAGTATAAAAGAGAGGCAAAAACAAAATCCTAAAGTTCCTGTTACCACTCTGTTTAACATCGCTAACTCCTTAAGCTGATGGTTAATTAAATTCTTAATAAAGAAATTGATTTAAAATTTCAAAACTAAGACACTTTTATAAATCGCGGACATTATACAACTACTGAAAACACCAAAAATTAACCTAAAACACGCAAAATCTCATAATTTTGCACTCTTTTAGAAAAATTGATGTTTCAGAAAAATACACAAGTGCGAAATCGCTCAAAGTATAGTCATATAAGGCTTTTTTACCAGTCCATGAAGACAGTATTTACAAGATTTTAGTAAAAAATTATAAGTTTTTTCAAAAAAGTTATAAAAAATAAATTTTTTATTCTTTTAAATTTTAATTTTTTGTTCTAAATGATTAGCTTTTTTGTTCTAATAAAAATTATTTTGAGGAATTAAACATGCGACAAATGAAACTTGAAAAGCCTGGTGGATTGGATAAGTTTAAACTTAATGAGGTAGATATACCCAAGCCAGGACAAAACGAAATACTTATTAAGATTAATGCAAGTAGTCTAAATTACCACGATTTGATGTGCGCTTTGGGATTAATCCCAACCGATGATGGTAGAGTCCTGCTTGGCGATGCTGCAGGTGAAGTTGTTGACAAAGGCAAAGATGTAGACATGTGGGAAGTAGGAGACAAGGTAATGAGTGCTTGCTTTCCTAATTGGATTGACGGACCACCAAAATACGAACTTTTAAGTTTTATAGGGGACAATCAAGATGGTTATGCGACAGAGTATATTGCAATAGATCAATCGGCGGTCACGAAAATGCCCTCAACATGGACTCTTCAAGAAGCTGCAACCCTACCCTGTGCTGGACTTACAGCTTGGCGAGCTCTGGTTGACGAGGGAAAGCTTCAAACAGGAGAATCGGTACTGGTTCAAGGAACTGGTGGAGTATCAATTATAGCTCTTCAATTTGCTAAAGAGATGGGCGCTAAAGTGATTGCAACTACATCTTCTGAAGAAAAAGCTGAGAAGTTGAGAGAGCTTGGAGCTGATGAAGTGATAAATTATAAAGAGCATAAAAAATGGGGTGAAAAAGTTTTGGAACTGACCAATAACGAAGGAGTCGATCATGTAATTGAAGTCGGTGGCGGCGAAACCTTCAATGAATCAATCAGAGCAGTAAAGCTGGGCGGACATATTGCTTTGATTGGAGTTTTAAGTGGTCCTGCTGCTAGCGAATTAGTGTTGCCTAGAATTTTCTTGAAACAAGTTAGAACCAGTGGAATTGCCATGGCTAATCATCAGTCGCAAATTGCGATGGTGGAATACCTAGAAAATTCAAAAATTAAACCAATAATTAGCGACTCTTTTGATCTTGCCGAGCTAGCTAGTGCTTTTCAACATCAAATTGATAATAAGCACTTCGGAAAGATTTCTATCACTATGAAATAAAACCAAAAAAAATAAACGAACTTGAAACTTATCAGAATTTTTTCCTTACCAATTTGTCATTGTTTGTTATAGTAAATCTCCTTTTGGAGAGGAATGAATTCAAGGAGAGAGAAATGAAAAAAGCTTTTTTAATAATATTTTTTATATGTTCAGGAGTAATATTTTCTGATGACCATGGCAATGCTGCAAGGAATGGTCACGAAATGCATACCTTTGTCCATTTAAACGTGACCAACCCCGCTGCCGTAGTTGCAGCAATCGATAAATTTGCTTCTTCAGACTGTGGAAAAAAATTTCCTGGAGATATTGGCTTAATGTCAGAGATGATAAACGGTTCGTCAGCATCTAGTCATTTTGTGATCGCATCATATCCTAAATTAGAGGATTATGATGAAGGTTTAGCTTTAGTTGCAACTTGTTCTGAAGCGCCTCAACTGTTGAGAGACATTGCAGCGACAGGAACACAACCCGTCAAAAACTTAGGTTTTGTCCCGGTATTAGAAATGAATAACTGGACTAAAGATTCTGCTTTTATTAAGTATGATTTAAAACTTAGCTTATCAGACGAAGTTTCATATGCTGAAGCTTGGAGTAACCTAATGGCATCAAATCCTGCTTTTGAGAAAAGATCTTATGGACTTAATCGAGTAGTTTTTGGCAACGATGATGCTACTCATTTTGTTTATCTTGGAGGAGGCAATGTCGCCGAACTAATGAACTCCGTGAGTAGTTATTCACAAAATGAACTAGCAAGATTCACAAGAAGAGCGGAAGGAATTAGAGAAATAGTAAACACTTCTCTCATAATTCCAGTAAAAGCTTGGCCAGGTAAATAATTTAATTTTTAAATAGAGGAAAAAATGATAAAAACTAAAATAACTGAAATGTTCGATATCGAACACCCTGTAATTCAAGGCGGTATGCATTATGTAGGATTCGCTGAAATGGCTTCTGCAGTAGCAAACGCAGGTGGTCTCGGAATAATCACTGGATTAACGCAAAAGTCGCCGGAAGATTTAGCTAAAGAAATAGCTAAATGTCATGAAATGACTGATAAGCCTTTTGGAGTAAACTTAACTTTTCTTCCTGGTTTTCAAGAGCCTGATTATCCTGGATACATCCAAGCTATTGTCGAAGGAGGTGTGAAGATTGTTGAAACTGCTGGAAGAAGTCCGGAAGCTTACATGCCTGATCTAAAAGGTGCTGGAATTAAAGTTATTCATAAATGTACTTCTGTAAGACATTCGCTGAAAGCTGAAAAAATTGGTTGCGATGCAGTGAGTGTCGATGGTTTTGAATGTGGCGGTCACCCAGGTGAAGATGACATTCCAAATATGATATTACTTCCTAGAGCAGCTGAAGAATTATCTATACCTTTTGTAGCATCAGGCGGCATGGGCAACGGTCAACAACTTGCCGCAGCACTCTCGATGGGAGCTGATGGTATAAATATGGGTACTAGGTTCATTGCTACTAAAGAGGCGCCTGTTCACCAAAATGTAAAAGATGCTCTAGTTGCTGCCTCAGAATTGGATACTGAATTGATCATGAGACCTTTAAGAAACACTGAAAGAGTTTTAGCTAATGGTGCCGTAACAAAAATACTTGAAAAAGAAAAATCTCTTGGAGATGATATTCAAATCACTGACATCATGGATGAAGTAGCAGGTGTTTATCCAAAAATCATGCAGGAAGGTACAATGGATGCTGGGGCATGGAGCTGTGGAATGGTAGCCGGTCTAATACATGACATTCCTACTTGTAAAGATTTGGTTGAAAGAATTGTTTCTGATGCTGAAGAAATTATTAAAAGTAGACTTTCAAAGTTTGTAGCTTAACAAAAAAAGTTTTCTCAGAGCGCGCCAAACGCTCTGAGAAAGACAACTATCGAGAGATAGCATCTATATATTCAGGACCAATACCACAACAGCCGCCAACAATTTCTGCGCCCAAACTTTCCCAAGTATCTTTATAGTCAACAAATTTTTTTATCGATAGGTTTTTTAATTTAACGTCGACATCGTTATCTAATGTCCAACCATGTGGCACATCAAAGACATTTGGATACGCCCCTAAGGGTTTATCTGTTAATTTTTTTAGGGATTCTAATCCGTGAGTAATTGCCTTAGGATTAGTACAATTGAATAAGTAAGCATCTGGATTATATTCTTCCGCAAAATTAAAAGCATCTTCAATGCTTTCTTTGCTTCTGAGTCTGGAACTATCGTCCTCTATTAAAGTCCAGGAAAGCCATATTTTTTTTTCTGGAGATGCTTTAGATTTAATTGCCTCCAGAACATTTGAAGTTTCTGCGATCGAAGAAACTGTTTCGCATAAAAATAAATCCACATAAGGATTCAATATGGTTATTAATTCCTCGTATACTGGAATCGATGTCTTCTTATCCGGTACTAAATCGGGCCGATAACTTTCGTCTAAAGGAGGTAAACCTCCTGCAACTAAGATATCTCTATCATTTTCATTTGATACTTCTCTTGCCAAAAAACCAGCTTTATCAACCAATTCTGACATCAGGTGAGTTTTATTGTCTTTACAAAGGTAACTTGGAATTGTCGAATATGTATTAGTTGTAATTACTTTGGCACCTGCATTTACATATTCTTGATGTACCTCTTTTACAAGATTCGGATTGTCGATAAGGAATTGAGCAGACCACAAGCCTCCTGTAGGTTTATTAGATCTTTTAAGCAACTCATTGCCCATACTCCCGTCTAAGATGATCACAAAGTTTTTTCTTCTTCTTTATTAATGTATTTTTTTAGTTGTTCTAATTCGTCGCAAGAAGTTGGGCATAATTCCTTCAATTTATTTAAATTTACTTGGGCCAATCCAATTCGATCAGTTTCAACAAATAGTTCTCCTTGGTACTCTAAAGCAATTTTATTATCAGGATCGATTTTGAGAGCTTTTTCGTAAAAAGATTCGGCCTTTTTATAGTTCTTTAATTTTCTTTGCGTAAAAGCATATAAAGTCCATCCGTCTGGGTCTTTGGGTTTTGATTTAGTGTATTTACCCAATACTCTATTGGCCTTTCGATACTCTTCTTTATCTAGATGAGCTGTAGCTTTTTGATATAGCTCTGTTGGATCAACTTTTTTGTCATATTTTGCCAACAAGACGGAGGAGAAAAAAATTGTAATTGTCAGAATAATTTTAAGAACTTTCATTTTCACCCATCAAATTAGTTTCGATATTTAACTGGCCCGCCAATCCTGCCACTCTATGTTGAGCGCTTTTAATGTATTCTGGATCGGAAATCATTTCAAGCATTGCCTTTCTATTTGGATACATTGCTATAGCTACTTGGTCCCAAAGCTCTTCAACTTCTCCTAACATTAACCTTGTGACATGTCCTCCGAATATGGCTTTTCCTCCAACTTTTGCCAAATGATCCTGAACCTCCTTGCCATAAATCGCGTAAGCATCCTCTCCAGAAAGGCTAGTTTCCCTTTTATCAGGATATTCTGCTTTTTCTTTAAACTTCAACAAATTCACCATAAAAATAGGCTTATTATTGTCTTCAACTAAAAAACCTTCCATTTGTTTTTCATCAGGCATTATTTTGTTTTCAACTTTCATAAATGATCTCCGTATTTAATTTAAATTAAAATTTTTATATTTTTCTGTAGCTTTTTGATCTTCCTTGGTATCTTCTCTAAATGCTTTCCAAGGTTTTAAATCAAGATCTGGCATAAGGCCTGTACCCATTTTTTTTATTTGCTGATAAAACCAAGCTTGAGCGCTAAAAGCGTTGATAGCCTGGATGATCCTAAATGGACTTGAAGGCGAGAGTAGCCATGGTCCGATCGATAAAGTTTTTTCATATTTGGGGAGTTCTGAGATTTTTCCTGCAAGGAGTTCTTTAACTGCATAAGGATTTGCACACAGGGGTCTTCCGATACCAACAATTTCACAAGCTCCGTCATCTAATGCTGCCTGAATACCTGCTTTTGTTCTAAACCCACCAGTAACCATAAGTGGGATTTTAACGACTTTAGAAATTTCTTCAGCGTACGAAAGGAAATAAGCTTCTCGAGCAATTGTGCTTTCTTTTCTGTTTTCGCTTCGCTCAGGATTAATACTCACATTATCTAAGCCCAATAATCTAGGTTGTTCATATGTTCCTCCGGAGATTTCAATATTATCAATCCCAGAGTCACTAAATAATTTTGCTACTTGGATGGATTCTTGGGAAGAAAAACCTCCTTTTTGAAAATCTGCAGAATTCATCTTTATTGAAATAGCGAAATCGTGTCCAACTTCTTCTCTGCATTTATTGATGATCTCTAAGTGCATTCTTGCTCTGTTTTCAATTGATCCACCCCATGCATCTGTTCTTTGATTGATATCTGGAGATAGAAATTGAGATAAAAGGTATCCGTGTGCCGAATGTAATTGAATTCCATCAAATCCAGTTTCTCTTGCAATTTTCGCTGTGAATACAAATCTCTTAATAACATCTTGAATATCTTCCTCGGTCATAGGAATCGGCTTCCCATATTTACGACCAGGAATTTTCAATTGGATATCCGAAGGTGACATTGGGGACATGTTAATCTCTCCTGGAGTTTGCCTTCCTGCGTGAGATATTTGCATCCAAAGTTTGCTTCCACCCGAAGTAGCAGCTTCAGCCCATTTTTTTAACATAGGCAATTGTTCCTTATAAGTACCTTCTTCAATAGCAACATTAGCCGGACCTTCTAGGTTTTCTTTGTGCACTTGAACATTTCCAGTTAGCAAGATTCCAATATCGCCAGCGCCCCACATTTTATAAAGCTCAATATGTTTTTCATTAGTAAAATTGTCGCCCGAGGCAATTCTTTCAGTCATAGCAGCTTTACAAATTCTATTTTTGATAACTTGTCCACATGGAAGGGTTAAAGGGTCGGTTATGATGGTCATATAAAGCTCTTTGAATCTATAAATTTATTTTTGACATTACTTACGTCAGTAGATAATTTACATTAAATATAAAAATATTTTACGAAAAATCGATGAGAATTTGGAAAGTCTTTTTAGTTATTATTCTAATAATCGCAGGTTTATTTCTTTCATTGAGACTTACAACCGTGCAAGATTTTATTTTTAAATCACTTGTAACTAATTTAGCCAATTTTGAAAGTAGTTTCCCTGCAGAAGACTCTTTAAGTGCAATTGTTTGTGGTAGCAGATCTCCATTAGTTTCACCTGGAAGAGCTCAAACTTGTATAGCGGTTCAAGCTGGATCAAATATCTTCATTGTGGACATCGGCGATGGAAGCGCAAATAATATACAAGCTTTTAATATTCCGACAGACAAAATAAAAGCAGTTTTGATAACTCATCTACATTCGGATCACTTTTCTGATCTTGCTGATTTACATCTCCTTTCTTGGGTGCAGGGAAGGAGTGGCAAATTGAAAGTGTTTGGCCCTGAAGGAATAGATTTGGTGACTTCGGGATTTGAACTTGCTTATGAGAAAGATTATCAATTTAGAACTGAACATCATGGTGAAGAAATGCTTCCAAGGGCCAATGCTGGCTTTGATACGACGACGATAGATCTCAATAATGCAGTAATTTTTGATAAAAATGGTTTAAAAATAACCGCTTTTAAAGTGACTCACGAACCAGTTGACCCTGCTCTAGGTTTTAGATTTGATTATAAAGGGAGATCAATTGTTATCTCGGGGGATACTTCATACGACGAAAATTTAGCTAAAGCTGCAAAAGACGCTGATGTGATGTTTGCTGAAGCGCAAGCCAATCATATGCTTAATGTTATGAAAGAGTCGGTCGATGGTCCACTCAAAAAGATTTTAGACGACATTCAAACTTATCATATGACTCCTGTTGAGGCAGCTAAACTTGCAAAAATGGCAAGAGTCGATCATGTAATTTTCTATCATTTAAATCCGGCGCCAAGGATTGGTATCATGGAAAATATTTTTACTAGAGGAGTAAATGAAATCATCGAAGATTGGACAATGTCCAAAGATGGAACAATGGTGGTTTTGCCTATAGAATCAAACGAGATAAAAATATCAGAATTGAATTAGTATTTAACGAGGTAAATTTTTAGTGGGGAGAAGATGATAAAAATTTTAAGTTTGGTAATTCTGTCAGCTTTGTTTTTCGGTTGCGCGGACTCTTCTTTAGAAATTAAAGACTTTTCTGTTGAAAATAAATCAACATCTAGTCCTAGTAAAGATTATAACGAAGAAAGAAACGCTTATTTTGGTGACTTACACGTTCACACCATGTACTCGTTTGATGCATACGTTTTTGGAACAACTGCTTCTCCCGATGATGCTTATCGATTTGCTAAAGGCGATACAATAAAACATGCTTTGGGTTTTGACATGAAACTCAGAGAACCGTTGGATTTTTATGGAGTAACTGATCATGGTTTTTATCTTGGAATGATCAGGGCTTGGGCAGATACCTCAACGGAGGTTTCTAAAACTCCAGGTGTTGAAAGCTTCCACAACATGAACCGTCCTGAAAATCTTACAATTGAATCTTCAGCTGAAAGAGCCAACAGTTTTAGAGGCGCCATTGATGCAATTGTGAATCCTTACCCTTGGTATCATCCAAAAATTTTACAAGCATATTTATCTAATCACGTTTCGCTAGCTTTAAGATCTTTTGATGATGAAATACATAAATCAGCTTGGGCAGATATTGCACGATCAGCAAATGAGCATAATGATCCAGGTAACTTTACTACTTTCATAGCCTATGAGTACACAACATCGACAGACGTTGAAAACGGAAACTTACATAGAAATGTGATTTTTAACTCTTCCAGTGCTCCTGAAAGACCATTTTCAAGAATTGACTCTCTCAACCCCGAAGATCTTTGGTCGTGGATGGATCAATTGAGGGACAAAGGTATCGATTCAATTGCAATGCCACATAACAGTAACGGTTCTAATGGACAAATGTTTGAGATGGAAACCTTTGACGGATCAGCATTAGGACTAGATTATGCTGAAACTAGAATGAGAAATGAGCCAATTGTTGAAATGACTCAGGTAAAAGGCACAAGCGATACTCATCCTTTGCTATCACCAAATGATGAATGGGCTGATTTTGGCATCATGGATACAAGAGTTGGAAGTTTTCCCAGAACATATTCTCAACCTGCTGGAAGTTACATTAGAGATGCTTATTTCAGAGGGCTGACATTGGAGTGGGAAAATAGAGGTAATCCCTATAAATTCGGAGTTATTGGTTCTTCCGATACTCATACTGCAGCAAGTTCTTTTGATGAATCTAATTATTGGTCTAAAGTTGGAATACTTGATGGAACACCAGAGGGAAGAGGCACACTGCCAATTACGCCAGCGCAACAAGGCCTCCTTGGCCGTCCTAATCCTGGAGATTCTGGTCTTGGCTTAGAATTAGTGTCTGGTCCAGAAGGAGACTATATTGAATCAGGATTTTCTCAATGGGGTGCAGCTGGACTGGCTGCAGTCTGGGCTGAAGAAAATACAAGAGATTCAATTTTTAGCGCTTTAAGAAGAAAAGAAACATTTGCTACTAGTGGAAATAGAATTTCAGTCCGCTTTTTTGCAGGTTATAGGATGAATGAGCTTGATTTGAATGATGAAAGTTTAATAAAAGAAGCTTACAGAAACGGAGTTCCAATGGGTGCAGATTTGGTCTCGAAAGGAGAAAAAATTCCTAACTTTTTAGTTTGGGCCCAAAGAGCGAAAAATGGCGCTCCTCTTCAAAGAGTTCAAATCATCAAAGGCTCTATAGATAAATTCACAGCGAGACCCACTGAAAAAGTATACGATGTTGCTTGCTCAAATGGATTGAAGGTTGATCCTAAAACCAATAGATGCCCGGATAATGGAGCTACGGTGAATATTGAAACTTGTGAAATTTCTCGTGACGTTGGTTCGGCTGAGATAAAGGCAGTTTGGCAAGATCCAGATTTTGATAAAGATGAAAAAGCTTTTTATTACGTCAGAGTATTAGAAAATCCAAGTTGCCCATGGAGAATTTGGGATGCAATAAAAGCAGGAAAAAAGCCTAGGCCGGATTTAGCTGACCCTTTTCAAGAAAGGGCGTGGTCTAGTCCAATTTGGTATATTCCGAGTCTAAAAAATCCTGGAGGGGCTTTCACCATAGAAAATATTTTAGATAACTAATATCGAATATAAAAAAATGATCTTCGATAATGCTCAGAAAATTCTTAAAAATATTAAAGAAAAAAAATACTCGGTTGTCGAAGTTTTAGAATCCTTTTTACATCAAGTAGAAAAAGTAAATCCCACAATAAACGCAATCGTGGCTTTAGATGCTGAAAGAGCATTGGAAAAAGCAAAAGTTGCTGACAATAAAATAAACTCAAATTCAAAACTTGGTTCGTTACATGGTCTGCCAATGACAATTAAAGATGCATTTGAAGTTGAAGGAATTGTTTCGACAGGAGGAAATCCTTTATGGAAAGATAATCTTCCAACAAGAAATGCTGAAGCAGTTCAAAGGTTGGTTGATGCTGGCGCAATTATCTTTGGAAAAACCAATGTTCCATATTTATCTTCAGATTTACAAAGTTTTAACGATATCTATGGAGTCACTAATAACCCATGGGATTTAGAGAGAACACCAGGTGGATCTTCAGGGGGCTCAGCAGCAGCACTTGCCTCTGGTATGACACCTCTCGAGCTAGGTTCTGATATTGGCGGTTCTATAAGAGTTCCTGCTCACTTTTGCGGTTTATTTGGTCATAAGCCAAGCTACAACATCATTTCCGAAGTTGGACACATGCCGCCACCGCCTGGAGCAATTTCAACAGGGAATGGATTATCTGTTGCAGGTCCTTTAGCAAGGTCTCCCGAAGATCTTGAACTTGCCTTAGATGTGCTGGTAGCTCCTCAAGAGCAAGACCAATCTGCTTGGAAAATAAAACTTCCTGAAGCAAGAGCAAAAAGAGCAAGTGAATTGAAAGTTGCAATATGGCCAAATGAATCCTATGCAGAAGTTGACGAAGAAATTTCTAAACTAATTTTAGAAGTTGGGGAAGATTTGAAGCATGCTGGAGCTTCAGTTGAAACTGCAAAATTACCGATTAGCTTTGAAGAAATCGATAAAATTTATAGTCAGCTTTTGAATCCCCTTATGCTGGCTGGCGCACCTCAAGAAACATTTGAAACCCTAGAAAAACTTAACGCGGGATTAGATCCTAGCGATATGTCTGAGCTTGCAAAGGTAGCAAGAGGATCCGTCTTAAAATACTCTGACTGGGTTGTAATCAATGCAATGAGACAAAATATGCGTCAAAAGTGGAGAAAATTCTTTGATAATTATGACGTCATTTTAAGTCCTACTTCAATTACTCCAGCCTTTAAACATAATCATGATCCTGTGCATGAGCGCAAATTAAATATTAATGGCAAAGATCAAGAATACTTAAGAGCAACGCTTTGGGCGGGTCCGGCTGTATCTGCTGGTTTGCCTAGTACTAATGTCCCTATCGGTTTATCCTCAAAAGGCCTGCCCATTGGAATGCAAATAATGGGTCCTTATCTTGAAGACAAAACGTGTTTACAAGCTGCAAAATTTGTTCAGGATTTAAGAGGAAAATTTAAAGTTCCGCCAAGTCTCAATTAAGTGTTTCTGACATAAAAATGAAAAAAATCTTAGTTTTTCTAGGAATAGGTATTTTAATTTTGCTTATAGATTTGGCTTTGAATTATGACGAAGATAGATTGAATATCTTTATATCGGATCAAGAAGTAGAGAGTTTGATATCATCTTGGCAGTTGCAAGTTGGAAGATCTCCTTCAAAAAAAGATATTAAAAGGATAATTGATGACATCATTAAAGAAGAGATTTTGTACCGAGAGGCATTGAGATTAAATTTAGATCTTGAAGATAGAATAATTAAAAGGAGACTTGCCCAAAAAATATCTTTTCTAAGAGAAGAAACATCGATTGCCCCTCCTAAATCAAATGAACTTGATAAATTTTTTCAGAAAAATCTAAGTTCTTATATCGTTCCTGAAAAATTTACTTTTACACATTTTTATTTTTCATCAGAGAGAGGTGGTATGAGAAGATCAAAAGATGCTCTGCTAAACATATCAGATGACGATTCTCCAGATAGCGATCCTTTTATGTTAGGTAAAAATTTTGTTGAGAAATCCGCCGAAGAAATAAGAAGAGATTTTGGTAATGGTTTTGCTGAAAATTTTAATAACCCTGTTCTGGGAGTTTGGATCGGGCCAATAGAATCTGTTTATGGATTTCATATTGTTAAGATATTAGAAAAATCAAAAAGTTACACTCCAACCTTAGGTCAAATTATAGAAAAAGTTGAAGTAGATTATTTTCTTGAAGAAAAACAAAAAAGTTTAGATTCTTACCTTAATGAATTAAGGGAGAAATATAAAATTGTCATAAATCCTAAGTATGTTCAATGAATAAGTTTCTTTATTCGTTAATTATTCTTTTCTCTTCAAATTTCTTCAGTCACGAATTCAATCCTGCCCACTTATTAATAGAGGAGAAAAAAGAATTTGAATATGAAGCGCTGTGGATGACGCCTGTAAAAAAATTAGGAAGCTCGCCAGAATTGTCTTTTCCTAACGAGTGTGATGTCGAGAGAGATCTACCTTTCCGTCAAAATAAATACATTTCGGAAAGAATAAGTCTTAAATGCATAGAGTCTTTAAAAGGTAAAAAGATTCAGGTAAGAGGACTAAGTATTTTAAATGATGCTCTTGTTACAGTTAATTTTTTTAATGGAGACAGATTTGAAGGTTTGATGAATCTCAAAGTACCTGAGATTGTCATCCCAGAAAAAAAACAAGTTTATCCAACCGGATATTTTTACTTGGGCGTAGAACATTTACTAGGTGGAATAGATCACATTATTTTTGTATTAGGATTGATTTTTCTAATTTCTGGTTTTATTCCGCTTTTAAAAACGATAACGGCTTTTACTCTCGCGCACAGCATTACTCTAGCAATTTCTGTTCTGGATATTTTTAAGTTACCTTCTGCAAGCACCGAAGCATTGATTGCTTTAACAATAATCTATCTTGCCTTTGAACTAACCAAGCAAGAGAATGAAATAAGAAGACCTTGGTTGATGGCTTTTGGTTTCGGTTTGTTACATGGATTTGGATTCGCAGGTGCTTTGTCTGAAATTGGAATAACTAACGACCAGTTACTTCTTTCACTACTATTCTTCAATGTTGGCATAGAAATTGGTCAGCTTATGATTATTCCCTTAGCGGGTTTTGTAATTTTTCTATTGAGTAAAATAAACCTGAAAAAGCATCTTAAAATCTCAGTGGCCTATGGGATTGGTGGTATGGGCTTTTTTTGGTTTATGACCAGAATTTGGAGTATTGTTGTTTGATGAATCCAACTTTCAATAATTCTTTGGTTTTAACGATGCAGAGCTTTTTCTTAGGAGCCTTATTTATTTCATTGGCTGTTAGTTTTTTCTTATACAAATCTAAGAGTAATTATTTCCTAGCCTTTGTGCCGATGCTTGCTCTTGCCGTACATCAAGTGGAAGAGTATGTATTTTCACCATTGCTCTTTGGTGAATATTATCACTTTTTAAATTGGGCTTTTAGAAACGGGATGGACATCTCTCCGATTGAAGTTACTCTAATTAATCTAGCGCCCTATGTCTTTTTCTTTCCAACTTTAATTTTTCTTCGAAAGAAGTATGAAAAAGTCTTTGGAATCTTTTTTCTTTTTCATAACGCTGCGACAATGGCCAACGCAAGTTTCCACTTGGGGATTTCTACTGCGCAAAATTTATACAGTCCTGGAATGATAAGCGCTTTGTTACTTTTTGTTCCTTTATTTGTTTATGGAATTTTATTTAATAAAGAACTGAAACTGGGTAATAGGCCAATAATAGCGATAAGTATTTACGGTTTCTTAGTACACTATATTTTGATATGGCTTATTAATATTTTCTAAATTAATATTTTTGTAGGTCATTTCTTTCGCTTAAGTTCCTCATATAATATAGTTAAGCAAGATAGAAACTAAAACTTCAAATCTACTTTTATAAAATTAGGAGGTTTATAAATGTCTTATTCAAAACCAAATCTAGATAGCAAACATTACGAAAATCTTTTTAATTCATTGCCTTCCTTAGAAGGTAAATCGGTTGCAATCACTGGAACAACATCTGGAACAGGTTTTGTTGCAGCAAATGCTTCTGGAAAACTAGGTGCAAATGTAATTCTTTTAAATAGATCTTCTGAAAGAGCCGATAAAGCTCTAATTGATCTCAGACAAGAGACTCCTAATGCAAATTTCAATCAGATTGAATGTGATCTACAGAGCTTTGATTCAGTTAGAAATGCGGTCAAGCAAATAGAAGATGCATGCCCAAATGGGCTAGATGTAATTTGTAATAATGCGGGGGTAATGGCTCTAGAAGATATGGCGACAGTGGACGGGTACGATGTTCAAATGCAAACAAATCATTTGTCACATTTTTTGCTAGTAAAACGTCTTATGCCTCTCTTAAAAAAAGCAGCTGAAATGAGAGGCGAAGCAAGAATAGTAAATCACTCTAGTATTGCCAGAAAACAACCAAAAAAAACTTTGGATGCTAAATTTCTTGAAAAGAATGGCGGTAATTTAGGAGGTAATGGTTCGAGCCTCTTTTTTGGAGGAGCGAGGTGGCTTAGATATAATCAATCAAAACTTGCAAATGCCGCTTTCACAGCATGTTTACACGATAAGTTATCCACTGCTAACTCAAAAATAAAAGCTATGGTCGCACATCCAGGCTTGGCTGAAACAGATTTGCAAAGCACGACAGTTAAGGAAGGTGGAATGGGTAAGTGGATTACAGAGCAAATGATGAAAGTTGGGCAGTCAAGAGAAGATGGTGCTTTGGGTATTCTAAAATGCATTGCCGATCCTGAAGTAGAATCAGGTCAATTCGTCGGTCCTGGAATGGGTGGCATGTTCACTGCTGTTAAGGGAGAAGCTTTTTGTTATCCGCTTGAAAAATTTTATGATAATGAAACGACTAGGAATCTTCTTTGGCAAAAAAGTTGTGACGCCATAAATGAAAGTTTCGATATAGGATGAAAATTCTTATTTTAGGCGGCTCAGGTGGAATGGGAAGATTTGCTTCCTCGGCAGTCAGCTCTATAAGTGGGATTGATTCAATAACTATTGCCGATATTAACGAGACTGCTGCTTCTGATTTTGCTAAATCCTTTAACGATGACAGGATAACCGGGATAGGCTTGAATGTTTTGGACAAAGATTCTCTTAGAAAACTTACAGCCTCCAAAGACATAGTTCTTAATCTCACAGGGCCATTTTTTAAACTTGCTTACCCAATCTTAGAGGTTGCGTTGGAGCAAAATTGTCATTATTTAGACATATGTGATGATTGGGAGCCAACTGAAAAAATGTTTTCCCTGAATAAATTAGCTGAGGAAAAAAACAAGATTGCTATTTTAGGATTAGGAGCTAGTCCAGGCATAACTAATATGCTTGCTTTAAAAGCTATGAACGAGTTGGATAAAGTTTCAAATGTTTATACAGGCTGGGATATTTCAGGGGCAAAGCCAGAAGAAGAAAGTTCTCAAACTGGGGCTAATGCTGCTATGGAACATGGTGTTGAACAGATGACAGGACAAGTTAAAGTTTATATGAATAAAAATTTTAAAATGGTAAGGCCCTTAACAAGAGTAAATGTGCAATATCCTCAGCTAGGTAAATTTAAAGCAAGCATTTTTGGTCATCCTGAAGCAATAACTTTCCCCCATCACTATCCAGATATTTCAACAAGCTTGAATTTAATGCATGGTAACGACCCCGCTGCTGTTTTTGTCTTTAAAGTGATTAGGTTCTTCGTTGAAATAAAGCTGCTCACTAAGAATCTAGCAGCAAAGATAATGGAACAACTTGAAAGAAGTAAAGTTAGTAAACCCAAGGATATTTTAAATTCCCTGCCTGAGGTTTATGGACTAGCTCAAGGTTTGAAAAACGAAACTGAAACTATTGTTGCTGTCACGTTAGATGGTTTTGAAGAAAATATGTCTATGGGTGCAGCAACTGGCTACCCATTAGCATGCGGATTGAAAATGTTACTTGAGAAAAAGATTGCTAAATTTGGAGTATTAGCTCCTGAGGCATGCGGACTAGATCCCGATAACTTCTTTGATGAATTAGGTGGTTTTCTGGGAGATGGTGCCCAAATTAAGATGATAGTAACTCAAGAAGCAGTCAACTAGATTTTTACAACCAGCGTCTTACCTTTCTTTTATAAGTTAAATAATCTTCTCCGAAAGTCTCTTCCATCTGCACCTCTTCTTTTAAAACAAACATGTTCCTCACAATAAAGAAAAAGATAAATAGAAAAATAATATTTAAGGGATTTTTCAAAATCAACATCAAGCCCAGTAAAAAAGAATTCATACCTACATACATGGGATTCCTTGTGTATTTATAAAATCCTTCGGTAATTAAAGTAGTGGACTCACTAAAAGGCACGACACCTGTCTTTGCTTTGATAAATCTTGAAATTGAATTGAAAGCCAATAAAAAGCCCAACCCGATTAAACATATTCCAATTAGAATCAGCGGCAAAGTTTGCGACGATGTTTCGCCAAAATACCAAGTAGCAAGCATGCATAAAGAAAGGGTCAGTAAATAATGTGGAGGATAAAATTTCATTTTTCTATTGTAATATTAATAGAATTTAAATCACTACTTCCTTTCATTGCTTAATTTATTTTGAGTAAATGTTATCTCTATGGAAAACCCTACTTTTCTAGCAAACGTATTTTTCTTTACGTTCTCATTTGTGTGGTTTATCTTTGTAGCCGTCGGTAGTCATATGTTCCGCAGGTATTACAAAGATAAAAAATGAAAAGTGCCCTTCTAATTGACCTTGGCGGAACAAATGTCAGACGCGCATTTTTTACAAAAAATACGCTATCCAATATTTCTAAAGAGAAAATTTCAGATGATGATTTCATTCCATTTCTTCAGAGATTAATAGATGAACAAAAAAGTGAAATTGATTATCTAGTCATTGCTGCCGCGGGGCCCAACAATCACGTATCTATAAATCTTACTAATAGAAATTTATTGATTGAGGCAAACGAATTAACTTCTAAACTAGGATTAAAAAAATGCCTTTTATTAAATGATTGGGAGGCTGTAGCTCATTCTCTCAAAGAATTAACTAAAAAATCTTTACTGAAAATAAAAAATGGAACTCCTTCAAATGAGAATACACTACTGATTGGTCCTGGAACCGGTCTGGGAGTGACCCTGATAATAAATAATCAAATCATTCCCACAGAATTTGGGAATACTTTGAGCCCAACAAAAAACATGTTAGAAAATTTTGGTTTAGAAAAAAATGAAGAATTTTTATCACTCGAAAGTATCTTAAGCGGACCTGGGATGGAAAAACTCTACAAGGAAAAATTTGGAAAAAAGCTTTCTTCAGAAAGAATAATATCCTGTGCTTTAGCAGGTAATAATGATGAATTTTTTATAGTTGATAACTTTTTGAAAACGCTTATTTCAATTACCAATGATTTGGTTTTGGCTTTTTCGTGTGAAAAAGTTGTCTTTGGGGGGTCAATTTTGAATTCGATCAAACCAATTTTGACGTCAGAAAAGACCCTTAATTATTTCCCTTCGGAAATTAATCCTAAGTATTCTTCGTTAATAGGAAAAACCCAGGTCGACCTCCTTACAGAGGACGAGCCAGGAATTTTTGGTTGTTTAGCTTTTTTAAAAACTAAATAATTTCAACTTGTAGGAACTTCTGCAGAATTATAATATCTTGGCTCTTGGCAGTTTGAAACCATATCCCAGTTGTCTTCTACATCTGGACCAAGTTTTTGCCATTCAGCTTCAAAAGCTTTTCTTGCTTCTTCTGATTGATAAAAATTCCCCCAAAAAAAGTCAACCTCATCAGACTCGTAATCAGGACCTAAAATCACATAGCTAAAAGGGCCTGGCAAAGACTGGGCGCTATCTAAAAATGCTTCAAGTTGATTAATAATCTCTCTCAAGTCTTTTCCTTCTTTGCCCTCCTGATAGAGACATTGGTAATACTCAGAAACGAAATCACCTGAGTCAAATTCACCAAAAGTGTCGCCTGCTCTTGCTATATAAGCATCAAAAGAAAACTTTTGTTCTTCATCACAAGAGAGAATGTCAGATGTATTTTCTGTCCATTCAGCAACATTCTCATTAGAGTTCCAAATTTCCCATGCCGCTTCAGCTTCTTTTTTTGTATTCCAAATTAACTGCCAGAATCCATCTTCTTGATCAGTATTCAATCTTTGAAAATGTTGAATGCCATAAGAGGATACTAAGGGTGAATTAACTTCGACCAATAAATCTTGCCATTCAGGTAAAACATTATTTCTAAAGTTTTCTGCTGTGTAGTAAACCCCCTCCTGACAGGGGACGTATTCCATGTAAAACATTTGGGGGTATTCCTCTGAGCCCAGGGTTGAGAATGAAACTTCCGCTTCAGACTCAGCCGAGGAACATGCATAAAACACAAAGAAAGATAAAATTACTGTTGATGTAAGTTTCATACTCACTCTACAAAATCTTGAAGAGTCAGTGCAGAATCATAAACTCGAACGTTTCGAACAATTTCTCTTTCGTACCATTCTGCCATTTTGTCCATTTCTTTATCGAAAGGAGAAACTCCCTGATCTCGAGGCGCAGAATCTTCCCATTGTTCCATTTCTGCCAAAGACTCGTATCCAACAGTAAATAAATGGGTTTGCATCCCGCCGCCAGCCATTCTTTCAGACAGACCAAATTGTCCTGGAAATGTTCCTTTGATAGCTTCATCTAATTCTTCAGTTGCTTCAATAATGTCTTCTACGTTAGACGGTTGTGTTCTAAAGGGATAAACCGCCCATACAGTATCTTTGTTTGAAGGGGTTCCATAAGTTTGAATGAAAGTATTTATTCTACTTCCCTTACCCTCGGAATTTGCGTTGAGCACTGAGAGGTATTTAGCCACTTCTTGGTTATTGGGGTCGCTTAATTTAGCCATCCAAATTTCATGTTCTGCAAGGCTTGGTTGGAGAACTGCAAAAGAATGCGTTTCTCCATCTAAACCGCCAGCAATGTAAGAATTTAAATGCAAAGATCCTTTAAAATTATTTTTTACAAAATCAGAAGACATGAATTGATCTGTAGCAGCTACAATTTTTGCAGCGCTTTGTGGACTTTCTACTCTAATCAAATATTCTATCCACGTCGGTGAGGCAAAGCTTACAGAAGTTGCCAGTACTAACAATAAAGTTATAATTTTTTTCATTATTCTCTCCTAAAAATTACTTCGAATACTATATCAAAGATATAATTCTTTTGTGTTTTACAGAATAATCATTTTAATTTTTCTCTCTTCTTGTGCGACTGGTTTTGTTGTAAAAGTAGATTCGGATGAGGCGTTCTCTGCAAATAAATATAAAGATTTCAAAATATTTAAGCCTGATCCTTTCAGAACAGAGTCTGATGAAGAAGAAAATCCGATAAGGATAAATAGAATTGCAAAGGCTTTATCTAACTCCCTTACAGAGCTGGGACTTAGCCAAGATGATTCGTCTCCTTTAAAAATAAGTTTTGCTGTGAAAGAAAAAGAACAATTTAACAGAATTAGTTCTTCGAATTTTTCTTATGGTTATAGATATGGATATAGATACGATCCTTTTGCGTTTAGATTTTATGCAAATGATCGTCTGCCTATAAACTTTCTTTCGGTAAAATTTTTTGATGAGGACCTTGATAAAGTAGTCTGGTACGCAAATATGAGAATCAATCCTACATCACTCGACGACCAAGATTTAGCAAACGAAATAGTTTCAAAAATTCTCTCAAAATATCCTGGAAACTCTTAATTTTGCACGTTGATTTCTTTAAACACATATAATTTACTATGAGCTCCGGAATATTTATTCTTGGTGGAATAACTTTCATAACAGCATTTGTACTTTTTAAGATCAGCGCTTTTATGTATTTATTCCAAGATATCAAAGAGGGAAAAGAAAGATCTTGGTTGAGGCTTTTTCAAGTATTTATTGTTGACCTAATAATATTAATCTCTGGTGTTATTGGAACAGGCATACTTTTCATGACTCTACTCAAAATAGCTCATGGATAAATGCAAACTAAAATTACTCTAGGTTATTTAGGCTTTCTCCCATTTGCAGCTCTCACAATCCTGCCTTGGATTCTTGGAGAAACTTATGAGGAGATTTCTTTTCAATTATTAATTGTATATGGGGGAATAATAATTTCTTTTTTATCCGGAATAATCTGGGGTATTGATTCGACAAATCAAAAAAGTCTAGTTGTAGCCATTATTTTTTCCCTCATGGGATTTGGATCAATTTTATTGGCTTCGATAAATCTCATTTATGCAATGACTTTATTATTTTTCTTATTTTTTCTTTTCTATCTCTTAGAGTCCAAAGTTAATCCTCAATTTACTAATCCTGACTATTTGAAACTTAGAAAGAATCTAACTTCGGGTGTCTGTGGCTGTTATATGTTTTCTATTGTTATTCTGATTTATTAAACTTAAATACATGAAGTGGTCAAAAGAAGAAGCAAATGGTTGGTATAAAAAACAGCCTTGGTTAGTTGGTTGTAACTTTTTACCAAGTTCAGCAATCAATCAACTCGAAATGTTTCAAGAAGATACCTTTGATAAAGAAACAATTGAAAGAGAATTGGACTGGGTAAAAGGTCTTGGATTCAATTCTTTAAGAGTTTATTTACATGATTTGCTTTGGTCAGATAAAGAAACATTTATAAAAACATTTGATAAATTTTTGGGTATTTGTGAAATGAGAAATATCAGACCAATAATTGTGCTCTTTGACGATTGTCACCGCCCCTATCCAAAGCTAGGCAAACAACCCCTGCCAGTCAAAGGAGTTCACAACTCTGGTTGGAAACAAAGTCCTGGAATGAAATTGGTAAATCAAGTTAATGAAGAGAAAATTGATGCAAAGGAATTAAATAGGTTAAAGGAATTTGTCCAGGGTGTGCTCAAAGAGTATTCAAGCGATGAAAGAATTTTAATGTGGGACATTTATAACGAGCCTGGTCAATTTGGTACTGGTGATAAAGCGTTTAAACTGCTTCAGTATACTTGGGATTGGGCTTACGAAATTAGACCTTCTCAACCTCTAACTGCATGTTTGGATGGTGCAATAGGTAAAGAAATCTTAAATCTTAATGGTGAAAATTCAGATGTAATAACCTTCCATACTTATGAAGCGGAAAAACTAGAACCGACTATTGAAAGACTAAAAGAATTTGGAAGGCCTTTGTTGTGTACTGAGTATATGGCGAGAGAATTTGGAACCACATTTGAATTTTCACTTCCAATCTTCAAAAAAGAAAATATTGGTTGTTACAACTGGGGTTTTGTAGCTGGTAAAAGCCAAACGCATTTTGGTTGGTCGACAATCTTAGAACTTCAAGAAAAAAAGAAAAAAGGTGAATTCATAAATGAAGGAGACGAATTGCCAGAGCCTGATGAGTGGTTTCACGATGTTTACAGAATAGATGGCTCTCCATTTAAAGAGTCGGAAATTAAATTCATTAAAGAACTTTTAGGAAGTTAAAAAAAGGCGGGATAAACCCGCCTTTTTAAAACAGCCTTCTAGATTTTACTCGGTGTAAAGAGCGCCATTCCATATAGCTAATTGAGAAGATATTTCATTAGCCACTATAGTAGAAAAGCCTTGAGTTCTAGCGTTAAATCTAGCGAAACTTTCAGAAGCATTGAATACTGCTAATTCTTCAATCATAGCTTGCTGAGTTTCATAACCCGCCCAGACAAATAAACTTTCGCCATGCAAAGCACCAGCAAAAGCTACTTTCATTCCATAAGAATCTCCAGCAATGCCCTCTTCTTCGATTTCCTCGATCATTTTATCCCATTCTCTGAGGTATCTAGGTAAATCGGATGTCTCAACTCGCCATACATAGAAAACTTTATTTTTCTCTACGTTTTCAGCCGTTAGTTTTTCTCTTACATTTACGTAGACAGATTCAGAAGTATTCTTTGTTCCATTTTGTGCAGCGGTTGTTAACAAATCAGCCACAGCTGAAGAGGTTGCTGCCATATCTACCGCTTTTTGGTAAGAAGCTGCATCTGGATAATAAAATTCGATAAGATGAGTTGTATCATCACTACCGTTTACACTGTTTGCATAAAGAGCTGCAGTTATTCCAAGCTTTTTAAAATCTTCAGAGGCCATATATTTACTGACATTTTGAAAAGTTGCTAAGGGGTTAATGGAATTAACGCCGAAACCTGCATGAAATCCTGTAGCTGCAAATTGTTGCGCAAAGATAGAGGTGCTGGCAAATAAAATTGACAGCAAGGTAATTTTAAATAGTTTCATTTTTTTCTCCTAAAAAATTGGGCTTTAAATATAGCAAATGTAAGGTTTCTATCAATAGCTAGAATAGCTTTTTACATCTCGCCAAACTCTTAATAGATTTTCGCCAAAAACTTTTCGAATTTCCTCTTTTGAATAATTTCGCTTTAACAATTCTTCTATCAAATTAGGATAAGTGGAAGTATCTTCAAGACCTACTGGAAAATTCCGCCAACCGTCATAATCTGAACCGATGCCAACGTGGTCTATACCAACCAATTCCTTGACTCTATCAATATGATCAGCAACATCTTTTACCGTTATCACAAGCTCGGGGTATTTTCTTTTTTCGCCAATAAACTCTGAACCAAAACAAATTTGAATGACACCGCCATTTTTTGCTAATTCTTTCAACATATCGTCCGAAACATTTCTTTCAAATCCTGGTACGAAATGGCGCAATGAACTGTGCGAAGCAATAACCGGTGTTTTACTTAGTTTAAGAACTTCATAAAATGCTGCATCAGAAACGTGGCTTATATCAATCATGACTCCTTGTTTGTTCATTTCAGCAACAACTTCTCTTCCAAAAGGACTCAAGCCTCCCCAATTTTTATTCTCATCATATGATGAGTCAGAGATGTGATTACTCTTTGAATGTGCGAGAGTAATGTAATTAATACCTATATCGGAAAATAATTTTATATTTGAAAGATTGCTTTCAATTGGAGCACCATTTTCCATTCCATAAACTACCTGAAGAACACCTTTTTCGTTGCTTATTTCATCAGGTGATTTGACCAATGTAAATTTATCCGGATACTCGTCCATAATATCTTCTAAAATTGCAATAATTTCATTTGCCATTTTAAATGCTGTACCTTTTTCTTCGGCAGAAGGTGGAGTGAAAATCACAAAAAAAGGTACATTTAGACCGCCTTCCATTGCGCGATCGAAATCAAAATGAAGGGATGACGATTTTGTTATGTCCTCATACGACCCCTTTTTATCAAGCTGCATGTAAAGTTGAATTGGCGTGTCTAAGTGAGTATCTATAATTAGTAATTCCTGAGCTAGTTCCTGAGCAAGATTTTTTAGTTCATCTCTTTCTCTTTTTTTGCCCATAAGTTCTCTTGCCTTCATAACGTCTTGAAGGCGAGCTTGATAGTTTTTATCCTGAATTTCAGAAAAAGATAAAAAAGAAATTTGCAGTAAGCAAACGAGAGTTAAAAATCTTATAACGATCATGGAAGTCTTATTTTATCTACCATTTCCCCAACTGCAATGGGAGGTTTATCAGTAACAGCAGATATAGATAAAGCGATAATAAAATTAACAAACATCCCCACAAAACCAATTCCCTCTGGAGAAATGCCTAAGAACCAATTTGCTGAATTATTTGAATCTTCAAATAAAAATTTGAAGTAAATGATATAGCTAGATGTAAATATTAAGCCGCCTAACATGCCAAAGATTGCTCCCTCTTTATTTAATCTTTTAGAAAATATTCCTAAGAATAAAGCTGGAAAAATTGTAGATGCTGCCAATCCGAATGCAAAGGCAACGACCTGTGCAACAAAACCAGGCGGGTAAATTCCAAATAGGCCTGCGATAAGTATTGCTATGGCTGCTGAGCATCTTGCAAAGAAAAGTTCCTGCCTTTCATTAATTTGAGGCATGAAAGTTTTCTTTAATAAATCGTGAGAAATTGATGACGATATTACCAATAGCAGTCCAGCAGCAGTGGATAATGCAGCCGCCAGCCCGCCGGCTGCTACCAGAGCCATCACCCATGCGGGCAATTTAGCTATTTCAGGATTTGCAAGAACCATAATGTCTTGGTCAATATAAACTTCATTTTCGTTGTCCAGGGTGCTCGGATTTTTTATTTCTCTTTCTCCCTGCACCCCTCTTGAATCAAGAAAGTTTGGACGGCCTTCTTCAAAAGCCTTGCCGGCTGAATAATTAATCAATCCATCTCCGTTTTTATCTTTCCAAGCAATAAGGCCTATGTTTTCCCAATTTTTAAACCAATCTGGTGAATCAAAGTAGCTTTTCTCTTGTATGGATTCGATAAAATTTACCCTAGAAAAAGCTGCCACAGCAGGAGCTGTGGTATACAAAATGGCAATAAAAATCAAAGCATATCCTGCAGATTTTCTGGCGTCACTTACTTTGGGGACAGTAAAAAATCTGACAATCACGTGAGGTAGACCAGCGGTGCCAAACATTAGAGCGGCAGTAATACAAAAAATATCAATATTCGATTTGGTACCTTCTGTATAGGCATTAAAGCCTAAATCTACAGACAGTTGATCTAATTTATCCAAAAGATAAGTAGAGCTGTTTACTAGGGTATCTCCAAAACCTAATTGAGGTACAGGATTGCCTGTAATCAAAATTGAAATAAAAATTGCTGGAACTAAATAGGCGAATATCATTACACAATATTGAGCTACTTGAGTGTAAGTAATTCCCTTCATACCGCCGAGCACAGCATAGAAAAAAACAACAATCATACCGATTATTACTCCAACATTAATCTCGACTTCTAAAAATCTTGAAAATACAATCCCGACTCCCCTCATTTGACCTGCAACGTAAGTAAAGGAAATAAAAATTAAACACAGAACAGCAACTAAACGTGCAGTTTTTGAGTAGTAACGTGCTCCAACAAAATCTGGAACAGTATACTCGCCAAATTTTCTTAAATAGGGTGCTAACAGTAAAGCGAGTAAGACATATCCTCCAGTCCAGCCCATCAAATAAACAGAACCATCTTTTCCAAGAAAAGAAATCAACCCTGCCATAGAAATGAAAGAAGATGCAGACATCCAGTCAGCTGCAGTCGCCATTCCATTTGCAACGGGATTTACACCTTTGCCAGCTACATAAAAATCATTTGTCGAATCTGCTCGCGACCAAATGGCAATGCCTATATAAAGAGTAAAAGAAAGACCTACGAATAAATATGTTAATGCTTGTGCGCTCAATCTATTTCTCTTTTTGATCCAGTTTTTTTTCTAAGCGTTTCATTGCATAGACATAAACAAATATAAGAATTACAAAGCCATAAATACTTCCTTGCTGAGCAAACCAAAATCCCAGCTTAAATCCACCAATTGAAAATTGATCTAAAAAATCTGAAAGTATTATTCCAAATCCAAACCAGATAACGAGCCAAATAGTTAAGAGTACAATAAGTAATTTTATATTTGCTTTCCAGTATTCTTTATCCGTCATTCATTTAACTCCTCATCAAGAATTTAAATTAGATTTTACTACCCAAAACTCTTCAAAATATTCAGTCTTTTCGGGTCTTACTTTATATAAAGAAGTGTAATATCCTCCGAACACTTTCCCATCTTGAATATCTGATGAAGGTCTCGCATCACCAATCTCAAAAGGTTTGCCTGTGTCAGGATTTAATCTTTTCATATTATTTTCTGGTTTCTAAAGCTATTTTCATGTCATTAAGTTTTGAAGATCAAAACAAGCAAAGAATTTTTTTATTTCTTCTTCATCTTTTGTGTCGGTCTTTTTTTCGAGCAAAATTTGTGACAAAGTTTTTTTTCCGCATAAAATGTCAAACCATGAATCCTTGCTCCAAGAAATTTTAATATCTGGTTCTTTTAATGTATTAAGCGACGCAACTGAATTTCTAATTGAGTAAATCACACTTTCTTCATCATCAAAATTTATCTCTAAACTTATGTCTAGTCCCGCAGCTCTCTCTGGAATTAACAAAACTCTCAAAAGGTTTAATGAATTTGAAGCTTTGCGCCTTTCAAGCTCCCTCTTATTAAAACGGTGATGTCGGAAACGATTTAAATTCAAGGATTCGTCCAGTTCCAATGCTCTTGTAATGCACCAATTTCTAATGTTCGCTGCGGACGTGGAATAAGCAACTCCCCTTAAAGCAGCGGCCAATCTTTTTCTATCTTCGGTATCTCCTGCGTCTGCTATCCCTTGATCATTTAAGTCAGATCTTACTAACCATGAAGATAGCTCGATGGCCCAACGATAATCTTCTTCGTTCAAAGCTTCGTCAATGGTTACTCTAATCTTTTCAATTCCACCGAAGCCTTCAATTAACCTTCTAGAACGTTCTGGAGATGGTACAGGAAAGAGATTTGCCTCATCTTCATCGAACCACCCGAAAAGGCCAGTATAAATTTGTCTTACATGATGCTCTACAACACCATATAACTGCTGTGTGGTGTAATGATCTTTAAAACGAGCTGGAAGTTCAATAGTGCTTATGATCTCATTTAGGGTTAAACCCTTATTTGCACATCTTACAGTTTGATCCCATAAAAACTGTAGGGTGTCGCGATAATTTATTATTATTTCTTTGATCTCTTTTTGGCCTGAGAAAGGAGGACCATGAGCACCAATTAAATTTTCTGCTTCAAGCTCAGCTAATTGCTCCAAACCCTGAATCATAACTCGAGGATCTCGATATTCTTCTCCTCTGATAGCAAAAACATTGAATAAAACCGGCCAAAGAAGATTATTAATAGCTAGTTTTAAATCTGGAAACCAAATCGTTATAGAGTCGGTTGCATCCGACGGAGCAGGGAAAAACTCTACCTTCAAGCCAGCAATAACAGCTTTGGTAGGTTCGTCAAAAGTATGTCTTGGCGGTATATAACCATTAGTAAAAGGTGCGTGCTCTGGATTACGAAAGAAGTTTCCCAGTCCCAAGTTAACAATGCCATCGGGGCCTTCATTTGGCATTGATGTTGCAAATTGGTGAGCCAAACCTCTAGTTACTCTTGGAGCTACTTCTCCACCGAACCTATCCAAATTAGCTTGGATCCCTTTGTGTCCCCAAATAGGCAAATTTTCGTTTTCTTCAATAAGTGTTTGGGTGCCGCCCACATAATGAAAGTGGGTGTAAATGCAGGCTGCAACTTTAGCTTGGGTTTCCTTTCTAACTTCTTTTAGAGCTGCAGCCATCTCCTGATTACTTTCACCTGTATCTATACAAATTAAACCTTCTGGTCCTTCAACAAAAGACTGATTAGAGAGGCCATTTCCAATTAATGACCAAGCATTTTCTCCAACATTATAAAGTTTTTTTTCTAAACGTTTGCTGTGTTCTAAAGTTGTTGGATGGGCTAGCTGACCTTTAGGGCCGGTTTCAGTTACTCCCGGCTTGAAAGAATCATCTATCCCCATAATAGAGCTGATTATTTATTACTCTTTGATTTGGAAGAACAGTTTGGGGGGAGATTTATGGTTGGATTTTGATCGAAAAATCCAACAGGTATCAAATGAAATCCGCAATATTCTACAGGCATTACAGGCCAGTCTTCTGGACGTGGTAAATGCGTTACACCGAAAGTTAACCATGTTACTAAATCACACTCGCTGATATTTCTGTCTTTTGAAGTAATGTCTTCTAAGCCTTCTTCTCCAGAGTGCATCACCGTATGTCTGCCGCCTCCGCATCTTTCTTCGTTTTGGAATGGTGTTGCCCAAATATTATGTTTCGCAAATGAAGCTCTTTTCCCTGGTGGAGAATTAGGATTGGATAAGAGAGTTGGTGTATTCCCATAAAGTATTTTATATGCTGTTGGTGAACCAACTTTATTTAACTTATTGGGATTCACAACTTTCCATGTACGGCTTTTTTCTGGAGCAATATTCCTCTGAGCCTCACTTTCTTTTTTTAAATGCGATGAAATAGCTTGGAATTGAGTTCCTTCTGGATTCACATTATTTATTGGCAAGGGCTCAACGTTTGTTTCAAATAACTGATTATCGCCATCATCCAGATCCCAATCAATTCTTACATTAAAAAGATGTTGATGAATCGGAGAAGCTAATTCAGGAGAAATTTTAAAATCTTGTCCAGCTTTATGAATATCTTCATGATATGCGCTTATACCAACTACACCGGTAAGTTTTATCTCTAATTGGATTGTGCCATCCAAATATAAATACCAAAATATGCCATAGTCATAGTTTCCGATAGTTGCAAAAGAACTAACTACAAGACGACGCGATCGCCTTACTTCGTTGTAACCCTTTTGAGTAGCATCATTGTGTTTCCATTGCACCCCATAATCTTCTTCATGAATACATATTGCATTTTCAATTGTTTCAACAGAACCGTCAAAAGCTAGCTTGTGAGCATCCAAATAATAAATCTCGCCAAGACAGTCGCATCCTAAAGTCAAGGAATTTGTCATCGTACCAAATCCATATTCGGTGCCATCGTGAACTGCTTTCCACCAATGCATGGGATCAGATGAGCCATAAGGCACTACCATATCTGACAAACCTGCTCGGTAAAAAATTGGTCTGTCATTCAAAGAAACTTGATGTAAAGCCAAGCCTTCAATAGGATCAATTGAAGCTCTTAGTTTCCAACCTTCCCAAGAAATTAAGTTATCTTGAACTGAAAATCCTACGCCTTCAGGTTGGGTGATGGCGATTTCTTTTGGGTTTTCTCTAAGTATCTCTTGACCATCTTTGTCATATCTAGCGTGAGCTTCGGGAACTTTCACCACACCATGATCTTCAATTTCCACAACTCGTTTTTCTGTAAGATCAACATGAGCAATCAAACCTTGGATAGGCCTAGCGTAAGCATTGTCCTCTTCACTATCTTTGAGAAACGAAATTGCTCTTAAAGCCCTATTGCCATTTTTAATGTTCTTATTAACAAAGCCTCCACCAGGCCAAGGATCTATTTGAACAAGACTCAAATCTTTTATACCTCTTTTTTCTAAAGCCTTTTGATAATGTTCATCTCCCATAGTTAGCTCAATCGCCCCAAAGATCTCAGCTAAAGTGTAAGTTGGCCCTGCTTTATTGGAAATTTTTTCTTCAGTTAGAAGTTCTTTTTTTGAAATATTTATTTCTGCTTCAAAACCATTGGATTTTTTGTCTACCCCAACTATTTTTACAATCCTTTCTAAATCGGTGTTTTCTTTGAGCAACTTTTTATCTGGTTCGCTTAAAGAAATGTAACTAAAAGAAGAATCTACATGATCTTTATTACATTTTTTAAGAATAGAAACTGCATCACTTATTTCAGATGCGCTCAACATTTCTAAAGGATAGATATTTTCTGCCATGTTAAAAAGTATATAAGATTAAAGCGCTAAAATTATTTCTTTTTATTAACTTCGTAAGCTTTTGAATTTTTTGGGAAGGAGGAGCCCTTTATCACAGAGGCTCGCTTTAAAATTTCGTCGTATTTTGCGCACCCAAATTCTCGAAACTTCATATAGTCCTTAAGCATGTCTTTTAAATTAAAGCTTATTGGTGCTCTATAAATTAAAAAACACGCATCAAACTCCGTTAATTCTTTAAACTTTATAGTCTTTTTAACCACAGGAAGAGTCTTTTTTTCTTGAGCAACAAGGCCATTAATACTAAAAAGAAATAGTGTTACGAATAAGATTTTTTTTATAAACATTTGCTATTACAGAGTAATTTCTAATAATTTTAAAGTAGTAGCTATATCAGTCAAGAATAGCTAATCTTAAATATATGGATAGAAATGAACGGTTAGACCGATCAATCCATGCAAGACAAAGAAGGGCTCGTTTGAGAAAGACGCTCTCAAAAAGAAGCGACAATTTATATGCCCATCTTGTTAGATTGAGACGTAAAAAAAGAAAATTCCACGACAAACATTCTTTAACTCATTGATTAGGATTTATAATTTTTAATCATCTTGGCTAAAGGTTCTAGATGCATTGAATCTTTTTTTCCAAAGACGCTTTCGATATCGCCATTTTCTTTTTCTCCAAAAAAATCTAAGATTCCTTTTTTGTAACTTTCTCTGCTCTTTAATAGCTCCCAATATTTTTTTATATTTGGTAACTCCTCAATTTCTAAGATCTTATCTAACTTTACGTCCGTTAATCTATGAAAACAACACATTAAATTTATGTCGATGTGCGAAAATTTTCCTAAAAAGTAAGGACCAGAATTTTCTAAATTCCTTTCAATTTCAATTAGGCTTTTTGCCAATACTTTGTGGCATCTAACTGCTACTGGCTTTTGAATATTGAAAAATTTCATGACTAAAAAGAAACGTCCTCTTTCTCTTAAGGGATGTTTCCAAAAGACTTTAAAGGCTTGAAAAATAGATAAATATTTTTTGACCATAAAATTGATAAGAATTAATGAAAAAGGGGGTATTGCAGTACCTAAAGTTTTTCCCAAAGGAACCCCATCGGTTAAAGTGGTATCTTCTACCCAAACGTTCAATTTTTCTTGGTCTACATCTGCAGGCCATAAATCCATATCATTTTCACCAGAAAGAGAGTTTAGTTTTTTAATGATATTTGTGCTTTCAGTGACTATTTCTCCATCTAAGTCTAAAGAAGGAACAATACCTTTTGGATTGATTGCAAGATATTCTGGAGAAAGATTCTCCCCCTCTGAATATTGATCGCAAAGTTTTATCAAGTTACTTTCATAAGAAAGTCCTTTCTCTTCCATGGCAACGCGTACCATCTGGCTGCACAAAGACCATCTAGCGTGGTAGAGCTTAAGCTTCATAAAAAATCTTCCGGAAAATATTTTTTTAAATCTTTTCTAACTAGTTTTGTCCAAATTTTATATCCATTTTCATTCATATGAAGCTTATCGTAAGTATAAAGCTCAAGCCTCGGTTTATTTTCAGAAGATAACATCGCAGAAGAGACATCGATGAAAACTAAATTGGGATCTGTCTTTGCTAGATTGCTCACCGAATCGTTCCATTCTAACTGTCTTGGTCTTTGATCAAACCTACTGGGAGAAGGTTGAATGCCTATTGCAAAAACCTTGGTTTTTGGAAGTACTTTTTTAACGGAATTAAAAAAAATTTCAAATTCAGCAAAAACATCCTGAGAGGAATTCAACCCGTTGATATCATTTGAACCACAAAAAAATATGATTGCCTTAGGCTTGTAAGGAAAAACAATTTTGTCTAAATGTCGGTTTATATGTTTAGTATGTGCCCCTCCGAAACCTCTGTTAATAACCTTAAGCGGCTTCATGTCATCTTCTAACGATTGCCAAAGCCTAATTGAAGAACTCCCTATAAATAGAAATTGATTTATTGGGGGAAAAGAATTCTTGTCTTGTTGCACAAATTGCTCAATATCTGCGTCAAAGCGATTTGGTGAGTTGTAACTTCGAATATTTTGAATCCAATATTTTAACTCTTCATTATTAAGTTCTTGGCTAAGTTCTTTTGCTCTCTCTATAACGTGATACTCCCAATATTTTTCGTTGGCGAACCATACTCCTAAAATGAGAGCGAATAAAATGCCGATCAAGTAAATAGATACTCTTTTAGTCATGAAGTTGTTTATATGATTAAATAATTACATATGCTACCAAATAAATTAAAAAATCATGTTAGATAAAATATTTCTTTTCGTATTTGGTATTGAGTGGTTTGGCTTCGGAATTTTAGGGCTTTTCTTTCCAGAAATTATTTCTAATATGATTGGTATTAGTCAAACTTCTGATTTCTTTTTAAGCGAAACTAGAGCTTGGTATTCTTTTTTCACTATTCTCGGCCTTATGTCTTTTTTGAGTATCTATAAAGTGAGATTAAGAAAAAAGGTCTACCTAACTTTTGGTATTTTGATGGGAAGCTTTCTAATTGGTAGAACTGTAAGTTTTTTTCTTGATAACAGTTTTGGCACTGGAACAGCTATAGCTTTTGCCAACGAATTTATAGTCTTTGTCATAGCATATTGGCGCTATACAAAAAGAGATTTTATTTTTTGATGAAGAGACTATCTCTATTTATTATTATTATTATTTTTATAGGTTGTTCAAACTCTCCTACAGAAGTTGTAACTACTTCTGCTGGAAAATTACAAGGCTATGAAGTAAATAATACGAATTATTTCTTAGGCATTCCTTTTGCTGAAGCCCCTATTGGAGATTTGAGATGGCAACCGCCTAAAGCTATAAAAAATTGGGATGGTGTAAAAATAACTCAAGAGGTTGGTCCAGCATGCATGCAACCAACAAATGTAGGAAACACTGCTTTTTTAGAATTTATGTTGAGCGGTTTTGGTTTAGCTTGGTATGAAAAATTTATTATTAATACTCTTGCTTTATTTGGCTCAACTTTTGAGGAAAGTAATTTTTCTGAAGATTGTTTATTTTTAAATGTAATAGCTCCTAAGGATGCAAAGAACCTTCCTGTGATGTTTTGGATTCATGGAGGAGCTAGTAGATTTGGTTCTGGAGGAGATAGTATTTATCTTACTTCTAGATTTGCTGAAAAAGATGTGATTCTGGTTACTATTAATTACCGCTTAGGTTCTCTTGGATGGTTTTCACATCCTGCTCTTTCACAAGAATCAGAAAAAGGAGTTTCTGGAAATTATGGTTCCTTGGACATGATAGCTGCTTTGAATTGGGTTAAAAAAAATATAAATTCTTTTGGAGGAAATCCAGAAAATGTAACTATATTTGGAGAATCAGCTGGCGGCCAGGCTGTTGGTACTCTATTATCTAGCCCTCTTTCAAAGGGGCTATTTCATAAAGCTATATCCCAAAGTGGTTCAGGAATTCTTACTTCTCGTTCTTTAAAAAGTGGATTAAAAAGAAGATCGGCAGAAAGTATTGGGGAAGAATTATCTGAATATTTTGGTATTAAAAATGATGAAAATGTATTGCTAAATTTAAGGAATATTCCTGCAGAAGACTTCATGCAAATTTCTAACTTAGAAAAAGATAATGAGCTAATTGGAAGTGTTGCACAAGTGGTTGATGGCTATGTTTTCCCAAATAAATTCGAAGAAGCTTTCAAAAATAAGTTAACTCATAATATTCCTTACATTACTGGTTTTAATGCTAATGAGGGAACTACTTTAGTTCCTTTAATCTTTCCGGAAAAAGATTTTGAACTGCTGTTCAAAGACGAAACTTGGCTTGATGAATTTTGGAAAATTTTAATGGAAGGCTATGAAGGAGAGATTCCTGATGCTATTGAGTCATACGTAACTTCAATGAAATTGAAAAAATATGATGCTGCAGCACAAATTTGGGGTGACATTTGGTTTGGTGGGCCTGCATATTATTCAGCGCAAAAAAGAAGTGATGACGGTCTAGAAACTTATATGTATTTTTTTGAACGTTCTGTTCCATCTGAAAGACAAACTGTTGGAGCTACACATGCTCTAGAACTTTCATACCTTTTTGGATCTTTTTTTCCATTTGTAGCAAGAGATGAATGGGATGAAGAATTAAGCGAAATCATGTTGAATGATTGGACAGAATTTGCAAAAACAGGAAAACCCAAGGGTGATTGGCCAAAATTCTCTTCGGCAAAACCTTTAGTCAAAATTTATGGGGATTCAGTTTATGAAGCGAAACTCAAAGAGTATAAAGTTTTTGAAGCTTTGGCTGATTATATTGACAGAAATTAATTCTTAAAAGTTAAAGGTAGCTTTTAAAGAAATCTAGAGCATCTTTCATGCATTGTCTTCGAATCGACCAGTCTCCTCCAGTTCTTGCGCCAAAATGAATTTCTCCAGATTCAAAGACTTTTAGTCTATCTTCGGGCTGATTTATACCTAATATTTCCCCAGAATCAGTCTCATAGGTCATGTTGCCGTCAGTTGCGATAGTACAAAATTTCTCCGAAACTGCTATAGCATCTGGCCAATTAGTCACGGGGTTTATAGAATCAAAACTATGTTCGCCTCCTGGGTAAGAAATCACTGAACTATTTCCTCCGGAGTTATTAATTATTTCTGACATCGTCTGAACTAAAGATGCGGGGGTGTAATTATCGCTTTCTCCTACTAGATTCAAGATGGGTCCAGAGTTCCACCTATTTTCCTCCGGCTTAATATATGTAGCAGGATAAAAAGGCAAACAACATTTGAACCTTTCTCCATCTGGAGCTAGTTTTTCTGCTAAAGGCTCCCAAAAAGAATAAAAGCTTACTGTGCCGCCCAAACTCCAGCCAGTTATTCCTAGTCTTGAAGAGTCTACGTCTGGATGTTTTGAAACAATTTTCATGGCCTCAAAAGTATCTACCATCATCATTGCTGCAGTTACTGACATTTGGTCTTCTACAGTAGAAGCTATGCCTCGCGAATCAAAACTATGGACTCTGAAAATTGCAAATCCTGCTTCTAAAAAATTGACGATGTGCTCGTGATGATGTCCGCCCCAGTTGTCGCTACCATGAACGCAGAATATTACAGGGAAAGGACCTTTGCCCTTTTCAGGAAAAATCAGCCATCCTTGTGCGTCTATTTCTTGTGCTTTATCTAGTTCATTTAAAATGTGATAAAACTCAAAAGGACTTGCTGACTTGTATTCTATATAGCCTTCTTGGCCACTTGTTAACTGTATATTGTCATTCATTATAAAATAAGAATTATTCTCAACTTCCTTGTATTAAAACAAGTATGTTTGGCATAATAATCAACCTTTTGAAATAAAAAATTATATCTGGATTAAACCTTGAACGCGAATTTACCAATTGATGAGCTTATTAAATTATCTGTCGATAATAAAGAAGGTGTAATCGCAAGTAACGGCGCTTTAGTAGTCACTACTGGAAAAAGAACAGGTAGAAGTCCTGCAGACAAATTCATTGTTGACGACTCTATAACGCACGATACTGTAAATTGGAATAATGATAGTCAGCCGATTGAAGCTGAGAAATTCGCGAAGCTTTGGCAAGCATCAGAGGACTATATAAAGGGAAAAAACATTTACACAGCGGATATGCACGTCGGCGCGAGTGATCAACACTACCAACCAGTTCATGTAGAGAATGAATTGGCCTGGCATAACGTCTTTTGTCAGAGTCTTTTTATTAAGCCGGAGTCTTTCAATCCAGCAAATAAAGACGTCTGGACTCTTAGATCTTTACCTGCTTTCAAATGCAAGCCTGAGATCCATGGAACGAACTCAGATGGAATCATTATGGTGAATTTTTCCGAAAAGAAAGTTCTTATAATGGGTATTGCTTACGCAGGAGAAATGAAAAAATCTATGTTTGGGGTTATGAACTTCATTTTGCCTGATGCAGATGTTTTGCCTATGCATTGTGCTGCGAACGCAGGACCGGATGGAGACGTCTCTTTATTTTTCGGTTTGTCCGGAACTGGCAAAACTACTCTCTCAGCAGATCCCGACAGATGGCTCATTGGAGATGATGAACACGGTTGGGGCAATGGTATTGTCTTCAATATCGAAGGGGGCTGCTACGCCAAAACTGTTGATTTGTCTCAAAAAAATGAACCAGTTATATGGAATGCTATCAAACATGGTTCAGTTGTAGAAAATGTTGTTTTTAATCCTTCGACTTTGGAAATTGACTATACAGACCAATCCTTAACAGAAAACACCAGAGCAGTTTACCCATTAAGCCACGTCGATCAGCATCTTCAAAAAAATTATGGCGGCGAACCCCAAAATATCATTTTTCTTACCTGTGACTTAACGGGTGTAATGCCACCAGTTTCAATTTTGTCCAAAGAAGCAGCCGCATACCACTTTTTGAGTGGTTACACGGCAAAAGTTGGTTCTACAGAGCTTGGATCGACTTCTGAAATAGATTCCACCTTTTCTAATTGTTACGGAGCACCTTTTTTTCCAAGACCGGCAAAAGTTTATGCAGAATTACTTATGAAAAGAATTGAAGAATTTGGAAGTAAAATATACATCGTAAATTCTGGATGGACGGGAGGTCCTTATGGTGTTGGAAAAAGGTTTGATATTCCTGTGACAAGAGCTGTAATAAAGGCGATCCAGAATGGATCTATCCGTGAAGAAGGAACGCAAAAACTTGATACTTTGAATGTCGAAGTTCCCTCGTCTTTGAATGGCTTAGACACCAAATTGCTCAATCCTTCCGAAACTTGGTCTAATAAAGAAGATTACAATAGTGCAGCTAAAGAGTTGGCTTTAAAATTTAAGGAAAACATTGATAAATTTGATATCTCGGACGAAATAAGACAAGCTGGGCCAATCATTTAAAAATCAAAAAAGCTTATGACTAGGTCTTTGGGAGAAGCCCTATCGCTACTGGCCGATAAGGGAGAATTCAATTTAGCAAATTCCATTTCTCGAGGGATCGAGAAAGAATCTCTGAGAGTTTCTAAAGATAATTCCATTTCTAACTCTGATCACCCTTTGGCTTTAGGTTCAGCTTTAACCAACAAATACATAACAACAGATTTTTCTGAAGCCTTATTAGAGCTAATTACTCCTAAACATTATTCAATTGAGAATGTTTTAAAAAATTTAGATGAGATTTGCAAATTTGTTGTTAAAAAAACTCCAGAGGTCATTTGGCCTAGTAGTATTCCTTGCAAAATAGATGACGAGAAAAAAATTAGGCTTGCTGACTATGGAACCTCTAATTCCGGTCTCTTAAAAACTCTTTATAGGTCAGGACTTAGCTACAGATACGGTTCAATGATGCAGACAGTTTCGGGCATACATTATAATTTTTCTTTTGATGACATCTTTTTTGAAGATATAAGAGGCGAAGAAGATTTACAAAGTTTTAAGAATAAATCTTACTTGAGTTTGATAAGAAACTTTAGACGAAATGCATGGATGGTTCTTTATCTTTTTGGTTCTAGTCCAGTTGTCCCAAAAACTTTCATAACCGATAGAAATAATTTTCTTGATAAACTAAACGAAGAAGATTTATTTTTAGAATATGCTACATGCCTTCGAATGAGCGAGTTGGGCTACATGTCCAAAGCACAAGATAACCTTTATATTGCATACAACACCATAGATGAATATTTGTCTGACCTCAAAAATGCTCTTACAAAAGAACATCCGAGATATGCCCAAGTTGGCTTGTCTGAAAAAAATAGAAGGATACAAATAAATACTTCAATCATTCAAATCGAAAATGAATATTACAGCTCAATAAGGCCAAAAAGAATTACCCCAACCGGAGAAAGGCCCATAAACGTTCTTAGAAATAAAGGCATTGATTATGTAGAAATCAGAGCTCTTGATAACAATTCTTTTCTTCCAACGGGTATTGATGAAGATACAAGTTATTTCTTAGAAGCGTACCTTATAAGTTGTTTTTTTGACGAAGATAAAAAATCAACACGCAATGAAATAGAAGAACTTTTATTGAATTGGGAGAATGTGGTTAAACAAGGCAGAGATCCGAATCTAAAGTTGCTTAAAAATAAAGAAGAAATCAGTATCAAAAAAGCTGGTATGCAAGTAATTGAAAAAATTAGAAGTATTTTTGATCACATGCCAGATTCAATGAATGATTATTCGAAAAAAGTTTTAAAATCACTAGAAATTCAAGAAAAAAAATTAAATGATTCTTCTTTGACCCCGTCTGGAAAAATTATTCAAGAATTAAGAGGTAATAATAAGTCTTGGGAAGAACTTAATCTAGAGCTTGCTCATAAACATTCAGACGAACTAAAGAAAAAAGAGTTAGATTTAGATTATCTTATTAAAGAGGCAAAAGAGTCACTTAGCAAATTTGAAAAATTAGAAGCTGCTGACGAAGAAGAATTTGATCTTTATCTTGAAAAATTCGTCAACGATATATAAGGTTTATAAAAATTAATTCAGTCAAAAAATATCAGGAGAGTTATGAAAGCATACGTTTGTAGAGAATTTGGTCCGGTTGAATCTCATAAAATCGAAGAAATTGAGGATCCTAGAGCTGAACCTGGAATGGTTGTAATCGATACTAAAGCGGCTGGTGTGAGTTTCCCTGATGTCTTGATTGTTCAAGGTAAATATCAATTTCAACCGCCATTTCCTTTTTCTCCAGGAGGAGAGGTTGCGGGTGTTATTTCCGAAGTCGGTGAAGGGGTTGCTGATTGGAAAGAGGGAGACCGTGTCATTGCTATGACCGGTAATGGTGGAATTGCTGAAAAAGTTTCTGCTTATGCGGCTACGCTAATGCCGCTTCCTGAGACGATGGATTACAAGGATGGTGCAGCCTTTCCTTTGAATTACGGAACTACCTACTATGCTTTGAAACAAAGAGGAGAATTAAAAAAAGGCGAAACTCTGTTAGTAACGGGAGCTGGAGGCGGTGTTGGAACAACAGCAATCGAAATAGGAAAAGCAATGGGCGCAAGAGTTATTGCTGCAGCAAGTAATCAAGAGAAACTAGATATTGCAAAACGGCTAGGCGCAGACGAAGTTGTTAATTATGGCGATGGTGAGCTCAAAGAAAAGGTTAAGGATCTTACCGACGGCCTTGGAGCCGATGTCATTTATGATGCTGTGGGCGGAGACATATTTTTACAATGCATGAGATGTATTAATTGGAAAGGAAGAGTCTTAGTCATAGGTTTTCCAGCCGGCATTCCAAAAGTCCCAACAAATCTTGCTCTTTTAAAAGGTTGTTCAATCGTTGGAGTCTTCTGGGGAAGTTTTACTGGCAGAGAACCAGAGGAAAATACGAAAAACTTCGATGAGTTGTTTTCTTTACATGCAGAAGGAAAATTGAAGCCTGAAATAACTAAGAGCTACTCCTTAGATCAAGCTATAGAAGCGATTAAGTCCTTAGAAGATAGAACTGCTACCGGAAAAGTAGTTATCGAGATCTAAAAAAGAGGAGGCTTAACCTCCCCTTTTTTTAATTCTGTTTTTTAGTCAGAAGCTTTAGGCCCCCACATTGGCAGCAATATAATTGCTAAAACAGATAGCCACCATATAATCCCGATTACGTCTGGCACAATGCTAAATTCAGGTAAATCTGTTCCGTTGGCGGACATGAAGCTTTCGGCTAAAGCCGATACTTCGCCTCCACTTTCCTTAAGCTGGCCAAGTGAGTAAGAAGCACTTTGAACTACATTTCCAACAAAGCCTTGAACGATAAGTCCATTCCAGACTATACCTAAACCAAAAACCGTTCCGACTAATTTAAAAATAATATTCCCTCCAGTTTCATTTACAGATTTAGATACTCTAAACGCAACCCATATTAAAAAAGCATTTCCAGCTAAAAATATTGAAAATCCAATTATTTGCGTAGCTAATAATTGCCATATTTGCATTTCTTCCATTTTTTCCTCCTTAAATTTTTAAAATGAAATAAAAAAAAGGGAGGATAAACCTCCCTTTTTAAATTTTTTAAGATTTTGGCTCCGGAGCCGTCCAAATCGTTGCTAACAAAGTCAGAGTGATTAAGGCCCAAAAAACTATACTGATTGGATCACCAGGGATAATTGATGGAGTAATAACCTCTGTAGCGCCTGTTGCATTTACAAATGCCTGTCCAGCTTCGCTAATTTCATCTAGCTGAGATAAGCTGTATGCATAATTGTTTACATTCGCAAAAACTTGGCTAAACATATTTAAATTAAAAGCAATTACACAAAGCGAGACTACTGAACCTAGAATTTTTTGAATTAGGTTTGCGCCTCTTTCGTGTGATTGGTTTGCACCTCTAAACATCATCCATAAAAGAAATATAAAGACGCCGGCAAAGATGGCATTTGACGTAAATAGCCCGTTATAGAGCATTCCTATTTGAAATTGATCCATATTTTTTTCCTCCCAAAGAAATTTATATGAGAATTATTCTCAAGGACTATATATGAGTTTTAAATAAAAGAGGAATAAAAAAAAATTTTTAGTTATAACTGACAACACTTGTCAAGACTTCTGACAGCTTATCGGGTGAGTGGGGAGATTTAAAAAAACCAAAGTAATTTCCATCTGGATCAATTAAAGCTAAATTCATACTATGATCCATGTCGTAATTTGTTACATCGGATCCTAAGACGGGAACAAAAGGTAAAGTTAAGTCAGTAGCTAGTTTGTAAATAATTTCTATATCCCCCGCAATGCCAGTAAAATTTTCATTAAATGCTTTTGCATATCTTTGCATTTTGTTTGGAGTGTCACGATCTGGATCTACAGAAATCATTCTAAAATTAACTCTTGAAGATATTTCTGGAGCTAGCTTGCTTGCTGCCACTGCCATTTTTTTCATCGTCATTGGACACATGTCTGGGCATGATGCAAACCCTAGGAATAAAACATCCCAAGAACCTTTTAGGCTTTCATTGGTAAATTTTTCTGAACCAATTAAAAGCTCGAAATTATTTATTTGCCTAGTGCGAACTAATTTGTAAAATCCTATTTGTTTATACTCTTCTGCAGTTAGCTCTTTTGGCGAAATGGTAGAATACACAAAAAGCCCTGCAACCATTGAGACAATTAATAGGCAAGATCCAACCGTTATTCTTATAGATTTTTTATTAGTCATAACTGAATAGGAATGAGCCTGTCTAGGACCATACAGATAAATAAGGCTGTTAAATAAACAATAGAATAAAGAAAAAGCGGTAAAGCTAGCTTATTAGTTTTATCAAATATCAAAGCAACTGCCATGCCGATGAATATGACATTTAAAAGAACGCCGCTCAAAAAATAAAGCCCACCAAGATAGCCCGTAGCAAATGGAAAAAGCGATATAGTTGCAAGCAAGACAGAATACAAAGCGATTTGAATTTTTGTATATTCAATACCTTTTATTACCGGCATCATTGGTATTTTTGCTGCTAAGTAATCTTCTTTTCTATTAATAGATAGTGCCCAAAAGTGAGGAGGTGTCCAAATAAATATTATCAAGACCATTAACAAGGGCAATGGATCAACTGAATTAGTGACTGCCGTCCATCCTAATAGAGGCGGCATGGCTCCAGCAATACCACCTATCACTATATTTTGAGTTCCAGCAAATTTAAGAACTTTTGTATAAAAGAATGAATAAAAGGCCCAAGTAAGTAAAGTTAAGAAAATAGTTAAAATGTTATTGAAGAAATATAAAAGTAATATTCCTGCGACCAATAAAACTCCTGAAAAAATCTTTGCATTAGATTGAGTAATTTCACCTTTTACAAGCGGCCTATTCCTCGTTCTTTCCATCTTGCCATCAATTTCTACATCTAAAATTTGATTGATTACGGCGCTTGAGGACGCAATTAAAGCTATCCCTATTAGGCCGAAAATGATTTTTGATATATCGCCCGAAAACCCATTTGCCAAAAACATTGCAGTTGCAGCAGTAAGCACCAAAAGATAAATGATCGAAGGCTTAGTGAGCTTAAGATATCCAGAAAAGGAGATTTTTTGGGATGGGATAACTACTTCAGTATTCACGAGACCTCAATCTAGCATACGACAATCCTAGCAATAGGAAAAGAGCGCCCAGATTATGAGCTATTGCAACATAAAGAGGAAGTCTATAAACAATATTTGAAACGCCTAAAACAAGCTGAAGAAAAAGCAAGGATGCAATAAGGCCTGAAATGAAATAATTTCTTTCTTTTGCAAACAAATAAGCTAAAAACAAGAAATACAACGTAACGATTAGAGCACCAAACCTGTGGATCAGATGAATAGCTACTCGGGATTGATGATCTAATTGACCGCCAAGGTAGTCAGGTCCAATTCTTTGTGCGAAATTCAATCCTTTGACATAGTCAGCGTCAGGCAAAATTTGTCCTTTGCATAAAGGAAAATCCGGACAAGCAAGGGCAGCATAGTTTGAACTAAGCCACACTCCCAAAATTATTTGAACTACTAAAACAGGAAAAGCTATGTTCAAAAACCGCATGGTACTGTTTGAAATAGAAAAGTAGTCAATCTGACCCAAATTAATTTCTCTAAGTTTTAAGTAGGTAAGGAAGATTAAGGTTGTCGTTGCAAAGCCGCCTAAGAGGTGCATCGAAACAACTTGAGGCCATAATTTAAGACTAACCGTGAAATAACCAAGTAATGACTGAAAAAGAACTAGTGCCGTCATAGTTGCAGTAATCTTTACAATAAAAGAATTTCTCGGCTTGGAAAAAACTGCATATAGGAAAAGCCCTATAATCAACAATCCCAATGAGCCAGCAAAATATCTATGTACGACTTCTGGAACTGCTTTAGCAAGTTCAAACTTTCTTTCCGGATAAAGTTCATTGGCCAAAGAAATTTCTGCCTCTGACATCGGAAAAATTGCATAACCGTAACAACCAGGCCAATCTGGACATCCTAAACCAGCATCAACAAGTCTGGTCCATGCGCCAAGACCTACTACCGAAAGGGCAAGGAAAAAACCTAGCAAAGCTATCAGTTGAATTCTTTTTAAATTAGCCAATTTTTGATGCTCTCAGTAATTTTTTTATGTCCGATAAAATCTTTTTAGGATCTATCTCCCCTTGATAAGAAAGAATAATGTTTCCTAAAGGGTCAGCAATTAAGAAACCTGGCTGAGTGAAAGGGTTGATTCCAGCTTCAAACATTTTTTGCTTTATTAGGTCTAAGTCTTTTGCGGAAATTGAAGTAAGGTTCACTTCATCTTGAAACAGTTTTTTAATTTTCTCATTGGTTCTGGGTGAAGCAATATAAAACCTTTTCACCCTGTCTTTTTCTCTGCCTATTGCAGTGTTTATCTGTCTAGAAAAATAAAATGCCTGCAAACAGGCTTCGTTACATAGGCCATCGACGAAATGAATGATCATCCACTTTCTCTCCATCGAGTCTATGTTTAAAGGTTGATAATCCAATTCAAGCTCTAAACTGCCCAAGTCCAAAGGAGGTTCTATCATTTTTCCATAATTGATAGTTGTTTTTGGACCAAAGCCAGCGTAGTACCAAAAAGTTGATAGGGAAATAACTAAAATTGGAGTTAGAAAGATTAACAATGCTATAAGAAATCCTTTGTTATTCATTAACATTCCTTTTTTTAAATAAATAAAATCCACCAAACAAAACCACTAAGGCCAAGGCGAACCATTGAATGGCATACCCGAAATGTCTAGTAGATTTCAAGGAGGTGGGTTGCCAAATTGGCTCTAGACTAAACTGCGAAAGGGCCGACAACTCAAAAACATAAGGTAAAAGTTTTACCTCAATTAGATTCTCCATCAGTTCTTTATCTAAACCTTGAATTATAAAATTATTTGCAATTTGCTTTGCTTGCTCTTCCAACACAAAATCTTTTGAAAAAGGTCTTATCATTCCATCAATTTTTAGTACCTTTTGAGGTAGAGAGACTTCTGGTAAGGAGTCTCTTTGAAAGGATTCTACCCAGCCTCTGGATACTATTATTTTTTCACCGCTAGCTAAAGTAAATGGTAGAAAGACCACGTACCCTGCTTTACCATTGAAAATCTTATTATCCACAAAAAAAGTTTTTTTTCCGAAATTGCCTGAAATTTGTATATTCCTATAATATAAATTTTCATTGAGTTTCCCGGGATTTGTCTCAACAGGCATACCCTGTTTTTGAGAAAAAGAATTTTCTAATGCTTTTTTGTCATAGCCTCTGTCTATTTGCCAGATACCAAGAGATAATGAGCCTATAAAAACAAAGACAAAAATCAATATAATCAAATATTCAGAGACTTTCATAAAATGCTTAAATTCATAATCGCTGTGCTTGCCCTAGCCATGTTAGTCAGTCTTTTTTCCAGTGCGTTTTTCCTGCTGAAAGATAAAGGGAATACAGTAAGGGCCTTTTATACCTTAAGAGTCAGAGTGACTATAGCAATGCTGCTTTTATTAACTATTGGATATGGTCTCATCACCGGACAACTTGGACTTAATTCTCCTTGGGGTTAAAAAACGTAGACAACCAATACTAATAGTATCCAGACCACATCTACGAAATGCCAGTACCAGGACCCGGCCGCCAGGCCAAAGTGGTCATGTTCCGTGAAGGCTCCACCGAAACCTCTAATCGTCATAATCGTGAGAATGATAGCTCCGAGACATACATGGAAGCCATGGAAGCCTGTTAAAAGAAAGAAAGTTGTGCCATATATTCCTGCGCCAAGTGTAAGACCCATATGAGCGTATGCCTCGTAATATTCTAGACCTTGCAGAAATACAAAAATAAAACCTAAAGAAATTGTTACCACCATCCAGCTTTTAAATGATGTCCTGTTTCCTTTCTTAAGAGCTGCTTCTGCTAAAGCTATAGTGCCGCTTGAGGTTACTAAGCAAAGAGTGTTCCAGAATGGCAACCAAGTATGAAGTTTTGAAAATCCTGGGATGGCCATGTTGTGATGAGCTCCAGGAAAGTTTTCATTGTCAGGCGTTTCCATGACAGGCCAAGTTGACTCAAAGGCTGGCCATAGAATGTTTGCTATGCCTTTTTCTCCTTCTCCACCGAGCCACGGGACTGCAAATAACCTTACATATCCAAGCGCTAAAAAAAAGGCGAAGAAAAACATAACTTCTGAAAAGATAAACCAAGCCATACCATGCACAAAAGAACGGTTGAGTTGGTCGCTGTACATTTTCTGATTATTCTCGCTGATGACATTACTAAACCAGACAAACATCACTCCCCAAATCACAGCGAAAGATGCAAGCAGAAGAATATAAGAATTTGAACTTTCCTTTCCTAAATCATTGATGGTACTGCCGGCTCCTAATACAAAAAGTAATAAGCCAAAGGCCATGAAAATTGGTAATTTGCTACTATCTGGAACGTAATAGGAGGATTCTGAACTCATACTAGTTACTTGCCTGTTTTGAAATTTGCTCTTTAGTTATGTCAAAAAGAGTATAGCCCAACGCAAGAGAAGATATATCGCTTGGTAAATCTGGATCAATAACAAACTTCAAAGGTATAGAAATACTTTCGCCGGGCTCTAAATATTGCTGCTCAAAGCAAAAACATTCCGTCTTATGAAAGTACTGAGCTCCTTTTCCGGGCGAAACACTCGGAATAGCTTGAGCAATCATTGGTTTGTCTGTTGTGTTGGTGAAAACATAGTCTAATAAATTTTGTTCACCGGTTTTTACCTTCATCTGAGATTTTGAAGAGTCAAAGAACCAAGGCATATCATTATTATTAGTTGTGGTGAAAGTGATTTTTATTTCACGGTTTCCTACATTTTCATACTCGCCATACGTTGGACCAGTGACTTTGCCATTTAAACCAGTAATTTCACAGAAAACGTCATACAAAGGCACCAAAGCAAAGCCAAATAAAAACATTCCTAAAGTTGCTAAGAAAAGCTTTGAAACACTTTTTCTTATATTATTCATTTTTTAGCCTTTGGCTTCTCCTGCCTCTAGATTAGGTGGAGTTTCAAATGTGTGATAAGCGGGCGGAGAATCTAGAGTCCATTCTAAACCTTGAGCTCCTTCCCATACCTGTCCAGTAGCTTTTTTACCATAAAATATGGCTTTCAAAACTACATACAAGAAGAGAAGCTGAGATAAGCCAAATAGAAAAGCGCCGACACTTACAATCATATTGTAGTCTGCAAACTGCATAGCATAGTCGGGAATCCTTCTTGGCATTCCTGCAAGTCCCACAAAATGCATTGGGAAGAAAGTGAGGTTTACTGATATAAAGGAAAGCCAAAAGTGAGTCTTGCCTAAAAATTCGTCATACATATAACCCGTCCACTTTGGAAGCCAGTAATAAGCTCCGGCAATGATTGAAAATAATGCGCCTGGAACTAAAACATAATGAAAATGGGCAACAACAAAATACGTGTCATGATATTGAAAATCAGCTGGCGCTATGGCTAACATGATTCCAGATAAGCCTCCTATGGTGAATAGAGCAACAAAAGCAATTGCAAATAACATCGGGGTTTCGAAAGTTAAAGAGCCTTTGAACATTGTGGAAAGCCAGTTGAATACTTTAACTCCAGTAGGAATTGCAATGAGCATTGTCGAGTACATAAAGAACAGCTCTCCAGCAATTGGCATACCAACTGTAAACATATGGTGAGCCCAAACTACAAAGGACAGTAGCGCAATTGAAGCTATCGCGTAAACCATAGAGTCATAGCCGAAAATTGGCTTTCTCGAAAAGGTTTCAATAATGTGAGAGACAATTCCAAATGCAGGAAGAATCATAATATAAACTTCTGGGTGTCCAAAAAACCAAAAAACATGCTGGAAGAGAACCGGGTCTCCGCCCCCGCCGGCTTTAAAGAAGCTGGTACCAAAGTGAATGTCCATGAGCATCATGGTCACTGCTCCTGCAAGTACTGGCATTACAGCAATTAAAAGATAAGCTGTAATCAGCCAAGTCCAAACAAAAAGAGGCATTTTCATCAAGGTCATTCCAGGAGCTCTCATATTCAAAATAGTGGTAATGACATTAATAGAGCCCATGATAGAAGAGGCTCCCATTATGTGAACTGCAAAAATAAAATAAGTTACTGTAGGCGGTGCATACTCTGTGGAGAGAGGCGCATAAAAAGTCCACCCAAAATTAGGTGCACCACCTTCCATGAAAAAAGTTGAAATTAATACTCCAAAAGCCGCTGGTAAAATCCAAAAACTCAAATTGTTTAATCTTGGCAGTGCCATATCTGGCGCACCAATCTGCATGGGGACTAGCCAATTCGCAAAACCCACAAATGCCGGCATGATCACTCCAAAAACCATTATCAGCCCATGGTTGGTAACCATTTGGTTGTAAAACTCGGGGGAAACTATCTGGCTACCTGGCTCGAACAACTCTGCTCTGATTACCATTGCCATTGCTCCGCCAATGAAAAGCATTATGAAACTAAACCATAAGTACAAAGAACCAATATCCTTGTGGTTGGTTGTAAATAGCCAACGGGTTATTCCTTTGGCTGGACCATGGTGATGGTCATCGTGATGTCCTTCTATTACTGCGCTCATCTTTTTAAGCTCCTCGTATTATTAAAGTTTGTTATTTTTATAATCTAAAATCTCTTTTGGTGCGACTATTTCTCCGTCACCCATAGCGTCGTTACCCCAAGCTTGTCTGGTGTAAGTAATGACTGCTGCTATTTCCACTTCAGAAAGTTGTTCTGCATACGACTGCATAGCTGCGCCTTGAACACCTTCCATCAAAATCTCAACTTGTCTTCTTTTGTCATTCATGACGATTTCGCTACCTGCTAAAGCTGGAAATACAGGTGGAATTCCTGCGCCATTAACTTGGTGACAAGCAACGCAATTTTTTAAGTAAACTTCTTCTCCAATAGAGACAAGCTCATCAGTTTCCCAGAGTTTTTCAGTGAGTAAAGCTTGCTGAATCTTTAAGTCTCTCTTTTCTTGAATAAAATCTTTATATTCTGAATCCGATACTGCTTTCACAACAATTGGCATATAGCCATGGTAGACCCCGCACAATTCGGTACATTGCCCACGATAAACACCTGGTTCATCAATGTAAGTCCAAGCTGTATTTATAAATCCTGGTATAGCGTCTTGCTTAACTGCGAAATCTGGCACCCACCAAGAATGAATCACATCATTTGCGGTGATCAAAAATCTGACTCTTTTGTTCACCGGAATGACTAAAGGCTCATCAACTTCTAGGAGATAAGTTTCAGTTTTAGGCGCAATATTGTTTCTAGCATCTAAAGACGTTAATAAATTGCTAAAAAAACTAACCTCATCTTCCATATATTCATACTGCCATTTCCATTGGTGTCCGGTGATCAGAATATTAATATCACCTTCTTCATCGTCGTAAGCCTTGATCATGGTTGTGGTAGCAGGAATCGCCATTCCCACTAAAATAACTGCAAAAAGGATAGTCCAAGTTAGCTCCAATTTTGGATTGTCATCAAAATCGGCTGGGGCAACGCCCTCTTTTTTTCGGTACTTTATAATTAGGAAAACCATAAAACCCAGAACCAGTGTGCCAATAGCGACACAAATCCAGAAAATGGTCATGTGTAGACCAAATATTTCTTGAGCAATTGCGTTAGCACCGGGAGTCATATTAATGTCATCCCATGCTGAAAAAGACAGTGGCGCTAAGAACAATGCTGCAAGGCAAAGAATAAGTTTTTTCAAGTACATCTCAAATTTTTTCGTGGGCGCTACGTGAAAGAATTATATATGAATAAGCCCTAATCAATAGGCTTATCAAGCAATCTAGAAGTATCTGGAATAAGATTAGTCCATAATCTAAAAGACTCTGCACCCTGCTCAACCAGCATTCCCCAGCCATCCGATACTTTTTCAGCTCCAGCTACTAGGGCTTCCTGCATAAAGACTGTTTTTTCAGCAGAATAGTAGAGATCGTAAGCAAGCTTTGTGCCTGAAAATAAGGCTTTTGGCAGCCCTATGGATTCTCCGGCTTGCGTTGAAACTGAAGTTGAGTTGATAACAAGATCATAGGAATCATCTAACAAAAAGCTATTCGATAAGTCCCCGGCTTCGAATATTATTTTATTTTCGTTTGGTTTAACTTTGCTTTCTAAGTCATCTTTCAATAACAGAGCTTTACTTTCAGTTCTATTTGCTATTTTTAGTTTTTTTGGATTCTTTTCAAGGATAGACGGAATAATTCCTCGCGCAGCTCCCCCAGCACCCAAGATCAATATTTTCTTGCCTTCCAAAAAGACTGTTAAATTTTCTTCAAGATCTTTGATTAAGCCAAACCCATCAGTACAGTCAGCAAATAATTTGTCACCTTTTGCATAAATAACATTGCATGCTGAGGCAAGTTTAGCCCGATCAGAAATTTCATCTGCATAATTTAAAGCAGATTCTTTCAGTGGAAGTGTTATGGAAACGCCTTTTCCACCATCCTCAAAAAAACTATCAAGCCACTCTTTCAAAGTATCTGGTGTAACCTCATATTTACCAAATTCAATTTTTGTATCAAATTGTTCAGCGAAATCTTGATGAATCTCGGGAGACTTTGAATGACTAATTGGATTTCCTATTACAGCGAGTTTCAATTTCTTATCCATTCATCAGTTATTAAATGTTGTATAGGAGTTGGTTTAACTTCCCCGCCAAGCTCCCCTTCTAATATAGATACTTCATCTCCAAATAAGTTTTTAACTTCTTCAGCATTTTTTGCCGGAGGTTCTGAAGAAATATTTGCTGAAGTAGATGTAACGACACTATTTAACTTTTGAGATAGTTCTATTATCGAGGGGTGAACGCTTTGTCTCAAAGCCACAAAATTACTATTGCCTTTAATCCAAGGAGGGACATTATCGTTTGCAGGTACTAACCAGGTATGAGCTCCTGGCCATTTACTTTTAGTTTTATCTATTAAATCTCTAGATAAATGAGAGAGATAAACCTCAAAATGGGAAAAATTACCTGAAACTAAGATTAAACCTTTGTCTAAAGATCTCTGTTTAAGAAAACAAATTTTTTTTACATCTTCTTCTGAATCAGGCAGACAGCCTAAGCCCCAAACTCCCTCGGTTGGGTATGCATAAATCATTTTTTTACTTTGTTTAGTTTTGAAGTTCTTCGTTTTCCTTCTTTAAAGCCTCTTTTTGCTCTTCTCTAAGGTTTTTTACTTTGGTAGCGAGCTCATCGTTGCCTGTAGATAACATTTGAGCAGCCAAATAACCTGCATTGATGGCGCCTGCTTTTCCAATAGCTACAGTTGCAACAGGAACTCCTTTAGGCATTTGCACAGTTGAAAGCAAAGCATCAAAGCCATTCAAAGGACCTCCGTCTCCAGGCACTCCGATAACTGGCAAAGTGGTTTTTGAGGCCACGTTTCCTGCCAAGTGTGCAGCCAAACCTGCAATGCCAATAAAGACTCTTACTCCGCCAGCAATTGCCTCATCTATATGTGCATGTAAAAGTTCTGGTGTTCTATGGGCGCTAAGAATATTTATTGAGTATGGCACTTCGAGTATGTCTAATATCTCTCCAGCTGCTTTAGCTAAATCTAAATCAGATTTTGAACCCATTACAATTGAAACTTTCATTTTATATCTCCTTAACTAAAATGTTATTTTACTTATTATAAAAATAAATTCGAACAAGAATTGTGACTATTAGAAAAATTTTAAAGTTTCCTCATCAAGACTTGCGAGTGAAGGCAAGCCAAGTTAAAGAATTTAATGAAGAACTGAAAGTTCTTGCTGAAGATATGCTTGAGACAATGTATGACGTAAAAGGAATCGGTTTGGCTGCTACACAAATTGGAATTCATAAACAAATTGCCGTGATAGATATCAGCCCAGAAAAGAATGAACCGCTTGTCATCGTTAACCCAAAAATAGAAATTTTAGATGCTTCTATAAAAGAAGAATACGAAGAAGGATGTTTAAGCGTCCCTGGCTTTTTCGAAAAAATTTCTAGGCCTGCAGATATAAAATTGATCTACTCAGATTTAGACGGAGTTCAAAAGGAAATTAAGCCTGAAGGACTGTTGACGAAAGTTATTCATCATGAGATGGATCACCTCAATGGTAAGTTGTTTGTTGACCATATTTCAGAACTCAAAAGAAGAAGAATTAGAAATAAAATTGTTAAACAAAAATGATGAACATCTTATTCGCCGCCACCCCTCAAATTGCTCTAGAAACTTTAAAAACAATACACAAGTCAGAACATAATTTGGTTGGTGTTGTTTGTGGAGAAGAAAAACGCTCTGGTAGAGGATTGAAAATTAACAAAAGTCCAATAAAGGTTTTTGCTGAAGAAGAAGAAATTAAAATTTTTTCTTATGATGAAATTAAAAATGAAAAATTTAAACTTTCCTTAGAAAAGCTTGATCTTGATTTATTACTTGTTTTTGCTTTTGGATACATATTGAAGGAAGATCTCCTTAATCTTCCAAAATATGGAAGTCTAAATATTCATACCTCATTGCTGCCGAAATACCGAGGAGCAGCTCCAATTCAAAGAAGTCTTATCAATTGTGAAAAAGAAACCGGGATAACATTTATGAAAATGGATGCCGGACTAGATACAGGCCCGATTATTTGCTCAGAAAAAATATCCATTGAAGAAGGCATGAATACAGAAGATTTAGAAGAAATTATGAGCAATATTTCTTCTAGAAATATTCTCCAAACTATTGATTCTATTGAGAAAAGTGAATTTAATTTAACAGAACAGAACGAAGATGAATCTTCTTACGCAACGAAGATCACTAAAGAAGAAGCAAAGATAAATTGGGCGCAATCGGCTGAAAAAATAGTTGGTAAAATAAATGGACTTTGTCCAAATCCATGTGCTTTTTCAAATTATAAAGAAGAACGTATTATTTTTTACAGAGCAAAAATCAGCTCCCTGCCCGCTTCAGATCCAGGAAAAATCTTAAGAGTAGATAAAAACGAATTACTAATTTCTGGAAATGACAAATGTATCTTAGTAAGTGAATTAGCAAGACAAAACAAAAAACGAATGGATTACAAAAACTTTTATAACGGCTCCAAGGATTTTTTTGTACTAAATGACGTATTTGATTTTTCCTAATGATATTCACAATATTTTTTTACTGAGAGTATAATTTTTATTGGAGCAATAATTGAATATCTTAATTTTAGGCGCAGGCCAAGTTGGGTCTGAATTAACAGAAATTCTTTCCGAAGATGGACATAGCATCACCCTCGTAGACTTGGACGCAGAAAAACTTGAAAAAGAATCCGAGCAACATGACATAAAAACAATTTGTGGTAATTGCTGTTATCCCCAAACTCTTGAGAATGCTAATGTCCAAGAAACTGAATTAGCTATAGCAATGACAGAGTGGGATGAGGTGAATTTAGTCGCTTGTCAGATGATTAAACACCTCAATAAAAAAACAAGAACAATGGCGCGAATTAGAGCTCGGGAGTATTTGAAAGGAAAGGGTAGTCAAATTTTTGAAAATGGAGAATATTCAGTTGATGTACTGATCTCTCCTGAAACACTAATTACAGAATACATCTCTAAACTTGTGCAATTGCCGGGAGCACTGCAAGTCTTGGATTTTGGTGATGGAAGAGCTTCGATGGTAAGTGTAAAAGCTGTAGAAGGAGCACCGATTACTGGTCATAAAATTTCCGAATTGAGAGAGCATATTCCAAATGCTGATACCAGAGTTGCTGCTATATATAGAGAAGAAGAAATAATTATTCCAAGTGGTACAGATTTTATTAGAGATGGAGATGAAGTTTTCTTTATTGCAGCAAAGGCAAATATTAAAAAAGTAATGTCTGAAATTAGGCCAAGGGATTCAAAATATAAAAATATAATGATAGCTGGAGGAGGAAAAATTGGACGAAGGCTTGCAAAGTTATTAGAAAATAAATTTAGCGTCGTCAAAATTATTGAAAAAAATAAAAGTAGAGGTGATTATTTGTCAGAAAATTTGAATTCTTCATTAGTTTTAAATGGAGATGCAACTGATGAAGATTTACTTATTGAAGAAGGTATTGAATCCGTAGATATGTTTTGTTCTGTTACAGATAGTGATGAAGCAAACGTAATGTCATCTTTATTAGCAAAAAAACTTGGAGCAAAAAAAGTTTTATCGTTGATGAATAAGCAATCTTTTTTAGATTTGATTCATCAGGGAGAGGTGGATATCACTGTTGTTCCAAATGAAATAACTATTGGAGTTGTGTTAAAAAATATTACAAAAGCAAAGATAGAGAGGGCTCATACATTTAAAAAGGGAAAGTCTGAGGCTTTAGAACTAATAGCAAATCCAGAAACAACTCCAAAAATAATTGGTAAGGGAGTAGATGATGTAAAACTTCCTATTGGCTGTACGATTAGCGCTTTAATTCGTGGAAAAGAAGTTAAAATAGCTCATCATGACGTTAAAATACTCGAAGATGACCACATTATTATATTCTTATCTGACAAGAAATTATTTCCTGCTCTTGAATCTAGCTTGATGCAGTAAGACGTATTTGTATATATTTTCATGAAATTTAGATTAATTTCAAGGGTATTAGGAATAGGACTAATAGCCTTCTCCTTTTTACAATTAACTCCAATAATTGTCTCGGTAATTTATAACGAGGCAAATATTTCAGCTTTTGCATATTCATTTGCAATTACTTTAGCTTTTGGAGCTTTTTTATACCTTGTTAATTTTGAAAAGAAATATGAAGGAATAAGAGTAAAAGAAGGCTTTCTTTTAACAGTGATGTTGTGGCTTTTCTTTACAATTTTTGCAACTTTACCTTTTATTCTAGGAACAAAAGGTTCTCTTTCTATAGTTAGTGCTTACTTTGAAGCAACTTCAGGCTTAACAACAACAGGTGCTACGATTTTTTCTGACTTATCTGGAGAATACCTATCGATTCTCTTTTATAGGGGTTTACTTCAATGGATTGGCGGCTTAGGCATAATTGTTTTAGCTATTGCATTAATGCCCTTATTAGGAATAGGAGGAATGCAACTTTATAGAGGTGAGACTCAGGGGCCTATAAATCAGAGCAAATTAAGGCCTAAGATTGCTGAAACAGCTAAGGTTTTAGTCTACATCTATTTAGTTCTCACCTTTTTATGTTTTTTATCTTACTTTATTGCTGGAATGGAATATTTTGATGCTGTCGTTCATTCATTTACTACAGTTGCGATAGGAGGTTTTTCTAACTACAACGAGAGTTTTGCCCATTTCAACGATAACTCAATCTATCTATTGGCTATAGTATTTATGTTTATCTCTGGCATAAGCTTCTCTTTGCATTACTTATCTTTTTCTAATTTTAGATTATTAAACTATTTAAAAGATCCAGAATTTGGTTTTTATTGGAAGATGCTTTTTTTAGCATTTCTTTTATTCTTGTACATTATTTGGCTTAATGGTGAAGACATTTCATATGATGCTTTTGTCGCTTCGTTATTTACTGTAACTTCTTTTGCTACAACTACAGGATTTACTGTTTTAGATCATACTAATTTTCCAACTTTTCTTCCTCAGCTTCTTATTTTCATAGGCATGATTGGTGCTTGCGCTGGATCAACTGCCGGTGGGTTTAAAGCAATTAGAGCTTTAGTCCTATTAAGCCACGCAAGAAGAGAACTAAAAAAACTCATTCATCCTAATCTGGTTTTACCTTTGAAAATTGGAAAGAAAAAAATCAACAGTGAAGTTGCAGATTCCGTTTGGGGTTTTCTTACCGTTTATTTATTAACCTTTTTAGTAGGATCATTTTTTTTAATGGGGCAGGGGATAGATACTGAAACAGCTTTTTCCGCCATAGCGGCAACTTTAAATAATTTAGGCCCTGGTCTTGGTGAAGTAGCTTATAATTATTCAGAAATGAGCTCACTCACAAAGGTAGTTTTAGCCTTTGTGATGATACTCGGAAGACTAGAAATATATACCTTGTTGGTATTATTTACTGCTTTCTTTTGGAAGGAATAGTAAGTACTCACTTCAATTAAAGAACTGAAATGAAAGAAAACAATATGGAAAAAATAGTTTCTCTTTGTAAAAGAAGGGGCTTTATATTTCAGACTGCAGAAATATATGGAGGCATGCAAGGAGTTTATGATTATGGCCCGTTAGGAGTAGAGCTAGCTAATAATATCAAGAAAGCCTGGTGGGAAGCGATGATTTATCAAAGAGACGATATTGAAGGATTAGATTCATCAATTTTAGGGAGTCAAAGTATTTTTTCACATTCAGGTCATGAAGATACATTTTCAGATCCCTTAGTTGATTGCAAGTCTTGTGGAGAAAGATTTAGAGCTGATCAAGTTCCAGATTACTGCAAAGAAGAAGATTTGACTGAACCCAGGGATTTTAACTTGATGTTTAAAACTAATATTGGGCCTGTTGATGATGGCTCTTCTTTAGTTTACTTAAGACCTGAAACTGCTCAGCACATTTTTATTAATTTTAAGAATGTTATTGATAGTACTTCAAGAACCTTGCCATTCGGGATAGCACAGATAGGTAAAGCTTTTAGAAACGAAATAACTGCAAGAAACTTTATTTTTAGAAAAAGAGAATTTGAGCAAATGGAAATGGAGTATTTTGTAGAGCCAAAACATGACGAAAAATTCCATGAATATTGGACTAAAGAAAGAATGAAATGGTGGTTAGACCAAGGCTTAAAAGAAGAAAATATAGAACTATATAAAGTCCCAAAGGAAGAATTATCTCATTACTCCAAAGCTACCACAGATATAATGTACAAATTTCCTCATGGAACAGAAGAATTAGAAGGAATTGCAAACAGAACAGATTTTGATTTGGGTTCGCATACAAAATCACAAGAAGAATTCAATATTGACGCAAAAGTTAAAGAAAATAAGTCTTCTAAAATGAAACTTGCTTATCAAGACAAAGTAACAAATAAATGGCTTATGCCTTATGTTATTGAGCCTAGTGCTGGAGTAGAAAGGGCATTTTTAGCTATATTAAATGACGCATATAAGGAAGAAATTCTTGAAAATGAGTCAAAAAGAGTTGTTTTATCTTTGAAAAAGCACCTATCTCCTGTGAAAATTGCTGTAATTCCTTTAAAAAAGAATGTTGAAGAAATAGTAAACGCATCTATAGAAATAAAAAACAAGTTATTAAAGTTAAATTTGGGAAGAATTACTGTCGAAAATACAGGAAACATAGGTAAGAGTTATCGAAAACACGATGAAATAGGCACGCCATTATGTATAACAGTTGATTACGACACTATTGAAGATAATAAAGTTACCTTTAGAGATAGAGATACCATGGAACAACGCTCTATAGATCTAGAAAGTTTAGAAAAAGACGTCTTGGATTTTTTTCGAAACTAAAAATGTCTGAAACAAAATACATTATTCTCGACAGAGATGGAGTCATCAATGTTGATCTGTTTGATTATGTTACAAAATCCAATGACTTTAAATTTGAAACAGGAAGCTTAGAAGCCTTAAAACTGTTAACAACACACAATTTTAAAATTATTGTTGCTACCAATCAGGCTTGTATTAGTTTAGGAATAGCAACTCAAGAAGAAATAGAAAACGTCAATTTACACATGAAACAAAAAGTTAAAGAGTTTGGATCAGAAATTCTGCACGTAGAAGTATGTCCACATAAACCAGAAGATAATTGTAATTGTAGAAAACCTAAAACTGGATTACTAACATCTGCAGAAGAAATATTGAACATTAATTTAAAAGGATGTTATTTCATCGGAGATAAATTTTCTGATGTTCAGTGCGCTTTGAATCATGAGTGTATCCCCTTATTAGTTAAAACTGGTTACGGTGAAACAACCTTGAAGAATCATGACACATCTCAAGCAAAAGTATTTGAAAACTTATTTTCTGCAACTAAATTTATATGCAATTGATAAATTATTTACGATCTTTAATTTTTTATATTGTTTTAGTTATTTCTTTAATAATAATTTCATTAACTTTTCCAGCGTGTATTTTTATAGATAAAAAATTTAGACAAAAAATTATTTTGTCTTGGGTTTCTTTTTTTCGTTTTTGGATAAAAATTTGTTGCGGCGTAAAGATTAAGTTTGAAGGGAATTTAGAACAAATAAATTCTACTGAGAAAAAAATATATTTTTCAAATCACCAGGGTTTTATTGAGACATTGGTTTTATATGAAAAATTTATTCCCGCAGCAACTGTTTTGAAAGATGTTTTGCTGCATTGGCCAATAATTGGGTGGGCGCTTAGATTATTAAGTTCAATTCCAATTAACCGAGGAAAGGGGTCAGATGCAATCAAGAAAATTTTTTCTCAAGGGCCAGAATTATTAGAACAAGGATTCTCAATTGTTTACTACCCTGAGGGAACCAGAAGAAAGCCGGGTGATCTTGGAATATATAAGAAGACAGGTGCACAATTAGCTTTTAAAACCAACAGCAAGATCATTCCCATAGTCAATAATGCTGGGGAATGCTGGTACGGCGGGGATTTTTTAATTAATCCTGGCGAGGTGATTTTTTTTCTTGGCGAGGCAATTGATCCTTCTGAAGATTCTAGAGAAATTACTGAAAAAGTTAGAAATTGGTCAAAGGAAAAATATGACGAGCTATTTGGTGTTTAAATATCTATTGAGCCAATAAGAGATGCGTTCGTTTCTATAAACTCCCTTCTGTTTTCTACGTTGTCACCCATTAATTGTTCAAACAAATCACTTGCCTCATCTGCATCTTCAATTTTCACCTGAACTAGTCTTCTGCCAACTGGATTCATTGTAGTATCCCAAAGTTGTTCGGGATTCATTTCTCCGAGTCCTTTATACCTCTGTAAAGAGAGTCCTTTTCTTGTTGAATTCATTAATTTTTCAAATGGGCTTAAAAAGTCTTTAATTTCTATTTTTTCTCCAGCTACTAAAAGATAACTTTTTTTTAGTTTTAAATCTTTCAAGGATCTTTTATAAGCTTTAATGATTTTATAGGGGGTCGTTTGGTTTGATTTAAAAAAGGAAAAAGGAATTATGGAAAAAGAAGAATGGCCATGCTCAGATCTTTCGACCAAAAGTGATTGTTTATTTTTTTTATCTATCGAAGTTTTCCATGCTACTCCTTTTTTTGAATCTATATTCTTAACAAAACTTTTAATCCATTTTTTAACATTTGCTTCGGATGAAGTAGACGGAAACTCATCACAATTTAGCATTGCTACTAATATATCTTTATCTAGTGAAATAGAGGGATTAGAAATTGTCGCTTGAAAAGTATTATGAAGCTTTAATAAATCTTTGTATTTATTTGATTCTATTTTTTTTGTTCTTGTCACGAATAGTTCCGTTTCATCAGCAGCTTTGTCAACTAGAAATTCTTGCAAGGCTTCCTCATCTTTTAGATAAATATCTTTTTTACCTTTCTTAACTTTGTATAGTGGCGGCTGAGCAATGAAAATATGTCCGGCTTCAATTAATTCAGGCATCTGTCTATAGAAGAAAGTTAATAGCAAGGTTCTTATATGTGATCCATCAACATCTGCATCGGTCATGATGACAATTGAATGATATCTCAGCTTTTCTAGTGTGAATTCGTCTCTTATTCCACAACCTAGGGCCGTAATTAAGATTACTATTTCTTGACTGCTTAGAACTTTATCCAATCTTGCCTTCTCAACGTTAAGAATTTTGCCTTTTAGTGGCAATATTGCTTGATTTTGTCTATTTCTTCCTTGTTTTGCTGAACCACCTGCTGATTCTCCCTCAACCAAGTAAATTTCACTTAATTCGGGTTTCTTTTCTTGACAGTCTGCAAGCTTGCCTGGCAAACCTGAGCCGTCAAGCCTGCCTTGTTTTCTAGTCATTTCTCGTGCCTTTCTTGCAGCTTCTCTTGCTCGAGACGCTTCAAGAATTTTTGAGACAATTATCTTTGCTTCGCCAGGATTTTCTAACAAATGGTCAGACAAATATTTATAGGTTTCTTGTTCCACGACTGGTTTTATTTCTGAAGAGACAAGTTTGTCTTTTGTTTGAGAGGAAAATTTAGGATCAGGAATTTTGGTTGAAATTATGGCTGTTAAACCTTCTCTTGCATCTTCTCCGCTCGGGGGTGATGTTTCATTTTTGAGATAGCCTTCTTTTTTCATAAAATTATTAAGCGTTCTCGTAAGTGCGGTTCTGAAACCTTCTAAATGACTACCACCATCTCTCTGAGGAATATTGTTAGTAAAACACTGTATGTTTTCTTGGTAAGAATCGTTCCATTGCAAAGCAATTTCGATTGATATCCCTTTTCCAGATTCTTTCTTAAAAGAAAAAGTTTTATTTATTGCGGTTTTATTTTTATTCTTAAAGGCGACAAATTCTTCCAGACCGCCAGTTGATTTAAATGTGTCGCTTTTCGATGATCTTTCATCGAGCAGCTCAATCTTTACTCCTGAATTTAGAAAAGAGAGTTCTCTTAATTTTTTTTGAACAACTTCGTAATCGAATACTCTATTTTTACCAAACGTTGACTCAGAAGGAACAATCTTGATAGAAGTTCCTTGATCTTTTGTAGTTCCGTTCTTTTTAATTTTTGTTTTCGGAGTGCCGTCTTTGTAAGACTGTTTGTAAATATTTCCATCTCTTTTGATTTCAAGTTCTAGAGTTTCAGACAGAGCATTTACTACTGAAACTCCAACTCCATGAAGTCCTCCAGAAACTTTATAAGAATTATCATCAAATTTTCCACCAGCATGTAATTTTGTCATTATCACTTCGGCAGCCGAGATGCCTTCTCCCTTGTGAATATCAACCGGAATACCTCTTCCATTATCGCTTACACTTACCATTGCATCTGAGTGGATTGTTACTTTTATCTCATCGCAGAATCCAGCTAATGCTTCATCAATAGAATTATCAACAATTTCGAATATCATGTGGTGCAATCCTGTGCCATCATCGGTATCTCCGATGTACATTCCAGGACGCTTTTTGACTGCCTCTAAACCCTTTAAAACTTTGATATTTGAAGAGTCGTAGATTTCTTTTTTTGGAGCTTTTTTTGGCATCAGATATTATAAATCAATTACCATGTCAAACTCATATTTTTCTAAATTTTCTAAAGAAGTTATAAAAATTTGGCACCTGGCGTCTTGAATTAAATTAAGAGCTATATCTAAATTTCTGTCATCAAGCTCAGAAGGCAAATCGTCTATTAAAAAAATTGGGGTATTCGATGAAATATTTGACAGCATGTCAATAAAGAAAAGATAAATCAATAAAATCAATAGTTTCTGCTCTCCTCTTGATAAAACATTTCCAGATTCTTGTTCACTTATTTTTATAGAAAGATCAGAAGTTTGTGGGCCTATAG
>CACEVU010000004.1 GCA_902563105.1 uncultured SAR86 cluster bacterium
GGGAGGCGGCAAAACTTCTTTGATAAATAAGCTTTTTGAAGATTCAAGATCTGCAAACTTTGAAAAAAGTATTTCTGACACTTCGAGACAAAAACGCCATGGAGATTTGGAAGGCAAAGATTATTATTTTTTATCTGAAAAAGATTTCAAAGATAAAATTAAAAAGGAAGAATATGTTGAATACGCAACCATCTTTGGGAATTTCTATGGTACTTCAAAGGAAGAAATAAAAATAAAATACAATAACTCAAACCTAATTTTAGAATTAGATTGGCAAGGTGCTTATGCTGTTAAAGAACTTTTTGATGATGCTAAGCTAATTTTTTTAGTTCCTCCGTCTCTAGACGATTTGAAGCAAAGACTGATCAAAAGAAATCTAGATTCGTCTGAAGAAATAGAAAATAGACTGTCAGAGGCAAAAAAAGAAATCAGTAAGTCTGAAATGTATGATTATTTAGTCTTAAATGATGATTTCGAAAAAGCCTTTGAAGATCTTTCACAAATTCTTTTTGAAGGTATTTCGCCTATAGATTTTAATTCAAGATCATCTAAAGACTTGATTAAAAGATTAGTAGAATAATCAATAAAAATTAAGTAGAATCCATTCCCTTAATAGGTTTTACCATGGCTAGAATTACTGTAGAAGATTGTTTAAAAAAAATTCCAAACAGGTATGAAATGGTGAAACTTGCTGCAAAGCGCGTAAAGCAACTTGCAATTGATGGTAGAGAACCTACCGTCGATCCAGAAGATGATAAACCTACTGTAATTGCTCTTAGAGAAATAGCTGCGGGTACTGTAACTTTAGAAAATATTGATAGCTTTAACTTTGACGCTTTTGAAGAAGAATTATCAGATCAATTGACTTCTGACGACGAAGAAGGCCTAGAATAACTTTTTTTTGTTAAACTCTTTTGCTAATGGCATCTGAGACCAAAAATTTAAATAAACTTACCAAAAATCTTGGTGGTTACCTAGACCAAGACCAACTAGAACAAGTCAAAAAAGCTTATTTTTTTGCTGCAAACGCTCACTCTGGACAATACAGAGTAAGTGGAGATCCTTATGTTTCTCATCCCCTTGCCGTTGCCGAAATCTTAGGCAAGCTTAAAATGGATGAAGATTGCTTGTCTGCAGCGATGCTCCACGATGTAATTGAAGATTCAGGAATTCCTAAGACTTTTTTAAAAAAAGAATTCAATAAAGAAGTTGCAAACTTAGTTGACGGAGTAAGTAAATTAGATAAAGTTGAATTGACTTCAAAGAAAGATATTCAAGCTGAGAGTTTCCAAAAAATGGTTCTTGCAATGTCGGAGGACATTAGAGTAATTGTTGTAAAACTAGCTGATAGGTTGCATAACATGAGAACCATTAAGTTCTTAAATAAAGAAAAAAAGACAAGAATTGCAAACGAAACTTTAGAAATCTATGCGCCGATTGCGCATCGATTGGGAATGCATCAAATCTATAGAGAGTTAGAAGACCTAGCTTTTAAAAATTTATATCCATCCAGATTTGCAATTCTAGAAGAAGCAATTAAGAAAAACTCCAGGGGAAGAAAAAAAATTCTTAAAAAAGTTGAATCTTCAATCAAGCAAAAGCTAGCCGAAAGTAATTTAGATTGCTCCGTTATAGGCAGAAGAAAACATTGCTTCGGTATCTATAAAAAAATGAAAAGACAGTCTAAAGGTTTAAATGAAGTATTAGATGTTTATGCTCTTAAAATTACAACTTCAAATGTGATTGACTGTTACAAGGCATTAGGAATAATTCATAACGCTTTTAATCCAATCGAAGGTCGGTTTAAGGATTACATTGCTATTCCTAAATCTAATTCATATCAATCTTTGCACACTGGAATAATGACTTTTGAAGGCCTTCCCGTGGAAATCCAAATCAGAACAAATGATATGGATGAATTAGCTGAATATGGAATTGCAGCACATTGGGTTTATAAATCTGGAGAAAAAGACAATCCTGTTCAAGCAAGAGCTAGAAGATGGGTTAATGGTTTAATGGAAATTAATGCTCGATCAGAGGATGCTTCGGATTTTGTTGAAGTGATAAAAACAGGTTTGGTGTCAAACGAAGTATATGTTTTTACTCCTCAAGGAGACATTATAGATCTGCCTAAGGATTCAACTCCTGTAGATTTTGCCTTTGCTTTGCATTCTGATATTGGCCTGCATTGCAGTGGTTGTCGAATAAATAAAAACCTCGCCCCTTTAAGTGTTCCTTTAGAAAGCGGACAAACTATTGAAATTATTACAGACAAAGTTCCTCAGACTAATCCGAGTTGGCTTGAATTCATTAGAACCTCAAGAGCAAGGTCTGCTATTCGGCATAATCTCAAAAATTTAAAAGAATCAGAGGCAAGAAAATTTGGGAAACAGTTGTTAGAACAATCTTTATATATTCATCAAACAAAGTTAAGAGATGTTCCGAAGAATAAAATGAAAAAACTTTTGACGTCTTTAAATTACAAAAGTGTCAGGGAGTTGCTTGAAAGCATTGGGTCTGGAAAAAGATCAAGTTTGGTAGTAGCTCACCAAATCATGCAATTTCTTGAAGAAAAAGAAAATGACGAAATACAGTTCTCTAATCTACAAATCACAGGTGCTGAGGGATTGGTTGTTACTTATTCAAGTTGCTGCAGGCCAATTCCAGGAGATCATGTTATTGCCCACTTTTCTAAAAGTAGAGGGATAGTTATTCATCAAGAAAGGTGTAAAAACATCCTACCAATAAGGCATGATCCGGCTGTGTGCTCCCCCGTACAGTGGGAAAATACCCTATCCGGTAATTTTTCCGTTGAAATAAAACTGGTTGCCCAAGATAAAGCTGGAATTCTTGCAGAGGTTTCAACTGTCATAGCAGAATACTCAACAAATATTGAAAGTATCAAAAGCGATCCACCTGCTGGCAATAAAGTAGATTTATATATTTTGCTTGCAGTGACGGACAGAAATCATCTAGCAAAAATTTTAAGACGACTGCGTAGAAAAGATTTTATTTTGTCTGCAACAAGAATTCATAGTTGGGAACAAAGAACTGCCACGCTTCCAATCATTGATGAAGATAAAGATGAAGATAATTGAAACAGAAAATGCGCCCAGAGCAATTGGTACTTACTCCCAAGCGATAGAGTCTAATGGATTTTTATTTATTTCTGGCCAAATTCCTTTAGATCCTTCCACAATGGAATTAGTAGAGGGAATAGAAAATCAAATAAAACAGGTTTTTCAGAATATAAAGCAGATTTTAAAAGCCAATGACATGGATTTTTCCAACATTGTTAAGATTTCAGTTTTGCTTGAAGACTTAAATAATTTCGAAAAAGTTAATGAAATTATGGCAGAAATATTTTCAAAGCCTTATCCCGCTCGGGCTGCATACGAAGTGTCCAAATTACCTAAGGGAAGTTCAATAGAAATTGAAACTATAGCTTTTAAAGAGTGAAAAGCGAATCGCTACAGAAAAATATCGCTGAAATTAAAGGTGTAGGGCCAAAAGTAAAGGAAGAGTTGAATAAAATAGGAATCAACTACATTCAGGATGCGCTTTTTTTACTGCCAAAAAAATACGAAAATAGAACTAAATTAACCTCGATAAAAGATCTAGTGCCTGGAGAAGCCTTTCAATTTGAAGGAGAGATTCTTGAGAGCAAAACCATTTTTCCTGGAAGAAGATCTTTCATGGCAAGAATTTCAGATGGCACGGGTTTTCTTCAAATCAGATTGTTTTATTTTTCTTATGCTCAAGCAAATGCCTTCAAAGTGGGTTTGCATGTTAGAGGGTATGGGGTAGTGAGAAGCAATGGCTCTTTACTGCAAGTATTTCATCCGAGCTATAAGATTTTTGAAACTTCCAAGCGTCCTATTTTAGACGATACGCTTACACCTATTTATTCTCTTGGCTCTACAAATCTAACACAATTTAGAACGAGAAATATTATCAAGGAATGTTTAAAAGAAATTGAATACTTAAACTTAAACGAAAAAGAAATCGACTCTATATTCAGAAAACAAAAAATAAGCTCCCTATCGGTTAAAGATGCTTTGTTAAAAATTCATAATCCTTCTGTTGACGATGACATTATAAAAATCAATAACTATAAACATGAAGCGCAAGAGAGATTAATTGTTGAAGAGTTAGCGACAAACTTAATAGGAGTCAAAATTGCCTCTGAAAAAATTAATAAACTCAGAGCTCAAGAAATGAAGGCGTCAGAAGAGGAATTGAAGACTTTCAAAGAAAATTTCCCTTTTAATTTAACCAATGCTCAATCAAGAACAATAAAAGAAATTTCAGAAGATATAGCTCTCAAAAAACCCATGAGGAGATTAGTTCAAGGTGATGTTGGATCGGGAAAAACAGTGGTAGCTGCTGTAAGTATGTTTATTGCTGCAAAAAATAATACTCAATCAGTACTTTTATGTCCCACAGAAGTTTTGGCAGAACAACACTTCAAAAATTTTTTAGAATGGTTCAAAAAATCAAACATAAAAATTGAGTTGTTAACAGGAAAGTTACCAAATGCAAAAAGAAAAAGAATTTACCAAGATCTTGAAAATGGTGATATTGACATACTGATAGGAACTCATGCAGTTTTTCAAGATAAAGTGGTAATGAAAAATCTGGGCCTCATTGTGGTAGATGAACAACAAAGATTTGGAGTTAAACAAAGATTTGATTTAGTAAAAAAGAGTACTAATCGGATAATGCCACATCAATTATTTATGACGGCTACTCCGATACCAAGGACTTTAGCTATGACTATTTTTGCAGATTTAGAAACATCAAAAATTGATGAACTGCCGCCAGGAAGGAAGCCAGTAGAAACTTTGGTGTATAACGAAAAGAAAAAGAATGAAATTGTCAAAAGGCTAGAGGCAGTGTGCAAAGCGGGCAATCAAGTATTTTGGTTGTGTACGATGATTGAAGAATCTGAAAATTTAGATGTTCAGGCAGCTGATGAAGCCAAAGAATGGATAAAAGAAAATACCCATGGTTTAAATATTGGTCTTGTTCATAGCAAACTCTCAAAAGATCAAAGAGATAAAGAGATAGAAAGTTTTAGAAGTGGGAAAACGAATGTTTTAGTCTGTACAACTGTAATTGAGGTTGGAATGGATGTACCTAATGCCAGTTTAATGGTGATTGAAAATGCAGAAAGATTGGGCCTGAGTCAGCTACATCAATTAAGAGGAAGAGTAGGAAGAAAAGCGGATTTGGAAGCTTACTGCGTTCTTATTTATCATGGTGAAATTGGTGAAATTGCCAAAGCTAGATTGGAAGCAATGAAATCAACAAATGATGGTTTTGAAATTTCAGAAATTGACATGAAGTTAAGAGGATCTGGTGAAATTTTAGGTACCAAACAATCTGGAGGTATAGAACTTAAAATTTCTGATTTATCTCGAGATGCTCATTTAATTAACAAAGCAGAAAAACTAGTTAAAGGCCTGGATAATGCTGATCAGAATTTATCAAGGATTCTCCTTGATAGATGGCTAGGCGATAAACAAAATTTGATTATCGCTCAGTAAATATTTTTAGAGTAAAGGGGATATCACAAGACTCACAATTGCCATTACATTGATAAGAATATTCATAGAGGGTCCTGAAGTATCTTTGAATGGGTCTCCGACTGTGTCTCCAACAACTGCTGCTGAGTGAGTTTCTGTTCCCTTACCGCCAAGATTTCCTTTCTCTATATATTTCTTAGCATTATCCCAAGCTCCTCCGGCATTTGCCATCATCAAAGCCATAGCAACACATCCGATAAGCCCTCCTCCTAGCATTCCACCTAAAGATTCTGCGCCTAAGCCAAAACCTACGACAGCAGGAGCACCGACTGCTATCACGCCAGGTATTAACATTCTTTTTAAAGCTGCTGAGGTGGCAATATCTACACACTTAGCTGTATCTGGCTCGGCATTTCCTTCAAGCAGACCAGGTATTTCTCTAAATTGTCGTCTAATTTCATTAATCATCTCAAAAGCTGCGTCTCCCACAGCAGTCATTGTGATTGAGGAAATTAAAAAAGGAATTGAGATACCAACAAACATTCCTACTAAAACACGCGGATCAGAAAGCAGTAGTTCAAATTCACCCTTGTTATGAGCAACTGTTTCAACAAAAGCCGCAATTATCGCTAAAGCTGCTAATGCTGCAGCACCAATAGCGAAGCCCTTTCCTATTGCTGCAGTTGAGTTCCCTACCTCATCTAAACCATCTGTGATTTCTCTAGTTTCTGGACCCATGCCAGCCATTTCTGCAATGCCCCCGGCATTGTCGGCAACAGGTCCGTATGCATCTATGGCCATAGTTATACCAACCGTTGCCAGCATTCCTACTGCAGCAATTCCTACTCCATATAAGCCTGTCAAGCTAGTTGAAATCCAAATAATAGTTGCTAGAACCAGTATTGGAATAACAACTGACTGCATGCCTACTGCTAAACCTGTAATCATTACAGTTGCTGGACCAGTTTCTCCAGATTTGGCTATTCTTCTAATTGGGCTACTTCCAGTGTAGTACTCAGTAATCAAACCAATCAATACTCCACCAACCGCTCCAGTGAGAACAGCTAACCAAATATTGATGAAGCCATCTCCAATTAAGACTTCTATTAAGAAATAAGCTCCCATAATAAATAAGATTGCTGAGCCTATTGTCCCAGTTCTTAAAGCAGCATCAGGAGACAAAGAAGAGAAAGCTTTTACAATAATTATTCCTAATACTGACGCTATAAGGCCGATTGAAGCAAGCGCAAGAGGTAAAAGCATCATGCCTGAATCATCGAGTGTAGAAGCTATTGCAATTGATGCAATCATAGCTCCACAATATGATTCAAAAATGTCCGACCCCATGCCAGCAACATCGCCAACATTATCTCCTACGTTATCAGCAATAACGCCAGGATTTCTTGGGTCGTCTTCAGGAATTCCTGCTTCAACCTTACCAACTAAGTCAGCGCCAACATCGGCGCTTTTGGTATAAATTCCCCCGCCTACTCTTGAGAATAAAGCCACACAAGAAGCTCCCATACCAAAACCTTCAATTGCTCTCGCAGTTGCTGGATCTCCACCGAAATAAAAATATAGCCCCCCCCAGACCAACTAGTCCGAGAGAAGCGACACACAAACCCATAATTGATCCGCCATAAAAAGCTATTGATAAAGCTACTTTTGGGCCTTTTTCAAGTGCAGCAGTTGCTGTTCTAGAATTTGCTTTGGTGGCTGAAAACATTCCTAACCATCCGGCAAGGGACGAAGAAAGTGCTCCTGCTGTTACCGCTAGTGCTGTATTAAATCCCAAAGCTAAGTATGAAAGAACAATTAAAACTAATACAAAGAAAAATAAATAGGTGTATTCTCGGCGCATAAAAACCATTGCTCCAAGATGAATCTGATCAGCTATTTTTTTTACTTTTTCTGAGCCCTCGTCATAACTTACTACAACAAAATAAATGACTAAGGCAACCAAAAGTCCAATAAGACCGAAAATTGGTGGAATAGAAAGATAAGATTCCATATGTGATTCTCCCAAGAATAAAAAATGTAATTTAACAGATAAGTCAGATTTTTTTAACTATTTAAATCTTTCTTGTCAGCTGATTTTCTGAATTTGCAACAATGCATGAAATAGTTGCATCCCCAGATACATTTACGGCTGTTCTTAGCATATCCAATAGTCTATCAACACCAATTATTAAAGCTATGCCTTCAACAGGTAATCCTACCTGTTGTAAAACCATGGCTAGCATGATTAACCCAACTCCTGGAACACCGGCTGTTCCTATTGAAGCAAGCGTCGCTGTAATTATTACCATTAAATATTCCATCATGCTTAAATCAACTTGATAAACTTGAGCGATAAACACCGTTGCTACACCTTGCATGATAGCTGTTCCATCCATGTTGATTGTCGTTCCAAGAGGTATACAAAAAGAACTCACCGACTTGTCTACTCCTAACTTTTCTTCTACGGTTTTCAAGGTAACTGGCATAGTTGCGCTACTCGACGATGTGCTAAAGGCAAACAAAATCGCCTCCCTCATATTTGTAAAGAAAAATAAAGGATTTACTTTTGCCAGAGTTATCAGAAGAAAGCTATAAGAAAATAGAGCGTGAAATATTAAAACGAAAACAACTATTAAAAAATAATTAATCAGCGTGAATATGATTGATATCCCCAGGGATGAAAAGGTGGAAAATATCAAACAAAAAACTCCTAAGGGAGAAAGCCTTATCACAAAATTAACAATATTTAGTATTATTTCATTTAAGTCAAAGAAGAAGGATTTCACCTTTGAAGTCTCGCTAGAAAGTTTATTTAAGCCATATCCAAACAACATAGAAAAGATAATTATTTGAATCATATTGCCTTCTGCCATCGCTTTGATTGGATTGCTAGGAAATAAATTTATGAAGGTATCCTTTAAAGAAGGAATAGCATTTTGTTCAAACGATGATGTGCTAGTAAGACTTGCTTCTCTTGCCATATCAAAAAAAGAGCTAACGAATAAAGCGCTTACAATAGCCAGCGCAGTTGTAAATAAATACAGTCCTATTGCTTTTGAACTGATTGAAAGAAGTTGTTTATCAGAAGTAAGGTTTGAAACACCGACTACCAAAGATACAAAGACCAAAGGAACCACCAATAATTTTAATAAGGATAAGAAAATTCTCCCTATCGCATCGATTAGTTCATAAAAGAAAGCTATGAAATTCGGCAGGTCTCCCTGAAAAAAATTATTTAATAAACTTCCTAGGAATATTCCAAGAATCATTCCAAGAAGGATTTTATTAGTTAAAGACATTTTAAATTAGTAGCTTTTTCCACCCTCCAAAGGAACCATTTCAAAGTCTTCTTTCCCAACTCCACAATCAGGGCAAATCCAGTCGAACGGCACATCTTCCCATTTTGTTCCTGGTTCGATTCCATCGTCAGGCCAACCTTCTGCCTCATCATATATTAGACCGCAGACAATGCATTCCCACTTAATGTATTCTTCCATAACTAGATATAATAAATAATCCTCTAAAAAAATGGATTATATTCATGTTGGATGTATTAAAAAACTATTATTTTCTTCTAAGAATTGATAAGCCTATAGGAGTATATCTTTTACTGTGGCCTTCTCTGTCTGCAATATGGTTAGCCTCTTTGGGTAGACCGGACATTCTAATAATCATTGTTTTTTGCCTAGGGTGTTTTCTCACAAGATCCGCAGGAGTTGTTATAAATGACCTTCTTGATCAAAAATTAGATAGAAAAGTCCTTAGAACTTTCAATCGACCTATAGCTAATAAATCTGTATCCAATACAGAAGCTATTTTAATATTATTTGTATTAGCTTCCCTATCTGCTTCTCTTCTCTTTTTCTTAAGTTATTTATCCACTCTGGTAGCATTTTTTTGCATATTATTGATAACGACATACCCTCTTATGAAAAGATTTTTTGTCATTCCTCAGCTCTACTTGAGTATTTGTTATTCCATGGGAATTTTTATGGCATTTGCTTACTACGAAAATTCTTTTCCAATTAATTGTTGGCTTTTGTTTCTGGCAAACTTATTTTGGGTTCTTGCTTACGATACGGTTTATGCACTTTCTGACAGAAAAGATGATTTGCTTGCCAATATAAAAAGCTCTGCTATTTTTTTTCAAGGTAAGGAATATTTAATTTTATGGATTTGTTATTTATTACTTATAACTTTTCTAATCTTAATAGGTATTTTTAATTCCTTTTCGATAATATATTTTTTGATATTAATTTTTAATTTAATTTTGATTGTGTATTTTATGAATTCAACAAATTTTGATAAACCTTCAGATTGTTCAAATTTTTTTAAAAAAAACCACTGGCTTGGGATAGGTATATTTATAAGTTTTATAGTTGCTTACCTATAAATGGAACAAATAAAATTTATTAATTCGATTACCTCAATAGATAAAGAAGATTGGGATCAATTATTGCCAAAAAATGATTACCCTTTTTTGAAATACGAATTTCTTGAATTACTCGAAAATACAAATTGTGTGGGGAAAAATACTGGCTGGCATCCTGCTCATATCGCAATAGAAAAAGAATCTAAACTTGTAGGAGCAATGCCTCTTTATATAAAGACGGATTCTTCTGGTGAATTTGTATTTGATTACACTTGGGCTAATGCTTTTTATCAGCATGGTTTAGATTATTATCCAAAACTAGTTTCATCAATTCCTTTTACCCCTGCGACAGGACCAAGGATTCTTCATGCTTCAAATGAATCACCTCTTGATATTTTTTCTTTAATTCTGAAGGGAGTAGAAAAATTAAGTAAAGAAAATAATATTTCTTCCTGGCATGTTTTATTTCCAGAAGAAAAAGATATTGATGTTTTTTCTGAAAAGTCTCTAAGTGTTAGAAAGAATGCTCAATTTATTTGGTTTAATGAAAATTTTAATAATTTTGATGACTTTTTGGATACTTTTAGATCAAGACATAGAAAAAACGTAAAAAAAGAAAGAGAAAAAATATCAAGCCAAGGTATCGTTGTTGAGACCTACTCAGGAGAGGAATTAAACAAAGATTTAATGATGCAGTTTTATGAGTTTTATCTCTCAACTAATTTAAAAAGAAGCGGTCACTTAGGTTATCTTACTAAGGAGTTTTTTGAAGTATGTTTAGAAAGAATAATGGAAAACATAGTTTTGGTCTTAGCGCGAGACAAAAATAGTAATTCACTTGTGGGAGGCTCTATGTTTTTCAAAGACCAAGAAAATTTATATGGGCGTTATTGGGGCTGTTCAGCAGAGTATGACTGTCTACACTTTGAATGCTGTTACTACCAAGGAATTGAATTTGCAATAAAAAATCAGTTGTTAAAATTTGATCCTGGGGTTCAAGGCGAGCATAAAATTAAAAGAGGCTTCAAACCGACAATTACGTATTCAGCTCATTGGATTTCGGAACCAAACTTCAAAGATGCTATTGAGAACTTTGTAAGTAAAGAAGAGAAACACATCAAAGCTTATGTCGACGCAACAAGTAAATACCTCCCTTTCAAAAATATTTGAGAAACACAAATATAAAGAAAAGATCTTATATCTAGCAAAAAAAGATAAAGATCTTATAAATCTTTTTAAAAGCTATACAAACTTTGGAGAGTATTCTAGAAATAAGGGCTTCAAAGGGCTTTTACAACTAATAATTGAACAACAGCTTTCTGTCGCATCTGCTAAAGCTATTTACAAGAAAATGAAATTGAAATTGAAAAACATTTCACCTGAAGCTCTGCTAAATACAAGTGATTTAGATTTGAAAGAATGCGGATTAAGTAAGCAAAAAATTTCTTATTTAAAAGGCCTAGCTTTGAATTGTGTAAATAAAGAAATAAATTTTAAAGAACTTCATAAGCTTGATGATGAATTATTAATCGAGGAAATAACAAGAATAAAAGGAATTGGACCTTGGACTGCACAATGTTATATGCTGGCTTCTCTGAAAAGAGAAGATGTCTGGCCTGTTGCAGATTTAGGCCTAATGGAAGCAGTAAAGAGAATTAAAAACCTTGAAAAAAGGCCTTCAGAAGAAGAGATGGAAAAGATATCTCAAATTTGGAGACCTTATAGAAGTATCGTTGCTAACGTGTTATGGGCTTCATATGATTGAGTTCAAAAAATAAAAAATCTATGTAGACTTGATTAAAATGTTTAAAACTTATAGAAATCTAAAACGCCTTCATAGTCTTTATGAGCAAAATTTTATTCTTGTAAATAAAATTTCTGGGGAGCTCAATAAAAAAAACTCTTATACATTTCAGGTTGGAGAAAAAAATTCTGATAGTTCAGTTACTGTCTCAAGAAAAAAACTTTCAAAATTTACCGATGAATTAGAATTCTTAATTGAAGATATTACTAATATTAAAAATCTAGCTATCACGTGCAGACTTTATAAAGAAGCAATGATGATGGAAGTAATAGAATTCCAAAATTTTCATAAAGACTTATTGTCTTTGTTTGATGTGAAAAACATAAACTTACAGAAAGACGAACGTTACCAGTGGAATCTTTTTATCAATCAATTTCTTAATTATTCAATAAGACATGGAAGAGCCAAAAAAAATTATTTACCTTCATGGATTCAATAGCTCTTCTTTTTCCAAAAAATCTCAGGTTCTAGATACTTATTTAAAAAAAAATAAATACTTTTCTTTTGAATCTCCAGATTTAAGTATTTCTCCGAAAGAAGCTATTGCCGAAATTGAAAAGAAAATCATTAAGAAAAGTTCTGGAACAGTTCTCATAGGAAGTTCTCTTGGAGGACTTTACGCAACTTTTCTTGCAAATAAATACCAGCTTAAATCAGTAACAATAAACCCTGTTGTTAAAAATCATATAAAAGGAATGGAAGGATTAATCGGTAAACATAAAAATTTTCATTCGGACGAAGAGTGTGAATTTTTTGAAGAAGACTATGAAGATTTAAAAAAATTAGGTCTGAGTGAATTAAAAGATCCTTTAAATCATTTGTGTTTAGTAAAAATGGGAGACGAGGTTCTTGATCATAAAATAACTCGTAGATATTTTTCAAACTCATATGTAGTTTGTGAAAAAAATGGAAATCATAGTTATGATGATTTTTTAGAAAAAATACCTTTAATTTTAGATTATTTGTTCTAAAATAGTGCAAAATTAGCACTAAATAAAAACATAAAATGCACTATTTTATAGCAATTACTTTGTTAGTATTTCTTACTAATTTTTTATTTTTTAGGAGAACAAAATGACAGATTATAAAACTTATGAATACATTTGGTTAGACGGTTATAAACCTGAAGCCAATATGAGAAGCAAAGTAAAAGCTACTGATGAGGATTCACCTCCAGATTGGTCTTTTGATGGATCATCTACCCAACAAGCTGAAGGAGGAAGTTCGGACTGTCTTCTTTTACCTGTTCAAACATATTCAAACCCAAACGGGCATGATCTAGTTATGACTGAAGTACAGTCAGCCGATCATACAACGCACCCCTCAAACTTTAGGGCTGCTGCTGCAGAAGTTGTGACCGATGAATGGTGGTTCGGATTTGAACAAGAATTTTTCTTCACAGATCCAAAATCAGGCGAGCCTCTTGGCTGGGAAGACGGAACTCCAAAAGAACAAGGAGAATACTACTGTGGTGTAGGATCAGCTAATGTTGTTGGGCGAGAAATTTCAGATGCTCATCTCCATGCCTGTTTAGATCTTGGAATTACTCTTACAGGAACAAATGCAGAAGTAGCACTTGGCCAATGGGAATACCAATGTTTTGGAAAAGGTATAAAAGCTGCTGACGACTTATGGGTTAGCCGATACCTTCTTTTCAAAATAGCTGAAGAATTTGGCGTAGGAGTCAATATCCACCCAAAACCAAAAACAGGTGACTGGAATGGCTCGGGAATGCATTCAAATTTCTCAAACGAAGAAATGAGAACTAAAGGTTCTAAAGAGTTGTTTGAGGGAATGTGTGAAAAACTTGGAAAGGTTCACGATGAAGGTATTGCATCATACGGATCTGATAATGACATGAGATTAACTGGTCTGCACGAAACTCAGAAAATCACTGAATTTTCTTATGGAGTGAGTGATAGAGGTGCAAGTATTAGAATACCTGTTTATACAGTCGAACACGATTGGAATGGATATTTAGAAGACCGAAGACCTGCCTCAAATGCAGATCCATACAAAATTTTAGCGCACATAGTTGGAACGTTAACAAAATAATATTTAAATGTGAACGGGCATTCGACAGACTTAACTGTTGCTGCCCTTTCACTATAAAGAGCGAATGTTTTCTGGATTCAGGTAGATAGTTTTATATTTTTAACCGACTTAAATGATATGGAGTTCTATCAGTTTTTGATTGAAAGATTTAACTTATTAAGATGATTTTTTTTGAAAATATTTTAGATGAATTATCAGCAAAAATTTTAATTGCTGATGAGAATTTAGATGTTCTATTTATTAATAAATCGGCAGAAGATTATCTATGCACTTCTTTGGAAGAAAATAGAGGCCAAAATATTGAGAAAGTTTTCAAAGAAAAAATTGATAATGAAATTGAGCTGCAAGAAGTCCTTGAAAAAAAGAATTCCTTGAAGAGACATATCACAACAATTTTTCTCAAAGATAATTTACAAAAAAGAGCCTCTTTTATAGCTTCGTATTTTTCCAATGATGACTTTAAGGGTATTATTTTTGAATTTTTTGATAATACTAAATCTGGAAGTTTAGTAGATAAGATGAAAAAGAGGACAGCTGCTTCTGTAACTCAAGCATTTTCAAGAGGTTTAGCGCATGAGATCAAGAATCCTCTCAGTGGAATTCGTGGTGCAGCACAACTACTTTCTCAGAAAATAAAAAATCCCCAAAAGAAAGAGTTTGCAAACATTATTCTGAAAGAATCTGATCGACTCGCAAGTATTGTAAATAAAGTTTCTGAAACAGGATTTAAACTTGAGCAGTCTTTCCAAAATATTCATACTATTTTAGAAAGGATTCCAATTTTTATAAAGAATATAGAGAAGCAGAAAATACAAATTGTTAAAGATTATGATCCAAGTTTGCCCCTTTTAGAGATAGATCGGGCTTTAATCTCCCAAGTATTTTTTAATTTGGCAACTAACTCAATTGAAGCTTTTAAGAAAAAAAATATTTCAGGGAAGATAACAATTAGGAGCAGAGTTGCTTATGAGGTTTATATAAATAACAGAAAATTTAAAACTGCGTGCCAAATTGATTTTATTGACAATGGTCCAGGAATACCAGATGACATTATCGATTCAGTCTTTTTTCCGCTGGTTTCTTCTAAAGAAATTGCCTCCGGCCTTGGTCTTTCAATTGTAAAGGGAATAATTAATCAACATGGAGGATCTATAGATTGTTCTAGCGATGAGACAGGAACGACGTTTACGATTCTACTTCCTATTTCAGAAATAAATTTTGAGAAAACTACAAGAAAAGAAGGGATTAATGGCTAAAAGTAAAAAAATATGGATCGCAGATGATGATGAGTCAATAAGATTTGTACTAGAATCCGGTCTTTCTGAAGCAGGTTTCAAAGTATCTACTTTTGAGGATGGTAACGAAGTTGTCAATAAACTTGATATAGAATCTCCTCACCTACTGCTCACTGATTTAAAAATGCCTGGTAGAGATGGTATGGACCTTTTAGAAACTTTTAGAAATGATTATCAAAAAATACCGATAATTATTATGACAGCTCACTCAGACTTAGATACTACGGTTGAAGCTTTTGAAGCTGGAGCATGGGATTACATTGCCAAACCGTTTGATATAAATACGGCAATAGAAAAAATCAATAAAGCTATTTCTGAAAAGAAAAATGTTCAGAAAAAGCTCTCAGAAAAAGAAGAAATAAATTTAAGGCAAGGAAAAATACTTGGTAAATCGCCTGCGATGCAAGACCTATTTAATTCTATTGGTAAGCTATCACATTCTAATAGTACCGTTTTGTTGGTGGGAGAATCTGGTACTGGAAAAGAATTGGTATCTCAAGCAATTTTTGAACATTCCGATAGATCAAATAAAAAATTAATATCTTTAAATGTTGCAGATATTCCAGTTGAACTGCTGGAATCAGAACTATTCGGTCATGAAAAAGGTGCTTTTAAAGGCGCTGGAGAGTTAAGAGAAGGAAGATTTGAACAAGCTGATAAAGGAACTCTCTTCTTGGATGAAGTTGGAGATATGCCTTTGGAAACCCAAACAAGACTTATCAGAGTCTTGTCCAGTGGAGAGTTTTACAGAATTGGTGGAAATAGTCCTATTAAAGTTGATGTGCGAATTATCGCTGCAACAAATCAAAACTTAGAAGAAAAAGTAAAGAATGGCTCTTTTCGAGAAGACCTTTATCATCGACTTAATGTCATAAAAATAAATTTACCTCCTTTGAGAGACAGGAAAGAGGACATTTTACTTCTCACAAGTTATTTTTTGAAAAAGTTTTCAGAGGATGCAAAAATTAAAATTAAAGTCCTTAGCAAAGAGGTCGAAGATTTATTCGAAAACCTAATCTGGCCAGGAAACGTATTGCAATTACAAAATGTGTGTCAATCTTTGACTTTACTATCCTCTGGTCAGGAAATTTCTATAAGCGATATTCCAAAAGATCTTTCTTTACAGAGAAAAGGTCCAGAAATGAGCTGGAGTGATATGCTCGAGTCTTGGGCTTCTAAAAAACTTTTAAAAGGTGATGATCACATATTAAATAGTGCCACTCCTATTTTCGAAGGCACTATGATAAAAGCTGCTTTGAAAGCGACTAAAGGGAAAAAGAGTGAAGCTGCCAAATTACTTGGCTGGGGAAGAAACACTTTAGCTAGAAAAATTACCGAGTTAGATATTTAATTTACAAGAGGAAGTTTCTCTGAAATCCAATTATTTATACCGCCTTTAAGGACAAAAACGTCCATCTTTTCTTTTTTTAGGTCGTTTGCCATTCTCGACGAATTTGCTCCATTTTGACAAACTAATATGAAAGGCTTTCCATTTGACTTATTAAACTCCTTTTTACATTCTTCTAAGTCAGGACCTACATAACGTGCCTGACTAATTTTACCTCCTTCAAATTCTTTTTTAGATCTTATATCAATGATTAAGGCATTTTTTTTATTAATGAGGACAACGGCTTTATGAGGTTCTAGGTTTATTGCTTTTGATATTCTATCCAATAAGAAAAGAGCAAATAATGAAAATATTAAAGGAATGACGATAAACCAATTGTCGATTAAAAATTCAATAAAATAAGGCATAAGCGCGTTATGATAAACGTAAAAGTGGTTTGAAACTATGAATTCCAGTGAAAATTTTTGTTATTTAGTTTTGGTGAGGCATGGCCAAAGTGAATGGAATGCCAAAAACCTTTTTACTGGCTGGAAAGATCCTTCTCTGACAAATAAAGGCAAAGAGGAAGCAAAGAAAGCTGGTGAAGCAATAAAAGAAGAAAATATAAATTTCGATATTCATTTCACTTCTGAACTTAAGAGAGCTCAATTCACAGGAAAGATAATCCTTTCAGAAATTGGTCAAGAATCTACAGAGACGATAAAAAACATTGCTTTAAATGAAAGAGATTATGGTGATCTATCTGGATTGAATAAAGATGAATCAAGAGAGAAATGGGGCGAGGAACAGATACATATTTGGCGTAGATCATTTGATCAACCTCCACCAGGAGGAGAAAGTTTGAAAGATACTGCAGACCGAGTTATTCCATATTTCGAACAAGTCATTGAACCAAAAATTGATCAAAATAAAAATGTTTTGATCTGTGCACATGGAAATTCCCTTCGTGCGCTTTTAATGCATATTGAAAATATATCTCCTGAAGAAATTGTCAAAATTGAAATTGCTACAGGCGAACCTATTTTTTATAAAGTTAAAAATAAAGAATTTAATAGAGTTTAAAGTCTTACTTCAAAGCCTTCATTTTGAAGGGCTTCTTTAACTTTTTTAATTGAAATTTCCTCATAATGAAAGATACTTGCAGCTAATAAGGCATCTGCTTTTCCAGATTTTACTGCATCTACCAAATGAAAAAGCTCTCCTGCTCCCCCTGAAGCAATAACAGGAATGGATAATTTTTTTGAAAGTTCGCAGTAAAGGTCGTTATCAAAACCGCTTTTGGTCCCATCTTTATCCATAGAAGTCATTAAAATTTCTCCTGCTCCGAAGTTTTGACCTTGTTTTGCCCACTCCACTGCATTTAAATCGGTTTTATTTTTACCGCCATGAGTATAAACATTCCAACTTTCACCAGTTCTTTTGGCATCAATAGCTAAAACAATACACTGCGATCCATACTCTTTGGAAGCTTCAACAATTAAGTCAGGATTTAAAATAGCACTAGTATTAATAGAAACCTTATCCGCTCCAGATTTTAAAAGCATATCTATATCATCTAATGACTTTATACCTCCACCGACGGTAAAAGGGATAAATACTTGTGACGCTATGGATTTAACCGTTTCGATTGTCGTTGAACGTTCTTCAAAAGAGGCATCAATATCTAACATGCATATTTCATCTGCTCCTTCGTCATCATATCTTCGTGCTGCTTCTGCAGGATCACCAGCATCTACGATGTCTTTGAAATTAATTCCTTTGACCACTCTTCCTCCTCTTACATCAAGACAAGGAATTATTCGAATTGCTAAACTCATTGTTTTAAAACATTTTTAAGGCTTCTTTGAGATTTATTTTATTTTCATAAAGTGAAACTCCACAGATAGCACCAATAATGTTTGGAATTTTTGAGAGATTTATTAAATCATTCGTATCTTTTACCCCGCCAGAAGCTATTACAGGAAAAGGGGATAATTTTGCAATCTCACTTGTTTCTTTTAAATTTGGCCCTGATAGCATTCCATCTTTGTTTATATCTGTATATATAATTGACTTAATTGGCAGTTCTTTATATGAGGCGATTAAATCTGAAGCGGATAATTTTGAAGCTTCAGTCCAAGCTTCTGCAGCTAAGAAACCATTCACCGCGTCAACGCCCAAAATTATCTGGTTTGGAAAAGCAAGGCATGCTTTTTCAAATATCTCTTTATCTTTTATAGCTATACTTCCAAGAATGACGTTGTCGACTCCAGATTTAAAGATAAGCTCTAAAGTATTTAAATCTCTAACTCCGCCTCCCAATTGAAGATTTACATCTGGAAACTTTTCTTTTATTTCCAAAATATATTTTAGATTTTCTGGTCTTCCTGATTTTGCGCCATCAAGATCAACTAAATGGAGGTTCTTTGTTCCTTCTTTTATCCAGTGAGTCGCAGCATCAAGCGGCTTCTTGTAATAAATTTTAGTAGAAGATAAATCGCCTTTTTTAAGTCGAACACATTTTCCATTTTGGATGTCAATTGCAGGAATCGGAAGCATCTCAAACTTTCCAATTAATAAAATTATTTAAAAACTTGAGGCCTAACTTGCCACTTTTTTCTGGGTGAAATTGTGTTGCAAATATATTTTCTAAAGCTAATGATGAAACAAATTCTTCTCCATAATTTGTTGTAGTGATGCTTGTTCCTGATTGCGAAGCGATGAAAGAATGCACAAAATAAAAAAACTGCTTATCGGCTATTCCTTCAAAAAGCTCATGATCTTTTTGAAATTTAATATTATTCCAACCCATGTGAGGAATTTTAAGATTCTCATTTTGTAAATCAGTGATCCTAGTTATGCACCCATCGATCAAACCTAATCCTTGCTCTTCACTTTCTTCGCTAGACTCAAAGAGTATTTGGAGACCCAGGCAAATTCCCAAAAAAGGTTTTGACTTTATTCCTTCTAATAAAGGATTCATCATTTCCTTCTCTTTAAGTTTTCTTACACAAGATCCCATGGAACCTTGTCCAGGAAAAACAAGCTTATCAATGCCTTTAAATTTTATTGGATCGTCAACTATAGAAACATTTGCACCTAAGGATTTAAGAGCTCTTGCAACCGAAAATATATTACTTGCGCCATAATCAATTACCCCAAGATTCATTAACTTAAAGCAGGCCTTTTGTAGAAGGGAGGACATCTCCCTTTGAAGGATCTACCATACAGGCTGTTTTAAGCGCCAAAGCAAATGCTTTAAAAATTGTTTCCGCTTGGTGATGAGCATTTTCGCCTTTGAGATTATCAATGTGGACAGTGGCAAGAGCTTTATTAACGAAACCGTGGAAAAATTCTTTTAACAAACTTAGATCGAAATCGTTAATCGATTCTTTTGTAAAATTAACATTCCAACTTAATCCTGGTCTTCCAGAAAAATCTACAACCACCCTCGATAAGGCCTCATCCAAAGGCGCATAAGCAGACCCAAATCTGAAAATACCCTTTTTATCGCCAAGCGCATTATTAAATGCTTCCCCAAGACTGATGCCTACGTCTTCTACTGTATGATGAGCATCCACTTCTAAGTCCCCTTTTGCATCCAAATCGATGTCGAATCCACCGTGTTTGGATAGCTGGTCAATCATGTGAACAAAAAAAGGTAGATCTGCTTTTAAATTACTTTCTCCTTTACCATCAAGAGCTAGAGAAAGTTTTATTTGTGTTTCTTTGGTATTTCTTTCTAATTCAGCTTTACGCATCTTAATCCTCTTTCAAAAAGACATTATAGCGGACAGAAATCAGTAAAATAATAAACATGAATCAATTTTCAAAAAAAATTATTGATTGGCAAAAAAGCCAAGGAAGAAATAACCTTCCTTGGCAAAAAAAAAGTGCTTATGAGGTTTGGATTTCTGAAATTATGCTTCAACAGACTCAAGTTGAAACTGTAATTCCATATTACAAGGCATTCATAAAAACCTTTCCTGAAATAAAAACTTTGGCTGAAAGCTCTGAGGAACAGGTTATGAGTTTGTGGAGTGGCTTGGGCTATTACTCTAGAGCAAGAAATATTCATAAAACTGCAAAAATAATCTTGAATGAATACAAAGGAAAATTCCCTCAAGATTTTAAAAATTTAGTTGAGCTGCCGGGAATCGGACCTTCTACAGCAGGAGCAATCCTTTCCCTTGCATTTGAGTTACCTGGAGTAATTTTAGATGGGAACGTAAAAAGAGTGATTGCTAGGTTTAAAGGCATTACTAATCCAATAGATAATAATAAGACTCAAAAAGAAGTAAAAAGTTTTGCTGAAGAGTTTTTACCAAAAGACTTATTTAGAGAATATTCTCAAGGAATAATGGATTTAGGTTCTTTATTGTGTAGGCCAAAAAATCCTATATGTAATAGTTGTCCTGTAAATAAAAATTGTCAGGCTCTAAAGTTAGGCATTCAAGAAAAAATTCCATTAAAAAAAACTGCTAAACCAAAAAAAGAAAAAAAGATTGATTGGTTATTGATATCTTCGAAAAACAAAATTTTGCTCAAGCGAAATGATAGTAAGGGCATCTGGAAAAATTTATGGCTATTTCCTGATAAAGATATTTTAAGTAAAGACAATATCTCTTTGCTTGAGAAAAAAGAGTCTCTCCCTGAAATTATTCATAATTTGTCTCATCGAAAACTAAATATCTCAACAGTTAAATACCAAATAACGAACAAAGATAGATTGAAGATAGACAGATCCAGCTCAGTTTGGGTTAGCAAAGCAGATTCAGTTAAAATGGGAATGCCCAAACCCATTAAAGAGATAATAGAAAATTATTTATGAATACTGTTTTTTGTAGAAAATATCAAAAGGATTTACCTAAGATGGATAGAGCTCCTTTTCCAGGAGAAAAAGGAGAAGAAATTTTTTCAAGTGTTTCCAAGCAAGCTTGGATGGAATGGCTTCAACAGCAGACAATGCTTGTGAATGAAAAGCAATTAGATTTATCAAAAAAGGAGTCCAGAGATTATCTCAGTCAGCAACTTGAGAACTTTTTGAATAATGAATCTTTTGATAAGGCTGAGGGTTTTGTCCCTTTAGATAAATAACTTTATTAGCTTGCTAAATATCTATAGAATTTGATTTCTTTTTGCCCAGATAGCTCAGTCGGTAGAGCAAAGGACTGAAAATCCTTGTGTCGGTGGTTCGATTCCACCTCTGGGCACCACCTACATTTAGCAAGAAGGAGGACAAGATGGATTATCTATGACATCGTTCACATTAATTATGAATTGATAGTCAGCAGACATTTTGTTTCCATTTAGATCTTCTATCCAATCTTTATTTACAGTTACAGTAATGTTGTTTTGGTTTGCATCATATCTTTGTGCACTTCCTCTACCTGCTGAACCAAAGATATTTAATTTAATTGCACCATCTATATTTCCTAGAATTGCTTCTCTATTATTTCCATCAATAAAAATAGTTAGAGTAACTGGCCCTCCTGATGAAAGACACATTACTGGTTGAGTAATATTACTATCTGTAGGACATACAATTTTTATTTCTTCGGAAAATGATATGGTCTGCGATGCTTGACGACTCATTGTTCCATTATTAGGAGGAACTGTTGAAACGACTGTAGGCGGTATACTGTCCAAAGTTGCAACAACAACGTTAGACTGATTTGAGTCACCATTTTGATTGTAAGATTTAATAAAGTAATTAGCCGTTTCACCCTCATTTAAAGTTGTATCTGTATAAGTTGAAGCTGTTTGCGTTGAAACCAACTGAAAATCACTTTCTCCAGATTTTTTCCTATACACTTTAAATCCAGATTCATCCTCACTTGAATCAGTCCATGACACTGAAATAAATGTTTGATTATTTGTTGCTGCAGGAGCTGTGGGTGCTGAAGGAACAGATGTAGTCGAATCACAAGAAATGAAATTTGCGTATTGCGAGGCTGTATCAGCATAAGTTAGTTCAAATCTTGATTTGCTAATCAAATCTAAATCCCACACCATTCCCTTAGAGTCTGAATCTCTTTTTATTATTAAATGATTATTTAATAAAACATACTGTCCAATAAAACCTGATGAATTTGACCAGTTGAAGGGATTTGGATTTGAAGTAGAAATGGAATAAGGATTTTCTAAGCTTTTTAAGGATGATGAAGCAGATAAATTTAGTTGAGCATCATTAACTTTGTAAAGAAATCCATCTTGAGTCCAACCAGACAAGCTATTTGAAGATATGGAATTACAGTTCCATACACCTACCAAATCTTCATCTTTAATAGTTCCACTTACCCTTTCAATGGTATCGAAAATTTGATTAAAAACAGAAGCAGACAATACATCGCCATCTTTAAAATCATCTGCAATTTTAAGTTCAGCTGAATGTAGCATATTCATAAACAGAATAAAAAATACTAATTTAGTTTTCAAATCTACATTCTCCTATTTTGCAATCTCCAAATCTATTCAATGCTGTTGACTGCAAATTTTGGTTATTCCCTAAAGAATTATCTACTGTAGTTATCTTAGATCCTGATCCGCAGGAAACTAAAGCTATTATCACAAATATACGTAAAACATTCATCTTGCGGGTCTCAGTTTTAACATATAAAAAGTAATGCCTGCTGCTAGAAACTCAAAAATCATAAAGAAAACAAAGATCGTATCTGGCATTCCATCTAGAACCATACTCAGGGCTCTTCCTAAACCAATACCAAGCATAAAAACAAACATACACCACAAAGCTGGTATGGTTAAACTTTTAATAAAAGCTCCTAAAATCCATAACAACACACAGCCAATATATAGACCCATTACAGCTCTGAAGATATTGGATAAGTTTTTGTCTGCTACTTCAATTCCATAAAGAACTGGTAGAAACTCTTTTGGATTTAATCCGTATCCCAAAGCCGCTGGAAATACTCCGATAGAAATAAATAATAAAAAATACGATTCTTTAGTCATGGTTACCTTTTTACGTTGAATTTTTAAAAATTACTACAGTTTAAAAATTAATAATAAAACTTTTCTGCAATGTGTGCGCATCCTTGTGTAATATTTATCCATGTCTGAAAAATTACTTTTGGAAGGTTTAAAAGTCATTGATGCGGGAAGTTTTATTGCAGGGCCTGTATCAACCACAATCCTTTCTGATTTTGGTGCAGAAGTCATCAAGATTGAACCGCCAAAAGTTGGTGATAGCTTAAGACATTTAATTGCTCGAACAAAAAGAGTAAATCCTGTTTCCGATAAGGACTATTGTTGGCATTTAACTTCAAGAAACAAAAAAAGTTTAGCCTTAAATCTTGGAGACCCAAAAGGACAAAAGATTTTGCAAGAACTGGTAAAAATTTCTGATGTATTTGTAACCAATATGCCCCAAAGAATAAGGGAAAAATTGAAAATTAATGCCTCAGACTTACTCCCTTTGAACGAGAGACTTATCTATGGATCTTTGACTGGCTATGGTGAAGATGGTCCGGACTCTCACAGAACTGCCTTTGATACGATGGCTTGGTGGGCAAGAAGTGGTTTGATGGATATCGTAAGACCATCAGATAACTCTACTCCAGGGATGCCGCCTATAGGTATGGGAGATCAGCCTACTGGAGTATCTTTATTTGCAAGCATCATGACGGCTCTTTATAGACGAGAAAAAACAGGCAAAGGTGGAGAGGTTAATACTTCTTTGATGGCTAATGGCGCATGGTCAAACGGTTCGTTTATTCAAGCTGCGCTTTTTGATGCTGATTTTCCAAAGAGACAGACTGAAGTTATTCCACACCCTTTTGGCGGAAGATATGAAACTAAAGATGGCAGATATCTTTTATTGGCAATCATTGATGCGGCTAAAGAATGGCCAAAATTATTAAAAGCTCTCGATATAGAATATTTCAATAACGATGAGAGATTTTCATCCTTTCAAAAAATGAACGAAAATCATCAAGAGCTTTATAAGGAACTTGAAAAAATCTTTAAGCAATATGACATGAATGAAATAGTTGAAAAATTAAGATTCTCTGAAGTTACCTTTGGAATTCTTAGTAAGTCTACGGATCATAAAAAAGACGAACAATTTCTCAAAAGTGAGGTATTGGTTAACTTTTCAAAGGACAGTTTTGAAACAGAAAATTTAACAGTTAATAGTCCAGTATTTCTTAAAGACGAACCCAAAAAAACCCCCTCCAGAGGTCCTAACTTGGGAGAGCATTCCAAAGAAATTCTTTCTGACATTGGTATAGATTCTAACGAAATCAACAAGCTTAAAGAAGATGGGATTATAGATTTTTAGAAACTAGAGAAAGAATTTATAAAAAAAACTAGAATATAATATTCAAAACAGGGGAAATAATGAGAACAATAGAAAATCTGTTAGAGGGTCTAATCTATGCCAGCAGGTGGCTTTTAGCACCCATTTATATGATTTTGTGTCTTTGTTTGGCACTGATCGCCATAACTACAGTTCAACACTTCATACAATATGCTCCAGGTTTGATGAGCATGAAGCTAAAAGAAGTTCTTTTATTTGTTCTGCAAGTGGTGGATCTAGCCTTAATAGCTAACCTTGTTGTGATGATTATTTTTTCCGGTTACGAAAACTTTATTTCTAAAATTGATGTAGCAAAAGATGACAGAGATAGACCGGATTGGATGGGCTCGGTTGATTTTAGCGATCTAAAAATTAAACTGGTTGCCTCAATTTTGGCCATATCTGGTATTGGACTGCTTGAAACCTTTCTTAAAATAGCCGGTTCGGGCGATGTTGCGGTGAGCGAAGTAGAGATAAAGTGGATGGTTATCATTCACATCATTTTTATAATCTCTGGATTGCTTTTAGCGATGATGGATTATGTAGCCCATCGAAGCAGCAAACATTAGTTTTTAAAAATATCTTTTAGCTACAAGCCAGAACAAAAGAGGTATAACTGCAATGCCGATAAAAACTAACGAAGCGGACTGGTTTGTAATAGCAGCTGTTGCAATAAATGCATAAACCACTGAAACTAATAAATTACTTAAGATCATTACTAATAGAAAAGTGACCGTTTTCATGCCGGCTAATCCCGCGGCTACGGTAGATATTTCGGCAAAAGCTGGTGCTGGTCTAGCAATCAATAAAATACCTATGCCAAATTTTTTTGAGATTTCTTCAGACCTTTCCAAATCCTCTTTACTTAGAAGTTTCATAGCAAAAGGCTTGGCCGCATACTTTCCAATTGCAAATCCTACTAAAGAACCTAACGTAAGGCCTATCCATATAATGGGAATAGAGAGATAAAAACCCAAAATTGCACCGGCTAAAGTATTTGTTAAACCGTTTGGAACTGGTAAAAAAACGTCTGCTGTGAGAGCAGAGATTACTAAAATAGAGTTAAAAATTTTATTTTCTCCACTCCAGTTTGTAAGTTCTTTTGAAATATCTTCTAAAGACGAATCAAGTAATGATAGTGGTAATAAAATCGTCGTAAGGAAAATAATAACAAAGCCAAAAAACTTAAAAAAAGTTAGTACTTTCATGTGATTAGTTTATCTATAAAAATTACGCTCAAGTAAAAAAACTTTATACAAGAAATTCTTAACACTGTGACCTTGATAAATTAACTTTTCTGCTGGAGAATTTGTTAGTTCAATGAAATTATTTTCTAAATTAAAGAGCTCTTTCCTTTTAACTGCTTACAAATTAGTTGTAGGTTTCGAGCGTTTATTTAACAAAGGAGTCGTCTTGGATTTCTTATCAAATGACTTTGTAGAAAATCCTTACAAAACTTATAACTCCATGAGAGCCCACAAACCTATTCTTTTTTCACAAATAACTCGTCTGCATTGGGTAACTAAAATGGAATATGCTCAAGAAATGTTAAGAGATAAAAGATTTAGTGTAGATGATAGAAAATATCCCATTGCAGAAAGGCGACGAAAAGAATTAAAAAAAGCTGGTCGAGAAATTGTTTTAGAACAATTTGAAAATCCAAGCATGTTGAAACTTGATCCTCCAGATCACTCTAGAATAAGAAAGTTAGTTCAGTATGGTTTCACAAATAGATACATCACGTCTTTAGAGCCTGAAATAAAAAAAGTTATAGAAGACTGTCTAGATAAAATCCACAACCAAGACACATTCGATCTCATTGATGATTTAGCGAAACCTCTTCCGGCAATTGTAATAGCGAAAATGATGGGGCTACCAGATCAAGATTTAGATAAATTTCAGGCTTGGTCAGAGGATCTTCTTCTTGGGGTTGGTGGAATTGGAACTACAAAAGAAGATATAAAAAAATCTGGAGATGCTTATGAAGCGTTAATTACATATTTTGAAAAAATTATCCTATCTAGAAAAGATTCTCCAGGAGATGACTTTATAGGCAAACTTATTCAAGCAGAAGAAGAAGGAGATAAATTAAATATCAAAGAGATGTATGGTACTTGCCTGCTTCTTTTGATCGCTGGCCACGAAACAACGACACGTCTTATTGGCAATGGTATGTTTACTTTGTTCAAACATCCCGAACAATTCGATGAATTGAGGAAAGATTATGGTCTTATTCCTAACGCTATTGAAGAGATGCTTCGATATGAACCTCCCGTTCATGCAACAGTAAGATTCGCAAGTGACGATATGTCATATGCTGGAAAAGAATATAAAAGGGGTACCCCTTTCGCTGTAAGCATTGCAGGAGCCAATAGAGATCCTGAAGCAAATACAAATCCTGAAGAATTTAATATTTTTAGAGATGATATAAAGCATATATCTTTTGGTTACGGTCCTCACATGTGTATAGGTGCTTCTTTAGCAAGAATAGAATCTAGGATAGCTTTTGAAATTCTTTTTGAAAGATTTCCTAAGCTTGAACTTTTAGATGTAAATCCACAATGGGGAAAAAATTTAATTTTCAGAGGTTTCAATGACCTCAAACTAAAAGCAAGTTAAAAAAAAGGCGCCTTGAAGGCGCCTTTTTTTTGTAAAGACCTCTAGAATCTGTGAGTTACTTCTAGACCTGCTCTTAAGCCATCATAATATTTAATCCTTGCTCCACCACCCTGGTCACCAGGATAAATAAGCGTAAATCCAATATCGTCATCAACATCTAAACAGTTTGTGCAAAAACCTCTCAAAGTAGTGCCATTATTAAACTCTATGGCAGTAGAGAAATTTAGACGAGCTATTTCATCTAATAAGGTTAAGCCCGTAACACGTTCGTCAGCATTACCAACGTTTGTTTTGTGTGAATAACTTGTATTGATTATTACGTCACCAATGTTGGTAGGCTCAATATGTTCAACAGAAAAAACTATTGCATTATCCGGTGTCCAAGGCATCTTACCACCTGCTCTACTATATGATCCTGGCGCAGTAGCATCACAGGCTGTGAAACTACCATGTACTTCAGTCCAATTTCTTGAATCATCACAATAGTTATCATATGAAGCGTCGATATACGCATAGTTAAAGTTGATAATCGTCTGATCGGTCACTCTAGCTCTTAAATTTAAATCCAACCCGTTGATAGTAGATTCCGCAGCATTTCTAGTTAAGCCGACTGGCAAACCTTGAATAACAGAGACTTTAATTACTTGTTTATCTGACCATGCATAATTATAAGCAACTGCGCTCAAGCTTAAAGAATCATCCAAAAAAGAACCTTTAAAACCAACTTCGTGCATCTCAAGTTCTTCGGGATCAAAACCTTCTTTGGCAGTAGACTCAAAATAATTTGCGAATTGCCAACCTCCTGCTTTGAAACCTGTCGCATAGGTGTACCAAACCATGCTTCTGTCGTCAGGTTTGAAATCGATGGTAAGTTTCGGATCTGTCGAAGTCCAAGTTTTATCTTGATTGAGAACAAAAAGCTGTTGAGCTGATGCTATTGGCGCAATTCCAACTCCTTGAGCATTGGCTATTATTTCAAAATTAGTATTACACGAAGTACTTGCAATAAGAGCGGCATTAGAGGCAGCCCACGCAGTAGTTCCTATAGTATTTGTGTTATCAAAAGTACAAGCAGTATCCCAGCCTGGTGCCAAAGCCAGCTCTGGAGCAGCGGCATAAGCGCCTGCAATTACTGCAGCCTGACCCCCATAAGTTGCTGCGGTGTATAATGTAGCGTCCACACCGGGTACGAAAGCACTACAACCAGTAGTACCATCTATATTTACGGTCGTTGGCGTACAATCTGGCAGAACTAAAGAATGAGGAACACCTACTGAGTTTGATTTGGTTTCATATCTCATTCCTTTTTTATCGTAGGTATATCTTGCACCTAAAGTAATATTCCAACGTTCGGCCATTGGAATGGTGACTTGTCCAAAGGCAGCTGATGATTTGTTATCAATACTTAAATCTAATTGTGCAGTTCCATATGTTTCTAAAGTGGAACCGGTTGCAACGTTGTAAGTTGAAACCAAGGCTGTTTTGGAAGCCGTTGGTGTATAGGTAGCTACATTTGCTAATGCACTCAAATTAGCTTGGCTATAAAGACCGGCATCTATAAGAGCTGTTGCCGCAACAGCAGCTTGGTTGAATACGCTATCTGGACCAGTTCTAAAAATATCCGACCTATCTCCGTAATCTAAGAAAGAATATATTCCTGCGACCCATTGAATTTCGTCTTCAGGTTTTGAATTCCATCTTAATTCGATACTAGACTGATTGGTTTTCTGTTCGCTGCCTTGAACAAAAGATTTCGCTTTTGTAGAATCAAAATCTTTTAATTCTTCACCAGAATGTTGATTGGTAGAAGCGAGAACAGTGAAGTCAAAATCATCTCTGAAAGACTTAAACTTACCAGTTAAAAGAGAATCTTCTCTGTTAATAAAAGTATCTTCACTGAGATTAGAAGAATATCTATCACTTGCTATTTGCGCCAGGGCAGCAGCGTCTCCTCCACTTAGAGCATAGGCGCTGGATTTTGCAAAATCTGTTACAAAAATATCTAGTCCAGATGCAGTAGCTTTCAAGTCAGGTTGAATCAGATTTTTTTGTGCCTGAGTACAAGCTGTTGAGTCCCTTTTACAAATAATTGCCTCAGAAACTGCAGCATGATCTTTCGATACAGCATTATCGGCCGTTAATGACCATTCGTAATTATCACCTTCGCCAAATAATGAAAATCTCACATTTTCATTGGATGTTCCTGTATCTCCTCCAAATGTTAAATCGCTATGTACTCCTTCTTTATCTTGGTAACCAAGTATTAACCTTCCAAATAAATCGGGAGCTAACTCACCAGAAATCATGTAGCTGAACTGTTCTTGTCCTGTATCTCCAGCGGTTACTCTAATTTTTTGTTCAAAATCACTTGTGGGCTTTTTGTAGAAAACACTGATAGCTCCACCTAGGGCATTTCTTCCGTAAAGAGTTCCTTGTGGACCTTTCAAAACCTCAATTCTTTCAATATCTACAAGTCCTGAGAGAATTGATTGACCTCGAGACATGTAAATCTCATCTACAAAAAATGCGTTTGATCCTTCGGATCCAATATCAAATTTTGTTGAACCTATGCCTCTCAACCAAATATTTGCTCTTCCTGAATCTTCTCCGGACATCATCATATCTGGGATCATGGTTGTTAAATCGTCGGTATCTCTTAAGCCAGCACCCTCGAGCATATCTCCAGAAAATGCCTGAAGAGCTGATGGAACATCTAATAAATTTTGTTCTCTCTTTTGAGAAGTAACTACCATCTCCTCTAGAGCGACTTGTGCTTGAGAAACGACAGAAGTGAAAAACAGCGCTAATACAGCTGTAAACTTTAAAAATGATTTGGTCATTTTGCCCCCTGAAATCTATAACTTCTTATCGAAGTTCATTTATAAGATGTGGATTTTATCAAAAAGTTTACTGCTTTGTGTAGTTAAATGTCTTCACCAATCATATGGCTCTTGAGCAGTCAAAAATAAAATTAGAAATTTGATGAATTGCATTGCTCATCATAAGAATTATAAAAGGACTTCCCCCAAGAAAATAAATGTGCTTACATTTAGTTTCTGTAATTTAAGGAGATGACATGCAGTTAAGATATTTTAATCAACCCCATTTTGAAAATGGATCTTTAAAACTTATATCTCAAGTTCTAAAAGAACATGGAATAACTAAACCGCTGATTTGTACCGACCCTGGATTGGTAGCTATTGGCATGACAGACAAAATTCGTAATCTTCTATCAAACGAAATATCTCCGACTTTTTATACTGATACTCCGGCTAATCCAACTGAAGTAGCTGTTAATGATGCCTTAAGACTTTTCAAAGAAAACAATTGTGATGGTGTGGTTGGGTTTGGAGGAGGATCAAGCATGGATCTTGCAAAAGCGGTTGCGTTGATGGCAAATCATGAGGGAAATGTTGTTGACTACTCAGTGAATGAAGGCGGCACAGGAAAAATAAAAGAAACAGTTCCGACAGTTGCAATTCCTACTACTTCGGGAACAGGTAGTGAGGTTTCATTGGGCGCTGTAATAATCATGAATGATGGAAGAAAGCTAATTCTTGCGAGCGATCATTTAGTTCCAAATGCAGCAATTTGTGACCCAGAATTAACTTTAGGTTTACCTCCTGTACTGACTGCTGGAGCAGGAATGGATGCTTTGACACACTGTATAGAAGCAGTTCTTTCGCCTTTAGATGATCCCCCAGCAGAAGCAATTGGTTTAGATGGTGTCGAGAAAATAATTAGAAAAGAAAGCTTAGTTAGAGCTTGTGAAGATGGTCAAGATAAAGAAGCAAGATGGAATATGATGATGGCATCTACCGAGGGGGCAATGGCCTTCTCTAAGGGTTTGGGAGCAGTTCATTCAATGAGTCACGCTGTAGGAGCCGATCAAGAGCTAAGACTTCATCATGGAACTCTAAATGGAGTGATTCTTCCCACAATTTTGAGGTTTAATAAAGATCATGTTGGAGATAAATATTCAAGAATCTGCCGTGCGATGGGAATAGATGAATCTACGGATTTAGCAAATGAAATAGAAAAATTAAATGAAACAATTGGTTTGCCGAACGGTCTTGCTGCAATGGGTGTGAAAGAAGATATGATTCCTGATCTAGTTGCTCATTCAATGACAGATCCGAGTAACATGACCACGCCAAGATTACCCTCCCAAGAAGAATGGGAAAAATTATTTTTAGAGGCAATGTAATTTATTTCGAAGGAGAAAATTTTCATGGATAAAGTTTGTTTGGTCATTGGTGCAGGAGCTGGAATTGGTGGAACGGTTGCTAAGAGATTTGCTAAAGAGGGATATCACGCTTACTTAGCAAGAAGAACAGATGAAGAGGGTCTTAATAAACTTATAGAAGAAATTAAAAGTACAGGCGGGGAAGCCTCAGGATCTTTGCTTAATGTGATTGAAGAAAATTCAATAGAAGATTTAGTCAATAAAATCGAGTCCGATATAGGTCCTATTGATACAGTTATTTATAACATTGGTGCCCAAATTGGTGATCGAACCTTAGCAGAAACAAGTTACAAAGCTTTTGAGATGGGTTGGCGAATGGCTACTTTTGGTTTATTTAGGCTTGCTCAAGTGCTTACACCTAAGATGAAGGAAAGACAAGGTGGAAATATAATTGTCACTTCAGCAACTTCTGCTGTAAGAGGTAACAAAGGTCAACATTCACACTCAGCTGCAATGGGTGGACGAAGAATGCTTTGTCAATCCCTGAATGCCGAATTCTCAAAAGATGGAATACATGTTGCGCACGTGATTATTGATGGTGCAGTAGATGCGCCAGATACTTTAGGCAAAATGCTCGGACCTGATTTATTTGAAAAATTTAAAGAGCAGAAAGGAACTGATGGAATGATCCTGCCAGAAAATGTTGCTGATACCTATCTTTTTTTAGCGCAGCAAACTAAATCTACTTGGACACACGAAATAGACATTAGAGCTTTTTCAGATCAAGCTTGGTGGAATCACTAAATTATCACAGGAGAACTAACATGAAATGTGTTTTATTTTATTTACTATTAATTTCATCTTCGCTATTTTCAATGCATCACGAAAAACTAGATGTGATTGTTTTTGCTATTGATCTAGAAATCAATGAAGGACAAGAAAAAAGTGCTAGTAATTTTGTAGAAAGAATAACTAAAAATGTAAAAAAAGAAGAACCTGAAACATTGGTTTACCAATATCATTTTTCTGGTAAAGAAAATAAAGTATTTTTATTGGAAATATACCCAAACAATGAAGCAGCGCTTATTCACATGAAAAATTTCACAGGAAGTAAATGGGAAGCTGAATTTGTCGAAAACTTTACTATAAAAAGTGCTCAGATTTTAGGTAATGCTAAACCTATGTTGAAGAAATCTCTAGCACCTTATACGACTGATTTTCGAAGTAATCTTATGGGCTTTGACAGAGTCGCAGACCAACTTGGAGAAGAGATTTCAAAAATAAAGTAACGTTTAACTTACAAAATTATTAAGTCTTTCATAAGCATTGATAAAGTCTTCTTTAAACTCTTGAACGACATCACTCGCTGAAATACTTTGGTTCATTAAACCTACGCCTTGTCCGACCCAGTAGGTTGCAAGTTCTTTAGCACCATCATGTCCACCGGCAGCCAATTTATTTACTTTTTGCAAAGCAGGCTCAGCAACCATAGGTTGTAATGGCATTGGCAAAGGTTCAGGTGCAGATTCTGCTTCCCAAGCTTGCGTCCAAGGAGTGACTAACTGTCTTGAGTGCTTCCCTGTTCTGCTTCTAGATCTTACTGTTTGGCTTGAATTTGCAGCTACCATTTTTTCTTTCACAATAGGATCTACTTCTGATTCTATTGTTGTTAACCAAACAGATCCACACCACGCTCCAGATGCTCCCATAGCCATTGCTGCAGCCATTTGTTTACCCGTAACAATTCCGCCCGCTGCTAGAATAGGAACATCGCCGTAGGGTTGAATCGCTTGGTGCACTTCTGGAATCAGAACCATAGTAGAGACACTACCACAATGGCCTCCTGCCTCAGTTCCAGAAACAACTAAGATATCTACACCGGCTTTTACCTGATTAATCGCATGCTCAGCAGTTCCCAACAAAGCAGCAACTTTACAATCATTATCTTTACCCATTTGAATCATCCAATCAGGTGGAACACCTAAAGCATTAGCAATGATCTTTATCGGATGCTTAAAAGCAACATCTAAAAGTGCTTTAGCACCATCAGATTGTGTATTAGCAGCAAATCCAGATCCGGCTGCGTCAATCTTCCTCAGTTCAGGTGCATCAATTCCATGATTTGCCAAAACATCCGTTCTAAAATCTGCATACTCTTGTGGAATCATTTTTACGAGTTTATCGGCATCAAATTTTTCATCTTTGCCAACCATTTTGTTTGGAATTAAAACATCAACACCATAAGGTTTACCGTCAATATGTTCATCGATCCACTTTAATTCCTTTTCAAGTTGTTCAGGTGACATTCCCACTGCTCCAAGCACTCCACAGCCGCCTGCTTTTGAAACAGCCACAACCACGTCTCTACAATGCGTGAATGCAACCAAAGGAAATTCTATATCTAACATTTCACAAATTTTTGAATTCATCATTTTTTACCTCTTAGTTTCAGGTTATTAATATCATCTAAATGTTCATGCAAATCAAGATTTTTATATTAAAATTTAGAAATGCAAAATAAAATTACTGTCCCCGCTTCTATAATTGTAATTTTCCTTTCAAGTTTGATAGCTCTCGCAGGTAGTCAGGAAAGTATATCCATTTCAAATATCCCTTTATTCGGACTAGTTGTAATTTTAATTTTCATTATTCAATGGTTTGTTTTTATTCCGTCTTTTATAAATAGAACAGAGCATTTTTTTGATCTGACAGGATCTCTTACATTCATCTCAACAGTGCTTTTTACGCTAATGGTGATCCCAGAAATATATCTAAGGGACGTTGTGATTGCCCTGTTGGTAATTATTTGGGCAGTAAGACTAGGTTCTTTTTTATTTTTAAGAGTTAGAAAAGATGGTGGTGATGGGAGATTTGACATCATGAAAACAAAGTTCTGGTGGTTTTTAATGACCTGGAATATTCAAGGGATGTGGGTTTTTCTGTCTTTGGCGGCGGGGCTAGCTGCGATGACTTCAAATCAAAAATTAGAAGCAGATATTTTTTTATTAATTGGACTTGTGATTTGGATAATAGGTTTTGCTATAGAGGTCATAGCTGATAACCAAAAATCAAAATTTAGATCAAATTCTGAAAATAAAGATAAATTCATTTCTACTGGGATTTGGTCTTGGTCAAGACATCCAAATTATTTTGGTGAAATTCTTTTGTGGATTGGAATTACAGTAATTGCTCTACCTGTCCTTCAAGGTTGGCAATTCATAACTTTAATTTCGCCCATATTTATTATTTTTCTTCTGACTCAAGTAAGTGGTGTGAGATTACTAGAGTTAAGAGGAAAGAAAAAATGGGGGGATAATGAGGAATATCAAAGATATGTTCAGAGTACTTCGGTCTTAATTCCTTTGCCGCCTAAAAATTAAAAAGAATTAAACAGAACAATCTTTTAGCATTGATCATATTTGATAGGTTAAGCCTGCCGCTTCTACTCCTTCAATTGCACAAATTTCATCACGATCAGGCAAATCTCCTGAAACACCAACAGCGCCAATTACATGGTCACCCTTTTTTATCATTATTCCTCCAGGGGAAGGAGCAATTTTATTTCCTGAAATAGCTCTAGCAGCATTAAAAAAATGAGTCTGCTCAGGCTGTTCTCCGTATAGTTCTCGAATTTTTCTACTTGAAAAGCCAATTCCGACACACCCCCAAGCTTTTGCAAAAGCTATGTCAGGTCTTATCAAAGAGGAGTTATCTTCCATTGCTGAGCTCACGAGAATTCCTCGAGTATCCAGAACTGCGATAGTAATAGGCTTCAAGTTTTCATCTCTAGCTTTTTTTAAGCAGCCTTCAACTATTTTTTGGGCATCTTTTAAACTGATCATTTTTTCCTCCTTTAAAAATTATTTGTAGTTAGTATTATTTGTCTTCGAATTTATAAGATTTTGATCTTTTGAAGGCTTCTCTTTCGAAAAGCATATCAGTGTATCTTTTGATATTAGGTTTAAAAGCTTGATTTATTCCAAGAGATTCAGCCACAACAAATGCGTAGCTGACACAAATATCTGCAATAGTGAACCTGTCAGAGCAAAGAAACTCTCTATTTTCAAGAGTTGTCTCTAGTAATTTACATCTAGAGACAAACCATCGGCTATAGCCTTCTACTGCAGCGTCTGCTACTCCTGGTTCTTGAAGCTTGTATCTTAAAACAACTGTCTGAGGAAAAGTGAGAGTTGCGTCGGAATGAAATAGCCAATTGAGATATGCTGGGTAATCAGGCTCATCGGGCATTACTCTTAAATCAGTAGGTCCATACTTTTCAACTAAATATTGAGACATTGCGACGGATTCTGTCATTTTTACTTCACCATCAATTAAATAAGGAATTGTTCCTAACATGTTGACATTCAAATACTCCTTCATAAACATCCTCGGTGGAAAAGGCATCATGACTAATTCATAGTCCAATCCCATTTCTTCTGCTGTCCATATTGGCCTCATCGCTCGTGAAGCCTCTGTTCCCCAAATCTTAACCATTTTCTTTTCTCCTAGAATGATTTAGCCTTACATATTGAATATTCATTAATTATTACACAGGAGAAAACATGATAGGAGTACTTGTTAAATTAAACATAAAAGAAGGAAGTGAAAAAGATTTTGAAGAGAATATGTTAAAACTTGTTGAAGCAACAAATTCAAATGAAGAAGGAGTTTTCTACTACGGTTTGCTGAAAACAGATGATCCTCAGACCTACCAAATGATTGAAATTTATAAAGATGCGGAGAGTCATGCCCATCATTCACAGACCGAACACTTCAAAGAATTAGGAGGCGCACTGGCTCCCTTTCTTGCAGGCGCGCCAGAAATTACTGTTCATGAGGAAATAAAATAACTCTTAAAGAAAAGTATTTAAGCGCGGTAGAAAGCCAAGAAATTTCTTTAGACCAGGCTCAGCTTAAATTAGCTGAGCGCTTGGATTTGTCTCTTAGAGAAATAAACAAACAAAAAAAGTTTTTTGATTTTTTTTCTTCTTCTGCTCCACAAAGAATTTATATTTATGGGGACGTCGGACGAGGAAAAACTTTTCTGATGGATATGTTTTTCGAAGAAATAAAAAGTAAAAATAAAACTAGGCTTCATTTCCACCGCTTTATGCATTACCTGCATGAAAGACTCAAAGCATTTGAAGGTGTAGTTAATCCACTGGAAAGAATCGTGAAAGAGCTTTCAAAAAAATATAATTGTTTATGTTTCGATGAGTTTTTTGTCGAAGACATTGCAGACGCAATGTTGCTTGGAAAATTTATGCGGGAACTTTTTAAATCTAAAGTCTCGTTTGTTGCAACTTCAAACATTGCTCCACAAAATCTCTATGAAGGTGGTCTGCAAAGAAAGCTTTTTTTACCTGCAATTGAAGAAATTGAGAGTGCTTGTGAAATTTATTATCTTGATTCCACAATTGATTTTAGATTGAGGGAACTTGAAAAGAGTGGAAGCTACTTTTATCCATTTAAAGACCATACAAAGCTTATTCAAAAAATTTTCGATAATCTAACTCAGAATAAAAAAGAAAAAGAAAATGTTATAGAAATCAATAATAGAATAATAAATATCAACGCATTTGCTAAAGGGGTCTTGTGGGTAAATTTTGAACAAATTTGTTTATCTCCTAGAAGCGCGAGCGATTACATAGAGCTTTCAAAAGAGTTTCATACAATAATTGTTTCGGAAGTCCCAGTAATGAACACAGATGATGAAGCCAGAAGGTTTATCTCCTTTATCGATGAATGTTATGACAGAAAAGTAAAGTTAGTTATATCTGCAGCCGAACTACCTGAAAAACTTTATGTCCAATCAAGATTAAGTGAAAAATTTAAAAGAACTATTAGCAGGATGATTGAAATGCAATCAAAAGATTATCTTTCACAAGCTCATTTAGCTTGAAAATATAACGATAGACACCATATAAATTTTATAAGTGATAACATTAAAATATGAAAGACATAGTCGAAACAAATTTTGCAATTGGCCAAGTAGTAAGACATAAACATCTTGATTTTAGAGGTGTGATTTTTGACGTAGATCCCGAATTCAACAATACCGAAGAGTGGTATCAAAGCATCCCAGCACAAATAAGACCGAAAAAAGATCAGCCTTTTTATCACGTTTACGCTGAAAACGAAGAAGTGTTTTATACTGCGTATGTTTCTCAGCAAAATTTACTAGCAGACAATTCTCTTGAACCTGTTGCACACCCTGATGTACATGAAAATTTCGGTCCTTTTGACGGTAAAAAATACGAAATTTTACAAGTTACAAGAAACTAGCTTTCTGCTTCTGCCAATAGAACACACAGACAGAATAAATCCATAGCCTCTGATAAATCCTTTAGTTCAACTTGAGAAGGAGCAATCCTGATATTCTTGTTATCCAGATCCCTTCCATATGGAAAAGTTGCTCCAAGAGGGGTTAATTTTAAACCCGCTTCAAGGCATAAATTATGAATTTTAGAAGCTTTTCCAGTCAAAGAATCAAAAGATATAAAATAACCTCCTTTGGGCTGAGTCCATTTTGCTATCTCTGGAGGTAAGAATCCTAATTTTTCTTCAACAAGGTCAAATTTAGGCTTCAGAATTACAGCTAGTTTTTTCATGTGTTCGGTTAAAGCTTTTTTTGAAGGAAAGCCTCGAACATGTCTTGCCTGGTTTACCTTATCGGAGCCTAGAGAAAATTTAGAAAAATATTCTATAAAATTTTTCATATTTTCTGGGGACAATGAAATAAAAGCCAGTCCAGATCCTGCTAAAGATATTTTACTAGTACTCCCCAGCATGACTAAGGAGTCATGAGAATTATTTTCTATAAATATCTTTTCTATATTGGGAAGTTTTTTTGTAGGTGCAAAATCATGAATGGCATATGCGTTATCGAAAATTATCTTAAAGTCTTTTTTTGAAATTCTTGCTAAACCTTCAATGGTATCTTTGGAATAAGTTTCACCAGTAGGATTTGAATGTTTTGGAACGCAAATTATTCCTTTAATGGTCTCATCTGTTTCTAATAAATTTTCTATTAAATTCAAATCAGGGCCGTCTCCTAAAAGGGGAACGGGAATCATCTTGATGCCGATTTTTTCAAGCATTGCAAAGTGTCTGTCATATCCTGGCACTGGACATAAAAAAGTAATCTTTTTTAGATCCTTCCAAGGAACTTGGCCGCTGCCATGAAATATTAGACTATGCAGATAATGTCCCATGAGAGTTAAACTGCTTGTGCCGTTTACAAGAATATTTTTCGGATCTGAATTGAGTATCCATCCGCCTAGTTTCCTTGCTGAGGGAAGGCCTTCTAATAGTCCATAATTTCTAACGTCAGTCTTATCCTGAATAAAATTTCTTTTTAAGACAGTCTCTAAATGGTTTGATAAATCTAATTGTTTTGCTGCGGGTCTTCCTCTGGTTAGATCTAAAGTTTTTTTAGATTTTTTAAATGTCTGATACTTTTTTTTTAATTCAGATACTTCGAGATTGCTTTGCATATTATTTCTTCACCTCTGAATAATTTTTAAATTTTTATTCTCTCCAAGTTTTTTAAGTCTTTCATCTGGTGAGACTAGTATAGAATTTTTACATTTCTCAACCAATGGTAAATCATGGATAGAATCAGTATAGAATGTTGCTTCATCAAGATTGAATTTTTTTTCAATACACCATTTTTTTACATTAATCAGTTTTCCCGATTCAAAATTAGGCTCTCCAACAGTATTACCAGTAACTTTATTATTGATAAACTCTGTTTTAGTTCCTATGTGATCATTTACTTTAAAATAATTAGCAAATCCCCTTACTATAAAGTCTAAAGCCCCAGAAGCTATTAGTAGGTTTTCATTGTTATGTTTGTCCAAGAGTTTAAAGGTTAGATTATCTATTAATATATCTTTTGTAGAATCAATGAAATTCAGAACTAATTCGTCAACTTCTTTTTTTTCTTTTCCAATCAACGGAAATAATAGAAATTTCATATATTCTTTGAAATTTAAATTTCCTGACCGATAATCTAGATCAAATTTTTTTATTTTTTGGAGATAGAATTCCTCATCCAACATACCTTGTTTAACAATGTATTTAGTGAAATGAAACTCACTATCGCCAGACAATAAGGTGTCGTCCAAATCAAAAATTACTAAGTTAGCCATTAATTAAGAAAGTCTTTAAATTCATTTAAGGCTTTTCGATACACATTTTTTTTAAAATCTACAACCTTATGTAAAGGATACCAAAATGTAACCCAATTGAAGTCATCAAATTCAGGGTTACTTTCCTTGGTTAAATTTATCTCTCCAGAAACTAATTTAAGTAAAAAGTATTTTTGCGCTTGTCCTTTAAATTTTCCACCTAAAACCATTGAGCGAATATTTGGAGGTATGTCATAGTAAAAAAGACCCTTACTTTGAGCTGTTATAGTTACTTGTTCCGGGAGTAATCCAACTTCTTCGTTTAGTTCTCTGTACATGGCTTGAGTAATATCTTCTTCATCATCAACGCCGCCTTGAGGAAACTGCCAATTTTCAGAATTTTTCCTTCTGCAAAATAAAACTTTATTTTCTTCATTATAAACGATCATAGCGACATTCAATCTATAACCTGATTTTGGTGCTTCAGTCATAGTATGTTTATTTCAAATTTATTAGCGTCCTTTATTTGGCTATTTTTATCAAAGGTTGTTTCAAGAATTTCTGCTTTATTATTTTGATCGATGGTGATTGTAGTTGTAGATCTTGTTCCATAGATATCCGTTTCAATAAATCTATAAGGAAACTCTTCTCCATGATTTTCTTTGGTAAAAGCTTTTGAAAATTCTAAAGGTTCATTTTTTGGTAACTGCATCATTTTAAAAAGACTTTTACTTGAAATATTTGAATCTAGAATATTTTTAAAATCTTTTTCAGCGCTTTTTAATTTTTCAGATTGTTGTTCTAAAGGTCTATTTCCAATCGCATAAGTTATTCCTTCATCTAATTTTTTTTCTAGACCCCTATTGGAACAAACAATTGCTTCTTGCCCATCAAATAAAATTAAATTAAAACCCTGATAGTTCAATCCTTTAAAAGTATTAATGTACTCCCCAGCCGTATAATCAGACATGACAAAGTTTTTGACTAAATCACCTCGGCTGGATAATTCTTCTAAAGATTTATGTCTCGTACTTAAAGAGGTAAATTCTTTAACATTAGTCACAGCTGCAAATTTTCCAAATTCAGTCATTGCCATCCAAGTTCCGTCAAAGTTTTTATCTTTACCCGCTAAAACTTTTGGATTTGTTTGCCACCAGTGCATGTTCACAGTAGGTCGATCGTAAAACTCATCTCTATTAGAAGAGAGAACTAATTTGTAACTTTTATTGGGTTTGATTGATAAAACGATAAGACACATAAAAAAGGAAAAAGTTTATCAGACACTTTTTATGAGGGATAATCATATTTTTACATGTTTGAATTTTTTCTTGGCCTAGTTTTTTTGGGCATCTTTGCCGGCCTTCTTTCTGGATTCTTTGGAATAGGGAGCGGAGTAATTTTAGTACCTGCCTACGTATTCTTATTTAACTTGCTAGATGTACCACAAGAAGTTATTCCGCTTCTCGCAACGGGAACATCTATGACCACTATGGCGATTACCATTCCCATGGCAGCAATTGTTCATTACAAAAATAGTAACGTTGAGCTGGACATTGTAAAAAAAATGTTTTGGGTGGCTTTTGCGATGACTTTTTTTGGGAGATATATTGCGCTTTTCTTCGAAAGCTCAACTTTGCAAATAATAATTGCTATTTCCTTGATCCTAGCGGCCTTTCAAATTGCTTTCGATTTTAAGCCCAAATCAAAGAATATATCTAAAAGTAATTTGGAATTAGTCGTTGTTGCTGCTCTTTTAGGTTTAATCACATCTTTTGTAGGCATCGGGGGTGGAATTCTAATGATTCCATATTTCTTATACAAGGGCTTAAATCCTCATAAAGCAATTGGAACATCTTCTGTTATGGGTTTTGCGTTAGCAACTTCGGGAGCTTTAGGCTCTCTTCTATTTGCCCCTATAGAATCAAAGGAAATGCAATTTTTTGTTGGCTCGGCTTTTATTCCTGCAGTAGTAATTACTGGTCTATCAAGTATTTATTTTGCTCGTTTGGGAGCTAATCTATCAGCTAAAACAGAAAGTAAATACTTAAAATTTGCTTTTTCAGTTCTGATTATCATTGCCGCTTCACGAGTTTTTTACATTACCTTTGTATGATTGTAAATATAGATCCAGTCGCGTTTTACCTGCCAATTCCATTTATTGGTTCTTGGCCTATTTATTGGTATGGCATTTCCTGGTTGATAGCAATCTTAGCTATAAATTATTCAGCAAAACTCTATGCTAATTCTAATGACGAAATTAATAAAAAAGTGATAGATGATTTCATTTTCTATGGTGTTTTGGGAGCAATTCTTGGAGGGAGGATTGGTTATATGTTCTTCTACGGTGTAGAGGCTTTAATTAGAGACCCAGCAGCAATTTTCAGGATTTGGGAAGGAGGATTGTCCTTTCATGGAGGTTTAATCGGAGTATTGGTTAGCTTTTTTCTATTTTCTTCATCTAGAAAAATTTCTTTTTTTAAACTTGCTGATCACATGGCAATATTTTTACCTTTAGGATTAGGATCTGTAAGAATCGGAAATTTTCTTGGCGGAGAACTTTTAGGAAGGCCAACCGACGTTTCCTGGGGAATAATTTATTCAGTCGATTCATTAGGTTTAACTAGACACCCTTCACAACTTTATCAAGCTTTTTCTGAAGGATTAGTAATGTTCATAATTCTGTTTTTAGTCGCTAAAAAGAATCCTCCTAAGATGTTTTTGTCAGGCTTATTTTTATTTTTGTATGGTTTTTTCAGAACCATAACAGAAAATTTCAGGACTCCAGACGCTCATATTGGATTTGATTTTTTTGATACTTTAACTAGAGGTCAGCTGCTGTCTTTCCCCATGATTATTTTTGGTATAGTTTTAATATATTTAAGTTTAAAAAAAAGAAATGAAGCAGTATCTTGAATTAATTGAAAAAATTCTTAATGAGGGAATCGAGAGATCAGATAGGACAGGCACAGGAAGAAAAAGTATCTTTGGTCATCAAATGCAATTTGATCTTGATGAAGGCTTCCCTTTGGTTACTACAAAAAAAGTCCACTTAAAATCAATTATTCACGAGTTAATTTGGTTTCTGGCAGGATCAACTAACATAAAATACTTGAAAGATAATGGCGTGTCTATTTGGGACGAATGGGCCGATGAAAATGGTGAATTAGGTCCTGTTTATGGTGCACAGTGGCGTTCGTGGCCAAATCCTGATGGAAGTTCTACGGATCAAATCAAAAGCTTAGTTAAAAATATTAAATCAAATCCGAATTCAACCAGACATATAGTGAGTGCTTGGAATCCTAGTCAGGTTGATGAAATGGCTCTTCCGCCATGTCATGCATTGTTTCAGTTTTTTGTTGCCGACTCGAAACTATCTTGTCAGCTTTATCAAAGAAGTGCAGACGTATTTTTAGGAGTTCCTTTTAATATTGCCTCCTATGCTTTATTGACTTTAATGATTGCTCAAGTATGTGGGCTCAAGCCAGGCAAGTTTGTCCATACATTAGGTGATGCCCATTTGTATTTGAATCATCTGGAACAGGCCAAACTACAAATTACTAGAGAGCCATTAAAGTTGCCTTCTATCAAAATAAACTCTTCCATAAATAATCTTGAAGACTTTGTTTATGCAGACTTTAAAATTTTAAATTACGAAAGTCATCCTGCTATTTCAGCTCCAATATCAGTTTAATGTCAATAAATCTTATCTGTGCTCTTTCTAAAAATAATATCATTGGAATAAACAATAAACTTCCTTGGAATATCTCTGAAGACTTAAAAAGATTTAAAGATTTAACAAGCGAAAACTGGATAGTCATGGGAAGAAAAACTTTTGATTCGATTGGGAGGCCTCTTCCTAATAGAAGGAACGTCATCCTAAGTGAGAATTTAGATCTTAAAATATCCGGAGCAGAAGTTTTACACTCTCCTCAAGAAGTTCTTAATTTGTATTATGCTGATGGTGATGAAAAAGATCTTTTTGTGATTGGAGGAACTTTTATCTACAAAATATTTATTAAACACTGTGACTACTTAAATATTACCTACGTTGATAAAGAGTACGAGGGAGACGCTTATTTTCCAAAAATCAACTGGAACGAATGGAGTTTAGAGAATGAAGTAAAAAGCTATGACGAAGGGGAAAAGGCAGATTTTTATTTTAGAGATTTTAAAAGGATTTAACTTTCTTCTTCCAAGTCTTTGATCCTTAGTTCAAGCATTTCTACCCTTTTCTTTTCTTTCTCAGTATATGTCAGCCAATTCAAAGCTTGTGTTCTCAACTTGTCTTGTCTTTTTTCCTTTGCTTCTTTGTCTTTAATTTTAATGTCAGATAATCTATCTATCGCTGTTCTAAAGAATTTAGTTGCATCTTCAAAATCTTGCAATTCATAGGCAACTTGTCCTAAGAGAATATTAACCGTGACGGGATCTTTTAGTTTCCCTTTCTTAAGTCCTAGTTGAAGAGCTTGTTTTGCTTTTTTGTACCTATCTGTAGCTAAATAGATCTGGCCCAGAAAAACATATAATTCGCCTTCTTCTGATTTAAGTGCAGCCTTCTCGTAAACCGGTTCAGCTTTATCCAATTCTTGTGCCATGTGCCATCCTTGAGCTAAATATTTAAGGTGTTTTTCGTTTTCTTTTACAAAATCGTTTTCAATACCATAATTTATTACTCTGGCTGCTTTAAGAGGAGCATCAGCTCTCATTAATAGTTGATATAGAGAAACGTACTCTGTTTCTTTATCTAAAAGTCTTTGGTCGTGGGCAGCTTCTAAAGCGGATAGCTGTTTTGTTTCTTTTTTAAGTTCGCCATACACACCAGAAAGTTGTGTCCAATATCTTTTTTTAGGATAAAACCTCACTAACTCCTCAAATAATGGAAGCATATCTTCTATCCTCTCATTTTCATTGTACAAAGCAACTAACAAATTGTAAGTAGATTCTTTGGGTTTTGATTTGTTTGCTTTGGCAACGCAAAGTGCTTTTTCAGAAAAATTCAGCGCTTTCTTTTTTTCTTTAAGTTGCCAGTAGGAAGCTGCAATGATGTCAAAACCTAAAGAGCTCGGATTGGTTTCCATTGAGATCCATTGTTCCATATAGTCTATTGCGGTGTTGTAACTTCCCTCTGCATAAGAAAGTTGTCCTAGCATTGAGATAACATTTGATTTTAACCTAGGATCAGCATCTTCAATGGAAAGGAATTTTTTATAATTTCTTTTTGCGGATTTCAAATCATCGTTTACTGAATCAATGTAGGCAAAATAGTAATACATTTGGGCTTTATCGGATTCCGTTAGTCCGTTATCGGATTCCATTTTTAAAAGAACATTTTTTGCCTTTATAAGATCTTCGTTTTCAGCTTGTAAGAAAGGAAAAAGTTCCTTTAAATATTTTTGAGCTTGTTTACTGGGTAATTTTGCAACTTGTCTTTTAGGCTTTGAAAGTTCTGAACCAAGACATTTTTTCAAGGTGTATCCAGGGAAATCAAATTTAGTTTGTTCAGCATCACCTTTATTTTGTAAAAAAACATGATTTGAAAATAAAAATAGAATTAAAAATAATCTAACCATAGCTTACCCCTGTATTCCTCTGCAATTTTCAGGAACGTATCCTGGACCTTTTCCTTCTCCTTCAAGAACAAAAGTTATTCTTTGAGTTACTCCTTCTACTTCCACTGCATTTCCATCTCTTATGAGTGGTTTATATTTATATCTTAACGCAGCTCTTATTGCAGCTCTATCAAAAATTCCTTTAGGAATAGACTGAACTACTTCTGGATCTCTTACCGATCCTACTTCAGTAACTACATACTTGAGAACCACACAACCCTCTATACCTCTTTCAGCAGCCCTTCTTGGATATTGAGGCGGAACTTGAAAGATTGGAACATATGAACCATCCATGAAAACACCAGATCTTCTTTTCTTAAAGTTAAGATTTGGAGTAACTGATTGATCAAGTAATTCCTCGATATTTTCAATATCAACTTCAGGAGGCAATTGATCGGGCTCTGGCTCTGCCTCATCTGGTCTTTCAACTGAATCAATTAGTTCTGGATCTCTAACCGGCATGACAACGTCAACGATTTTTCTCAAATTAGATTCATCTAAAGATACCTCTCCAGTTGCAATCAATAAAGCCATTAGCAATATTGATGCAAATGAAACAACAGTTCCTCCGGCAGCAGCAAGACCATATTTTTGGTAAGGACTATCATCGTCAATAATTTTTCTGAGAGAAAAAGAGTTTTCCTCTTTCAGTTGTAACTCTGAAATTCTATAAAAAAATTTAGAAAAAATTTTTCTGAGTAGTTTTTGCATTAAAAATCAGGTTCTGAAGCTATAGAAATATCTATGACTCCTGCTTCTCTTACTTCATCCATTACATCAATTATTGTATCTGCAGTAGACTTTTCGTCTGCTTGAATAACAACCGTACCTTGAGGATTTTCTGCAATCATCCTTATTACATTTGCCTTTACTTGTCTGACATCAATTCTTCTGCCATCCATATAAATTTCTCCTGCAGAGCCTATAGCTATAAGAATAGCAGCGTTTTCAGTTACCTCTGCAGTTTCCGAATCAGGACGATTTATTTCTAAACCAGGCTCTTTTATGAAATTTGCTGTAACAATAAAAAATATCAAAAGAATAAATACGACATCCAACATTGGAGTAATATTTGGTTCATCTTTTTCTTCAACTGCCTGACTTATAAGTGATCTTCTCATTATATTTACTCAAAAGTTAAGTGTTCTTGTAACAAATCAGATTGTTTTTTTGCTTTTTGTTCTAAAATTCTTGAAGCAAATGTAGCAGGAATTGCTGCCATTAACCCAGCCATTGCAGGGATTGTAGCTTTGGCAACGCCGCCAGCCATTGCTTTAGCATCTCCTCCACCTGTTACAGCAAGAATATGAAAGACTTCAATCATTCCTAGTATAGTACCTAATAAGCCTAACAAAGGCGCAAGAACAATGGCCACTCTAATGTATTCTAAATTGCTGGTTATTTTTACATTTGCCTTTGAAATCAACATTGATCTGATTTGATGGCCAGACCAGGATTTGCGCATCGGCGTTTCTTTCCAGGCATGCTGAATATCTTTTTCTACCTCGTCATGAATATATTTAAAGTACCAAAACCTTTCTAGGATAAAACTCCACATCAGAATTATTAATAAGCCTATGAAAAGGACTACGCCTCCGCCTTTTTCAAAAAAATCTAAAAGAGTATCTTGAAGTCCAAACAGAAAAGCCATTTTAATTAGTCTTTGTTTTCTTCAGAAGCCGCAGCTATCATCCCTGTGCTTTGTTCTTCTAAAACCGTAAGAATATTTTTAGCATAATTAGCCATAATTGCTGCCATGAAAGTAGCTGGTATAGCTGTCATCAATCCGAGCATAGTTGTAACAAGCGCTTCAGAAATACCATTTGCCATAGTCTTAGGATCGCCTGTTCCAAATAATGTAATGGCTTGGAAAGTATTTATCATTCCTGTAATCGTTCCAAATAAACCCAACAATGGCGCTACGACGGAAATTAACCTTACAAGCCAGATTCCGGTATCGATAGACGCTCGTTCAACAAGAATTTGTTCGGCAAGTTTCAATTCTAATGTTTCGACATCTGCACCTTTATTGCTTTCAGCAACATCAAAGATTCTTGATAAAGGGTTGTTTCCAATCCTAGACCCAGTTGCTTCTTTTTTAACGTTTTTGTCAACAGAATAAAGAATATAAGTTCTCCAACCGAAAATTCCGGTTGCAAGCAAGAACAGAAGAATGATTGTATAACCAGTTATCCTTCCGTATTGAATCTGTTCAAAAAAGCTAGGTAATGAAATCAAGTTAGTTAATAAAGCTCCTCCTTGAGGTCCAGTAGGGTCTATAGCAAATTCCACAAATCCTGTATCAGTATCATGAACATCGTAGGTCCCTCCAAGGTATCTACCAGGTTGTCTTGGTAAAGTCTCATAAGCCCCTCTAGCAGGAAGATAGGTGAGATATTCACCTTCTGTTACCGCATTGAAATTTCCAATCCTTACAACGTTTTCTTGAGAAGTTTGCCCTTCGTTGTCTACAACTGTAGCTTCGAATTTCTGAACATTTCCTGAAGCAATTAGTTCTCTCTGTAATTCGTACCAAAGTCTTTCAAGTTCCTCGATAGAAGCCAAACTTATGCCTTCACCCATTCTCTTTGATAGGTCTTTTAAGAAAATTTCTCTATCTTGGCCAAATTGTCCTGAAGTAACTGCAGACTCAAATTGTTGTTGGGTATCAGAAGCAACCCCTTGAAGATGACCAAAAGTTTCGTACAAAGAACCCAGTCTAGTTTTGAGTTGCTCTTCTAAAAGAACAAGTTTTGCATCATTAGCTTCAAATCTTCCTTCTAGCTCGGTAGCGATTGCCTCGAGTCTAGCTCTTTCAGCTTTAGCATTTGCTAATAAAGTTGCTTGACGATTTCTTTCTCTGGCAAATTTTTCTTCTCTTTCTGAGGCTTCTTCAGACTCAGCAAATTTTCCTTGCTGAACGAGCTCAAGTAACTGATCTAAAGATAAAGCACTATCGGGTTTCTCTTCCTGCAGAAAAGCAAGAGATGAAAATATGGTAAAAAATAGTATTAAAAATTTAGTTTTCATTGCATTACCTCTGCAGCTGGAACAGGCATCTCAAGAATATCAACAGTTTTAACTTTTTTTGCCATTGCAATCCCATCACGAATAGAGTTTCTGTATCTTCCAGGCAAAGATTCCCAAGACTGAGTCTCTTTATTGTAAATTCCAGTTTCTGATAAATCTGAAGTTTGATAGGCAAGAACTAATCTTCCAATTCTTAATATGTTGACGTCTCTTTCTTGTTCATCTATTAAAATAGTGTCTTTGTAGGTGTCGATTTTTCTTCCATACTCCGATTCAACAGCATAACCATCTAAAACCTGTCTAAGTTTTTCAGCAGGAGAAACTACAGGATTATCTAAAGCAGCTTGAATAAAAGATAGTCTTTCAGTTCTTTCTCCAGATCGAAAAGGCACATCTAAGGCAATAAATTGCTTTAATCCTTCGAACATTCTTCTTGCAAGAGGGGGTATTTGACGTTGAAGGACCGTTGAGTCTTTCATGGTTTTTTCAATTTCTTTCATTCTCTCAACTTGTCGTTTTATTTGTTTCCTTTTTTGAGCGTTGTAAACCTTTAAACCTTCTATTTGCTTACTGACGCTTTTATACTCAGATGAGTCTTTATCAGTACTAACTTGAAAAGAATCTATTTTTTCTTGAGAAGCTTGTGCAATCAGAGCCCTCTCTTTATTAACTTCTAAAACCGGTTCTAATTGAGCACTTAAATATAATGACGCAGTTAATAAAAAAAACGTTAAAATTGCCCTTTTTAACTTGTATGTAAACATTATTAATCCCCTGACTATTTTAAGATTAAAGCAAAAAAAGTGGTCGAAAACTAGCAGTGTTTTGACCACAAGGTCTAAACTTTATTGTTAAAACAAAATATTTGCAACTTGTAATAGTTTTTAAGAAAAAGTAGTGAACAAAGAATTTAAATGAGTCAAGTAAGTACCAATGAATTTAAACAAGGTATGAAAATTATTCTTGATCAATCTCCATGCGAGATTATTGAAAATGAATTCCATAAGCCAGGGAAAGGTCAAGCTGTGATGAGAATCAAGTATCGGGATCTACTGACGAACAGAGTTTTAGAGAGGACTTTTAAAACAGGGGAATCGGTAGAAAAAGCAGATATTTTTAGCAAAGAAATGCAATTTTTATACAAAGAAAACGAAAAGGTTATTTTGATGAATTGTAACAGTTACGAACAATTCGAATGCGATCAGTCAAAAATTGAAAAACAACTTGCTTGGATGAAGGAAGGAGAAAACTATGAAGTCATATTTTGGGAAGACTCTTTAATCTCTATTGAAATAGATAATTTTGTGGAAATAAAAATCAAAGAGACCGATCCAGGCTTAAAAGGAGATACAGCAACAAATACCTTCAAACCAGCTATTTTAGAAAATGGTTTGGAAATTAAAGTTCCCTTATTTATATCTCCTGGTGATTATATTTCAGTAGATACCAGAAATATGGAGTATCAAGGAAGAGCAAACAAATGAAGGAAGAAATTTTTAATTCTTTGAATAAAGTTTCTTTAAAAATTTTCCCAGAATTTTCTGGAAATTTTCAAGTCTCTAAACCACAAGACTCTTTGCATGGAGATTGGACTTCAAATTTGGCCTTAATAATGGCAAAACAGATGAAGAGAAATCCTCGGGAATTAGCAAATGAAATTGTTGAAAGCTTAGAAAGCCCCCAATCCTTTGAAAAAATAGTCATAGCTGGAGCTGGGTTCTTAAATTTCTATCTTAAAGAAGAAATGTTTTTTGAAAAAACTAAAGAATTTGCAAAGGGAAAATTTGAGACTCCTCTTGAAAAAAACCCAAAAAAAATTCTCTTAGAATATGTATCAAGCAATCCTACTGGACCAATTCATGTTGGACATGGTCGATCTGCTGCTTTTGGATCAGCTTTAGCAAACTTATTAAAAAAAGCAGGAAATAATGTTACTCAAGAATATTATTTAAACGATAGAGGTCTTCAAGCAAAAACACTCGGCCTGAGCGTCTTTCTAAGGATGCAGGAATTACAAGGAATCAATGTTAATTTGCCAGAAGGTTGTTATGCAGGTGAATATGTGAAAGTTCTTGCGTTAAAGGCAAAAAAGAAGTTTAAAAAGAAGTTTTTACTTAAGGATATTGATACTTCTTCTTTAGAATCTTTAGATGATTGGTTTAATTTAATTGAAGATTCTTTTAAAGATTTTTCTGACCTATCAAATTTCGTCATCGAAATCCAAACTAATCAAATTAAAAAAGATTTAGACAGCTTTAATGTTCAATACGATAGTTGGTTTAAAGAATCGGACCTTTTTAAAAACAATCTCATCCAAAAAAGTATAAAAAAATTGAAAGAGGATGAAGTTGAAGAAAAAGAAGGAGCATTATGGTTCAAATCAACAAATTATGGAGACGAAAAAGATCGGGTTTTAGTAAGAGACAATGATGAACCAACCTATTTTGCATCGGATATTGCATATCATGAGAATAAATTTAAAAGAAATTTTGATGAAATAATTAATATATGGGGAGCTGACCACCATGGTTATGTTCCAAGAGTCAAAGCATCCATTGAATCTTTAGGATTAGACTCTGAAAAACTCAAGACTTTGTTAATTCAATTTGTTTCTCTTAAAGAGAGGGGCCAAAGAGTTCAAATGTCCACAAGATCTGGCGAATTTGTAGAGTTGTCTGAATTGGTCAATGATGTAGGAATAGATTCAACAAGATATTACTTTTTAGCTAGAAAAGCTGAACAGGCTTTAGAATTTGATATCGATCTAGCAAAAAAAACAGACAAGGATAACCATGTTTATTATATCCAATATGCTCATGCCAGAATTTGTAGCATCAAAAAGGAACTGAAAAAAAGAAATATTGAATTCGAGCTTGAAACTTCCTTGGAAAAATTAAATTTACTTAAAGAAAACGAGAAAGACATAATTTCTTTAATAAATGGCTACCCTGAAATTCTAGAACAGTGTTATAAAAATTACGAACTGCATCCCCTTTGCTTCTATCTAAGAGACTTAAGTTCTAAATTTCATAGCTTTTATAATTCTGAAAAGATTATTACTGAAAATAAAGATTATTCGGATGCAAAGATTGCTCTCTCGACAGCAGTACAAGAAGTAATTAAAAACGGCTTGAATATCCTGGGAATTAATTGTCCTGAAGTAATGTGATGGAAGATATCGAGAAAAATTTAAATAAAATTCGATCAAAAATAGATGTCTTAAAAAAAGATAAAGAAATTAAGATTGTTGCCGTTAGTAAAAAAAAATCATGGCAGGAAATTTCTAAAGCCTACGATAATGGAATAAACGATTTCGGAGAAAATTACTTACAAGAATCAATTTACAAAATCCCTAAACTTAACTCATTAGATATTACTTGGCATTTTATTGGTCACATTCAATCTAACAAATGCAGAGATATTGCAGAAAAATTCGATTGGGTGCATACAATTGATAGAGTAAAAGTTGCAAGATTACTTGATAAATTTTGCCCAGAAAATAAAGAATTAAGAGGTTTGATTCAAATAAACATTGATAACGAAGAGTCTAAGTCTGGAATAAAATTAGAAGAGATAGAAAATTTTTTAGAGGATTTATCTGATCTTAAAAAAGTAAAATTGTGCGGCCTAATGATCATTCCAAATCCAAATGTTGAATTAATTGGTTTGAAAGAAACTTTCAAAGAAGTAAAAAAACTTTTGGATAAACTTCAAAAAAAGTTTATAGATCTTACTGAAATTTCTATGGGTATGTCTCGAGACTTTGAATTAGCAATTCAAGAAGGTTCTACTATAGTAAGATTGGGAGAATCTATATTTGGAGCAAGAAAATAAATGAAGATAGGTTTTATTGGTGTTGGCAATCTTGGAGAAAAAGCTGTAAGAAAGCTCTCAAAGAATCATGATCTTTATCTTTCAGATCCAATAAAAAAAGAAGAATTAGAAAAAATTTCAAATGGTTATTTCTCACTTGAGGAAACGATAAATTCTTGCGAAGTGATTTTTTTTACAATAAAACCAAATATGCTTGAAGAACTTTTTTTTGATAAAGATTTAAATTTGAAAGATAAAACTTTCATATCTTTTATGGCTGGATTAAGTCTTAATAAAATCAAGGAACTAATTAAGAAAGAAACTCTTTTAATTAGGGGAATGCCAACGGTTGGAATAGGAACAGGGGACAGCGCAATTGCTCTTTCAGCAAATTTTTCAATTTCTGAAGAAATTAAAAATATGTTATCGGAACTTGGTTCCATCGTGGAGATGGATGAGGAGCATTTTGACGCTTTCACTGCAATCATTGGAGCAGGGCCAGCCTATTTCGCTTTGCTCGCTGAAACTTTAAGCGAAATTGCCTCAAAAGAAGGTTTTACAAATCACGAGGCATGGGTAAATACCCTCATGATGGGTACATCAAAAATATTTAAGGAAGAAAAAGAAGTAGGTTTCAAAGATATTATGTCGATGGTTGCATCTAAAGGCGGTGTTACAGAAAAAGCATTAGATACAATGAAAGATAATGGCTTCAAAAAAATAATTTCTGACGCCATTGATATGGCTATAAAAAAATCCAAAGAATTAGGTAAATAAAAGATGAATCCAAATTTTGTAATCTATACATTTATTAACTTAATATCTATTCTGTTATCCGTATACTTCTTCTTTAGACTCTTTGAAGTAAATTTTAATAATATTATTGTTAGACGTTCTTACTCAATAATTGAGCCTTTTTTAAAGCCCTTTCGTTTTATCCTGCCAGTAGTCTACAGATTAGATTTATCTTGTTTGGCGATGGTATTTTTTTTTAAAGCTTTAGGTTTTTATATTTTTTTGACTGGAAGTGAGGTTGAATTTTCTCTGGGTGAAGCCTTTGGTTGGACAGCTATAAGTGTTTTACTTATGTTCAGTCAAATTCTTAGGTATGGCTTGTTTGTTTCTATTATTGGTAGTTGGGCCTTTCCAGCTTCAAATAACCAATTTTTATCTTTGTGTAATTCGGTGACAAATGTCTTATTAAAACCCTTTCAAAAGTTCACTATTTTTGGAGGGATGGATTTTTCCCCAATAATCGTTTTTTTTCTATTAATACAAATTGATAGAATTTTATACAACGCAAAATTTTCTTTTGGTTTACCCAGTCTAATATAGATGTCAGAAAGCAATCTACTCATAGTTGAGCCAAAAAAATTCTCTTTCAATGAAGTTTTTAAACTCGAATCAGGAGAAAAGTTAAACGGTTTTGAAGTTGTCTATGAAACTTACGGTGAGTTAAATAAACAAAAAAGTAATGCAATTTTAATTTGCCACGCTTTAAGTGGAAATCATCATGCTGCAGGAGTTTATTCTAAAGAAGATATCAAGCCCGGCTGGTGGAATGAACTAATTGGCCCTGATAAAGCTTTTGATACTAATAAATATTTTATTGTTTCATTGAATAATCTCGGAGGATGCCACGGTTCCAGCGGACCAAATTCAATTAATCCTGAAACGAATCAAGAATTTGGTGCTGAATTTCCAATTGTTACGGTTTCGGATTGGGTAAATAGTCAAAACTTACTTAGAGAAGAGCTTAAAATTGACAAATGGCTCAGCGTAGCTGGAGGCAGTCTTGGAGGCATGCAGGCACTACAATGGGCAATAGAGTTTCCCGATAAATTATCAAAAGCTATTGTAATTGCTGCTGCGCCAAAACTTAGTACCCAAAATATTGCTTTCAATGAAGTAGCTAGACAGTCAATTATTTCAGATCCTGATTTTGAAAAAGGTGATGCTCATCCTCAAAAAGGATTAGGGCTTGCGAGGATGTTAGGACACATAACTTATCTATCTGAAGAATCAATGAAAAACAAATTTGGCAGAGATTTAAAGAAAGAAAAATTAGGATACGACTATGACGTTGAATTCGAAATAGAAAGTTACCTTCGTTACCAAGGCGCAAACTTTTCCAAAACCTTTAACGCTCATACTTACTTACTGATGACAAAAGCTTTGGATTATTTTGATCCTGCAAGAATGAATGATGGGATTTTTGCTAAAACTCTAGAAAATTCCTTATGTAGCTTTTTGATAATATCTTTTAAATCAGATTGGAGATTTCCTCCGGAAAGGTCAAAAGAGATAGTAGACGCTTTAATTGAAGCTGAAAAAAAAGTGAGCTATTTAAATATTGATTCAATTCAAGGGCACGACAGTTTCTTAATGAAAAATGATAGATATGAAAATGCAATCAAAAGTTTCTTAAAATCAGATGTTTAAATTAAAAGATTGGATTTCAGAGGATTCAAAAGTTTTAGATCTTGGTTGTGGAGATGGGTCATTACTTGACGATTTAAAAAAAGAAAAATCAGTTTCTGGATTGGGTATTGAAATTGATGCTGGGAAAATAAAAAGTTGCCTTGAAAAAGGAATTTCAGTAATTGAGCAAGACATTGATATCGGTCTAGAAAATTTTGGGAATCAAACATTTGATTTCGTTGTTATGAGTCAATCTATTCAAGCTTTGAAAAGACCGGAATTAGCTCTAGAAGAAATAGTTAGAGTTGGGAAAGAATGTATTGTCTCAATTCCAAATTTTGCAAATATCAAATGTAGACTACAGCTGTTTTTTAAAGGACAAATGCCTGTTTCAAATGCCTTACCGCATGATTGGTTCTCTACTCCGAATTTACATTTGTGCTCATTAGAAGATTTCGAAGAGCTATGTAAAAAATGTAAAATTTTGATAATTGAAAGAAAGCTGTCAAAAACAAATGGTGAGGAAAGTTTTTTGATGAAGCTTTTCCCAAATCTCTTTTCGGAAGTTGCTTTGTACAAACTTATCAAGAAAAGTTGAAAATAGTTATTGCAAGTTTTAACGAAGGTAAACTCAAAGAATTCAAAGCTTTATTTCATGACTCAAATTTTCATTTAATTTCTCTGAAAGACTTTACTTCGGACGATATCGAAGAGACCGGGCTCTCTTATGAAGAAAATGCCATGTTGAAAGCGAAAAAGGCTAGTGAAATTACAAATTTTCCTTCGCTTGGTGATGATTCTGGTTTAGAGGTCAAACTGCTTAATAATGATCCTGGTCTTTTTTCAGCAAGATATTCTGGAAAAAATGCCTCTGATGAGAAAAACATATCAAAGCTTTTAAAAAAAACAGAAGGTTTGAAGAACAAAGCAGCAAAATTTATATCGACTCTGGCATTTTATGATCCAAGAAAAAAAATTGAATTATTTTCTTTTGGTGAGTTAGCAGGAGAAATTTCTATAGGCAAAAAAGGCACTAGAGGCTTTGGTTATGATCCAATATTTAAATTGAAAAATTCAAACAAGACACTTGCGGAAGTTTCTTTCGAGGAAAGGATGAAAATCAGTCACAGGTCAATATCTACAAGAAAGATGATTACTCATTTAAGTGAGATATATAAGTAAAAATAGTTCTTCCCTCTTCTTCGCCCTTTCTTTCATATTTTGTTTTGATAGGCCTAAGAAAACCTAATGAATCATCATTATTACAAGTTGGAAAATTTACCAGCTCATTTGCTAAATTTTTAGCGTAATCTTGCCAATCTGTTTTTACAATGAGACGGCCTTTATTTTTTAGCCTTTTCTTGAGAAGCAATAGAAACTCTTTGTCTATTAGTCTTCTTTTCCAATGCCTTTTTTTTGGCCAAGGATCTGGAAATAAAATAAAGATAAAATCAAAAAAAGGTGCATCAATTTTTGCTAAAAATTTTTTTGCATCACCAAAAATTAAGCAAATATTTTTCAAATCATCAGAGTTAATCTTTTTCAATAATGAAGCAATGCCTGCTTTGTAAATCTCAATACCATAAAAATTAATTTCTGGATTAAAAGCCGCTTTTTGAAAGAGATTTTTTCCATCTCCAAAACCTATCTCAAGTATATTAATCCTTCCTTCTGGAAGAAGTTTTGAGATATCTGGAAGTTCCTCAAGAGAATAAAAAGTTGAGTTTTTAAAACTATCTAAAACTTTAAAATCTTGTTTTGAAGTTCTACTTCGGACATGGACATAGGATTTTATCTCTCTTTTCAAGATTCTATAACGCCTAATTCTGGGGAACTTGGGCTTGGATCGGACTTTGGTATTCTTCCTGATTTTAAAGCAAGTCTTCCTGACTCAACAGCCAGTTTCATGGCCATAGCCATTTCTACAGGATGTTTAGCCCTTGCAATTGCAGTGTTTAAAAGGACGGCATCTGCACCCATTTCCATAGCAATAGTCGCATCTGATGAAGTACCAATTCCAGCATCGATTATTACTGGGACTGAAACAGAATCTATTATTTTTTGAATTTTTTTAGGCTCAGATATTCCAAGGCCACTGCCAATAGGAGCTGCTAAAGGCATTATTGAAACACATCCGAGGTCTTGAAGTTTCATACAACTTTCATAATCTGAATTACAGTAAACCATCACCTCAAAACCATCTTTTACCAAAATTTCAGCCGCCTCTATGGTCAATTTCATATTTGGCAATAATGTCTTAGGGTCATTTAAAACTTCTAATTTAAGTAAGTTCTTTCCATTAAGAATCTCTCTTCCTAATTTAGCAATTCGTACTGCTTCTTTGGTTGAAAAGGCTCCTGCAGTATTAGGAAGAATTGTATATTTTTCTGGAGAAATATAATCGAGAATAGATGAATCTTTATTATTGTTTAAATCTATTCTCCTTACAGCAACTGTTACTATTTCTGCTCCGGAGGCTTTAATAGAAGAAATTGCCTCCAACTCATTATTATATTTTCCTGTTCCTACTAAAAGTCTAGATGAAAAACTTTTTCCTGCAATGACTAGATTATCTGCTGTCAATTAACCACCGCCAATGGCTTTAACAATTTCTATTTTATCTCCCTCTTTTAAAATGGTTTCTTCCCAATTGGATCTGAATATCAAACTTTCATTTATTTCAATTGCAATATGCTTTGTAGATATTTTTAGAGACTGTAAAAAGGAAAAAATGTTGGAGTCTGATGCAACTTCTTTTGAATCACCATTAACAAAGATCTTAATTGGAGTGCCTTCCAATATTCAGCTCAGCTTTTCTTTAATAACTTCCATGGCAGATTTTTCAATCTGCCTAATGCGTTCTGCACTTACTCCGTATTTATCGGATAGTTCGTGAAGAGTAGGTTTAATTTCGCTAAGCCAACGATCAGTAAGAATTTCCTTACTTCTTTGGTCTAATTCGGAAATAGCTGAAAGTAATTCTGCGTTGTTATGACTGTTTAAGTCTTCTTTTTCTATAAGTTCGGCTGGATCCATATTTGAATCCGAAATGTAATTAGCCGGACTGTAAGAAGCTTGATCGTCATTGGCGTCAGCTGGCGGATCGAAGGAAATATCTGATGAACTCATTCTAGATTCCATTTCTTTGACAGATTTTTCATCAACACCAAGCTCAGAAGAAATCATTTTTACATCATCAGGCGAGAGCCAATTGAGTTCTTTTCTTTTACTTCTTAAATTAAAGAAAAGTTTTCTTTGGGCTTTAGTTGTCGCAACTTTAACAATCTTCCAATTTTTTAAGATGTATTCATGGATTTCTGACCTTATCCAATGAATAGCAAAAGAAATCAATCTGACCCCAACTTCTGGATTAAATTTTCTGACAGCTTTCATTAAACCTACGTTACCTTCTTGAATGAGATCGGCTTGTGGAAGTCCATAGCCAGAATATCCCCTTGCAACATGCGCTACAAACCTTAGGTGCGCCATGACTAATTTTCTAGCCGCTTCTAAATCGTTGTTGTAATAAAGCTCTTCAGCAAGTTTTTTCTCTTCCTGAGGAGTCAAAATAGAGATATTTTGGATAGAATTTAAGTACGACTCTAGGTTTTGTCCTGGAGAAGTAATGTCCATAGGTTGTATTTCGTTACCCATAATTGCGAATTTTATACCCTTTTTTTACTTTTTATGAAATTTTTTTACTAAAAAGTTATAAAAATAGTCTCAAAGCACCTTTTCTCTAAGAAAGTTTAGTCTATTTTGACTAGAAAACGCATAAAACCCTTTTATAAGTTGATTTTTATTGAGCTCATACGATATTTCGTTCAAATCCAAATCTAATATATTTCCTCCAAAAGCCTTCAGAATTGCATGTCCTGCGGCAATATCCCAGGAATTTATATTTCCAAATCTTGGATAAAAATCTGCTTTTCCATCACAAATACTACAGAACTTTAGCGAACTACCCATTTTTAGAATCTTTGATCGTCCAAAATTAGATAATACTTTTCTATAAAACTCTCGTTCTCTATCACTGCTATGAGATTTGCTTATCACAATGTTACAAAGTTCGTTTTCTTGATTTTTTAAAGCTAAAGTTTTCGTGCCTTTTATTTTTACAGGAGACAGGTCACTTCCTCCCAAAAAAATTGTATCTTTAAGGGGCTGGTAGATTCCACCAAATATTGGCAGTTTGTTTTGAATAAGAGCAATATTTATAGTGAATTCATCACTTCCAGATATAAGTTCCTTGGTGCCGTCAATAGAATCGATTATCCAAACATATTCAGAATCCAGTTTTTTTTGCCCAGATTCCTCAGAGATTACTGAGAAATCATTCCTAAATTTGTTAAGTTCTTCCTTAATATAAAAATCTATTTTTTTATCTAGAATAGTTAATGGGGAGTTATCTGGTTTATAAGTTGTTTTAAAGTTAAAGGATTCCAAATTTTCGAAGAATTTTTTTGAGCTTTGAAAAACTTCAATTAGCAATTTAGATAATTGAGATTGATTAATTCTGTCAGACATGATTTTTATAAATCCTATTTATAAATTACAATAGTTTGTTAATTTAAAGATGTATTATGGTGGATAAAGAAGATTTATTGAAACAAGCTGAAGATATTCATTCTGGCCTAAAAAGACTTAGTCTAAAAAATAGAAAAGTTGTAATGCCTCATCATAAAGAATTTGAATTAATTGAGGAACTTGAAGAGCTTTCAATAGATCTCATAGAAAAACTAAAAAAATAAAAAGGAGTATCAATGACTAATAAATACACTTGCTTTGACTTAGAAATTAAAAACAAAGTTGCATACGTCACTATGTGTCGACCTGACGAATATAACACTATGAATAAGGCTTTTTGGTCTGAATTGCCTCATCTTGTTGAAAAAATATCAGATGATGCCAGTGCCAGAGTAATTGTGCTTTCTTCAACAGGAAAGCATTTTTGTGCAGGGATGGACTTATCAAATTTTTCTTTAAGTGATAATCCTACCGAGCCAAAATCCATTAATACTCATAATGGTATGAAAAAAGAAGCTGGTTTTAGAATAACTCTGGATTTACAACATACTGTATCTTCTCTTGAAAAAGCAAGAATTCCAGTTATTTCTGCCGTTCAAGGTGGCTGTATAGGTGGCGGTTTAGACTTAGCAACAGCAACAGATATGAGATTCTGTACAAAAGAGGCTTTCTTTTGTATCCAAGAAATTAACATTGGAATGGCAGCAGATGTTGGAACTTTGCAAAGAATTCCAAGATTGATTCCAGAAGGAGTAGTAAGAGAATTAGCCTACACAGGCAGAAGGTTTTTTGCTGATGAAGCTAAAGCTCATGGCTTGGTAAACAAAGTTTTTGATTCTCATGAAGAAATGATGTCAGCGGTGAAAATTATTGCGGAAGAAATTGCTTCCAAAGGTCCTTTGGCAGTTGCAGGAACGAAAGAAATTCTTAATTACGGGCGAGATCATACAATTGAAGAATCTCTAAATCATGTTGCTTTGTGGAATGCTGCAATGGGAATAAGCGATGAGATGTCTGTGGCCTTTGAAGCAAAAGCAAATAAGAAGGACCCAGAGTTTGATGATTTAATTCCTAGAACTGGAAAAAAATATCTTGATGGTGGATATCAAGGATAGATTATTTTCTTAGAAAAACTGGGCTATCTTCAGTCGAATCTTTTTCGGAATATTTATAACCATCTAGATTGAATTTGTAAAGATCGGCCGAAGATTTAGCTCGGTTTTCAATTAAATACTTGGCCATAAGCCCTCTGGCCTTTTTTGCATAAAAACTAATTATCTTAAATTGACCGTTTTTAAGGTCTTTAAAGACTGGACTGATAACTCTGCTTTTCAACTTTTCGGTATTTACGGAAGAAAAATATTCGATAGATGCAAGATTCACCAAAATAGAAGACGCTTTAAGATCTTTGTTTAAATTATTTGTGATTTCTTCTTTCCAAAAGTCATATAAATCTTTATTTCTTGCAACAGAAATTTTGGTCCCCATCTCAAGACGATAAGGCGAAATAATATCTAGTGGTTTTAAAACTCCGTAAAGTCCTGAAAGGATCCTGAGATGTTTTTGTGCAAAATTTATGTCTTGTTTTGAAAATTTTTCAAACTCCAGTCCTTGATAGACGTCTCCTTTAAAAACAAATCCAGCTTGTTTCGCATGCGCTGAAGGTTTGGTTGCTTGAGACCAATTCTGAAATCTGTCATGGTTTAAAGCAGAAATTTTATCACTGACTCCCATTAGAGAAGACAACTCAGATTTATTGAGTTTCTTCATAGTAGACACTAAATTTTTAGATTTAGGCAAAAAAGGAGGAACTGAGAAATCCAGTCCCTTTTCAGAAAAAGAATAATCTAACGTCTTAGCTGGAGATAGAACTATAATCATTACACGGTTATTAAATCATATTTCAATGCTCAAAAAAATTACCAAAACCACAGAGAATATACTTAATTTATTTCCTTTCTTTTTCGGAAATATTTCTTCTTGGCTTATTTTATTAATGATTTTTCTAAGCTCGATGATTGTTATCTTAAGATATGTTTTTGAAATCGGAGTTGTTGCAATGCAAGAATTACTCGTTTATTCACACGGAATGCTTTTTCTATTTTATGCCGCATTAGCTCTTAAAGACGACGCGCATGTGAGAGTAGACATTTTCTATAGAGAACTGTCGGATAAAAGAAAAAGAATGATAAATATTTTTGGCAATCTGTTTTTTCTACAACCTTTTGCCTGGGTAATTTTAATATTTTCATTTGAATATGTTTACTTTGCTTGGTCTATCAATGAAATTTCTCCAGAACCGGGCGGCCTTCCTTTTGTATACCTTTTCAAAACAAGTTTAATTATATTTCCAATTCTTTTGCTCCTTCAGAGCTTTTCTGAGCTGTCAAAATTGATTTTTAAAGATGATTGATTTTCTGCCACTAATTCTTTTTGCCTTGGTGTGTATCTTTTTACTTTTTGGTTTTCCAGTTGCTTTTACTTTGGCTGGAGTTTCAATAATTTTTGCATTGATAACAAGTTTTTTTGGTGTGTTTGATTTGTTTCTTCTAGAAACTCTGCCAAATCGTATTTTTGGCGTGATGACGAACTCTACTTTGATAGCAGTTCCTCTATTTATTTTTATGGGGGTATTATTGGAAAAATCGAAAGTTGCTGAAGAACTTCTGCTTAAAATGTCTGACTTTTTTTCTAGTTTTAGAGGCGGGCTTGGTCTTTCAGTAATTTTTGTTGGAGCTTTGCTTGCAGCCAGTACAGGCATTGTTGGAGCAACAGTTATAGCGATGGGTTTGATTTCTTTGCCCGCATTTTTAAAACAAGGATATCCTCACGATCTTTCTACTGGCTTAATTTCTGCTACCGGTACTTTGGGACAAATCATCCCTCCTTCTATTGCCTTGGTTATTTTAGGAGATGTGTTATCTTCGGCTTATCAACAATCGCAACTTAGCCAAGGTATTTTTACTGCCAAAACAATTTCTGTAGGAGATCTCTTCTTAGCAGCTATAGTTCCTGGATTAATGTTGCTTTGTTTTTATGCTTTTTATTTTCTTTTCAAATCAAGAAACTTAGTACTTATCTCAAATGATGAGCAAAGCTCAATAGAAGCTATTGATTTGATCAAAGTCATTGCTCCGCCATTTATTTTGATCATAACTGTTCTGGGTAGCATTATTTTTGGAATTGCTTCTCCAACTGAGGCCTCTGGTTTAGGAGCTTTGGGAGCAATTCTGATTGCAATCCTAAATAATAAATTAAATTTTCAGACTTTAGCAGAGACTGTAAAACAATCAGCTGCCATAACCTCGATGGTTTTTATTATTTTAATTGGGGCTTCAGTTTTTTCTCTAGTTTTTAGAGGTTTGGGAGGAGAAGAACTCATCGAGCAAATATTTAACTCTATTCCAGGAGGTCTTTTCGGTTCAATGGTTTTAGTTATGACTTTAATTTTTTTGTTGGGCTTTATCTTGGATTTCATAGAAATAAGTTTTGTCATAGTGCCGATTGTAGGGCCGGTATTGATGGCAATGGGGGCAGATCCAATTTGGCTTGGTATTATGATTGCAATCAATCTTCAAACTTCTTTCTTAACCCCGCCATTTGGTTTTGCATTGTTTTATCTGAGAGGTGTTGCACCAGAAAATATCAAGACAATTTCCTTATATAAAGGTGTGATTCCATTTATAGTGATTCAGCTAGGTCTTTTGATTTTATTAGCTATTTTTCCAACAATCGTGACTTCTTTGCCAAGTTATTTGTATTAAATGAAAAATAAACATCTGGTTAACTTGGGATATTTCTTCATATGGGGAGATTTTTTGTTAGTTATATTTTTTATTCATTCTTTGTTTGTGAGTCCAATTAATGTTGAGATGTATTTTTCTAAGTATCTGCAGATAGCCTTATATTTATTTAATTGGATTAAAACTTGGGGCGGATTTTTTGATTGGTGGGTGGAGTTAATTTATACCTGGCCAGCAGCATTAATTTTCTTTATTAGATACTTTGTTTCAACCTCGATAGGTATTTGGTTAGTAAGAAAATATAGTTAGTTAAGTTCCCTCATTTCATAAACTGCTTTTTCTGAAATTTTGTGATATTTGGAAACATTCTTTTTGAAATTTTCTTGAGACTCAAATATCTTTTTTGATAACGAATCTTCAGCAATCAAATCTTCCAAAAGTTTAGAAGTAATTTCTTTAAATTTTTTCAAAACATCGTCAGGGAGTCTTTTTAGTATCACTCCATGAGTATTGACCAGTGTTTCCAAAGCTTGATTGTTCCTAGCAGTGTATTCATCCAACATATCCTGATTCACTGCCCTACTTGCAGTTCTTAATATTTCTTGAAGATCAGAAGGTAAAGAAGCAAAAGCTTCTTTATTGATAATTACTTCTAAAGTGGGACCAGGTTCATGCCACCCTGGATAGTAATAATATTTTGCTGCTTGGTGTAATCCAAAAGTCTGATCATTATATGGCCCAATCCATTCAGCAGCGTCTATAACTCCTGTTTGGAGATTCGTGAAGATTTCGCTACCAGGCATTAAGACTGCCTCCCCGCCTGCCTCTGTCCAAACTTTTCCAGCCAAGCCTGGAATTCTCATTCTGGTTCCTTTGATGTCCTCAAGAGAATTTATTTCTTTATTAAACCAGCCTGCCATTTGCACGCCAGTATTACCGCCTGCCAGAGGAATCAAATTGAATTTATCATAAGCTTCCTCCCAAAGTTCTAATCCACCTCCATAATGAAGCCAAGCATTCATCTCCTGGGCGTTTAAGCCAAAGGGCAAAGCGGTAAAAAATTGTGCCGAAGGGGATTTTCCAATCCAGTAATAAGATGCTCCATGACCAATCTCAACTGTGCCTCGAGAAACAGTATCAAAAACCTCTAAAGCAGGAACGAGCTCTCCACTGCCATAAACTTTTATTTGCAGTCTACCTGCTGACATTTTGTTTACTAATTTTGAAAGATTTTCAGCTCCCAACCCTACCCCAGGGTAATTTTTTGGCCAAGTGGTTACCATTCGCCAAGTGAATGTCTTTTCGGATTCTTTAAATACTGTATTTGCTTCTTCTTGCTCACATGCGATGAAGAAAATTAATACAAAAATTAAAACTAAACTTTTTTTAAATTTGCGAAACTTAAAACCAGCCATTTTATTCCTTCTTTTGTGAAATTGACTTCAACTCTAGCATTGGCACCCTCTCCTTCATAGTTAAGAATAGTTCCTTCACCAAATACATCGTGCGTTACCAAGTCGCCCAAAGAAAACTCTTCGCCTTTAAACTCAGTGCCGCCAACAATCTTGGGCACGAAACCTTTTGAACTTGGTGTTTCTGATGACATTCTAATCTCATACTTCAACTCGTCAGGAATTTCTTTTAAAAATCTAGATATTGGACTGAAACTTTCCATGCCATACATATTTCTTACTTCTGCGTACGTTAAGTAAAGTCTTTCCATTGCTCTTGTTATACCAACGTAACAGAGCCTTCGCTCTTCTGCCAACTGACTTGGATCTTCTAAAGATCTTTTGTGAGGGAATAGGCCTTCTTCGCATCCAGCCATAAAAACTAATGGGAACTCTAATCCCTTAGCTGAATGAAGGGTCATCATTTGTATTGCATCTTCGTCAATATCTGCCTGATTTTCACCTGCATCTAACGAAGCCTGATCTAAAAATATTTCTAATTCATTTCTATCATCATCAGCGTCTTCACCTATGGGATTGAAACCAGATGCAGCAGAAACAAGTTCCTCTAAATTCTCTTTTCTTGATCTGCCTTTCTCTCCGGGCTCTTTTGCATGAAAATCTTTCAAACCGGTTAAATTTATGATTTCATCAAAAATTTCTCCAAGACCTTTATTTTCAGTGTCAGTTTTCAGTTGAGAAACTGTTTCAATGAAATGAGATAAGGCTCTGGAAGATTTCTTTATATTATCTTTAGAAATAGATTCTGCTGCTTTCCATAAAGATATGTTTTCAGCTCTTGCATGCTCCCGAACGCTATCTAAGGTTTTTGCTCCAATGCCTCTTGTAGGGACATTTACTATTCGTTCAAAAGCTGCATCATTATCAAAATCTACGAGTAATTTTGAGTAACTTAGGGCATTTTTAATCTCCATTCTTTCATAGAACCTCACACCACCATAAATTCTATAAGGCAGCTCGGCACGTAAAATACTATCCTCCAAAACACGAGATTGGGCATTTGATCTATACAAAATTGCTACATCATTAAGAGACCTTCCCTCATCGATCCAATTTTTTATAATATCAACAATAAAACTTGCCTCATCTCTTTCATTGAAGGCACGATAAATTTTTAAAGGCTCACCTTCTTTATTTTCAGACCAAAGTTTTTTGCCTAATCTTTCGGGATTATTTGAAATAACTGCATTAGCTGAAGAAAGAATATTTTTTGTGGATCTATAGTTTTGCTCAAGCTTAATGGTTTTCACTTTCTTAAAATCTTTTTGGAACCTTTTGATGTTTGCACTTTTTGCCCCTCTCCAGCTATAAATTGATTGATCATCATCACCAACGACTGTCATAAAACTTTTTTTACCTAAGAGTTTTTTTAATAAAAGATATTGAATTTCATTGGTATCTTGAAATTCATCAACCAAAATATGTTCAAACCTATTCTGATAGTGCTCTAAAATTGCCTTATTATTGGATAGCAGTTCAAAAGATCTCAAGAGGATTTCAGCAAAATCAACAAGTCCCTCTTGGTCACAAACTTTTTGGTACTCGTTCATGATATCGACCATTTTTTCTTCAACAAAAGAAGCGCTGGACTTTATTTTTGCTTTTCTTCTACCTTCTTCTTTCTGATTGTTAATAAACCATTGTGCTTGTGAGGGCTGCCAGGTTGCATCGTCTAGCTCTAGAGATTTTATGACTCTCTTTATCACCCTATTCTGATCTTCTGAATCTAAAATAGAAAAGCTTCTTGGTAAACCAGCTTCTTCCCAATGTCTTCTTAACATCCTGTGAAATAAAGAGTGAAAAGTACCACACCACATCTGATTGAGTTGTTCGCCAAGAATGTTTTCTATTCTACCTCTCATTTCTTTTGCAGCTTTATTAGTGAAGGTAACTGTTAATAAAGACATGGGATTTAAGTCTTGAACCTTACACAACCAAGCAACCTTGTGAGTGATGACTCGAGTTTTTCCAGAGCCAGCTCCTGCTAGAATCAAAGAGAACTGAGATTTGTCTGATACGGCTTCTCTCTGAGGAGAATTTAGATCATCCAATATATAAGATACATCCATATATTTTTATTTTAAGCTAAAGTAGATTCCTTATATTAATAACATTTATGAAAGATTTTGAAAATTCTTTGGATAAGATGCTTGAAAAAGCTTTTTTGACTATTTCTAACGGAGTTGATAATTCTAAAAGTTATTTTCACACCCCGACTGTATGTACTTTTGAAGGTCAAGATATATCAGCAAGAACTGTTGTACTCAGAGATTTTAATGAGCAAGAAAGAGTATTGAGATTTCATACCGATCAAAGATCGCCAAAAATTTCTCAAATTAAAGAAAATAATAATGCTACTGTTCATGCCTATGATCAAGAAGAAAAAATTCAAATTAGATTAAAAGGAAGTATTGAAGTTCATCATCAAGATTCCGTAACTGAAAAGGCATGGGAAAATACTAGAGAAATGTCCAAAGAATGTTACTCAGTAAAAGACTCTCCCAGCAAAAAGATAAATAATCCTATTGAGTTTGATATTGATAAGAACCAGATTGATAGAGAAATGGGTTATGAAAATTTTGCAGTAAATCTTTTTACCTTTCAATGCTTAGAAATCTTATATTTAAAAAGAGCGGGTCACAGAAGAGCAATCTTCGAATGGCATAATAATGATGTAAAAAAGAATTGGTTAATACCTTAATTTACGGTGTTAGCTAAAACTAAAATAACGCCAGTTACGATCAAAAGTATTCCAAAAGAAACAAGCAAAGACGGAAATTCTTGATATTTGATTGCTCCTAAAATTGCTATTAAAACAATTCCTACTCCCGACCAAATTGCATAAGCTACAGAAACTGAAATATGCTGAAAAGTTAGCGAAAGAAAATAGAAACTTGCAGCATAGCTAAAAACAACTACAAGGTTGGGTATCATTTTTGTGAAGCCTTCTGTGTCTCTTAAAAAAAGAGTACCAACAACTTCTAAAACTATTGCTAAAAAGAGAAAGGTGTAAGGTAAAACCATAATTCTTTTTTATGATTGTAATCAATAAATTAAAAACTATCTTGGAAAGTTAAGCTATTCAATTTTTTATATTTCAAGTTAAAATTAACTTATGAGTAAACATAAAGCTTTGGACATGTTCGGAAGGTCTGGGAATCCTACATTGAGTGATGCCACTTTTGCTGATTTTGAAAACGTAGATCAAAAAACCATGACCTTACAGGGAACTGTAAATAAGGTTGGCATTCTTTTAGCTTTGGTTGTGTTGAGTGCTGCCTACACTTGGAATATTTATTTTGTAACTGGAAGTCCTGGAGCATTGATGCCAATCGGACTTTTTGGCGGCATGATTTTTGCTCTTATTACTATCTTCAAAAAAAACTGGGCGATGTATACCGCACCCATTTATGCCATATTGGAAGGTCTCTTCTTAGGTGGAATTTCCGCCATTTTTGAAAGTCAGTATCCAGGAATTGTTATTCAAGCAACTGGATTAACTTTTGGTACTTTGGCCTCCTTATTAGTACTTTATAAAACAGGGGTAATAAAGCCTACAGAAAATTTCAGACTTATGGTGGTATCAGCCACTATGGGTATTGCATTGCTCTATGTAGTTAGCTTCATTATGAGTATGTTTGGAACAGGCATCGGCTTTATTCATGACAATGGTATTTTTGGTATTGGATTTAGCCTTTTCGTTGTGGGTATTGCGGCTTTGAATTTAGTTTTAGATTTTGATTTTATCGAACAAGGATCAGAGAAAAATGCACCTAAATATATGGAATGGTTTGGAGCTTTTGCTTTAATGGTTACCTTGATTTGGCTTTATTTAGAAATGCTTAGACTGCTTGCAAAACTTAGAAGCAGATAGTGTCTTTATCAAATATCTTTTTTTTACTCTTAACGGCCATATCTTTAGCTGCATTCTTTTTTTTTGGAAGACTTAGGGCTTCTGAAAAACAAATTAATAGAGAAAATAGGATTGATTGGACAAATAGAAGGTATGATTTCTTAAAATACTTCCTACTTATTCTTTTTTTAGCAATAGGTATAGCTTTTTTAATTAAAGCTTTCGCTTAGAATAAATTCCCGATGATAGATACCGAAATCTTAATTATTGGTGGTGGTGCTGCTGGATTGACTGCCGCTATTGAACTTTCACAAGACCGCAAAGTTTCTGTTATCTCTAAAGAAAAAATTGTAGATAGTTCTACTTGGTATGCTCAAGGAGGAATAGCTGCAGTTATGGGTGAAAAAGACTCTATAGAAGAGCATATTTCGGATACTTTAGAAGTTGGAGATGGTATTTGTAATAAAAAAGCCGTTTCTCATTGTGTAAAGAATAGTAAAGCAGCAATTGATTGGCTCATTGAAATGGGTGTAAATTTTACTAAAACTAAAGATGGAGAAAAATTACACCTCACTCAAGAAGGGGGTCATTCTAAGAGAAGAGTTGCTCATTCAAAAGATACAACGGGAAAAGAAGTTTCTAACTCTTTGATCCAAAAAGCCAGAAAAATTAAGAATATATCTATTCATGAAAATCATTTAGCGGTTGATTTGATTGTTCAAAATGAAATTTGTTTAGGTGCTTATATTTTTGATAAGGAAAAAGAAGAGGTTGTTACTTTCAAATCAGATGCAACAATTCTTGCGTCTGGAGGAGCAAGTAAGGTTTACTTATACACAAGCAATCCCGATGGAACTAGTGGAGATGGTATGGCGTTAGCTTGGCGAGCAGGATGCGAGCTATCAAACATGGAATTTAATCAATTTCATCCTACTTGTCTTTATCACCCTGAAGCTAAATCTTTTTTGATAAGCGAAGCTCTCAGAGGGGAAGGAGCTTTTTTGTTGAATCACGAAAATGAAAGATTCATGAAAAAGTATCATAAAAAAAATGAATTAGCTCCTAGAGATGTAGTAGCAAGATCGATTGACGAAGAAATGAAAAAAACTGGCAAAGATTTTGTATATTTAGACATAAGCCACAAACCTAAGAGAATGGTATTAAAGTCATTCCCTGCAATATATGAAAAGTGTCTGACTTTTGGTTTTGATATTACAAAAGACAAAATACCTATTGTGCCTGCTGCCCATTACACATGTGGTGGGATCAAAACAGGTTTATCAGGAGAAACCAATATTAATAAGCTTTATGCTATTGGAGAAACAGCATGCACTGGTCTTCACGGTGCTAACAGAATGGCTAGTAATTCTTTGTTGGAATGTATTGTATTTGCAAAATCTGCTGCCTCGCATATTAAAAAAAACTTTTGTTTCAATGGCAAAAAGTTGAAAAATTGGGATTCCTCAAAAGTAATAAAATCTGGAGAAAACGTTCTAATTTCCCATAACTGGGACGAAACAAGAAGGCTAATGTGGGACTATGTTGGGGTCGTGAGATCAAGTGATCGTCTTTTGAAAGCGAAAGAGAAAATAAAAGTAATTGAACAAGAAGTTGAAAGTTTTTATAAAAACTTTGAGTTGAATTCCGATTTTATCGAATTGAGAAATTTGGTTTTGGTTGCCAGAATAATTATTGAGAGCTCTATTTTAAGAAAAGAAAGCAGAGGTCTTCATTACAACATTGATTTTCCCGGGAAATTAAAGAAAGGAAAACCTTCAACCATTTCAAGAAAAACAGTCAAAGCTGTTTAATCAGATCTCTCATAGAGAGAATCCCTACTAGCTTATCCTGATCCATAACAGCAAGATGGCGTATTTGATTTTCGATCATTAAATCTAACGCATCGATTTTAGAACATTGGGGAGTAACGCTTATTATGTTTTTTGACATTATTTCTTGTACTTCGTCCTTTAGTGACTCTATTCCTTTTCGAGCTATGAGTTCAATTACGTCTCTTTCTGTTAAAATACCTTCTAGATCTTGCGGATCATTAGTATCAGAACAATAGACTAATAAAGCTCCAATTCTATTTTTATCCATTATTCTGCAAGCCCCCTCAACTGAAGAGTTTCTAGGCACAGCAAAAATATCCCAATATCTTTGCTTTAAAAGTAACGATTCTATATTTTCAGACATTAAGTGAGATGATTTATGGAGTTTTTTGTTTATAATACTTCAAAATCTAGGAGATTTAAAAATGATATTTATAAAAGGAATTAAGTTATTGTCTTTTGCCATTATTTTTTTAGGGATAAGTTCTTTAATGCATGCGGATAAAGGGTTTATTACTGTTGACGGGAAAAATATTGAGATGGATGTTGAAAGGCAATATCAGGCACCAGCAAGTTATCCAAGAAAAGCTTTAAGGCTTGCAAAGGAAGGCTATGTAATCGTTGAATTTGATGTGAGCGCTGATGGCGACGTAATAGATCCTTTTGTGCTTGAAGGTGAGCCGGCAGGATTGTTTGACAGAGCTGCAATGAAATCCATAAGAAAATGGATTTATCAACCTCCAATTTACGAAGGTGTTCCAGTTCAAGTAAACGATGTTCAAGTCAAATTATCTTTTAGAGTTCAATAACATCATTCTTATCTGCGCATAAATGCGTATCAGAACAGTACTAATTGGTATAGGTCTAGCAGGCAATCTACTGCTAGCCCTGTCCTTATTTTTTTTATTCAACTACCGTGACGCAACGCAAAAAGGCTTTGCAAACGAATCTTTAGTCTCGACCTATGAAGCTGCTTGGTTTCAAACTTTAGAAACTTCTATTGATGCTATATCGGCCTGGCTTCCAATAACAGGTGAAAGAGGAAATTTTTGGGATCCAGAAAATCCAATATATCCAGAGGAAGAATTGTCCTCTCCTGATGATTCCTACGCAAACCCACTTATTCAATTCATAACGGATAAAAATATCGGGGAAGCAGGCTATTTGCTTGATCTGATGTTTGAGTTTGATTTAGACGAAGGTAATTTGAGTTTCATTAAAGCTTATTATCCTAACGGTCAAAGATTTTATTGTTCTAGTGCTTTAGATTTATCCGGCATAGATGCATGTAACCCCCAAGCTAAGACAGAATATGACAGCAACCTTTCTGAATTTCTAATTGACGCAAGCAAGAGGCCAAGGCGCTTTCTTCAGAAAATTGTAGACTCAAGTGGGGAAAAAATTCCTACATTGAATCAAATGATGGCTTTTCCAATAAAGGCTTTTAGTAGAAATGCAGAAGCAATAATTGTTATGGGAATTGACGTACGAAAATCAATGGAAACTTTTGGGGATGAATTTGAACTTGTATCTGCTGTCCAAACTGAAGAAGGTATTATCTCTTTGGGCGATGACTACGCGCGATATGAATCAGGTTTAGAACTTGATGAAACATCTAATTTTGGAATTACCAATCTAAAAGGTCATGTTGATAAAGCCAATTCAAATTTAAAAGAGTTTGGAAATAGAACCTCAACCAGAGACAGTGATTTAGGATCTTTGATCACACTGCTGCCTTTAAGTTCTTACCTTTCATCTGATAAGGCTCAATTATTTATTTTCAGAGATGAAAGTGAAAGTATCTCTCAAGAAAATGTCATTTTAAATACTATTTACGCCATTATCTTCATAGTTATTTTCCTTGTTATCGGGTTTACGTCTTTAATTCTTGCGAGTGTTTTTGGCTCTGTAAATAAAGCTATTGAAGTTTTACAAGCTCTTACCAGTGGCGACTTGACAAAAACTATGCCTCAAAGAAGAGGTCTACTTAGATCTGAAAAAGATGAGGTAGGAGAACTTGCTAAAGCTCTAGAAATTTATAGAGGCCATTTAAATGAAATGGAAAATATAAGAACCGAACAAGCTAGAAGAAGAAAAGAAAGAGATACAGCAATTATCGAAAAAATGAGTATTCTTGCTGACGAGCTAGAAGGAGATTCTAGAACCTTGATACTTAATGATATTAATAGAATGCAGAATCTTGCAGCGGAAAGCTCTCAAGAAAAAGGTGAAGAAGCATCTGTTGAGCTTATGACAGTTGCATTCACAAGAATGGCTGATGAAGTGCAAGTGCTTATTGATACAAGGACAAAAGAGATGGAAGAATCAAGAGATGAAGCATTAGAAGCAAATGAACAAAGAAGCAAATTTTTTGCAAATATGAGTCATGAACTTCGAACGCCATTAAACGCGATTTTAGGTTACGGGGAGATGCTTTATGAAGAGTGCGAAGATCTTGGTTACGATGATCTAATGCCAGATTTAAAGAAAATCACAACATCAGGGACGCATCTCCTGTCACTAATCAATAATATTTTAGATCTATCAAAAATTGAATCCGGAAAGATGGAGCTTTTTGTAACAAGTTTCGAGATTGAAAAGGTAGTAGAAACACTTAGAGATATAAATGCACCACTTGCTTCTAAAAATGATAATGGATTTAAAATAAATGTTCAGGAGGCGATTGGCTCCATGTCTCAAGACGAGACAAAGTTAAGACAATGTGTAACAAATTTCCTAAGTAATGCTTTCAAGTTTACAAAAAATGGACTTGTAACTCTTGATGTATCTTCATTCGAAAAAGATGAAGTAGACATGATTGAATTCAAAGTCACAGATGATGGGGAAGGTATGAGCGAAGAAGGAGTTTCCAAAGTATTTGAAGAGTACGAACAAGCTGAAAGGTCTACCTCAGCAACTCACGGTGGAACAGGCTTAGGTCTGCCAATTAGTAAGAGATTTGCAGAGTTAATGGGAGGAGGTGTAACTGTCTCGAGCGAGAAAGGAGCCGGATCAGTATTTTCTATCTTTATTCCGAGAATTTGTGACGAAACCGATGAATTAGAAAACGAAGAAATTTCTACGCTTGAGGGAGAAAATATTTGTGTGTTAATTGATGATGATATTGCCATGCACGATCTTATTAAGAGGACAGTTAAAAAGGCAGGTATGACATTGATAGGAGCTACAAATGGAGAACAAGGTCTTAACATGATAAGAGAATCTAAACCAAAATTAATTTTATTAGATGTGCTTATGCCAGGAAGAGATGGTTGGTCAATCTTGAAAGAGTGTAAATCGGATAAAGAAATTAAAGATATTCCTGTAATTATGGTATCCCAAATGTCACAAGAGACCCTAGCCTTTTCTCTAGGAGCGGATGATTATTTAACAAAGCCAATAGACAGAGATAAGTTCCTCAATATGGTAACTAATCTGTTGGGAACATCTAAGAATAAAAAAATTCTTATCGTTGATGATGATGCAAATACCAGAGATATTTTAGCTAGAGCTCTTGATGATGCTGGATATGAACCCTTCTTGGCGAAAGACGGTAAGGAAGGTCTCGATAATTTAGATAAAAATCCTGCTTTGATTGTCTTAGATTTAGAAATGCCAAGAATGGATGGATTTGAGTTTTTAGAAAATTTTGTGGAAATGGATTTTGAAGAAAAACCAAATATTTTGGTTTATTCGGGTAAAGATTTATCAGAAGTTCAAGAAGAGCTCTTGCGTAAAAACGTTGCTGGACTTGTCAAAAAAGATGAGGTATCTATTAATCAACTACCTGGAATGGTCACTAAACTATTGGGATCAAAAGCTTAAGCTTGCAAATTAGATTCTATTTTTTCTAATAGTCTTTTAAAATCTACAGGTTTTGTATCAAAGTCGTCGGCTCCGCATTCTAAAGCTTTTTGTCTGTCGTGTTCCATGGCGTGAGCTGTTAAAGCAATAATTGGAATACTGGAAATCTCTGGATCAGCTTTTGCTTTGGTTGTAGCTTCCCATCCATCAAGTACCGGAAGACCCATGTCCATTAAAACGATATCCGGATTTTCAGATTTCATTTTGTCCAGGCCTTCTTGGCCATCAAAAGCAAAAACAACTTCGAATTCTCTTCTAGTAAGCCTTCTGCCAAGCATATCTCGATTCATTTCGTTATCTTCAACGTAAAGAATTTTTTTCATAACAATCTCCTTCAGTCATAAATAAACTGATTTCTCCCACTTTCTTTTGCTTTATAAAGTCTTTCGTCTGCAAGGTTTACTAGATCTTCTTGATCTTTGACCTCAGAAGAAGTAATGACTCCTCCACTTATAGTAATATTTATTTTTGCATCTTGGAAGGGAATAGATAAATCAGTAACAGATTTTCTTATCTTTTCACAATACTCCTTGAGATTTAAATCGCCTTGATTTTCTAAAATAGCTATAAATTCTTCTCCGCCAACCCTGCCAACAACATTTTCTTCGCAAGCTTCACTTAAAGTGTCAGCAACCTTCTTAAGAACTTCATCGCCTCCAGGATGACCATAGGTATCATTGATAGATTTGAAGAAATCAATGTCCATAGACAATAATGCGAAATCATATTCCTTAGAGGCATCCAGTCTTTCAAAGCATTCTTCAATTTTATCGAAGACTACCTGCCTATTGAAAATACCTGTAAGTGGGCATGTAGTTGCTTTCAAATGCAGTTCTTTTAAAAGCTCTTGTTCTCTGGACCTAAAATATTTTGCCTCTAAACTTGCTATAGATTTGGCCATAAGAATTGTTCCATTCAATGGCTTTGGCAAATAATCTGAAGCACCGAGTTTTATGCATTTTGCCGTACTATCAACATCGTTAAAGGCTGAAACCATAATGATAGGAAGCTCATCTCTTTCGTGATCTTTTCTAAATTTCTTTAAAAGCTCTAACCCATTAATATCTGGCAACATTACATCAAGCAAAATAAGATCTGGTGCCTTTTTATCTACCTCTTTGATTGCTGAAGTTCCATCGAGAGCAACTCTACATGAAAGTCCATTTTGGGATAATCTTCTCTCTAGGACTTCACAGTTTGTCTTATTGTCATCAACTATTAATACATCTGATCCCTTAAGATGTTCGTCAATTTCAAGACTATAATCAATGTCCCCTAGTGCTCTGAAAAGAGATTCAGCGTTTTGAATATGGCCTTGTTCAGCATCTTCGGCAGCATTTTCTTGAAGATCTCCTTTTATGAAATCTACAAAACGTTCAATTGCTGTCTCTGTTTCTCTAGATAAAGATAAAATAGTATTGAGATCCTTGATGCATTCTTTGGAAAGATCTTCCTCAAAATCCTCCATGAGAATTTCACTATATCCAATTATCGCATTAAGAGGGGTTCTTAAATTATGTCTCAATTCTGAGTATTCTTCTGAAGTTTTGGTTTTTTTATCCGAAGCAGTATTTTCTTTAAAAGCGTCTTCATACTGACTTAATAATTTTTCTTCTGCTTCTTTGATATGACTAATCTCTGAACTTATTTCCAGTTCATTCTCATTTGCATACTGCTCAACTAGGTCAATGTATTGTTCTATAGCTTCGGCAGGCGCAGAGAATTCTTGCTTAATTTGTGCTAGTAATATTTTTTCAGCACCTTTTGATGGTTTATCTAAGCCAGCCACTAAAATTCCTCTTTGAACTGTTCTAAAAATTGAGGCCTGTGATGGAAATAACCTTGTCCCTTTTGACAACCAAGTTTTGTAAAAGTTTCTTCTTCTTCTTTGGTTTCTATTCCTTCTGCCAACATGCCCAGGTCCATATTCTTACAAATCGTTACTACGAATTTAACTAATTCTTGTGTATCTTCCCGAGATACTGTTTGAGAAAAGTTTTTATCCAGTTTCACTAAAGTTATTGGTAAGTCTCTCAAGTAGCTTAAAGAGGAATAACCGGCTCCAAAATCATCCAAGGCAAGAGGAATTCCATGTTTTTGTAATTTTTCAAAATATTCAGCAGCTCTTGTTCTGTCTTCAAGTTCAGCGGTTTCGGTAATTTCTAATCCTAGATCACCTGGATTCAAATCATTTTCTGAAACAAAATCTAAAATAAGATTGCAAAAATTTTCTTGCATTGCTGTATAAGCTGATATGTTAAGAAAGACTGTAAAATCCAACTTCTTTTCTTTCTTGAAAACAAAAATCTCTTTTAGTTTTTGCATAGAAGCTATAACTACTAAAGAGAACAAACTTTCTCCTTCTATCAAAGGTATAAGTTCGTCATTAGGAATGATGTTACCTGCTTCATCTCTAAGTCTTAAAAGTGTTTCAACACTGACAAGGTCCCCTGTTTTTAAATCATATTGCTTTTGGTAAGCCATATCTATTCGATCATTTTCTAAACAAGCAATGGTATTTTTTAAAGCATCAAGAGCTGCCTCTGATTGCGCGAGCACTTCAACGAGGAAAAAAGATTCTTCTTTATCTAGAGGAATTTCATGCACTCTCGATCTTAATAAGAACTTTATTTTTCTTAAGGAAAGCTCCAAATCAGATTGAAAAGAAGAGCCAATGGCTTCAATTTTTTTTGCGGTTCCATGAGAAACGAATGGTGTAATATTTATGTCTTCAATATTTGAGGTATCAAAAACATATTGAGATGATTTATTCATCCATTCGATGCCTGTATTTTTGCTTAAGATCAAATAAGGACTTGGATGATGTTGTAAAGACTTTATTAAATATTTGGCTTGTTGGTCTTCAATTATTGTCATTTTCTATAAGCTCCTCTACAACCTCAACAAAACTATCGTTAAATGTGTTTTTCATGAAAGACCAAAGTTTCAAATGATATTCTGAACGAAACAAAGTTTTAAATGATCTTTTGTAGTTTTCCCATTCTTCTTTATCTATCATTCCGATGCTGTATTGATAATGTTGGTTCTCTCTTGACCTTAACATTATGCTGAAATAAGACATATATTTAGCGTCTTCTTCAGGAGTCAATTCTTCATCATTTCTTAACTTTAATTTAATCTTTACCATGCTTTTTTTCATGCCTTCTAGAGCAATTTCTTGATGACTATCGGCAACGTTCTGCCGAGCATTTGCTCTTGCTACTCTATTTTGCTCTCTCATTTCTTGAATTAAGTAATAGATTGAGCCGATAGCTCCAATTGCAGCAAGTCCGCCCACAATGTTGCTAAGATGCTCTAATAAAAATCCCATGATAAAACTCAGTTGTTAAGAATAATATCTTTTGTAAGTTTTTTGAATTTATTTTTTTAGTTCCTAAAGTTCTCTAGTAATTTTGAAAAATTATATGGATGAAAAAAATAAAGAATGTAAAAATAGTTATTATCCTTTTAAAAATTTTAATCTATGCTACGTGATCCAGTTCTCTCTATCATTATCAGTACCTATAATCAGCCTAAATTGCTTAGACTCTGTCTCGAAAGTTATAGAAATCAAACAAAGAAAAATTTCGAAATCATTATTGCAGATGACGGATCAACGATTGATACCAAAGAAACTATAGAGGCCTTTTCGGATATTGTTACAAAACATGTATGGCATCCTGATAATGGATTTCAGAAAACCAAAATCTTAAATAAAGCTATTTTTGAATCAAAATCGAATTATCTATTGTTCACTGACGGTGATTGTGTAGCTCCAAAAAACCTTGTTGATGTGCATCTTAAAAGCAGAGAAGAAAACGTTTTCTTATCAGGTTCTTACTATAAACTTGAGAAGGAATCGTCTAAAAAGATAACAAAGGAGTTGATAAATAAAAATCTGTTTAAATATAAAACACTAATCAAGCTGGGTCATAAGATAAAGTTTAAGGCAGTGAAATTTGTTGCTCCCTTAAGTTTAAGAAAACTGCTAGACAAAATTACGCCGACAAAGGCAACTTGGAATGGGCACTGTAGCTCAGGATGGAAAAAAGATTTAATAAAAGTTAACGGTTTTGATGAAAGGATGGTTTATGGAGGTGAAGATAGAGAGCTTGGAGAAAGACTTGAAAATTTAGGAGTAAGAGGAAAACAAATTAGACATCAATCTTGTATGATTCACCTTTATCACAAGCAAGGCTATATCACTGATGAGGGCGTAAGATTTAATGAGAATATTAGAGAGGAAGTAAAAAAAAATAAGTCTGTTTGGACAAATTTCGGTCTAGAAAAATAACTATTAATATTTTAGAAGATAAAAGGAATCAGCCGAGCCCTCACCTTTTTACAATAATCTTCATATCCTTCTAAATCATTAAGAAGAGTTTTTTCTTCAATAATGATCCTTGATCTCAAAGCTATTACTAGAAATATCAAGCTAAGTAAGAGTGATAAATAAGTTCCTAACCAAATATTTACCCCAGTTATAAAAAAAATAAAACCGGTATACATTGGATGTCTTACCATGGAATAAATACCAGTATCTATAACTTTCTGACCCCTCTCTTCTTGAATGTTGACAGTGGTTTCTGCAAACTCATTTGCATTCATTGAAGCCATGACCAAAAGCATTCCAATAATATAAATAGCCAAGCCAATATTTTTTATATTGCCTTCAAAACTAGACGAAAGGTTTAAATGAAAAATATCTATTGGCCCCAAAGAAAGTCCTACAATAATTGCAGAAAACATCAAAGCAGTTGCCAGTCTGTCTTCTTTAGGCTGAGTCTTTGAATCATAATTCATTCGAGCTTTTATACTTTCTGGTTTGACAATGAGCAAATATACGGAAGCCAAAATAGTTATTAAAAAGTGAATAGTTAGAAACAAAAATGCATCTGACCAATTTAGGGTTAAGGCAGGTAAATATAAAAAAATACCCAACAATATGGTTTGAAAAAGTATCCCAAAGAAAGTTTTTACCCACAGCATATTTGTTCTCCTAAAGCATGTTAACAAATATTTTTCGTTAGTTGTTTTTAACTAAAAACTTTTCAACTGCGTTTGAAAAAATATCGTTTTTATCGCCTGCTACCATGTGTGCTGCATTGCTAATTTCTTCAAATTCTGCGTGAGAAACTACTGTTAGGAAATAATCTTTATCTTCTTCTGTTAATACATCACTGAGTCCGCCCCTTATTAACAACGTAGGAATATTTAAAAAATTAGCAGCTTTTTCCAAATGACCAAAATATTCTTTTATATCTTGGCCTTGTCTGCCTTGGAGGAATTTTGGGTCCCAATGCCAGTAAAACCTGTCATCCTTTTTTCTTAGGTTTTTATGCAATCCACTTAAATCTTTTGGTTTTTCTCTATGAGGCAAAAAGTCAGATATATAATCCGCTGCTTCTTCCAAGGATGAAAATCCATTTTGGGCAGATCTCATAAATTCTACAATTCTATCCGAACCATCTTGATTAGGATAAATGCCTATATCTACCATCGTAAGCGATTTGCATAAACTTGAATAATCCGGATCTCCAGCCAAAGATAAGGATGTCATTCCTCCAAGGGAAGCGCCAACCAAATTTGCAGGCTTATCATAATGTTTAATGATGGAGATTAAATCTTTTTTATGATCATGAATCTTGTAGTCTCCTGTTTCTGACCAAAAACTGTCTCCATGCCCTCTGAGGTCGTAAGTAATAACGTGAAAGCCTTTTTTTGAAATATTTTCTGCTGCATTGTCCCAAGCAAATCTTGTCTGACCTCCACCATGCAAAAAAATTACTAGAGGATCGGATTCTGCACCATAAATAGATCCAGCAATATCATTACCTTCAAAATTTTTGAAAATTTTAAACATCTATGAGCTAGATCCATTGGGTTACAAATTCAGAGGTTTCCATTTCAGGAATCTTTTTTTGTTTTCCAGAAGCTGTGCCTACGTAAAGATATCCGATTACTTTTTGATTTTCTTTTAATTCGAGATACTTCGAAATTTTTTCATTAAGAGCAAAAACTCCGGTTCTCCACATGCCAGCGTAATTTAGAGCATTTAATGCAAGTAGTATATTTTCCGCAGCGGCCGCAGTAGAGAGCATTTGTTCTATTTCAGGAACTTTTGGATGCGTCTTGATTTCAGAAATTAGAATGACAATCATTGGTGCACGAAAAGGTGCCTCTCTATATTTTTGCAATGTCTCATCGGTAACATCCTCAATATTGTCCTTAGCAAAATCTACAAAAATGGATGAAAGTTTTTCTAGACCCTTGCCTGTTACTTGGATAAATCTTGAGGGTCTTTGCCAAGCATGATCGGGCGCCCTAAGAGCTGCCTGATAAATTAGTTCCATTTCTTTTTCAGTAGGATGGGGTTCAGACAATTCTCTTGGAGAATTTCTATTGAGAATATTATTTAATGCTTCATTCATTTTTAGAATTAAATATTTAAGCCGAAGATATTAGATAGCAGCCATGGGCCTGAAATAATCATTGCCCAAACAGCCTGAATTAATATTACTATCCAAGAAAATAAAATTCCCATCTGTCTAAAAATTATATTTCCCCCTCCAATCAGAGTGTAAGCATGAGAAATTCTAGATAAAACAAATAAGTCTCCTAGAATTAAGACTGCTAGATCAGGTATTTGACCGATGATTTCAAGAGCAAACGATAAAGCTAAAAAAAGAAGAGCATATTCAATAAAATTTCCATGCGCTCTTTGAGCAGAAAGTAATTCTTCGCTATCTCCAGTGCCTAGGCTTATTTGTGTTTTGAGTCTTTGTCTGACAGTAAGTAAAGACAAGATTATTGCAAAGAAGCCAAGCACTCCTGCATAAAATAAACTTATCATTAAAATTTAATTATAGTTATTGCTACTGAGTTCAAGGCCTTTGAGATCCCCTTTATCACGCCATTTTTTCATAAGTTTGAAAAAATTCAGAGCTCCTCCGCCGTAAGGATTGTTCTGTGGAGCCTGCATGGGCTTACCTTCATTATTGTAATAACCTGGGGTGCAACTTTCTTGAAAACTCAACATGTCTCGTGAGTTGTCTATAATAGTTTTTACCCAATTTTCCTCACCTTCTTTTGAAGCCTCAACTAGAGACATATTCTGTTCTCTCATGGATTTTAAAATATATGCAAGGTGGATACTCTGTTCATCGAGAGAGTGCGTATAGTTTGCTGTGAAGCCAGCTTGTTGAGGGCCAAAGAAAAAACTATTTGGGAATCCGCGGCTATGCATGCCGTGCATAGTTGAAAGACCATCTTTCCATTTATCCATTATTGAAAGACCTTTTCTGCCATAAATTTCATAACCACTCCTTCTGGTGTAATCAGTTCCCACCTCAAAGCCTGTAGCAAATATAATGCAATCAACTTCATATTCTTTGCCGTCGAAGAAAATACCCTTTTCAGTGATTTTATCTAGACCCCTACCTTGAGTATCAACCAAAGTCACATTTTCACGATTGTAAGTATCTAAGTATTCATCGTGGAAACATGGGCGTTTGCAAAACTGTCGGTAATAAGGCTTTAAAGATTCTGCTACGTTTGGATCTTTTACAATCTCTTCAGCTCTGGCTCTGATTTGCTCCATTTTTGCAAAATCTACCATTTCAACTTTATTCGAAATGTTTTCTTTCCCAACAAAATTCATGAATTTATCGGCCATATATGGCTTAAGGCCTTTTTTATAAAAATCTTTATTCAATGGCGCAAGTAATGCCCATAAAGCCATTCTGAGTTTAGATGGACCCGATGCCCTAAATGCTGACAATATGGTTCTGAAAATTTCAGTCCAGCCGTCATTTACTAAATCTTCCCCGCTGAATTCTCCTGCTAAAAATCCTTCAAAGTTAGCCCTTCTTTTTTCATGCCATCCTGACTTCATAGAAGCAAACCAGTCTTCATCGGTTTCTTTATTTGCTCTCACATCTATTGATGAAGGAGTTCTTTGGAAAACAAAAAATTCTTTTGCTGAAGCGCCTAAATGAGGTATACATTGAACAGCTGTAGCTCCTGTTCCTATGATTGCCACCTTTTTATCTTTTAGATTTTCAAGATTTCCATGAGATGAACCTCCGGTATATTCATAGTCCCATCTGCTCGTATGGAAAGTATGTCCTTTATAGCTGTTAATTCCCTCAATTGCTGGAAGTTTTGGTCTGTTTAACGGGCCGTTTGAATGAACCACAAAGTTTGCAGTAATTTTATCCCCTTTGTTGGTAAAGATTTCCCACAAACCAGAATCATCAGACCATTTTGTTTCTGTTACCTCAGTTTGAAGAATGGAATTTTCATAAAGGTTATATTTTTCTGCAATAACTCCGCAATATTCCAAAGTTTCAGGAGCATTTGTGTATTTTCTCTTGGGTATAAAGCCTGTTTCTTCTAATAATGGAAAATAAATATAGGATTCTATATCACAGGAAGCCCCAGGATATCTATTCCAATACCAAGTACCTCCGAAATCTCCCCCTTTTTCAATGATTTTGAAATCGTCAAAACCGGCTTCTCTTAGTCTTGCTGCAGCAAGCATGCCGCCAAACCCTCCGCCAATTATCGCTATTTCGGTATGAACTTTTTGAGAATTTCTTTCTATTTTTTTTTCGATATAAGGATCATCTACAAAGTAGGAAAACTCGCCCTTAACTTCTTTATACTGTTCGTTGCCGTCTGCTCTGACTCGTTTATCTCTTTCTTCTTTATATTTTTCCCTTAATTTATCTGGGTCAAAATCGAAATTTTCTATATTTGCAGCCATGTTTGTATTTTCCTTAAATTTAAAGAAAAAATATATCTTATGGTAGTTTTGATGTCAAAAGACTGTAATTTGCGTAGCTATTTCTCAGCAAAAAAAGAAAGAAAACATTGACAAGCAAATATGCTGTTACAGGAATGACATAGTCGTTTTTTTCTGGAAAAAGAAAACAAAGGACAAGAATAAAGCTTATATAAATTAGTCTTGCTGCCTCTGCAAAAAGAGCATTTTTAGAATCAAGCCATAGAGAGGCACAAAAAGCAGTAGAAATCATTGTAATCGCAACTATTATTCCTTCAGAAATATTTATGTTCCCTAGTTCGATTAAAAGAGTGCTTATTAATGATACAAATATTAATTGAAAAAAAGCATAAGCCTTGACTGTGATGGAAGATTGCGGATTGTATTTCTTAAAATCCTTTTCGTTAAAATCTGTTTTGAGCGAGAGATCTAGAGAATGGTCTGGAACCCACCGAGTTGGCGCAATAAAAACATATAACTTGTCTTTTAGATTTTTGTAATAAATGAGTTCTTTAAACATTTTTGTATAAATATGAAAATTTGCCCAAACAGGATTGAAGGTATTTATTGGCCCGCGAATTCCATAAACACAAGCTATGTCATCTTTTTCCTCTTTAAAGGTTCCAAAAAGTCTGTCCCAAATGATAAAAACACCCCCATAATTTTTATCTATGTATTCATCATTTTGTGCATGGTGAACCCTGTGATTAGATGGTGAAACAAAAAATAATTCAAACCAACCTAATTTTGGAACATGTTCTGTATGAACCCAAAACTGGTATATCAAATTTACTGAAGCTACTGTCACAAAGACATAGGACGGGACTCCGATGATGAAAAGCGGAATATAGAAGACCCAGGTTAGAAAGAATCCTGTGCCTGTTTGTCTCAGAGCAGTTGATAAATTGTAATCTTCACTTTGATGATGGGCGACATGAGAAGCCCAAAATATTTGCCTCTCGTGACTAATTCTATGAAACCAATAATAGAAAAAATCATAAATGATAAAAGCGATCACCCAAGTATAAATTGAACTTGCATCCCATCTTGGAAGAGAGAAGTAAGTTTCGAAAAAATAATAAACAAGGCCGCCTGCTCCTATCTTCAAGGCACCGCTTGTAGAACGAAGCGCTCCCATGAACATGCTTGCCAAAGCATCGTTAGCACGATAAGTATTTTTTTTAGTAAAGAAACCGTAAAAAAACTCAATAAGAATTGCTAACAAAAAAAACGGAACTGCATAAGGAACATAATCCATAAAAATTACAACTGTTTAAGAGCGCATAGCTTATTCCCTGATGGATCTCTTAAATACGCTAGGTACATCTTCATCCCCTCAAATTCTCTCACTCCAGGAGCATCTTCAATGGAAGCTCCTCCAAAATCAAGGCCAATTTTATGCCACTTATCTCCCATAGCTTCATTTTCAATATTAAAACCAACTGTAGATCCATTTCCTACTGTGGCTTGCTCCCCATCAATTGGCTCAGATATACAAAAAGTCATCCCATCTAGAAAATAAAAATAACGAGTTTGGCCTGTAAGATTAGGCACCATCAATCCAGGTTTTGCACCCAAAACACCCAAAACATTATCGTAAAAAATCTTAGATTTTTCTATATCGTTCGCCCCAACCATAATATGACTAAACATAAGCTCCTCCGAAAAAAATATTATAAATTTTAAGTCTCAAGAATTAATTTTTAGCTTAGATTAAAAAATTCAAAGTATTTTTACAACTTCATCGAAACTTGGCATGGATTCGGCTGCTCCTTTCCTGGTTACTGAAATTGAGGCTGCACAATTAGCAAATTCTGTAGCTTTGAAAATATCAGAGTTCTTCTTGAGTGAAAATCCTAAAGCACCAAGGAAACAGTCACCTGCTCCGACAGTATCAATAGCGTCTACTTTTCGAGATTCGAAATATTTTGTTTCTCCTTCTGAGAAAGTCACTACTCCAAGTGAGCCGAGCGTCACAATGAGCTTGGTTTTGGATAGAAAATTTAAAGTAGGTATATTTTTTAAAACAAAATCTAGATCAAGTTTATTGCTTTTTTTATTAAGTAATCCAGCAAACTCCGTTTCATTAACAATTAATACGTCTGTATTTTTCAATAAAGAGGAGGAAGGCATTCTAAATGGCGCTAAATTAAGCAAGGTAAGACAATTATTTTTCTTTGCTCGAATAAACAAATCATTTGTTTGACTATCTTCTAATTCCATTTGCCCAATTAGAATAGAGCAAGATTTAAGATCTTTTTCACTTACATATTTGCTAGAAGTTTTTTTGTTGACACCAGGAAACGAGATAACTTCATTTCGGCCATCTTTGAGGACATTAATTAATGCGACTCCTGATTGTCCATCTTGTTTTCTTAAATTTTTTAAATCAATTTTTTCTGCTGAGACCAATGCTTCTAATTCTTTACCAAATTGGTCTTCACCAAGTGTTCCTACAAAACTTACTTCTGCGCCTAACCTAGACAAAGCAACTGCTTGATTAGCTCCTTTTCCTCCCAAATAAAACTCTACTGAACTTGCTTCAATTGTTTCGCCCTCTTGGGTTGATCTTGGAACATAAGCGAATAAGTCCATATTGATACCACCAAATACAATAAAATCTGACATTTAAGCTTTGGAAGATTCGGAGGTAAATTTATCTATTAATTTCTCAGTCCTATAAATAAGATCATCCAAATTTAATTCTCCAAGTCCAGAGATAGCGGTACTGATTTTTCCTTTCCAAGGTTTGGTCCATTTTTCAGGGATCGATCCTTCTGCTAAACCGTATAAACCTCCAACTGTAGCGCCATTGCAATCTGTATCCCAGCCAGCCGATACTGCTTCGCCTACTGCCTCATCAAAAGAGTCTTGAAAACTGAGAAAAGACCAAACAACGATAGCTAAGTTGTTCAGACTATGAATAGGAGACATTGCTTCATATTTTTTTATTATCTCATCGGGGGATTTACCAACATTGCTAATACCGACCTCAATAGCTTCACAAGCATCTGACTGGTTATCTATATATTTCATAGCGGTTTTTACAGCTGACATTCTTGTTTCGCTGTTAGGAATTACAGCTGCAAGTGCAGCTATGAAGGCAGAACACTCAACTGCACAACCTCTGTGAGATAGCATTGCATCATTTCTGGCTAATTCAGCTGCTTTTGTTGGATTACCTGGTAAAACCCATCCATACATATCAATTCTAATTTGAGCTCCAATCCAATCATTGAACTCATTGTCACTTACAGCTTCTAATTCAAATTTTCTTTCTCCTCCAAACTGATAACTGAAATTCATGTTTTTCAATATAGAAATATATGCTTCTCTTTCAGCTGTAAAAGTAGCTCCTCCAGGCAATTTATTGATCCAAGTTCTTGCAACATCATCAGTATCGATATTAATTCCATGCTCTTCTAACATCATTAAAGCCAAGACGGTATAGGTAATATCATCGTCTTGTTCGGCCTGTACGATTTTTCCTTTGCAACAATTGATTGAAGCACCTCTTATAAGAGGATGATCTACATGATATACATAATCCCTCAGAGGAAAAGAATCAGCTTTTTTTAGATATTTTTCTAGAGAAGCTCTTCCTTCCTGCATAGATAAGATTTCTACAGGCTTGCCTAGCAAGCATCCCGAAATCCGTCCTTCCCAAGCTGCTCTAACTCTATTTTTCATTTTATTTGTTTTTTAATCTTATACGGTCGATGATTAATCCTATTGCAAGTAAAATGATAAATAATTGCGTTCTCACGTCAAAGATAAAAGGTGTTTCAACAGGTATTGCTATGGTTTTATCTAAACCTTCAATCTTATAGTCGTGTCTTTCAAAAAAAATGGGATTTGCGCCTATTTCTAATAAATCTCTTCTGCTTCTGTATCTAAATATTGCGACGATTTCCCAATTCTCCATTCCAGGAGCAGCCAAAATATCCAATGCTGAGCCTAAAACGTTCTCAAAAAAAATTGGATGTGTGGCTCTTTTAAGCATTTCAGGAAACATATATTCCATATAATGGGCTTGAAGGTCCATTGCTGTAGCACCTTCTCCAGTTGCTTCCATTGTAATAGGCGATTCTTTATTATCGAGTAAATTAATCATATAAAAATCTCTGCCGTCATCTTCTTTCATGAAATTGAGCAGGATTTCTTTTCTTTCCATATCGCTTCTTTCACTGAGGGTCTCTACAAAAAACTCTATTTCCTCGTCTGAAAGTGGTCCTGACAGATTGGTGTACCAGAGAAAAAAAATTAGATAAAGGAAAGAGATAGGTAACCAAATTTTTAATATTGACATTGTATTTATCTAAATTTATTTTTTAATTTTATTACTTTTCAGCGGCGTTGACTTGAGTATTCCTTGAATGCCAAAATTTCAGCATCTTTAAAGTTGTGTCATCCTTGGCAATAAAGTGATGATAAATCGCCGCAAGAATGTGCACGACTATCAAAACGATAATGGCATTTGTACAAAACTCATGAACTTTTCTTATGAAAAGAAAGGTATTTTCGTTGTGAGTAAAATATGCCAAATCAAATCCAAAGACGATAATAGGATCGGAAGCAAAACTTGCCATTGAAATACCAGTTAGAATAAGGCCTGCCATTAAAATATAAAGTGAGGAATGGCCAATTTTTGCAGACACTGTTTGCCAAGTTGGCATAGACTCAGGTAATTTTGGCGCCCCATAAAAATAACGCAGAACTATTCTTAAAATAAATAAAAAAGTAACTATCATGCCGGCAGTAGCATGATCTGATCTCGATTCAAGCCTATCCCAAAGCTCCATATTCCCGCCAAATTTTTGGGCTACGTTAAGATCCAACATGATAATGATTGCCATCAGCCAATGAATAATTTTTTGTGTTTTTGTGTAATCTAAAGCAATCAAATTTTTCTAAAATCTTCTTCTAATGATATGAGATTGTGTTGTAACTTTTTAAAGTAATCTTGTCCAGTGAATATTGTTTTACTCCATAAAAACTTAAGAATTTCCGATAATGCTGCCCTCTACAATGGCTGTAATTCTGAAAAAACATTAATAATTTATGCATACGATAAAAGTTATTGGCTAGAAAGCGGCAGGTCATATAGACAATTTAAATTCTGCTTAGACTGTCTTTCGCAATTAACTGAAAACCTCAAAAAACTGAACAGAAAACTTTTTATCTTTAATGGAAACCTAAATGAACTCTCTGTTTGGATCGAAAAAAACTACCCGCAATCAAAGATTTTTGTCAATCAATCTACCGATACAAAAAATTATCGAGATCAATTTAATTCTTTTAAAAATTTCTTTCTTGATCGAAATAGACTAAATATTTTTGAGGATTTTGGAATCCAAACTCAAAATTTTGATAGAGAAAAATGGTCTCTCGACTGGCATAAAATAATGAAAAAAGAATTACTTCCTGCCCCCAACAAAAGCTCAACCGATTTCAAAAAAATTCCTCTTGGCTTGTTGCCCTTCAATAATTTTAAAAAAACTTTCCTCAAGAATACTTCAACGATTGAAGGATCTTTTCAGCCTGGAGGAGAAGATAATGCCAGGAAACTTTTAAGCTCTTTTTTGAAAAATAGAGCAAATGGATATTCTTTAAAAATGTCCAGCCCAATAGAGGCAGAGTCTTCTTGTTCGAGATTGTCTCCACACATTACCTTCGGTAGCATATCTCTAAGAACAATATTCCATGAATTGATGGAAAATATAAACTCGTCGCCTTATCAAAGAGATTTGCTCTCTTTTAAAAAAAGGTTGCATTGGCATTGTCACTTCATTCAAAAACTTGAAACTGAACCAGAATTAGAATTTAGGTCCATGCATCCTATGTGCGATTCTTTGAGAGATAGTGAAAATAAAGAACTTACTGAAAAATGGATATTGGGAGAGACCGGTTTTCCCTTTCTGGATGCTTGCACAACGTTCTTGAGAAAAAAAGGATGGATAAATTTTAGAATGCGAGCAATGATTATGTCTTTTGCATCATACAATCTATGGCAACCTTGGCAGAAAACTTCACCTCTTTTAGCCGAACTTTTCGTCGACTATGAGCCAGGGATACATATTTGTCAGGTCCAAATGCAAAGCGGTGTCACTGGTATTAATTTGCCGAGAATATATTCCGTACTTAAGCAAAGCAAAGATCAAGATCCTTCAGCAACTTGGATAAAAGGTCAAATAAAGTCTTTAAAAGACGCTGCGCCAAAAAATATCCACGATGCAGAATTAATAGAAATTTATCACGATAAAATAGTTGATCTTAAATCCTCTGCAAGAAAAGCAAGAGAAGAGGTATGGTCAATTAGAAAAGGCTCGAATTTCAAAAAAATAGCAAAAGAAGTCTATTTAAAACATGGCAGCAGACTAAAAAGAGCCTAAGCTAAATCTATTGCATATTTTTTTAAAATTTCTATCTCTATTACGTTTAACGCTTTTTTATTGGTTCTCCTAAGAAATACTTTGGGAGCCATGTCATTTTCATATGCTTCTTTCCACCTTTCGGCACAAACGCACCAATGATCACCTTCCCTTAAACCAGGAAAGTTAAATTCTTTTCTTGGAGAAGATAAGTCATTGCCTCTTGATTTTGAAAACGCCAAAAAGTCTTCTGTTATATATGCGCAAACAACATGCAACCCTCTATCTAAACTATCTGTATGGCAAAAGCCATTTCTAAAAAAACCAGTAATAGGATTGGAGCAGCATTCCTCAATCTCTTCTTCAAAAATATTAAATTGCTTTTCCATTTAATTAAAAAAAGACTATCGTCAAATTACTTAACATTGTAAAGATAGTTAGAACAACGCTGATTGTGTGGAGCCTTTTAAATGCGCTGTCATTTCCAGTGTCGCGCGCTCTATTTGTTGCAGGCACAATTAAATAACAAATTGCCATGAGTAATGCAGAAAAAAGAAAAGAAGCTTGAAAAAGAACTGAAGCAAAAAATAAAGAAAGCAAAAATCCAAAAACACTAACAAAGAAAACACAACTAAAAAGTTTTGGGAAAATTAATCTTAAAAAAGGACCAGCTTCATTTTCAGAAAAAGCTTTAAAAATTGTTGGTGCATTTAAAGCAGACTGAAAAATTATCATGCCAGCAGAAATTCCACCTAACGAGACTAAAAAACTACTCATAAGTTATTTTTTATTAATGATTTTGCCCATTTTCTTACTTGGGGATTTTTTTCAACATTTAAAATGAATTCTTGCCCAGGTCCTAAATTTGTATCTACCAAAAAACTATTTTTATCAAACCATTGTATTCTGTTAGCGAATAGTTCGGAGCCTATATCTTTAGAATTTTTGAAGTATTCTTTCGGAAATTCCCACATTGATCTTGAGAAACCTTCTGCGGTGAGGGCTAATTGATTCGAAAATTTCTTGAAGAGACCAAAATTCTTTCTTGCAACATAAAGAGTATTATTTTTGTACGATTTAAACTTCGGATCATGTGGGTGAGTTAATTTTTCTTGTTTTAAAAATTTACTTATTTCCAAATTGCCAGAAATTATTTCATCTATTTCAAGCCATCCAAAAATTAAATGAATATCTTTTTTTATAAAGTTAAAATTTTTAAACCAACCAAAAAACAGGAATAAGTCTCCAATAGAAACTTTATTGTTTTTCAGCTCAGATTGGGCGCTACCAGCTTGGCCAAATAGTCCAATTCTTTGATTCAAATCAGGATCGAAGTGGCAATAACTATCTAGATTTACCTGTGTTACTGAAGCTTCTAAGAAGGCTTTTTCACATGAAATCTTATTAAATTCTATGGACCTGTATTTGTTTGGTGAAATAGAGTTCTGAGGGATTGGCAGGGAAAATATATTTCCATCACTAAAGATTGGTGAAGGTCTTCCCCCATATTTTGAATCAAAACCTTTTCTGCTTAAAATAACCTTTTTCATTTCTAACCATTACTATGAGCAAAGCTTTTCTTTTTCACAACCCTAGATGCAGCAAGTCTAGACAAGCTCTAAATCTCCTCGAGAAAGAAAAAGAAAATTTTGAGGTTTTCTTGTACCTTGATGAAAAGATTGAAAAAGACTTTTTGAAAGAAATAATTCAAAAACTTGGCATGAGCCCAAGAGATCTTTTGAGAACAGGAGAATCTGCATATAAAGAGAATAACTTAAAAGATTCTAATATTTCAGAGGATGAAATCATTAATTTAATGATTGAACATCCCAAGCTCATTGAAAGACCAATTTATGTAAAAGGGTCTAAAGCTATAGTTGGCAGGCCGCCAGAAAATGTTTTGAAGATAATCTAATTAATCTCTCAAAAGTTTTTTAGGTTTAAAAATATTTGTTAGTCCTATACCAATTAAAATACACAAAGAGCCCAATATCACCTTCTGATCTATATTCTCATTTAAAAATATTGCGCCCCAGAAAATTCCAGTTATGGGTACCAAGAAAATTATCGAAGAGGCTTGAACTGGGGAAGATCTTTGTAACAAAACAACGTAAGCAATAAATGAGATACCTGTTGAAACCAGCCCAAGGAATAAGGTTGCAAAATAAGTTTTTAGTGAAAGATCAAATGAAAAAGATTGTGGCTCGGACAGAAATAATGGAATTGAAAAAACAAAACCTGACAGCATAGTTGCAGAAGCAAGAGCTGATGAATTTATATGGTTCAATTTAAATAAGACATTGTTTGAATATGCATAACAAAAAGCTCCAATTAGGCATAAAGTTACGGGGAAGAAAACTACTCTAATTTCATCAAATCCTATAAAAATTAAGAGCCCAATAAATCCTGCTATAAGACCAATTACTTGGAGGAAGGTGGTATTTTGTCTAAAAAGTAAGATTGCAATAATTAGTGCAAATAAAGGTGAAGTTCCATTTAATATAGAAAGCATACCAGCAGTAAGCTCTTGAGCAGACCAAGCAAAAAGAAAGAAAGGCAAGGCAGCATTTATAATTCCAAGCAAAATCAAAGAGGGAATCACTTTGGACATCTTTAAAAATTCTTCCCTATTAATAAAAAAAGGTCCTAATAGAAGAGCAGCCAGTAAGAGCCTTATTGATACTAAGTGAGAAGGAGAAATTTCTTCTACTACTAAGCGTGTAAACATAAACGAAGCTCCCCAGCTAAAACTCACAAATAAAACTAGCAGCCAGTTGATGATTGTTGTCCTCATGATTACCTAAGCTTTTCTGAACTAATTCAAAGCTTCTTTTTCGTGAGTGGTTGGTGGGCCAAAAAAATGGTCTAAAGCCTGTCTCAAGCTTGAAGCTTTTTTCATATCAAGAAATATTTTATTCCAGCCTATAAATGTTATTTTAATTGGATTAAAGGTATTTACATTATTTACAAGACCATAATTAACGGGACTTACCTCAGGCTGAAAAGTACCAAACAAGCGGTCCCAGATAATGAGTAAGTTTCCGTAATTTTTATCTATGTATTCTGGGTTTGAGCCATGATGAACTCTATGGTGGGAAGGAGTATTGAAAAGCCATTCTAGGGGCCCTAACTTACCAATAATTTGGGTATGCCCCACCACTCCCCATAAAGTACTTATGACTCCTGCTACTGCAATCATTAAGGGGTCTAAGCCTAAAATTGGTAACACCATAAAAAAAGGTACTTTTGAAATTGGGCCAAACCAAGCTTGTCTGAAAGAAACTGCAAAATTCATTTCTTCGCTGGAATGGTGACTCATATGAATTACCCAGAGAAATCTAACCCGATGAGAAAGCCTATGATAAATATAAAATACTAAATCTATTAAAACGAAGGTTAAGATCCATAAAAGCCAATTTGGCAAAATGGTTACTAGATCAACAATTCGAAACTGATATAAAAAGAAATGAAACCCAACAATGGATCCTTTGATAGCAAATCCCATTAAGATATTTCCAAAGAGAAGTCCTGAGGTACACCATGTATCGCCAGAGTTGTAGTAATTCTTGTTTTGCCAGTTTGAAATACAGACCTCAAATAAAATAAGGGCCAATATGATAGGAACGCCAAAGGCATAAACATCTGTGATGGTGAGTTCTGTCATTTTTCGCAATATTATATAGCCAGTTAAATCAATATTCTTGTTTTCTAAAAACTTCTGGTTTAAATTGCCTCATCTAAAGAAGGAGACCAATGAAAATTGTAGTCGATAACCTGATAAGCAAACTTTATGAATCAGAAATCCTGAAGCTTGATCCTAATATGGAGATCATTGTGCTGAACCCTGAGGATCATACAAATCCTGCTTGGGGAGATATTCCGGAAATTGATGCCTTATTTTTATCTTATCAATTTCTCTTTGCGGTGCGAGACCACAAACATCTTTTCGAGCCCATGTTGGAAGTCGCGAAGAAAGCAAAATTCATCCAAAGCGGATATTCGGGTATGGATGATCCTTTTTTGCAAGCAGTCTTGAAAGAGACGAACGCAATTGTTGCAAATGCAAGCAGCATATATGGCAAACCTATGGCCAATTACGTTTTAGCGCAAATGTTGAGATGGAACAAAAGAATTGATCTTCATATTGAACTTCAAAAAGAAAAAACATGGATGCCAAATGGAGGAGACGGGGAATTAACGAATAAGAATTTAGTCATTTATGGATATGGAGGTATAGGAAAAGAAATTGCTCGAATTGCAAAGTCATTTGAAATGAATGTTACTGGCATTAGAAGATCGCCTGTTACTTGTGAATTTGCTGACGAAGTCACAACTCCAGAAGATTTAATGGATATGTTGCCTTTTGCAGATTTTCTGGTCACAGTTTTGCCGGATAGCGAACGTACGAGAAATATAATCGACAAAAAAGTTTTCAAACAAATGAATCCGCAAAGTATGTTCATTAATGTTGGTCGAGGCAGCGCTGTCAATGAAGAAGATCTTGCGGAAGCATTAAATAACAGTGAAATTGCTGCTGCGGCTTTGGATACCACAAGAAAAGAACCTCTTGAAAAAGACTCTCCCCTTTGGGAGGCAAAAAATTGTTATATTACTCCTCATGATTCAGCTCACTCTTTAATGTCTCTACCAAGATCGTTTAATCTTTTTCTTGAAAATGTCGCTAATTTAAAAGATGGCAAACCGATAAAAAATCTATTTGAGCTTTAAACCATGAAAACAAATCTTCTTGGTATGTCTTTAGATGCCATGGAAAAATTTTTCGTATCTTTAGGAGAAAAGCCTTATCGAGCTAGGCAAGTTTTTCAATGGATTCATCAAAAAGGAATCTCAAACTTTGACGAGATGAGCAATCTGTCAAAGGACCTAAAGAGTATTTTGGAAGAAAAAACAGAAATTAAGCCCCCAGAAATTGTTTACGAGAAAGATTCCAAAGATGGCACTCGGAAATGGGTATTAAGTGTTGGAGAAGGTGATTTAGTTGAGATGGTCTTAATTCCTGAGGGTAAAAGAGCTACTTTATGCGTTTCCTCTCAAGTGGGCTGCGCTGTTAACTGTAGTTTTTGTGCTACTGGAAAACAGGGCTTTTCAAGAAACCTGTCGACTGCAGAAATCATAGGGCAAGTTTGGGTTGCAGAAAATTCTTTTGGAACTCCGAGAGATCACGGATCAAAGAATGTAACAAATGTTGTGATGATGGGTATGGGAGAGCCTTTGCTGAATTTCGAACCAGTAACTGAAGCAATGAACTTGATGATGCATGATAAAGCGTATGGACTTTCCAAAAGAAAGGTTACTCTAAGTACCTCTGGATTGGTGCCAATGATAGATAAGCTTTCGGAGGTAACCGATGCAGCTTTAACCATTTCCCTTCACGCTCCCAATGACAGGTTGCGTAATGATTTGGTGCCCTTAAACAAAAAATATCCAATTAAAAAGCTCTTGGGGGCAGTAACGCGTTACGTTGAAAAGTGTGGCGATCAAAGAAAAACCACCATGGAATACATTTTAATAAATAAAGTTAACGACTCTTTAGACAACGCAAAAGAATTAGCAGAAATATTAAGAGATATTCCAAGCAAGATTAATTTGATTCCCTTCAATCCATTTCCTGGAACAGAATACAAAAGACCTTCAAATATGCGAGTGGAAACTTTTAAAAAGGCTTTGCAAAGAGAGGGCTATATAACTACTGTTAGGACGACCAGAGGAGAAGATATCATGGCAGCTTGCGGGCAATTGGTAGGAAAAGTAAATGACATAACTAGAAAAAAAGAGAGACAGATTTTAACCAAATCTTTAAATTAATCTTTTTTCACACCTAAAAGAATGCAAAACGTAGAATATTATTTAGATTGCAGTAGCCCTTGGACTTATCTTTCCTTTAGAGGATTGTTAGAGCTGAAAGAAAAAAAAGAATTCACTATTGTTTGGAAGCCGATTCTGGTTGGTGGAATTTTTAACTCAATAAATCCAAGTGTTTACGAAAGCAGAGCAAATCCTGTTAAAGAGAAACTGGAATACTCTCAAAAGGATATGCAAGATTGGGCGAAGAATAGAAATATTGATTTCAATTGGCCAAAAATCTTTCCTATCAATAGTGTTAAAGCAATGCGTGGAGCCTTTTATTTTATAGATAAAAATAAAAATGTTGAGGAGTATCTAGAATTGATCTTTAGAGCTTATTGGACAGAAGGGAAAGATATTTCCAATGAAAATTGTTTGTCTGAAATAGTGGAAAAATTGTCTGAGTCTGCGGAAAATTTTTTGATCTTCATTAATCAGCCTGAAACTAAGTCGCGACTGGCTGAGAATACCCAGGAGCTAATGGACCGCGGAGGTTTTGGTTCCCCGACATTTTTTTTAGATCAAAAGGATATGTATTTTGGAAATGATAGGCTGCAGCTGATAGAAAAATTGCTTTAACACCAAAACTTATTCATTTTCTTTTTTCTTTGCCATTTCAGAAATACTTTTTGCGTCTTGCTTGAACATTGTTTTCAGACTTTCTTTAGAAATGCCTTCGCCAAAATTTCTTGCTTCCTTGCCTACGTCAATGCCCCTGCGAACTGCAGGTCTTGATTTAATTTCATCAAACCACCGTCTAACATTTTTAAATAAATCCAAATTTACTTCGTATCTTTTGTATGCGGTAATCCATGGGAATGAAGCAATATCAGCAATTGAATAATCTCCTGCAAGATATTCTCTCTGGTCTAGCACCCTATCCATAACTCCTAAGAGGCGATCGTATTCATTCTTGTAGCGCTCCTCAGAATAGGTATGATCCCCTGGAAAATTGGGAGCATAATTCACAAAGTGGCTCACTTGTCCTGCCATGGGTCCTAGCCCCCCAACTTGCCAAAAAAGCCATTCTAAAACTCTTTCTCTATCCGGAGATTTTTGTGGGAAAAATTTCTCAGCCTTCTCTCCCAGGTACATAAGAATTGCTCCAGATTCGAAAATGCTTATTGGTTCACCATCAATCTCTCTGTCATGATCCACAATTACCGGCATTCTATTGTTGGGGCTGATCTTTAAAAATTCAGGCGTAAATTGATCGCCCTTGCCAAGATTTACTGGAATTACTTTGTAATCCATATCGCATTCTTCAAGCATGATAGAGATCTTCCACCCATTGGGGGTGGGCGCGTAATACAGATCAATCATTTTTAGAAATTAAATGAGCGGAAGTTTTTGAAGGCCTAAAGCTTCTCTGTAAGTGTTGTGATAATGATGCAAAGCCGGTTCATTTCGACCAAATGTTAAGAAATCAAGATTTCCCGATTTAAGACCTTTGTGAGAGGATGCAGCGACCACATAATCTTCATCTCTTATGACGCTTCCGAAGGCACTATATAACTCTTCTAATGGATTTAAGCCTGTTTCCGGAGATACGCCCATTTTGTTTGCAGCTTCCAATGCCTCCGGATAAAAATAAAAAGAGATTTTAGACACACTTCTATGCGGTGAGTTTTCTAATGGATATTCTCTAACTAGGAATGCTCCTTCTGGAGTTGGCATAAAAATAATATTGGGGAATAAATAATATACCGGCAAAGTGCCAGTACAAATTTTCCAATCTTTTTCGGGAAGTTTTCGCATTTCATCTATATCTCTTTTACATAAAATTAATCTTCCATTCTTTTTAAAACTATCGAACATTTGGCAATTGCCGTGGAAAGACTGAAAAAGGGAATCTTTATGTAAAACGGAAAAATGATAGGTTTCGCCAAAGGTATCTATTGCCAGCTTCCAATTCATGTCTGTTTGATACTCTTCCTCATTGGAAAGAATGAGTTTGTCGAAATCCCAAGCTGAAAATTCTTCTTCAAGTTTATCGCCAAGCAAATCCTTCAAACTTATTTCGCCTTTAGAATTTGGATGAACCCATAAAAAACCATACTTTTCTAAACAAGGTAGTTCGGTTAAGCCATAACAATCCTTATCTATTTCTCCAAATTGCTTGCTTTGAGGGTAGCCAACCAAAGATCCTTGATTATTAAAAGTCCAACCATGAAAGGGACAAGAAAATTTAGATTTAATGCCTCTTTTTTCCTGCTCTATTTCTGCCCCTCGATGAGAACAAACATTTGCATAAGCTTTAAATTTCCCTTCGGGATCTCTCGTTGCAATTATAGATGACCCAAAATCATTTACAGTAAAGAAACTGTTTGCCTTCGCTAAATCTCCTGACATTCCTATGATTTGGGGATGATTTTGAAAAAAAGTTTTCCACTCAATTTCAAATCGGTCTTCCGAAGTATAAGTTTCTGCTGGAGTTTTCATTATCCCGCCTGCATCTACATTTGTTTTAGCATCCAAATGTTTCAACAAACCTTTTAAAAGACGATTTTGTTCTTGTTTAAGCATTATTAAATATTAAATTTATTTTTTAAAATTTCAATCCAAAACTTATATAAAAAAGTTATTTTACTTTGAAGGCTTTTTAAATAACAAAGTCATTCTATCGCTTTCTCCAATAGCCAGATAATCTTCTTTGTTTTTTTCCTTAAGTCTCAAGGTTGGCGGCAGAGTCCAGACGCCCTTGGAATAGTTTTTTGTATCTTTTGAATTGGCATTAATTTCTGATTTAGCAAATAAAATGAATCCATGTTTTTCAGCTTCTTCTACGGCATATTGTTCAGTAACGTAACCAGTTCTTTTCATTTCCTGCAGAGATGTTCCTGGTTTTGCTCGGTGCTCAACGACTCCAAAAATACCACCCGGTTTTAGAGCCTCATAACTATTAGCAAAAATATTATCCATCATAGGGCCGAGCCAATTGTGTAAGTTTCTAAAAGTTAAGACTGCATCTACTGAATTTGGCTCAGAAAGTTCAGAAGAAAGATCCACAATTTCAACATTTTGGTAAATTGAATTTGAATTCATCTTTTTTTCAAAATTTTTTCTAATTTTCTTCAAAAAATTACTTGTTGTATCTTCATCGAAATGAGCTGCGATCAGACCGCCTGACTTATAAAGATAGTTGGCTAGAATCTCTGTGTACCAGCCGCCTCCAGGCGAAAGTTCTATCACTTCCATTTCATCGGTAATTTTAAAAAAAGACAAGGTTTCATAGGGATTGCGCGCATCATCTCGCAAAACATTCTTTGGATCTCTATCGTCGCTCAATACAGCATTCATTAATGCATCTGCAGACAAAAAAGATCCAAAAATAATTAACGATAAAAAAAGAGCTTTTTTCATTGAAGAAATTTCTTAATCAATAGGAAAGACATCAAAACTGAGAGTTCCGGCAAAAAGATCTACTTGGCCCTGGACATAATTCATAACTCCATTAGTAACTCCGTCTAAGGAATACATTTTTACGATTGTTCCTTCTCTTTCCCAAACACCTTGAAGCGATGCAAATCTCATCTCACCGTCTTTATTTATGGTTCTAGCTTGACCAGCAAAGTCTCCTGAAGATCCCTCGGCATTATTAGAGCTAAACTTATGTGTTAAATAAACCTTGCCGTAACCTTCGCCAACAATTCCCTCGGAAGTGATGACACTTCCATCTTTAGAGGCTGTCCAAGAGGAAATTTTGAAATTAGCTTCAAAACTTTCTCCTTCAACTTTAAATCCAAAAATTGATGAAACGCCAAAAAGTACAATTCCCAAAATGATGGGTAGTTTTAAATTTTCAAAAATAGACATAAATTTCTCCTAAAAATTAAATGATTTATTAAATTAAGAACTTTCTAAGTTATGGCACTCACAATCAAGAGCATTACAAGTTGTAAAATTCTTGTAGTGTGCATAAACAACTATCACAGAGCCCAAAAGTGTAAAAAATTGTTCGCCCAACTTGCCAAAAACAATTTCTCCAAAGAAGAAGGCTAAAATCATTATGATTAAACCAGTGATGCCTATCAAAAAGAAAGAGAGGCGATTATGGTTTCTATATCCTTGCCAAAGGGCAAACATAGACAGTGGCAAAGCGAAAGTTAGAATTAATGCGTGAATTTGTTCGCTATCTATTTGAGTAGCAAGGTATCCTGAAGAAAGTACAAGAAGCGAAGGCAAAAACAAGCAATTCAAGGTGCAAAAAACGGAAACTCCTATTGCTAACTTATCGGAAATTTCTTGTGATATTTTCATTCTTAAAATTTAGTGCTTAACTTTATTAGATATCCTGTTATGGCACAATCTATTTAGTTATTATTTCAGGAACTACAGTTAAATTAGAGTGCTTTTTCAAAAGTCTCTAGCTCAGGCGGGCCAAGATATACTTCGCGATGTTGTCCTGCATTTTTATGTGCCAGTCTGAAATTCTCTGATTTGATCCAGTTCTCAAAATGTTTTTTTGACTCCCAAGTTGAATGCGAAGCATATAGTGAGTAAGTCTTTTTTGACTCTCCTCGCATTAAGTTAAATGCTACGAAGCCGTCAACCCCTTTTAGATGAGTATCTCTTTCTCTCCAAATTTTCTCGAAAGCTTTTTCCTTCCCTTTGACAATTTTGAATCTATTGAGTGCCAGAAACATATAAATCAACTTTTAAATTTTTGAAATAATAGGTTTAATATAATGAGATTATGGAAAAAGGCAAAATTGTTTTGGTTTTGGGTGTTGGCCCGAGTGAAGGACTTGGAGTGGCCCTTTGCAAAAAATTTGCAAAAGCAGGCTTCGATGTTTATGGCTGTGGAAGAAGTCAGGACAACATGTCTAACTTAAGCAACATTGAAATTGAGGGAGGGACCATTACAGGAATCGTTGCGGATGTGACTGAGCCCAAAGAAGTAAAGAAGATTTTTGAAGAGTTAGACAAGACAGGAAAAGGCCTCGCTTCTGTTATCTATAACGCGGGAAATAATAATGCCAAACCTTTTTTGGAAATGGACTTACCTTTTTTTCAAGATCTTTGGGAAGTGTGCGCAAAAGGTGCATTTCTTGTTTCACAAGAGGCTATTCCTAGGCTAATTGAAAACAAGGGAGGTTCTTTAATTTTTACTGGGGCTACGGCTTCAATAAGATCTAGACCTCCTTTTACTGCTTTTGCGGCAGCCAAAAGTGCCGAGAGATCTTTAGCTCAGGGCCTCGCTAAGGAATTTGGTAGTTCTGGAATACACGTTGCTCATGTAATCATTGATGGCATTATTGATGGCGATAAAGTGAATCTTAGATTCCCGGAATTTGCTGCTAGCAAAGGAGAAGATGGCAAGCTAAAAATTGATCAGATCGCAGAGAACTTTCTTTTGCTTCACAATCAACACAGAAGCACTTGGTCTTTTGAACTTGATTTGAGACCTTGGTCTGAAGATTGGTGAGAAACTTTTAAAAAAGTCTCTTCTAAACATGCTGATTCAGATCAAAGTAAAGTCTTATTTCAGACTAATTCTTTGTCTATCAAGACCGCGATGAGCAAAGCTGGTTCTGTGCCATTATTGACCCAGGCATGGTTGGTCCCTCTTTGAACAACTACGTCGTGAGGCTTAAGCTTCACTTCCTCTTCGTCCAAAATTAAGGTTATATCCCCTTTTAAAAGAATGATGTAATCTATGGTGTCGGTCTCATGCATTGCTGCGTTCTTAGAAGTATCAACTCGATGATGAGCAGCTCCTATTTTCTCAAACGCTTCAGCAGTAGCAGCTTCTATAGCTTCATCTGGGATGCCTTCAGGAATAGGATTTATTTGGAAATAACGAAATTTTGTTCCTCCTTTTTCAGGTGAAAGCAAAATATCTATATCCGCTCTATCTTTTAGAGAAGAAGAATCTAAGCCTGATCCCTCTGTATTCCAAATTTCATATAGGCCTCCAGCTTCCTCGCCGATTGACCTTGCGGGCGGACCATCTATGGAAATAAGGGATTTCCCATTTTCGTTATGGCCTGTAATGATTCTTCTCATAAATTTTCTTAGAACTATGAAGCTTGTCTAATCAAATCTGCAGCTTTTTCAGCAATCATAATTGCTGGAGCATTTGTATTACCCGCAATTAAGGTAGGCATAATAGATGCATCAACCACTCGAAGGCCGTCGATACCATGTACTTTAAGCTTGTCATCTACGACGCTCATTTCATCGCTGCCCATTTTGCAAGTGCTAACTGGATGATAAAGAGACTCGCCAGTATCCCTTAGCCAATTGTCTAACTCAGCATCATCATCAACGTTAAGTTCTGGTCCAGGCTTAGCAGGTTCGCCTCGGTATTCATCAAATGCCGGCTGCATGAAGATACGTCTTGTCTCTCTAAAGGCATTTCTTAAGTCTATGACATCCTCTTCTTCTGATAAATAGTTTGGGTAAAGCAAAGGCTCGTCCTCAGCATCAGCACTTTTTAAAGTTAAATACCCCCTGCTTTGAGGCCTGCATATATAAGCAATGCTTGAGAAACCGTGCTCTAAAGTTACCCCTTCCCTAAAATGTTGATCCGGGCTTTGAAATGAAACATAGTGCAATTGAGTATCTGGTAAATCTTTATCGGGACTAGATTTGAAAAATGCTCCTCCACTGCATGGAGGATATGCTGCATCTCCACTACCCAAAAGAAGATATTTCACTCCAGCTAATTGAGTTTTTAGCCAAGATGCTGATCTGTGCAAAGTAACTGGTTTGGTTGCATAAAAAGAGCAAGTTACGCCGTAATGATCTTGTAAGTTTTTTCCTACTCCCTTAAGTTCATGAACCATGCCTATTCCGTGTTTGGTTATCTCATTTGAATCACCAATTCCACTTCGCATTAAGATCTGCGGTGAACTTAAAGCACCTGCAGACAAAATAACTTCATCATTAACAAAGCATTTGGTTCTAACTCCCTTCTCATTAACATACTCTATACCCTTGGCTTTCTTGCCATCAAAAATTAGTTTGTCCACGGTTACATTAGTTTCGTTGCTTAAATTTTTCCTATTTAAGACAGGATGCAGATAAGCCCTTGCAGAACTCCATCTTCTCGGTCCTCTTGGAGTATCGTTTATTGTATGTTCGTATCTAGAAAATCCTTCTTGCTGAGCTCCATTAAAATCTCTAGTGTAAGGAAATCCTGCCTGTTGACCGGCTTCAATAAATTTATCTAATAGCAAATCATCTTGTCTGTTTGATTTTTTGACATGCAGCGGTCCATCATAGCCATGGAATTCTTCATCCCCATCACCATGAAAGTTTTCAGCCTTTTTGAAATAAGGCAGAACATCCTCGTACGACCAGCCTTCATTGCCTTGCTGTCTCCATAAATCATAATCATAAGCATGGCCACGAATGTAGATCATTGCATTAATTGATGAAGAACCTCCCCATCCTTTGCCTCTTGGCCAATACAAATGGCGATTGTTTGTTGTAGATTCTGGTTCAGTTTCGAAGCCATAATTTGAATCGTTCTTTGTGGGTACTATCTGCGAATACCCCGAAGGCATGTGAATAAACATATTTTTATCCTTACCGCCAGCTTCCAGCAGAAGAACGCTTTTCTCTCCATCTTCACTCAATCTGTTGGCCATAACACATCCAGAGCTGCCTGCACCAACCACTACATAATCAAAAGTTTTTTCCATAATTTTCTCCACAGGAGAGATTATCAATATGAAAAAGTATGTGCAATAAAAATAATTAGAGTTTAACTATTTAAAATCTTTAAAGTCGAAATAGTTAATGCCTGGCTTGGAAGATTGAGAATGTCTCATGATTGCTTTAGGAAGTTTTTTTATTGAGATGCTTCTGAATTTCTTAAGAGGTCCAAATAAGAATGGATCCGCAAAAAATGAGAAGATATCAGCTAAAAAAACGTCAAACCTAAACTTGTTACCCGTAAGGTGTCCTGGCCTGAATATGTTGGTAGTTTCGAAATCAAGCTTTACTATTTCTTCCTCAAGCAAGCCCTTGGTCTTTAGATAATAATTCCAAGAATTAGGGTTGGCACCGACAGCAGAAACCAAAGAAATATTTTTGACGCCGGCTTCCTTGGCATTTTTAGCTATTTGAAATTGGTAGGTAAAATCTACCAGATAAAATTCTTTTTTTAGGCTTTCGCTCATTAAACCCATGACGTTGTGGAAATATAATGCTTGCCCAAGAGATAAATAAAGATGGTCGATATTTTGTAAATTGAGCTCTTCGGGAAGATTATTAAAATCAATAATTAATTCTTTAGCATTAGACGGTAAATTAGGAACTCTTCTTCTAGATAAAGCGAAAATAGATCCTTCTTCTTTGCCTAATTCCTTAAGAATTTCGTTGCCCAAAAAACCTGTTGAACCAGCAAGTAAACTTACTATTGATGTCATGAGAGAATTTTTAAGAAGGCCGATACTATCAAACTAATTAACCCCAGAAATGTGAGGGTCATCCCACCAATTCTTAAAAGGCCGTTTTTCTTCATAAAAGAAAAGGCTATGCCATGCATAAATCTGCCGACGGTAAAAACTGTGCCGCAAATATAGAGAAAAGTTTCTGAGGCTCCGGTTAATTCTAGCAATAGCATCAATATTAAAAATAATGGTGCGTATTCTATTAAGTTGCCATGGCCTCTTATGGCTCGTTCAAGTTCAAGAGGATCGATTACTCTGCCAGGCTTGTGGAAAGACTTGGTAACAGGGCTACCTCTCAAATCAAGTACTCTTACAGCTAGAACTATCATGAAAGCAGAAAGGATTGCGGCAAAAAGCAAGGTAACTTCCATATTAATCTCTATTCAATGACAGTTATTTCAATGATCTCAGAAATAAGAGGAGGATCATGAGGAATATGAAACTTATCTCCCAAGACCAATTGAAGCTTATGTTTGCCCAAGGGCAAATTAAGCATTGTTTCTGTTTGTCCTAGACCAAAATGCAGATGTTGATCTGAAGAAGGGATCGGCATTGAATAATTGATTTCGTTTTGATTTATCAAAAGATGGTGATGACCGGTGTTGTCAACGTCTATTCCCGCGGGGGCAATTCCTTTGCCTGATAAGCCAAATTGAACAAGAAAAGGTGACTTTAACTCATCCCCATCTTCAAGGTTTATAAAATAAACTTTTTCAGAAAAGACGTTGATAGATATTAAAGTTAGTAAAATCGTTAAAAATAGTCTCATTTTTTTAATTTATTTAACAACTTTACCGTCCCTAGCAACTTTTTGTCCTAAGTTTTTTTTTGTTTTTGACTGATATTCGGAAGATTTTATTTGCTTATAAGAGTTCAAGACATTCCATTTGTGAAAACCTTCCATAAGGTCTTTGATGTTATCTTCGATTATGTACTCAGCAGGAATATTTATTTGTTTTACATAATCTTCTATAACAATATTTTCTTTTTTTAAGGATTTTGACAATTTCAACGCATACTCTAAATAAGAAATGTAGCTTTCTACTATGCTGCCATCTGAGATTTTTCCATGACCAGCTACTATAGTGACAGGGTCAATTTTTGATTTAAATTTTTTCATGGTCTTTAAATAATCTGAAACGGTCTCGGATCTCGCCCAGGGAATACTACCTTTTCCGAAAATCAAATTACCTGTCCATGCGGCTCTGGCACTAGGAACATACAAAACTGTGTCGCTTGGAGACATGCCCGGACCAAAATAATGCAACTCCACTATTTTATTTCCTAAATCTAAAGTCTTTTTTGTTTTGAAAGAAACCGAAGGCAGCCTATCTTCAACTTCTTCAAATAACCCAGTGCTACCTCCCACTGTGACCGAAATAATTTCTTTTCTTTTTTGAAGAGAATTTTTTTTTAAAAAATCTATTGTCTTTTCATGAGCAATAATAGTAGTTGAATCTGGAAAAACGTAATTTCCGAAAACATGATCGCCAAATGCATTGAGGTTTACTAAATATTTAATCGGCAAGTCTGTTACTTTTTTTACTGCAGCAATAATCTGTTCTCCCATCTCGCCAGTAAAATGAGCATCAATAACTAAAACAGAGTTTTCTCCAACGACAAACCCAGTATTATCAGCAAAGGGTGTGTTAGATAGAAGTGCGAATACACCGTCATCAATTTCTAGCGTTTCAAGTTCGACTCCTGTTGGGTCTAAAGGAGGAGGAACAAACCATTCCGGCCTATTATTTGCATGAAGAATCGTGCAAATCAAAAATAGACCAATAAAAACAAGAGACTTTAGATTAAACATTTATGTTCAATTTTTCGCATTTTTAAATCTTTCGCCTCGCTTTTTGGCAAGTTCAAAAGCGGCCTGCGTTTCTGCTTTTACCTCGTCGCGTTGCTTTTGACTCAACTCAGCAAATTCTTCTGCCCACCAGCGCTTAGTAACCTGCGGGAAAGTTCCCATACGATTTACACTCGCATTGGCTCCGCGATCACGACCAGCTATATAACCTCCTGCCCCTTTTGTACTAGCCTTGGACTTACCAAAAGGGATTAGATCTCCTTCCATTTTTGGTATTAAAAAGTAAGGCATTGAAATGCGTGTTTCTCCTTCAGGAATAAGCGTTGTGTTTACTCGATGAAGAGTTGCAGAATATTTTCCTTCGCTCAAATGCATAAGAGTCCCGCCGGTGTTTACAATCATCGAACCAGGAATGACTGGAACATGGTAATCGCCAGGCGCTGTTCGACAAGTAACAGGAGCATCAATCCATTGGCCCTCACCAGCTACTACCTGTAAGCCGGGTCTGTCGTTTATCAATAAAGCTATGAAGGGCGGACCATCGATGTGAGCACCAACTTTGTTGCTATTGAATTTAGCGTATTCTTTTCTAACCATGTCTCTATCTTCTTTTGCATATGCTTCTAGGCTGAAATTGTGATTTAAGCTTGCAGCTAAATCGGGATCTTCAAAATCGAAATATTTTTTGAAAGCTGAGACATCTTCTCCAAGAGATTCAACAATCGCCTCGCCAAGAAGGTGAGTCAACCTATGATATCGTGCATTTAGGTCATCAATAATAGGCCTAAAACTTGGTAGGGCCTTTTCGTCTGGCCACGTATTGGGTCCTCGAAAGAGACGGCGATGTATTGGTTGAGTTTTATCATCGTGCTTGCATAAAGGCTCTTGTTCAAAACCATATTGAAAGGCTTCAATTACTTGTCCATAACCAATATCAGCAGGTGTTGGAAAACTGTAGCCCCTAAAATAAGGCGTTTTAGCAATGTATGAAGATTTTTTTACCTCTTTTGAAGATTCAAAAAAAGATCTAACTTCTTGAAAAGCGCTTTTCTGAAAATCATCAGAAAACCCTGGCGCATTAGTGAGCACCATAAATCCAAATTCAGATAAAGCATAAGAAAGATCTTGAAAGAATTTTTTTGGATTTGAATCTCGATCCAGCCAATTTACTTCGGGCAATTCTAAAGAACTTTTGTATTCTTGATGTTCCATCTAGCTAGATTATTCAAAACCAAAGTATAAATCTACTCCACTGTGACTGACTTAGCTAAGTTTCTTGGTTGATCAATATCTGTGCCCCTTAGCAAAGCAACTTCATAAGAAAGAATTTGCAACGGCACGGTATAAAGAATTGGTGTCAACAAGAAATCGCACTCTGGCAGGTTGATGAGATTTTTTGGTTTCAATTTCATGTTACCTGCAGCGTTACCTACTACAAAAAGTTTTCCACCTCTGGCTTTGACCTCCTCTAGGTTGGAAATCAATTTTTCTGCCAGTTCATTTTCGGGAGCTAGGGCGATGACAGGCATGTCTTTATCAATCAAAGCCAGCGGCCCATGTTTTAGTTCTCCAGCTGGATAAGCTTCAGCATGAATGTAAGAAATTTCTTTCAACTTAAGAGAGCCTTCTTTGGCTATGGGATAAAAGATCCCTCTGCCTAAAAACAATGCGTTGTCTTTTTTTGCTATCTCTTTAGCAATTTTTACTATGTTGGATTTCAGTTTTAGCGACTCAGAGATAATTTCAGGCAGCACCCTTAAAGCACCTACCATCCTGGCTCTTAGTCTGGGATTTAATTTTCTTGCTTTGGCTAAGGATAAAGTAAGCAACATCAAGGCAGTAAGCTGCGTGGTAAATGCCTTGGTAGAGGCCACTCCAATTTCAGGTCCGGCATTCGTTAGTAAAACAAAATCTGATTCTCTTGCGAGCGAGCTCGTAGGAACGTTGCAAATAGTTAACGAGCCTAAATAATCTCTCTCTTTTGCATACCTTAGGGCTCCCAAAGTATCTGCAGTTTCTCCAGACTGCGAAATCGTCAAAAGTAAAGTGTTCTTATCAACATAAGGGTTTTTGTATCGATATTCACTTGCATAGTCAATTTGGGTTGGCAAGTTTGCGATGGCTGAAAACCAATTTGCCGCTACTCTTCCGGCATGTAAGCTAGTGCCAGCGGCGACAATTTGAATTCTTTCTACCTTTGAGAGTAATTTGCTTGAACCTTCCCCAAAAATATTTTCTAGAACATCTTCTCCTCCAATCCTGCCATCTAAAGTATTGAGAATTGCAAGAGGCTGTTCGTAAATTTCTTTTTCCATGAAATGTCGATAACCATTTTTTCCCATCGCTTCACTCGATACATTGATTTTGGTAATTTTTCTTATAGCTCTTTTTTTATTCTTATCCAAGATCTTGTAATCCTGAGCTGACACCTCTGCAACATCACCATCTTCAAGAAAGATAAATTCGTTTGTTAAATCGGCAAGAGCCAGAGGATCGGATGCAGCGAACATGCCTGAATCGGATTTCCCCAGAAGCAATGGAGATTTATTTCTCGTCAAATAAAAAGTCGATTCGTTGTTTTGATCAATAGCTGCAACTGCATAAGCACCCTCTAATTTACCTTTTAGGAGAGACATAGCTGAGAGCATCTCATTGCCTTGTGTCAAAAAGAAATCCAACTGGTGGGCAATTAATTCGGAATCAGTTTCTGAGACGAACCGATAGCCCTTTTTGACCAGCTGTTCTTTCAAAAGGACGTAATTCTCAATGATGCCGTTGTGCACAATAAAAACTCTGTTGTTGGAAACGTGCGGATGAGCATTTTCTTTAGAGGGCTTGCCGTGGGTTGCCCATCTTGTGTGAGCAATACCTACCTTTCCCTTTGGCTTTTCTTTGACCATTTTAGATTCAAGCTTTTTGACTTTTCCCAAAGACCTTAAGTGAGCAATATCATGAACCTGGTGCAAAGCTACGCCAGCCGAGTCATAGCCGCGATATTCCATTTTGTACAAGCCTTGTACTAAGAGTTTGCCAACACTTCTTTCAGTTGCAGCTGCTATTATTCCGCACATTACTTTTTCTTTATGTTCCTTTGTCTAGACCTACCCAAAGCTAATCTTTCTGCAGGTACATCGCTAGTTACAACTGAGCCTGCTCCTATAATGCTGTTTTGTCCGATTTTGATTGGCGCAATCAAAGAACTATTTGAACCAACAAAGGCACCTTTGCCCACCTTAGTTTTATTTTTATTCTTCCCGTCATAATTTACAAAAATTGTGCCTGCGCCAATATTTACCTTTTCCGAGACCTGCCCATCACCGACATAGGCCAAATGTTTAGCTTTTGTTCCTTTACCGATTTTGCTTCGTTTTACTTCTACAAAATTTCCTATCTCAGAATTTTCTGCAAGATGAACATCGGGACCAATATGGGCGAAAGGTCCAGCAACTACATTTTTTTCTAAAATTGCATTTTCTATAAAACTGTAAGCTTTAATTTTCGTGCCATCGCCGATCTTCGAGTCTTTTATGATTACGCCTGGCCCTATAGTTACGTTTTTACCAATCTCAACCGTCCCTTCAAAGATACAGTTAATATCAATTCTGCTGCCTCTTTGAATGTTGACCTTGCCTCTAAAATCAATTCTTGCTGAATCGGCAATTTTAACGCCTTGTTTAGAAAACTCTTTGGCTTTCATAGACTGAAAGCTTCTTTCGAGCTCGTTCAACTCCTCTAAATTGTTTGCCCCCAAGACTTCCTCCTTGTTTGCTAGTTTGACAGCTTTTACTGGTATTTTGTTCTCATTTGCAAGACTTACTATATCTGTCAAATAATATTCTTTTGCTGCATTTTGATTTTTTATACCTTTGAGAAGTTTTTGAAGTTGACTGGAACCTAGCGCCATGATGCCAGAATTTACCTCGGTAATTTTTTTTTGCTCTTTACTTGCGTCTTTCTCTTCCACTATACCCAAAACTTTTCCATTAGTATTTCTTATGATCCGACCATAACCACCTGGCGAGTCTTGTTCAAAAGAGAGCAATGCTAAGTTAGTTTTTCCAGCTGATTTAATAAGAGTATTCATTGTTGCGCTTTTAACTAGAGGAACATCGCCATATAAAATAAGCGCAACTGATCCTGGTCTTAATTCTTTTAAAGTTTGTTTTACGGCGTGCCCTGTCCCTAATTGTTTTGCTTGTTTAATCCATTTGCTTCTTTTGAAAGCACAAACAGACTTTTTGACAAGGGCGCCTTGTTCGCCAATAACTATATGCGCTTGACAGTTTTTTAATTCTTTTGTGCTGTCGATAACATGTTGCAACAAGGGTTTCCCAGCAACTTCTTGCAACACTTTTGGGAAAGACGATTGCATTCTCTTGCCTTTGCCAGCAGCTAAAATTATTGCATCGATTTTCATGAACAGCCCTATAAAAAGCGTATTCTAGATTTTAAAAAGTCTTTTGACTATTTCTTTCGCATCTTGCGAAGCGTTTGAAGTCTTGCGGAAACTTCTGCTAGCTCTGCTTTAGCCTTGGAAAAATCAACATCTGAACTAGCGTTATCTCTGGCTCTCTCAGCCAATTCTCTAGCTCTCTCAGCCTCAGCTTCGTCAATGTCTTCAGCTCTTTCAGCAACGTCTGAGAGTAAAGTAACTGCGTCGGGCTGGACTTCAATGAATCCGCCGGACATAAAAAATACTTTTTCTTCTCCTCCTTCCAAAGTAATTTTCACTGGTCCTGCCTTGATTCCAGTTAACAGCTGGGAGTGTCCCGGAGTTATTCCAAGCTCGCCGAGCGTACCGGTTGCAACTATCATCTCAACGCGGCCGGAAAAAATTTCCGACTCAGCGCTGACGATGTTGCATAGAATTGTAGACATATTTACAAGGCTTTGGCGTTTTCAACCACTTCTTCAATAGGACCTGCCATTAAAAATGCTTGCTCAGGAATGTCATCGTAGTCGCCATCAAGTATTCCTTTGAAGCCTCTCACAGTATCTTTGATGGAAACAAATTTTCCAGGAGAGTTGGTGAAGATTTCTGCAACAAAGAATGGTTGAGATAAATATTTTTCAACTTTTCTTGCTCTATCGACTGTTTGCTTGTCTTCTTCAGAAAGCTCGTCCATCCCAAGAATTGCAATAATGTCCTTTAGTTCTAGGTACCTTTGCAAAACTTGTTGGACGCCCATTGCTGTATCGTAATGTTCTTGTCCAACGATATTTGGGTCAAGCTGACGGCTTGAAGATTCTAGAGGATCAACGGCAGGATAAATTCCCAAAGCAGCTATTTGTCGAGATAGTACTACTGTTGCGTCAAGGTGTGCGAAGGTTGTCGCAGGAGACGGATCCGTTAAATCATCTGCTGGGACGTAAATGGCCTGAACTGAAGTAATCGAGCCTGTTTTAGTGGAAGTGATTCTTTCTTGCAAAACCCCCATTTCTTCAGCCAGAGTAGGCTGATATCCAACGGCCGATGGCATTCTTCCCAACAAAGAAGAGCATTCCACTCCAGCCAAGGTGTATCGGTAAATATTATCGATGAAAAGGAGAACGTCTCTTCCTTCGTCTCTAAATTTTTCAGCTATCGTTAAGCCTGATAAGGCTACTCTCATTCTGTTCCCAGGAGGCTCATTCATCTGTCCATATACCAAAGCAACTTTGTCTAAGACCTTTGATTCTGTCATTTCTAAATAGAAATCGTTTCCTTCTCTGGTTCTTTCGCCAACTCCAGCAAAAACAGAATAGCCGCTGGTTTCATAAGCGATATTTCTAATAAGCTCCATCATGTTTACCGTTTTTCCGACTCCAGCTCCACCGAATAGTCCAACTTTTCCGCCTTTAGCAAATGGACACATCAGATCTATTACCTTAATACCGGTTTCTAAAAGCTCTGATGACTCAGCTTGCTCTTCATAGGACGGAGGATTTCTGTGTATGGGCATTCTTTCTTTTTCGCCCACTTCGCCTTTACCGTCAATGGGCTTGCCAAGAACATTAAGAATTCTCCCTAAAGTTTTCTCTCCAACGGGAACTGTCACAGGCTCTCCAGTATTTTCTGCCTCAGCTCCTCTTTTGAGCCCTTCAGTGATGCCCATAGCAATGGTTCTGACAACTCCATCTCCAAGTTGTTGTTGAACCTCTAAAATCAGATCTGCTTCTTTTACAACGAGTGCGTCATAAATTTTTGGAAGATCTTCTTTAGAAAACTCTACATCAATTACCGCGCCGATAACTTGTACTACTGTTCCTTTACTCATTTTTTACCTCAATATTTTTTTATAATGCTGCCGCTCCACCAACAATCTCAGATAATTCTTGAGTGATTGCAGCTTGTCTGGCGTTGTTATATATAAGTTGTAATTCATCAATTAGGGTGCCTGCGTTTTCGGTAGCATTTTTCATAGCAATCATTTTAGCTGCTTGTTCACAGGCAATATTTTCTATAACAGCCTGGTAAACCAAAGATTCAATGTAGCGTTGCATCAAACCATCCAATAATTCCTTAGCATCTGGCTCATAAATGTAATCCCATCTATGTTTAAGCTCTGGAGTATCTTCCGCTAACAATGGCAAAAGCTGTTTTATCTCAGGCTGCTGAGTCATAGTGTTAACAAATCTATTACTGGCCAAGTAAACCTTATCAATTTCGCCGGATTCAAATTTTTCTAACAGTATTTTTATCGAGCCGATTAAATCTTCTAAGGCCGGGACATCACCTAATTTTTCAGTTGCGGCAACAACATTCCCGCCGTATGAATTGAAAAAAACTTTTGCTTTTGTTCCTACCGAGCAAAATTGTTGGCCTATCTCTTGATCTGCCTGTTCTTTTAAAAAGCCAACCAGACTTCTAAATAAATTAATGTTCAGGCCCCCACAAAGTCCTTTGTCTGAACTAACTACAATGACGCCAATATTCTTGGTTTCTCTTTCTGACATGTATAGCGGTTTGTATTCGGGATTGGAATTAGCTAGGTGGCCTATCACCGAAAGCATTCTGTCAGCATAAGGCCTGCCCATTTCCATTCTATCTTGAGTTTTCCTCATCTTACTTGAAGCAACCATTTCCATAGCGCTAGTTATTTTTTGCGTATTCGAAATACTTGAGATTTGTTTCCTAATTTCTTTAGTATTTGCCATGCTACCAAGTTTGAGAAGATTTAAATTTTTCCAACGCCTCTTTAAAGCTAGCTAATACTTCATCAGAATATTCTCCTGTTTCATCAAGATTGGACATAAGTTCTTTATATTCAGATGACATGAAAGACAAAAGTGCTGCTTCAAAATCTGCAACTTTATTGAGCTCAACATCTTTCATGAAGCCCTCGTTCACTGCATAAAGCATTACAGACATTTCGCCTACCGACATTGGCGAATATTGTTTTTGTTTCATAACTTCTGTTACCTTCTGACCTTGTTCAAGTTGTTCTCGAGAGGCATCGTCCAGGTCTGAAGCAAATTGGGCAAAAGCTTCTAGCTCTCTAAATTGTGCCAAGGCAATTCTCACTCCTCCGCCCAATTTTCTAATTGAAGGAAGCTGCGCTGCCCCACCAACTCTTGATACTGAAATTCCTGGATCCATTGCTGGCAAAATTCCTTTATTAAAATAAGAAGTGTCTAGAAAGATTTGTCCATCGGTAATAGAAATTACATTGGTTGGAACGAAAGCTGAAACATCTCCTGCCTGAGTTTCGATAATCGGCAGAGCAGTTAATGAGCCTGTTTTGCCTTTAACCTTTCCACCAGTTTCTTGCTCAACATACTCCTCATTAACTCTTGATGCTCGCTCTAAAAGTCTAGAGTGAAGATAAAAAATATCTCCCGGGTAAGCCTCTCGTCCAGGAGGTCTTTTAAGCAACAAGGAAATCTGTCTGTAAGCAACGGCTTGTTTCGAAAGGTCATCATAAATAATCAATGCATCCTCACCCTTGTCTCTAAAATATTCTCCCATAGAACATGCGGAATATGGCGCGAGAAATTGCATTGGCGCAGGATCTGCAGAGGCAGCGGCAACAACAATTGTGTGATCCATTGCCCCAAACTCCTCTAACTTTCTGACAGTAGCTGCAATCGATGATTGCTTTTGACCTACTGCGACGTAAATGCAAGTCATGTTCTTGCCCTTTTGATTGATAATTGCGTCAATAGCGATAGCGGTTTTTCCGGTTTGTCTGTCGCCAATAATAAGCTCTCTTTGTCCTCTGCCAATCGGCACCATACTGTCTACTGCCTTTAGCCCAATTTGAACTGGCTGATCAACGGGCTTTCTGAACATTACTCCCGGGGCGACCTTTTCAACTGGCGCCGTCAGGTTAGAGCCAATATCTCCCTTGCCATCGATTGGATTACCCAGTGCGTCTACCACTCTGCCAACAAGTTCCTCTCCCACAGGAACCTCAAGAATTCTTCCGGTGCATTTAGCGGTATCTCCTTCTGAAAGCAATTTGTAGTCTCCAAAAATTACCACTCCCACAGAATCTCTTTCCAAGTTAAGCGCCATTCCAAAAATACCGCCAGCAAACTCAATAAGCTCACCATACATTGCTTCGCTTAAACCGTGCACTCGAGCAATCCCATCAGCAAGAAATACGATTGTGCCTTCATTAGACTCTTCTATGGATACGTCTAATTTATTAATTCGATCTTTTATGATCTTGCTAATTTCCGATGGATTCAAATCTTCCATTTTTTTAACCTCTTATGTTCTAAGTTGAATTTTCAACTTTTCTAATTTATTTTTTATAGACAAATCTATGACCTGATCATCAAAGGAAATTTTCAGTCCGCCGATTAAGGTTTTGTCTATTTCAGTAGAAATATTAATTTCGGCTTTTAAGCGTTTTACTAAGGCAGCTTCTATTTCTTTAAGCTGTTCTTTGTCTATTTTGTAAGAGGATGCAACTGTTATGTTTTTTAAATTACGTTCCTCAGCTACGAGTTCTTTAAAATTCTTACTAATGTCGAGTATGAGTTTAAGCCTGTTTGCTTTTCCTGCGACAGATAAAAAATTTAAGAATTTTTCTTGGGCTTCGCCTCTAAATAAATCGCAAAAGATTTCAGTTTTTTCTATTTGAGATATGCTTGGAGTTTCCACAAGATTCATTACTTTTTTATCTTCAAAAACGGCCTCCATTGAAGAAAAATCTTTTATCCATTTATCCAAAGTATCATCTGCTTTTGCGACTTCAAAAGCAGCTTCAGCATAGGGTCTTGATTGTGTTCTTACTTCGGACATTAAATCTTCTTAATAAGCGAGTCGATAATATCTTTATTTGCCTTAGCATTAATTTCTTTATCTAGAATTTTCTGGGCGCCTGCTACTACTAGAGAAGCAACTTCGTCTCTTAAGCCTTCTTTGGCTTTATTGGCGCTTTGTTCAATATCAGCTTCTGCGGAAATTTTTATTTTCTTTGCTTCTTCTGAAGCTTGCTCTTTCGCTTCATCAACAATTTGGTCTGCTCTAGTATTTGCTTGCGCAATCAGAGAGGAGGCCTCTGTTTTTGCCCCGTTAAGGATCGTTTCAGATTCTTTGCTTGCTTCTTCAAGTTTTCTCTGCGATTGGCTCGCAGCCTCTAAGCCATCAGAAATTTCTTTTCTCCTGTCTTCCAAGAGATTTTCCATGCTTGGCCATATATACCTATAGGTGATAAAAACGAATATGCAAAAAGCCAAAAGCTCAGCAAAAAACGTTGCGTTAATATTCATATTTTATGTGAATAAGAACAAGAGGCCTACAGCCAAAGAAATAATCGGCAAAGCATCGGTTAGTCCCAGAGCAATCAGAACTTGGGCGAATAATTGCCCTTGAAGCTCTGGTTGTCTTGCAACTGCTTCTATATATTTTGAAGTTAGAGTTCCAATACCAATTCCTGCCCCTAAGGCCCCGAAACCAGTAAGCAACGCTCCCGCAATATACCTTCCTACTTCTACTTCCATATTAGTCTCCTAAATTTTTAAGCTAGTGTTTGGTGCTAGCTAAGTTTAAATAAGCTATTGTAAGCATCATAAAAATATATGCCTGCAAAGCAACGATTAAAATGTGAAACAAGGCCCAGGATAAATTTAAGATCAATCCTGGCAAAAACCATAAGGTTTGAGAAAACGACATAGCAAACTGTCCAAACATAATTGCAATTAAAATAAAGATCATTTCTCCCGCAAATAGATTTCCATAAAGTCTCAGTGCTAAAGCTACGTGTTTAGATAAGTAACTTATAAATTCCAAGGGTCCGAGCGGCACCACAAAAAGTTCTTTTAAAAAACCTCCCGCCCCATGAGTTTTTACGCTGTAGTAAGTAACCAAAACCATTACAACTATTGCGAGCGCCAGTGGCGCATTGAGGTCTGCTGTTGGTAAAATTTTAAAATAGTTAAAGCCTCCTCCAAAGTGCCCAAAAAAGCTTGCCATCTCTACTGGCAATAAATCCATTAGGTTCCATGAAATAATCCACAAGCAACTAGCAAAAGCCAATGGCCCAACGATCTTCGCAGTACCATGGTAGCCAGAACTCACAGCATCAGCTATGAACTCGTGGACAAATTCAACAAAGTTCTGCATTTTACCAGGCACCCCTTTTTTAGCTGCTCTGGTTGCAAGCCCAAAAAAACCAAAGACGACCGCCCCCAATAAAACGGACATAAAAATCGTATCCAAGTGGAAAGACCAAAATCCCATCTCAGAAACCTTGCACGTAGAGTCTAGCCCTTTAAAAAGTTCTTGTTGATGATTAGCAAACCCCCAAGAAGAAGATTTATCACACCAACCGAATTTCAAGTTAACCAAGTGATGACCTATGTAGTCAGAGGTTTCTAATAAATTTTGTGTGTTCTCTTTGGCCATGATTTTAAGGGCATTGCATTATAGTGATTACCTGGCCATATTCTCAAGGCTTAGATGCAAATTTTTTAGCATTATTCTTTTTTATAGGGCTTTATGATCTGCTCTAGCTGTTCAAGGTTTTTGTAAGTGAAAGAGATTTTTCCGCTACCGTTCCTCTTATGAGATATAACCACTTGTGAATTTAGAGAGTCGCTAAGACTTTTCTCCAGTGATGAAATGTTTGGATCTTTTAAAACTAAGCGTGCCTTGCCAGTTTTTTTATTTAAATATGAGCTCGCTAACTTCTCAGCTTGTCTTACCGATAGTCCTGATTTAATAATTTTTTTTCCTAATTGCTCTTGATGCGCAGGCGGCAAAGGTAACACTGCTCTTGCGTGTCCCATAGTAAGTCTTCCTTCCAAAAGCATTTTTTGTAACGGCTGAGATAGCGACAAAAGCCTTAGTGCGTTTGCAATTGCCGACCTAGATTTTCCTAAAGCCTCGCCAAGCGCTTGCTGAGTCAATCCAAACTCTTTTTGAAGTCTGAGAATGCCTTCCGCCTCTTCAAGTGGATTGAGGTCTTCCCTTTGAAGGTTTTCAATCAATCCTATTGTTAAAGCAGATTCTTCGGAATCGTCTCTTATGAGAACAGGCACGCTTCCAAGCCCGGCCAGCTTCGAGGCACGAAGCCTTCTCTCGCCTGCTACAAGCTCATAGCCTTTGGAGAGCTGACGAACAATCAAGGGCTGTATTACGCCTTGCGCTTTTATTGAATCTGATAGCTCTTTGATGCTTTCCGGGGGAATATTTTTTCTTGCTTGAAATCTGCTGGGCCTGATGTCGTTGATGTCTGCCTGTGTAACCCCAAGCGAGGGTTGTTTCAGAAGCGGCGCAATTGGTTCTGTAGTTAAATTTTCTTCCCCGATAAAAGCTCCAATACCTCTATTCTTTTTCTTTTCTTGTTCGGGAGTTAAAAAAGCAGCTAGCCCTCTTTTCTTCTTATCAGGCGACATCTTTGTTCTCAAACCTCATAATAATTTCTCCGGCTAAAGCGAAGTATGCCAAGGTGCCCTTGGCTTCAGGATCAATGTGCATTATCGGCTTTCCTTCTGAAGGAGCCTCAGCAAGCAAATCACATCTCGGAATAATGGTGCTAAATACTTGCTCTTTGAGAGCTTGTTCAAGTTTTTCAGAAATTTGTCTAGCTCTTTCTTTTTCCTGGTCGAACATTGTCCTTAGGATGCCATCAATCTTTAGGGTGCTTGAAGTTGCCTCGTTAATTTCAGATATAGTTCTTTGCATGGAGGCAAGACCTTCAACCGAAAAATGTTCACACTGTAAGGGTATGATTATTTTATCTGCTGCTCTTAAAGCGCTTACTGACAACATACCCAATGAGGGAGGACTATCTATAAGACAATAATCGTATTCGTGGGCCAACTGATTTAGCTTTCCTTTTAAAATAGAAGTTGGATCTGATACTCTCGCCATTTCAAGCTCTGCGGAGATTAAATCTGGGCTACCCGGGATAACGTCAAAATTGAACTCGGGCTTCTTCTGGATCAGACTTTTCAGCGAAGCATCTTCTAATAAAACATCTGTAATGGTTGTTTCTTCAAATGTTTTTTTACTGCCAAGACCGGTAGTAAGATTTGCTTGAGAGTCAATATCGAGCAAAAGAATTCTTCTTCCTGTTGCAGCTAGGCTAGCAGCTAGGTTAAGCGTTGTAGTGGTTTTTCCTACGCCTCCTTTCTGGTTAGCAACTACAAGAATTATCACAGTTCTACTATAGCAGTTTTAAGTCATCTGAATTTCCAAGAAGCCTCTTTTTTTTCTTATGACTTTGGATATTTCAGAGGTCCGATAGGCAGTCTTGAAATTAAGAATTTTCTCTTTTTGGTTAGAAGATACCATCACCCAAATTTTTGTTCTTGGGCTAATTTTATCTACTAAGCAGTTAAGTAGGTTTATAGGCTCCTTAAAGGCTCTACAGACAATATTTTCATCTGAGATTTTTGGGATATCCTCTACTCTTGAGTTTTCTACGCTTACAGAGGTTAAGCCAAGTTCATTTTTTGCGTGGATAAGGAATGCTGTTTTCTTTTTGTTTGAGTCTATTAAGTTAATTTCTGTATGCGGATTCATTACCGCAAGACACAGCCCCGGAAAACCTGCGCCGCTTCCTAAATCAACAACTTTTCCTGGCTGTAGATGTTTGCTCAGAATAGCGCTGTCTACAAAGTACTCTATTAAATCTTTTTTTGAACAGTTTCTAGATACCAAGTTTCTTGTTTTGTTCCATTTGAGCACCAAGGAAATATATTGTTCTCCTAGCTCTACTTGTTTTGGAGAGAGAGACAGGCTTGCTTGAGTTGCTAATTCTTTTAGTTTCAAGTTCTTACTTTCTTAAGCTTTCTTCTTTCTTTATATGAACTAACAGCAAAGAAATAGCTGCGGGAGTTATACCGGGTATTCTTTGTGCGTGAGCTATAGTTTTAGGAAGAACTTTAGAGAGCTTTTGCTTTGCCTCGTTGGAAAGCCCAGAAATTTCTCCAAATATTATGTTATTAGGGATTTTGGCATTTTCGTATTTTTTTATTTTCTTTATTTCCTTGTTTTGTCTTTCTATGTAACCAGCATATTTTTTTGAAGTCTCTATTTCCAAAAGAACTCCTTGATCTGGTAACGGTCTGTTAATCATTTCGTAGATTTCTTGAAGCTTTATTTCGGGTCTTTTTAAAATCTCTAGCACTGATTGCCTAGTTTTTTTCTTACCACCAAATGCCGAAGGATCCATGCTTATGTTTTTAAGGTTTGATGTCTCTGTTTTTATAGAATCCATTTTTTTCTGAAAAATTTGCCATCTCTTTTCTTCAATAAGGCCTAGGCTTTTAGCATAAGGCGTTAGTCTTTGATCGGCATTATCTTCTCTGAGCAGTAACCTGTGTTCTGCCCTGCTTGTAAACATTCTATAAGGCTCTTTAGTGCCTAAAGTTATTAAATCGTCTATTAATACGCCTATATAGCTATTTGCTCTTGATTCTATCCAAGGTTCTTTCTCGTCTATATCTAATACTGCATTTATCCCTGCTACCAATCCTTGTGCTGCTGCCTCTTCATAGCCAGTCGTTCCATTTATTTGGCCTGCAAAGTATAAATTTTTAATTTTTTTTGTTTCTAAAGTTGCGTAAAGGTTTCTGGGATCAAAAAAATCATATTCAACTGCATAGCCGTATTGACTAATAACTGCATTTTCAAACCCCCTGATACTTTTAACCATTTTTTCTTGGATGTCTTTTGGCATGCTTGTAGATATTCCATTTGGATAGACTTCTTTAGACGAAAGTCCTTCAGGCTCTATGAATATTTGATGTGATTCTTTATCAGCAAACCTGTGAATTTTATCTTCTATTGATGGGCAATATCTTGGCCCTATTCCGTCTATTCTTCCGGAAAACATAGGAGATCTGTCAAGGCCGGATCTAATGATTTCATGGGTCTTACTGTTAGTTCTTGTTATAAAACAGTTCATCTGCTTTGGATGTATTTTTGGCGTATTTATGAATGACATGCAGGGCCTGGGCGTATCTCCCGGTTGAATTTCTAATACAGAAAAATCTATTGATGAAGTAAGTATCCTTGGGGGCGTACCTGTTTTTAATCTAGCATCTCCAAGTTTCAGAGATCTCAAGGAATTTGCAAGTATCTTAGAAGATTTAGACTTTTTCCTGCCACCATCTTCTTCTTCTTCTCCTGTAAAAAGCTTACCGTTAAGAAATGTACCCGCTGTAAGAATGACTTTCTTAGCCTTGATTATTTCTTTGTTTTCTAGCTTGACTCCAATAGCAGAATTTTCTGAAGTTTCAATATCAACAACCTCAGCAGACAATGTGGTAAGTAAGCGCTCACTATTAATAACACTTTGAACAGAATTTGAATAAAGCATCCTGTCTGATTGGGACCGTGTAGCTCTTACCGCAGGTCCTTTTGATGCATTTAGAACTTTTAAGTGTATGCCGGCTTTGTCTGCACAGTAGCCCATAAGCCCTCCCATTGCATCTATCTCTCTTACCAGATGGCTTTTTCCGAGCCCCCCAATTGCCGGGTTGCAAGACATACGTCCTATAGTTTTCTCGTCGTGAGTAATGAGCAAAACATTCTTGCCCATCCTAGCTGAAGCATAAGCAGCTTCGCAACCAGCGTGACCACCTCCAATGACAATGATATCCACATTCATAAATAAATATTATATAAATTATTTATAGTATTTAGTTTATATAGTTATTATTGTAGGGACGCTGCTTTTCTGTTGATATCTCAATAAGCCGAATTTTTATATGACTTAGGTCTAATATCAAGTGAGTAGATAAAATGTTCATAATTTGAGAAATGGACTGTATAAATTGTGAGCAAGATTTATTCAAATAAAAAAAATGAAAGTTTTAAACAATTCATACATAGATTTACACAAGATTACTTTCCTATGCAAAATTTCTTAAAGATGTTTCCTAAAAGCTCATCAGAAGAAACAGGATTATAAATTCTTCCTAAAAGATCATCACATTCTCTAAGCTCTTCTGCAACGAGTTCAATGTTAGTAAGAAGTAACTCAGGCTTTATTGAGCTTATTATGTTGTACGCTTTTTTCACTGTATTTAAATGCCTAGTGTTCACAGCCAATAATTCTTCATTGTGATTGTTAAGGTATTCATCTACCAAAGCTAGTTTTAACTGCAAAAGGTTTTTTCGAGTTTTAGCAGAAACTCCAATAGCTTTATCCGAATGGATAAAATTGTTCTTGTCAATCTTGTTAATAACGAACAAAACGTTTTTTTTGTTCTTATAGGGGAATTTTTTAAAATCTTTCTCGTTTTCAGCCAAAAATATTACGAAATCTGCCTCTCTTACTGCTTTTTTACTTAAATTAACACCTTCTCTTTCTATTTTTTGAGTCGTATTTCTCAAACCAGCTGTATCTTTAAAATTAAATCTTATTCCCTCCAGCAAACAGCTTGAGGATATAATATCGCGTGTAGTTCCACGAATTTCGCTAACAATAGACACTTTTTTACCGACAATAGCGTTAATTAATGTAGACTTTCCTGCATTTGGAGGGCCTATAATCGCCACATTAACATCATTAGATATGGCATGGGAATTAACCATAAATTCTTTAAAATTCTTACAAAAATCCCGAAAATCTTTCAAATTACTTTCAACATCTTTTAAGTAGATATTTATATCTTCGTCGCTAAAGTCAA
>CACEVU010000005.1 GCA_902563105.1 uncultured SAR86 cluster bacterium
TCCAGACTTGGATTTATTAGAAAAGTTAATCTTTGATGCCGAAGAGGAAAATAAAACTCAAACAGAAGAAGAAGAAGCTTAATCATATGACGACTAAGGATTTTAGTTATAAATTCTGTAAAGATAATCAGCTTCTACCTGAGGTTCGTGATAATTCAATTAAGATTTTTCACACCGAAGATTGTGATATTAATGCAATCGCCCATATTCAATCCAAATTCAAGTTACCAATCCAAACACAAAAAATAGACTTTTCTGAATTTAACAAAATGCTGTCTGAATCTTATTCCGATACAACTCAGTCATCTGAATCTTTAGCAGAAAATATTCATGAGGATGTCGATTTAGATTCTCTCGTAATGGATTTACCAAAGACTGAAGATCTATTGGACGATAGTACCGACTCTCCAGTCATAAGATTAATTAATGCCATATTGTCTGAGGCTATTAAGGACGGAGCTTCTGATATTCACATTGAACCCTATGAAGAAACGTTACTCATTAGATTTAGAACTGACGGCATCCTCAAGGAAAAGATCAGGCCAAGCTCTCGAATAGCTCCTTTGTTAAATGCCCGAATAAAAATCATGTCCAATTTAGATATTGCTGAACGAAGAATTCCTCAGGACGGCAGAATGTCACTTAAATTAGGTGAAAGGTGGGTTGATATCCGAGTTTCAACCTTGCCATCGAGTTATGGCGAAAGAATCGTTCTAAGACTATTGGACAAGGCAGATTCAAGTCTTGATCTCAAAGAATTGGGTATGACAGAAAATCTTTTACAAAATTATAAAAGCCAATTAAAAAATAACAGCGGCATCATTTTGGTCACAGGTCCTACCGGATCAGGCAAAACAACCACTTTATATTCGGGATTGAATTATTTAAACGATCAGACAAGAAATATTTTAACGGTCGAAGATCCTATTGAATATGCCATCGAAGGAGTGGGTCAAACTCAAGTCAATAATCGGGTTGGGCTATCTTTTGAAAAAGGATTGCGAGCTATCCTAAGGCAAGATCCAGACGTTGTTATGGTTGGAGAGATAAGAGATAAAGAGACAGCAGATATAGCAATTCAGGCCAGTCTAACGGGACATTTAGTTTTATCCACTGTGCATACGAACGATTCGGTAGGAGCTATCACACGATTAATTGATATGGGAGTTGAACCATATTTGATAGCTAGTTCATTGAGAATGGTTATTGCCCAACGCTTGGTGAGAAAACTAGATCAAACATCCAATGAACTTGCAGGCAGAATTGGTGTTTTTGAATCGATAACGATCGACGATGAAATAAAAGAGCAAATTCACAAAAATAGTTCTGAGAACGACATCAAAAAAATTGCTTTCAAGGAAAACAATACCTTAGAACTTGATGGTCAAGAAAAAGTAAATTCTGGAATGACAACTGAAGAAGAACTAAGAAGGGTTCTCCAAGAGAAAAATTAATTATGCCTAACTATTCTTATAAAGCACTGGATCAAACGGGAATAACAGAAACTGGAGTTCTCATTGCAGAGAATCTAAGCGAAGCCCAGGAAGAATTAAAAAACAGACGCTTGATTCCTATAAAAGTAAGAGAGGCAAAAAATCGTTTTAACATTTCATTATTTCGAAAAATTTCTGCTTCAAAACTAAGCCTTATCACACGACAACTCTCAACATTAATAAATGGAGGTATTCCTGTAGATCAAGCTCTTGATTCTGTTTCTAAACAAATCGATTCCCCACTGATAAAGGGAAAACTTTCAAATATTTCTAACAAAGTAAAATCTGGATTTAAATTATCAGAAGCGTTGGAAGATCATCCGGAAAGTTTTGATAGACTTTACTGTTCATTGGTAAGAGCTGGAGAATCTTCAGGAGACTTAGGCATGGTCTTGGAAAAAACTGCGGATTTTTTAGAGCGAAAAGCCAAAATTAATCAAGATATTGTTGGAGCGCTTGTTTACCCCATAATATTATTTTCGATAGCCATAGTAGTCATCATTCTGCTTTTATCTTTTGTTGTTCCAGAGGTAGTAAGTCAATTTTCATCTTTGAATAGAGATTTACCTTTTATTACAAAATCATTGCTTTTTCTGTCATCCGTATTTACAAGTTATATTTTTTATTCTGTTATTTTTCTTATTGGTATGACTGGATATTTAAGTATCAGAGCTGTCGGTTTTGATAAATTTAAAAGAAGACTGGATAAATTCTTTCTTGTAATGCCAGTTTTAAAAAATTCACTGATAGACTCCGATTTATCTCGTTTTACAAATTCTTTGAGCATTCTAAGATCAAGCAATATTTCAATTATTAAAGCTTTGGAAATTTCCGCAGATACCATTTCAAACAGTTACTTACGTCAACAAATTAAATCAACCTCTAACAAGGTAGCTGAAGGAGAATCATTAGCTTCTAGTTTAGATAAAATTAAAGCAATTCCACCTTTGGTCTCTCAAATGATTGAAAATGGTGAGCGATCCGGAAGGCTTGAAGAAATGCTGGAGAAGGTCTCTGTTTATTTAGAAAATAAATTTCAAAGTTCAACCAAAATTACTATGAATTTATTAGAACCCCTCATTGTAGTTTTTCTTGGATTATTTGTGGCTCTTATCGTCTTAGCATTCCTGTTACCATTAATTCAATTAAATACCTTAACCATCAATTAAAATTATGAAAAAACACTTACCAAAAAAATTATCAGGCTTTAGCCTAATCGAAATTCTTGTCGTCTTGATGATTATTGGACTCTTGACAGCCGTTGTGGCTATTAATGTCTTGCCCAGTCAAGATAGAGCTAGAGCAGACAAAGCTCTTGCAGATATTAGAATTTATGAACAAGCTTTAGAGCTTTATCGACTGGATATGTTTTCTTATCCTACAAGCGATGAGGGACTACAGGCTCTCACTGAAGCCCCCTCTAACCATCGATTTAAAAATAGATATCGACAAGGAGGGTACATCAGAAAGTTGGAATTGGATCCATGGGGTAACGACTATCAATATAAAAGGCCGGGAGACAATGGACCTTTTGATTTATATTCCTTTGGCGCAGATGGCCAACAGGGCGGTGAGGGCATGGATCAAGATATAGGAAATTGGGATTAATGAAAGGATTCACTTTAGTAGAAGTTCTTATTTCTCTTTTTATTTTGTCTTTAGTGGCAGTTACTGGTGTTACTTCTCTTTCATATAGCACCAAAACAATTGCCTCGTTGAGCGATGATTTTTACCGAGGAACTTTAGCTGAAAACGTGATCATAAGGTCGTATTTTGATGAAAATTATTTAACCAATAATTTGCTTTCACAACGAGAAGAATTTATGGGTTACCCCTATATTTGGAATAGGAAAATAACAATTGATCCCAAACAAAATTCTTTAAATATCGAGGTAGAGGTCATTTCCGAAGAAACAAACAAAACTACCAAACTTGAAATTTATAAAGCAATAAATGATTAACTTTAAAGGATACACTTTGGTCGAAGTATTGATAGTGATGTCACTATTCTCATTAATAAGTCTTTTGTCATTATCTTTTTTAAATACTTCAGTTTCTTCCTCGATTGGTATAAGTTCAAAATCCAAACTTTTAAATGAGTTATCAGTTTTCAGCGAGCTTTTGGAAGATGACCTGTTCCATGTTGCCAAACAATTTCCTAGGGCTACCGAGGAAGATCAGTTCCCAAGTTTTTTTAAATTAAACAATGATTTTCAGGAAGGAGAAGCAATAATCGAGCTCGTAAGAAATTCTTCATCCGATGGGCTGGATGAGTTAGGAGCCATAAATAAGGTGATTTACAAAGTAGATAACAATGTCCTCTACAGAAATTTTTCAAATCATTTAAATGCATCCTTGGAAGAAAAGCCTTTGGCACTGGTTTCTGAATTTGAAGAAATTGAAATAAAAGTCTTGTATGAAAAAGACGAATATCTTTCTTGGCCTCCTTTTAATGAATCTGATTTGAATATTTATCCAACACTGATGGAAATTAATATTAAATTTTCAGAGGGTGATTTTAAAAAAATATTATTTATAAGTGGAGACGATATTGTTGGATAAACAATTCAAAGGGGCTGCTTTAATAATGGCTTTGTTTGTAACTGCCATCATCGCTTCTGTAAGTGCTGGCTTATTTTCTATGGTCTCAACGAATATAGAAAATGAAAAAAAAATGGTAAGCGAACAACAAGCGGTCATTACAACATTAAGCCTTGAATCTTTTACTAAAAAATATCTGAACAATAAAGAAAACAGAAACAACATTGTACTTGCAGCCAACAACTTTACTCAAAAAAGCCCAATAAATTTGCCTCTCGAGAGAGGAAATTTAGAAGCCGACATAGTGGATATGGGACAGTGTTTTAATTTAAATTCACTGATTTCAATTTCTGCAGCGGACGAAGAAACCGCAAATGAAAAAAATTTAGAATTTTTTAAGTATCTAATGAAGAGTTTATTTATTGAAGAACAAAAAGTGGAAGAAATATCTTCGGCTGTCATAGATTGGCTCGATAAAGATTTCTTTCCGGATACGTATTTAGGAGTTGAAGATGATTTTTATCAAAATGAAGAGCCATCGAGACTCACTTCAAACCAATTCTTTTTTGATATTACTGAGTTTCGAGACGTCAAAGGAGTAACAGAAGATATCTTCCAAAAATTAAAGCCTTATATTTGTGTGTTCAATTCTTCAGAGACAAAAATTAATATCAATTCTTTAAATCCATTTTATCCAAATATCCTTATGGCGCTGAGTTCCAATACTTTAAGCGACCTTGAAGCAAGAAACATTTTGAATGCTAAACCTCTAGCTGGATATTCTTCAGTATCAGATTTTCTGAATTTAGAAGAAATTAAAACTTCCTTTTCAAGTAAATTTTCAAAATCGAATTTGGTATTGGAAACAAAATACTTTGTCTTGAATACAAATATCAAAATAGACAAAAAAGATTATCATCTTAAAAGTCACATCTATCTTATTAATGAATCCTCAAAAGTAATTAGAAGAAAATTAGGAGAGTACTTGTGAGCGTTAAAAAAATTACCTTCTACGATGATGCTTATGAAGCAATTTTTTCTATTGATGACATTAGTAGATCAAAACAGAAATTATTTGATTCTCAAAAAGATGGAGAAGAAACTGCAATTCTAATTTCAAATGACTTTTCTTTTTATAAATTTGATTTGCCGCAAACATCCCAGAGAAATTTAAATAAAGTCATCCCTTTTATGTTGGGTGAGGAATTATTAGGAGAGATAGATGATTATTTTTGGGTCTATGAAAATAATACTCATTTAGTAGGTGCTATTGAACACCAAAAGATCCAAGAAATAAAAGATAGCCTCAATCCTGCTATAAAACAATTAATTCCCATTCAAGCAGTTTCAACTTCGATTGAAAATTTACTCGTGGTTCTAAAAGATAAGGCTTTTATTTCTCTGAAGAATAAATGGTTTTGGTTGGCAGATGTAGAATCTATTATAAACACTTTAGAACTTACCCTCAGTCGTTATGATATTGAAAATTTGACGGTTTGGTCTTCCAACAAAAAAATAAAATTACCAAAAATAAATGCTGAAATAGATAACAAAAACTTTTCGTCTGATAAAGAATTATTGAAGGAATTTTCTGAAATTTTAGATACTCATGACTCCATTAATTTTTTTACTAAAGAATATGAACAAAAAATAAATTGGCTTAACCTTTTTTCACGATATAAATTTTACACATACTCAACATTGGGTTTTATTGGTATTTTTTTTGCATCCGCAATAATTCAATTTTCTTACTTAAGCGTCTCTAATAATTTACTGAAGGATAAAATCCTGAATACATTCAAAGAAAAATTTCCATCGGAAAATTTAGAATCTGATTTGATCAGCCAGGTAAATGGACTGATCAATCAGGGGCAAATAGATTATTCAGCTTTAAATGCTGTGAGCGTAATTTCTGATGCAGTTAGCAATAGCGAAAATATCGTACTCGTTTCAATCTCATACGAGCAAACAAGATTTATTATTGAAGTTCAAACGAACTCTTACGATCAACTTCAAGAATACGTTGATTTAGTGAATTCTCTTGGGTTGAACGTCAATCTTGGAGCTTCAAGAAGAGTAAATAATTTTATTCAAGGGGAGATAAGTATTAATGCCTTTTAATATAAACAAACTCTCAAACCGAGAACAAATTTTGATTCTTAGTATGACGGTATTGATTTTTGTTTCTTTTACAATTTATATCATTTCCTTCATCAACGATCAGAATGAGACTTTAAAAAAAGAGAATCAAAATATTATTAGTCGATTAGATTACATAAAATCTATTCCAGCAAATGTTTCGACAAATAGAAACTTGTATTCAGATAATATCTCTATATTGGTAAATTCAACTTCAAAAGAAAAAAAGATCCAAATCGAAAGAACTCAGCCTCTAAATGAAAATTCAATGATGGTCTGGGTTAATGAAGTCAATTTCATTGATTTGTATAACTGGATGATACTGATGGGAGACCAGGGAGGCGAAATAGAAAAAATGAATATTCGAAAATCTAAACAAGATAAAGTCAATGCACAAATTTCAATCGTCTTAAAAACAAATTGAAAAAGATCTTTTTAGTATTTTTTGTTCTTATTTTTTTTGTTTCAGCAATAACAATTCTTAGACTGCCACTATCCTTGGCAGCTCCAACAATCAATAATCTTTTTCCGCAAGTAAGCTATACCAGCATGGAGGGAACAATATGGTCTGGCAGAATAAATAATTTATCTTTTGCAAACGAATATCTGGGAAACTTAAATACTAAGTTCAATTTAAGAAATCTTTCTTTTTTAATTGATGAAACAGGATTATTTATAGAGGGCAACATAAATCTAATTACAACCTTAATGAATAATCAAATTTCACTCGAAGGAATAAATCTAAATTTAAATTCGAAAAGATTCTTAAGAAAAGTACCAGTTATTTCTTCTATTTCTGGCGAGGATATTTCCATTCTATTTGATATTGACGGTTGTTACTCTTCTGCAGGAAATATTTATGCTTCACTGAGACAGACTAATAAATTAGACCAACTATCCAATGCTAAATTGGCAGGAACACTTTCTTGTGCAAATGAGAAGATGCTCGGTACTTTTTTTTCAGTACCTAAAGATGATATCTTGAAAGGAACTTTTGAATTGGATAAAGAACTCAATTATGTAGTGATTGCAAATTCCAAAAGGTTATTTGCCAAGATAACTACTTTTTTTGAAAGTGGTTTCACTTCCAGTCCAGATGTTAAACTTAGAGGAAATTTATTCGATTTTTTTCAAGATTAAATGTTGATAGGAAATAATCCTCTCAAAGAGGCGCCAGAGTGGTTTGTAACTAATATCTCAAATCGACCTGAATATTTATCAGTTCTTGTTAATGGAACTGAAATAAAATATTTCATCTGGGGAGATAAAACTAAGAAACCATTGCTACTGCTGCATGGATACAATGCGCACTCTTTTTTGGTGGGACCACATTGCGCCTTCATTAACAGATAACCACTGTGTCGTTGCTTTAGATTTTTCAGGTATGGGAGAAAGTGGTAGACGAGAAGAATATTCCCAAGAAATTTTTGTCGACGACGTCAAAGGTGTCCTGGATGCGCTCTCTTGGAAGTCTTGTACATGCATTGCTCACAGCATGGGAGGTTCAATAGCTACACTAGCAACATCTGTTTATCCAAATATTTTTGATCATTTAATTTTACTGGATTCAATGATAGTCATTCCGCCTAATGTGGCGGAAAGAATGTCATCAAATAGACCATCAGCAAGGTTAGTAGTTGCCAGTCCCGATTTAGAAACCGCCTCCAGTAGATTTAGATTGATGCCTCCGCAGCCGTGTGGAAAAGATTATGTTCTCAAACATGTTGCAGAAACTTCTTACACAGAAAAATCAGACGGATGGTATCTTAAATCAGATCCTTTGATTCCAAATACTTATAAATACAATGATCTTCATGATGCTTTTACCAAGATAAACTTTCCTCTTGATTATGTTTATGGCCAAGCCAGCCAGCTAGTAACCCAAGAGGTTCTAGAATATATGACTTACGTTGGTGATTTAGATGACAAAAATATTCATTGTCTTCCAGGGGCAATGCATCATCTTTTTTTAGATATGCCAGAAGAATTCATTTCTTTGATGAAAGAGTTATTATCAAAATGAAAAACCCTCAAATAGAAGGTTTTTGCAATCCAGAATTTTCCGAACTTGAAGATATTTTTTCACAAGCTATCAAATCAGGTTTTGATGATGGTGCTGGTTTTTCTTTGGAAATAGATGGAAAAGAAGTAGTAAATCTTTGGGGAGGATTTTCTGATAAAGATCACCAAAAAGCATGGCAAAAGGATACTCTGGTAAATGTTTTTTCAGTAACAAAGGCAATGACTTCGACTTGTGCATTGCAATTAATAGAATCAGGTAAATTAAATCCAGACGCTTTGGTTTCTGACTATTGGCCTGAATATGCCTGTGCCGGAAAAGAAGATACTAAAGTAATAGATTTTTTAACACACAGAGCTGGAATGTTTGGTTTTCAAACTCCATTGCCAAGCGATTCTTGGGAGAACTGGGACATGATTGTTGAGAAGCTTGCCAAGCAAGAGCCGTTTTGTGAGCCTGGAAAAACGCAAGGATATCATGCAGTGACATTTGGTTTTCTTGTTGGAGAATTAGTCCGCAGAATTGATGGAAGGTCTCTTGGTACTTACTTCAAAGAGGAAATTGCCGAAAAGTTTGGAATTGATTTTATCATTGGTCTCGATGAAGGTGAGATTCAAAGATGTGCTGACTTACTAATGTTATCAGGTAAACCCAATTTATTGATTCAAACAATTTTGTCACTTCCAAATTGGCTTTTACCGACTCAAGTAAAAGTTTTTAAAGAGACACTTAAAAGTAAAGAGTATCTCAAAGCTTTTATTGAGATCATGGATGTAGCCGATAGTAAAATCTTACCGTCCGACTATCCGAACTCAATGTCCTGGCGGAAAGCAGAAATTCCTGCAGCTAACGGACATGGAACAGCATCTGGTATTGCTAAATTTTTTGGTATTCTCTCCTCGGGCGGATCAAGAAACGGTCTAAAAATGCTGTCATCAGAAACCATAAGAAACGCAACAACTCCAAAGACTTTTGGTCCAGATGTGGTCTTATTCCAAGCTCCATATAAATTTGGTTTGGGTTATCAGGTTGACGCACCATTTTCTCCAATCGGGATGAAAGACGGTATGTTTGGTCATACTGGAATTGCAGGGGCTACTGGATTTGCCGATCTCAATCATAAGATTGGATTTGGCTTTATCAATAATAGGCAACATTCGCTTGGGAAGCTTTATAGAACTTCAAACAATCTTGCAAAAAAGCTTTACGATATTCTTTAATCACATCTAGATGATTTTAGAACCATACTTTTATTTAATCGCTATCGTTTCGGTATTTCTGCACGGTATGGGTAAGGGCGGTTTTATTGGGGCTGGTTCTTTTGGTTCTTTGTTAGCTATTCCAATGCTTTCGATATTTATTCCACCTTTTCAAGCAGTAGCCATCCTTTTGCTGCCATTGATCTTTATGGATCTCGTAACCGTTTGGAGATACCGAGGATTGTGGGATATTAAAATTTTAAAATTCATCGTGCCTCTTGCATTTCTTGGAATCATTTTTGGCACTCTTTCTTTTAGTTATCTCAGCGAAGATAGTATCAGGGTAATAATTGGAATAATGGCCGTGATCTTTTGTTTAGATTATTATCTGCGAAAAAATTCTGCAGAACCTTCTAAACCCTCATCATGGGGCTCTTATTTTTGGCCTTCTTTATCAGGATTTACGAGTTTTTCTATTCATGCAGGCGGTTTGCCTCTTAGTTTTTATCTCCTACCAATGAGACTAGATAGAAGAATTTATGTTGCTACTGCAGGTCTTTTTTATCTATTAATAAATTTGTTTAAGATCTTTCCTTATGCTTATTTGGGACAGGTAAATTTTCAAAATATTTACACCTCGATTCTATTATTACCACTTGCACCACTGGGAGTCTTCGCAGGAGCATATTTGGTAAATAAAATTAACCAAGAATGGTTTTATCGTATCGGCTATTTTTGTACGCTTATCGCAGGTCTAAAGTTAGTTTATGATGGCCTACAAACATACATTTAATGACAAAACTAAGCGTTAATATAAATAAGATTGCTTTAATAAGAAATTCTAGAAAAGGAAATAATCCTTCGCTCGAATTTTTTTCAAGAAAGATAATTGAAGCAGGAGCTGATGGGATTACCGTTCATCCCAGGCCAGATCAAAGACATATCAGAGCCGATGACCTATCGGACTTAGCGGAAGTTGCTCATCAATTAAACGTTGAATTTAATATTGAAGGAAATCCTTATGAGGAAAGCGATGGAGACTATCCAGGTTTCTTAAATTTAATTGAATCAGTAAAGCCCAATCAATGTACTTTGGTGCCTGACGATACCAATCAACTTACTTCCGACCACGGATGGAATATTAGTTCAGAGCAAGACAAGTTAAAAGCAGTTTTGGAATATCTAAGAACAAATAACATTCGAAGCAGTATTTTTTTAGACCCTGATAAGTCTCAACTAGATGCTGCAAAAGATATAGGCGTAGATAGAGTTGAAATTTATACCGGACCCTTTGCAGAAGCTTTCAAAAAAGAGGATGAAAAAACTTTAGCAACCTATGAAAGTGCAATTCAATATGCCAATGAAATTTCTCTTGAGTTAAATGCAGGACATGACTTGAATTTAGAAAATATAGCTACATTATTATCTTATGGGGATATTAAAGAAGTTTCTATTGGCCATGCTTTAATATCTGAATCTTTAATTTACGGAATAGAGAATACTATTCAGAAATATATTAAAATAATCCAATGAAAATAGAAGAAAAAATAAAATCTCAGATTGAAGATAATCAAATCCTTCTCTACATGAAAGGTTCCCCCGAACAGCCTCAATGTGGTTTTTCTCAAAGGGCAACACAGATACTAGTCGCTTGTGGCAAAGAATTCTCATTTGTAGATATTTTATCTAATCCAGAAATACGAGAGACCTTACCGGATGTATCCAATTGGCCGACATTCCCTCAGCTTTTTGTAAAAGGCGAGCTTATTGGCGGAAGCGACATTATGTTTGAAATGTATCAGTCAGGTGAAATGCAAGAATTGATTGATTCTGTAGAAGTTTGATTAGATTTTAAAATCAAAGCCAAATATAAAAGAAAAATCGGCTGAAGAATTCACTTTAATATCTTCTGAAAATCCAAAATTAAAGTACTTATTTGCCGCAATACGATAGGTTGCGCCTAGTCCAAATATATAAAAAACATCACCAAGCGATTTAAAATAACTTTTGACTTGAGGTTCAAAAATTTCAAAATTAATCTTATAGATCAAGCTATTATTAATTTCTTTAGAAAAAAAATATTCAGGCTGCCAGGATAAAAGGATTTTTGAAAAAGATGCTAAATTTTTTTCTTCAATGATTTGATTATTTTTTTCATTGAAGATAGACAGGCCAAAAACTGAATCAATAATAAGATTATCTATTTTTGTATTTCTTAAATTTAAGGCAACGATTCCATCTAAATAACCATTTCCAAAATTTTTCTTTTGACTTCCTGATGGTAATTCGAGGATTGTAATAAAATTTAAGTCATTGTAATTTTTTGAATAAAAATTTAATTTTGAAGAAATTTGGATATCTCCGATACCTATGAAACTATCTTGAAAGACCTCTTTTATCGAATTCACTTGGACTTTATACTGTAATTGATCTTTAGATAAATGCTCTCTTGATCCATCTGATAAACCTAATAATTCATGCCACTCCTCAATAGGCTGATCCAAAAAACCTTTGCTAAAACTATAGATAGGAATTTTTAAGTAAAAATCTAATTTTTCAGAAACCTTCCTTGAATAATTTATAGACAATTCCGTTATTTCACCATCCAAGATTAGAAGATTATCTTTGACAGACTCTTTCACTGCGAAAGAACTATTTTGAATTGAAACGTTCAAATTATTTTTATTTAGGCGATTTGCTAAAACTTTATTATCGAACTGTACGAATTTCAGATTGAAAGGATTGGATGAGGGATAATCGATAGGAGCAAAAGCATCTCCTAAAAGAGATAAGCCAAAAACCAATAAAAATGTAAAATGTATTTTGTTTATAAAACTATTTTATTCTTTAATTTTATTTATTTGTAACTAGTAATGGAAAAAGTAATTTTAGCTTACTCAGGTGGTTTAGATACTTCTGTAATTTTAAAATGGCTCCAAGAAGAAAAAAATCTTGAAGTAATTACTTATACAGCAGATTTGGGCCAAGGAGATATTTCTGAAGATCTTGAAGAGAAAGCAAAACATCTCGGAGCGAATAAAGTCATTGTCGAGGATCTCACTGAAGAATTTATATCTCAATACGTATTTCCTATGTTTAGGTGCAATACTATTTTTGAAGGTGAATATCTTTTGGGTACAGCAATTGCCAGACCGCTCATTGCAAAAAAGCTTGTAGAAATAGGTAAATTAGAGGGAACTAATATTATTTGCCACGGAGCGACAGGAAAAGGTAACGACCAGATAAGATTTGAAATAGGGGCTCATGCATTGAATAAAAATATAAAAGTGATTGCCCCATGGAGGGAGTGGGACATGGTTTCAAGAACTGATTTGATGAGCTATTGTAAAACTCATCAAATTCCTATGCCCGCTTCAAAAGCTGAAGAACCTCCTTTTTCCATGGATGAAAATTTATTGCACATCTCATACGAAGGTGGAGTTTTAGAAGACTTAAAAAATTCTCCACCAGAAGAAATGTGGCTTAATACCAAATCTTTGGAAAAAGCTTCCGAAACATCAGAAGAAGTTAGTATTGAGTTCTCTGAGGGCGACCCCGTAGCAATCAATAATAAGAAACTTCCTCCAGCAGAAATTTTTAGGACGTTGAATACTATCGGCTCTAAGCATGGTATTGGGAGAATTGATATCGTAGAGTCAAGAGTGACCGGGATGAAATCAAGAGGTTGTTATGAAACACCTGGTGGTACGATTCTCTTAAAAACCAGAAGAGCCATGGAATCCCTTTGCCTGTCTGGCAAAGAGATCAAGGCCAAAGATAATCTCATTCCAGAATATGCAGCATTAATTTACGAAGGTTTGTGGTGGAGTAATAAAAGATTAGAGATTCAGGATAAAGTAAATAGCATATCTAAGAAAGTAAGCGGCAAAGTATCAGTAAAACTTTATAAGGGAAATATCATTTCAGTATCAAAAGAAAGTTTAAATTCTTTATATGATGAGAATAAAGTTAGTTTTGAAGAGCAAGGTGGTTTTTCAAATGAAGACATGCAAAGTCATATTGAAAAAAACATTCTTGATTTTGATAATTAGTTAGATTCTAAACTAATCTTTTCTACGTCTTTTATTTTTCTAGCCATATTAATGATAGTTTTCCCTGGTCCTGCATCCATCAAAATTGAAAGTTTATTTCGTACCAGATAATCCAGACTTTCTCTCCATCTAACTGTATGTGTCAGTTGATTTATCAGTGAGTCTTTTATGACATCAACACTTGAGGTTGGCTCTGCAAGAACATTTGGAATTACTGGCACAGATGGAGTCTTAAATTCAACTTCATTAAGCAATTTTGATAATTCTTCTTGCGCTTTATCAAGCAGATAACAATGTGACGGCACAGACATTTGTACCATCTGCGTTTTTACTCTTTTAAATTCATTTTCTTCAATGAATTTTTTACATGCTTCTATGGCAGTATTCTTTCCGGCTAATACAGAAACACCATCTGCATTATCTGTCGAAAAGTTTATGGTTTCGTCCGTTTCATTTACGGCTGCAATCATTTGATAAACATCATTAATAGGCATATTTAAAACTACTAACATACCAGCCGTTCCCTCGGGCACGGCATCTTGCATAAGTTTTCCGCGGTGATTTACAAGTTTGATTGCGTCTGATAATTCAAGGCAGTCAGCATAAACCAAAGCTGAATATTCTCCCAAGGACAATCCAGCTGTAATATCTACATTTGAAACTTCGTTTGAGTATTTCGCTAACAAAACACTGCTTATAAGAATAGTCGGCTGAGAAAATTCTGTAAGATTTATTTTATCTTCTGGACCTTTTGTTAATAAATCCAACAAATCAAAATCTAATTTTTTAGAAAGATCATTAATAATATTTTTTGTCTCTGGAATATCATTTAGAAGTTCATCTATCATGCCAATTTTCTGAACACCTTGACCAGGAAATAACAACGCTTTCATACGATAAGAGAAAATTCCTTTTCTAAAGATTCAATCATTTCAGAAACTTTTGAGATATCTTCGACACCACCATAAGTATACTTATCAGGTCTTACTAAAACCGCATCATATTTATCAAAAACATTCTTCAATCTTTTTTCTGGATCATCATCTTCACCTAAAGTAATTTTTTTTATTTCAAGCAATTCAATGATTCTTTTAGCTTTTTTAGATAGTTCTAGATTGATCTCGTTTGTTATTAATGCAAAATTTGATCCGATCACTCTGTCCATTAACTCTTCTTTATTTTCGATGTTGATGATAGGTTGAGGAATAGGGACCCCAGTAACTGTATCTTCTGGATCACTATATATACCTACTGGAATATGAGGAAACTTAACATCGTAACTTGGACCTTTAGGTTCATAGTCTTTGCCTTCAGCAGCAGCGCAAAACCCTTCAATTACTTGACCGATGGTTACCGTCTGCGCAATTGTCCATTTTGCATGAGAGTGTCTTTCATCTTGATAAGTATTAAGAATCTCTGGCCCGGCTTTATTATTTAACAAAAGATCCAATTTCCATGAAATATTAGTGATATCTCTTATACCAGTTCCCATTCCTGCACCCATAAATGGTGGCATTTGATGAGCTGCATCACCAGCAATTAAAATATTTCCCTTACACCATGATTCAGCTATACAGGCATGAAACGCGTAAACTTGAGCTCTTTCAAGTGTTGCATTGCTTTCATTTATCCAAGGCTTTAGTAGCTTCCAAACATTTTCGTCTTTCTCTAATTCTTCTGAATTTTCTCCAGGCATTTTTTTAAATTCAAATCTTAGATGGCCACGTCTTCCAGGGACATAGGTTCCAGGTCTTTTTGGATCACAAATTTGCATTGCTTCATTTTCAGGAATATCCACTTTTTCCGTTAAATGAGCATCACAAACTAACCATTCTTGATTGTATTCAAAGTCTTCAAGACCAACATCTAATTTCTTCCTTATAAAACTGCTCGCACCATCACATCCAATGAGAAATTTTGCTCTGTATTGAATTTCTGAATCCGAACTTACACACTTGAGTGATACTCCTTCTTCAGTGTCTTCAAAGTCAATCAATTCCGTATCCTCTTTAAGAGTAATATTGCTATCTTTTGCGACAGCTGATCTTATGAAACCCTCTAATTCTGGTTGGTAAAATAACACTTGAGTTGGCCAACCCATGGAGGATACGCCGACGGGTTGATCTATAGTTTGTATAGGATTTAAATCAGCATCGCCAAAATGTACTCGATGGACTTCGGCGGAATTCTCAACTACTTTTTCTGCAATATTCAATCTATCAAAGGTTCTTAATTGTTCTCCGTCAGTATTTATTGCTCTTGCAGTAGGTGAAGGACCAGAGTTCTTTTCTATCACAAGTACTCTGTGACCTAACTTTCCCATGAGTCCAGCAAAAGTTGAGCCCACTGGCCCAAATCCACATATCGCAATATCAAATTGTTCCATTTATACGTATTAAGAAGTAAAAAACATTATAATGATTTTTGAATTTTTAAGGAGAAAAGTATGTCACCTGTAATTAAAGCTATCGATGTTCAATATTGTACTTTGCAATGTCCAGATCTAGATATTCAGGAACAATTCTTAATACATTTTGGTATGCATACAGTAGAGAAGTCGGAAGATACTCTCATTATGCGAGGAGAAGGTCCACAACCGTTCATCGAAGTGTGCAAAAAAGGAGAAAGAAAATTTCTTGGATCTGCATTTGTTGCTTCCTCTATGGAAGACTTAGAAAAAATAAGTCAGACGGATTCTTTTTCTGAAATAGAAGAATTAACTACTCCCGGTGGTGGATATGTATCTAGAGGTAAAGATTTAGATGGGATAAATGTCGAAGTGGTTTTTGGTATCAAAAATAGGGAAGATTTTAAGGAAATCAATCCTTATCCAATTAATGAAGGAACTTTCTCAAATCGAGTTAATGAGCTTAAAAGATACGAAAAAGGGAATTATCCTAAGATATTGAGATTTGCTCATTACGGAATCAATGTGGTCGACGTTGCAGCTTCTTTAGACTGGTACAACAAACACTTGGGAATTATAGCCAGCGATAAACTCTGGGTGGGAGAGCCTAATAATCCTGAAACCCCCCTAAATGGTATTTTTGCAAGATTAGACAAAGGTTCTACTCCCGCAGATCATCACTCAATCTTTATGCTTAATGCCCACATGGTTTCAGAAGGTAATGCTGGTCTAAATCATGTTTCTTTTGAAATGTTAAGCATCGATGATGTTTTTAGTGGTCATGAAATTCTTCAAAAAAGAAAGGATGAATTTGACTACGAACTTGAATGGGGAGTTGGTAGACACTATCAAGGAAGTCAGGTGTTTGATTATTGGAGAAATCCTTTTAAGCAAATACATGAACATCAAACAGATGGTGACGTCTTAGATAGCTCAATACCTCATAATGATTTAGATTTAACTAAAGGCGAGGGTGGCGGTCTTCCTGAAGACGGACCCGGAGCATCTCAATGGGGACCTTCAATCAATTTTGGTACCTTTGGAGACATACGAGGCCTTTAATTGGATCTAAAAATTGAGGGTAAAAAAGCCATAATCTGTGCTTCGAGCAGGGGCTTAGGTAAAGCTTGTGCAGACTCACTTGGCAGTGAGGGTGTTGAACTTATTATTAATGGTACTGATAAAAAAAATCTCAGTGACACAGAAAAAGAATTTTTAAATAAGGGATATAAGGTTCAATCAGTTTTGGGGCTTATGGAAGATGAAGTTACCCGAGAAGCTCTTCTTCAAGCTTGTCCTAACCCAGATATTTTGATTAACAACAGCGGCGGACCACCGCCAGGAAACTTCTTTGATTGGAGTGAAGAAGATTTTCTTTCTGCTATAAAATCAAATTTCACGCAGTCGGCTTTGCTTATGCAAGCAGTAATCCCAAAAATGAAAGAAAAAAATTTTGGTAGGATCATAAACATTACCTCCGCCATGGTTAAAAACCCCCATTTGATTATGGGTCTTTCGACTTCAGCAAGATCAGGATTGCATGGTCTTTCCAAGGCGTTGTCGAGAGAAGTAGCTCAGTACAACATCACCATAAACAATGTATTGCCAGAGAGAATCAATACTGACAGACAAACACAAATCTTAAACTTTCAAGCTAAACTTGCTGACTCTAGTTATGAAGAAGCTAGGAAGGAACTTGAGGAATCGTTAACTGCAAAAAGAATGGGCACAGTAGAGGAATTTGCTGGAATATGTACTTTTCTTTGTTCGGAACAAGCGGCTTATATTTCTGGACAAAATATATCTGTAGATGGAGGTAATTCAACCAATCTTATTTGATACCTAACTTTTCTTGAAGACCTTTGTTTGATGTTGTGTAACCAAAAGGAACTCTTTTTCCAGGATTAATTCTCTTATAAGCTTCTTGGACCGCTATAGTTGTTTCGTGAAAACCACATAAAATTAAATCTAATTTACCAGGATAGGTATTAATATCACCTACTGCAAAGATTCCCTCTTTGTTAGTTTGATAATTTTCAGTATCGACTGAAATTTTTTTTCCATCTAAATCAATTTCCCATTCTAAGATAGGACCTAGTTGTTTATTTAACCCAAAAAAGAATAATGCTTCATCACAAGCTAGAATCTCATCATTCTTAGACTCAAAGTGCATCAGTTCAACGCCTTCAAATGTCTTTTCTCCTTGTATTGATTTAATAACGTAAGGGATTTTTAACTCAATCTTTCCATCTTTAACCAATTCTCTCATTTGATTTTCTGTATGCTCGGCACCTCTGAAGTCATCTCTCCTATGAATCAAAAATATTTTCTTTGCAATTTTAGATAATTCTACAGACCAATCCAAAGCACTATCTCCACCTCCAAAAATAGCTATTTCTTTACCTCTGTATTTTTCCTTCTCCTTTATGGCATAGTCGACACCGTTTGAAAGAAATTTATCGGGATCGGCTACGGGGGGCTTTCTTGGTTCAAAAGCTCCCGCTCCTGCGGCAATGAATACATTCTTTGTTTTAAACTCAATATTCTCATTGGTGATCACTTTCCAAAAATTATCTGGTAATTCTTCTAAAACATCGACTCTTTGGTTTAGATGAGTTTCATAGTCAAAGGGTTTTATTTGCTCAAGTAAAGCTTCTATATGTTCTTTGCCAGTTTGATTAGCAACCCCTGGAATATCATAAATGGGTTTTTCTGGATAAAGTTCTATACACTGTCCTCCAACTTTGTCTAGATTATCTATTAAATGACAATTCAACCCTAAAAGTCCTGCTTCAAAAACAGTAAAGAGGCCAACTGGACCAGCACCTATAATAACTATATCTGTTTCAATTATTTCTTTGGCCATCAACTTACTCTCATTCCTGGTTGAGCTTCTGAATCTGGGCTGATTAGATAGACTCCACTTTCATCATTACTGGCAGCTAAAATCATGCCTTCCGAGATACCAAATCTCATTTCTCTGGGTTTTAAATTATTTACGCAAATCACCATCTTATTCAAAAGATTTTCTGGATCATAAAATTTTTTTATACCAGCAAATACAGTTTTTTGACCTATCTCTCCTAAATCTAATTTTAATTCAACTAATTTATCAGCATCTTCAATTTCTTTAACTTCAGTTATCAGAGCTACTCTCAGATCAACTTTAAAGAAATCGTCTATTGTTATCTCATCCACTTTCACTTACCTTCTGTAAATATGTAATATTGTCATCTTCTATTCGAGTTATAAGAGGTTCAAATGATTCAATTTCATGGTTCTTTATAAATGCTTCCAAATTAACATAACTATCATCTTTTAAGTTTAGATAAGATTTAATTTTAGATGCAGTTTCGGGAATTATAGGTTCTAAGCAAATATTTAAAATCCTAAATAAATTTATCGCTGTAGAAGAAATTTGAATAATTTCTTTTGCGTTGATACTTTCTTTTGCCAAAACCCAAGGTTGGTTTTTATCAATATATTGATTTGCCATATCAGCAAGTTTCATAATTCTTTTGCAAGCATTCGAATAATCTAGATTTACAAAATCATCAAATACATTTTTTGCTTCCATATGAAATTCTTTAATTAATACTTCATCAATTTTCGATCCTAATTTATTGTTATTGTTTTTTAAAAACTTATTTACCCTACTAGCAATATTAATAAACTTACCAACTAAATCAGTATTAACCTTTTTTTGAAAATCCTCTAAATTAAAGTCAATGTCATCTATTTTATTTGTTAGTTTTGTTGCTAGATAGTATCTTAAATAATCAGAATTAAGCTCTTTGGAATACTGATCTGCAAGAAGAAAATTTTGTTTTGACTTTGACATTTTATTTCCATTCAACGTTAAAAATCCATGTACAAAAACATTTGTTGGTTTTTTAAACTCTGCAGCGTGTAATAAAGCGGGCCAAAAAAGGGCATGGAAATTTAAGATATCTTTTCCAATGAAATGATAAATTTCAAATTCAGAAGATTCTTTCCATAAATCATATGCGTTAATTTCTTCTTTCATATCTTTTAAATATTTTTCTAGGGTTCCTATGTAGCCAATCGGTGCATCCAGCCAAACATAAAAGAATTTATCTTCAAAACCAGGAATCTTAAAACCAAAATAAGGAGCATCTCTTGAGATATCCCAGTCCATAAGTCCATCTTTAAACCATTCTTGAAGTTTATTAACGACGCTTTCTTGCAAGGATGATTTGTCTATCCATTCTTTTACTTCGTTTTCTAATTTAGTTAATGAAAAAAATAAATGTTCACTTTCTTTTATGACAGGAGTTTTTTTAGAAAAAATTGAAACCGGATTAAGTAATTCTGTTGCCTCATATTTAGCACCACACACATCACAATTATCGCCATATTGATGGGGCGCATTACATTTTGGACAGTTTCCTTGAACATAACGGTCGGCTAAGAATAATTTTTTTTCTTGATCGTAAAGTTGTTTAATATTTTTTTTTGAAATGAATCCATTTTTTAATGCATTTTTATAAATTAGCTCACTGTATTTCTTATTTTCTTCACTATGAGTTTGGTAATAACAATCATGGTTAACCTGAAAAGCTCCTAACGTTTTTTTATGTTCGTTCATGTACTTATCCACTAATTTTTCAGGAGAAGTATTTTCTTCTTCAGCTTTCATCATAATTGGGGTTCCATGAGCATCTGAAGCACAGAGGTAAATACATTTATTCCCAAGAATACGTTGAGTTCTAACCCAAATATCTGTTTGAATGTGTTCCAATAAATGACCAAAGTGAAGTGGGCCATTTGCGTAAGGTAAGGCGCTAGTAATAATTAGTTCTTTTTTTTTCGTTGTCATAGGAATAAGCTATTACCATGGAGAGAAATCATTTTATCTTAAATGCTAAAAGTATTCTGTTGATTTTATTTCTCATTTTGTCTGGGTGTTCAACAACCAAAAATTATTCTAGTGACTTTAATCCAGATGATCCCTATGAAAAGAGCAACCGTAAAGTTTTTGAATTCAATAAAAAAATCGATAAGATTTTTTTAAGGCCTGTAACAGATTTTTATGAGCAAGCAACACCAGAATTTGCTCAAACATCCATAACAAATTTTTTCGCAAATCTTGATGATATTAGAATTTCTATCAATAGTCTCTTGCAAGGAAACGTCGTCAATGCGATGAGTGATATCACAAGATTTTTTATTAACTCTATTTTTGGATTAGCGGGCTTTTTTGATGTTGCTTCAGAAATAGGGCTTGAAAAAAATAGTGAAGATTTTGGTCAAACTCTTGGAAAGTGGGGGGCAAAACCAGGTCCATATCTAATGTTACCCTTTTTGGGACCAAGTACTACAAGGGATGCTTTCACTTTTGTGGGTGATACTGCTTTAGCTCCAGCTCTTTCTTTAGAAGACAATGCTGCTAGATTGGGTCTGATTTCCTTAGATTTGATAAATACTTATTCTGCTTTTACAGGCATTGCTGATATTGAAAGCCAAGATGAATATGCATTTTTGAGAGATGCTTACTTAGAAAGAAGAAAATATGAAGTAAATGACGGTCTTTCTGAAGAAGATCTGTCTCAAGACGAAGATTTTGAGGATTTTTAATTAGTCGGTAAAAGAGCTATAAACCATTGACTGCATCTGAACCCTTATAGGGTAATATCCCGATGGCATTAACTGTGTCATCAATATACATATCAGTTCTTCTTCTGGATCAACCCAGAAAAAAGTACTTGCAGCTCCTCCCCAATTAAAACTTCCTACAGATCCTGAATTCTGAGTATCTGCTAAATCAATGTTTACTCCAAAACCCAGTCCAAATCCTACACCTTTATACCTTATTTCACTGAAACTTCCTTCTGATCCCATGGTGACCATATCTTGATTACCTGGCAGATGATTGGTAGTCATAAGTTCAATAGTTTTTCTAGATAGAATTCTTTTTCCTTTAAAAGTTCCGCCATTTAAAAGCATTTGACAAAAGTTATAGTAATCTTCAGATGTAGAAACTAATCCTCCACCTCCTGATAAGTGAAGTGGCATTTTCGAATAACCACTCTTTTTACTTCCACTATCTTGAAGTTTTAAATATTCTGTTGGCGTTCTTTCATAGCATGCAGCAAATCGACTAATTTTGTTTTTTGGGACATAAAACCCTGTATCCTCCATTTGAAGTGGCTTAAAAATATATTTTTTAAAGTACTCATCCAGTGTCATATCGCTTAATACTTCTATTAGTCTGCCACAAATATCAGTTGCAACACTGTAGTTCCATTTATCTCCTGGACTAAACTCTAAAGGCAAGTTGGCAATCGATTGAGAAAAATTATCTAAATTCAAGGGAGGAAAACTAAAATCAGTATTATCTCCTTTGGGACCACTCCATACTTTTCGATAGGCATGATCAATATTTGTTCTGTAATGAAATCCATATGTTAATCCTGCAGTATGAGTTAATAAATCTCTTATCGAAATTTCTCTATCAGCAGGGCGCGTCATAAAATGAGGGTAACTTCCAGAAACAAAAACCTTAGGGTTTTTAAATTCAGGTAAGAACTTACTAACTGGATCTGCCAATTGAAACAAACCTTGTTCAAATAATTGCATTAACGCAACACTTGTTACAGGCTTAGTCATAGAATAAATTCTAAAAATAGTATCCTTTTCGATCTTTTTTTTGTTTTCAATATCTCTATAACCTGTTGATTTGAAATGTACTATTTTTCCTTTTCTAGCTATAAGGGTTTGAATTCCAGCTAGTTTTCCATTTTCGATATATTTTTCTCTGAAAAATTTTTCCATCTCAGCAAGTTTTGATTTTGAAATATTGCATTTTCCTGGATCAGTTATTTTCATTTTTCTCCTTTGCATTAAGTTTTGCTTGAATAAAGTCAGAATGAGCAACATAAATTAGACTAGAAACTTTTCTAATTATATGTTCTTCATATTTATCAATATTCCCGTCTGCGTAAGCGATTTTCCACATTGATTCAATTAGCTTGATCCTTTCGTTGGAATCAAAATTATCATTTATGTCCCTTGTAAATTCATAAAGCGAAGTTGAATCATCAACGTTCTGTTTTGAAATTTCTATTAATTCAGTAATCTCTTCTTCAGAAATATTAAAATCTTTTATTAAAGTTTCTTTTAAGGCAGATAATTCAGATTCTTCCAGTACTTCATCTGCCATACTTGTTTCGAGTAAAAGAGCAATACAAGCCTTAATCGAAGTTTTATCATCAATTAATGGTTTCTCTGACTCCTCTGATTTAAAGATTTTTTTAAAAAAATTCATGCAACTTGATTTTCATTGAAGTGAATTATACTCAGTAACTCATTTTTTATTTCTTCGTTGTTAGAGCCATTTAAAAGAAGAATTCTCGATTTTTTAGCATCGATTAATCCTTTGAATAAATTTAACATGTGAAACTTAGCTTTTGATTGTTCATTAACATTTAAATCATTTATATAAGAGAACATTCTTTCAATAACTTTAATTAGACTTACAGCATGTTTGTTGGATTTAAAATACATTTGATCAATATTTACTAATTTATATGGAGAATCATAAGCAGCTCTTCCAATCATAATGCCGTCTAAACTTTTGAATTCTTCTCTGGCTTTTTCAAAATTATGTATGCCCCCATTAATTATAATATTTGAATCATGAAACTCTTTTTTTAATCTTAAAACTCTTTGGTAATTTAAAGGCGGTATTGTTCTATTTTCCTTAGGATCTAGGCCTTGTAAAATAGCAATCCTAGCATGTACATAAAAAGTTTTTATTCCAACATTTATAAGTTCTTTCATAAAAAAAGTTAAGTCATTTTCAACATCAAAGTTATCAACTCCAAGTCTTATTTTTACTGAAATCTCCTTCTTTGAGTTGCAAATCATTTCAGATAAACATTCTTTAACAAGATTTACATCTTTCATAAGTACTGCACCAAAGTTTCCAGATTGTACTTTTGAGCTGGGGCATCCTAAATTTAAATTTATTTCTGAGAAGTTATGCTCGTTTGCCTCTAAAACCGCTTTACCAAGTTCTAGCGGATCACTTCCTCCCAATTGCAAAACTGTAGAGTTAGATATTTTAGAATTATCTAAAAATTTGGCTGGTTCATTTCGATTAATAGCGTTTGCATGAACCATTTCTGTGAAAAGAATTGTTTCCTTCGTTAAAAGAGAACACATGTATCTAAAGTGTCGATCAGTTCGCCTCATCATTGGAGCTATGCAAAAAGATCTGTTCATTATAGGAAGTAGATAACAGAAAGAACTCCAACTACAGACAAGACGATCGTGTAAGGAAGTGCCATAAAAACCATCCTTAAATAAGATAATCCAAGTAATGGAGCAACTGATGAAGTTAATAAAAATAAGAAAGCTGCTTGTCCATTTGGTGTTGCAACACTGGGTAAATTTGTACCACTATTGATGGCAATAGCTAATAAATCAAACTGTTCTCTTCCGATAGCTCCACTATCTAAAGCTTCTTTTACTTCACTGATATAAATAGTTGCGACAAAAACATTATCACTTATCATTGATAGGACACCGTTAACCATAAAAAATACAGGTATTTGGATTTCTTGTTTCAAACTCAATACATATGCAATGACAGGCGTAAATAGATGTTGATCATGTATCACAGCAACAACTGCAAAAAATACTACTAATAACGCTGTAAACGGAAGGGCTTCTTCAAAAGCCTTACCTAGTTTTGGTTCTTCAATTACTCCATTGAAGGCAGTTAATAAAACAATAATCATTAAACCTATTAGTCCAACTGCAGCAAGTCCGAAAGCTAAAGAAAATATTAAAATTAAAGCCACAATTGCCTGGGTGATAATTTTCATATTTTGTGATTTAGATCTTTCAAAGGTTTCTTGTTTATCAAATTCATAAAGAATTTGTCTTATATGATCTGGAAGTTGAACACCAAAGCTAAATAAAGAAAATCTTTCAACAAAGTAGCATGTGATCAAGCCTGCTATGAAAACTGGGAAAGAAATAGGGAGCATTTTTAAAAAGAATTCTATAAAAGACCAATCTGCTACGCTGGCAATCAAAAGATTTTGAGGTTCTCCGACGGTAGTTGCAACTCCACCCAATGCAGTACCGACTGCACCGTGCATTAATAAGTTTCTAAGAAAGCCTTTAAAGACTTGAAACTCATTAGATTCTTCAGAAAATGAATCTTCCTTGGAAGCAACGCCTTTATAGACGTGATAAAAGCCTCCAGCAACAGCAATCAAAACGGCCATTACTGTTAAGGCGTCTAAAAATGCAGATAGAAAGGCTGCAGAAAATACGAATAGCAAACACAAAGCTTTTTTATTTCTGATATTTATCAGTAATTTAGTAAAAATATATAAAAGGAAATCTTTCATGAAATAAATACCTGCTACCATAAAGACCAGAAGTAAGATTACTTTTAAGTTTGCCTCTACTTCATAATATATTTGACCTGTACTAGTCAGGCCCATCAAAATAGATTCCAAGGCAATGAGTCCTCCTGGTTGTAACGGATAACATTTGATTGCCATAGCCAAAGTGAAAATAAACTCTCCTAAAATAATCCAACCCAAAACAAAACCCGCAGGTAAGCTCATAGAATCTAGTAAGATGTATATAATCGGATTAGCAATCAAAAAGGAGATGATTGTATTTTTATACCAGTTAGGGGCTGCTCCCAAAAAATTATAATAAATCGAATTTAACATGGAGATTTAATTTGTTTACCTTTGAACCTGCAAATTATATAGAAAATGAAGCTAAAGATTCACAATTCTTTGTGGTATTTGAACAAAGCATATTGACATTTTCAAATGAAACTTTTTTAAGAGCAATTTCAGAAGACGAACTAAAGTGGTCTTATATAGAAGAAATAGAAAGACACTTCCTTGGCTATTTAAATAAAAAACCATGTTTTGTCATTTTAGCTGCTAATGGCAATTGTGAATTAGAACATTCCATATTTATTGAAATGCGTTCAGCTCTCGGAAGAATGCCAGATCAACTCTTTGATGTAATTTCAAGATCCATACAGATAATCAATTGGTCTAAAGATCACAAATTCTGCGGTGCGTGTGGAGAAAAAATGGAAAAACATCCTAGAGAAAGGGCTTACTTTAAAAAAGATTGTGAAAAATGCAGAGGACAACTAATTTATCCACGAATCTCTCCATGCGTAATTGCCTTAATTTATAAAGGAAAGGAATTCCTGCTAGCGCATAACAAAAATTTTCCACAAGGTTTTTACAGTACCTTAGCCGGTTTTATCGAACCTGGAGAGTCAGTTGAGAGTGCACTTAAAAGGGAAGTCAAAGAAGAAGTGAATATTTCAATAAAGAATCTAGAGTATTTTGACAGTCAATCTTGGCCATTTCCTAGCCAATTAATGCTAGGTTTTTTTGCCGAGTATGATTCGGGGGAGATAGAACCGGATGGAGAAGAAATTGATGATGCTCAATGGTTTACAGCTGAAAGTATGCCTAGTAATGTTCCTCCAGCTAATATTTCAATTTCGGGCAGATTAATTCAATATTTCTTAGAAAAAAAATAATTATCTATTTCTGGGATCATTGCCAGCTCTTTCTACAAAGCTCTTTATTTCTTTAACCTCTTCTTTCTTTTCAACAGTAGAATTTTTTTTAGGCCTACTTAATTTTTTTGGTTTTGTATTTTTCTCTTCTAAATTATTTTTATTATCTTCGTTTGAAGGCTTCCTTGACTCACTTTTATCTTTGATCTTTGAAGGATCATTATTTTTAGTAATATTATTTTTTGGCTTAGCATTATTTTTTTCTTCTGATGAATTTTTAACTTTTGTTTTTTGATTATTTGACCTTTTTTTCTCATAAGATTTATTCTTATTAACCCTATTTTTATTCTCATTTCTACTTCTGTTTTTATTAAAAGCTTTTTTGCCCTGATTACTTTGTCTTTTATTTCTTCTTTTATCTTTTTGGGCTTTTTGTTTTTTAGGACTACTTTTAAATAAATCAATAAATCTTTTGAGTAAAGACTTTTTCGGCCTTCTTAATCTTTTGATATCTAATAATGGCTTTTCTTCAACTATTTTTTTCTTACTCTTTTTTTCAAAATGATCAGCTACAGAGATGCTTGATCTATTTTTTTCTGGATCCATGACTTTTCCATCTTTAATTCTTACAACCTCAAATCTAGAATCAGGTCTGGTTGCATCTGATATGACTACAAGTTTTACGTTACTTCTAGCTTCAATGTCATTTAGTCGAACCCTTCTTTCATTTAATAATAGTGAAGACATGTCAGGTGAAACAATTGCTCGTACTTCGCTAGTCTTTTCTTTACTAGACTCTTCCTCGAGAAGGCGAAGAACAGCTGTTGAAAGAGTATTTATATCTTGCGTCCATCTTTCTTTAAGAGAAGATCTCAACCTTTGCCTTGATAATTCTAATAGACCAAACCTTGAGATTCTTCCTATTTGCACTCTTGCTCTATCTTCAGACAAAGCCTCTCTCATGGCATCTTCAACAGCTCTTTTATTTTCAAGTTTCATCATATCTATGAAATCTATGACCACTAAGCCACCTATATCTCTGAGTCTTAACTGTCTACCAATTTCTTCACAAGCCTCTATGTTTGTTTTTACCGCTGTTTCTTCAATATCTTTCCCAGATGTTGCTTGGGAAGAATTAATATCTATTGCCACCAAAGCTTCAGCATCGTCAATAACTATTGAGCCTCCAGAAACAAGTTTTACCTCTCTTTGATAAGCAGTTTCAATTTGAGATTCAATTTGATAACGAGTAAAAAGCGGAAGGGTATTTTCATACTTATTTAGTATCTGAATCTGATCTGGCATAACGCGTTCAACGAATTCTGAAGCTTCTTGAAAAGCTTCATCAGTATCAACCCAAATTTCCTCAATATCCTCTTTTAAATAATCCCTTAAAGCTCTTATTATGATGTCACTTTCTTTAAAGATTAGAACAGGACTGTTTTTAAGAGTATTGGCTTCATTAATTCCTTCCCAAATTCTTTGAAGATAATCAAGATCCCACTTCAAATCATCCAAATCTTTTCCTTCGCCAGCTGTTCGGACTATCAATCCCATAGATTCTGGAATATTTAAAGAAGCAATCCTTTCTTTTAATTTATCTCTTTCTTTTCCTTCTAATCTTCGTGATATTCCAGCAGCTTTTGGATTGTTTGGCATCAAAACAATGTATCTTCCTGCAAGACTAATATTAGTAGTTAGAGCAGCGCCCTTATTACCTCTTTCATCTTTTTCTACTTGAATAAGAATTTCCTGATCTTTCTTCAAGCAGTCTGAAACCGACAGTCTTGAATTACGATTTTGTTTCTCAGGATAAAATTGAGGAGAAATTTCCTTAAAAGGTAAGAAGCCGTGCCTCTCTGCACCATAATTTACGAAAGCAGCTCCTAAGCTGGGCTCTATTCTACTAACCTTGCCTTTATAAATATTCCCTTTTCTACGAACTTCGCTAATATTTTCTATATCCAAGTCGTATAAAAGATTACCTTCAGTGATAGCAACCCTTAGTTCTTCAGGTTGAGTTGCATTTATAAGCATTCTTTTCATAATTTTCCTCATGAAAATGCTTAAATATAAAACAATGGGTCCCTCAAACAGGGATTAGTGAAAATAAACATTAGGTTTTACGCCCAAGCTACCTATATTTATTAAATTCTTATATTTAAACTATATTAAAAATTTTGCCCTAAATAACTTAATTAGGGTCTTAAAGAAGAGTATCTTAAAGAAATTATTCAAATAAATCTAAATTATTTATGTCTGAAGTAAAAAAAATAACCATAAATTACGATTTGGCAGGCCAAAGACTAGATAATTTTTTAATAAATTTGCTGAAAGGGGTGCCTAAATCAAAGATTTATTCAATTATTAGAAAAGGCGAGATAAGAATAAATAGCAGAAGAAAGAAACCTCTTTACAAGCTTTGTGAGGGAGATGAAATAAGAATTCCTCCAATAAAAGTTTCTAGCAAAAAAAATAATTTCGTTGCGAGTAATATTGTTTCACTTATAAAAGATTCTATTGTTTATGAAGATGAAAACTTCATTGCTATCGACAAGCCAGAGGGAATTGCTTCACATGGTGGAAGTGGTATCAATATAGGCATAATAGAAGCTGTTCGAAATATTGGAAAACAATACAGAAGTGCAAAGTTAGTACATAGGCTAGACAAAAATACCTCTGGCTGTCAGATCATAGCCAAAAACAATAAATTTTTGAGACACTGCAACCAATTAATAGCCAATAGAGAAGTAGAAAAAACCTATCTTGCAGTGGTTTATGGAAAATGGAATCTAAAAGATGGTTTGTATGAAATAAATCTAGAAAAAAATTTAATGAAAGGTAACGAAAGAGTTGTAAAGAAAACAGAGGGAGGAAAGAAAGCTAAAACTGGTCTATATAATTTAGAAGTTTCAAAACATTTTTCCCTTTTAAAGTGCAACTTACATACAGGCCGAACGCATCAATTGAGAGTTCAGCTATCTTCTTTAGGATTTCCAATAGTTGGCGATCAAAAATATAGAATTAAGAAAAAAGAATATCTCGATACGAACTTTGATGTGAGAAGAATGTATCTACATTCTCAAAGCTTCGTAATAAAGGAATTAGATATAAATTTGAAGGTCAAACCGCCTGAAGATTTTAAAAAAATACTTAAAAATGATGAATAAATTCCTAAATTGTCCTAGAATTGCTTCACAAAATTATGGCTGTTCAAAAAAGTAAGGTTTCAAGAGCTAGAAGGGGCGCAAGGCGTTCTCATAATTCTTTAAAAAAAGAAACCTTATCCTTAGATCCTGTATCAGGTGAAAAGCATTTAAGGCATCACATGACTAGAGATGGTTTCTTTAAGGGTCGTAAGGTTCTAGAAATAAAAACTAAAGCAGAATCGCCGGAAGACTCAACAACTTAGTCAGTGTCTAAAAAAACCGTTTTAATAACCGGTGCCACAAGAGGTATTGGTAAAGCTATTCTCGAAGCTTTTAATAAAGATTATCTAATAATAGGGACCGGAACTTCTGAAGAAAGTTTAAGCAGTATTACTGAAAATCTAAAGTCACTTAAAATAGAAGGCAAAGCATTCAAACTGGATTTAAATGACAGGCAGTCAATCAAAGCCCTGTCTCTTTCTCTGGACAAAGAAGAGATTTATCCGGATATTTTGATAAATAATGCTGGTATCACCAGAGATAATATTATGCTTCGCATGCAAGAAGACGAATGGGATGACGTTATTAACATACATCTTAATGGTCAGTACCTTTTGATAAAATCTTTTTTAAAAAAAATGGTTAAAAATAGATGGGGCAGAATAATAAATATTTCTTCTACTTCAGCTGCTCTCGGAAATAAAGGTCAAGCAAATTATGCTGCAGCTAAAGCTGGTATTGAAGCTATGTCTCGATCTCTGGCAAGAGAGCTTGGATCTAGAAACATAAATGTAAATTGTGTAGCTCCTGGATTCATTGAAACAGATATGACCAAAGAAATTTCAAAAGGTAATGAAGATTTTTTTGCCTCTCAAATTCCTCTTGGTAGATTAGGGAAATCTAGTGAAATCGCCGAAGTTGTTCACTTTTTAGCTTCAGATCAAGCAAATTATATTACTGGCCAAACGTTACACGTCAATGGTGGTCTTTATATGTAGCTTGAATGGCACAAATTTGATGCATAAATTTTACATATATTTGTAAAAATTTTTTTTTAAAGGTATATAATTCATTCACGTTTTTAAATAGAGGTTCATATGAGCAGTACTGAAGACAGAGTTCGAAGGATAGTGTGCGAACAATTAGGAGTTGGTGAAGAAGAAGTTACTCTTTCAGCGTCCTTCATAGATGATTTAGGAGCAGATTCATTAGATACTGTTGAGTTAGTAATGGCTTTTGAAGAGGAATTTGAAATTGAAATTCCTGACGAGGAAGCAGAAAAAATAGCTACTGTCGAAGATGCAGTTAGCTACATTGATTCCGCTGAATAAAGTTTTTTAACCATGTCATCTGAAAGACGAGTTGTCGTAACTGGTCTTGGTACAGTTTCACCTTTAGGTAATGATATAGATACTACCTGGGCTAATATCACTAAAGGAATAAGTGGTGCAGCCAGTATAACTAAATTCGATACCTCAGAATTTGCAACGACTTTTGCTGCAGAACTGAAAGGCTATGATGAAATCTCTGGTTTATCTCCTAAAGAAAAACGACGAATTGATCCTTTCGTTCAATATGCATTAACAGCTTCAGATCAGGCAATTAAGGATGCAAATTTATCTTTAGAAAATATTGATAATACTAGAATTGGGGTCTCGATAGGCTCAGGAATAGGCGGCTTAGGTAGCATTGAAAACAACGCAATTATTCTTAACCAAAAGGGACCGCGAAAGATTTCTCCTTTTTTTGTCCCAGGAGCAATCATAAATATGGCTTCTGGAAATGTAGCTATCAAATATAATCTTCAAGGCCCAAATATATCAATAGTTTCGGCCTGCTCTAGCGCAGGTCATAGTATAGGCTATTCAGCTAGAAGCATTTTATATGGAGATGCGGATATTATGATAACAGGAGGTTCAGAGGCTGGAATAACTCCACTAGGTTTAGCTGGATTTAATGCGGCAAAAGCTCTATCAACAAATAATGAAAATATTAAAAGAGCCAGTTGTCCTTGGGATAAAAAAAGAGATGGATTTTTATTAGGAGAGGGAGCCGGTATATTGGTTCTTGAAGAATTAACTTCAGCACTAAATAGAGACGCTAAAATTTATGGAGAAGTTGTTGGTTTTGGCCAAAGCGATGATGCCTATCACATAACCGCTCCAGCTGAAGACGGACGTGGAGCCTATAATGCTATGAAAAATGCTCTAAATGATTTTAACGAAGATTACTCTTTGATTGATTATATTAATGCTCATGGAACCTCAACACCTCTTGGCGATGTTATAGAAGCCAAAGCAATTTACGAACTATTTAAGGATGTTAGTAATTTATCTGTAAGCTCAACAAAATCTATGACTGGACATTTATTAGGTGCGGCAGGCGCAATTGAAGCAATTTTTTGTCTACTCTCTATGAGAGATTCAGTAATACCCCCCACGATAAATTTAGATGATCCAGATAATGAATTTAACCTTGACTTAACTCCTAATACTTCTAAATCTAGAGAAGTAAAATATTCTATGAGTAACTCCTTTGGTTTTGGAGGAACAAACGTTTCGCTTATTTTTAAAAAAATTTAGTGAAATATATATTTCTATTTATATTTTTGCTTAATCTATCTTTTTACTCTTTTCTTTTGATCAAGCCTTTAAATAATCCAATTGAATTTAGAATTGATAAAGGAGAAGGGTTAGAAAAAATTTTTTTTAATTTAGAACAAAAAACTGTTTTTTTTCCAAAATCTTTAAAATTATTATTCAATATTTTTGGTGCAGACAAGAGAATTTTTCCGGGTAAATATAAAATTTCTGATGAAGATTCTTTGTATGAAGTTTTTAACAAAATCTATAACGGAAAAATTATTTTAAAAAAATTCATTATTCATGAAGGCGCTATAGTTAAAAATCTTTTTTCAAAAAATATTTTGGATCAATTTTGTTTGGAAAGAAAAGTTTCAGAACCTTGTAGTCTTGAAGGATATCTTATGCCTGATGTTTATTTCTATAATCAAGAGAATGAAAAACTACAGATCCTAAATGTGTCTTATTCAAAACAAATCAACAATATCGACGAAGCTTGGAATCAAAGAAATGAACTGGCCTCAAATACTACAAAATATGAACTTTTGATAATTGCTTCAATTTTAGAAAAAGAGTCTTGTGCTAATGAAAGAAAAAAAATTTCTGGTGTCATTTTTAATAGGCTCAAAAAAAATATGCTTTTGCAGATGGATTCTACGACTATATACGCTCTTAAAGACTTTGATGGAAACCTTAAGAAAAAAGACCTAAAGAATTCTTCCTTATATAATACTTATATGCACAAAGGATTACCTCCCGGACCAATTTCTAACCCCTCGCGAGAATCCCTTTTCTCAGCAGGTCAGCCTGAAGCTCATGAGTTTTTATATTTTGTAGCTAAGGATAAATGCTCACATGAATTCTCTACCAATTATAAAGATCATGCTAAAGCTGTAAAAAAATTTCAGACTAACAAATAATGTTTATTACTTTAGAAGGAACCGAAGGTGTAGGAAAATCAACATTGATAAGCTCTTTAAAAAAATATTTCACTGAGAAAGAGATAGATTTTATCTTCACAAAGGAGCCAGGGGGTACTCGAGAAGGAAAAGAAATAAGGAATATCTTATTAGATAGATCCATGAAATTAGAACCATATGCCGAAACTCTTCTCTTGCTTGCAGATAGAGTGCAACACGTAACAAAAATTATAAAACCTGCTTTAGAAAAGAATAAAAATATTTTTTCTGATCGATACATTGATTCAACATATGCTTACCAGGGAGCGGGAAGAGATATAAGCCAAGATGACTTAGATAATTTTATAAATGTATTAAACTTTCCTATTCCGGATTTAACAATCTTTCTTGATTTGAGTATAACTGAGGGAATAAAAAGGGTAAAAAAAAGAGGTGAAGTAGATAGATTTGAAGAAGAAGAAGTTAGTTTTTTTGAAAAAATTAGACAATTTTACTTAGAAACAGCAAAGAAAAATTCTAAGAGATTTTTCGTTATTGATGCCAGTCAATCTATGGATGAGGTATTTAATATTGCTAAAGACAAAATAATTAATACATTAAATGAAAATTGAATCTTTAAGCTCGAAGATAAATTTTAAAAATATCTCACATGCTTATTTGTTTGAGTGCGATGGATCAAATATTTCTCATCAAAAAATAGATAACTTTATTAAACAAATACTTTGCACTCAAAAAAAAGAAAATTTTCAATTTTGTGATAACTGTAAATCCTGTCTGTCTTTTAATTCAGAAGCGAATCCAGACTTCCTTAAGCTCTCACCAATCGATAAAGAAATGATAGGTATTGGATCTTTGCGAGGCGATAATGATTTGAATAGAGGAGTTATCAATTTATTAAATGAAACTCCTTTATTATCCGAAGCGAAGGTAGTAAAAATCAATAACGCTGATCTTTTGACTGACGAAGCTCAAAATTATCTTTTGAAAATATTAGAAGAGCCATCAAAAAATTCCTACATTTTTTTGATATCTTCAAGACCTTATCGATTAAAAAAAACGATTTTGAGTCGAGTAACCAGAATAAATATTACACCAGATAATGATTTGGAGGTGTTTAAGGAAAAAAAAGTTGATAGATTTTTTTCAGAATTGATTTATAAGGAATTTGATGTGTCCATAATGTCTGAAGAAGAGCTGAATTTTCTTTTGACTATTTTTGATGAAACTTTAAATTCTTTAGAAACTTATAACTTTTCAAAAAAAACTATTATAGATTCTTGGAACGATGAATATTTAAATTTTAGGTTAAATATTTTGAAACATTCGATTTTTGTAACCCTTTCGAAAAAAATTGAAGATCAAAGCTACACAGATAAAACTATATTTTCTAATATTCAGCAGGAGAGGTTATTTATCTTCTTAGAAGAGTTGATTTCGATACAAGCTTTGATAGCAAACAAAGTTGCGATCAATAAGAAAATTCAATTGGATTCAATCTTCGATCTTGTTTAACTTTTGTTTTCTATAAAAAATCAATATAGGAAATGAAATTAAGCAAACCTGTACATAAATCGCCAGACAACTTGCAAAGATTGTGAAAATTTGTGGAATCTGTTCTTGACCCTCATATCCACTTCCCAATGATGATAGTGAGGTAATAGATAAAATCGTAATTATCCAAAAGAAACTGGCCATTAAAATGCACTGTAAAAAGTTTGATTTGGATTTTTCATAAGAAGAGATAATTGATTCCATAACTGATTTATTCTCTAAAATCGCGAAATAGTTTACAAACAGAAGAAAGCCTGCAAAAAGAATACCTGGAATAATAAATAAAATAAGACCTATGCCAATTATCATTGTGGTAATCAAAGAAAGAATTAATATTTTGATCAGAAATTTCCAAGAAATCGCATAGTAAACGAGAACATCTCTACTTTTATTTTCTATAAGATCATTGGCTAATAAAATTGCCACAATTGTTACTAAAGGAGATACTAAAAAATTATTTAATAACAAAAGAGTTATGTCAGCATTTGAAATATCACCTGAGAAACTTGATGCAGATCCAAGACTTGCTAAAAATCCAAAAAGAATAATAAGCGGAAAGATGTAAAGTGAAAATTTTAATCCAACATTTTTAAAATGCTCAAAACCTTTTGATATTGCCTGAAGTGTCATAGAATTAATTAGGAGTTTATTATGATAGAAATATGGTCTAAACCGCAATGTCCCTTTTGCGATAAAGCTGAAAGTTTATGTAAACAAAAAAACTTTGAATATAAAAAATATATGTTGGACGTAGATTTTTCAAGAGAAGATCTCTTTGAAAAATTTCCTTCAGCAAGAACATTTCCTCAAATTACTATCAACGGTGAGTTAATTGGAGGATATACTGAATTCGCTGCAAAAGTAATGTCAGAAGAATAATTGGAGATATTAAATAACTATATCTTACTCCTAGATAGTTACTTTGGAAGCGCTCCTTGGTTTCCGCTCTTACTCTTATCTATAGGAATATTCTTTACTTTTTATCTGGGCATTCCTCAGATAAGACATTTTACCAAGGGATGGAAAATCCTTTTTTTATCTGGAAAAGATAATGAAGGACAAACATCTCCATTTCAGGCTTTGAGTACCGCTTTATCTGGAACGGTAGGGACGGGTAACATCGGTGGCGTGGCGATGGCAATTTTTATTGGCGGCCCTGCAGCTTTATTCTGGATGTGGGTGACTGCTTTTCTTGGAATGACGACTAAATTTGTCGAAGTTACTTTATCTCATCATTACCGGTTAAAAAATAATTCAGGCGAGCTTGTTGGTGGGCCAATGATATATATGGAAAAGGGCCTGAATATGAAATGGCTTGGAGTAATTTTTGCCTTTTGTTTGTTAGTAAGTACATTTGGTTCAGGCAACATGCCTCAAATTGACAATATATCTAGTACGATAGAATCAAGTTTTGGACTAGATCCCTTATATACGTCCATTGCAATGAGTTTACTGGTTGCCTCAGTAATTATTGGAGGGATAAAAAGAATTTCAACCATAGCTGCATCGATAGTTCCCCTAATGGCATTCATATACCTTATCGGCGGCTTAAGTGTTCTAATCTTCAATTATCAGAATATTATTCCTTCGTTAGAAGTAATTATATTTGATGTTTTTACAGGGTCTTCCGTGATGGGTGGATTTTTAGGAGCATCTTTTTCCTTGGCCTTTACATATGGAGTTGCAAGAGGCCTTTATTCAAATGAGGCAGGTCAAGGATCGGCCCCAATAGCTCATGCAACCTCAAGAACAAAACATTCCGTTGAAGAAGGATTTGTCTCAATTTTAGAGCCTTTTATCGATACCTTGATAATTTGTACATTGACTGGATTAGTTATTTTATCTTCAGGAGTTTGGACAGATAAATTTACAAATAACTTTGAAAAAACATCAATGTTTTTAGTTGAAGGTACTCTGGATGAAAACCAAGATGCTCAAGAGATACTAAATTTTCTTTCAGGAAATGATTCTTCTGTTAAAAGCTTTTCTGGGAATTTAAATGTTGAGTCAGGAAAAATAATTAATAACGTTACTGTAATTAATAATAGATCAATCGCGGAAGACGTAGTGATCATGAAAAATAATTTGCCATATACTGGATTGATAGAAGTATCTGACAAAATAGGTATTGAATATGATGTCGTAGGAAAGTCTTTAGTTAAATCTGCTGTATTAACAAGTAAGGCATTCAATAAGGGCTTTTTTGGAAATTATGGAGAATTCATTGTTTCTATAGGTTTGTTGTTATTTGCTTTTTCTACAGTTATTACTTGGGCATACTATGGAGACCGTTGCACTGCATATTTATTCGGTGAAGGAGCGATTATTTATTACCGAGTGATTTATGTTTTTGCATTTTTCATAGCCGGCAGTGGTTTCATAGACACAGAAATTATATGGAATTTTGCCTTGATTACGGTTGCAGCAAGTACATTGCCTAATCTGATTTCGATGTTTTTACTGAGAGATAAAATGAAAAAAATCATTGAAGACTATAAGGATTAAACAATGACCGATGCTGTGGTGATTGGTGGAGGAGTAATAGGATTAAGTATTACTCGAGCACTATGTAAATCTGGTTTAGATACTATTTTATTAGAAAAAAATGAAAGGACTGGAGACGATACATCATCACGTAATTCGGGCGTGATACATGCGGGTATTTATTATCCTGAAAATTTTCTAAAATCGATTCTCTGTGTGGAAGGTAATAAATTAATTTACGAATATGCACAAGCCAAGAACATTACGCATAAAAAATATGGAAAATATATTATTGCTAATAGCAGTTCTGAATCAAATAAACTTAATTTCATTTTAGAACAAGGAAGAAAAAATAAAGTGGATATTTTTGAAGCAGATAAAGACGATGTTCTTGATAATAATCCAGGATTAACTTTTCACAGAGCACTGTATTCACCTAATTCTGGAGTTCTCGACGTACCTGAATATGTCACAGCTTTAGAAGGAGATATTCAACACTTTGGAGGGTTAATTTCTACGAGGACCTGTTTTTTGGGGGCAAAAAAAGAACACGATAAATTTAAGATTCATTGTAAAAGTGAAGAGAGTTTTGATTTAAAAAGTAAATTTTTAATAAATTGTAGTGGTTTGAGCAGTGAAAGAACTCTTAAAAGTATCAAAAATTTTCCAAAAGAAAAAATCTATCCAAACTATTTTGCAAAAGGGCATTATTTTAAATACTCTGGCAAAGCTCCTTTTTCTAATTTAATTTATCCTATTTCTGGCCAGCATAGTCTTGGAATTCATGTAGGTTTTGATTTGGCAGGAGGGATGAGATTTGGGCCTGACGTAGAATTTGTCGATAAGATTGATTACACCTTTAACGAATCGTTGAAAAATAAATTTATTCAATCTATTTCACAATACTGGCCTGCAATTAATTCAGAAAAATTACATCCCGACTATACTGGAATAAGACCTAAGATTACAAAACCAAACGAATCAATGAAAGACTTCAGCATTCAAGAAGGGAAACATCATGGCATAAGCAATTTTATCAATTTACAAGGTATTGAAAGTCCAGGACTTACTTCCTCTTTAGCAATTGGTAATTATGTTAAGAATTGTCTTCAGCTAAGCTAGCTAAGAAGCTAAGCTCGTCAGCAGTCTCTCTTAAAGATTCAAGTCTGCCACTTTTACCTGCATGACCGCCGATCATATTCATTTTCAATAAAATCGGTTTATCAGAAAGCTGGTGTTCTCTGAGTTTAGGAACATATTTTGCTGGTTCAAAATATTGAACTTGAGAGTCATATAAACTAGAGGTCACTAAAACCGCAGGATAGGATTTAAAATCTATGTTGTCATAAGGAGAATATTTTTTCATGTAAAAATACTCTTTCTTTTTTGCGGGATTTCCCCACTCTTTGTATTCAAAAGTAGTCAATGGAATGCTTTCGTCAGACATAGTAGTTAGGACATCAACAAAAGGGACAGCAGAAACGATGCCTTTATATAAAGACGGTTCTAAATTAATAATCGCTCCCATTAATAGACCACCCGCACTTCCACCCATTGCAAAGATATTTGACCTATTACCAATCTCTTTTTTTAAAAGCTCTTTAGAGCAATCGATAAAATCAAAAAAGGTATTCATTTTATTCATCATTCTTCCTTGGTCATACCAATCCCGCCCTAAATCTTGACCTCCACGAATATGAGCAATTGCAAAGATAAAACCTTTATCGATCAATGGCATAAAAGAGAGTTTAAAAGAAGGCTCAATCACAGCTCCGTAGGAACCATACCCATATTGTAAGAGAGGAGCGTCTTTTAAGTTGATTCCTTTTTTATAAATTAATGACACTGGAACTTTTACGCCATCCCTAGCTTTAATCAAAACTCTCTTTGTCTCATAATTTTTTTGTTTATGAGTGAGAATTTTTTGCTGCCATACCTTTTTTCTTTTTTTTGAATATAAGTTTTGGGAAAAAATTGTTGCAGGAGTAGATAAACTGGAATAAACAAAACTAAAATTGGTTGCTTGATAATTTATATTGTTCGCAAGATATACTGAAAAGGCATTCTGATCAAAATCAATGTATGTTTTTCTTTTAGTTTTTTTATTTATTTGTATTAATTGCGGTGTGCCACTTTTCCTAGTTTCTAAGATTATAAAATCCTTGAAACATAAAAAATCTTCAATCAACTCATCTTGTTTATGATTCACATAAATTTTCCAATGTTTAATATCTGTATTTTTTAAATAAGTTCTGTATAGAGCGAAGTTTTTTTTCTTTTTTTGATTGCTCAAAATAAAGAACTCCTCTGGTGTGTCATCAACATAGTAAAGGTGTTTATTTGATCTTTTTTGAAAACATTCTAATTTCATTTCATTTTCATCTAAATTTAAGAATCTGAATTCGTTAGATTCTGTTTTTGAAATCTGTAAAAATAAATATTTTTTTGTTCTGCTTAAGGAAATACTTAGATTAAATTCAGTGTCACTTTCTCTGTAGATGAGCTTATCCAATTTAATATCAGTTCCCAATTTATGAAAATAAAGTTTGTTGGTCATAAGTGTTTTAGGATCTTTTTTTAAATAAAAATATCCATCTGATTTAAAATTCCAAATAATGCCACCTGCTGAAGAGCACATATGTTTTTCAATAATTTTATTTTTATTTAAGTCTTTGATGACAATTGCATACTCTCTCCTGCCATTTTCATCTTCACCGAAAGCAATATACCTGTGATCACGAGAGGGTTGAATTCCCGAAATGGAATAAAACTCTTTATTTTTAGCTAATTTATTTACGTCTAAAATAAGTTTTTTTTTGCCTTTATAATTCCGAAAATATTTTCTGTGTTCGGAACCAATTGAGATCGATGAGAAATAATCATACCCATCAATGTTATTCTTAAAACTTTCTTCTAATTTTGGTAGAGATTTTTTGTAATAATTAAAAATTCTGTCTGAACTAATATTGTTGGATCTTAGCCAGTCGTTAGTATATTTATTTTCTTCATTAAGATATTTCAGAATAGTTTTATTCTTTCTTTGATCGTCTCTAAGCCAATAATAATAATCAATTCTTTTGTCTCCATGAGCACTGAGAGTTTTTTTAATTTTTTTTGGAATGGGCGGCTTCATTAATATCTATCAGTTTAGTCTACTAAAATTATTTATCACTAATTTACAATGTAAAATTAATACTTTAGATGAAAAAATTATTACTTTTTAAAATATTCATTTGTCTGATGAGTTTTCAATCTCTTGGATTAAACGACTCTCTAGATCAACAAAAAAATAATAAAAATTTTTTTATTACAGATAGTGCTATGAAAAGCTGTAATGATTTTTTTCAAAAAAAGAAGACTTTAACTGGCGATGAAGAAAAAAAATATAAAAACTTTTTTATGTGTAAATTCTCAAAAAAAAGAAATAGGTTATATGTCTACATGCTTTCAGAAAATAGAATCCAGGATGTATCAATTGAAGAATCTTGCAAAAAAATTTTAAGTTCGTGGCCCGACGTATTGGATCATATGAATAGTAAACTTCAATATCAAGTAAAACAGCACCTTGCTGGGTTTTTCTCATCTCATGAAGAAAATCATTCCTTTATTAAATCTAAACTGGATAGATTAATTAGATACAAAGTTTTTATTAATGATATTAAAAAATTTAAATCTTATAGCTGTAATTGGAAGCCTGGAAAAGGACTAAATCCCTATATAAAAATAGAGAAATTTAAAGAATTTGATAATATTTGATACTGGAGATTTTAAATGGGAACAAAAGTAAAACTTAACGATCTAGAAATCTGGTATGAGGATTATGGAGATAAAAATAACGAAACAGTTCTTCTCATTATGGGAGCGAATGCAAACTGTAAGCAATGGGATCAGTTATTTATAGATAGACTGGTTGAAGAAAACTTTCACGTTGTAAGATTTGACAATCGCGATGTCGGAAAGTCTACGTGGCTTGGCAAGGAACCTCTAATTAATAAGTTCCTAAAATTTCTCCCTAATCCAATTTTAAAAATGTTGGTGAATAGACTTTTTGGCTTAGCTATTGACGCTGAAGGAAAATTTAAATTCAGTCAATCAAATGCGGTTCAGTATGATTTATCAGATATGGCAAAAGACGCTGTTGCACTTCTTGAGTATTTAAAAATTGAAAAAGCTCACATCATCGGAGCATCAATGGGCGGCATGATTACTCAAATTATTGCTCTTGATTACCCTGAGAAGGTATTGAGTATCACACCAATAATGACTACTCCTGGTATACAAAATAAAAACTTATCAGGACCGACGAATGAACTTTTAGGTGCCATGCAAAAATCTTTTGTATTTAATCTAAAAGGGAAAATCGAAGATGGGGTTGTAGAAATATACAGACAATTAACTGGATCAAGATTTCCTTTTGATGAAAATGAATTTAGAGAACGATTGAAACCAATTATAGAACATGGCAATAATCCTTTTGCACAACATGGAGCTGCAGTTGGTGCCAGTCCTGATAGAACATCTCGTTTGCATGAAATAAAAGCCCCGACACTTGTCATACATGGAACAGAGGATGCTATTTTACCTTTGGATCATGGTCTAGCCTTGGCAGAAGGAATAAAGGATTCTAATAAAATGATTATGGAGGGAGTAGGGCACGAAATCCCAGAGCAACTTTTGCCTGAAATAATTCAAGAAATATTAAAAAATTTTGAAAGAGTTCTTTAAATTTAAAAATTAATTAAGCTCAATCTGTAGATAGATGAAAATATTATTAATCAAAGTTTTTTTACCTGTATTTTTATATTTTGGTTTTTCGGTAAACATCAGCGGTGAAGAAATTAGAGATGGTGTTTTAAGAACACCTGATGAAAGATTTGAAAATCTCAAAGATTACCCTTTTGAACCAAATTATATGATGATCGATGGTTTGCGAATTCACTATCTTGATGAAGGACCCATAGAAGCTGATCCAATTCTTCTTATTCACGGAGAACCAACTTGGAGTTACCTATTCAGAAAAATGATTCCAGTTCTTGTAGCAAAAGGACATAGGGTAGTTGTTCCCGATTGTGTTGGTTTTGGGAAATCAGACAAATTTCTCTCTAAATTTGATTATTCTTACGAACACCATGTAGATGTAATGAAAGAGTTAGTAGAAAGATTAGATCTTAAAAATGCATCTTTTTTTGGTCAAGATTGGGGTGGATTGGTAGGTTTAAGAGTAGTGGCAGAGCTTCCAGATAGATTTAGTAGCGTGGTAGTTTCCAACACAGGCATGGTAGCTCGTGATGGATTTACAGCCTGGCTTTTCGAAAAATTGGTACAACTCATAGTGTGGTGGAATGGACCAGTCACTTTTGAGGAATTATCTGATGCAGCAAATGACGCTCTAGCCTCTGGAGAACCCTCGACTTCAACAGGGATGCTTATGTTTTCAAAATGGATGGCTTATTCATACTATTCTGAAAACATGAATATTGCCGGAATAATCAAAAATTTTGGCGGAATAGAATTAACAGATGAAGAAGCATATGCTTATGAGGCTCCTTATCCTTCTGGTCTCTACAAAGCAGGAGCCCACATATGGCCCTATCTGATACCAACGCAATTAACTGAAAATGAAAAATTATGGAAGGACGTCTATGAAAAATGGGATAAGCCATTTCTGGTTGCTTTTGGCGAAAATGAAAGAATTACTCTTAGACTAAAAGATGACTTTGTAAATCGTATTCCAAATCCGACAGTTATCACCTTAGGTGGAGCAGGGCATTTTGTGCAAGAAGAAGTTGGACCTGAATTGGCACAAATCATTAGTGACTTTGTAAGAGGTCTCCCAGTAAGTGATTTATTGAAAAATTGAAAAATGAATTAAGAGTGCTTTGAATTATAAAACTTTTACTAATTTGAAAAATTACTATGAGAAATAAAACAAAATTAATTGGTAACGTTGCTTCACCCTATACCAGAAAGATGATTGCCTATTTAAGATATAAAAGAATTCCTTTCGAAGTAATTTGGGGACAACCCGAAGAAGTGCTTGAAAAAATGAATATCCAACCTCCTAAGCCGGTTCTTTTACCGGTATTTATTCTTGAAAAAGAAGGTGAAGAGCAAGCCGTTACTGACTCTACTCCATTGATTAGATATTTTGAAAATCTTTATCCAGAAAGATCCGTATTACCTAAAAATCCGGTTATGAATTTCATTAATTACGTTTTAGAAGATTTTGGTGATGAATGGTGTACCAAATATATGTTTCATTATCGATGGCATTTTGAGGAGGACGCAGATAACGCTGGAACAATTCTGCCTCTAGGAATAAATAGCACTTTAAGTGACAAGGATTTATCTTTTTTTAAAGAATATTTTGCCAAAAGACAGATAGAAAGATTATGGGTCGTTGGATCTAGCGATAACACTGCAGAATTCATCGACAGAAGTTATAAAACTATTCTTTCTATTTTTGAAAAGCATTTCAAAGAGCAACCCTTCCTTTTAGGATGTAATCCTTCTTCGTGTGACTTTGCTGTTTACGGACAATTCACACAATTAATTGGATTTGATCCAACGCCTAGAAGAATTGCTTATGAAATATCGCCTAGAACAGTTGCTTGGGTTAGTACTTTGGAAGACCGCGGAGGTTTAGAATTTTCAGCAGAGGAAAACACGCTTGATAACTTAAGCGAATCTATTCATGATCTGTTTAAAGAACTTTCCATTTCTTATATCCCAACCATGATAGAAAATCATAGAGCAATTTCAAATGGAGAAAAAGAATGGAAAGTAGATTTAGATGGTTACCAATGGAAACAAAAATCCTTTCCTTATCAAGCTAAGTGTTTGGATTGGATAAGAGCAGAGTATCAAAATCTTGCAAGCGATCACAAAAAAGATATTTTAAATTTTTTGAAGGATAATAATTGTGAATCTTTAGTGGAGAAAGTATGAATAGAATAACGGAAATGTTGGGTTGCAAATATCCAATAATACAAGCACCAATGGGCTGGATAGCAAGAAGTCAATTGGCATCTGCTGTGTCAAATGCAGGAGGATTTGGCATTATTGAAACTTCTTCTGGAGAGGTCGATCAATGCAAAGGCGAAATAAAAAAAATGGCGTCATTAACCAATAGTCCTTTTGGGGTGAATCTGCCGATATTATTTCTAGCCGATGAAAGTATGTTGGATGTTGTAATTGGAGAGAATGTAAAGTTTGTTACCACTTCTGCAGGCGATCCAGCTAAATATATTCACAAGCTTAAAGAAGCAGAAATAAAAGTTTTTCATGCAGTGCCAAGTTTAGCAGGAGCTTTAAAAGCAGTGAATGCTGGAGTAGACGGTCTTGTTGTTGAAGGAACTGAAGGAGGTGGCTTTAAAAGTCCAGAAGAAGTTGGCCTGCATGTTCTAATTCAGTCAATAAGAAAACATACAGACATTCCGATTGTTGCAGCTGGTGGAATTGTTGATGGAATTGGTATGGCAGCTGCTTTTGCAGCAGGTGCGGAAGGTATACAGATGGGAACTCGCTTTGTTTCATCTCAAGAAAGTCCGGTTCACGGAAATTTTAAAGGGGCAATAGTGAATGGCTCAGAACAAGGTACATACTTGTTGAATAAGAAATCTAAACCATGCATCAGAGCCCTCAAAACTGAATTTACAGAAAAAATATATGAAGATGGTCAAATGGATATGTCAGCACTTGGTGGAATAAAAGATTTGTATTTTGGAGGAAATATGAACGCTGCGCCTGCTTTAGCAGGACAGTCTATTGGACTAATCAGAGAAGTTTTACCTGTTGAAAAAATAATCAAACAGACTATGGAAGAATTCAATTCTGTTTGTGATTCTTTATCAAACTCAAAATTTGAATTATGAAAATCTTAAGAACTCCTGACAGTTTTTTTAAAGAAATTGAGAACTATCCCTTTGAGCCAAATTATACAATTATCAAAACTCATGATAATTCTGAATTAAGAATTCATCATATTGATGCGGGTCCAAAAGACGGACCCATTTTATTAGCAATGCACGGTCAACCTGTTTGGAGTTATCTCTATACAAAAATGATTCCTTTTTTAGTGGATTCAGGGATAAGAGTAATTGCACCAGACTTACCTGGTTATGGCAAATCAGACAAACCAGCTTCCAGAGAAGATTATTCTTTTCAAAGACAAGTAGATTGGATGACAGATTGGCTGATAACAAATGATTTTAAAAATCTGACATTTTTTGGTCAAGATTGGGGAGGCCTAATTGGTCTAAGAGTAGTTGCTAATGAGCAAGAGAGGTTCGACAGAGTAGCAATGGGTAATACAGGCTTGCCCTACAATCCTAATGCTCCTCAAGAAGTAATTGATAAAGTAAAAAATTTTAGGAATAGCGATATTAAATTGACTCCATTTTCTATGATGAGAGAGGTAAGAAAGATGGATGGTCAGAATATTGCTGATGATAAAACTGCCTCAAGTCCTGCTTTAAAATTCATGTACTGGCAGAAATTTTGCTGGGATACCGAAGATTTACCCATAGGTTTTTTGATGTCGAGTCAAATGGATAAAAACTCTACTTTAAAAACTTTAATTTACTATTTATTCGTTAGAATAGGATTAAGAAAATTTTTTCCTTTCAGGTCAAAAATCGATAAAGCCTACGAAGCACCTTTTCCTGATTCAAGTTTCAAGATGGGGCCAAGAGCAATGCCAAGTCACGTCCCAACAATTCCAGATCAATCTTTAGAAGAAGTAAGAAAAGCTAGAGAAGTTTTTAAAAATTGGAATAAGCCTTTTTTAAGTGTCTTTGCTGGCGATGATCCTGTTACGAATGGCGCAGAGCGAGATGTTTTAGCAATGTGTCCTAATGCTAAGAGTGCACCAAATATAGGCGGTGGACATTTTTTTCAATGGACGAGACCTAAGGAATTATCAAATCTTATTGTGGAATTTATTAAAGGAGAATAAAAATGGAAATGTTATTTCCTAAATCTGCAGATAACAATTATCAAGGTCATAAAATAGTATTTTTCATTTTTATCCCCTTTTTGTTACTAATGACATGGAGATCTATCATTCATATGTTCTTTGCTGAATTTGGTTTACACGAGATCGCAAATGTAAAAGTTCTTTCAGGTGAACCAGATCCCATGCCTTTAATTTATAGTTTTTTTTCTGTATGGGGTTTTATTCAACTTATTCTTTGTTCACTATCATGGATAGTTTTAATCAGATATAGATCTCTGATTCCACTGATTATTTTTTCTTTCCTAGTTGAATGGTCTGCTAGAACCTTAAGATCAGATAGCATATTAAATAATCCCCTTTATTCTGATGGGATAACGCCTGGAGTTATTTATGCCCCTTACATGACTTTAGGCTTATTAATTCTATTTATTTTATCTATCATAAAAAAAAGAACCAAATTGATGCAATAATTTAATTTTTTTCTTGTAATATTTATTAAACAAACTGGGAGAAAAAATGAAAAAATTAAAAATAACCGCAATTTTATTCTTAAGCTCTGTATTTTCTTTAAACCTTTTAGCTGTTCCAGAAGGGGGATTTACCACTCTAATGGTTCAAGCTAAAGACATAGACAAATACGTAGATTATTTAAAAGAAAATGTTGATTTTGAAAGCTTTGGCTCAGAACAAGCAGGCTACTGTAAGACTAGAACAGGTGAAAGTTATGAAGGTCAAATGTTTATCTTTAATGCATTCACAAGTCTCGAAAATGCTATGACATTGATAGAGAATTATGATCCATCATCAGCAAATTTCGATCTGGCTCAATTGAGAACCATTAAATATTCAACCGCATTTAAATCTTTAAAAGATTTTGAAGCTCGGGACGGCTATCACCGACTTTGGAGAATTAAATTAAACGATTGGCAATCTTTCACAGATTTAATGACAAAGTTGCAAAAAGAACTTGATGCAGATGGTCACAATATGATGATTGGAGTTTTTGCTCCAATGGGCGGTGGCTTTGCTGAAACAGGAATGTTTCATCTCAGAACAATCACTTCTACAGCAGCAGAAACTGGAAAAATAATCGATGAGTATTTTCGAGGAGCGAGCTGGGCTAATACATGGGACGAAGCTCAACAATACGTTGATGAAGAAGTAGAAGAAACTTTTGAATACTGCGAAACAATTTATACCAAAAACTAGAGGCTAAAGATGAAGAAAAATATTTTATTAATTTTAAGTATAGGTCTTTTATCTCATTCTCTGATTGCTCAATCTTCAACAGGATTGAGAGAGGGAGAGGTTAAAGCTGAGTTTCATTTCTTCAACGTAACTGATCCAGAAGGTTTTGTTTCTGCTATTGAAACTTTCGATGCATCTTCGTGCGCGAAAAAATGGAGAGAAGAATCTGGAGCTAATGTAGCTCTTTATTCAAGATTTGGAAGCAGGCAAACACATATCATTCTTGTTACTTATGATAGTTATGACCAAATGCAACTAGGCCAAGGTATATTTTCATCTTGTGCTGAATCAGCTGTTATGAGTTTAGCTTTTGATAAAACAACTAATTCCGGAGATTACTACAATTATCTTACAGAACTTGCTCTTGAAGCAGGGGACTGGAGAGAAAATACTGTTTTTTCTAATGTAGAAATCAAGGTTGATGGAACAAACGAAGCAACATATTTAGATGCTTGGATTGAATTAACTGATGCAAATTCAGATTCTGTTGGTTCTTATGGTATCAACAGGGTTTTATTCGGTAATAAGTATGTTTCTCATATGATTTTTAGTGGTTCTAATTCGCTTGACGATCTTGTTTCAGGATTAAAACAAACATATAGCTCTGACGCTTATACAAGTTTTAACAGAAAAGTTGGAAAGATTAGGAAAACAGTAAATACTACTCTTGCTCAGTTAGTTAAAGCTTATCCTGCTGAGAGATAAATCATAAAATAAAACCGCCTAATAATTTGGGCGGTTTTATTCTTCAAAATTTTCCCAATTAAACCTAGGTAACATCTTTACGCCTTTTTCTATTTGCTCGGCCCAGATGTCGGATAGTTCCTTAAAAAAAGGAGAATCCAATTTAAGTTGATCTTGAAAGTCTAAATTTATTTGATCCTTTTTAAAAACCACTAGGTCTATAGGCGGACCAACCGTCAAATCTGATCTCATTGTAGAGTCTAAAGAGAGTAGGGCAACTCTAGCAGCATCTCCAACCGACGTATCAGGATGAATCATTCGATCTAATATTGGTTTACCATATTTAGTTTCTCCAATTTGCATGTAAGGCTGGTTATCAGACATATAAATGTGATTTCCTTCTGGATAAACAAGCATTAAGTTAGGTTCTTGACCTTTAATTTGACCACCTACAATGAAATGAGATCCCAATGAGACACTATTTTGAGCAGGGTTCTCATTTGAAATTGATTGATACTCAACATTTAATTCTCCAACATATGCAGCAACTTCGTCAAGATCATCGCAAGTATTTAAACTTTTTAAAGAATCTGATGAAGATAAATCTTTCTCAATTCTGTGATAAACAGCTTGAGAAGTAGCTAAATTCCCAGAAGTAAGAATAACAAACGCTCGATCTCCAACATTAAAGGTGAACATCTTCGAATAAGTGCTGACATTATCTAAACCGGCATTTGTTCGGGAATCTGAAGCGAAGACTAATCCATCTTCAATTTTTATTGCAACACAATAGGTCATTTTTAGTTAGAAATTGGACCTCAGTAATATTATAAATGAATGTTATATTGAGTTTAGATAAATATACTAATAATAATATGAAAGTAAAGTGGTCAAATTATGAATTAGCAAAATCATATGACGAATATATCTCTTCAGAAAATAAAGTAAGACGTCATATTAAGAAGATTGGTAATTTTTTTGAGTCTTTATCCCTGAATGATCTCAAAGAGCTTGATAGCTCAACAGAATCAGCAATAAAGTCCATGGGAATTAACTTTAGAGTTTACTCTGACACAGGGTCAGAGGAGAGAAATTGGCCCTTGGATTTTATTCCGAGAATTATAAAAAAAAGTGAGTGGGATATTATTTCGAAAGGTCTTAAACAACGAACGAAAGCTCTAAATCTTTTTATAGAGGATTGTTATAACGAAAAAAAATTTTTAAAAAAAAGCTCAATAAATGAAGACCTTATTCTTAAGTCAAAAGCTTATTTCCCTTTTTGCAAAAACGTAAAATTACCCAATTCTGCCTGGTCTCATATTTGTGGCTCAGACTTAATAAAAGATATTGATGGTGTCTTTCATGTATTGGAAGATAACTTAAGAATTCCTTCTGGAGTTTCATACATGCTTGAAAATAGATATGTAATGAAAAGAGTTTTTCCAGATTTATTTTCTCATTATGGAGTTTCAAGAATTGATGAGTACCCGCTAAGGCTATATGAAACACTTGCTGAATCCTCTTTTAGAAAAACAAAATCTCCAGAAATTGTTCTTCTTACACCGGGAATTTATAACTCTGCATACTATGAACATTCATACTTAGCTCAGCAAATGGGCATTGATCTTGTCGAAGGAAGAGATCTTATAGTTAAAAATGGTTTTGTTTACAAAAAGACAATAGAAGGTCTGTCAAAGATAGATGTTATCTACAGAAGAGTTGATGATGCATTTCTAGATCCAGATGTTGGAAATCCAAATAGTGTTTTAGGAGTAAAAGGACTCATTAAATGTTGGAAAAATAAAAACGTTTCAATTGTAAATGCTCCTGGTTGCGGAATAGCAGATGATAAAGCTGTATACAGCTATGTTCCCGAGATGATTAATTTTTATCTTAAGGAGGAATGCATTCTGCCAAATATAAAAACTTATCTCATGAGTGATAAGAAAGATAGAGATTACGTATTTGAAAATATAAGAAAAATGGTAATTAAGCCTGTAGCAGAAGCAGGGGGTTATGGAATTGTAATTGGTAAAACTTTAAATAATGAAACTCAAGAAGAAACTATCAAAAAAGTTCTTGGTAATACTAAAAATTATGTAGCTCAGCCGCTTATAGATTTATCAACTACCCCTACATTTAGTAAAAATGAAATCTCACCGAGGCATTTAGATTTGAGACCATTTATTCTTTCAGGAAAAGATATTTATGTAACGGTAGGGGGCTTGACAAGAGTTGCTTTGAAAAAAGGATCTACAGTTGTAAATTCTTCTCAAGGTGGTGGTAGTAAGGATACTTGGATTGTAGAAGCATAATGTTAAGTAGAAGTGCAAAACATCTTTACTGGCTTGCTAGGTATATTGAAAGAACTGAAAACATCGCTCGAATGATTGATGTAAATCTAGAATTAATTCTTGATTATCCTGTTGACCATTCATTAAATTGGAAACCACTAATAGATACTTTGGATGCAAATAAAACATATGAAAAAAAATATAGAAAATACAATGAAGATAATGTTTTAAATTTTCTTTTTGAAGGAACAAATAATTCAAGTTCGATAAAAAATTGTTTAGATATGGCTAAATACAATATAGAAACAGTCAGAGACGATTTACCAAAATCTGCAAGTATTAGTTTGAACCACCTTTATGATCATATTTTTCGAGAAACTTTTGTAAAGATACATAAAAGGAAAAGATTAACCTACATCACGAATATAGTTGATCTTACTCAAGAATTTTTTAGTTCAATAAACGATAATCTATCGAGAGGATATGAATTTGAATTTATAAGACTAGGAAGATTTTTAGAAAGGATAGATATGATATCTAGGATAATAGATTGTTTATGTATCACCAAAAGCGATAAAAAAACTTATGATTTTTCTACAATGGAATGGATAAGTTTATTATCAATCCTATCCGCTCAAGATGCATTTAGAAAAGTTTCTAAGGGAGAGGTTGATAGGGCTGAAGTAATAAATTTTCTTTTGCAAGATGATAGCTTTCCAAGATCCATTACAAGATGCCTTTCTATATTAAGACTTTGTTTAGATAGTCTTCCAAAGAATGAAAAAATAATTCTTAAAATAAGAACTTTGAGACTGAGGTTTGATACAGCAAATCTTGAAAAGTTTGACGACGATAAATTACATTTATTCCTTGATAAGTGTCAAAAAGATTTAATTTCAATCGATAACCTTGTAGAAAAGACTTTTTTTTGAAAAATGAACTATAACTTTTTTTAATTAAATTAGATTTAGTCTAGAATTAAAAAATGGCTAAACTTAATAATGAAGACTACAGGACAACTCTTTTGCAACTTGTAAAAGATTTTAAAAAATCAGAAGAAGGATCAATCGTGGAGCTTGAAGGAGATCATGATTTGGGAAAATCCTTTGAAGCCTTTTGTGCAAACAATATTTATGGCCCATTACTAAATATAGAGGAGGAATTTGAAGATTGTTATGACTTAAATTCAAGAGGGGAAAGAAATGTAGACATAATTTTTAATAAAGATCTAGAGTGTCATATTTTTGAGTGTAAGTGGAGAAACAATGAAAAGGGTAAATTCGATAAAAGTTGGATAGATCTTTTAACAGGAATTACTGATTGGATTGATGATTTAACTAAAATCCAAGCTTTTCCAGATTATGTGAAGGAAAAGTATCTAGATTTTTACAAAAGTAAATCAACTCAAAAATATCTCCATGTTTATCTTTTAACAAATACGAATGTTAATGATGATCAAAGAGAAGAATTTAAATCAAAAACCTCAAAAATTAGTGATGAATTTAAAAAATTCAATATAATTTTTCATTTAAAAAATGCTGCTGAACTCTATCATGATTGGGCTAAATGCAATCAAAACGAATTAGGTTCCTTAAGTATTCTTAAAAAGGATAGAGAAACAAAAACATTAGACAGAGTTTTTAAGCTTAAAGATAAAATTTCAGATTCTAATGAAGTTAAAGAAACTCTATTTTATATTGCCTCAGGAATGGAGGTAAAAGATTGGGTTGATGGCAATGACAATATCTTTAACGACAATATAAGAGGTTATTTAGGAGCAAATAAAGTAAATAAATCTATGTTAAAAACAATAGATGAAAACCCAGAAGATTTTTTTACATTTAATAATGGAATAACAGCTGTAACAACTGAAATAAATGAAAATGAAGATTCATTTGAGTTAGAGAAATTCCAAATTATTAACGGATGTCAAACTGCAACTGCATTACAAAGATACTATAAAGACGTTTATAAAAATTCCGAGGGACAAACTATTCCCGAACAAGATAAAAACGAAAATTTAAGAAAAGTAAAAGTTCAAGTAAGAATAATTGAAACAAAATCAGCGAAAAAAGGTAAAACAGGAACTCTTATAAGAGCTAACAACACTCAGAATGTTATTCAAGATCCTGATTTTAGATCAACTGACTTAGTACAGGAAAACATAGAATTTTATGTAAATAGTCAAAGATTTAAATATAAAGGAGATGGAGTTACAAAAAATACAAAATATGCTCGTAAAAGACAAAGGATAGATAAAAGAAAAAATGAGTATGTCATTACTCTAAGAAAGTTGGCAGAGTACGTGTATTTATTTGAAAATGATCCCGTTATTCCAAATATGGGAAAAAATAAACTTTTCGATGATGAAGTAACTAATAACAAAGTAGGAACTTATGTAAAAATTTTTGGAAAAGATAATATTCTTGTAGATAAACTTCAGGATGATAGAGTTGACCAAATGATTGGGATTTGTCATCTTTCTGAACATATCATAAAAAAAGTAAAAGAAGCTAGGTTAAAAATAGATAAGGATACAAAAGAATATCTTCCATATTACTCTCCAACCTATTTTGTTTCATTGATAGGGTGGGCAGCTAAAGAATTTTTGGAACCATCATTTTATTCAACGTTAATAAATCAATCTTTAAATGGAAAATTATTTGAAGATAATAAAAAAACAAAAATTGATGAATTAATAAAAACAGGAGCTCAACATATTAGGAGGGTACAGAGAAGTTATAGTAAAAAAAATGAACTTCCTCTTATTAGAAACCTTTTGAGACAAAATGATTATTGGGAAGACATAAAAGAAGAAATGAAAGAGGACGGAACGATTACAATCCCTCTAAACTCCCTATTTAATTAATATTTATATTCGTATAATATATATTATGTTAAATACAACTAAAGTAAAAATATTATAAGTGCATAGGAATTAACAACTAAAACCCCAGAGATAGCCTGCACATTTCTATCAATTTCAATTTTTTTTCTAATAATGTATAGGACAATAGGAGGAACTCCGTTTATATCATTTAATTCACCATCAAATAATCTAAGCCCCATCAATGTTGCGAAAAAAGAAAATATCCATAAATAATTTAATAAAATTACAATTAAGTGATTTTCAGGAGAATAGAAACTCCACAATAATAACAAGGATAATATTGCGGTGATAATCATTGCATTAACCTGCCAAACTAAATGAAAACGAGCATGCCCCGTCCAAAGAGGATTTGTTGCATGAGATTCGTTAAAATCTATTAACGGCGTAATTGTTCCGAAACCTATGCAAATTAAAGACAATAGGATCTTTGAAATGAGAGATATTTCAATTTGCGTAAAAACAAGAGCATAAATGGACCATAAAACAACTAATCCCATAATTAATCCAAATATTTCTTGAGATTTTAGGGCAAAGTTGAATGCCCTACTTCTATCTTGAGGATTAAGCATAATTCTACTCCGTTGAAGAAGAATTATAACTTAGTATTAGTAACCATAACCGCTTCCACCACCACCGGAACCTCCTCCACCAGAACTACTGCTTCCAGCTATTTGCTCTTTAATGACAATTTGACCTCCCATATTAGGATGGGCTCCACAGAAGTAATAAAGAGTTGTGGGAGTTGAATTAGGCATTGTGATCGTGATTTCATTTGTCCCTTCTGTTACTAAACTCGAAAAGACTACTCCATCATCCGAAGATCCTGCTATACCATCTGGACCCCATGTGCCATTTTCAGTAGATGAAAATAAAAATGGATGATTAGATGGATAGGAAAATTTATAAGTTTGCCCTGCTTTTACGATTAGTGTTTTTTGCTGTACACCATCTATGAAGTATCTATTTCCTGTTCCAGATCCAATAACTTTTGCTGCAGCTTGAACTTCAATTGTTTTAGAAGTTGAATTTGGAGTATTCACGGTTGTAGGAATAACATCTGCATGGATTATTTCGTTTGAAGTTTTAGCGATTGAATTCCAAAGATTAGATTTAGTATCAGATCTTATCCAGGTGTTAAATTCCGTAATAAATTCGGAGAGCGTGTAGTACTCGGTACCATTTTTCCAAAAGACATCTTCGAAAGCATCTTGCCAACCATTACCAGATCTTGCCAATTCAGCCTCTTGCCAAGAGGTGTAATATTTAGACATAGCAGCATTGAAATTTCTTTCATCTTTACTCCAAAGATAAAGCAAGGCACTGGCGCCTGCTGAATATCCTACATTTCCAGTTAAATTAAAATCTGCCAGACTTCTTCCTGCATCACCTGCAAAATAATCGAATGCTGCACTAAAATGATCTTCAAACTGTTGCGCTGGATTAATAGTTATTCCGGTCTTTGTATTTGCATATTTAGCTGATAAAACAATACCACCAAATTCAGCTCCGCCCTCTTCTATGTACCATGGAAAATAAGCTGGAGTAGAAGCTGAAGCAGGGTCTAACAAACTTGGATTAGAAAACCAAGCTTTTGGAAGAGAGATGGTTTTTGTTGCCTCGTTATAAAATTTTATTGAATTTTGATATACGTGAAAATATTCATGAGCAATTATTTTGAAAGATTGTTGAATTTGTTCAGCGTCATTTGCAAAACCAGCTTGACCCCAAACGAGAGACTGAGGAATTTGTATATCTGCTCCATTAGGAGCTGCTTCATGAGAATAGCCTCCTCCAGCTGAATCAATAGGAAATCCATCATAATTTGCTACCGCATTAGTGTAATCCGATAAGGGAGCTTGAACTGTAGCAAAGTCTGTATTGTATGTCGCTTTTTCTGAGGCTGTGACAGAGTTTTGAGGATTTGCTCCAAGAACAAAAACATTAACAGGAACTATCTGACCCAAAGTATTTTTTGAATATTCTAAAAGTTCATTAATATAAGTTTTCCAAGAGATTCCTCCAGTTGATATTATTGTGTTAGTTGCTTCGTAATAATTTTCACAAATAGGCATAGCTTCAAAGCTTGTTGCTTGCCAAAAAAAACTGTAATTATTAAATACTGTATTGGTAGATGTAGCAGTTGGCATAGTTGTATACCAAGCTTTTTTACAAGCATTTGCTGAATTCAAATTAGTCAGAGTTGGGGTTGAGGAACTACTTGAAGAACTAGTTGAAGAACTAGAATAAGAACTACTTCCTCCACCGCCACCGCATGCCGTTATGAAAAATGTCACAAGAAAAACTAACCAAAATTTATTATTCATAAAAATACCCTTAATCAAAAAATTAAATCCAGAAAATCCATTTCCGTTTTAGCACTTTGTTTTGCATCGTGGCAATAGGACCAAATTACGATAAGATAATAATATAGATATTTTTATTGGAGATTAAAAAAATGAGTAAAAATTATAAGGAAATTCTTGGAAAACAAATGGCTTATTTAGACTCTGGAGAAGGCCAATCAATTGTTTTTTTACACGGTAATCCAGCATCATCTTTTTTATGGAGAAATATTACACCTTCAGTAAAGGAATTAGGCAGAATTGTAGTGCCCGATTTAATAGGTATGGGGGATTCAGAAAAACTTGATGGCGAAGATAATCCAGATTATCAATATCATGGTCAATATAAGTATTTATCTGCTCTTTTAGATTCTCTAGATTTAGGAGATGAAATTAACTTAGTAATTCATGACTGGGGTTCTGCTATGGGTTTTCAATATGCGAGAGAAAATCCAGATAGAATCAAATCAATTACTTTTATGGAAGCAATCGTGATGCCGCTAACTTGGGATCAATGGCCTGAAAATGCTAGAAATATATTTCAATTGATGAGATCTGAGGCTGGAGAAGAAATAGTTCTTGAGAAGAATGTATTCGTAGAAAGAATTCTTTTGAATGATTCAGCTAACGGTTTTTCTGATGAGGAAAAAGCAGAATATATTAGACCATTTAAAAATGCCGGTGAAGATAGACGCCCTACTCTAACGTGGCCAAGACAAATTCCAGTTGATGGAGAGCCTCAAGCTGTCATAGATGAAGTAACTAAAAATGGAGAGTTTCATAAAGAATCCAACATTCCTAAGCTTTTTATTAATGCTGATCCAGGAAGTATCTTAGTTGGGGATCAGAGAGAATTTGTTCGTTCTTGGAATAATTTGAAAGAAGTAACGGTTAAAGGAAACCATTTTATTCAAGAGCATTCTCCAAAAGAAATTGGAGAAGCTCTAAAAGAATTCATTTCTTCACTGAGTTAGAGTTTTAGCACAAGCAACATCTATAGCGTTATGCACACCATCTACGACGCATGGATTTCCATCATTAATGACAGTAGAGGTAGGCTTAACTCCTATGGTATTCTCTGCGGTTCCATTTGGACTTACATCTCTTAGGACAGAACGATCAGAAATTGAAATAGTAGTGTCATAAGGTATCTCAGTTACACCAGCTCCAATTAAAGCCAATGCAGCAGATTTTTGAATAGGTTTTAAATATGCGTGTCCTAATAATGGTTTAAGTTTGTAAGTTGTTACATTTCCAAGAGCATCTGTTCCAGTGACTTCAGTACCGGCAGCAATTTCAAATTTATCTAACCCTCTTATGTAGGCCATATTAGCTGCAGTTCCATCCCATGGGAGTCCAGTTGTGATATCCTTAAATTCCATCGGAATACCATCTAGTCTTGAACCCTTTCCAAAATAATTAAGTTTTAATTTTTTTCCATGTTCTGAGACCGGATAAGCAGCAGTGCTCGGAACGGTAAAATCAAGTTCTATAGGCTTGTCGAATATTTTTCTTTTCCCAGTATCCGGATCAATTAGATCATAATTTGGCTGAGAAACTAGTCTAATGTTGTACCAAGTAGAAACTGCCCCGCTATGCACTTTATTTACACAGTATCTGGGAGTAGCAAGATTGTCAGCTTGGCTCCATCCTGGACGATAATTATATTCATCGGCATTTGAACTATCATAAACTTGAAAAGTTTTGTCGCAGGCAGCCTGAGCTAAACCTGCAGCATCAAATAATCTACCCATACCGAAACCCCAATAAGCTCCAGTTTCTATTGCATTATTTGGTTGAACAAGAACTCTTGCGCCATTTAAAAGCCCATACATATTTTGAATTTGTTGCAGTTTAGCTACGTTTGCTGCATCGAAAGTAAGGGCTTGACCGTCTACACTTAAAACTCCGCCAGCTTGATTGTATTGAACCACTTTACCATCGTCTCCTTTACCTGTACCGCCACCTAAAATACCATCTTCCCATTGTCCTTCGGCATTAGGCCTTGTCCACTCTGGTGAACCAAAAGGAGCATTTCTGTCATATTCTAATTGTCCTGAGCCATTTACTTCAGAAGTTTTAATGTATGGGCCGACATCAAAGTAAGGTGAAGAAGTTGGCGCTCTATCAACATTTCCAGAAACACTTGTCTTTGTCCAACTTTGATCATTCTCAGGATCAGCAATTAAAACACCAGCTGCAATAAGTGCATCGTAGGTATTATTCAAAGCAGTTGGCGAAAGACATCTTTCTAAACAAAATAAAGTAGCAGGCAAATCTTCTACAGCTACTTGCTCATTTTTTTCTACCTTTATGCCGTTAACAGATGAGTTGGAAGATGGATTTTGTAATGTGTTTGTGCTGATTGCTAGATGACTTCTTGCATCACGATTCCAAGCGTGGAGATGTCTAGTATAAGTATGCGGTGCTGAGCCTTTAACCATTATCGACAACCACTGGCTATTTTCAAATTTCTTATCTACAACGCTTTCTACACAAGGACCGTTATTACAGCTTAGGCCACGAGTGAAAACAAAACCTCCTTTGGTTGCAGGGTTTCCGTCGTTTTCAAGATCCTTGTCGTAATAACCTTCGTATTCTCGATAAGAAGTACATGCAACCCCATCTTTATCAAGATTATCAATGCCACAAAATCCTAAATCTTTAAATTCACTATTCCAATGTTCATCGTAAAACCACATTCTGATGCTTTGTTTATGAACATCGTCAAGAGCAATGTAACTTAGGGTAATCTTATCGGCCTGAATGAAGTTTTGCTTTAAAGTGTATTGCTTAGCTTTCTCACTGGTAGAAGCTGTCGGATCGTTGTTATTCCAAACAGTTACTTCGGGAGTGAAGTGTGCTCTATATCTATGTGGCATATAAACTCCATACTCGCTTGCGTAAACGTACATTTTTCCGCCTGGAAAATCATTCGTACCTGATGCTGTTGCTGAAATGGTGTGAGGCTTATTTAGTAGTTCTATTCTTGATCCTTCCGAATCGTACAATCCATATTCGGTAACCAATCTCAATGCGTTAGTTTTTTCAGTTGAGTAACATATTTCTTCATATTCAAATGGATTCGAAGCTATTAAGTTTGTTTTCCAATAATCAGTCGCATTTGTTACCGGACTGATTGTTATATAGTCCTGATAGTTATCGATTGCTTTAGGTCCCCACTTATTTTCTGGAGACATGAAATCATAAGCTTCTGCAGTAGGATTGATTATCCCTGCTGGAGTTGTTGGGAAAGGAAACTTGTAAATCAATATTTTAGCGTACTTATATTTTTTACAATAAAAATTCTTAACATCGTCAGCGTAAAACATATATCCGAGTTGCCAAGCAGGATTGTTTGGGCCCGGACTTATGAATCTTTCAAAAATTCCTTTAACAACATTGCCATCTGCTTGTAAGTTGAGATTAAAGGTATTCGTCCCAGCATGAGCTTTATAATTTATGGTATTGTCTTGGATTTCTATCATTCCCAAACCCACAGTCTTATCCTTTTCGTCTAAGCCTAAGTGAGCAAAGGCCGGTTGAATAGTAGACCAATTATCAACTGATGGCGTGTAAGTAAAATCGAGTTTTAAATTGCCATACTTGGAGCAGTTTACGCCTGGATTAGGTGTCACATTCTCATTTAAGGCAGTACAAGGTAGTCTACTAATAGAGTAATCGTAATAGACGTTCGTTGGAAGAAATCTTGAATCCGTACTACCAATATTTACTTCAGACCATATTTTTGCAGTGAATGGATTTCCCACAGATGCTTTTACATCAAAAATTGCCGTATTGTATTGAGTTTCGGTAACTTCTACTTCTGTATCGTCCTGACCTTCTCCTCCACCTGAACCCTTTTGATCTTTGTCTTGTTCAAAGGAATTATTACAGCCCACACTATCGGTTAAAACATTATATGGACCGGCATTAACCAAAGAGCCACCCAACATTCCCTTTTTAATAAAACACATAAAGACATTAATAGTTTTGAGGGAATCATTTAAAGGTTGACCGTGAACAAAGTAGTCTATCTTGTCCTTTTGGTAATCTGTTGCGAAAGAGTTAATCGAAATAAAAATTAAAATAGTTGCTAGTTTTTTCATTTGATCAATCGTCTATATCTAAAGGTTGAAAAGAACTTACACTTCCAGGAAGTAAGGTTAATTCTGAACTAGAATTAGAACTAGAACTAGAACTAGAACCAGAACTTGCTGCAGTTGAAGATCCTCCACCTCCACAGCTAATTAAAAATAAGACAGCCAAAACAGATAAAAACTTCATAATTCTCCCAAAAAATATAATTAATACTAATGGTAATTTTGATTTATATCCATAAGAAATTAAAAAAGCCTTCCGAAGAAGGCTTTTTTTTTAAAAAGATTTTCTAATTTGCTGTCGGCACAGTTGCCAATTGTTCAGTAGTTTCTTTCACTTTCCCCATGATGACAGATGGGTCACCATTGTTTCTTAGTAAAGTAGGTACTGTTCCAATTTTATTGGTCTCGGATCCATTTGGACCCATGTCCGTAAGCTTTGTAGCCTCAGCAATAGGATTAGCTGTTTGAATAGCAGCGTAATCTCTGGTACCAGAAACAACTTTTGTTGCTAAAAACTGATCTCCATTCAATCTTTTCGCATACAAAGTGACTGGACTTCCTGATGAATTATCAGTCAACTGAGATCCATCTGGAATAGTAAATTTGTTTACCCAGCGATAACAATCGCTCCAATCTCCGTTGATATAATCGCCTTGATAAAGACCAGTACAGGTATTAAAAAATCCTCCTGGAATATTCCAAAGACTACCAAAACCTTCAAATTGAAGTTGATAAGATTTTTCAGCTAGCTCTAAGTTCCCTTTCGCAGCAGAGATGCCCGCAGCTGTTAGTTGAGACGAAGCCCATTGAGTTCCGTCAAGTTCAAGCCTTTTTGGCTGTTGGATATTAACTTTTGTACCGGCTTCTGACAATTGATAAACACCCTCTGTCATGATTCCAATTTCAAAGTACGTAGATATTTGCCCGCTACGAATTTTTTCATAGCAATATCGATCTTCAGTCATCTTTGCAGTAGGTTGAGGGGGCGTCTGAGCATCTAAATATCTTGGGTGATCAACATTGTATAGAAGATATGTACCTCCCACTTCATCTTTAGGACATTCAAAAGTATGAATAGGAACTATATCGTCTCCTGGTTTTCTTGCAGGAACTAAATAACCGGTTCTTGCAGACCAACTAACATATTGCATACTGTAAGGATCTGAAGCCGTCCAATCTGGACGCTTAACTTGCATTCCATAAAGTTTCCAGGTTACAGGATATTTGAGAGTTGCAGTTGCTGAAGACATTGCAGTTTGATTCGCATCGGAAACCGTCACTTCATTAGCAGTAGCATTGGTTTGATAATAAATTTTTCCTGAATCTATGATGTAATCGGTAATTTCTGACTGAGCCCTGCCATCCAACTCACTAAAAAATTGTCCTGCTCCAGAATCAAAGTCATAAAACAAATGATTGGTATCCCAAATAGATTCGTAATAGACATTATACAAATCATCATTTGATGGATCATTATCAGAAACTCTGGTTACAGCATCGCTTAGCCTTATATTGTATAATTCGGGTTTCAAGCACAAATTAATACAAGCAAGTCTATCAGCCGGATCCGAAGTACCTGGGTTTCCGTCAATATCCACTGAGGCAAGATAAGTCTCTAAGTCAGCAACAGAAATTCTATCTATCTGTTCGTTTTTAATTCCAATTCCAGCAACAACGGAACTATGATTTGCTGTTTCAAAAGCTTCTCCAGGAATTCGAAAAGAATCCCAAGTATCAGGAGACCAAGCATCCAATTGCTCAATATATCCAGGAGTTATTTGCATTACTGAAGCATAGTTAGAGCCATCAATTATTATAGGTGAAGACAGTTGTACTTCAGGATCTCCGTTTCCTGCCCATTTCATTCCATGGGTTAAAGTAAGAGCTCCAGCATTTCCGGTTCCACCGTCTTTATCCCAATAACCAATATAACTGTAAAAACAAACACTATTATTTTCATCATCATAGTGCGTGTAATCGCACTGAGTTCCACCATTCGCTGTAGTTGAATTTGTCAGAGTTTCCCAAGCTGCTTTCGCAGAAGTCTCCCATGGCTCGCTTATATTTAATCTAATTTTATGGATACTATCCAAACTCCGATAAGAAGTTGAAAACTTAGTGATTTCAAGATAATTTTTTGTCAAATCACATTCTGTAGTAGAACATTTATAATCTCCTCCGGATTGACCATCATCTCTTTTCCATTTTCTAGTTGTAGGGTCAATTCCAGCTTCTTGAGCATAATAGTCAACCCAAACTCCCCAATAGTCGGCCCAACCGAATATATCATCACCTGATAGGCTATCGGATCTAATAGGAAAACTTCCAGCGCTTTCCCCATGTCTTGTGCCGTCAGCATTATAAATTCCATAACGAAAAACATTCGTAAACGCGTTGGCTTTATTGGTATCGTAACAAGTCTCCGTAGTTGAGATACCTGTATTGGCTAAATCTATAGTTGTTCCTTGTAAAGACTGACCTTCGGTAGCACCCTTAGAGTTTGGATCAGCAAAGTCATAAAAACCTCCTATCATGGAAGAAAAAGATGATTGTTCAGCTGAAATAGCTTTCTCACAATAATACGAGCCAGAATCACTTGCTTCAAATGCATAAAATACTTTTACATCTCCCATTTGAGTAGGGTTTGCACCACTCATCATCCATGTGTTATCCCAAGTTTGAGTTGAGTAAATACCACTTGATCCATCTGCCGAGAAAGTAATAGTAATTTCTTGAGAACCCAGAATACTTTCTCTAAAAGTAATGGTTTGACCATTAGCTTCTAAGAAACCGTTTCCTAAACTGAAGTTTTGAAGTTCCATTTTTTCTTTTTGTGTTTTTCCAAAATCATCTACAGCAGTCAGCGCTTCAGTACCTGCAATAGAAATCGGCGCACCCATTGCAATTGACTGTAACTCATCTGCTACAGCTTTTGCATCTGTATACATCGTATAGCTCATTTTAAAGTCGCCGAACTTGGAAGTTTCGCTGGCACTGGCGGTTTGTTCGTATTTTAAATAAACCGTTGCATCAAAAGGAAGATCACCGCCACCTCCGCCGCCCTGGGTTCCCCCCGTAGCGCCATCAGCAGCAAACCCGACTGCTGCTGGACCAGCTCCAGAACCAGAACCTTTGAGTTGTATCCAAACGCTTCCAAACATGGGCGAAGAGCCATCAGCTTGAGTTATTTTTACAAAAGCAGTGTTTCCCTCTTTTTTATTTTGAGCTGAACCACTACCACCGCTACCTCCACCTTTTGCTTCAGAAGCTTTCTGTTTATCGTCTCCAGAAGCTTTTCCAAATGAACAATCTTCTTCAAAGATAGTTGCGACATAAGTTTCTTTGTTAACAAATTCAGTAGGCTTCGTATTAGATAAATAACAAAGTAATAAATTAACTCTTTCTAAAGCAGCATTTACCTTATTTCCTGAAACAAAGAAATCCTGTTCATCAGATGTGTATGCTCCAGATGTGGGTACTTGGGCTAAAGAAAATTGTATAAAAAATAAAGATGTACTTAATAAAATTAATTTAAATATTTTCATAATTGATTCCTAATCTACAGCTTGAATTTTTTCTTGTACTTGGTACCCCTGCGCAGCTCCACCTGAACTTGAACTTGAACTTGAACTTGAACTTGAACTTGAACTTGAACTCGAAGATCCAGAAGAACTTGCCGCAGCAGATGAGCCACCGCCTCCACAAGCAGATAATAAAGCGGCTAGAGCCATTAGAATAAAGATTTTTCTAAACATTGAATACTCCCCCAAAAATTTATTTATTTTTATCAAAATTACTCTAATTCTAAAAAAAATCAATACTTTTGAACGAAAGAAGAATAAAAAAAACCCCCGAATGATCGAGGGTTTTTTTTAGAAGATTATCTTTTATTCAGGGGCGACAATCGTCTTTCCTTGAATCACCGAAGGTTCGGCTTCACCATCTACGACGTTAAGCGTCACTGTTGGCTTGGCACCGATTGAATTGGCGCCTGTTACAAGATCCTGAAGATTTGCAGAAGTTGGCAAATCCGAGGCTGTCTTTGCATAAGTAATACCTGAAGGAGGAGTCTCCAATTTTTTAATATAAACGTCTCCTCTAAGCGGTCTTACTTTTATATCTTCTCCTCCAGAGAGGTTGGTCAGTACAGTACCTGCTGGCATAACGAACTCTGGAACATAACGATAAGACTGTTTCCAACCATCGTTGACATATCTTCCTTTATCCGTGCCGTCAGACATATCAACAACTCTTCCTGGAAAATTCTGGATCGCACCAAAACCTTCAAATTTTAACTTGAACTTCTGTCCTGCTAAATCCGTATTAGGAAAATTATAAGATGGTGCAAGAGCTGATCCTGCAGCTGGAACTGTATATTCAACGGTTTGAGGAGCTGAAATAGTTGCATAAGCATTGGTAGTCGTATTGAACAAACGATAGTCAGGTCTTTGTTTCAAACGAATGCTATAAATCGTATCAATCCCACCACTATAGAGCTCGTGTTGGCAAGCATAAAGTCCTGTTCCTGAGGAATGCATTGATGCATCAGAAGCAACTGACTTCAATAAAGCGTCATAACCACGAGCATTTCCTCCATCTTCATCACATCGAAGAGCAGCTCGATTGGCTGTATTATTGAGAACCATCCTCATGTTATAGGCCCAGCCAAAATTATGCGCATAATTATCGACCGTATAAGAAGAAGGTTTTGTGTAATAACGATAACTACCTAAACTATCATCATGGCCGCGAGCATCAACAAAATTTGCATTGTCTGTACTATAAGTTAAGTTGCCAATACCGTCATTGATGTAGAGCTCTCCGCTTACTTCTGCAATGGTATATAAAGCAGCATCAGTAAATAAAGTACCTCCGATGTTGTTATAACTTCCAGCAAGCAAAGTTGGTTCTGCAGGGTCAGCATCTTGAGTATCGTTTGTTGTATTTTCGTCTCGATAGAAATCTTCTTTATGATAAGGCCCAATATCTTTATAAGGCCCAGCTAGTGTAGTCGAAGGAGACGCTGGCGGATCACTTGCAAGAGCTCCTCTAGCAGCATCCATGGAAGCGTTCACTTCTGTAGCACCCAAACATTCTGAAAGACAGATAAAGTTTGTTGCGGTATCAGCATTTAGCTCAGCTTTGAGCGTATCAATATCCATTTTGGTCTCAATCATTGTTCTTGCTTTATTGGCATCAAGTGTTGCAGAAAAAACATTGAAAGCCGAGTGAGGGATATTGTAACTTTGATGCGAATCGGGATCCCAAAAGTGCATATCACGTCCAAAAGAACCATCCACCATTCCCGAAAACCAATCTGCAGCTGAGAAACTAAAATTAGTACTCAGCTTGAATGGCATTGTGTTCGAACCCCAATCCATACCGTGAGTAAAAACAAAGGTTACGTCTGCTGGAGTGGTTCCAGAAACTGAAATATAGCCATTGTATTCCGGACAATTTCTACCGGCAGCATCGCAATTTCCAGTTAATGGAACATTACCGGCTCCTCCTAGGTTTCCAAAAGAAGATCTAAAAACTAGATTATCCTTTATATGATCGACATACATTTGAAAGCTCACACCATCTAAATCGCCAAGGGAAACGTACTGACGAGATCTTTTTTCGATTTCGTAATAAGTTTTTCTAAGTGAATAGTCGTTGTTATCGTTGTTGTCTCGTTGATTTTTAAATTTTGTTGCAGGCGATACGTTGGTTCGATCGTCTTTATCTACATGGACTCCCCAGTAACTTGCCCAACTGTAAATACTCTTCGTTAAGCCTGTGTTGTCTGCTGGATTAGCTTCTAAAGACATTGCTGGCGTTGTTAGATCCAATCTTGAGCCAGTGGTATCAGACTTATAAGTACCGTATTCGTACACAGCAACCATTGCTTCACTTGTTCTGGTATCCCAACAATGTTCACCCGTCACAGTTGCATCATTACCACCGGTAGATCTGGTTTCTGAGGCAGCATTGATCAGCGCTTGAAAATCTGTACCGTTAATTTTCGTTCCAGATGCTGCTAAGGTTTGTGCTGCACCCACTCTTTGGTATTCTTCGGCTTGAACAAATTTCTGACAATAAAGATTTGCCCCAACATTGACATGAATTTGATGTTCTACAGCATAGAGTTTTTGGTTCTGAGAACTATCAAAAGTATCTAAATTTGATACCAAATATCCTTGAATATCATTTGGATCAGTCATATCAACAGATACGGAAATTGGCGGATCATCTCCTCCTTCTTCAAAAAAATCTATTTGAGAATTATTGACAGTTAAAACTCCAGCATAAAGCTTTGTGTTTGCAGGTATCCCGTTAAAAACTTCTTTATTTGTGATGTGAAAATGCATCTCGAAAGATCCAAATCTATTGGTATCACTGGCATCTTCTGTAACGATGGTCTTTACATAAACGGTTGATGGAACAATTTGATCATTGATTTCCATTGATTCGAGATCAACCCAGCCAAGTCCTTGAGCAGTATTAACTTGTGTTGTCATGTTGTAGGTACCAAGAGTGTACTCTACGGTTTCAACCTCATTTCCACTGGCTGCTCCGCCACCTTCCCCGCTGGAAGAGCTCCCCCCAGTAGCTGCTGCTTGATCCGAACTCGCATCAGCTCCACTTGCATTTCTGCATTTAGCCTCATCCGTTAAAGCTGTATAAACACCTTTGTCTAAAAATGTTGAAAAATTAACACTTTGTAAAAAACAAATTAAAAAATTAACTTGCTGATTTACATCATTCGCTAAGATTCCAGGCGAATAAAAATCTACTTCAGCTGCATCGGCAGTGTAATCGTCTACCTGCGCGACGATATTAGATGAGGCATAGATTAAAAATAAAATTGATAAAAACTTTTTGATATTCATGATAAAAATCCTCGTTAAGATTAAGTTCCTTCTACCGGATCAATCTGTCCAGGTAAAGCACCTGTTGGCGCGGATCCGCTGGAACTAGATGATGATGACGATGAAGAAGCAGCAGCTGTTGAGCCCCCACCTCCGCAGGATACTGTACAAATAGTAACTAAAAATATTGTTAGTAAAAGACGCATTAAACTCTCCTAAGTTAAAAAAAAATATTACTCTTTTTATACATCAAAAGAAAATTTTTTTTGTTTAGAAAAAAAGATCTATTAGATATGCAGCTAAGGCTAAAAAAACGTTGACAATTAAAATTACTAGAAGAAGCCCTTTTAAATTAAACTTTTTATCTTCTTTATTCATGAGGCATAATTATGAACAATTTTTATGGCAAAAGAAGATTTAATTGAAATGTCTGGCGAGGTAATTGATACCATGCCGAATACTACCTTCAAGGTAAAACTTGAAAACGATCATGTCATCACAGCTCACATTTCTGGGAAAATGAGAAAAAACTACATTCGAATTCTTACTGGAGATAAAGTCAAAGTTGAATTGACTCCCTACGACCTTTCTAAAGGCAGAATCACTTTTAGAGAAAAATAATTATTGCGAAGTTAATTCTTTTTCTTCATGAGGAAGAAAAGTTATTTCTAACTTATCTTTTTTAGCAGAAACCCTGGCAATACCACCTTCTTTGGCAAGCTCGCCAAACAAAATAGATTCCGCAAGCTTTTGCTTAATTTCATCTTGAATCAATCGCTGCATTGGTCTGGCACCCATCTTTTCGTCATAACCATGATTAGCTAACCAAGATCTTGCTTTATCATCAACATCCAAGACCACTCTTTTTTCATCAAGTTGAGCTTGTAATTCAGTTAAAAATTTATCAACTACGGTTTTAATCACATTAACAGGCAAAGCTCCAAATTGTACAATCGAAGTCAACCTATTTCTAAATTCTGGGCTGAACGTCTTTTTGATTACTTCTGAACCATCTGAAGTATTGTCTTGTTTTTGAAAGCCCATCGATTCTCTAGCCATTTCCAAAGCGCCTGAGTTGGTAGTCATTACAATGATAGAATTTCTAAAACTCGCCTTCCTACCATTGTTATCGGTCAACATACCATGATCCATGACTTGCAATAATACGTTAAAGACTTCTGGATGCGCTTTTTCAATTTCATCTAACAAGATTACTGAATGAGGATTTTTAGTAACAGCCTCAGTTAAAAGACCGCCTTGATCATAACCAACATAGCCAGGAGGAGCTCCAATCAATCTAGAAACTGTATGTCTTTCCATGTACTCAGACATATCAAACCTTACGAGCTCTACTCCAAGAATTTTAGCCAATTGTCTTGAAACTTCAGTTTTTCCAACCCCAGTAGGACCAGAAAACAAGAAAGAGCCAATGGGTTTTTCATCTTCGCCCAAACCAGCCCTAGACATCATGATTGCATTTGATAATTTTGCTACAGCTTCATCTTGGCCAAAAATTACTCGCCTTAAATCTTCTTCCAGTTTACCTAATGAAACTCTATCTTTAGTAGAAACACTTTTTTCTGGAATTTGTGCCATCAAAGATATCACCCTTTCAACGTCTTGTTCGTTGACCGTTTTTCTTTTGATATTGAGGTTAAGTCTTAATCGAGCTCCAGCTTCATCGATGACGTCGATTGCTTTATCAGGAAGAAATTTGTCATTTATGTGTTTGGCAGAAAGCTCTGCGGCAGCTTTTAGAGAGGCTTTTGAGTACTTTAAGTCATGGTGCTGCTCATATTTTTTCTTTAAACCTTCAAGAATTTTTATTGTTTCTTGTACAGAAGGCTCGTTCAAATCAACTTTTTGAAATCTTCTTGATAAAGCCCTATCTTGCTCAAAAATTGTTCTGTATTCTTTGAAAGTTGTTGAACCAATAAATCTTACACCCTCTTTACCGAGGATTGGCTTCAAGAGGTTTGAAGCATCCATTACCCCTCCTGAAGTAGCTCCTGCTCCAATGATCGTGTGGATTTCATCAATAAATAAAATTGAATTTGGTATATCAGAAAGTTCTTTGAGAATTCCTTTCAGTCTTTTTTCAAAGTCACCTCGGTATTTTGTTCCTGCTAAGAGAGAACCCATATCAAGAGAATAAATAACACTCTCATCAAGAGATGGTGCAGCTGTCTTTTCAACAATATTTTTTGCTAGGCCTTCTATCAATGCAGTTTTACCAACTCCAGATTCACCAACTAGAATAGGATTGTTTTTGGATCTTCTAGCTAGAATTTGCGAAATTCTTTCTATTTCTTTATCTCTTCCCACCAGAGGATCTATTCTATTAGCCTCTGCTTCTTTATTTAGATTTGAAGCATACTTACCAAGATAGCCAGAATCTTTTTGTGCTTCAGTCTCTTCTTTTTCACCAAAAGACTCATCTTCAGTAACTCCTTCTCCGTGACTCATATAAGAGACAGCATCCAATCTTGTCATTCCTTGTTTTTTTAAAAGATAGACGCTATGACTCTCTTTTTCAGAAAACAAGGCAACCAATACATTTGCTCCAGTTACTTCGCCAGTTCCGGAAGATTGAACATGAAAGACTGCTCTTTGAATGACTCTTTGGAAAGATAACGTCGGTTGAATTTCAACTGCATCGTCTTTTTTTTCAGGACAATTCTTGCTGATAAATTCTTTTAGTTCTGCCTCAAGAATATCAATGTTTACGTCACAGGCGAGTAAAACATTCAATGCATCCTGATTATTTAAGATGCAAAGCAACAAGTGCTCAGTAGTTACAAACTCATGTTTGTTTTCGTGGGCAAACTTAAAGGCACTGTTTAAACATTCTTCAAGATTTTTTTCTAACATAGATTAATCCTCATCAATTGGTTCTATATCGCTTACTAGCGGATGTTCATTTTGTTTAGCAAAATTATTTATTTGATTAGATTTGGTCTCCGCTACCTCTTTAGTATAAATTCCACAAACTCCCTTTCCCTTTGTATGAACTGCTAACATTATTTGGGTTGATTTCTCTTTGTCGTAACCAAAAAAAGTTTGAAGGACATAAATAACAAATTCCATAGGCGTAAAATCATCATTAAGAAGAATGACTCTATACAAAGAAGGTTTTTTTAACTTAGGCTCTTCTAACTCAACTAAAGCAGATGTATTTGAGTCGTAATCTTCGGATTTTTTGTTAAGTTTAATTAAGTTCATTAAAGATTGATTATGACATTCCATTACATATTTGTTCAGCAAACTCTGAACATTTTAGTAATTTTGCTCCTGTCATCAATCTTTCTAAATCATAAGTTACTAACTTATTCTTTATTGCCCAACTAATACCTTTAATAATATTTTCTGATGCCTCGTGCCAACCTATATGATTGAGCATCATTTCAGCGGATAAAATCAAAGAAGCTGGATTAACTTTGTCTAAGTTTGCGTACTTAGGAGCTGTACCATGGGTTGCTTCAAATAATGCAACTTTATCTCCGAGATTTGCTCCTGGCGCAAGCCCTAAACCACCAACTTTTGCAGCTAAAGCATCTGAAATGAAATCACCGTTAAGGTTCATGGTCGCAATCACATCATAATCACCAGGTCTTATTAAAATTTGCTGAAGGAAGTTATCGGTAATGATGTCTTTTAAAATAATCAATCTTTTCGTAACTGGATTTCTAAAGCTCATCCATTCCCCACCATCAAGAGAGGTGGCTCCAAATTCTTTTGCCGCCAAAGAATAACTCCACTCTTTAAATGAACCTTCAGTAAATTTCATAATATTTCCCTTATGAACAATCGTCACTGAAGACCGGTCATTATCGATGGCATATTGAATAGCTTTTCTAACGTGTCTTTCAGTTCCCTCTTTAGAAATGGGTTTAATACCAATTCCACAGGCATCTTCAAATCTAATATTTTTGACATTCATTTCTTGTGTTAAAAATTCGATAAGCTTTGTTGCTTCGTCTGAGTTTGCTTCGAATTCAATTCCAGCATAAATATCCTCAGAATTTTCGCGAAAAACTATCATATCTGTAGTTTCAGGAATCACGACAGGGCTTGGCACACCTTCAAAATATCTTATAGGTCTTTGACAAACGTATAAATCTAAAACCTGTCTCAAACGGACGTTTAAAGATCTAATTCCTCCACCGATAGGAGTGGTTAATGGCCCTTTGATGCCGACAAGATAAGTTCTTAAGGCATCAATGGTTTCATCGGGAAGCCATTCCCCATCACCGTATACATTAAGGGATTTTTCACCGCAAAATATTTCCATCCACGCAATTTTACGTTCTCCGTTATATGCAAGATTTACTGCATGATCTACGACCTTAATCATGGCAGATGTTACGTCCGTACCTATACCGTCTCCTTCAATGAATGGAATTATTGGGTTAGCGGGCACATTCAATTCTCCTGAATCATTTGATGAAATTTGCTCACCGTTTTCTGGAATTTGTATATGTTTATAGGCCATAGAAAATATTAAAGTCCTTTAAAGCGCGGTATCATAGCATTTTTTAGCTATCTATAAAAATTATGAAGGTTTTGTTGGGATTATCTGGTGGCGTTGATTCGTCAGTTGCTGCTTTCTTGTTAAAACAGGAAGGTTTTGATGTAACTGCAGGATTTATGAGAAATTGGGAAGATGATGATGGTTCTCCTTATTGCAGTATTAAAGAAGATTTTATGGATGCTGCTCAAATAGCAGACAAATTGAGTATAGATTTAGTGCAAATGAATTTTGCTAAAGAATACAAAGATAAAGTTTTTAGCTATTTCTTGGATGAACTCAATAAAGGAAAAACACCCAATCCTGATATTTATTGCAATAAGTTCATAAAATTTAAAGAATTTACCGATTATGCTTTTAAAAATGACTTTGATGCTATAGCAACAGGTCATTATTCGAAAATTCAAGTTATCGATAAGGAATATTTCTTAGCTAAATCCTACGATCAAGGAAAAGATCAAACCTATTTTTTAAGTCAAATTGATAAAAATCTTTTTCCTAAAATTAAATTTCCATTAGGAAACTTACTTAAAAGTGACGTAAGAAAAATTGCCGAAAAAGAAAATTTAATTACTTATGACAAAAAGGATAGTACCGGGATTTGTTTTATTGGGGAGCGACCGTTTCCAGAATTTCTTAAAAATTATCTACCTATTGCTCAAGGAGATATTGTCGATGAAACTAACAAAAAAATTGGCTCTCACAATGGACTTCATTTTTATACCATAGGACAAAGACAAGGGTTGGGAATTGGAGGCTTAAAGGATAGAGATGAAAAGGCTTGGTATGTTGCTAAAAAAAATTTTGACGAAAATCAATTGATGGTTGTTCAAGATAATAATCACCCTCTTCTTCTTAAAAAAGAATTATTCGTTAGCAAGATGAATTGGCTTAAATATCCAAGTTCGAAAAAAGTTTCTGCCAAGATAAGATATCGCCAAAAAGATCAATCTTGTCAGATTGAAATTCAAGAAGATAAGATATCTGTTTTATTTGATGAGCCACAGCGAGCTGTAACACCTGGTCAATTTATAGTTTTTTATGAAGACGAAATATGTTTAGGTGGAGGAGAGATAGATATATAATCCTCTTTTGAAATTTAATGCCTAACGACAGTTTGCTCTCTATAACTCCAATTGATGGGAGATATCAATCTAAAACATCATCTTTAGCCGATTTCTTTAGTGAATACGCTCTCATAAAAACCAGAGTAGAAGTAGAAATAAAATGGTTGTTATTTTTATCGAAAAATAAATCCATAAAATTTATTCCCGAAATTTCAGCACTGCAAAATAAAAAGATATTAAAAATCTTTGACGATTTTTCTCTCATTGATGCAAAACAAATTAAAAGAATAGAAAAAATAACCAATCATGATGTGAAGGCAGTAGAACTTTTCATCGTAAATAAATTAAAAAAATTAAACATAGGAAAGCTTTGTGAATTTGTTCACTTTGGCTGTACTTCAGAAGACATAAACAATTTATCTTATGCTCTTATGTTGGATAGATACATCAACCTAAAGTTTTTAATTGATGTTTCTTCTCTGCAAAAAAATCTTACGTCGATAGCAAAAAAATGGTCCAAAATATCAATGCTTGCCTTTACGCATGGACAACCAGCCTCTCCAACTACTTTGGGTAAAGAATTTTCGAATTATTCTTCTAGAATCATTTTTCATTTGAAAATGATTAAATCCATAAAGCAGAGAGGAAAATTCAATGGAGCTTCAGGAAACTATAATGCTCACTTGATAGCAGATAAAAAAGTCAATTGGGAAAGACTAAGCAAAAAATTTGTTGAATCATTCAAATTAGAATTTTCATCTCATTCCACCCAAATAGAACTTAAAGATGCCATGGCAGCGCAAATGGCAAATATTCATAATTTAAATAATGTCTTAATAGATTATGCCCAAGATATTTGGCTTTTAATCTCAAAAAATTATCTCAAACAAAATTTAAAAGCAGGGGAAGTTGGTTCTTCAACAATGCCTCATAAAGTTAACCCTATAGATTTTGAAAATGCTGAAGGTAATTTTTCTCTTTCAAATGGTCTTTTGATTGCAATAAAAAATAAGATGCAAATCTCAAGACTGCAACGAGATTTATCTGATTCGACTGTTTTAAGAAATATTGGATCGATCTTTGCATACATCAACATTGGTTTGAAATCTCTAGAAAAGGGAACTTCAAAAATCATACCAAATAAAGAAATTATTCTCGAAGATTTGAATAACAGTTGGGAAATTCTGACCGAAGCCATTCAAACGATTCTTCGAAAGAACGGTATCAATGATAGTTACAATAAAATAAAATTGTCATCACGAGGAAAAAAGCTTGATTATCATTCCTACATAAAGATAATTGACGACTTGAAAATAAATAAAGCAGATAAAGAACTTCTTTATAGCCTTACACCAGCAAAATATATTGGATTGGCAGATAAATTGGCAAAATCTTCTTTAAAATCTTAAGGGGTAAAAATGTTTGATTATAAAAAAATTGTTAAAGAGTATGAGGATTTAAAAAACTCAAATCCAAATATTTACAAAAATATAGATCCAGTATCTGCAGCAAGAATGAGATTACAAAATAGATTTCATACAGGTTTGGATATAGCTCAATATACCGCCGACATAATGCATGCAGACATGCAAGATTATGATAACGACACTGGAACTTACACTCAATCTCTAGGATGCTGGCACGGTTTCACTGCCCAACAGATGATGATGGAAATTAAAAGATCTCATAAGACTACCTCTAAGCGATACGTTTATTTAAGTGGTTGGATGATAGCTGCTCTTAGATCAGAATTTGGTCCCCTACCCGATCAAAGTATGCACGAAAAAACTGCAGTACCTAATTTGATTAAAGAAATATATACGTTTTTAAAAAGAGCAGATTCCGTTCAATTGCAACATTTGTTTAATGAATTGGATGAAGCAGAACAAGCTGGCGATAAAACTGATGACATCATAAACAAAATAAATAATTTTGAAACTCACGTTGTACCAATTATTGCCGATATTGATGCAGGATTTGGTAATGAAGAAGCAACTTACTTGCTAGCAAAAAAAATGATTCAAGCTGGAGCTTGTGCGATTCAAATTGAAAATCAAGTTTCAGATGAAAAACAATGTGGACACCAAGACGGGAAGGTAACGGTACCTCATGAAGATTTTCTTTCAAAAGTGAATGCGGTTAGGTATGCCTTCTTAGAGCTCGGTATTAAAAATGGAATTATTGTTGCTAGAACAGATTCTTTAGGCGCAGGTCTTACACAAAAAGTACCAGTTTCAAAAGAACCTGGTGATCTAGCAGATCAATATAATAGCTTTTTAGAATCTCATGAAATCAATGACTTAACTGAGCTTGAAGACAATGATGTAACAATTCATCAAGGTGGAAAACTTGTGCAACCCGTCAGGTTACCCAACGGCCTTTATCAGTTTAAAAAAGATACAGGATTTGATCGAGTAGTTCTTGATTGTATAACTAGTCTTGAAAACGGAGCTGATCTTCTGTGGATAGAGACTGAAAAACCTAATGTCGAACAAATTGCCGAAATGGTTTCAGCAATCAGAGAAAAACAACCGCAAGCTAAATTGGTTTACAACAACTCTCCTTCATTCAATTGGACTCTTTCTTTCCGAGAACAAGTCTACCAAGAATGGTCAGAAGCAGGGAAAGATCTATCAGACTATCCTGATCCTGCAAAAGATCCAAAGGGTCTTATGGATGAGAAATTTGATGATTCAGAATTGGCTTTAGAGGCCGACAAGTATATCCAAAATTTTCAAAAAGATGCCTCTAGGGAAGCAGGAATATTTCACCATTTGATTACTCTTCCTACTTATCATGAAACAGCATTAGGAACTTCTGTCTTGTCAGAGGGCTATTTTGGCGATCAGGGAATGTTGGCATATGTTAAAGAAATACAAAGACAAGAAATACGACGTGACATGTCTTCTGTTAAGCATCAGGATTTAGCAGGTTCAACTGTAGGAGATACCCACAAAGAATATTTTTCTGGAGATAATGCTCTTAAAGCAGGTGGCGAAGACAATACAATGAATCAGTTTTAATCGACTGTTTTACCGCAAACCTGACAAGTGCCACCCTTTTCTAAATAGATCCCTCCACAACTTGGTTGGAGGGGCTTATTTCGAAGTATTAAGCCCAATGACATCCCTCCTATCGAGAGGATAATTACACCAATAGCCAACAATGCAGTAATCATTTAGTTATTGTAGCAATTCTTTCCACTTTATAGACTCAACAGATAAAATTTCATTATTTTTATTCTTAAAAATTATAAATGCTGGAATATCGAATTTATCTAGTTTTTCTTGAATAATGGTCATATCATTAAGAGCATATAATCCAGTAGCTAATGCATCAGCAGCCCCAGTCGACTCGATGTCAATAACTGAAACAGAAAGTATATTCTCCTCTAATGGTTTAGATTCTAATCCTACTATGTGACCTGGATTTTTATAATTACCTGATGTTGCGATAGACATATTTTGCTTAGGTTCGATTACCTTAAAAATTTCTTTTTTATTTTCATCAGGATATTCGATTCCTATTTTCCAAAACTTATTAATTTTTTGACCTTGTATCCTAATTTCACCACCGATATTAATAAAGAAATTTCTTAGATTTAAATTCAGGAATTTATTTGAAATTAAATCTACTGCATAGCCTTTAGCTACTGCATTAAAATAATCAAAATTATCAAAAAGGATAAACCCCTCAGTCATCCTATTAGCAGATGTGGAAAGATCTATAACTTTATTGAAAATATTTTTAGACTCATCACTAAAAGTTACAATACTTCTGTTATCTCTTTTTGAAGAAACCAAAGAATTAGTGAGGTAAGTTGAACAGCAGTCATTCATTACATTTATTGCATCTTTGATTTTAAGTTTTATATCTTCGACCTTATCTTCCGTAGTTATGACCTTAACATCATAAAAAGTGCCGAAAGCATCGCCTTTAAAATTGAATACTTTTAGCTCACCTGAACAGGAAACCAAAAATAAGAATAGTAAAAAACTAAAGGAATGTTTTAAATCAACTACCAAAGTCATCGAACATGATATTTTCAGGTTCGACACCCAGACTATCAAGCATTTTAAAAGCCGCAGACATCATCATTGGTGGTCCACAAAGGTAATATTCACAATCTTCTGGAGATTGATGATGTTGGAGATATTCATCGTATAAAACATGACTTATAAATCCTGTTAAGCCGTCCCAATTATCTTCCGGTAGGGGATCAGATAACGCAACATGCCAAGAAAAATTTTCAAAGTCTTTTGCCAATTTGTCATATTCCTCTTCATAAAACATTTCTTTGAGACTTCTAGCACCGTACCAAAAGCTAATTTTTCTAGACGAATTCATTCTTAAAAGTTGATCAAAAATATGAGATCTCATTGGAGCCATACCTGCACCGCCTCCAATAAAGATCATCTCAGCTTCAGTTTTTTTAGCTTTAAACTCACCAAAAGGACCGAAAATTGTCAGTTTATCGCCAGCTTTTAGGTTGAATAAATATGAAGAAGCCTCCCCCGGAGGAACAGACATTCCTGGTGGGGGCGAAGCAATTCTAATGTTGAACTTCATAATCCCTTTTTCTTCAGGATAGTTAGCCATTGAATAGGCCCTAATTACTTCTTCTTTTACAGTTGAAACATTATTAAAAACACCAAATTTTTCCCAATCAGGTTTGTATTCATCTTGAATGTAAAAATCTTTATAATCCGCCTTATGAGGAGGAATTTCCATTTGCACATAACCACCCGCTTCAAATCCAACGTCTTCTCCTTCAGGCAACTCCAAAACTAATTCTTTAATGAAAGTTGCTACATTCTCATTTGATTTTACAGTCGTCTCCCATTTTTGGACTCCGAAGACCTCGTCTGGGATTGTAATTTTCATATCACTTTTAACAGGGACCTGACACGAAAGACGCCAAAAATCTTTCTTTTCCTTGTTGTTAAAATGACTTTCTTCGGTGGAAAGGATTGATCCACCTCCATCGAAAACTTGGCATTTACATTGTGCACAAGTACCACCTCCTCCACATGCTGAAGAAAGAAATAGATTGTTGGCCGCTAAGGTTTGGAGGAGTTTACCTCCTGCAGGGACAGTAATTTTTTGATTGGGGTCATCATTAATCTCTATTGTTACGTCTCCGGTTGAAACTAATTGAGATCGAGCTAATAAAATTATAGCCACCATTACATTTACAATAATAGTGAAAGATACAATCCCTAAAATAATTTCAATATCCATTACAGAATGATGCCTCCAAATGACATAAAACCAAAGCTCATCAAACCAACAATTATAAATGTAGAACCTAGTCCCTGAAGGCCTTCTGGCATGTCACTATATTTAAGTTTTTCTCTGATTCCAGCTAAAATTGTTATTGCCAAAGCCCATCCAACTCCTGCACCAAGGCCGTACGCTACACTTTCACCAAAATATAGATCTTTTTCAACCATAAATAGAGAAGCTCCAAGGATTGCACAATTCACAGTTATTAGTGGTAAAAATATTCCTAAAGCGTTATATAAAACGGGGACATATTTATCAAGAAACATTTCAAGAATTTGCACACACGCAGCTATCACGCCTATGTAACTGATTAATCCTACGAAACTTAGATCAACGTCAGATAATCCTGCCCAAGAAAGAGCACCATCTCTCAAAACATAGTTGTAAATCAAATTATTGATTGGAACTGTTATCGCCAAAACCACTATTACAGCGATGCCTAGTCCTATTGCAGCTTCTATTTTTTTTGAAATTGCAATGAAAGTACACATCCCTAGAAAAACCGATAAGGCTAAGTTCTCAATAAAAATTGCATTGATAAATATATTTAAGTAATTCTCTATCACGATGATCCTTTCGATGATGGAGCTGGAGGAGGATTTGGAATAATTTCAGGTGAATTTTTTGACATAGAAAATTCTGGCTCCTCTATTTGATCACGTTGCCAAGCTCTAAGAGCCCAAATTATCAGACCTATTAAAATAAACGATACCGGCGGTAAAAGAAAAAAATTATTGGGAACGTACCAACCACCGTTTTGAACCAAAGGAAATATTTCATATTCTAAAATAGTTCCAGTTCCAAATAATTCCCTAATGGTTCCAAGAATAATCAGTATCACGCTGTAACCCAATCCATTTCCAAATCCATCGAGAAATGAAACACCAGGAGGATTCTGCATTGCAAAAGCCTCAGCCCTTCCCATTACGATGCAATTAGTTATTATTAATCCTACAAAGACCGAAAGAGTTTTGCTTGTCTCATAATCATATGCCTTTAAAGCTTGGTCTACTAAAATCACTAAAGACGAAATAATTGTCATTTGAACAATAATTCTTATGTTGGAAGGAGTTATATTTCTTATCATCGATATAAAAAAATTTGATAGGCTCACAGTCACGGTTAGCGCAACACACATAATTAGGGTTGGATATAGTTTACTTGTGACTGCCAAGGCTGAGCAGATTCCCAGCATCTGCAATGCGATTGGATTCTCTTTAAAAACCGGTCTAAAAAGTATTTCTGAATAGTTAGACATCTAATTCTCTTAAATTATTTATAAAGTTTAGAAAACCATCACTTCCCATCCAATAGGCTATTAAGTTAGTAACCCCGTTACAAGTAAGTGTAGCTCCAGACAAACCATCTACTTCATAATTAATATTATCGCTTGAGGCTAAGACATTTCCTTTGATCACCTTCAAAGAAACTTCTCCATTCTCTTGATAAATTTTCTTTCCCTTCCAGAGCGCTTTCCATTTCGGATTATCTATTTCCGCCCCAAGACCAGGCGTTTCTTTGTGCTCATAAAATTCCAGTCCTGCGACAGTATTAAAATCACTTTTTATTGCCAAATAACCATAAAGAATTCCCCAAAGACCATAACCTCTAACTGGTAAAATTAAAGTATTTATTTTGTCATCTTTGTATTCAATAAAGACTTTTGAATACTTCTCTCTTTTTTTTATTGAGGCAATATCATTTTCAGCACTTAAAAATTTATATTTTCCTTCTTCTCTTAATTCTTTTGACAACTCATAAGAATTTGGATTTATATCTACTATTTTCCCCTGATCTAAATCTACAACAATCGTTTTGATATTCATCATTGCATTTTCTACTGATCCATATTCCAATTCTAATCCAGCGGAAGACACAATTTTTTTTTGCATATCCTTTACTACATTTTCGTTCTGGACTGATCTCAATTGAATAGCAATTAGAGAAATAATGGCACTACATAAAAGACACAATCCAATTCCTATAAATGCAATATTTAAGGCACTGTCTTTATTCATTTTAAGCTCTCTGTAAAGATAATCTTTTCTTTATATTATTTTGAACGACAAAGTGATCTATCAATGGTGCAACCAAATTTCCAAATAAAATAGCTAACATCATTCCCTCTGGATAGGCTGGATTCAAAACCCTAATTAAAATAACCATGATTCCAATAATAATTCCATATATCCATCTTCCTGTATTAGTGTGCGACCCAGAAACAGGTTCGGTTGCCATAAATACCATTCCAAAGGCATATCCACCGATTACCATGTGCCACCAAAAAGGCATGGAAAACATTGGATTGGTATCACTACCTACGAAATTGAATAAATAACTTGTACAAATAGTTCCAACAGCAATTCCAAGGACGATTCTCCAAGAAGCAACTTTTGTATAAAGCAGTATCGCCAAACCAATGAGAATTGCCAGAGTTGATGTTTCACCAATGGAACCAGGAATGAAACCAAAAAAAGCATTGTTCCAACTATAAGCAACATTTTGGTAGCCTTCTTGAGCAGCTGTACCCAACATGGTTGCAGCAGTATAACCATCAACTGCTACCCAAGACATATCGCCCGACCATGATGCGGGATAAGCAAAATAAAGAAAAGCTCGACCAGTTAATGCAGGATTTAAAAAGTTTTTACCAGTTCCACCAAAAATCTCTTTTCCAATAACCAAGCCAACAGCAATTCCTAAAGCAGCTTGCCATAATGGCGCGTCAGGAGGACAAGAAAGTGAAAATAATACTGTTGTAACAAAAGCTCCTTCGCTAACTTCATGTCTTCTAATAAGTGCAAAAATCAGTTCACAACCAATTCCAACAACAAAAACGACAGCGTATATTGGAATGAAATAAATTGCCCCATACGCAAGACAATCCATGAGACTATTAGGATTTAGCGAAGTAAAAAAGGTAATCAAAGGCCAATGCCAATCCTTTTCAAAAGAAGCACCCGATAAAGTTAATTGTTCAATAGCATTTAGAGATTGAAAGCCTAGGTTATACATTCCTACGAACATTGTTGGAAAAGTAGCTAACCAGACTACCACCATAATTCTTTGGATGTCTGAACCGTCCCTTACGTGCGTTAAACCTTTGGTTCGTTTGTCAGATGAATAGAAAAGGTTTTCTATGACATCGAAGATAGGAAAATAATAGGATAGTCCTCCCTTTCCTTGAAAAGAAGGTTTGATTTTATCAAGAAAATTTCTTAATGGGTCTTTCATCTCAATCTGATAAGGGAATTTTAATGATTTAACATATGCAAATGAGTTTTTATAAGAAATTCTTCTATATTATGCTTTTATCCATCCTTTTCTATCTTATCCAAGATATTTCTGAGGATTAATCCGTAATCATATTTGCTAGGACAACTGTAAGTGCAAAGAGACAAGTCTTCTTCATCAAGTTCTAAAACTCCTAAACTTTGAGCTAGTTCAGTATCTTCTGTAACAATTGCTTTAAGCAGCTGAACAATCATTAAATCCATTGGAAAAATATCTTCGTATACACCTACTGGTACAATTGCTCTAAAACCTCCATTAATTGCAGAAGAAAGATTGTATTTATAATTTTTCAAGGTTGAAGCAAAAAACATCCTTAATGATGAATGTTTTTTTATTTCTGGTCTAAGCCAGTTGAGAAAATCTCTATCTTTTTGATTTGCTTCTCTAATTACGGTTAGTTGATTTGAAAAATATGATAAAAAAGCTTCAACTCCCTCACAAGAATGACCACATAAAACAGATCCTGAAATTACTCTATTTTCATCATCCTTAAGATTACCTACGGTAAGTTCATCTGTACTTGCTCCATAATCGGTTAAAAGAATTTCTGGCTTGAAAACTTGAGAACCAGCAAAAGATATATACTTCTCGTTATATAAAGAACCCGACAGAAGAGTTTTGCCGATCTTGATAACTTCCTGGTAGCCTATCGTCCAAATCTTTTTTTTAAGACTCGCGGGAGAAATTTTATGAATTTGTGTTCCAACCAAACCAACAGGATGGGGACCGGAAAATTTATGATAATTGATTTTTTCCGATTCAAATAAATTTAGATTACAGGCATTTGTAACTCCAATTTGAATAGAATTTTCTGGAATATAAGATAAATATTCAATTGCCTTATTAAATTCAATTAAATTATCTTCTATAACTAGTAACGGATCAAAAGATAAAGGATTAGAGTCAATTAAAGAAATAAAGATTTGGTTTGGATGAGAACCAACTGTTGGTGTCTTAGAAAAAGGTCTCGTTCTAAATAAACTTAGAGATCCAGAAACATTTAGGAAATTTAAAATATTGTCTCTTGATTTAACAAAACTTGTATCAATCTCAAAAGAATTATCATCATTATCTTTTTCAATAATCATTGAAAGAAATGATCGTCTATCTCCTCTATTAATTTCAGATACAGTTCCATTTACCGGAGAGATAAAGTTGTATCCTGGATTCTTTTTATCTTCAAATAAAGCTTGCCCTTGAGTTACTTTTTCGCCTTCAGAAACAAACATTGTTGGCTTGATTCCATGAAAATCCTTTCCAAGAATAGCTACTCTTGAGGTTAAAGTTTTATTTTCAGGTAGATAAGAATTTTCTATTTCTCCAACAAGAGAAAGATTTAATCCGTTTGAAATCTTGAAATTCATATTAAAGGAATAGAGGTAATCTAATATATTTTATTCCAGCCATTTTCTTTAAAACCCTCAAAAGCTGAACGCAATAACCTAATTCATTGTCATACCAAGCATATATAACTATATTTTTTCTATTACAAATAGTTGCTTGAGAATCAACAACACAACCGAATCTACTTCCAATGATATCCGAAGAGACTATCTCAGGTGAATTTGTATAATCTATTTGATCTTTATAGATACTGTGGAAAGCTGTTTGCCTTAAAAAATTATTGAGCTCGTCTACTTTAGTTTCTTTTTCTAAATGAAGGTTAAGAATCGCCATAGATACGTTAGGAGTCGGTACTCTTATGGCGTTTGCAGAAAGTTTTCCATCAAGTTCTGGCAATACTTGTGAAACAGCATTTGCTGCCCCCGTTTCTGTTAAGACCATGTTCAATGCAGCACTTCTTCCTCGTCTAGCTTTATCATGATAATTATCGATAAGATTCTGATCGTTTGTGTACGAATGTACGGTTTCTACATGTCCATTATCTATTCCGTATTCTTCTGATATAGCCTTCAAAAGAGGCACAATTGCATTGGTTGTACATGAAGCGGCACCAAGAATAAGATCTTTATCAGAAATGTCTTTATGATTGACACCATAAACAATATTTTTTAAGCCGCCTTTTATTGGTGCAGTAAGCAAGACTTTTGAGATACCTTTTGATTTTAAGTGCTTTGAAAGACCTTTTTCGTCTCTAGCCACACCAGTATTGTCTATTAAAATAGCATCTTTAATATCAAATTTTGAATAGTCTATTTCTTCAGGATCATTTGAGTAAATAAATTTTACTGGATTTCCATTCATGATAAGAGTACTAGATTCCTCATCCACACGAATAGTTCCTTTGAAAGGACCGTGGACTGAATCTCTTCTCATTAACTCCGCCCTTTTTAATAAATCTTCAGATTTAGATTTTCTAACCACAACTGCTTTGAGAGAAAAAGTTTCCCCAGCCCCGGTATCCTCTAGAATTAACCTTGTTATCAGTCTACCGATTCTTCCAAAGCCAAACAAAACGACATCTTGAGGTTTCTTTAAGACCGGTTGATGATTACCAATAGCTTTTTTAACTTGTTCTTCAACAAACTGATCTAAATTTTGACCATGATCGTCAAACATAAATGCAGCAGCTAGGATTCCAATGTCTATTTGAGATGGGCCCAAATCTAGTTTATCTAAACTTGCTAAGATCATTGAAGACTCATATTCGCTCAATTCATTTTCTTCAACTTCCCTCACAGTTCTATGTGTTTGCATTATTTCTATTACAGACAAAGAAATTAGAGGAATTCCATAAAGCAAAATGCGAACGTTTTTTTCTCTGTGAAATTTTCCAATGATGGGAATCATTGATTCCACAAGAGATTGTCTTTCTATCCAGTTTTCTAGGTAGTTATCTGGCTTAGCTCTTCCCCTCTTATCAGGATTAGAGTCAGATTTAATGGCTGTCATTTATTACAAAGCAGAATATCTTTTTAGGTGATAATCAGTATTTCCAAAAATTGCTCTAATTGTAGTAAGGCGTTTAAAAAAGTGACCTATGTTGGTTTCATCTGTAACACCCATTCCACCATGTAATTGAACGGACTCTTCACCAACTTGCTTTGCAGCTATTCCTACTTGATATTTAAGTGCAGAGACTGCTTTCGTCGCATCATCAGCTTTATCAGTTAATTTGGCTGCACACATCAGCAAAAGAGATTTTGTTTGTTCATAAGCCATAAAGGTGTCTACCATTCTGTGTTGAAGAGCTTGAAAAGAACTGAGGGTTTCACCAAATTGTTCCCTTGTTTTAGTATATTCAAGAGTAATTTCATTCATTTTTTCCATTATTCCTACCGCCTCAGCAGAGATTGCTAATGTCGCTAAATCTATAACTTCCTCTAAGACAGAATAAATATTACCTTCATCTCCAAGTAATGATGATGTTGAGACTTCGACGCCTTCCAAAGTAACCTCTGAAGCTTTAGACCCGTCAACATTAGAATAGTTTCTCAGTGACACTCCTTTTGCAGAAGGATCTACCAAAAATAAAGACAAACCTTTTTCATCAAGTTGAGTTCCTGAAGTTCTGGCAACAACTATTAAAGTATCGGATGAAGGACCATTCATTACTACAGCTTTATAGCCATCTAAAATGTAATTTTCACCATCTTTCTTTGCTGTTGTGATAACGTCACTCAAATTGAACCTGCTTTGGGGTTCAGCAAAAGCAAGAGACATTTGGATTTCTCCAGAAATGATTTTAGGAAGAAAATTAGTTTTTTGTTCTTCGTTGCCAAGTCTGCTAATTAAACCACCTGCCAAAACAACGTTTGGGATATATGGTTCAACAACCAAACCCCTTCCTAAAGACTCCATAATCACCATCAAATCTATTGGACCACCATCATAACCTCCGTCAGCTTCAGAGAAAGGCATTCCAAGCCAACCTAAATCAGCGAAAGTTTTCCAAAAGTCAGAACTATAACCCAACTCAGATTTAATATTTTTTTGTCTTACATCAAATAAATAATCTTTATCTACGAATTGGGTGATGCTGTCTTTCAACAACTGTTGTTCTTCTGAAAGTGAAAAATCCATCTAGATCCCTAGAACTGCTTTAGCAATGACGTTTCTTTGAATTTCATTACTTCCACCATAGATAGAAACTTTTCTGTAGTTAAGGTAATGAGGCATGACATTTGCGGCAAAATCTGGTCCTATTCTTCCTTCATTGGAAGCTAGATCCTCTTCAGACATAAATGGGTGAGCATAATAGCCTATCGCCTCAACAAATAAATCTGAAAGACCTTGTTGTAAGTCAGTTCCTTTGATTTTTAAAATTGAGGATTCAGGGCCTGGATGTCCACCTTTAGACATAGATGCAAGAGTCCTTAGTTCACTGTATTCTGCTGCCAATAAATCAATTTCTAATTTATTTAGTTTATCCATGAAAAGCTCATCATCTTTAAGAAAACCCTCACCGAGAGGAAGTTCGGAAGTAATTTCTCTCAATCTTCTAATTTCTCTTTTCAAAGCAGGAATACCACCTATTCCGGTTCTTTCATGGGCTAATAAAAATTTAGCAATATTCCATCCGGCACCTTCTTCTCCGATGAGATTTTCGACGGGGACTTTAACATTATCCAAATAAACCATATTAACTTCGTGCGAACCATCAATTGTAATGATTGGCTTAACTTCAACACCAGGAGTTTTCATATCGATCAAAAGAAAACTTATACCTTGTTGTTTAATATCAGTAGTTTCAGTCCTAACTAAACAAAAAATCCAGTCAGCGTGCTGAGCCATAGTCGTCCAAGTCTTTGTGCCATTGACGATATAGTGATCTCCATCTTTAACAGCTTTAGTCTTTAAGGAAGCTAAATCTGAACCGGATCCTGGTTCAGAATAACCCTGACACCACCAAACATCATTATTGATGATTCCTGGAAGAAATTTGTCTTTTTGTTCTTGTGTTCCAAAAGAGTAGATTACTGGACCACACATGCTTACTCCGAAAGGAACTAAAGTGGGTGTATTGGCACTTGCTAGTTCATTTTGAAAAATATGTTTTTGAGTTACTGTCCATCCAGTTCCTCCGTATTCTTCAGGCCAATTGACAGCAAACCATCCTTTTTTACTTAAAATTCTTTGCCAAGTTAAAATGTCTTCTTTGGATAGCGGAATGCCATTATCCATTTTATTTTTTATATCTGCAGGATAATTATCTGCAATAAATGATCTTACTTCATTTTGGAAACTAAGATCTTCTTCTGAGAAAGATAAATTCATTAAAAAACCTCTTTATAGTCTTATTTGTAGAAGTCAGTATTATACACAAACATTTATCTGTTAAAACGTTGTAAAAATCATTATGGAAATAACATTTGGTTATCAAAAGAATTTAGTAATATGCAGTAATTCTAATAATTTGAGTAAAACTTGGTCTCAAACGACACATGGATCAAAAGTTATAATTCCTGATTTAGAGGTTTTACCATATGATAATTTTTCGCCTCATCCGGAAGTTTCTTCACGAAGACTTATTGGTTTAAGAGATTTAGTGAATAAAAATTCTATTGTTGCTTTTTCAACAATTCCAGCATTATTTCAGCCAATTTTTGATCGGGCAAACATAAACACATTATTTTTTGAGTTTAAAGAAAAACAAATAATAGATAGAGATGAACTTGTCTCAAAGCTATTGGAAAATGGTTATGAAGCGTCAGACTTAGTATCAAAACCATCTAGCTTTGCTTTAAGAGGTTCAGTTGTAGATATTTTTCCCAGTAACAGTAAATATCCAGTACGAATCGACTTGGATGATGATTTAATTTCGAGCATCTTTATTTTTGATCCAGACAGCCAGAAAACTTTTAGAAAAATATCTTCATTTATAGTTAGGCCCTCAAAGGGTTTTGTCTTGGATGATAAATCAATAAAGATATTTAAAAAGAATTGGCGATCTAAGTTTAATGAAGATGGTGATATTTTTGAAAGTGTTTCTAAAGGGAAATTCTTTTCTGGAATAGAATTTTATTCATCACTATTTTATGAAGACAAGCCTACTCTAAAAGATTTTTTAAGTGATTTTAATATTTTTTACGCTGGTGACGTATTTAAAGAATCTTTAAATTATTGGAATTTAATTAGTGACAGATATGAAGAATTCATAAGTGATGAAAATAAACCTATCTTAAAACCCAATGAAATTTTTAATTCGCTAGAAGAAATAAATTCTTTATTAAGTAACGCTGAGGAACTAAATATATCTGAAGAAATTTCAACAAAAGATATTGATCCAATTTTTAAGGAAACTTCTGAGAGTCTAAATCAAACAAAAAAAGATTTTGACTCGCTTTTAAATTTTAAACAAGGTGAGTTAGTAGTTCATGTCAATCACGGTATTGGAAAATTTTTAGGACTTAAAAATCTTAATAAAACTGAATGTTTTTTAATTGAGTATCTTAATAACGAGCTACTGTATGTCCCTGTAAATTCTTTATCTCAAATTACACCTTACATCGGTGCAAAAGATATTCCCTTAGATTCCCTTAGCAAAAAGAAATGGAAAGAAAAAACAAAAAAAACCAAACTAAAAGCTTTTGATGTGGCTTCAGAAATTTTAGAGGCTGAAGCAAAAAGAAACCTAGAGAAATCACCAAAAGTTGATATTAATATTGATGAATACGAAAAGTTTACAAGTACTTTCAAGTTTACTGAAACGCCAGATCAAAAAAGAGTGATCAACGAAGTTATATCTGATTTGGTTTCTAAAAAACCACAAGATAGATTAATTTGTGGTGAAGTTGGTTTTGGAAAAACAGAAGTGGCTTTGAGAGCATCTTTTATTGTTTCTCAAAACAGCTTTCAAGTATGTATTCTTGCTCCTACTACGGTACTAGCAAAGCAGCATTTTGAGGTATTCAAAGAGAGATTCAATGAATTTCCGCAAAAAATTTGCCTTCTAACAAGAGAACAAACTTCTTTGGAAAAAGAAGAAATATACAAAAAAATTAATAAAGGTTTTTATTCAATTATTATTGGAACTCATGCCCTTTTCAATAAACAGGTTTTATTTAAAAATTTAAATCTCCTTATAATAGATGAAGAACATAAATTTGGTGTGAGACAAAAAGAACGAATAAGATCCATGAAAAGTAGTATCAACGTTCTCTCGTTGTCTGCAACTCCAATTCCAAGAACTTTAAATCTATCTTTATCAAAAGTAAGAGATATTTCGCTTATTACTACCCCCCCTGTTGGAAGAAAAAGTGTAAAAACAATTGTATCCAGATATTCTAAAAGTTTAGTTTACGAAGCCATACAAAGAGAGTTTTATCGTGATGGACAAGTTTTTTACCTGTTGAACAATGTCAGTGCTTTAGAAGATAAAAGAAATGAAATTTATAAAAGATTTCCTGATAAAACCATTGCTTTTGCTCATGGTCAACTTAAACCTAAAGAGCTAGCAGCAATAATGCAAAAATTTATAGAGAAGAAAATAGATTTACTTGTTTGCACCACGATTATTGAAAGTGGTATTGATATTGAAAATGCAAACACATTAATTGTTGAAAATTCTGAAAATTATGGACTTTCACAACTCCATCAAATAAGAGGTAGAGTAGGAAGATCTAAACGAGAAGCTTTTGCATATTTTTTTCTTAATAAGGATAAAGATTTAAAAAATAAAGCTCTTGAAAGAATCAATGCATTACAAGAAAACGAATCCTTGCTTTCTGGATTTAGTTTAGCCATGAGAGATCTTGAGATAAGAGGCGCAGGAGAGTTACTAGGTGAAAAACAAAGTGGAGCTATAGATGTTGTTGGATTAACTTTATTTTCAAAAATGATCGAAAGTTCTATAAAAATTTTAAAAGGAGAAAAAATAGTTGATCAGTCGGATATAGATATAGATATTGGAATTTATGGTTTTATTCCTGAGGAGATAATTCCTCAAGCAGAACTAAGACTTAGTATGTATAAAGAAATATCTTCAATAAAAGAAAATAAAAAATTAAATGAACATAAAAAAGAATTCGTTGATAGATTTGGAGAGTTAACAAGTGAAATTTACAATCTCTACGAGCTCTCTAAATTAAAGAATATCTCTCGAAAACTAAATATTTTAGCTATTAAGTTTAGAGAAAATATTTTTTCATTAAGACTCTCAGAGAACTCAAGTCTCTTACCACCGTCTTCAAAAATCGAAGAAATTAAAATCAATGCTGAAAATATTAAAAGTGATCGGTTAACCTTTATAATATCTAAGTTGGAAAACTTTCTAAAAACAAATGAAACTTAATCTATCTTTGATACTAACGTTATTTTTTTCATTACATATTTTTGGCGAAGATCAAATATTCTTGGTAGATATAATATTTATAAAATATTTACCTGAATCTCAGACCAACGAAACTTTTCTGCCTCCTGAATTAAGTGAAATAGACAATATTCTTTTTTTATCAGATTTTCCTTATCCAAAGATAGAAATTAAATCCCTTCCTTTAGATCTTGGTTATCGATTTCAAGATTTATTTATGTCTGTGCAAATAGATGACGAAAATAAGAATCTTTTAGAGCAAGATCAAACCATTACAGATCGTTCGCTACCATTATTGGAAAATAAAAAATCATTTTTTGAGACAGATTCCGCGAGGGATTTTTCTTTATCTGAAGAAGTTAGTAAAATTGCACGTAGTAGAGATTTTAGAGTTATAGGAACGAAATCTTGGTTTCAAACTGTAAAAAATATAGATAGAGCACAACACATCTTCATCGACAGTAATTTTTTTAAAGGAACTAGAATATTTGGGTTCTTAAAATTATACAAAGAAAGATTCCTTCATTTTAATTTAAATTTGTATTTGTCAGAGCTAGATCCTTCAAAAGAGCAAATTGAAAATTTAATTTCAGGAAAAAACTTTTCTGGAGATAATCTACATATAGACCTTTTTGAAGAAAAAAACCAATCGCTCTTGTTTCAAGTTCAACACTCAAAGAAATTTAGAAGCGGAGAACTTCATTATGTAGACCATCCAAAATTTGGTATGTTGATAAAACTCACTAAAGCTCAGCAAGAATCTTTTTCTCCTGATAATGATCTAGCAAAGAATCGATAATTTTTAACTTTTCATAGTCTTTACTTTCTTCAGCATCTATTTTTAGAGAATTTGTTCGAGAGATTGCTTTTTCTAAAGTCATTTTCCAAGGGCCATTAGTTAGAAGCCTTTCCTTTAAAAATTCGTGATAAGTATCTTTATCTTTGTTGGAAGAAAATTCCGGTTTTAAGTAATTTATTAACCTTTGTGACAAGTCTCTAAATCTTTCATCTTCAAACCCATTAAGTAATTTAGCCTTTTCTGACCAAGTAGAAATTTCAAACCTTTCCATCCAAAGCTTATCGCTGTTAGATGGAAATCTTTCGTAAACTTTCTGCTCTAAATATTTATTTGGTGGATAATCTTTTTGGTTGATTGATAATAATTCACAAACTCTATTTTGAAAATCAGTATTTTCTAGAACCAATTGTGCTCTAGACTCTAATAATTTTAACGGCGAATCTAAAAAATTATTCAGGCCTGAAACCTTTCCAGAAGGGATCAAAGGTATACTTTTATTAATAGATATTGTTTTGAGCCCTCCTCCAGCTCCAAACTGTTCTGATAATTCATAGTCTGACATGTCAAACATTTTTTTAGGATCAAAATATAAATCTAGAAGCGCAACCTGATTAGTTTGATTAGGATTTTGTCCACAGGCTATTACTGGATAGATATATTTCTTCTTTCTATAAATCTCTCCCAGCAGACAAAAAGGCTCGGTTTTACTTAGCTGAATGTTCCCATTTTTTGAAGAACCATTTATTGCAGCATCTAAAGCTTCAGGAGCCTCAACTTTTATTTTTTTCATAAGTTTTAACATAAGCATGCAATCGACAATTGCATCGTGCGCATTTTCAACAGATATATTATTTTCTTTAGCTAAATCAGTTAATTTTAAACTTATGTTCTCTTCAGCATCTTTTGGAACTTTTATTTTGGAGTCAAAGAAATTACCAATTATCTGAAACAGGCTCATAAGATCTAATCTTCTATTACCGTTAGTATTTGTTATGTAGGGGTCAAAAAGATTCCAATAAAACTGTCTTCTAACAAGCTCTTCATCAAATCTGTGTCCGTTGTAAGAGACAAATATCAAGTTTTTTTCTTTACCCCATGAAAGCCACTTTTCCCTTAAAGTCCTCATCATTTCAAAATGAGAGAGTCCATTCTCAAGGCAAGCAGTTTGTTTATGAACTAAAAAAGCATCAGGAGAAGGAACAACCCAAGGAAGAACTTGGGAGTTTAGGTTAAGTTCATCTAATATTTTAAAATTAGTATCAGTTAGAACACTTCCTATTTGGATGATCTGAGAAAAGTTTATATCTAAACCAGTTGTTTCTGTATCGTAGAATACAAATAGATCATCTGATGAAGTCATTCACAGATTATAAATTAAACGTATGTATATGGATGATGTTATTTATAAAAAGCGTTGTCTTTAAAAGAATGGTCTGTTGAATCGATAATTTCTGATATTTCAGGAATATTGTCTTTCAAAGTTTTCTCAACACCATTTTTCAAAGTAAGATCTACCATTCCGCACCCTTGGCAACCTCCGCCAAATCTCAAAACCGCTTTAGATGAGTCTATGACTTCAACTAAACTTACCTCTCCACCATGAGATGCCAAAGAAGGATTAATTTCACTATACAAATAGTAATTTATTTTTTCTTCTATCGAACTATCTTTACTTAAACTAGGAATTTTTGCATTTGGAGCTCTGATTGTCAGCTGTCCTCCAAATTTATCGGGATGATAATCGACTTTGCAATCCTCAAGAAATGAAATACTTTCATTTTCAAGAAAGACGTTAATATCTTTAATATCCATTAGAATATCATCTTGTTCTTCCTCTCCTACTTTGCAATAAACAATGCATGTTTCTGCCTTCATAGTTCCAGGATCAGAAACAAAGATTTTTATATTTGTTGGCTCTTCCTGACTTTCTAATAGATCTTTTAAATAATTTACTGCAGATTCAGTAATTTCAACATTAGACATATTCTAGATTTTTGCTTCCATTTCAGGCAAAGCGGTAAATAAATCTGCAACAAGTCCATAATCAGCTACTTGAAATATGGGAGCATCTTCGTCTTTGTTAATAGCAACAATAACTTTACTATCTTTCATTCCTGCAAGATGTTGTATAGCCCCTGAAATCCCTACTGCAATGTAGAGATTTGGTGCAACGATTTTTCCTGTCTGACCTACCTGATAATCATTTGGAACAAAACCAGAATCAACAGCTGCTCTAGATGCTCCTATTGCAGCTCCAAGCTTATCTGCGATTCCTTCAAGCAAATTAAAGTTTTCACCATTTTGCATTCCTCTTCCGCCTGAAATTATCACGTCAGCAGCAGTTAACTCAGGTCTATCAGATTCAGCAAGTTCATCTTTAATAAATTCAGATATCCCAGCATCATTTATTTCTTCAAGTTTTAGTATTTCAGCTGAACCATTTTCACCGTTTACAGGGTCAAAAGCAGTTGTCCTAACAGTAATCACTTTTACAGAATCAGATGACTTTACAGTTGCAATACAGTTACCAGCATAAATTGGTCTTTGAAAGGTGTCCTCAGATTCTACTGCACTTATATCAGATATTTGTGCAACATCTAAAAATGCAGCTACTCTTGGCATGAAGTTTTTACCATTTGTAGTAGCTGGGGCAAGAATACTTGAGTAGTCTCCACTAATGTTTTTTATCAAAAGAGATATATTTTCAGCTAAGAAGTTTTCGTATTCAGGAGAATCTACATAAAGGACTTTAGAAATACCTTCTGTCTTTGATGCAGTTTCAGCTACTGTATTACAATTAGAACCTGCTACTAGTAAATGAATTTCACTATCTATTTTTAGCGCAGCACTTACTGTATTAAGAGTTGAGCCTTTAAGCTCGCTGTTATCATGTTCAGCTATTACCAGTGATGTCATGTTATTACCTTTGCTTCGTTTTTAAGTTTTTCTACTAATTCTTCAACTGACTCTACTATTATACCAGCCTCCCTCTCCGGCGGAGGAGATACTTTGATAGTCGAAATTCTTGGATTCATATCTACGCCTATTTCTTCAGCATTAATTACTTCTAGAGGTTTTTGTTTTGCTTTCATTATGTTTGGCAAAGAAGCATATCTGGGTTCATTGAGCCTTAAATCTGAAGTTACGATTGCAGGAAGATCTATAGAAATTGTTTGAAGTCCACCATCAACTTCTCTGGTAACTTCAGCTTTTCTATCCGATATTTTTAATTCTGATGCAAATGTAGCCTGAGGATATCCCAGTAAAGCTGCTAGCATTTGACCTGTTTGGTTATTATCTCCGTCAATAGCTTGTTTTCCCATGATCACGAGATCAGGAGATTCTTTTTCTACAATTGATTTTAAGGCCTTTGCTATAGCTAAAGGTTGAGCCTCTAAATCAGTTTCAATAAGTATGGCTTTATCAGCGCCTAGGGCTAATGCTGTACGAAGTTGCTCTTGAGCATTTGAAGCTCCAACAGTAACTGCAATAATTTCTTCGGCTGATCCTGATTCTTTAAGTCGGACAGCTTCTTCAACTGCAATTTCACAAAAAGGATTAATAGCCATCTTGACATTGTTCAAATCTACATCAGATTCGTCTGCCTTAGGTCTTACTTTGACGTTATAATCGACTACTCTTTTAATCGGAACCAAAATTTTCATTATTTACCTTTATAATCTATACAGGAATATCACAAG
>CACEVU010000006.1 GCA_902563105.1 uncultured SAR86 cluster bacterium
TTCAGATTCTTCTTCGGATTCTTCTTCCTCTTCTGACTCCTCCTCTTCGGATTCTTCTTCGGATTCGCTTTCGGAATCTTCTTCTTCGTCTTCTTCCTGCCCTTCAAACTCAGCGGAATAACTAGCTAAGGCTTCTGCAGTGAGTAATTCCGGAGTTTCAATATCATCGTAAGGGTCATTGACTTCAACAACAAAGCCATCTTCTGTTAGGACTGTACGGCCCCCTTGATTTTGTAGAGGTATGACTTCCATTTCTTGACCATAGACAAAAGCTGCTGAAGTTGACTCATTATCGGAATCAACAATAACAATTCCTCCTCGAATTCCTACGGTGGCAACGCTGGTATTGATGGTAGCAGCATTTTTCTTGGTGACTTTTCCACCCACAAGCCTTAAGAGCCCTGTTGCCTGCATTTCCAAAAATCCGTCTGCCGTTTCTGGGTTATAGACAAACTTATCTAAAATAACTCTGGAATTGGGACCAATGGTAAAAGCTGTACCATCGATAAGAATCATCTGGGCCTTACCTTTTTCGTCGGTTTCAATGGTTCGGTTTTGAATAATTTTGTAGCCTTCTTCAACGAGACGACGCTCTTCGAACATTCCAGATGGATCGTAAAAATTATCGGTGGTGGTGGTATTTACGGCTGCAGCAACCCCAATTTCATCACGAGTAAAAGCAAGTGAACTTGCTAATAAACTCACCAAGGTGACAAAAATTCGAAACAATAATTTTTTGGTACTTTGATGAGATAAAAAATAGTTTCTTATCTTCATATAGAGCAATTTGATCATAAATTGATAGTTCGGTCATTAAATCTGTACACTATGTCAGATATGCCCGATACCAAAAACAAACTTATTGATGCGGCTATTGAATTTTTAAATTCCGATAGAAAACGTCTCAATGTGAAAGAAATTATAAAAAGAGCAGATGTTGGCTATGGTACTTTTTATAATCATTTCGAAAGCATTGAAGAAATTCAAATAGAAGCTTTAAACAAAACCATTAAGAATAGTCTGATTGACTTTAAATTGGATGTGAAAAACGAAAAGGATTACGTTTATATTTTGTACTTGAGTGTGTTGAGAGCTATAAATTTGTTTGGCAATTCGCCTTCTATTGAATGGCTATTGAATAATCCAAAAATGTTCGTCGCTGCGTTTAAAGAAATTTCTCAGCCCAACATGGAAAATAATTTTTTAAATGCTATCAAAACAAAGCAAATTAAAAATGCATCGATTCATTCACTCCTTGAATTTCAAGACGCCAGACACTATGTGCAGTGGGCTGGATTAGGTGCAATGGCCGAAGTAGCAAGTGGCGAACTGACAGATAAAGAAGCTTTTGAAAAACTAGCCAAAAGCGTCAGGGTAGTTGATATTCCTCAAAAACAAAGAGATGCCATCATCAAAAGGATCATCAAAAAGAAACACCCTTGGGAAACTAAGGATAGCGGCGGTAAATGAAGTCGGTGGAACCGGAATCGGAATCAACAAATGCAATTTCTCTGACCAACTCTCCAGAGTCGTAAAAAATTTTTTCTCTAAAATTTTTGCCATTCACTGAGCCAAAAATTTTTAACTCCTCTCCAGAAAAAGTCAATTCAGCCTGAAGGTCTAAATCGTCGGCTTTTCTAACGAATTTTAAGGACTTATCGATCTCGGGTTTTTCTTCAATAGCTAGCGCATCTTTGACGTCGGTCATCATCTCATCAAAACTCTCTTTGAGTTCGGTTTTGAAATCTTCAATTTCAACTTGGATATCGGCTTCTTCAATCGTGCCTTTGGCTACAATCCATTCGCGCAAGTCATTTACTGTCAAAGCCACTTCTGTCCCACATTGTTCGATACGATATAGCTGGCTTCGCTCTAAGACGAAAGGATAAATATATTCTTGCAAAGTAGTCATAAAACCACTCTCCTCGGCTAATGCTTGATTGAAAGCTTCATAATTGTTGATCCGATCAAGCTCCCAAAGTCCTTGCAATTTGTTTTCATTGACCGGTGAAGTGCAATCGGCAAAAACCTCAGCTGGCAGTGGCGCATAAGTACTGAAACGCGCGCCCAAAACGATCAGCAATGAAGTAAGGAAAATAATAAACCCGCGAGACATGTTTTTTGATTTTAGCTATTTTGACTTGTAAGCGCCAACAATACTTTATGTTATCTGAGGTTTGCGTTTGAGTTATTTACCCTTAGAATAATTGCTTGCTATCCAATAAAGAAGGAGAAACTAATGGATTTAAATTACGGTGCAGAATACGACGATTTTCGCAAAGACGTACAAGCGTTTTGCAAAGAATACCAAGGCGTATCGTTTAAGAGTGAAAGTAACGACAATGAAATGTCCGATGCCTTAAGCGGTTCCTCGGTCAACAAAAAAGCTGCTAAAGAGGTTACGCGTTCAGAGTGGCAAAAAATCTTAATTGAAAAAGGTTTCATTGCGCGCGCAATACCCAAAGAATACGGTGGTTATGGTGGCGAGACCGATATTATCAAAAGTCGTATTATTGCTACCGAATTTTCCAAAGCAAAAGTTCCAGGCGGTATGGGTGGTCAAGGAATTGATATGTTGGTTCCAACGTTGCTGGAATGGGGAACCGAAGAACAAAAACAACAATACATCCGCCCTACTTTGCATGGTGAGATGATTTGGTGTCAGGGTTATTCAGAGCCTAATGCTGGAAGTGATTTGGCGAGTCTTCAAACCAAGGCTGAATTGATTGATGGCAACTGGGTCATAAACGGCCAAAAAATCTGGACCAGTACTGCGCAATATTCGCAAATGATGTTTTGTTTGGTGCGAACTGAACCAGAAGCTTCTAAACACGCCGGTATTAGTTTTATTTTGATTCCAATGGAGACACCAGGAATTGAAATCCGACCTCTGGTAGATATGACATTGAAAGCTGGTTTCAATGAAGTCTTTTTCGATGATGTCACAGTGCCAGAAGAAAATATTGTGGCTAAAAGAGGCGAAGGTTGGTCGGTAGCAAATTCTGTATTGGGTCACGAACGAGGTTCATTGGCAGATCCCAATGCCACCATGAATCGATTGAATACGCTCATTAATATGATGAAAGAACAAACCATCGATGGCAGACGCTTAATCGATATTCCTTCTTATCGAGATCGTTTGATGCAAGTCCAAGGTAAAGTGATGGCCAGTCAAGCGCACTCACTGAGATTGTTGTCTTCAAAAATCAATCCCGGACAAAATGTCAAATTGGGCGGTATGATTCAAAAATTAGTTGGCACCGAGTTGCGTCACGAACTGGAAGGCTTAGCTATTGATGTTTTGGGAGAAATTGGCACGTTGTATGAAGACAGTCCTTACCTAAAAGAAGATGGTTCTTTTCAGTTCACTTATATGTACTTTCTTGGCTTAATCATCGGTGGTGGCACCAATCAGATTCAAAAAAATATTATTTCTGAGCGTGGTTTAGGGATGCCAAAAGAACCTAAAGTAACTGAGGCATCGTAATGTTTTTTGGATTATCAGAAGAACAAGAACAATTTCATGACTACGTGAAAAAGTTTTTGACGGATAACGTTACCGTCGATGAAATAAGGAAAATTGCCAGTGGCGAAGATGTTGCCTTGCAACAAGAAATTTATGGCGGACTGATTAATCTCGGTATCAATGCTTTATTGGTCCCTGAAGAACATGGTGGTTTGGGAGCGGATTTGTTATCTGCCGTAGCAGTAGCTCAAGGTTTAGGCGCTGGAGTTGGACCAATTCCTTTCGCAGGAGCATACGTGATGGCTCCCATTGCATTGAATTTAGCTGGCTCAGAAGCACAAAAGAAAAAATACCTATCCCAAATTGTCTCAAATGAAACAAAGTTTGGTGTGGGCTTGAGTGAATATGTAGCAGCTCGAGAAGATGCTGGCATAGATTTATCCGGTGATAAGGCCAACGGGAAAGCGTTGTTTGTAATCGACGGTGATGAAGCCGATTACTTCCTTTTAGCCAATAAAGGAGGTGTATTATTCTTGGTCGATGCAAAAGACCAAGGCGTTGAAGTTACAAAACTTACCTCAGTAGATAAAACCAGATCTTATCTAGAATTAACATTAAAAAATGTAATTGCAGAGGTTTTACCTGAATCAGAGAAAAATCCTGAGATTGCTAAAAAAGTTTTAGATGCTGGACGAATCATTTTTGCCGCCGATAGTTTGGGCGCTTCGGAAAGTATGATTGAGAAAGCAGTGTCCTATGCGAAAGAAAGAAAACAATTCAATCGAGTGATAGGCTCTTTTCAAGCGGTGAAACATATGTGCGCTGAAATGGCATCTGATTTAGAGCCTTGTTATGCCATGCTATGGCAAGCAGCACATTCTTTTGACCATTCTCCAGAGGAAGCACGTTTGCAAGCTTGTCAGGCCAAATCGCATATTTCTGAAGTGGCAAAGATGGTTTCAAAAAAAGCTACAGAAGTTCATGGTGGTATGGGTTTTACCGATCTCTTGGGATTGCATTACTGGTTTAAAAGAATTGGGCTCAACCGTCAGCTATTAGGCGGTCCAGAATTGATTCGCGAAGAAGCAGCAGAAATTCAGGGTTTTAATCAGTAATACGATAAACTTTTGCTGCTGTCTCAAAAAAGAGCTGATCTCGCTCTTCAGGACTATAGTTTTTTGCTATTTTCTTAAAACCATTCCATAAGACTGAATAAGATATCGAAGCCTTATCTACCGGAAAATTACTTTCAAACATGCACCTTGCCGGAGAAAAATATTCTAGAGCGGTCTCGTAATAAGCTTTTTGTGCGTCTACAAATTCATCTGAGGACGGTGGTCTATCTTGCAGGTGAAAACCAAAACCATTTACCGGCATTGCCAATCCACCGAGTTTAGCAAAGACGTTTTCGTGTTGACTGAGTTCTTTTAAATCTTTTTGCCACTGCGTAAAGATTTCTTCGCGTTTGTTTTCATATGGCCCGATTCCCAGTGGACCACTGAAATGATTCAAAATAATGTTTAAGTCGGGAAATTGTTTTGCCAATTGAGTAATTTGAGAAATCTGATGGTGATATTGCCAAGCTTCGAAAACGTAGCCCAACTTTGCAAGAGTTTGTAAGCCGTCTAAAAAGTCTGGAAGCAAATACAAACCTTCGCAGGCATTGTGATGAGAATTTCTCACGTTGGGATGCGGATCCCAGCCGCCAGCATGGCGAATACCTTTGAATAGTTCTTGACCAACTTCTAAGTGCTTTTCTAAAACAGGTTCTGCTTCAAAACCCAACAAAAGATCAACGTGGCCGACAATGCCTGAGATCGTCGCTTGATCGGGATCTGTCTTAGAGGCATCAGCGATCTTTTTAACAAATTCCGTCTCGCCCACAGGATTTAAGGATTTCTCAGGTAAATCCCAATAACACTGACTGCAGTCGATAAAAACAGTATCGGTTACGTTATGGCCAGAGCCAGTGTCTGCCCAAAGATCTGCCAATAAATATTGGTTAGAATTTTCCGAAGAATCTACCGAAGCACCCGGCCAAAGATGATGATGTGGATCAATGATACGTTGCTCTGGATCAATGATTTCTTCGGTAATTTGAGCCAACCATTCTTTTTGAGAAAGATTGCTCATGGTGAATTAATCTGCTTTTTTAACCAAACGCTGAGCATGCAAAATGGGTTCGGTATAACCGCTGGGCTGTACACGTCCTTTCAAGACCAAATCGCAGGCTGCTTTGAAAGCATCGCCGTCATAAGCTGGTGCCATGTTTTCATAAATCGGATCGCCAGAATTTTGCTCATCCACAACAACTGCCATTTTTTTCATAGTCTCCATGACTTGTGCTTCATCGCACAAACCATGATGCAACCAATTTGCAATATGTTGACTGGAAATTCGACACGTTGCTCGATCTTCCATCAAACCTACATTATTAATGTCCGGTACTTTAGAGCATCCGACTCCCTGATCGATCCAGCGAACTACGTAACCAAGGATACCTTGCGCATTGTTATCCAGTTCGGCTTGAATTTCCTCTGCAGAAAGCTTTTCTTTTAAAAGAGGAATTTCTAATATTTCATCCATGTTTGCCTCTTTTCGCGCAAGCAATGCCTCTTGCACACTGGGGACACTAATTTGATGATAGTGCATAGCATGCAATGTAGCTGCCGTAGGGGATGGAACCCATGCACAATTGGCACCTGCTTCTGGATGCACAGTCTTATTTTCATACATCCCGAGCATTTCATCAGGCATTGCCCACATCCCTTTTCCAATCTGTGCTTTCCCTTTGAAACCAGTTTGCAAGCCTTTATCAACGTTCCAATTTTCGTAGGCAAGAATCCAAGGTTCCTGTTTCATTTGAGCTTTTCTGATCATTGGGCCAGCTTCCATAGAAGTGTGGATTTCATCTCCAGTTCTATCTAAGAATCCGGTATTGATAAAAATTACTCGCTCTTTTGCTACTTTGATGCATTCTTTCAAATTGATTGTAGTTCGACGCTCTTCATCCATGATGCCAATTTTTGCCGTCAAAGGTTCAAGTCCAACTGCTTTTTCAACCGCAGCGAATAAATCACAGGTCAGTTGAACCTCTTTGGGACCATGCATTTTTGGTTTAACTATATAAATGCTACCGGTACGGCTATTTTTGATTTTACCTTCACTAAGCAAATCATGTTTTGCAATAGTGATTGTAAACATGGCATCCATGATGCCCTCAAAAATCTCATTGCCATCGCCATCGAGAATTGCTGGTGTAGTCATGAGGTGACCAACGTTTCTCACCAACATCGTACTTCTGCCTGGTAAGGTAAAAGATGCTCCATCGGGTTTGGAATAATCCCGATCAGGATTTAACTTACGGGTCATGGTTTTGCCGCCTTTTTCAAAAGTTTCTTCTAGATTACCCTGCATCAAGCCAAGCCAATTTGCATAAACCGTACACTTATCTTCTCCATCAACAGCAGCAACGGAATCTTCACAATCTTGAATGGTGGTCACTGCCGATTCTACTAGGATATCTTTGATTCCAGCCAGGTCATCTTTTCCAACCGAATCTTCCCGATCGATTTGGATTTCAATATGTAAATTATTGTTTTTCAAAAGAATTCCGCTGGGATTTTCGACATCACCGGAATACCCTTCAAATTTATCATTGTCCTCTAAGGTAACTTTGCTTTGATCTTTAAGTGTAATTTCAAGATTATTATCAGAAATTTGAAATGCAGCAATTTCTTGGTAAGTTCCGCTACTTAAAGGGAAATTTTCGTTTAAAAAGTCTTTGGAGAATTCAATGACCTTGTCTCCTCTGACTTCATTGTAAGCGCCTCCTCGCTCAGCACCGTCTTCTTCGGAAATCATGTCCGTTCCATAAAGGGCATCATAAAGACTACCCCATCTTGCATTGGCAGCATTCAAAGCGAACCTAGCATTCATCACTGGTACCACCAACTGCGCTCCTGCAATCGTAGAAATTTCTTCATCCACATTGGAAGTTTCTATTTCGAAATCATCATTGGGCTCTACCCAGTAGCCAATTTCTTTTAAAAAAGCTTTGTAAGTTTCTTTATCAAATTCTTTATTTTCTTTATGCCAATTATCTATTTTTGCTTGCAGTACATCTCTTTCTTCAAGTAAAGCTTTATTGCGCGGGGTAAATTCTTTAACAATTTCGTTAAAGGAATCCCAAAATTTGTCGGGCTCGACACCGATATTTACACAAACTTTTTCTGAGATTAATTTGTCTAACACTTCGCTTACTTGAAGATCGCCCTTTTGAATACGATTGGTCATATTGATTCCTATGATTTTGTTCTAATAAAAGAATGATTTTAGCAGTAGTAATAAATATTAAAACAAGTTTGTGAAAGGACTTATAATAGCGCTCGATGAAAATAGAAAATTTATTAGAAGATCTGATTAAGATTGAGTCGATCACTCCCAAAGACGAAGGTTGCTTTGACCTGATTGAGCCTTTTTTGAAAGATCTAGGATTTGCATGCGAGCGTATAAATTACGACAACGTGGAAAACTTGTATGCGGTTTTAGGCTCAGAAGGTCCCTTAATGTGTTTTTTAGGACATACAGATGTTGTACCTACAGGACCTGAAGAAAACTGGACGCAACCACCCTTTTCAGCAGTTACTTTAAATGGTCATATGTATGGCAGAGGCACTGCGGATATGAAAGGTAATATTGCAGCTTACTTGTTAGCTCTCAAAGATTTTTTAGATACGAAACCCGATTTGAATTATCGCTTAGCCGTATTACTCACTTCAAATGAAGAGGGCGAGCCTGAAGATGGAAAAATTGACGTTATCATCAAGAAATTCATGGATGCGGGAGAACACATCGACTTTTGTTTAGTTGGAGAACCATCATCTAATAAAAAGATAGGCGATACGATAAGAATTGGTCGAAGAGGTTCGCTTAGCGGTACCTTAAAGGTCTTAGGTAAGCAAGGGCATGTAGCATATCCAGAAAAAGTAGAAAATCCAATCTTCACCAGCGCAAAATTAATTTCTGAGCTGGAAAGCATCACTTGGGATACAGGAAATGATCATTTTCAACCAACGTCTTTTCAAATTTCAAATATCAAATCAGGTACAGGTGCTACCAATGTTGTCCCTGGTGTTTTAGAAATGATGTTCAATTTCAGATTTTGTTCAGAGTCTAATGAAGCTTATTTAAAAGAAACTTTTGAAAACATACTTAAAAGCATGAACCTCGAATACGAAATTGATTGGGTTTTAAGTGGGTTGCCATATTTAACTGAAAAAAAATATTTCATTAATCAGATTGTAGATTCTGTCAAATCGGTAACTGGCTATGAGCCAATTATCAATAATGGCGGAGGTACCTCAGACGGTCGTTTCTTACAAGTCATGGGTTCGGAAATTGTTGAGCTTGGCCCGCTCAATGAAACCATTCATAAAACGGATGAAAACGTCAGTCTAGAAGATCTTGAAACACTCAAAGTGATTTACACAAATCTTTTGCAAAGACTTAACTCAAACTAATTTTAAACTTCCTCAATATCTCGGAAATTAGGTTTCCTTTTTTCGAGAAAGGCTTTCACGCCCTCTTTGAAAACTTCGCCATCGCAAAGGACCCTTTGGGTGTCTCTTTCGTAATCTAATTGTTCGGATAGCGAAACTTGCAAAGCATTATCGTGTGCTTTAACAATAGCTTTTAGTCCGGTGATTGCTCCATCAGCCATTTGACTGGCTAACTTACAAGCCTCGGTTAATAAATCTTTTTCTGGAAAGACTTTCCAAATCAGTCCCCAAGATTCGGCTTGACTAGCGCTAATGTCTTCACCGAGTAAAGCCATACCATTGGCCTTTGCTCTGCCCAGAAGATTCGGCACAAGCCAGGATGCTCCAACATCTGAAATGATTCCTAGTTGTGGTCCAAAGACGAGTTTAAACTTCGCTGTGTCTGCAGCTAATATCAAATCTCCACAGAGAGCTAACCCTACCCCTCCTCCAGCGGCAATACCATTAATGGCATTGATAACCGGTTTTGGGCAATCAACTATTTTCCGAACCAAAGGATTAAAGCCTATTTCCATCGCATGCGCTGTTGATTCGCCTGGGGACCAGCCGGGTTCGCTTGGCCAACCTCCTCCAGCAAGATCAGCCCCACTACAAAAACCTCGACCTTCGCCAGTTAAGACTACGGTTCTGATGGCTTGATCTTCATATGCTTGATTAAAAGCTTTTAAAAGTTCATCAATGATTTCTTTGTTCAGGCTATTTAAGACTTTAGGTCTATTAAGCGTAATGACAAATACTCCTTTATCCAATAATTCAGTTTTGATCGTACTCACATTTACCTCTTTTTTTTTAAACTTTAGCACTTATGCATTAAAGCTATATATATCTAATAATTAGGTTTGAAATATTTTATATAACTTTGAAATATATATAGTAGTGGCATGCTTAATACAGAACAAGACAATTTTGCATCAAACGAGTCGCTTGAAGCCCAACTTCATACTTCTCCTAAAGGCTTCAGCGATTCGTTTGCGTTATTTATTACCAAGGCACTGAGACTCTTTGCCGATACTCTTTTCAGAAAAAGATATGGTCATAGAGCCGTTGTTTTAGAAACGGTCGCAGGCGTACCTGGTATGGTAGCCGGTGTAATTCACCACCTAAGATCTTTACGAAATATGAAAGATGACAACGGTATGATTAAAGAACTCTTAGACGAAGCAGAAAATGAAAGAATGCATCTGATGACTTTTATTGAAATTGCTAAACCATCTAAATTTGAAAGATTTTTGATCTTGATGGCACAAATTTCTTTCGGGATTTTCTATACTTTACTTTACATATTCTTCAAAAAAACTGCACATCGTATGATTGGGTATTTTGAAGAAGAAGCAGTGACTTCGTATTCTGAATACTTAGATGAAATCGATAATGGCACAATCTCAAATAGCCCTGCTCCCCAAATAGCAATAGATTATTGGAACTTAGATGCGAAAGCTTCTTTGAGAGATGTCGTAATTGCTGTCAGAGCAGATGAGGCAGGTCATCGTGATAAAAATCACGAATTTGCCGATCAAATTTAAAAATACTTGAAGAATTACTTCTTCGTGGAGCGAGTAACGGGGTTCGAACCCGTGGCCTCGACCTTGGCAAGGTCGCGCTCTACCAGCTGAGCTATACTCGCAAGAAGAAACAATTTACTCTGAGAATTAGGTTATTTCAAGCTAAGGCCAATTGTTTTTCAAAAAAAGTTAATTCTGCATATAATTAATAAAGATATATGTCAGATATAGAATCATTTCAAGATCTCATCAATAACTGTTCTTATCCGGTTTTTTTCACCGGTGCAGGTATTAGCACCGACTCTGGCATTCCAGATTTTAGAGGACCGAATGGATTTTGGAAAAAAAATACTCCGATTTATTTTCAAGATTTTATTTCCTCAAAAGAAATGCGAGCGAAGTATTGGGAACAGAGTGTAAATTTTAAGAGTAACTTTTCAAAATTCCTTCCTAATAAAGGTCATGAGGCTATTACTTCGATCATTCAAAAAAAAGCTAATGGTCATTGCGTGACTCAAAACGTTGATAATTTGCATCAGGCATCTGGGCTTACAGACGATCAAGTAACCGAAATTCATGGCAATGCTACTTATGCGGTTTGCCTAGATTGCAATCAAAGATTTGAATTGGAATCTATTCATGAAAATTTTAAACAAAATGCCGAACCGCCTATTTGCAAGGATTGCAATGGCTTCATTAAAACAGCAACTATTTCCTTTGGTCAGCCAATGCCAGAAAAAGAAATGCTACGCGCACAACATGAGGCTGCTAATTGTGATTTGATGATTGCTGTAGGCTCTTCTTTGGTTGTTTATCCCGCAGCCACCATTCCTTTGCTTGGAAAACAAGGTGGAGCAAAATTAGTGATTCTCAATAACGAGCCAACCGATATGGATCAGTTTGCAGATCTTGTCATCAATGCCAGCATTGCAGAAACTTTTGAAGCTGTACTTTAAGCAAAATTTATTTTAGATCCTGCAAATTTTTTTTTGACCGCGTGGAAAGAATTTTATATATTTCTATCTGTCCCTTGTGCTCTTGGGGGAGACATGTGCAAGGGGCTCAAAAAAAACCCTAGCTTTTCAGCTAGGGTTTTTCTTTGTGAGCAAGTACTAAGCTGTTGCCGAATCAGATTTGGCAGCTGCCCATATCGCTAAACCAAATGCTGTTTTGTTGATCAAGTCAGCAAGGTTATAGATTATGTTTAACGCTTCGTTGTTGACTCCACCAGCGAAATAACCAAGAGCATAACCGACTGGGTAAATAGCCCAACCTACAGTTACGATCCATTTGATGGTATTAAACGCGCTTTGACTCGCAGCGTTTCCACTTGCAGAGTTAGCTGCAGCAGTTTCACCAAGAAATATTTCGTAAATTATGTATACCCATGCGATCATTCCAACAGCAAAACCTACTGAAGGTGCCCATAGTCCTGTCTCTCCAAGATACCCACCAACAAGCATTACAATTGATGCGATAAGTAAACGCCAGAAAATACCTGCGCTTACTGCTGTAACAGCTGCAACAATCAAGTAAAACTCGATAATTTGAAGTGGTACTGTAATTAACCAGTCAATGTATCTGAATACCGTAGGAGAAGCTCCCATGTCTGACCACATTCCTCTCATGTACAAGTAATGCCAAAAGGCGATACCAGTTACAAGCCCAGCAACAGTCAGTGAAGTTCTCCACTTACCTGCAACGTCTTGTCTTTCAACAAAGAAGAAAATTGTCGACGCTAACATAATAGCTGTCGCAATCCAGAACGAGATACCTACGTAATCATTTGTAGCTAAATAGCCCATAAATCCTCCCAAAGATTTAATTTATAAATTAACTCTCCTAAATGAGTTATGGGTAGATAATATACGCATTTCTTTAAAAATTCTAGGTTTTAAGTTTAATCCAGCGGCCAGATTCGAAGCGATATGTAAAGAGAATTGCCTTTACAATATAATCGACAATCAAGCTGCCAAAAATATACTCAATAGGAAAATTTAGCCAAACAAAGATTCCAGCAAAAGTAAGCCTAAAAAAGATCAAACTAATCGTGATGATAATCAATGGCGACTTGGTATCTCCTGCACCTCTGAGCGCTCCGCCCAATGCAAATTCCAATGCCATTAATGGCTGCATGATTCCAAGCAGCCAAACAAATAAAACGGTTAAACGAATTACTTCCGGATCGTCGACAAAATAACCTGCTATTGGTCTTGATGCCAGGGCTAGAATTATGCCCAGGATGCCCATTGAAACCATGGTTAATCCCGCGGAACGCCAACCACTTCGCTTAGCTTCCTTGGGATTTTCTGCTCCGATAAATTGTCCTGTCAAAGTGGCGCCTGCAATGGTAAATCCCTGACCAACCATGAAAGAAAGCATCAAAATATTTATCCCAACGTTGTAGGCAGCGATTGGTGCATTACCGTATAAAGAAATGATCCAAAAATAAAGAAGTAAGCCAAGTTGAAAAACGCCTTGTTCTAATCCTGCTGGAGTCGATACTTTCACAAGTTCTCTAAATCTATCAAAAGAGAATTCTTTGATTTTTGGTAAAGGTATAGAAATGATCCCAAAGACCCATACCAGAAGAGTTAACAAGGTTCCTACAGCAAAGGATATTCCTGCAGCATAAGCAGCACCAACTACACCAAGCTCGGGAAATCCATAGTTACCGTTAACAAAGCCAATTAAAAGAAAAATATTTAATATATTTTGAAATAGACCAATATAAAGGGGAGTTTTGACGTCGCCAGCTGCTCTGATTGCGGCTCCTGCCACAATTGAAACTCCAAAAGTAGGCGAAAATAAAATAAGAACTTTTAAGTAATCGATTGCCAGTTCTTTTGCTTCCAATTCAAGGCCAAAGAGGCTCATCAAGTCTTCGCCTGCAACCCAGATAATAAAAATTGAAACAAAACTTAAAAAAATACTTATTAAAATAGAATCGTATAAAACTTGACTGGCTTCTTGATAACGGCGAGCGCCATAAGATCTTGCTACCAAAGCCGTGGTGCCTGTTGAGATAGCCATCATGACAGACTGAATAACAAAAAAGATTCTCCCTCCTGTGCCGACAGCTGCCACTGAATCAGTGCCTAAACTGCCAACAGCCTTTAGAGCCACTACACCTACAGATGCAAAAAGAATGTTTGCCAATATAGACGGCCAAGCCAACCCCCAAACTGATAAAGTTTCTGGACTAGCAACCTTTTCAGTTGATTCTTCGTCAATGTCTGTCTGTGCAGCCGATTCTTGCATGGTAAAAAAAATAGGAAGAAAGTTAAATTAAAATAAGTAGTTTAATCCTAGGCGCCATTGTATCGGAAGACCTGGAAAATATCTTTCTCCCGAAAAAGAGGAATAGTCAGCTCTCTCAGCATAGCGCTTGTTAAAAACATTCATCAAACTGAAGTTAATATCTAATTTTGGCGTCAGATTATAAAAGCCTCTAAAATTGGTTAAAAAATGACCGGGATAACTATAGTCATTGGCAGGATCTGTAAAATATTTACCCATGTACTCTTCTTCTATTTGAAGAGTTAATTTGTCAATTGGTTTAAGAGAAAAAAACAAACTTCCAAATAATTTAGGCGCAGTATCGATATAGTTTCCCTTGCGCACCCCAATAGAAGGCAAAGAATAATCGTAAAGGTGTTGTGAAATGCTCCAAGCGTATTTGATCACCAATATTGACGAAGCCCTGACTGAGCCAGAAATTTCAATGCCCTGATGTTTTGATTTACCGTCTGCAATAGTCGAGGCATCGGAATCTTTATAAATATAATTATTTTTTTTTGAAAAAAACAAAACGGCTTTGTTAGTAAAGTTATTGCCATTTGTTAGAAGGCCAAATTCAAGAGAATTTATTCGTTCGGAATTTAAATCAGCGAGCTTTTGTGATTTTTGTAATCTAAACTGTTCAGTGATTTGAGGCGGCCTAAATCCTTTGCTAAATTGCATAAAAAATTCATTAGCATTCATTTTTTTGGAAAAGCCAAATCTAATGGAACTATCTGAATAAGAAGTTTTTGTGTCAGCTGGTCGAGAATAATAACAACCGCCAAAAGAACATTTGGTTCCATCGTCTTTCGTTCGGCCATTGAGCATGAGATTATCGTAATCATAGCTGAGTCGCTCAATTCTAAGATTCGAAAAAATCTTGAATGCGTCATTCGTCATGTATTCGTAGGATAAAAAAGCAGCAAGGAGACTGGTGTTCACTTTAAAGTCATAATGCATTCCTTGAGGCCTTACCGCATTATTAAATGCTGAACTGGTAGTAAGCTCATTGGCTTGAAATTCCTGAAGTTCTATATTGGCCATCTCAAAATTCGTCCCAAAGATTAACTCATGATTTGAGTAAGTATTTACATCTAGTGAAAAATTAAGGCCAAAGCTAGTTTGACTATTTTTCTCTTCAGGTTTTCCAGGTAAGTAATGCTGCAAAAAATCCATTTTACTAAATCGAAAGAAAGGTCTTAATGTGAAAAACAGGGCTTTTTCATTTTTACTCAATGAGGAGTAAATACGAAAAGAACTTGAATCTCGATATGCTTCGGGATTGACATTGGACTTTCTTAAATTTGATTTATAAGAGCTAGCATATCCTGCGGTTTCTTGATTAAGATTAGTGACATTTAAATGTGTAATTGATTGCCAATTGTTTATTTGCTTATTTATTTTGAAATTTAACTTCTGCTGATCAAAGCCACTCTGCTCTCTAAAACTATTATCTTTGTTGAGAGATATTCCCATAATCCAGTTTTGAGATTCTTGGTATTGAAAAGAGGCTTTAAAAGATTCTTCGGTATTTATTTCGGTCCTTACAAAATTATTTTCAGAAACTGCTGAGGAGATGAAGTTTATTGTTCCGTGCAAGGCATTGCCGCCATACCTTGAACTGGCCGGACCTTTGAGAATCTCAACATTAGAAGCGAGATTCGATGCAATTTCAAAGAGATAATTAACATTACAAAAGCCTGCTGGCCTGATTGGCAAACCATCTTCCAATACCAAAAAAGAACCGCAAGCTCCAGAACCCGTTAGAACAGGAGATCGAATAGAAATTAAACTCTCTTGCCCTGAACCCCTACTAACCCAAGTCCCTGCGGAAGTATTAAATAGTTCTTTGGTATGAGAGGCGTTTAAAAATTCAATTTCTTGATTTGAAATAATTTCTACAGAAGGAGAAAAATTCCAGTCTCGTTCAAAAGAAACATTTAGTTCTTCATCAGTATCTGAGACAAATGCAAAACTGCTAAAGATGGTGAACGTGAAAATAATAAAACGCATAGAAAATTATATAAAAAAAGCAGGTAAGTTGCCTTACCTGCTTTTAAGGGGAGGATATTTAATTAATCTTTAAATTCAGGATATGCTTCCACTCCAATTTCAGAAGCATCTAGTCCAGTGGTTTCTTCCTCTTCAGAAGGTCTCAAACCTACTATTGCATTTAGAACAAGTAATGTTCCCGCACTAGTGATGAAAGCCCATAGGAAGATGGAGATCGCACCAACTGCTTGAGTTCCAAAAGCACCCGCACCAGATAATGGTGTGGCCATGATTCCCCAGATACCGACAGTACCGTGAGCTGAAATAGCTCCAACTGGGTCATCTATCTTAAGAACTGTGTCAAGGAAAACAACGGAGAAGTAAACAATTATTCCACCGATGAAACCGATGATTGTAGCTAATCCACCTGAAGGTGTATCAGGAGCAGCGGTAATTGCAACTAAACCTGCAATTGCTCCGTTAATAGCCATTGTTACGTCAGCTTTTCCAGTTAAGACTTTAGCAATCAATAAGGCACCAATTACACCACCTGCTGCAGAGGCGTTAGTGTTTAAGAACACTTGCGCAACAGCATTGGCATTAGCAGCGTCATTTACAGCTAGTTGGGATCCACCGTTGAAACCAAACCAACCCAACCAAAGGATTAATGCACCTAAAGCTGCAATTGGAATGTTCGAACCTCTCATGACTCTGACTGACCCATCAGAAGAGTATTTTCCAGATCGAGGACCTAAAATAATTACTGCTGCTAGAGCTGCAGCTGCACCACATAAGTGGACAACTCCAGAACCTGCAAAATCAGTGTAGCCGATAGCATCTAACCATCCACCACCCCATTTCCAATAACCTTGGACTGGGTAAATAAATCCTGTTAGCACGATTGCAAATAAGAAAAATGGAATTAATTTCATTCTCTCAGCAACTGAACCAGAAATAATTGACATTGCTGTTGCAACGAAAACTACCTGGAAGAAAAAGTCAGCAGCATCTGAGTAACCTAAGTCACTGTTGAAAGTTAATCCATCCAATGTAATTCCCCATGTGCTTCCTAGCATTGGGAAATATGCGTTATAAACGCTGTCACCTGGATACATCAAAAAGAAGCCACATACTAAGTACATGACACACGCAATTGAATAAAGACCTAAGTTTTTAGTAACAATTTCTGATACGTTCTTAGATCTTACTAAACCAGCTTCTAGCATAGTAAACCCTGCAGCCATCCACATTACAAAAGCTCCAGAGATCAATAAATAAAAAGTATTTAAGGCATACTCTAATTCACTCATAGTTATTCTCCTTTATTGCGTCCTCACCAGTTTCTCCTGTCCTGATTCGAACGACTTCATTAAGTTCTGTTACAAAAATCTTGCCATCACCTATCTCACCGGTATTTGCGACTTCTCGCACGGCTCGAATGATGTTTTCGACATCATCGTCTTTACAAGCTACTTTGAACAACGTTTTAGGTTTTGTATCCACTTCATAACTAGCTCCACGATAGGTCTCAGAATGTCCTTTCTGGGTTCCAAATCCTTGAGCTGAAATAATAGTAGCTCCACCGGTACCAATAGTAGATAAAGCACGTTTCACTCCATCGGAGCGAGACGGTTTAACAACTATTGTTAACAGTTTCATATCTTCACCTAAATAAAAGATTAATTAGATAAATTATAGAGCGCTGAGAAAATATTTTTTTGTTGCTAAGAGGACCAAAAAAGGCTTTTTTGCACCAAAAAAAAGCAAAAGTAGGATTTATTAAGCACTAAATTGGGACAATATAAATCCAAGAAAAAAGGGAGTTTTCTGGCGTCCCCTAGGGGGATCGAACCCCTGTTGCCGAGATGAAAACCCGGTGTCCTAACCGCTAGACGAAGGGGACTCAGAAGATGTGGATTTTAACAGACTAATTTTTTTTGTTAAGTACTTGTTCAATTTTTGACAAAAAACCTCTAAGGATACCCATTTCTAACTTATCCGGTTTCAAACGCTTTACTAGTCTACGAATTCTCGTTTTAACTTGTTTTGGATTTTCTTGATCATAAAAGTCTATTTTCTTCATGACTTCATCAAAATGTTCTATTAAATATTCATTATCTTGAAAAGTTAAAGAACTTTGCTCCTCATTCAAATTTTGATCTTGATTATCAATTTCCATTTTTAAAACGTAAGAAATTATCTGCACAGAATGAGATAAGTTTATTGAAGAAAAACCTTCATCAGTTGGAATTTTTATATGATAGTCACACATTTGGAGTTCTTCATTGCTTAGGCCGCTTATTTCTCTACCAAAAACAAAACAGATTTTCGAGTTTATATTTTTTAGATCATTGTCTAATGAATCTTTGAGTTCCGAAGAAGTTTTTGTTGGCCAAGGAATTGTTCTCGTTCGGGCGCTTGTTCCAAATATCAATGTTGAATCTTTTAGAGCGGAAGCTAAGTCATTAAAAATTTTTGCATTTTCTAAAATATCCTTTGCCCCTTTAGCCCTATAATATGCCTCGTCATCTGGAAAGCCTCTGGGTTTTACTAGGCTAAGATTTTTAAAACCCATATTTTTTATTGCTCTTGCAGATGCCCCAATGTTTCCAGGATGAGATGGTTCAACAAGAATAAATTCGAATTTATTTTTTATTTCAGTGGCAATCACCTTTATAGTTTACAATTCTTTTTTTAAAAAAATACGATGGAGCCAAAAGTAACTATTGCACTCAACGCGGCAAGACTTGCTGCTAAGGAAATACACAAATTTTCGCGTCGCAAAGATAAAATCAATGTATTTGAAAAAGGCCCAACTGATTTTGTTACTCAAGTTGATAGTATTGCTGAAAGTATCATCATAGAAACGATCAAAACTTCTTTTCCAGATCACTCCTTTGAAGGAGAAGAATCTGGATTTCAGGGTAATAAAAATGCTGATTATCACTGGGTTATAGACCCCTTAGATGGAACTACTAATTTTATTCATGGTTTTCCTTTTTTTTCTATCTCGATTGCATGTTTTTTTAAAGGATCAATTGAACATGGAGTGATCTATGATCTTTCAAGAGATGACGAGTACTATGCTTCTAAAGGGCAAGGTTCTTACTTAAATAAAACCCGACTAAGAGTTTCTGAAATCAAAGGTTTAAAAAATTCTTTAATTTGCAATTCTTTTCACGGAGGTCAGCACTTGGAGCCAAAATTCGATCAACTTACTTTAATAAGAAACCTTTATGGAAATTCTCTAACGCTGAGAAGAACTGGCTCAACTGCATTAGACCTGGCATTTGTGGCTTCAGGAAAGTTAGATGCATTTTTAGGTTACGGAATGAAGATTTGGGATTTTGCTGCAGGCGCCCTATTGGTTATGGAATCCGGTGGCTTCGTAAACGACTTCAATGGGGAAGAAGATATATTTTCAAGTCACCATCTTGTAGCTGGAAACAAATCCTGCGTAGATGAAATTGATAAAGAAATAAAAAAATCTTTACTCTAAGTATTTACAAAAGTTCTATTTTTTTGATAAAATGCACATTAATCGTTCATTCAATGCTCTTTTTTAGTGCATTGAACGGAAGTAGGAAGATAGGAAAACCTCTTTATATACGATGTGTATAAAGGCAAGCTAGTACCTTTTTTGGGAACGAGACCGAATATCTACCGAAGGAACGCGTTACGAGGGTGTATGCCGGGAGGCACATGAAACATAATCGAAACGAAAACTGGAGGCGATATGTCTACTTACAGAGGTATCAAAGTCACTGAAAACAACCTTCACGTTGAGAACAGAAAATCTCAACCAGGAGTTTACAGAGGCGTAAAACATGATGCTATCGAATCAGATAAGTCAGATAAAGCACAAGACGGTATATACCGTGGTGTGAAGCATTCTGCTTAACTACTAGATAGTTGAAAATTAGGGAGATCTTCGGATCTCCCTTTTTTATGGCATACCATCTTCAAACTGTTCGCTTTTCTTGATTGCTAAATCTTCAAAATTTAAATTCATTAAGATTAAATTATTACAGAGTACATAAATTGATGAATATGTTCCGACGATGACACCACAAATCAATGCAATAGCAAAATTCTGAATAAAGTCTCCGCCCAAAATTAATAAAGCAAATAAAACCAATAAGGTAGTTAACGAGGTAATTAGAGTTCTGCCTAACATTTGATTCAATGATCTGTTGATGACATCAATATTGTCTGACTTTCTTTTTTTTCTATAATTTTCTCTAATCCTGTCAGAGACGACAATCGTGTCATTTAAAGAATAGCCAATCACAGCTAAAAGAGCGGCCAATACCGTTAAGTTAAAGCCGATATAAAAAACTGAAAAAATTCCTAAGACAATTACAACATCATGAACCAGAGCTAATAAAGCTCCTATCGCAAACTTAAATTGAAATCGAAACATGATATAAGCCATCATTACTAGAAGAGCTGCGAGAAGTCCTAATCCACCTTGATCTCTCAATTCCTCTCCAATTTGAGGGCCAATAAAATCTTTACGTCTTAAATCAAATTTAAAGGATTCATTCAAAGAAGAGACAATTTCATCAGAGAGATTATTTTCTGAGCCTCCAGGAATTTTAATAAGCACATCTTGTTCGGAACCAAAATATGATACCTGGAAATCATCGTCTAATTTTAATCCTAATACATCCCTAATCTGTTCTAGATCTGTTGGCTTTGATAATTGAATTTCAATTAAAGTACCTCCAGTGAAATCTAGACCTAAATCCAATCCTCTAAAACTAAGCGATCCCAATGAAATCAAAATCATAATGATGGATAACGTAGAAGCTATCTTTCTTGGCTTCATAAAATTTATCTGCATGTTAAATCCATAAAGTTTCGATATTTTTTCGATTCCTATAAATAAGCCAAACCAAAAATCTTGTGACTAGAATAGCGGTAAACATAGAGGTTAAAATTCCAACCGATAGAGTGATAGCAAATCCTTGTACCGGTCCAGTTCCTATTGTGTAAAGAATTAGAGCAACAATCAGGGTTGTTAAATTCGCATCTACAATTGTGATATAAGCTCTATCATAGCCTGCATTGATTGCATCAATGGGTTTCAGCCTATTCTTCAATTCTTCTTTGATTCTCGAAAATATTAAGACATTTGCGTCAACAGCCATTCCAATTGTTAAAACAATTCCGGCTATACCCGGTAAGGTCAATGTTGCCGATAACACAGACATCACAGCGCTTATGAGAATAATGTTCAAGGCCACAGCAACATTGGCAATTAGTCCAAAAACTTTGTAATAAAAAATCATAAAAATCAGTACCAAAGTTAACCCGAGAAGAAGAGATTGAACTCCAACTCTAATATTGTCTGCTCCTAATGAAGGACCAACTGTACCCTCTTCCACAAAGTTCATGGGAGCTGCTAAGGCTCCTGCTCTCAATAACAACGCCAATTCTGAGGCTTCATTTGGACTATCCAGTCCAGTTATCCTGAATTGATTGGCAAGGGCTGACTGAATTGTTGCCAAACTTATAATTCGCTTGTCAAAATAACTTTCTATTTCTTCGTTAGCTGTAGTTTTGATTTTACGTTCTACAAAAATTACTGCCATTCTGTTGCCAACATTATTTCTCGTCGAGCGATGCATTTTTGTTCCGCCTTCGCCATCCAAAGAAATATTTACTTGAGGAAATCCATTCTCATCATAGCCAACACTAGCGTCAGCGACCTTATCACCAGTAATAATGACTTGTTTCATCAGTTTCACACGTTGATTGGAAAAGTCGAATTGGTCGGTTCTGGACATTAAAGTATTCGATTCAGCCTCTAAGCGAAATTCTAAATTAGCCGTTTTCCCGATAATTTTTTTGGCTTCTGCAGTATCTTGTACGCCTGGTAATTGGACAGATATCCTGTTTTTTCCTTGGCGTACTACTACGGGTTCGGATATTCCAAGCTCATTTACTCTATTTCGAAGAGTGACTAAATTTTGCGATACGGCGTAGTCAACCAATTCATCGAGTCCTTGATCTGAATATTCAACAAGAAATTGATTTTTTCCTATTTCTTTATAATTCAGGACGGTATTGTTTTTAAAATAATCTTTAATTTCACTGGAGGCATCTGTTCTAGTTGAAAACAAAATTTTGTTATCAGAGATTTCTGATTTGCTCATACTAATTCGTTCTTCTCTTAAATTCCTCTTTAAATCAGCTAAGTAAGACTCTAAGCGAGTTGAAATGAGTAATTGAGAGTCTACTTCCATAAGAAAATGAACGCCCCCTCTAAGATCCAGACCCAGTTTCATTGGGGCAGCTTGCAGTTGAGAAAGCCACTTCGGAGTATTGGGCGCAAGATTCAAAGCAACAACAAAATCACGCTCTAATTTTTCTTCTAAGTACTCTTTTAGTTTTATTTGATCTTGATAGTTTTCAGTTTTTATCAGTATCGATTCGTATCCGATGGCATCAGAAGAAATATTCGAAGAGCATTTAATGGAAGTATCTTGGACAAGCGAATCCACTCGTCTGGCAATATTTTGAGATATTTGCCCCGAAGAACTATCTATAGTTATTTGAATTGCAGGACTTGGAGGATAAAAATTAGGCAGTGCGTATATGATGCCAATGGAAATGACAGACAGAATGATAATAATTTTCCAGAGTTGAAAACGCAGCACTATCTATAAAGATTTAATCGTTCCTTTGGGAAGGACATTGCTTACAGACTCACGCTGAATAGTAAGAACAATATCATTGGCACGCACAGTTAAAAAATCATCACTCATTTTTGTAATTACACATGCAATACCTCCAGAAGCAATTATTTCATCGCCTACTGCAAGAGATTGAATCATTTCTTTTTGAGCCTTTAGACGTTTATTTTGAGGCCTTATTATTAAAAAATACATGATAGCGACAAAACCAATCAACAGAATTAGCTGAGGCCCAAAAAAACTTGGGGTTTGTTGCGCCATTATTATTTCAGTTTCTTTCATATTTATTTCTCCTTTGGTGCCGGAGGAGAGACTCGAACTCTCACGCCTTTTGGGCACTCGATTTTGAATCGAACGCGTCTACCAATTCCGCCACTCCGGCTATATTACAAGGTAAAATTCAAAAAAAATAAGAATTGTTTTATTAAAATCGGAATATTAACACTATAAGGATAGAATAACTTCTAATGTTTAATTATCTTATTACTGCAAACCATGAATGCGAGACGAGGCAAACTGAGTCACTTTTACGAAACGAAAATGTGATTTATGCTTTTTCATCTACTTCAAGAATAGATTTTCAAGCCGTAAAACTACTGACTAAAAATAAAAACTTTACCGAATTAGATACTAAAAAAGATAGCTCGCCTATAAAGAAAAACTATTTTCAAGTAAGAAATCCCAGAAGAAAGTTTCCCTGGCAGACTCCAAAAAGAAAACACTCTAAAGAATTAGGTCTTTTGGCTGAAAACAGAAATTTTTCTAAACAAACAATTATCGTTCCGGTTGATGTATTTTGGGGGAAGTCTCCAGAAAGGAAAGATAACTGGCTCAAGCTTTTATTCAGAGAGTCGTGGGAAGGAACCAGCTTTATCAGAAATATCTTTAAACTATTATTTAATGGCAGAAATGTAAAAGTATATTTTCATAGACCTTTAGAAAGTGAAGAAATTTTTACAAGTCCTGAGTCCGATAAGAATCTGGTCTTGAAAACAGAAAGATTGCTAAGAGCAAGGTTTAGACAAAATCGAAAAGCCCATCTTGGACCTGATATTTCAAATAGAAGAACATTAGTAACTAGCATCTTGAACTCTAGCTCGGTTAAAAATTACATCGAGAGTGAATCTTCAGGAAATTTAAAAAAAACAGAAAACTTAAGAAAGAAGGCAAATAAATACATTTGGGAAATATGTTCAGATATGTCTTATCCAGTAATTTATCTTTACGATCGAGCTTTGAGTTGGTTTTGGAATTCTCGATATGAGAACTTAGAGGTGATTGGCTTTGAAGAAATAAGAAAAATTGCGCCAACAACTTCTCTTATTTTCTCTCCCTGTCATCGATCACACATAGATTATTTAGCTTTGTCGTACTTGCTCTATTACAAAGACTTGATGTTGCCTCAAATAGTTGCTGGTAAAAATTTAGACCTTCCCATTGTAGGTCCTTTCTTGAGAAAAGGTGGTGCTTTCTTTATGAGAAGATCTTTTGGAGGAAATAAACTTTATTCAGTCATCTTTTATGAGCATTTGAGAAAACTGATGCAAAGAGGTCACTCAATTGAATTTTTTCCCGAAGGAGGAAGATCCAGATCTGGGAAATTGATGCCTCCAAGACCTGGAATTGTCTCTATGATTCTCAGATCCTTTTTAGATATGGATGAGAAGCAAGTTAGCTTTATACCTATTTCAATGAATTACGAGAAAGTCCTCGAAGGTAATTCCTATCTTAAAGAAGTTATGGGAGCAAGAAAGAAAAAAGAGAATCTAAAAGACATTTTTTCTGTATTTAGAGATTTTAGAAATTATTTAGGAGAAGCATATTTACAGTTTGGAGAGCCCATAAATTTAAATGATTTTCTCAAAGCTTATCCCAGAGAAGATTATGATTCAGAAAAGGATTGGCTGTTTGAAGTTACACCTAAACTAGGTAACAAGATAATGAAAAACATAAATCGTGCAACTGTAGTTACTTCTTCAGCTTTATTTTCAACAGCTATGCTAAATAGTGATGGTTTTTCTGTTTCAAGGAATGAGCTTATTCAGAGAATTGACTTGTTGAGAGCTATCTTGAAAGAAGATCTTTATTCTTCTAAAACAATAATAAGTGAAAAAACAGCTGAAGAAATAATCGACCAAATGAAGAAGCTTAATTTTATTTCAAACGAAGATATCAGCGATAGGATTTCTTTATCGAATAAAGAGGCAGCCAGATTGAGCTTTTACCGGAATAATATTTCGCACTTACTGATTATTGAATCCTTGATTTGTGGTTTTTTTCAATACAAAAAGACAATCACTAAAGAGAATTTAGTTGATTCTTTAAAAATGATTTTTCCTTTCTTAAAAGAAGAATTCTTTCTCAAATGGGCAGAGGATGAATTGGAATCGGTTATTGAGTTGAAGCTTCAAAAACTAGTTAAACTGAAACTCCTCAATGAAGATTCAGAAAATTTTATGAGGCCCAATTTTAAATCGAAAGAATTCTATGAAACTCAAGCTCTAGGAAAGTTGGTACAGCCTTCAATTGATCGATTTTATGTATTGATTTCACAACTTTGGAAAAATGCTAAGAGTCATGTATCAAAAAATGATTTAGAAAAAAATTCACTTAAGATCCTTCAAAAATTAGAAAAAACCCATGCGAGGCTGACGCCAGAGTTTTCCGAAAAGTGGATGTTTGATGTTTTTTTAAATCGTCTAATCGCAAATAAATATGTAAAAGAAGATGATTCTGGACTTCTTTATCCAACGCGTATTACTCATAGATTAGAAAAGGATGCAGCAAATTTTTTAGAGCCTAATTGGTTAAAAGAACTTTCTGAAAACACTACTTGATCCTTGAAAAAATAAAATCAGTCGCCATATAAATTATGTAAAAGATTGCCTTATGGGATCTTTTCATAGGTTGGCATGCTCTATAGAGGTGTCGTTTTATCAACTTGCTTAATTTTAAGGAGTTTATTATGAAAAATAGTTTATTAAATTTATCTGATCCTTTTTTCTCTACAAGGTTTCTAGGTTTCGACAGTCTTTTTGACTCATTGAAAACCTTCAGCGAGATTGCAGAGGATTCAAGGTCTTATCCCCCTTACAATATCAAACGTGAAGCCAATGAAATCACAATTGAAGTTGCAGTTGCTGGTCTTAGCGAAGACGATCTAATCGTTGAAACTAAAGAAAATAATCTCAGCATTGTTCATGAGGGGTCAAAAAATTCTTCTGGTGAAGTATTGCATCAAGGCATAGCTGCAAGAGCATTTAAGTTGCAGTTTTCTCTTGCTCCAGAAGTTGTAGTCAAAACTGCAAATCTAAAAAATGGTCTTTTAAGCATCTCGCTTGAAAGAGTAATCCCTGAATCAGAAAAGGCTAAAGTTATTGAAATTAATTCTGGCGAGTTAATTAAAGAATAATGCCCCCCCTTAACATGCCGCCTTTGGCGGCATGTTTTATAAACCAAGTGCTTTAGAGATGTTTGGCTTAAAATAACCTTCTGGCTTCAGAATCTTACCTGATTCATTTTTGACAAATTTACCATCAACAAATTTACTCATATTTGATGCTCTAACTTCTGTCCAAACCTTATCGAAATTAATCCCAGTACTATTGCACATACCCATAATGACCCAAACCATGTCTGCCAGCCCATCTGCTAATTCAACCAAATCATCTTCATTAAAGGCTTTTAAAGTTTCTTCAAACTCCTCTTTAATGAGGTTCATATAAAGTTTAACTTGATCATTTTTTAAAGTCAGATTAGAAGAAATCTTCTGCTCGCCTAAATTCATAAATTCTGAAACGTCTTTTTGATAACTCATAAAGCCTCCTGATCTATATGGAAAATACTATATTTAAATGCTTTCCCTTTTATAACACGAGAAGGATTTAAATTAATTAAAGATTTAGTATCAGTATGTAGGGCAGATTTATAAATTATTTTTTTTATGAATTTTTTTTCGATAAGTTTGATAATTGCAAGAAAATCAAAATCATTTAAATCTAAATTTCTCAAGAATTGGATTTCTTTTTTTGCCCTAGCATCATTTTTAATCTCAAACATATGATCTAAATATGCTATCTCATGATCTCTAAACTTATTTGCTAGTTTCAATGAATCTCCGCAGATAAAATTTATTCTTTGTGATGAATCTTTTAAATCTGTATGGCTTATATCACCAAGACATTGCTTAGTAAATTCGTATAACCAAGTCTTTTTTTCAAATGCAGTAACTGAGAATCCCATGGAGCTTATTTCTAAGGCATCAATGCAATATCCACCAGTTAGATCAATGACTTTTTTGCCAATATCTTTTTTTGAAAAGCATTTTTTTAATAACGATGATTCAGAATTTATTTTTTTAAAATTTAAATAATTTAATTTGAAAGGTTTAGAATTTTTTAAAGATAGATCTTGAAAAGATATTTTTCCCTCAGAAATCCAAATGACAAGCTTATGAGCATCAGAGATCCTTAAATTTCTTGGTGTAATGAATTTTAATCCATGCTGCTTTGCAAATTTTTGCGCAAACCTTTCGTCTTTTTTTGAAAGATACGATACATAGGGCTTTCTTTCTGTAGAATTAATCATATTAATAAGCTTGATGGTTAAACTCAGACAAGAAGATATTAAAACAAAAGAAGTCCTATCTTGGAAAGGACTCCACCTCTTTCACTTTCAGTTTTCCGCTTGTTCTATGAAAACTAGAATATTTCTAGCATTAAAAGAAATAGCTTATGAAAGTCACCACATAGATCTTCAAAAAAAGGAAAATTTTTCACCATACTTCCAAGGTATTACTCCACGATCCTTGGTTCCTGTATTAATTGATAATGGAGATGTCCATATAGAGAGCAACGACATTTTGGAATACTTGGATGAAAAATATCCTTCGAAGCCTCTTATTCCACCAGAGAAAAAAGATGAAATAAAAAAAATGATGGCTGAAGAAAATGACTTACATATAGATATTAGAAATATAACTTTTAAATTCCTAGTGCCGAAGTTTTTGAACAAAGTAAAAATAGAAAAAAAAGCAGCAGCAAAAGCAACGCTCAATGGAGCTGAAGACTCTGCGGACGACAAAAATAGAGCTTTCTGGGAGAGTTACAAAAAAATTGGAATTTCCGATGAAGTTGCGACAAAGTCTTTATTAAATATAAAAAATCATCTTAATGAAATTGATGAAAATTTAAATCATCATACTTATATTTTAGGAAACGATTTAACTTTGCCAGACATTGCATGGTTTATCTATGTTGCGCGTTTAAAATCTGCCAAATACCCTATTCATATCTTGCATCCAAATGTAAATGATTGGTATGAAAGTCTTTTAAAAAAGGATGTGTTTGCAAAAGAAACTAAAGTACCTAAGATAATAAAGGTAGTCAGTTACTTATTCTATGTATTCCAAAAATATAGTGGTTGGAGCATCAAAAGACAGTTAGTCGGTTAAACAAGAAAAAGCAAGCTTCCCAAAAAGAGTCGATACAAAACAAAGGGCGTAAACCCGATTTTTTCTATTAATCTTAAAAACAGACTGATGCATAAATAAGAACTTATGAATGATAAAAAAGTAATCAGAAAAATATTCCTCCAACTTTCTGGAGAATTGATCAAGCTTAAGTTTGTTAATTCAAAGAGGAAAATAACTCCCAAAGTAGGTATTGCAAGCATAAAAGCAAATTTTGAAGCTGCTGTTCTGGAGTAACTTAAAAATAGTGCACATATGATTGTTACTGCGGAGCGACTTGTTCCTGGAATTAATGCAAGGCACTGTGCTAGCCCAATAAAGAAAGCATCTTTTGCGGATACAGAATCTTGTGAAAATTCAGATTTAGATTTTTTATCTGCAATCCAGAGGAGTATCCCAAACAAAATGGTTGAGATAGCAATGACATTCAAGTTTCTTAGATTTTCTGTAATAAACTCTCTCATAAAAAATCCAACAATAAATATTGGAATTGAGGCAATTAATAATTTATTTAAAAAAGAATCTATTGAAGAAAAATTATAAATTTTTAATGCTTCTGCTAATTCGCTTCTAAAATAAATTATTACAGCAAACAAGCTTCCCCCATGCGCAAAGATATCCAAAGTAATTGATTGATCTTTCCAACCAAAAAGAGAAGAAGTAATTATTAAATGCGCTGAACTAGAAATTGGTAAAAATTCTGTAAGCCCTTGAATGATCGAGAGAACTAAAATTTGTAGTGTTTCCATTTACTTAACCTTGATCCATTGGTCTGAACCAGACAGATAGCTTGGGTAGACATTTTCAGGCGCACAAAGATTTTCTTCTAGATCATCAAAAAAATTTGCCAAGTACATTAATCCTTTTACATGAGTACTTTCATTCATTAAATTTTTTTTATTTAAATAGCTGAATAAATCTTGGCAATTTGTACAAATAATTTCTTGGCAGTCCGGTGAAATAAGATCTTTAAGCGATGTTTTTTTAATCGAAATATCTTTTTCTTTAGAAAAAGCTAGATCGTTTTTTTTTCTTTGAAAAGAACCAAGATATAAATCATTCATATGAGCTTCTTGAACAATGTAAAGATCCTGCAAGGGGTCGCTTAAAAATATATTTTGAGCCAAAATCTTAAGACTAGAAATTGGTAAGATTTTTTTTTCTAAGCCTAAAGCTAAACCTTGCGCTACAGAACAGCCTACTCTTAAACCAGTAAAGGAACCGGGACCTATGCTTAAGGCAATAAAATCAATATCTTCTTTTTTTAACTGGGCTTTTTTTAATAAGTTATCGATAAACCTAAAAATTAATTTTCCATGAGAGTTCTCCTCTTTTGAATGTTCAAAAAAAATTTCTTTATTTTTTGAAATACCAATTGAGCAGTAAACCGAAGAAGTTTCAATAGCGAGGATGTTTGCCATCTATTTTGATAAAAATTCTTTGATGTTATTTTTTATTTCTTCGACTGAAAGAGTTCCTTCAACCGAGAAATAATCAAGATTTGAATTCTCTTTGTTTCCAAGATAATACTCAATTAAAGGTTGAGTTTGCTTCCAGTAAACTTTTAAACGATCCTTAACAGTCTCGGGTTCATCGTCCTTTCTGATTATCAGTTCTTCGCCAGTTTCGTCATCGAGTCCTTCTATTAACGGAGGATTAAAATCAACATGGTAGGTTCTTCCTGAATTTAGATGGATCCTCCGCCCGGACATTCTTTTGAGAATTTCATCGTCAGGAACTTTTAGCTCGATTACACCATCAATTTGTATATTATTTTTTTCGAGCGCTTCAGCCTGAGGGATTGTTCTAGGAAAACCATCAAATAAAAATCCTTGCGAACAATCCGATTCTGAAATCCTCTCTTTAACCAATTCAATAATTAAGTCATCAGAAACTAAATTTCCCGCGTCCATTACTTCTTTGGCTTTTTGGCCGAGATTAGTTCCTTTTTTTATTGCTTCTCTTAGCATATCGCCAGTGGATATGTGGGGTATATTAAATTCTGTAGCAATGAATGTTGCCTGAGTGCCTTTACCCGCTCCGGGCGGTCCTAAAATTATTAAATTCATCTCAATAAACATACTGCTACAGCAGTTGCATGCTCTTCAGTATCACTCAGACTTAGAGATATTTCTCCTAAACCTTGCTCCTTCGCCAATAGTTTTGCTTTTCCGTTTAACAAAACTTTAGGACCACCATATTTTCTTATAATAACTATATCTTTTGGTCTTACGCCATTTGTAAATCCATACCCCAGTACTTTAGAAACTGCTTCTTTCGCTGCAAAATTTTTAGCAAGAAAATAAGGCTTTGCTCTTTTGGATTTATTGAGAAATTGCTCTATTTCTAGATCAGCGTATATGCGGTTAAGAAATCTCACTCCGAAATCTTCATAAGCTTTTGCAAGTCTGGAAACCTTTACTAAATCTATTCCACTTCTTAGTTCAGTCATTAAAAATGCCTCCAGCATTTAAGGGTCTCTCAGCAATATTTATGATAGCAAATTGCATTATCTTTTTTATGTTGGCTCTAGCAGTAGCAGAAGTTATTTTTCTTTCGCTAAAATTTATAATATCAATTCCAGAGACTTTTAAGAAATCATTGTTTGGCGGGCCGAGAGTAAAGCCTTGCGAGGGATGAAAAAAATACTCTTTATCTGCAATGATTTTTTTTCCAGAATCATCGCAATGGAAATTAAAACCATAGCCCAGCTCGCAAATTAAATAGTACTCAAATTGCCTTAAAGAAATCTCAATGACTTTAGTTTCAGAGGTTTCTAAAACTTTGTAGAAATCGATTACAGCATTAAATATGTTTTCTTGTTTATCTTCTTTTTCAAGAAGCTTGAAAATTAATTCATGAAGATAGAGAAGAATTTTGAGGTTTCTACCTGAAATCTTAAAAAATTTTATTTCTTCCCAAGTCGTTAATGTTTTTAGTTCTGATTTTCCTGAAAAGGTTATATTGGCAAGAATATTCGGTGCAGCGATATTTTGAAATTTATTTTTTTTTGACCTGGCTCCTTTGGCAATTACTGAAACCCTACCCAAGTCTTTAGAAAAGAGTTCACAAATAAGACTTGTTTCAGAATACTTTCGAGTGTGTAACAACAATGCCTGGGTCTCATTGATCTTAGGGGATTTCAATGATCTACTCCAAATCCAAACTTTTTTAGTTTGTTGACATCGTTTGTCCAATTTTTATTTGCTTTTACCCAGAGCTGTAAATTCACTTTTTTGGAAAACTCTTTTTCAAGTTCTTTTCTAGATGCCGTGCCAATGGCTTTGATCATGCTCCCCTGCTTACCGAGAATGATGCCTTTTTGGCTTTTGGATTCTGTAATAATTGCTGCATAAATGGTCTTTAATTTTTTATGCTCATTAATTTTTTCAATAACAACGTTAATGCGGTATGGTAATTCGTCTCCAAGACGATTTATTGCTTTTTCCCTGATAATTTCTGAAATGTAAAATGCATCAGAGAACTCGGTAATTTCATTTTCTGGAAAATGAGAAGGTCCTATCTTTAAATTGTTTTGAATGATCTTTTTGAGCTCTAGTAAATTATCTTTTCTCAAGGCTGAAATCGGAATTATTGCTAAGAAATTAAACTTTTTACTTATCTCGTCGATAAAAGCATATAGCTTTGATTTTTCCTTCAACCTATCAATTTTATTGATGACCAGGACAACGGGCTTATTCAAGTTTCTCAGACTTTCTAAAATTTTATCTTCTTCCTGCTGCCACTTTGTGCGATCAATCAAAAATAAAACGAGATCTACTTCTTCGTAACATTGAGAAGCTAGCTTATTCATTACTTTGTTTAACTGTCTCTTATAGCCTAAATGAACCCCTGGAGTATCTAGGAAAACGATCTGAGAGTTTTCTTCAGAAAGAATACCCAAAATACGATTTCGTGTTGTTTGAGGTTTTCGAGAAGTAATTGTTATTTTTTTTTGAAAAAAAGAATTGAGCAAAGTTGATTTTCCAACATTTGTTCTTCCTGAAAGAGAAACAAAACCGAATTTATTTGTCATTTTTGGTAAGAATATTTAAAGCTTCTGCAGCCGCATGTTGCTCAGCGATTTTTTTACTTTTTCCTTCGCCTCTTCCAGAAATATTAAAGTTAGGAAGACGCACTTCAGAAATAAAAGTCAACGATCCGTTACGATCACTTTCTGTGGTGACATAATTTGGTAAAGCTTCATTTGAAGCTTGCAAAAATTCTTGAAGCAATGTTTTTGAATCTTTTTGCTCATTGGACATCAGAGACGAAAAATCAATATTCAAAATAGATAAAGTGATTTTCTTAGCCATTTCAAAATCCGAATCTAAAAAAATGGCTCCAATGATAGCTTCTAGAGTATTTCCTACAATTATTTCAGTTAAGTTTTGATTATTTTCTAAAGCTGGACCTGCCTTTAGATGTTGATCTAAATCAACTTTTAACCCAATTTTACTCAAAGCTGAACGGCTGACAATTTTAGAACGAAAAATACTAAGTTTGCCTTCATCAAGTGTTTTTTCTTTTGAAATCAATAATTCAGAAACAACCAAAGAGATCACGGCATCTCCTAAAAATTCCAACCTCTCATTATTGAAATTATTATCAAAGCTCTTATGCGTTAGAGCCTCGCTTAAAAGAGAATTATTATTAAATTTGTATCCTATAGATTCTTCCAGATTGACAAGATTGTTATTCATTTTAAAAACTTATTTTTAGAAAATGATGGTAAACACGTCAAGCATTCCCAATGCATCCAGATTAAATATGGTTTGCCTACCACGTTTTGCTTTGGAACAAAGCCCCAACTTCGACTGTCAGCACTATTATCTCTGTTATCTCCTAAAACAAAGTAATGCCCTTCGGGCACTATCCACTTTTGTTCTGAACCGAATGTAAGTTGATTCCTATAATTTTCTAAAATTCTTATTGAATATGAGGCTTCCCCAATCGTTTCTGAAATTAATATTTCCTCACCATCTGAAGATATAAACTCTCTTTTGACCTTTTTACCATTGATAATTAGCTCTTTATTTTTGTAAATCACTTCATCCCCTTCTTTAGCAATTAATCTTTTTACAAAAGTTAAGCCTAGAGGTGTGCAAGCTTCACTGTATCGTTGCCATAAATATTCTTGAGAATTATTGAAATCACTTTCAGGATAGGCTTTTTGAATTGAAGATGAACAAATTGTATGTTCTGGGATGAAAGCAACCATTTCGCCAATTTTTGGATCCGTCACATTTACAAGAGTTGATTTTCCTACAGGATTTTTCAAACCATAAGAAAATTTGTCTACTAAGAGAAAGTCACCCACTTGTATTTGAGGAATCATAGACTCAGTGGGAATTTGAAAAGGTTCATAAATAAATGACCTAAAAATTGTGATTGCAAAAAGAATTAAGAAAAAAGAGCGTGCCTCTTTTTGTAGTTTAGAAATATCTGTTTGTCTAGAAATAATCCAAATAAGCAAAGATATAATCGTCAAGCCTACGAGGATGTAACCAAAATTTATGTTTAGCCTAAAAACTGCATATAAAGCAATCAAAGGGAAAGGGAAAGATATAGTGCTTATAGTTTTGGAAAATTTGCCCTTTAATTTTTTTTCCGAATAAACCCAAGCCAGAAACAAAATCGAAATGATGATCGTCGATGCGATTAATAACAATTCATACATAATTATTTACTTACTTTAAGTACTGACAAAAATGCTTCTTGAGGCACATCAATTTTTCCTATTTGTCTCATTTTTTTCTTTCCAGCTTTTTGCTTCTCAAGAAGCTTTTTCTTTCTTGTCACGTCTCCACCGTAAAGTTTTGCAGTGACGTCTTTTCTGTAAGCTTTTACGGTTTCTCTAGAAATAATTTTATTGCCAATAGCTGCTTGAATTGCTACGTCATACATCTGTCTAGGGATGACTTCTCTAAGTGCTTTCGTGAGCTCTCTTCCCCTGTAATCTGCTTTTGAGCGATGAACCATGAAATTTAGGGCATCAACTTTTTCACCATTTAGTAAAATGTCTATTCTAGCAATGTTACTTTGTTCAAATCTTGTGAAATCATAATCCAAAGAAGCATAGCCCTTACTAGTGGATTTCAATTTATCAAAAAAATCTAAAACAATTTCATTCATTGGCATTTCATAGACTAATTCTATTTGTCCGCCAACATATCTTAAAGATTTTTGGCTGCCTCGCCTTTCTACGCATAAGGAAATTACATTTCCGACGTAATCTTCAGGAACCAATATAGTCGCCAAAGCTATTGGCTCCCGGACTTCTTCTATTGAACTAGGATCAGGATATTTACTAGGATTTTCAATTTCTATGACATTGCCATTATTTAATAGAATTTCATAGACAACTGTTGGTGCTGTTGCTAGAAGCTCGATACCATGTTCTCTTTGTAACCTTTCTATAATAATTTCCATGTGTAAAGTACCAAGAAATCCGCATCTGAATCCAGAACCTAATGCTTGAGATTGCTCGGGCTCAAATTGAAGTGCGGCGTCATTGAGAGCCAGTTTTTCTAACGATTCTCTAAAGGATTCAAATTCTCCAGAATCAAGAGGATACAAAGCAGCAAAAACTTGCGGCTTGATCGGTTTAAATCCGGGCAAGAAATTATTTTTTTCGGGCAAAACAATAGTATCTCCTACTGGCGCTCCTTTGATGCTCCTTACTCCAGCACAAATAAATCCCACTTCTCCAGCGCACAAACTTTTTTTCTCTAGTCTTTTAGGAGTGAACACTCCGAGCTTTTCTACCAAGTGAATGTTGTTGTTTGAAGAAAATTTAATTTTACTACCAACGCTTATTTCACCATTAACTACTCTGACCAAAGACACAATTCCCAAATATTGATCGAACCAAGAATCAATAATTAGTGCTTGCAAAGAGTCCTCAAAAGAACCCTCAGGAGCTGGAATTTCTATTATTATTTTTTCCAAAAGCTCTTTAACTCCAAGACCGTCTTTTGCACTTATTTCAGGTGCGTCTTTTGCCTCAATACCAATAATTTCTTCGATCTCTTGTTTCACTCGTTCTGGATCAGATTGCTTAAGATCAATTTTATTTAAAACTGGAAATATTGTAAGGCCTTGTTCAATGGCGTTGTAACAGGTTGAAAGAGTTTGGGCCTCAACTCCTTGAGAAGCATCAACCAATAATATCGCTCCTTCGCAAGCAGCAAGAGACCTTGACACTTCGTAAGCAAAATCAACATGTCCAGGAGTATCTATGAGATTTATTTGATAGGTTTTATTTTCAAGAGAGTGCTCTAAGTAAACCGATTGAGCTTTAATAGTGATGCCTCTTTCTCTTTCCAAATCTAGGGAATCTAAAACTTGATTTTGCATCTCACGCTCAGTCAAGCCGCCACAGATTTCTATGAGGCGGTCTGCAAGCGTAGATTTGCCATGATCTATATGAGCAATGATGCAGAAATTTCTAATCTGATTTATTAAAGCCTGGCTGGACATTCGGGCATTATGTCCTATTTTGGAATTTTAATGGTAAGAAAAGACCCGTTGTTATCTCTAATAATTCTTATCGCAATAGTCGAACCTTTTTTTAGATTCTTTAAAATTTTCTCGAAATCTTTGATGTTTTTTACATCTTTGAACTGAATTTTATCTAAGATGTCTCCTCTTCGTATTCCAGCTTCAGATGCTGGTCCAGGGCTGACATCAGAAATCACTAAGCCTGTTTCTTGACCTAGCTGCTTTCTTTCCTCAGCAGAAAGTGATGATATTTCTTTTACGGTAAAGCCTAAGATATTACCATTATCTTCTTTTTTATCCTCAGTGGTATCCTGGGTAATTTTTTCATCTAACTTCCCAATTTTTACGGGAACAATAATTTTTTTGCCATCTCTAAAAATTGTCGCCTTTACATTTTTTTCAGGAGGTATCCTTCCAACAACTAATGGCAAATCTCCAGAATAAACAATTTGCTGTCCATTAAAATCAGTTATAACATCGCCGTTTTTCAAACCCGCCTTTTCTGCAGGACTGTCTTTTAAAACACTTCCTATTAGTGCTCCTCTTGGAACATCTAGGCCGAATGAATCAGCTAAATCTTTTGTGACTTCTTGGACCGCGACTCCGAGCCAGCCTCGAGAGACAAGACCGAACTCTTTTAATTGGCTTACAATTTCTTCGGCATAATTTATTGGGATGGTAAATGATATTCCCATATATCCACCTCTATTTGAATAAATCATGGCATTTATTCCAATAACTTCGCCTTTAAGATTGAATAATGGTCCACCTGAATTTCCTGGATTTATTGCTACATCAGATTGAATAAATGGAATGTATGAAGTGCTTTGTCCCGGAACACTTCTTGCCTTGGCACTGACTATACCTGCTGTAACTGTAGAATTTAATCGATAAGGAGAACCTATAGCCATTACCCAATCTCCTACTCTAACTTTTTCAGAATTACCCAAATTAAGAAAAGGAAGGTTTTCGTCGGTCTCAACCTTAAGAAGGGCAACATCAGATTTTTTATCAGAACCAATAATTTCTGCTGAAAATTCTCTTCTATCTTGAAGACTAACAATTACTTCTGCCGCATCTTCAACGACATGATGGTTGGTTAATATATAACCATCCTCAGAAATTATAAATCCAGAGCCTCCAGTGGCTACTTTTCTTTCTCGATTGGGAGGATTATAAGGTGAGCCAAAGAACTCATCAAAAAAAGGATCATTAAATGGTCCCCTTCTCATCTCCCCTCTAGCCGGAGATTTTATTACTTTCGTAACGCTAACGTTTACAACAGATGGCATAACTTTTTCGGCAAGCGAAGAAAAATTTGGTAGTTCGGAAAGGTTTTGGTTAATTTGACTAAAACCAAAATTTGTTAATATGGTAAAAACAAAAAAAGTAAAAAATCTTTTTTTCATGCAGTGTTTGTTTATTGATTTATTCTAAAAAAAGATTGGATATATTGATCAACCTTTCATTTGTTAATTTATCACTAGAGAGGTTAATAATCATTGGCTTATCACCTTTCTTCATATTGATAGTAATTCCATCTGATACTGAGGAAAGTTTTATGTTCTTTGAATTGTCTTTGAGAAAAAACTTTAATTTCAAATTAGCGTTAGATCCATTTATTCCGTAGTTAGCTTCGATTTGATTATTGGAAATATATTTGTAGTTACGCAAATTACCGTCAAAATTCTTTGCAAAGTCATCAAGGATTACCGGATTTATGGTTGAGACTAGGGTTTTGGGAGCTGCGGTTTGAAGAAAAGATTGTGATGGTTGAGAGGAGAAATCGAAAAATAAAAAAGAAAAAGTAAAACAAAGGCCAAAAAGAAAGGAGCAAGTCCTCATATAGGGCATTTTTACCCAACTCAAATGAGGATAATAATGTTTTGTTATGGCTGTATGTTTTGGAGTTTGAAGTTCGTTTTGTATTTTTGAGGAGAGGTCAAGGTGGGGCAGTAAAAGTTCTCTTCGAAGCGCTGATCTATGTTTATTCATTTCAAGCCAACGCTTCTTGATATGAGGCTTGGTAGAAATATCTTCTACAAGTCTTCTAGTCTCAAATTCAGATGCCTCGCCATCTAAAAGTAAAGATAATCTTTGGTTTAAAGTTGATTCCATATTAATTACTCCAGGTCTTAGACAATCCTAACCTTGAAAAAGTTTCGTTGATGAGCTCCCTTCCTTTAAAGATCCTTGATCTAACAGTTCCAATTGGACAATTTTGGACTTTTGCTATTTCTTCGTAACTTAATCCATCATATTCTCTAAGCGATAGAGTAGATCTAATCTCATCAGGAAGATTTTGAAATGCTTGATTTATTGCATCTTTCATTTCCTCAGCCACTAATAATGTCTCTGGGTTGTCTGAATTCAGAGAAATATCAGACAAAGCACTGTCAAGAATATCTTCATTGTAAGTTTCTGCCCCTCTGGCTTTGTTAGAGAAGTAATTTTTTGCAGTATTAATAGCAATTCTGTAAATCCAAGTATAAAAGGAACTGTCGCCTCTAAACTTCTCAATGTTTTTGAAAGCTTTGACAAAAGCTTCTTGAGCAATATCCTCCGATAACTCTAAATCTTTACAAAATTTAAAAACAGAATAAACAAGTCTATCTTGATATTTAATCACAAGAATATCGAAGGCTTTTACATCCCCTTTTCTAACTAAATTTATTACATTTATATCGTTTTCCATGTCTCAAGTTGTTTAGACATGCGTATTGTCCACAAGTTCAGCTAAATTTCACTAAAAAAATGCATAATATCTTCAAATATTTCCTTTAAATCTTCTGGATAGTCCTTTTTCTTATAAATTATAATGTCAGCAAGTGAAACATCGTCTATCTCGAAAAGCTCAAAAAGCTGCTCTACCTTTGTTTCGTTCAAAGAAAGAAAATTTTTTTCTACAAAAGGAACAAGAATTTTGTCTAACTCGTTCAATCCTCTTCTAGCTTTAAATTTGGCTTTATTTAATAGTTCGCTCACGGAAAGAATTATATAATGACATTTAATTTAAAAATCATATGAATTTTTCTATTAATCATGTTTTTTTGAGAATTGAAGGTTCTCAGGCTGATGAATTTTTACAAGGCCAAATTACTGTCGATACCAATAAGGTAATTGAAGAAGAATTTATTCCTTCTTGCGTTTGCTCAAACAAAGGAAGAGTTATTTCTACATTTTGGATAAAAAGAAATGAAAGAGGGTTTGAAATAGCCCTTTTGGATGAATTGAGAATAGATTTTCAGAACCATATGGAGAAATATATTCCTTTTTTTGATGCTGAGATTAAAATGGTTGAAGATAAAAATAATATGAATCCTTTTTCTTCATCAGAATGGATGAAATTTCTTATTAAGTTAAATATCGTTGAAATAAATAAGAATATTTCTGCGAAATTCACCCCTCATGAACTTAATTATCACTTAAATGGAATCGTGGATTTTTCAAAAGGTTGTTTCAACGGGCAAGAAGTAATAGCTCGCATGGAATATAGAGGTAAACTTAAATTTGCTCTAAAAACTTCTAATGATTTACCTGAGATATCATCGGCGTCATTGATCACTAATAAAGATGGCAAAAAGATAGGTGAAATTTTATCTAAAGTTGGAAGGAGCGGCTTTATTTATTTTAAAAATCAAGAAGATTCTGATAAACCTTTTTATTTATCAGGCGAAGAAGTAAAAATATCTTAAAGACTAAAGTTTCCAATCAATTTCTTTAATATTATTTTCTTTTAAATATTTATTACACTTGGAAAATGGTTTTGAACCAAAAAAACCTTTGTGAGCAGACAGCGGAGATGGATGTGGAGAAGAAATTACAAGATGTTTTGAAGAAGCAATTAAGGGATTTTTTGTTTGAGCATAGGCACCCCATAAAATAAAAACTAAATTTACTTTTTCTTTACTTAAAACTCTAATTATTTCATCTGTAAATACTTCCCAACCTATATCTTTATGAGATCCTGCTGAACCAGGCTCTACAGTAAGAATTGAATTAAGCAAAAGCACACCTTGTTTGGCCCAGGATTCAAGATTTCCGTTAATGGGAACAGAAAATCCTAGATCTGAAGAATATTCTTTGAAAATGTTTATTAATGATGGGGGAATCTTAATGTTTTGATCAACAGAAAAAGCCAAACCATTAGCCTGTTTGTAACCATGATAAGGATCTTGACCAAGTATCACAACTTTTAAATTTTCAAAGGATGTCAGCTCAAAGGCTCTAAAAATTTTTTTTCGAGCCGGATAAATAGTCTTTTGTGAATTTGAGATTTTAGTAAGTTTACTCCTTATAGGATCAAGAATGGATTTTAATCCATAATCTTCAGTGATTTTTTTCCAAGACGTAGGTCCCTTTTGCATGAAAAGAATCTTATCAAATTCTTATTTTTTTTATCCACAGAATCTGTGGATAACTCTCTGGATAAAATAATCTGCATCATCTTAAGCCTATTATTAGAAGTGTTTTATACAAAATGGTTAAATTTTAACCACTTTATTTTTATCTTATAAAATCAATAGCTTACGGATTCTATCTGTTTGCACTGCAATAAAGCATATCATCGAAACTAAATTGATTCATTTGAAGAAAAGACTAAAATTTTGTGTGTAACTCGAATAAAAGTTACTATAAAAAATATTTTTATTCCTAATGGATCTTATAATCAGATACTAATTAGAGAGGTATTTATGGAAGCTTTATTTAAACCAATAAAAATCAATGACTTAATTGTGCCAAATAGGATTGCTATGGCGCCCATGACAAGGAGTATGTCTCCAGATGGGATACCAACAGACACAAATCTCGAGTATTACAAAAGAAGAGCTGCAGCAGAAGTTGGTATGATCATTACAGAGGGTGTAGAAGTATCTCATCCTGCTTCAAGTGGTTATCCTAATGTTCCTAACTTAAGGGAAACATCTCACGATGGCTGGAAAAAATTAATTTCAGCTGTTCAAAATGAAGGTTCTACAATTTTTTGTCAACTTTGGCATGTTGGCGGCATCAGAAAGCCTGGTCAACCGCCAAATCCTGAGGTGCCAGGTTATACGCCTTCTGGTTTGGTTAAAAAAGATAAGAAAGTTGCTTATGAGATGACAGAAAATGATGTTGAAGACTTGATTCAAAATTATGTCAAAGACATTGAAATAATAAAGTCACTTGGTTTTGATGGTGTTGAACTTCATGGAGCACATGGATACATGATTGATCAGTTTTTTTGGAAAGACACAAATATCAGAAAAGACCAATTTGGAAAAGAATCAGATTTAAGAACAAAATTTGTTTGCGAAATTGTTTCACGAGCTAGAAAGCTTGTTGGAAAGAACTATCCAATAATGCTGAGATTTTCTCAATGGAAGCAACAAGATTATGAAGCAAGATTAGCCCCCTCTCCGAAGAGCTTAGAGACTTTTCTAGGGCCTATTTCAGATGCTGGAGTTGACATGTTTCACGCTAGTACAAGAAGGTACTGGGAGCCAGAATTCGAAGGATCTGATTTAAATCTAGCTGGCTGGACAAAAAAGATCACTAATAAACCAACTATTACCGTTGGGAGTGTAGGTTTAGATTCAGATTTTATTGGTCTTTATGTTGGTAAAGATCAAGCAAATACTTCTCCGATTAATAAACTAATAGAAATGTTTGATCGAGATGAATTTGACATGGTTGCTGTGGGCAGGGCTTTGTTATCAGATCCAGAATGGGTTTTAAAGGTCAAGGAAGGCAAAGAAGACCAAATAATTGGTTTCACTAAAGAATATGTCGAAAAATATTTTTGAGCTTAATATTTCCCCAAATGCATTCCACCATCTAAAAGAAGAGTTTCTCCTGTGATTGTGGAACCTGATTCAACAAAATAACAAATAGTTTCGGCTACTTGTTCAGCTGTGCAGGTTAAATTCAATGGAACGTTTTCTTCTGTAGTTTTTTTCACGAATTCGTAGGTTTCTTCGCCTAAACCGTTTTTTAACCAGTCTCCTTGGATGAATCCTGGACAAATTGCGTTTACTCTTATTGGACCCAAAGCTCTTGCAAGGGATTTAGTCATGTTGATTAATGCTCCTTTTGAAGCTGCATATGCTACTGAACTACCGATTCCCAAAACTCCTGCGATAGATGCAACGTTTACTACTGAAGGATTATCTGATTCAGCTAGATATTCTCTTGATTCTTTAATCATCATATAGGGACCAACAGTATTTATAGCGTAAAGCCCTAAAAAGTCTTCTTTAGAAAGGCCTTCCAGATTATCATGCGCATTAAATTTTGTCGTTCCTGCGTTATTTATAAGTGCATCCAGCTTTCCAAACTTATCAATTGTATCTTTGACTGTTTTTGCACATAAATCTGGCTGTGAAACATCAGCCTGAATCACAATTGTTTCTGCACCATGTGTTTCACAGTCCTGACAAATCTCTTTGGCAGCATCCATTGAGCTAGAACAAGTAATTGCCAGATTCCAGCCTTTTTTAGCAAGAAGTATAGACACTTCAGCCCCTACTCCCCTGCTTCCTCCTGTTATAATTGCAACTGGTTTTGTCATTTCACACCTCTCTTACCGAAATTACATCTTCGAGTGATGATAATTCACCTAAAACTTTTTCTGATGGTTTAGTTTCCAAATCAATCACGTTATAGGCTAAATCTCCTCTACTTTTGTTTACCATATCAATAATATTTAATTTATTCTCAGCTAGCACCGTCGTAATCTTTCCAATCATGCCTGGGTGATTTTTATTTGATATTGTGATTCTAAAATCAGATAACCTAGGCTCGATTAATTCAGGAAAATTTACAGAATTCCTAATATTTCCATTGTTTAAAAAGTCGTCTAATTGTTCTGCTGCCATTACCGAACAATTTTCTTCGGCTTGGCTGGTACTTGCGCCTATGTGTGGCAGAATAATTACATCGTATTTGGTTTTAGCTCTCGAAATAAGATCTAAATCTGCAAAATCCGTAATGTATTTGCTTAAAGTTTGATCGTCTAGGCTTTTAATAATATCTGTTGAGACTACAATTTCATCTCTTGCAAAGTTTATAAGTCTCAGTCCTTTTTTAGCATTTTTTAATAATTCTTCATTGATAAGCCCTTTTGTTGCATCGTTTGCAGGTACATGAAGAGAGATGTAATCAGAATCTTTAAAAACATCTTCTATTTTTTCTTTTCGTTCAACTTGGTTAGGTAGTTTCCATGCTGCTTCAACAGTAATTGCAGGATCAAAGCCTATAACGTTCATTCCAAGCATAACACCCATATCCGCGACTTTTGCTCCTATTGCGCCCATGCCGATAACACCTAGAGTTCCTCCAGATAGTTCTCGCCCCTTAAAGCTTTTCTTCCCTGATTCAATAAGGGGTTTTAATTCATCTTGCTTGGCTTCATCTATTGAATGAACAAAATTTGCTCCTTGAAACAGTCCTCTTGAAGACATAAGTAAAGCTGCAAGAACTATCTCCTTGACGGCATTTGCATTAGCTCCAGGAGTATTGAATACTGGAATACCTAGCTCAGAACATTCTTCTACAGGAATATTGTTTACTCCTGCGCCAGCTCTGGCAATCGCTTTTAGATTATTACCAAATTCATTTGAACTGAGTTTATAGCTCCTCAAAATGATTGCATCGGGATCGGTTAAACTTTCAGATATCTCAAATTTCTTTTCTTTGAGAAGAATTAATCCTTTTTCAGAGATTGCGTTAAAAGTTTTGATTTTTTGTGTCATGTGAATTTTATTTCTTTGATGAAGTCTATTAGTATTAGTTTTTAGACTCTGCAATTCTATAGCTTAAATCAAATGAGACCAAAACATTTCTTAAATTTTGAAGATTACTCGAAAGAAGATTTAGTTGAAATCATAAATAGAGGAATTGTGATTAAAAATAATAAAGAGACATCTGAAGATCTTAATAAAAAGACTTTAGCTCTGGTGTTTCAAAAACCCTCCACCAGAACCAGAGTATCTTTTGAAATTGCAATGAATAGACTTGGTGGTAATACACTATTTTTAAGCTCTTCAGAACTGCAATTATCTCGTGGTGAGCCAATACCCGATACAGCTAATGTTTTATCTTCAATGACAGACGTAATTGTATTGAGAAATGATAATCATGAGGAATTGGTCTTGTTTTCTGAGAATTCTTCTGTTCCTGTCATTAACGGTTTAACTGATTTATTTCATCCTTGCCAGATACTTGCAGATTTAATGACTTTTAAAGAAAAAAATGGAAATTCTGAACTAAAAAAAGTTTGCTGGATTGGAGATGGCAATAACGTTTGTAATTCTTATATAGAAGCTGCTTCCAAACTTGATTTTGAAATGAGTATATTTTGTCCAAAAGGCTCTGAGCCTTATCTTCCTCTTTTAGAAAATGGAAAGGAAAACATAACTATAGTTTCATCTAAAAAAGAGGCACTGCATAATGCTCAAATAGTTACTACTGATGTTTGGACGTCTATGAATGATGAAGTTTCATCAAAAGAAAGAATGAAAACTTTCAAAAATTTTTTTGTTGAAGAAAAGGATATGGAACTTGCATCTAGTGAAGCTGTGTTTATGCACTGTTTGCCTGCTCATAGAGGCGAGGAAATAAGCTTTAATATGTTAGAACACGATAAAAGTGTCGTCTGGCAACAAGCAGAAAACAGACTACATGTTCAACAAAGTCTCCTTGAATTCCTACTTGCCAATTAATTTTTCTAAGTAGCCTCTCCAAATATCATATCTTTTGAAGTCGTAATCATCGTTGGGTTCGTATTGAGCCCTTGGTATCCAATTATTGGAAATATCTTCAAGCGATACTTCGCCAGATCCAATACCTGCAAGAAAAGCAGCACCCAAAGCAGTAGATTCAACAGTTTTAGAACATAAAACTTCCAATTGGATGACATTTGAAAGCAATTGGTTAAAAAAAAGATTATTTGATAATCCACCGTCAATTCTTAATTCTTCTACTTTGAGCCCATCTCCTTCAAATGAAGAAATAATTTCTTTTGTTTGAAAAGCAACTGCTTCGTGGGCAGCTAAACTAATCTCTGCTTTACCCGAGTCTCTTGTCAATCCAAATATTGCGCCTCTTGCATCAGGCTCCCAGTGAGGAGCACCTAATCCTACAAAAGCAGGTATTAAAAAAACACTTGAACTTTGATTTGCTTTTTTGGCAAGTGATTCAGACTCAGAAACCTCTTTGAAGAAGTTCATCCTATCTCGCAACCATTGGAAATTAGCCCCCGCCATAAAAATACTTCCCTCTAAAGCGTAGCAAATATCCTTAATTTGATACCCAACGGTAGACAAGAGTCTATTTGAAGAATTTTGCCTCTCATTGCCGGAATTTGCCATTAAAAAACATCCAGTTCCGAACGTACTTTTTACTTGTCCTTGAGAAAAACATCCTTGCCCTATTAAAGATGCTTGTTGATCGCCTGCAACACCTGAAATTCTTATTTTTCCGCCAAAAATTTTTGTTGTTCCAAAATCTGAAGCATTTTTAGTTACTTCAGGAAGATTGAGTCCTCTCAATTCAAATATATCTAATAATTCTTTATCCCAAATACCAAGATCAATATTCAAAAGAGAAGTCCTGGAAGCATTGGTTATGTCGGTTTTAAAAGTTTTGCCCTGAGTAAGTTTCCAAACAAGGAAAGTATCAATTGTACCGAAAAAGTATTTTTTAGGATCAACCTTGTGTTTATTAATCAGCCAGCGTGCTTTTGACGCCGAAAAATAAGGATCCAAAAGCAAACCCGTTTTTTCTGTGATTATCTTCTCTAAACCTTTGGCTTTAAGTTCCTCGCAATATTTTGCGGTTCTTCTATCTTGCCAAACAATAGCTTTATCAAGAACTTTACCTTTATTGTCCCATAGCATTATCGTTTCTCTTTGATTTGTAATGCCTATAGATATTATGTCCTCGCTTTTAACTTCATTTTTTGCCATTAAAGACTTTGTTGTTTCAAAAACCGAACGCCAAATTTCTTCGGGATCATGCTCCACCAAGCCTTCGGCCGGGTAGTATTGTTTAAACTCTTTTTGTTCCTGCGAAAGTTGGTCAAAAGATGAGTTATATAAAACAGCTCTTGAGCTAGTGGTTCCCTGATCTATAGAAATGAAAAATTTAGACATGTATGCATTTATATACACTTATACACAGCCTATCCACTAAATTTTCATATATTGTTGTATTGCTTTTTTTGTAAAAACCCTTTATCTTGTACTTTATTGTAATAGAAACACAATATATAGTGTTTATTTCATAGATTTTAATAGCTTTAAAATAGGAATTGTTTTGGAGACAACAAGTACAATAGAAGAAAATAAGACGGAAACTGCTAAAACAACCACTAAAAAAGCAGTGGTTTCCCCTGGACAATTAAGAATTATCAAAAGAAATGGTTCGGTTGTCGATTTTGACGGTTCAAAAATAGAAATAGCAATTACCAAAGCATTTCTAGCTGTTCATACTAGTGCAGCAGCGGCTTCGTCTAGCGTACACAAACGGGTCACTTCTCTAAGCAATCAAGTTGAAGACATTTTCAGAAAAAGGATGCCCTCTGGAGGAACAATTCATATTGAGGAAATTCAAGATCAAGTGGAACTTGCTCTAATGAGGTCTGAAGAACATAAGGTGGCGAGAGAGTATGTTCTTTACAGGGCAGAAAGAGCAAATCAGAGGGCAATAGAGACACATATTCATAATCGTCCAGAAAAGGAAGATCTCCCAACCTCAGAAAGAATAGAAATAATAGCTCAAGAAGCCTGCCTTGGGTTAGACGGGACCGAAAGCCAAAAAATCATTTCTGAAGCGAACAAAAATCTCTATGAAGGAGCACCGGAACACGAAATTAAGGAAGCCTTGGTTCTGTCTGCAAGATCACTTGTAGAGATTGAGCCTAATTATACTTACGCTACAGCTCGTATTCTTCTAGACAGCTTGAGAACAGAAGCTTTATCTTTCCTTGATATCGCAGACAACTCAACACACAAAGAAATGCAAACCTTGTATCCACAAGCATTATCTTCTTTCATTGAAAAAGGTATAGAACTTGATCTAATTAATCCTGAACTAGCTAATTTCGATTTAATTGCATTAGGCAAAGCGTTAAAACCAGACAACGATTTGCTCTTTTCGTACTTGGGCCTTCAAACACTTTATGACAGATATTTTATTCACTCAAATGAAACCCGACTTGAATTGCCTCAAGTCTTTTTTATGAGGGTCGCAATGGGCCTGGCTTTAAACGAAGATAATCGAGAACAAAGAGCGCTGGAATTTTATGAACTTTTATCGTCTTTTGACTATATGAGTTCAACACCAACACTTTTTAATGCCGGAACGAAGCATTCACAGCTTTCTTCTTGCTATCTAACTACTGTCCCGGACGACTTACATGGAATCTATGGTGCTCTGCAGGATAACGCGATGCTCTCTAAATGGGCTGGAGGACTCGGTAATGACTGGACACCAGTTAGAGGAATGGGTGCTCACATCAAAGGAACGAATGGAAAATCTCAAGGAGTTGTTCCCTTCTTAAAAGTCGTCAATGATACTGCCGTAGCAGTTAATCAGGGAGGAAAACGGAAAGGAGCTGTATGTGCTTATTTGGAAACCTGGCACTTAGATATCGAAGAATTTGTAGAATTAAGAAAAAACACTGGTGATGATAGAAGAAGAACTCATGACATGAATACAGCAAATTGGGTTCCTGATCTCTTTTTAGAAAGAGTGTTCGAAGGAAAAAAATGGACTTTATTCACTCCAAATGAGGTTCCTGAACTACATGATCTGTCTGGAGAGGCATTTAAGGAGAAATACGAAGAATATGAAAAGCTTGCTCAAGAAGGGAAAATGAAGGCCTTCAAAGAAGTGGAAGCAGAAGAACTTTGGAGAAAAATATTATCTATGCTCTTTGAAACAGGTCATCCATGGATAACTTTCAAAGATGCGTGTAATTTAAGATCGCCACAACAACATACAGGGGTCATCCATTCATCTAACCTTTGCACCGAAATTACTTTAAATACCTCTGATGATGAAATTGCAGTATGTAATCTTGGTTCAATTAACATTCCAAATCACCTTGATACTGAAGGCAACTTGGATAAAAAGAAACTACATAAAAATGTTACCACTGCCATAAGGATGCTCGATAATGTAATTGACATTAACTATTACGCTGTACCGCAAGCAGAAAATTCTAACTTCAAGCACCGCCCCATTGGAATGGGAATCATGGGCTTCCAAGATGCCCTTTACATTAAAAAAATACCTTATGCCTCCGAAGCAGCAGTTGACTTTGCTGACGAATCTATGGAAATGGTAAGTTATATGGCTATTAACGCTTCCTCTGACCTAGCAAAAGAAAGAGGCTCCTATTCTTCATTTGAGGGCTCGCTCTGGAGCAAAGGGATTTTACCTTTGGACTCCATAGATATTCTTGAGAAACAAAGAGGAAAAGACTACATCGAAGTAGATAAGACAACCCGCCTCGACTGGGATGCCCTAAGGGAAAAGGTCAAAACACAAGGCATGCGTAATTCCAATACTATGGCAATTGCTCCAACTGCAACTATTGCAAACATTACAGGCCTCACTCAATCCATAGAGCCTACTTATTCAAATTTATTTGTTAAATCAAACCTTTCAGGAGAATTTACAGTTGTAAATATGCATTTAGTAGCTGCCCTAAAGGAAATAGACATGTGGGATGAAGTTATGGTTTATGATCTCAAGAATCTAAATGGAAGCTTGGAGAGTATTTCTCGAGTACCAGAAAATTTAAAAAAACTCTTTGCAACTTCATTTGAAGTAGAACCAAAATGGTTAATTGAGGCGGCCAGTAGAAGACAAAAATGGATTGACCAAAGTCAATCTTTAAATCTTTACGTTTCAGAGCCAAACGGAAAAAAGCTAGATGTTATGTACAGGATGGCTTGGTTAAGAGGTTTGAAAACAACTTACTATCTGAGATCAAGAAGCGCCACGACAACCGAAAAATCAACAATAACAAATATGGAACTTAATGCTGTTAAGTCTGAGCCACAAGCTTATGATCAACCGGCAGCTTGTTCCATTGATGACCCTGACTGCGAGGCATGTCAGTAAATTTTATAAGGAGGTAGATATGTTATCTTGGGATGACTTTAATACAACAGAAGAAACACTCACAAAACCAACTGCAGAGCAGGTAGTGGCTAAACCGGTAATCGAAGAAAAAGTAGAAGCCGACACAAGTGCAGCTCCTGTCTCAAAAGGTTCGGGTTCCATAAATAATGTAGCCGAAGCACTGGAAAACCTAGATATTGAAAAAGGCCTAGAAGAATTAGAAGGAGCTTCAGGCAGAGTAGATGTTGATCAGAAACAAATGATCAATTGTCGAGCAGACGTTAACCAATTAGTGCCTTTTAAATATGATTGGGCGTGGCAAAAATACCTCGATGGCAGCGCCAATCACTGGATGCCTCAAGAAATCAATATGACAGCTGATGTTGCTCTTTGGAAAGATCCCAAAGGCTTAACTGAAGATGAAAGAAGGATTGTAATGAGAAATCTTGGGTTTTTCTCTACCGCGGATTCTTTAGTTGCCAATAATATTGTCCTATCTGTTTACCGTCATATTACTAATCCAGAATGTAGACAATACTTGCTGAGGCAGGCTCTAGAAGAGGCAATTCATACTCATGCTTATCAATACGTTATTGAATCTTTAGGAATGGATGAAGGAGAAATTTTCAACATGTACAAGGAAGTTCCTTCGGTTGCTAGAAAAGCGGCCTGGGCTTTACCATTTACAGATTCTCTAGCCGACCAAAAGTTCCAAACAGGAACTCTAGAAGATGACAAAACACTTTTAAGAAATCTTATAGCTTTCTACTGTGTTCTAGAAGGTATTTTCTTTTACTGTGGCTTCACTCAGATTTTATCTATGGGAAATAGAAATAAAATGACTGGAACAGCAGAACAGTTTCAATACATCTTAAGAGATGAATCGATGCATGTTAATTTTGGGATTGATATGATTAATCAAATCAAGTTGGAAAATCCTCAGTTGTGGGATGATGCTATGCAAACTGAAGCTAGAAACATGATATTGCAAGGTACGCAATTAGAAATCGAATATGCTCACGACACCATGCCTGGAGGAATCCTAGGAATGAATGCTGAAAGCATGGCCGACTACTTAAAATTTATTGCAAACAGAAGACTTACCCAAATTGGACTTGAAGAAGAATTTCCAAATGCAACAAATCCCTTCCCTTGGATGTCTGAAATCATGGACTTGCGTAAAGAAAAGAATTTCTTTGAAACCCGTGTCATTGAGTACCAGACTGGTGGCGCTCTGACTTGGGACTGAAGAAAAAAAACTCTCCTTTAATAGTTGCGCATCGTGGGGCTTCCATGGAAGCCCCCGAAAATACTATTCCTGCGATTAAAAAAGCCTGGGAAATAGGAGTTGACGCAATAGAAGTAGACCTTAGGCAGACTAAAGATAAAGAACTTGTTTCAGTACATGATGCTAGTCTTGCTAGGATAAGTAATAAAACCTGGTCAATTGCAAGATCAAACTATAAAACATTAAAAGCAACTGATGTAGGAAGTTGGCGATCTGAAAAGTTTAGTGGAACTTCAATCGCAAAGTTAGAGGATATACTTGTGACAATACCAAAAAAAAAGAAAGTCTTCATCGAAATAAAACCAAGTAACTTATCTTTCGAAAAACTTAGTAGTCTTATAAAAAAAGGATTAATTACAAGTAAAAATAGCCATTTTTTATGCTTCTATCCTAATGTAATTAAGAAATTGAAAAATACGTTTCCAGATATTCCTGCTACATTGAATGTTGTTCCAGTATTTTATAATTATGATTTTGAGAGTATCAACAAATCTATAAAGAAATCTCTTTCTTTTGGAATAAGCCAACATATAGATTCTAAAAAAGGTATCAGTCTTTTAAAAAAATTTAAAGAGGAAGGAAATCATTGTATTTCTTGGACAATAAATAATAAGAAATATATGAGAGAGTTGGTAGCAGCGAAAATTGACGCAATCATCACTGACAATCCGAAAAAACTTTTTAAAGTTGTAAACGAAAACTAATCTTTAGGTATTAACCTTTCATGATGAGTTCAAAGATTTTTTGAGATTGCTCTCCACCTTGGTAACAAGGTCTTGCATCTTTCATATCCGAAATCTCATCCCACTTTTCCGCTATATTTTCAGCAGTCATATCCTCAGCTGTTCCCAAATTTACACCCATAGTTTCATGAACAAATACTCTTGCAAAGACTCCTGCTCCTGCAGACATAATTACGCCAGTTGGAGCATCTTCTGAGACCATATAAGTTACCGCGGGCGTAACATGATCTGGTTGAATTTGATCTAAAACTTCTCCAGGCATTAAGTCTTCTGTCATTCTGGTACCCGCAACTGGAGCCAAGGCATTGCATTTAATATTGTATTTAGCGCCTTCCAACTTCAAAGTGTTGATAAGCCCAACCACGCCCATTTTTGCTGCTCCATAATTTGTTTGTCCAAAATTTCCATACAGACCACTTGATGATGAAGTGACAACAATTCGACCATAATTCTGTTCTTTCATAATCTCCCATACTGCCTTTGTACAATTGACTGTGCCCATTAAATGCACTTCTAAAACCATACGAAAGTCTTCATCCGTTACTTTCGAAAATGATTTATCTCTCAAGATACCTGCGTTATTAACTAAAATATCAATTCTTCCGTATGCTTCCATGGTTTGCTTTACCATATCCTCAACTTGCGAGACATCGGTAACACTAGCTCCATTTGCCATAGCTTCGCCACCAGCGGCTTTTATTTCTTCAACTACTTTTTCTGCTGCTGATAAAGAACCATCATTGGATCCATCTACATTTCCACCAAGATCATTTACGACGACCTTTGCTCCCCTTTTTGCTAAATCTAAAGCATGACATCGTCCAAGTCCTCCACCAGCACCAGTTACAATTGCAACTTTTCCATCAAAATTAATAGTCATTTAGTTCTCCATGTTATTTAATAAGCGTTTGATTAACCCAAGTCGCTAATTTTACATCTTGTCAGAACGTAAGCAAAATAAAAAAATTGATAATAAAGCACCTGTTATTGTTGGCGTGGGTGACTTCACCGATAGATCTAAAGAGGATGGACTTAACCCGCAAGAACTTCTCGCAAAGGCAAGTCAACTTGCTATCAAAGATAGCGGCATTAAAGACTTAAATAAACAGATCGATTATGTTGGCGTAGTTAGATTCTCCGTAGACTTTTTAACAGCAACTAACCAATCAAGTTTTCAATACTCAAATTTTCCAAGAACTTTGTCTAACAAATTAGGGATTCAAGCAACAAACGAAGTCTATGCTCCTATGGGAGGAAACAGCCCGCAGGTTCTGCTTGAAGATGCGCTAATAAAAATTTCATCTGGAGAAACAGATTGCGCTTTACTCGCTGGTGGAGAAGCCCTTCAAACTATGATTGCTAGATTAAAAGCAGGTATGTCTTTAGATTGGTTAGACGAACCTGGCGGAAATCCTGAGATGATTGGAAATAATGCAATTGGTTTTTCTGAACACGAAAAAATACACGGTATGGACTTACCAACAAACGTCTATCCTCTTTTTGCTCAATCTTTAAGAAAAAAAGATAATAAAACTGCTGAACAACACTTAAAAGAATGTAGCTCTTTGTTTAGTGAGTTTAGTAAAGTAGCATCAAATAATCCTTATTCTTGGTTTCCTACTTTTCGCAGTGAAGAAGAAATTGCTGCAGTAACTAAAAATAATAGATTGGTGGGTTATCCCTATACGAAATATTTAAATTCTGTCATCAGAGTCAATATGTCTTCGGCATATATTTTGATGTCTCAAACAAAAGCGGATGAATTGGGTGTGAACCAGAACAAAAGAGTTTACGTTCATGGTTGCTCTATACTGGATGACATATGGAATGTATCTGAAAGACCAAATTTTCACAGTTCACCTGCAATTAGAACTTGTGTCAATCAAACTTTAGAGCAAGCAGAAGTATCTTTTGATGATATCTCCCATTTTGACCTATATTCTTGTTTTCCATCTGCCGTGCAAATCGCTAAAGAAGAACTCGGCATACCAGAAGAAAAAAAAGATTTAACCATTACAGGTGGATTACCTTATTTTGGTGGCCCAGGAAATTCTTATACGATGTTTTCAACTACTGAAATGGTAAGACAACTTAGGAAGAATCCTAAAAACTTCGGTTTACTAACCGCAAACTCCTGGTTCATTACCAAACATGCAGCGGTTGTTATGTCCACTTCCCCTTCAATGCGGTATGAAAAAATTGATAATCATTTAATACAGAAAGAAATTAATTCCAAAGCAATAAATAACTTTACGGAGAATCCACAAGGAAATGGGAAAATTCTTACTTATACAATTATCAATGGTAGAAAAGGTTTAGAATTTGCTTTAGTAATTGGATCTCTTGAAGATGGTTCAAGATTCATTGCTAATAGTGAAAAGAATGAAGATTTATTACAAAAAATGATAAAAGATGAGATGCTAGACGCAAGAATATCTGTTTCTCAAAAGGATGGAAAAAATATTTTTAATTTAATCTAGGGAAGAACTATGAAAGAAATAAACGTTTTAGTAACTGGGGCAGCAGGACAAATTGGATATGCATTATTGACAAGATTGGCAAGCGGCGAGACTTTTGGAAAAGACGTAAAAGTAAACCTAAACCTTGTAGAAGTACCTCAGGTTGTCTCAAGGTTAGAAGGTGCCAGAATGGAATTAGAAGATTGTGGTTTTAATACTTTAGGGGTCATTAAAAGTTTCTCTGATATAAATGAAGCCTCGGGTGATATTGATTGGGCTCTCTTGGTGGGAAGTATTCCCAGAGGAATTACAGTGAATGGGAAAAAAATTGAGGAGCGTGCAGATTTATTAAAGATTAATGGTGGTATCTTTACAGAACAAGGGAAGGCTCTTGGAGAAAATGCAAAAGAAGATGCGAAAATTTTAGTAGTTGGAAATCCTGCTAATACAAATGCTTTAATTGGGTGCACGCATGGAAAAAATGCATCTCAAACTTGGATGGCGATGACTGCGTTAGATGCTAACAGAGCCAAGGCTCAAGTTGCTAAAAAATGTAATCTTGAAATCTCTGAAATAAAAAAAATGACTATTTGGGGAAACCACAGTCCTACCATGTATCCAGATCTAGATAATGCTGAAATCAAAGGCGAATCAGCCAGCGGTTGGATCAATGATCAAAGTTGGATTGAGAGTGATTTTCTCAGGATCGTTCAACAACGAGGAAAAGCCATTATAGATGCCAGAGGAGCTTCTTCAGCAACCTCTGCAGCCAATGCAGCTATAGATACAGTAAAAGCGACGCTTTCTGAGACACCTGAAGATGATTGGTTTAGTGCTGCAGTTATGAGTGATGGGAGTTATAACGTACCTGATGGGTTAATATTTGGGTTTCCTTTAAAGACTGATGCATCTGGTAAAGTCTCAATAGTTCCAGATTTACCAATCTCAAAGTACGCACAAGAGAAAATAGATTTAACAACTCAAGAATTATTAGATGAAAAAAACGATGTCATAGACTTACTCTGATCAATGTCGATGCATCATGTGATCAATGGAACTTTCCATATGTTCTAACTGACTCTGATAAAAGTTGTAAAGAAAGTATCCTCCAAAAACCAAAACAAAGATAATAAAAATTAGAGTTTTTTTCATTAGTTAATGCTCCTCTCAAGCCATTCTTCTAAAAACCCATCGTGGGGCTGTTCGCGATCGTGAATTGGCATCCCCTTATCATCTATGGTTACTCCAAAAAAATACCTTACCCCAACATGAAAAGATTCCATAATAAAACCCTCATCTAATGCTAATGGAACTCCTTGATGATCAGCTCTGTGTTTTAAATAATTAAGAAATCTTATTGGTTGAAAATCTTCTTCGTTCATTTAAATTAGATTAATTATACTTGGGGTTGTCTATTTTGATTTTTTCTTCTGTTAAATCATATAAAAAATCTATCAAAGATTGATTTTCATAGTCTAATTCTTTGTTTCTTATTTTTTCAGAAAGTTTTTCTATCGAGAAATTTTCTTCGCCAATAAGCTTTGAGCCTAATTCAGTGAACTTTTCATTAATCGCTTTACCAGTTTCAACCTCTCTTTTAACTATTTTCAAAACATTTAAAACAATTTGAAATTTAAACTTTTTATTTACAGGATAGGAATCAGATTTTATTTCGGCATTAATAAAGTCAATTACTGCCTCTAAGAGCTCTTCAGAAGAGGGTCTGTCAAAAATACTCATAAGAAATTTTTATGTTTAATCATATTCATCAAGTCAAATTCCGTCTCTGATACCCTTCTGCCAATTGCTGCTTTTTCAACTGAATTTACCATGCCACTTAGATGGGCAAAAGTTTGCATCATACAAATAACTCCCCATCGTAATGAACCATAGAGCTGCCATATATCCAGCTGCGATTCTTCAATTTTTATATCAGAGTTAGATTCATAACCGGCAATGAGATCTTTGGTATCTCCTAAACCACCTACTCTTTTTTCGACGTTACCAAATCGCCAAGAGCGCACGCAGAGCCATCCTAGGTCTTCCATAGGGTTACCGATGTGTGCGAGCTCCCAGTCAATAATGGACTCTAAATTATTTTCTGAGATTATAAAGTTGCCAAAACGAAAATCACCATGAACCAGAACATCGCCATATTCTGAAAGATTTTGGGCTTCTAGCCATTTGAAAGCTAGATCAAAGACCGGTTGTGGTTGTTTAAAACTTAAATACACCTGAAAGAGTTTTTCTAAAGACTCTGAAAAAGTTACTTGATCAAGAGCTTTTAAATCATCTAATTGAGTTTGGTGGATTTTCGCTAAAGATTTACCGATTTCAAAAGGAAGTTTTTCTCGAACAGTTGCAAATTTTTCATCTCTAAGAATTTTACGAGGAATGGTTTCTCCTGGGATTGCTTCCATAACATAACCCTCGCCTATTTCTTCGCCTTCAGAAAACTCAAAGATTATTGCTGGTACAGGAGCTCCGCTTTTTTTTACTATTTTTTGTATTTTTGCTTCTAAGATTTTTGGAATTGCCATCACGGATTTTTCTTGTGACAGACTTCTTCTAACGATCAGTTCATCGTCACTAGCAAGAATAATACGGTTTATGTCTGCAGAGGCTCCGCCTGTGAGAGGAATCAGTTGCTTGATTTTTTGCTGCAGAGAATTTTCTAAAAATTCCTGAAAGTCTGACATCTTAAGATACTAAGGATGCATCTCGCTCGCCAAAATCCCATCCAGGACCATTATTTTCATAGTTCTTAAGAATCCGTCTAGCAACGGATTGCACGTGAACTTCATCAGGACCATCGTAGATTCTTGCTTCTCTGGCATGTCGATACATGAGACTTAATGGCGTATCGTCAGTGAGTCCTTTTGCGCCATGAACTTGGATGGCTCGATCTATGACATTGTGGAGCATCTCTGCCCCAACCACTTTAATCAAACCGATTTCAATTCTAGCATCATCGCCTTGGTCAATTCTTTTAGCAGCATCAAGCGTTAAATGACGAGAAGCTTGAATTTCACAAGCGCTATCGAAGACAAATTTTTGCAGCAGTTGTTTTTTCGTTAATGGTGTCCCAAAAGTTTCTCTCTCATGCATTCTTTCACAAAGCAGGTCAAAAGCTCTTTGAGCTTGGCCTAACCAGCGCATGCAATGAAAAATTCTTCCTGGCCCAAGTCGTTTTTGTGCAATGATAAATCCTTGTCCCCTTGGACCTAATAAATTTTCTTCAGGAACTTCGACGTTGTCGTATTTAACTTCATAGTGTCCGCCATTAATACCAAGTACAGGAGTTTCTCGAACAATTTTATAACCTGGGTTATCTGTTGGAACAATGATCATGCTAAAAGCGCCATGACTAGGAGCATCTAATTCAGTTCGACACATAACCGTAGTGTAGGCAGCTCTGGCAGCTCCAGTAGTAAACCATTTTGTGCCATTTATTTTCCACGTACCGTTATCAAGGATAGCTGTGGTTTGTAATTGGGTAGGATCAGAACTTGCAACATCAGGCTCAGTCATGCCGAAACTTGGAAAGATTTCTCCTTGAACTAAGGGTTCAAGATATTGATCTCGCCAGTGTGGCGAAGCAAATTCTCTGAGCATTATTGAATCTTGTAAAGAATGCGTGCCCAATGCCACCATGGCAAAAGATGATCTACCAATGACCTCATTTACGTATACGTATTCCATGAAAGGCATCCCGCCTCCTCCAATATCTTCTGGGTGTCCCAATGCCCAAATTTTTTCATCCTTTGCCAATTGCATTAATGAACCAAGCATTTCACGTGCCTCGGGCGTGCCCTTAGCTAACTCAGTTTCTTTAGGATAAATTTCACTTTCAATGAAATCTTTTACTTTTGCTCTAGTTTTTGTCCAATCTTTGCTCATAATTATTATTTATTTTTTAGTTGTGGAAATAATAAAACATCTCGAATAGATTCGGTACCGGTAATTAACATGGTCAGTCTGTCTATACCAATGCCAACTCCAGCACATGGTGCTAGTCCATGCTCTAGGGCTTCGATGTAATCTTTATCAAAATGCATCGCTTCATTGTCACCTGAATCCTTTTTAGCTACTTGATCCTTGAAACGTTCTGCCTGTTCTTCAGGATCGTTTAACTCAGAAAAGCCATTAGCAATCTCTTTGCCGTCTATAAAAAGTTCAAATCTTTCTGCTACCTCAGGATTTGCATTCGAAGCTCTTGCTAAAGGTGAAACTTCAATAGGATATTCAGTAATAAATGTAGGTTCTGTAAGTTTCTCTTCCACCAATGCTTCAAATATTTGATTTTTAATGATGGCTAAAGAGGCCTTAACATCGATTTTTATTTTTTCTGCCTTACAGAATTCATTAAGCTTCTTAGCATCTTTTAAGTCTTTTTTCTTTAGAGAGGTGAATTGCAATATTGCTTCATCCATAGTTAATTTATGAAAAGCTTTTTTAAATATATTTGTTTTATGAGGCAGGGATTTTGAAATTGCTTTGAACATCTTCTCTACAAATTTAATTTGAAAATCACTATTAACGTAGGCTGTATAAAATTCCAACATGGTAAATTCTGGATTATGTCTTGTTGAAAGCCCTTCATTTCTAAAATTTCTATTGATCTCAAAAACTTTTTCAAATCCACCAACAACCAATCGCTTCAAATACAATTCTGGCGCAACTCTTAAAAATAAATCCATGTTCAAAGAGTTATGATGCGTGACAAAAGGCCTAGCTGTTGCCCCGCCTGGAATGGGATGCATCATAGGAGTCTCAACTTCAATAAAGTCATCAGCCAGCAAGAAGGATCTGATATTACTTATTAATTCCGCTCTTGTTTTGAAAACTTCTAAACTATCTGGATTAGTCAATAAGTCTAGATAGCGTTTTCGATAACGTAATTCTGTATCCACTAGTCCAAGATGTTTTTCTGGCAAAGGTCTTAAAGATTTCGTCAGAAGCGTTAATTTTTTTACGTGAATTGAAAGTTCACCTGTATTAGTTTTAAAGATAGAACCTTCTGCGCCTACTATATCTCCAAGGTCATAATTTTTAAATTCATCGTAGTTCGAAATTTCATCAGCTCTGATGTAGAGTTGAATTCTTCCAGAAAAATCTTGGATGGTTGTAAAACTTGCCTTACCCATCATTCTTCTCAGCATGATGCGTCCAGCGACTACGCCCTTTGCTTTTTTCTTTTCTAATTCTCCTTTAGAAAAGGCATCGAATTCTTCTTTTAACTCTTGAGCCGAATGTTTTTTTTTGAAGTCATTTGGAAAGGCCATATTGGCACTCTTTAAAGAAGCAAGTTTTTTGCGCCTTTCTTCAATAAGATGATTTTCTTCTTTATCTTGAGTCATTATTCAATTCCTTGCTTTAAACTAGCTTCTATAAATAAATCCAAATTTCCATCTAAGACGTCATTGCAATTTCCAGTTTCTACCCCTGTCCTAAGGTCTTTGATTCTTGCTGAGTCTAAAACGTAGGACCTTATTTGGCTTCCCCAGCCTATGTCTGCTTTTGATGCTTCTAAATTTTCCATTTCCTGCTGTTGCTTTTTTAATTCTATCTCAAAGAGCTTAGCTCGTAACTGCTTCATAGCACTATCTTTGTTTTTATGTTGGGATCTTTGAGTCTGACATTGCACTACAACTCCTGAAGGTTCATGCGTTAAACGAACTGCTGAATCTGTCTTATTAACGTGCTGTCCTCCTGCTCCACTGGCACGATAAGTATCAATTCTTATATCCGCAGGATTGAGATCAATCTGAATATCATCATCAACTTCAGGAGAAACAAAAATTGAAGCAAAAGAAGTATGTCTTCTATTTCCCGAGTCAAAGGGAGATTTTCTAACCAAACGATGAACTCCTGACTCTGTTCTTAGCCAACCGTAAGCAAAATCTCCGTCGAATTTTATTGTTGCACTTTTTATACCAGCAACCTCTCCAGGAGAGACTTCTATTAATTCTGTTTTAAAACCTTTATTTTCTCCCCATTTTAAATACATACGCAAAAGCATTTCTGCCCAATCCTGTGCCTCTGTTCCGCCTGAACCAGATTGAATATCAAGATACGTATTTGCTTGATCCATCCTTCCTGAAAACATTCTTCGGAACTCAAGATCAGAAATTTTTTCTTCTACATTTAAAAGTTCCTCTTTTAGTTGATTTGATTCAGATTCATCATCTCCAAGAAGCTCAAAAAGTTCATTGAGATCTTCCACAGAGCTATTTAAACCTTCAATCAGTTCGACAAGTTTATCCAAGGAGGCTTTTTCTTTTCCCAATTTTTGACTTTGCTCTTGATTGGACCAAACATTAGGATCTTGAAGTTTGGTGTTTATTTCAGCAAGACGTTTTATCTTTGAATCAAAGTCAAAGGTACCCCCTAAGCTCATTTAGAGACTTGGAAGCCGTTTTAATTCTTTCGCTTAATGATAATTCAACCATTAATTAACTACCTTGGAATTAATATAATTATTCAATTCATCAAAATTATTTTCTAATATAGAGAAAGATTCATCCTTAGTCATAATCTTTTTCAAAGAAGTAGGAGTGTGTTTATCAAGAACATTCAGTTCCGCGTTTACAGCATCTGGGAATTTAGCAGGATGTGCTGTGGCGAAAGTTACTAGTTCCGTTACATCATAGTTAAGATCAGAATTTCCTTTAATTGCCGTAGCAGTATGCGGATCAAACAAAATATTTTCGTTTTCATAACTCTTAACAATCGTCTCAACAATTTCTCGATCATTACAGCTAGAGCTTTGAAAAAAGGTTTTAACCTCTTGCCATATATCATCTGAATGATTGAAATCTATTGGTTTTGATGGAAATGCAGAAAAAACTTCATTAATTTTATCGCCATTCTTTTGATAGATTTCATAAAGCAATCTTTCAAAGTTACTTGCTACTGAAATATCCATAGAAGGTGCTAGAGAAGAAGAGGTTTCTTTTCTTTGGTAAATATTTTTAGAAAATAACCTATGTAAAACATCGTTTTTATTCGTTGCAATGTTAATACCTTTAAATGAAAGCCCCATATTTCTTGCTGTCCAACCTGCATAAGCATGTCCAAAATTACCAGAGGGAATTGATGCTATGAAATCTGTTTCAAGTTGAAGTTTGGTATAAAAAAAATAAACGCTTTGAGCCATTATTCTTGTCCAGTTTATAGAATTAATTGAAACAAACTTAACCTCCTTATTTTCGTTTTCGATAAAAATCTTTTTTACATAGTTTTGACAATCATCAAAATCTCCTTTGATTGCAATAGGAAAGACGTTACTGGCATTCGAAGTTGTCATTTGCCTTTGTTGAACAGCTGAAATTTTTTGATAAGGAAATAAAATCGCAATATCAATATCATTGAATTTTTTGCAAGCTTCAATAGCTGCAGATCCTGTATCACCAGAGGTAGCTCCTAAAACGACTATTTTTTTATCTGTTTTTTCAGCAGCTTTATCTAACAAAGCTGCTAAAAGTTGCATAGCAACATCTTTGAATGCAAATGTTGGACCATGAAATAATTCTAAAATGTGTCCTAATTTTTTAGTTTCAACGAGCTTTACTACCTCTGGGATGCTAAAAGAGTCATAAGCTTTTTGAACTACTGACTCAAACACATTTTTTTCTAAAAAACCTTCGGTATATGGATAAAGTAATTTGGATGCTAAATCTTGGTAACTGGCATTTTTAAACTCATTAATTTCGGCTTCAGAAAATTTTGGAAAACTGGTAGGCATATAAAGACCGCCATCTTTAGCTGTGCCGGAAGTAAGAACATCCATAAAATTCAATTCTTCGGAATTTCCTCTTGAACTCAGGTATTTCATTTTAAATATCTAATATCCGTATATGAGTAATAGAATTATTTATTTCTTCCAGATTCTGTAAATTCTTAATTACTTTCTGGATTATTGACTCTTTTGAGTTGCTTAAAACTACAATCAAAGGGATTGTTTCTTCATGTCTATCCAATTCTTTCTGAATCAGATTGTCTATTGAAAGATCATAATCAGCCAATAATGTAGAAACCTTTGCCACCACTCCAGGTTGATCGCTTGCATCTAGTTTTAGATAACGATCGCAAGAAAAATTATCGAAGCTGGAACTGAGTTTATTTTGAACAAATTTTTGGTAATCAAAAATTTTTCCTCCCGCTATATCTATAATATCTGTTAAAACCGAATTGGCGGTCGGTTTAGCTCCAGCGCCTGGTCCAGAATACATTGTCCCGCCAACATTTTCAGCATTAATCAATACAGCATTATTTTCGTTTTGTATTGAAGCCAGAAGTGAGTCTTTTTTTACAAAAGCTGGAAAACTTCCGAGTGAGATTTCATCTTCACTTTGGATACCAACTGATAAAGGTTTTAGGATCAACTTAAGTTGTTCCCCATAATCTATGTCTTGCGGTGAGATTTTATCAACACCCTCAAAATAAACATTTTCCATTGTTGCATGTTGAAAAAATGAAAGTGTAGCCAAAATGCTTGTTTTTTGAGCTGCATCTTGCCCTGAAACATCAAAGGTTGGGTCAGGCTCTGCAAAACCCTCTTGCTGAGCTAGGGAAAGCGCAGCATCAAATGATAATTTTTCATCAGCCATTTTTGAGAAAATAAAATTAGACGTACCATTTAATATTCCTGCAAAAGAACTTATATTATTACTGATCAGTCCATCCCTAATTGATCTTATAATTGGAATGCCGCCTGCTACCGATGCCTCAAATCCTATATGAACATTATTTTCTTTTGCTAACTCAAAAAGTTCTTTTGAATGATTAGAAATTAAGGCTTTGTTTGCAGTAACAAAGTGTTTTTTATTTTTTAGGGCAGAAACGGCAAGATCATAGGCGTCATCTACTCCGCCAATCAACTCTACAACAACATCGACTTCATTTGACAGTGCTACTTCGTGTATATCTGGTGTTATTGGAATATCATTCTCGTCATTAACTCTTCCTTTTCTTGCGCCTATTAGTGAGATTGAAATATCCAAACCATAGTTTTGAGCAATCAATGCTTTAGAAGAATTTACGCTTTTAAGAAAGGCTAAACCAACATTACCAGTGCCGCATAATCCAATTTTTAATTTTGTCATTAGAGATACTCTTTAAAGGCTTTTTTTATTCCTCTGACAGCTTGATGAGTTCTTTGTTCGTTTTCAATTAAAGAAAATCTGACAAAATCATCTCCATATTCGCCGAAACCAAGTCCTGGAGAAACTGCAACCTTTGCCTTTTCCAACAAAAATCTTGAAAATTCCATCGACTTCATTTCAAATGATTCAGGAATTCTTGCCCAGACAAACATAGTTGCTTTGGGTTTTTCAATACTCCAACCAAAAGAGTTGAGTCCATCGCACAATACATCTCTTCTTGATTTATAAGTTTTGCAAATCTTTTCAACTTCTTCATCACCATTGTTTAAAGCTTCAATACCTGCAACTTGTATTGGCGTGAAATGGCCATAATCAAAATATGATTTAAGTCTGGCAAGAGCAGCAATTAATTCTTTGTTACCACAGCAAAAACCTACTCTCCAACCCGGCATATTGTAACTTTTGGATAAAGTGTAAAACTCTACAGCAATATCTTTTGCACCTTCTACCTGAAGAATAGAGGGAGCTTCATACCCATCAAAACAGAGATCAGCATATGCTAAATCGTGCACAACCCAGATATTATTTTCTCTAGCAATTTTTATTACTTCTTTAAAAAAATCTAAATCTACGCAGCTGGTTGTTGGATTGCTTGGAAAATTAATTAATAACATTTTTGGTTTTGGAAAAGAATTTTTAATAGCATCTTTAAGACTTTTAAAAAAATCAATTCCTGGTCCAATTGGAACATGATGAATGTCAGCACCTGCAATAACAAAGCCAAAGGGATGAATTGGATAAGCAGGATTAGGAACTAAGATAACATCTCCTTTATCCATAGTTGCTATAGCTAAATGACTCAAGCCCTCTTTAGAGCCTAAAGTAACTATTGCTTCCTCTTCTGGATCTAGGGTTACATCAAACTTTCTTGAGTACCAATCAGTGATTGCTTGTCTTAATCTTGGAATTCCTTTGGATTGAGAATATCGATGAGTGTCGGGACGCATCACAACTTCTTTCAATTTCTCGACGATAAATTTAGGCGTCTCTCCATCAGGGTTCCCCATCCCAAAATCAATAATATCTTCACCGCGTCTTCTAGCGGCCATCTTAAGCGATCCAATTTCCTCAAAAACATAAGGAGGTAGTCTATCTATTGAAGAAAAGTTTTTATCCATGCTTAATTTTTTAATAAATCTAATATTTCTTTAGCTGAGTGATAGCCTGCTAACAAGTCACCATTTTCAAGAATTATAGTTGGGGTTCCTCGTGCATTAAATTCTTTAGCTAAATTATAATGTTTCGATACGATTGTCTCTTGACACTCAACTTTTTCAATATTTTTCCCAGATTTTAAATTTGTTAAGCTTCTTTGTGGTTCATCAGAACACCAAGCGTACTGCATTTTTTTATAAGTTTTACTTTCCAACCCTTCTCTAGGATACGCCAAATAATTTACTTGAATTCCCTCTTTCAAATAATTCTCTATCTCAGAATGTAATTTACGACAATAACCACAATCTACATCGGTAAAAACATATATTTCTGTTTCCATTTTTACCGGAGTAAATGAGATGAATTCATTTTTGTTAATTTGACTTAGCTTTTTAATTCTCTCTTTTGAGTTTCTCAAATCAGAAAGATTCACTAAAGAATTTTTTGCAATCTGATATAGATCGCCATTAATAATAAATTCTCCATCAAGAGTTACATAAAAAAGAGAACCATCGGTTAATTCTACTAAAAAAAAATTTGGTGAAATAGTATCTTCTACTTTTAAAACTTTAATATCCTTCGGAACAATGCTATTTAATTTTGACTCTATTTCATTTTTTTCCAGAACATAAGTCTGGAAAGAAAGAAACAATATTATTAATTTAAAGAATTTCACTGTTTTAGCCTCTAGGGTGGTGCTCAGTATGAAGTCTTTTCAAGCGTTGTCTAGCCACCTCAGTATATATTTGAGTTGTATTTAGATCGCTGTGACCAAGTAAAAGTTGAACTACTCTTAAGTCGGCACCATTATTTAAAAGATGAGTTGCAAATGCATGCCTCAATACATGAGGAGATATTTTTTCAGGCTCAAATCCACAATTTATGCAGTAATATTTTATGCGATGCCAGAAAGATTGACGGGTCATTTTTTGACCTCGCGATGACAAGAAAAGAAAGTCGCTATTCTTTTTTTTAAGAAAATTTTTACGTGTAGAAACTAAATAGTTTTCTAGAAGACTTATCAATTGATCGCCCATTGGAACCAACCTTTCTTTTTGACCTTTGCCTATTACTCTAATAACTCCTTGTCGAAGATTAAGATTAAGAAGCTCTAAGTTTGTTAGCTCTGAAATTCTAAGTCCGCATGAGTAGAGAGTTTCAATCATAGTTTTATCTCTCAAACCAATATCAGTTTTTTCATCTGGTGCATCCAACAATTTTTCAATTTCTTTCTCTGAAATAGATTTCGGAATGGATTTAAGTAATTTTGGAGTTTCAATGTCATTTGAAGGATCAATTTGAATGATAGATTTAAAAACTAAATATCGAAAAAAAGATTTCAATGAAGAAAGTTTTCTTGCAACGGTTTTACTTCCCAGACCGCTTTTAAAGAGAAAAGAAAGATAAGAAAGAATGTCTTTTTTAGCAGTCTTAGAAAAGCTTAAATCTTTGGTTTTTAGCCAATTAGAAAATTGTTCTAAATCGCTACGATAGGATTCCAGAGTATTTTTGCTTAAACCCTTTTCAATCCATATATTATCTATAAAGGCGTCTAGGACTAGCCTATCGGAATCACTCATAGTGTGATTATACTTTCTCTTTTATTCTTGCGGATCTGCCTGAGCGCTCTCTGAGATAGTAAAGTTTTGATTGTCTAACCTTACCTTTTCTTTTGACTTTTATTGTTTTAATTAACGGACTGTGAGTTTGAAAAGTTCTTTCAACTCCTACACCGCTGGAAATTTTTCTAACTGTAAATGCAGAGTTCAAACCTCTATTTTTAATGCTTATTACAACTCCTTCAAAAGGTTGTGTTCTCTCTCTTTCGCCTTCCTTAACAAGAATTTCTACCAAAACGGTATCACCTTGACTAAAAGCAGGAATGTCGTTTCTCAATTGAGCTTTCTCTACAGCTTGGACTGAGGTTCTTTTGCTACTCATTTTTTTTAATTTAGATCGTTTTAAAAGCGCAATTCTATCAGATTATGAATCAAGTTCATCAAAAAATTCTTTTAGAAGGTTTTTGTCTTCTTTGGAAAGAACTACCTCATTAAGAAGATCTTTTCGCCTAAGCGCAGTAATGCCTAGCATTTGTTTTTTCCGCCACTTAGATATTTCTAAATGATTGCCTGAAAGTAATTCTTTTGGGACTTTGCCTAAAGCCATTTCTTCAGGTCTTGTATATTGAGGATATTCAAGAAGTCCATCTGAAAAAGATTCTTGTTCAAGAGAAGACTCATCTCCTAAAACACCTTTTAAATTTCTTACGATTGCATCAAAAACCACTAAAGCAGGTAATTCTCCTCCAGAAAGAACATAATCGCCGATGCTAATCTCTTCATCTACATAATGATCAATAATTCTCTGATCGATTCCTTCATAGCGACCGCAAATAAATATTACATTTTCTTCTTTAGAAAGCTTTTCTGCTTTTTTTTGATTGAATTGAGTGCCTTTTGGTGAAAGATAAATTTTTTTACTTTTGGATTTATCAAGTTTTTCTAAAACTTTGTCCAATACTTTTTTCAGAGGCTCAGGTTTAAGTAACATTCCAGGGCCACCGCCATAAATTTTGTCATCAATTCTTTCTCTTTCATTTAAATAATCTTTGGGATCGTAAACTTGACAGGTGATTAAAGAATTATCGATAGCCTTTTTTGTAATGCTTTCATTTAGAGAAGCTTTTATTATTTCCGGAAAAAGAGTGATAAAAATAAAGTTCACTACACTTCCCAATCAACGAGTATGAATTTTTCTGTTACTTCCAGAATGTATCTACCCATAATGAATGGGATAAGGATATCGTCTTGATCAAAACTTTTTATTACAAGCACATCATTTGAACCGGTTTCCATCAAAGAATTGACTACCCCTAAAGATTTTTTTGATCCGCTGATCAATACCTCAAGTCCAATTAGATCGTTCCAATAATACTTGTCTTTAAGTTTTGGTAGTTCGGATTTAGAAATGTAGATGTCTTTGCCCTTAAAATATTTTTCAGCCTGCTCTAAAGAATTGCATCCACTAACAAAAATAACAAGATTTTTACCAGATGATGAGATTTTTGTTATATCGAGTTTTTTAAAAGTCTTTTCTTCTGAAACAAAGAAAGATTCATAAGTTTTTATATTTTCAGTAGGTCTAGTGAAAGAATTGAGTTTTAAAGACCCTTTTAGACCAATTGGCCTTCCAAAATTACCTACCAAAATGAAGTCATCATTTTGGTAAGTCATTATATTAATTTATTTGTCTTCTTTAGAATCGTCAGAAGAGAATGCATCCTTAACAGAATCAACTGCATCATCTATAGCATCTGAAACGCCTTCAGCAACGTCTTTTACTGCTTCAACTGCATCTTCTACTACGTCCACGGCAGTTTCGACAACATCTTCAGCCACATCTACAGCGCCTTCAGCAACATCTTTTACTGCTTCAACTGCATCTTCTGCAACATCT
>CACEVU010000007.1 GCA_902563105.1 uncultured SAR86 cluster bacterium
ATTCCGAATCTTCTGAAAATGAAGATGCTCCTACTGAAGATTCAAGTTCTGATGATAATTCTCAGGATGATTCATCTGAATCTGAAGCTCAAGATGATGGAGCGGCAACAGATAGAGATGGAAACGCATCCGAAGAGCCAAGTGTTTCTGATTCAGGAGATGAAAGACCAGCTGTAGATTCTGAAGCCCCAGACGCAGGGGGACAGGATGATGGTAATGAGGTTGATTTAAACGATGAGTTCAATGAGGTTTCGGGAGGTGATGATGAGCCTGAAATAGTAATCGATGAAGATTCTCTGTTAACTGATTCTGGTATTTCAGATAACAGTTCAAACGTTGCACCCGATCAACTGACCACCTCTGATGATATTGGCGGCGAACTTGGTGATGATCTATTTGAAATGGATCAAGAAGAAGAAGATCCGGCAGAGGAAACTGCAGACGATGTCGAAGAAAGCACTTCGGAAGCCATTCAAACCGACGTTGTAGATAAACAAACTGAAAGTGCAACTGAAGAAATGTCAGCTAATGTTATTGTTCGAGAAGATTCCTTTATTGAGAGCACACCAAAAAATACTCTGGTAGCCACCACCGCCATTGAAGGTAATGGTATGACTTATGCTTTGGAGAATGACTTTGGGGTATTTAAGGTTAACCAAAAAGGAAAAATCAGAACCAAATCCTTTCTTGATTTTGAAACCTCAGAGCAATATGACTTAGTTCTTTTAGTCACCAATGACAAAGGGAAGACGATTAGAGTTCCTTTTACCATCAACATTGCAGATGTTTCTGAATTGAGCGCAACCGCAACTGTAAGAAAGGCTGCTTTCCATGAGGGAACGACCAATGTAAATAGAACTTTGGCCGATATGAATCCTGTAGCTGATGAAACTCCAACTTACGAAATCACTGGTGAAGGTAAAGAATATTTCCGAATCAATAAAAACGGAAAAATAAAACTCGATAAAGCATTAAATTTTAATGAGCGAAAAAAATTCGATCTGGTAGTTAAAGTTAGTGCTGGTACAGAAACCGTTGATGTTCCAGTAACAATTAATGTCCAACAAAATTTAGCCCCGGATTTTACTACGGTTTGTCAAAGTTCTTGTGCACTTGCAGAGTCTGCAGCTACCGGAACAGTTGTGATCAAAGCTTCAAGAACCGATACCGACATCGATGATTTAACTTATTCTCTAGAAAATAATTTTGATAATAAATTTACTATTAATGAAAACACCGGACAGGTTACTTTAAACAACAGTTTGGATTATGAGACGACCAATTCATATACTTTGAAAGTAATTGCTACCGATTCCAAAGGAATCACTAAGGATCGAAGTTCGACCTTCAGCGTAACAGATGTAGGCGTTGGCTATAACGGTACTTTGGTATCTGCTGCTAAATCAGAAAGTATTGCCACCGGGACGGTTATATTGAATTCTTCTCTAGGCGGAAGCTTCAGCGATCCAACTTATTCCATTTCCGGCGGTAACAACAAATTCACTATAAATTCCTCCACAGGACAAGTGACCTTGGCTAATGCTTTGGATTATGAAACGAATACATCACACACTTTTACGGTTACTGCTTCTGCAGGCGGTGAGATAGAAACGCAGAATTTTACTTTGAACGTTTCGGATGTGAGCGTTGGCTATAGCGGAACTTTGGTGCAAGGCAGTCAAGCAGAAAGTATTGCCACCGGGACGGTTATTTTAAATTCTGCTCTGGGTGGAAGTTTCAGCAATCCAACTTATTCCATTTATGGTGGTAATGGCAAATTCGCCATAGATGCCTCTACTGGACAAGTCACTTTGGCCAATCCCTTGGATTACGAAACCGCAGCGCAACATACTTTTTCCGTAAGGGTTGAGGCAGGTGGCGAAGTCGAAGCGAATTCTTTTACGTTGAACGTTGGGGATGTGGGTGTCGGCTATACCGGTACTTTGGTATCTGCCAATCAATCGGAACACCTTGCAACCGGTTCAGTCATATTGAATTCCGCCCTCGGCGGAAGCTTCAGCAGTCCAACTTATTCCATTTCCGGAGGCAATGGCAAATTCACCATAAATTCCTCCACCGGACAAGTAACTTTGGTCAATCCGCTAGATTATGAGACCAAAACATTTCACCAATTTAGCGTAACTGCTTCTGCAGGAGGCGAGAGCGAAACGCAATCTTTCACAATGTACGTAAACAATGTCACAACGACTGCGAACATCTTTAGTAACGGAGGCATTAATGTGAGTCGCGGTTATTCTGGCGGTGCGTTTAGAATCGGTGAATTTTCTCCTGTCGGAACTGTAGTGAGTAACGCTAACTCCGGGGGTGCGACTGGGGTGACATGGAGTATTTCGGGATCAGCAACTGACAAGCTACAAATTAATTCCAGTACCGGACAGGTGACTTTAAAGGCTCCTTTGGACTATGAAACTGCAAATACCCACCAATACCAAGTAACCGCGACAAAAAATGGTGAGAGTACAATTTCTGGAGTGATTACATTTGCCGTCGATAACGAAATTTATTCAGCACATGGAATGAAATCGGCAAATGCAGCCGATGGAATCTTTTTTAAAAGCGGACTTGATGATGCTCAGCTAGGTGGTAGTAACAATGATAACAGGGTCGCTTGGATGGCAGCTTATGATATCGGTTATAAATCCGCTAGCGAGAGAAAACTCTTCACTTTAAATAATGGTTTACCAGCAGGTACAACTTTTAATTGTGAATTGAATCCTATGGTGAGCTTCTGTAGCAATATCTCGGTTGATGCGCAGGGTAATATGTCTGCGCAGAACAGTCATGGCTCTTTTTTTACATACAACCCCTGGCCCTCTGTTGATCCCATACAGCTCAACACTAATATCAATCCAAGCGGAAAGACCATTGCCCAAGAAAACAATTTTATAGGCTATCTAACAGGAAAAGAGCAAGGGCTTACACAGGTTTCCCGAAAGATAATTGGAGTAAGAACGGAAATTCCCAATGAGCCATCAGTCTCAGCACAAACATTAATCTTACCCAAAGCTACAGAGTTAAATGAGAACGTGGTCATGCGTTTTTCTTCAAAGGTCAAAGATGGCAGCGTGGTTCATGATAAAACGGGTGCAAATCCATTTACGGCCACAGCCACTCGGGGACCCAATGCATATCGACATATAAACGGTCATATTGTTAACGGGAGCGGACTGGTAACCGAATCGGCGCTATCGACAATGGATTTGGAAAGTTCTTCAAAAATCGAAGCTGCAAATCGCCGAGCCAATGGCAGCCAAGCTCACATAGCACAATATGCAGGAGGCAAATCGTATTACCGAACCAATACCGTTGCCAATGGCAACAACGAAGCCGATATTTCCATTTTGGATTTTGAATACAGATTCCCAATTGATAAAACTTCCGGAGACGATACTTTCCGTCAATATGCACCACTTTCAGTAGCTGACGGAAAATGGGATACAGTCAACTCTAACAATGGAGAAACTGGCGTACAACCTTATTACCACTGTTACGATTCCGGTCAGGGCTGTGGCAGCGAAACCACTGGTTTAACGCTTTCCGGCGATATGGAATATATTACAGGAGGTCAGTTCATGGGCTACAAAGTCATTCAATCCAATGCAACTTTAAATGACAGTCTCTTTCTAAATGCTGATATAGATGGCAACAATCCTGGAAACGGAACGTATTCAGGAGATGGCGCTTACAATCACATGATTGGAAACGGCCGCGTTGGCGGTTTTTATGGATTTAATTTAGGTGAAGCAAATGATGAAGAATACTCTGAATTTGAAACCATACCATTGCCTCAAACGTTCAAGTACTTTGGCCAAAACTTCGACCATATCTATGTCAACGAAAATGGTTTTTTGACTTTCGGCAACAGCGGGGATAATTCAGCTAAACCTTGGCACGATTACCAATTCACCAACAGTTCGGAAAAACCGCACCCTCACTTGGGTGGTGGTGTACCTTTGAGTTATTTAGATGATGCTGGAAGTTATTCCTCTTCCAGTGCTGCTCAGCCAAATAGTAATCGAGTCCCAGATGTATATGGCAAGCCAGGAACAGCTAATGCAGGTAATCTAAACAATACCATCTTTGCGCTTTGGGCAGACTATTTTAATGACAGTACCGATACGAGTTGTAACGATAACGGTTGTAATGAATTTCGAATTCAAAGACTTTGGAATCCTAGTACAAGCGTTATGACAATAGGTTGGTACAGAATGAAGTCTCACGATTCCAATAAGAATGGTCGGGGGGCTAACTTTGAAGTTCAATTGAAGTTTGATACCGGTGAATTCCGAGTCGTTCTTGGTGATTTTGGAGTAAATTTCCCAGATACCGACAGTAACAACGTCTTTACGGGGTTTTCCAAAGACGTTACTTGTGCAACTGCAACAGAAGATATTTCTAGTTGCGAAGGTAAAGATTACGTTCAGCTTTACTATCACGATTCAGGCAAGACCGAGTACGAAATACCTGAGGTAAGTGGATCTCGTACCTTCCAAGATCCCACACTTACTAATTATCCAGGTTCTATCAATGTCTTATACAACTCACATTTCAGCGGAAATCAGACAGTTAACGGCACCGAATACTGTAATTCCAGCGTGTTAAATGTTAGTAATGATTTTGGGGATGACCCGGCTTGTTCAAGCCTCGTCTACTTCATCAATACAGCATTAAAACAGGACCGTGCACGTATCTATCGAGCGGTTCCTCAATACGCCGCAAATGTGAATCGTCTTCTACCATCAGACGTAAATCAATCTTACCGTGCGGGTTTGGCACACGAATTCATGTGGATGCACTTGAACAATCCTGCTACGACCTTGAAATTCACGCCTCCGGCAGCCGGTTCCAGCTTTAGCGTTGGGCCAAACCATTATCAGGGCGTTGGTGGCTCTGGAGATACTCCAACTGCTGGCAGCGAAGTTGATACTCGAACTTTTAACGATGAGATTGTCATTGGGGGAGAAGTCTATAAAACGGAAAAATTAATCGACTTTTTGCAGCAAACCAAGAAAGTCATCGCTTACGCACCAGTACCTGTTTTACATACCAATCAATACGAACACCCTGAGCTGGCATATGACAACAGACTCACGACGGATGCAAGATACAAAAGAGTCCACACCTTGATGCCGCAGTTCATCTCAACCGAATACATGGAAGACAAAGACAACGGTACCGATGCGTTGTTTGATTTTCATGAATTGGCTGATCACGATTACAGCAAATCGGGAGCGCATCTTCGCTACGACACCATCGGAAATGGCGTGCCTTTTTGGACTGAATGGGCCGATAATAATAGTTTTGGTAATGCAAATCTTAACACTGAGCACAATACCGAGACCGTCATCGACGGTACCTATGCCTATGGTGGCGATGTCCTAAATCACAACACACACGTCAGCTCTTTGAAGCATACAACCGGTGGGGTTGGCTCTGCTTATGATCTAGTACCTGAAGGTCAATCCTTATGGCAACAAATTTTCAATCCTGTAGGGCGTGGACCCGGGTTATTTGTGCAAATGAATTGGAGTTGTGGGCACATGGGAGTTAGCAAATGTGGTGAATCTGGTACTTATAATAGTGTAGGCTTTAGGGCAGGCAGACCAAACGAACGCCAACAAAGTTTATTTTCAGTCCTAATTGCTGAAGTAGGCGATAAGACCTTTTTCCCTGCAGACTATTTTGACTTGGCTACTGGAATGGTCATGCAAGGTGAACATTATTGGAGTTACAGCAGACGTTCGGGTAGAACCACAACCACCGATGGAGCATACGCTACAACCGATGCCGTTCCGCAAGTGACTTTCGGAATCAACCCCATCAGTTGTATTTCCGGACAAAACAATGGGTGTTTTTTTGGTGACGACCAAGGGTATGCCTCAAGCACCCTAGGTGCACCTTCAACAGCAATAGTTTCCACCAGTGATCCTTGTGTGGGCACATCTAGTGGAGGTTGCCGTGAGGGGAGTAACATGAAGTTGGGAGTGATGCATTCCATGGAAGCCACAACCAATCCAAGCGATCCCCACTACAAAACTGGAACTTTCTACCAAGGCATCGTGCAACAACAGCAACGCCTGGACGATACTTTTGTGGATGCCATCAATTTGAGTGGCAGCAACAGTTGGCGAGCGGGGCAAACTACTACCGACGATACTTGGACTGGACGCATGACTGGATTGTTAATGACCGATGACGACGATACTTATCGACGACCTTTATATTGGAAGTCAAAGGCTTTTGTAACTTTTGACGATGTCAATGACAGAGTCCAAGTCCTCATGGAAGATACTGAATTAACTCAAATACCAGATTATGATACTAGTGGTCCTCAAGGAAATGATAATGATTGGTATCACGGTGAAAGCACTTACAGTTCTTTAAATAGTGCTAGCCAAGATGTGACTATTTCTAATCCAGGAGAGGCTTATGACCTTAAATTCGGTGATGCTGATAAAACTTCCAAGCCTTGTTACAACACTAATTGTCCTGGAACCAGCTATGTTCCATGGACAAAATCCGCTTACCTAAATAAACAGGTTTTCGGTGCCATGTTAAAAAACGAAAGCAAATCCATTAATGCCGGTGGAACGGCATTTCAACAAGTCGGAGACAATGCAGGAGCCTTAGTCACTTGGGAAACTATCGATAATAAAGATCGAGATTTCATGATGGATAATGCGATCGAACCTTCCTTGGAATATATGACCTGGGGAGTTTGGGGCATGGCTATGTCCGACAGTAGAGCCGGAACAACCGATGCTCAACCAGCTGCTGTTCACATGGGGACTTGGTATGCTGGCGATCTCTTGGACGCTTCCGATTGGCCAGTGAGTAGAACAGCAACCTTAGCTGGTATGGCAATGTTTGACGTCTTTGGCAGATTCCAAACTGCTAATGGCTCTGGTGTCTATGAAAATTACCATTGGACAGAGGGTGCTGGCGTTACTGGTCAAGTTGTCTTCGATGGAACGGGTGATTACACCGTTAGCATTACCGCTCAAAATCTTGGTCGTTCTACAGGTTGTGATGCTGCTTCTTGTTCGCAAGGATTAGATAGAAATGGTTCAAGGGGCAGATTGGGATATGGAGCACCCTACCATACTGACACTATTACTTGGAGCGCAAGCGGCGGGGTTGATAACCCTTCTTTCTCAGGAGCAACCGCTAGAACAAGTGCAGGTATGATCTCTAAGCAGGCCATGCAAGGAAACTTATTTGGCACCTCAACTCATATTGAGGTTGGCGCAAATCTTCAATATTCTCAAGAGGGAAATTCTCAAATGATCATGTACAGCGGAACGGCAATTTTATCGGAGTAAAAGAAGGAGATTTATGTAGAGCATTTAAAGGAGCGTAATATTTTAAATAACGTTTGCCGTTGTCTTTTTGGTACTTAGGCGACAATTTCGTTTATTCATTTAAAGGATTACGCTCCCTGGGCCCGGCCTCTGCCGGGTTCAGTTTTTTCTGACTTACTATGTATAATAACTGGCTAAAATTATGAGACAGTTCATCGATTTCTTTTTGAGCATTCGTGACAGTAAGTTTTTCACGGGGCTAGTCATTTCAGTGATAGTGGCTTCTGCCATTTACGCTGGGGCGAGCTCCTATGACATCCCAAATCAATACGCTACGATTTTGGATTATTTTGACTATGCCATCACAATCTTCTTCTTGATCGAAATCCTCATTCGTATCTTTGCTGAGGTCAATCACCCCATTAAATTCTTTAAAAACGGTTGGAACATATTCGATTTAGTTATTGTTTTGGTAAGTTTGGTTCCAGTAGATGGTGCGGAAAGTGCTTTCGTTGCGCGTCTTTTAAGAATCGTCCGAGTGCTTAGAATCATCACCGTAGTTCCTGCATTTCGTCATATTGTCGAATCTTTATTTAAGTCGATGCCACGAGTTGCCTTCATTGCCTTACTGATGTTCATCGTGATTTATATTTGGGCAGCAGTTGGTACTTTGATTTTCAGCGAAACCGATCCTGAACATTGGCGTAATATTGGTATTGCAGCTTTAACGCTTGCGCAAGTTGCCACCTATGACGATTGGGCAGCTATCATGAGTAATGTCTTTGATGCTCATCCTTATTCGTGGATTTATTTCATCAGCTTCATTCTTGTTACCTCGGTTGTGTTGTTGAATATGGTGATCGGAATTATCGTTGACGTGATGAGTCGCGATGCGCGTGAAAACCTTTTTGATAATGTGGATGAAAACGACCACGTCATAAATAAAGAAAACGAAGGTTTATGACCTTTATCACCCACAGTACTTTTAATTATTTATTAGTCGCTTGGCTTGCGGTTGGGCTGATCGCTTTCGTCTATTTATTTTTCCAAACCGCACCTTATGGCAAACATGTCTCCAAAGGTTGGGGTCCTGAGATCTCAGCCAAAGCTGGCTGGATCATTGAAGAATGCCCAGCTTTTTTCTTGATGCTGATTTATTTTTTGGTGGCTGGCGATTACAGCAACCCCGTGCACGTGATTTTTACCGTTTTATACTGCGGTCATTATTTCAACCGAAGCTTTATCTGGCCAATGCGTGCACAATCTACAGATAAAAAAATGCCTTTGATGGTGGTTTTTTCTGCCATCGGTTTTAATTTTGTAAATGTCTTTTTTCAAGGTACTTGGATCTTTCTTTTGAGCGACTATGGGTATGGCTGGATTCCAACCATCCCATTCTTTTTGGGATTGATGATATTTTTTACCGGTTTTTACATCAACGTTCGATCGGATGAAATCATGATCAATCTCCGTAAAGAAAAAGGCGAGGGCTATCATATTCCCGAAGGTTTTCTCTTCAATAAAGTAAGCAATCCCAATTACTTTGGGGAATTTGTTGAATGGTTAGGTTGGGCAATCATGACTTGGAGCTGGGCAGGTCTGGTATTCTTTTTATGGACCGTCTGTAATTTATTTCCGCGCGCCATTTCCAACCACAATTGGTATCAAAACAAATTTGATGATTATCCTAAAGAAAGGAAGGCAGTAATACCCAACATCATTTAAAGAGAGTCGGATGGAGAGTTTAATCAGATATTTTTTAGGCGCCTTGATGATCTTATCTTTTGTATTGGGAGGAATATTTATGATTGTTCCCACTTTCATGGATCAGCTTACCGCTTTGGGATTTTCTCCAGAAGAAATGCGAATTTGGGTATATCGAGTGGTAGTTCCAACCTACTTTTTTACCATTGCTTATTTCTGTTATCGATATTTAACTGGAAAAAATCCTACATCGACAGCTTGGCCAGTCTTAATCGTTACTTTTTTCTTTTTAATTACGCAAGTGGTTGGTTTTATCTTCTTTTACTTCCATTGGATTCAATTGGTGTATTTGGTTGTTTCAATCATTTCCTTTGTTGTTCTTAGAGAGGCACATAATCGCAGAAAGAGCGATATTTTTGGTAGCCGTTTGTAACTAAAAGCCAATTAAGAAAAAAGATACAAAGCCTCCGACGCCACAAGAAAGCATGAAAATTTGTCTATCGGATAGCGGCTTACGACCGTTGTAAGCACTGGATCTAAAATAATTGAAAAAAACGTACCAAAAGACAAAGGTGACGAAAGGCCAAGCCAAAATAAACATCGATTAAAAAGTCAAACAGGCAGCATGCCGCTGAGAAAATTCAAACCCAGGTAAGTTAAAAAACCCACAGTCAAAGATCCTATGAAAAGCATCAGGGCAACAAAAGCAATTTCTGTCCATTGCCAAACGGTTTTTTCTTCACCACTTAATTTGATGTAGATTTCAACAGCACCAAAGCAAATGGCAAACAAAGTAGCTAATAAGACTATGACAATCACTTGTTCCATGAGGTAATTATAATTATCTTGAAAATAATTTTCAGAAAACCAAACTTTATTGAATATGCGTATTTCACGATACTCAGGATATTCAAAACATGTTTAAGATGTATAATCACTTTTCATTTTGAGATTTGCGGGCATGGTATAATGGCTATTACTTCAGCCTTCCAAGCTGACGATGCGGGTTCGATTCCCGCTGCCCGCTCCACCTCTTGGGGAGATTTATGGAAGATTTAGACAAAGTTGTTGCAGACGCTCTTGCTGAGAATAACATTCCCTATGCAGCCTATGCAGTTACCAATGCAAAAGACACGATCGCATCAGGCTCGGTAGGTTTTACTGACCTTGAAGGCAAAAATGCGCTGAGTTCAGATGCTATCTTTAGAATCGCCTCAATGACCAAAGCATTAACATCAACAGGTTTCTTATGGCTTGCCGATAAAGAAAAGCTTGATCTCCAGATGCCAGTCGAAAACCTTTTGGAGGGGTTCAAAGATCTGCAGGTTGCAAAACTGATTGATGGAAAAGTAAGTTACTCTGAGCCGAAAACAAAAGTTACGTTTCATCATTTGCTCACTCACACCTCTGGCTTTGGTTACGATTTTCACCACGAAACACTGTCGCACCTCCTTTTGAATGGTGAGATTAAAGACTTACTTGATAAAGAAGGAAAATTTTTGGAATCTCCATTGATTGCTGAACCGGGCGAAGAATGGCACTACGGCATGGGGATCGGCTGGATTGGAAAAGCGATTGAAAAATTATCAGGTTCATCACTGAATGATTTTATGACGGAAAATATCTTCAAACCTTTAGAACTCTCGGATACTTCGTTTGATATTTCGGTTCTGGGGGAGGATAGATTACCCAATATTTATGCCAAAGGAGACGACGACAGCTTGACCGACATCAGTGGCTTTATGGCATCGCCTCAAATTGAAGAATTTGCCTATGGCGGTGGCGGGATATTTTCTTGTCCTTTGGATTATGTAAAATTTTTACGTTTGTTTTTGAATCAAGGACAAGTAAATGGCGAAGATTTTCTCCCCAAAAAAGTTATTGATGAAATGACAATCAACCAAATTGGCAATCTTTCCGTACCGTTTCAACCCACTTTCAATCCTGGCATTATTTCTGCCAATGAATGGTTTCCGGGTATCGAAAAGAAGTGGGGCTATGGCTTTATGATCAATACCGAAGATGTGCCAAATGCTCGGACTAAGGGTTCTTGTGCCTGGTCAGGGATAATGAATACGTTTTTTTGGTTTGATGCTAAGAAGGATATTGGTGCGACGATTATGATGCAAATTGCTCCTTGCTATCATGAAAAACCTAAAAAAGTTTTACAAAGATTTGAAGAAGCTATTTATCGCTCTCTTTAGGCTTTGAATAGTTGATCTGCAACGTAAGGGTTGGTCAAACGTTCCTGTCCAAAAGTAGAGACCGGACCATGTCCTGGGACAAAAGTTACATCGTTTCCCAACGGCCATAACTTTTCTCGAATTGCATCTAATAAATCCTGAGTATTACCTCTGGGTAAGTCAGTTCTACCAATTGATCCTTGAAACAAAACATCACCTACTATGGCAAGTTTTGATTCCGGATGATGAAAAACAACATGCCCAGGTGTGTGCCCAGGACAATGATAAACATCTAGCTTTTCTCCATCAATTTCGATTTGATCACCATCGGTCAACCAACGATTCGGTTCAAAAGTTTTTGCGGTATCTAGGCCATAACGTTTGCCTTGTTCTTCTAATGCATCAATTAAGAAGCCATCGTCTTTGTGGGGTCCTTCGATTTCAACATTATATTTTTCTGCTAATTCGTGCGCTCCGCCGGCATGGTCCAAATGCCCATGCGTAATAAATACTTTAGAGAGAGTTAATCCCTGTTCTTTAATGAAATTTTCTATCAAAGATAAATCGCCACCGGGATCGGTTACAGCCGCTATCTTTGATGCTTCTTTCCAAATGACACAGGAATTCTGCTGCAAAGGTGTCACAGGTATGATTGCCGCTTTTAATGTAGCCATGATAATAAAAAACTGACATCATTATACCTTATGAATTTTGAACTGTTAGAGGGGCACAACTTAAAAATCAGAGCAGTTGTAGAAGGCGAGGGACCACTTGTCGTGTTGGTTCACGGCTGGCCTGAGAGTTGGTACAGCTGGCGCCATCAAATCAAACCTCTTACTCAAGCAGGCTTTAAGGTTGCTGCCATTGATGTTCGTGGTTATGGTGGATCTGACAAACCGCATGAAATCGGTGCTTACTCATTGAAAAATATAGCTGCCGATGTAGCAGGTATAATCGATTCTTTGGGCTACCAAGAAGCTTATTTATTTGGTCATGATTGGGGCGGACCAATCGTTTGGACCACCGGTTTGCTCTACCCTGATACCATCAAAGCAGTTGGGGCATTATCAGTTCCTTATACGCCAATCGGAGATAAATCACTCATTCAATTGTTTCGTGAACTTTACAAAGGCAAATTCTTCTACCAATTGTATTTTCAAAAAGAAGGTGTGGCCGAAGCGGAATTCGAATCTGATGTAAAAACCGCCTTGGAAAAAACTTATTTTGGTGGAGATGGCAGAGGAATGAAATTTATGTTGGAAAACTTTGATAATCCAGCTTACAAAAAGACGGTTGATTCAACCATGTTAGAAAATACTCCAAGTTTTGAAACTTATCCCGCCTGGCTTACACAGGAAGACATGGATTATTTTGTCACCGAATTTGAACAAAGTGGTTTTCGCGGACCTTTCAACAGATACCGAGCACAAGATATTGATTTCGAGGAATTGCAAGAATTCAAAGGCGTTTCTTATCCTTTACCAGCATGTTTCATTACCGGAACTCTTGATCCAGTAAATTTCTTTGCTCGTGACGAAAGCGCTTCAGCCGATGATATTCTCGAGGCTTTTACCAAAAATTACGACGATTTAAGAAAAGTAGAAATCATCGATGGCATTGGCCATTGGACGCAGCAAGAAAGTCCAGAATTGGTTACGAAGCACATGCTTGATTTTTTAACAAACCTGTAGGGAGAAAATTTATGGATCTTAAGTTAAAAGGGTACTCAACCATTGGTACTAACAACAAAGAGGCGGCAGAGACATTTTACGATGCTTTATTAGCACAAATGAATGCTAAAAAGTTTCCAGCAAATGACCGGATCACGATGTGGCTGTCTGAGGATGGAGGGTCGGTTATTTTGGCTATTGCTATTCCTTACGACGGTGGCACTGCTTCACATGGTAATGGCACTATGAAGGCCTTGTCACTCGGTTCTCACGAAGAAGTCGATCAAATGTATGCAAAAGCAATCGAATTAGGTGCCACCGATGATGGTGAGCCTGGCCCTAGAGCAGGCACTTTTTATGGTGCTTATGTTTATGACTTGGATGGCAATAAACTTTGTTTTTTTAATTTTACCTAAGCCAAAGCTTGTTCGATATCTTCAATAAGATCGTCTAAAGATTCCAAGCCAACAGACAACCTGACCAAGCCATCAGTTATGCCGATGGCCTCTCTTCGATCTTTGGGTAGAGAAGCGTGCGTCATAAGAGCGGGGTGCTCAATTAAACTTTCAACACCTCCTAAACTTTCGGCAAGCGCAAAAATTTTTGTTTTTTCTAAAAAAGATTTAGATTTTTCTAGGCCTGCCGAAATATTCATAGAAATGATTCCACCAAAGCCATTCATCTGTTGCGCAGCTAACGCATGTTGCGGATGATTTTCCAAGCCTGGATAAATTACTTCAGCGATCTCTTTATGATTTTCAAAATGCTTGGCAATCGCCAGTGCATTACTACTATGTCTTTCCATTCTAACTGCAAGTGTTTTTAAACTTCTCAAGATTAGATAACTATCAAACGCTCCTGTAATGGGGCCTAAAGAATTGACGATATTCGACATCCGCGCAATGAGTTTCTCGTCTTTTTTTCCGATCACCAACGCTCCAGCAATTAGGTCCGAGTGACCGCCCAAGTATTTTGTCGCTGAATGCAAAACTATATCAATGCCATGTTCCAAAGGTTGCTGCACATAGGGAGAGGCAAAAGTATTATCACAGACGCTTAATATATTTGCTGACTTAGCAAAATCGGCAATGGCTGAGAGGTCAACTACTTTCAACAAAGGATTTGTCGGGGTTTCCACAAAAATCATTTTGGTTTTATCGGTTTTTGCAGCTTCAACGTTCTTGATATCTGTCATATCTACATAAGTAACTTCGATCCCTTGAGAAAGTGTTTTAATTTCGTTGAATAAGCGAACCGTACCTCCATAAAGATCATTCATAGCAATGACATGATCACCGGGCGTCAATAATTCAACACAGGCAGAAATCGCTGCCACGCCTGAAGAAAAACCAAAACCGGCTTCGCCGTTTTCTAAACTAGCAATACATTCCTCAAAGGCTTTTCGCGTTGGATTAGCTGACCTGGAATAATCAAAACCTTTGTGCACTCCAGGACTTTCTTGTTCAAAAGTAGATGAAGTATAAATAGGCATCATTACCGCTCCTGTAGTGGGATCGGCTTTTTGCCCTGCATGAATGGCTCTTGTTTCAAAACCATCTTTATTCTTTTTACTCATGAATTCTTATCAATTAAATTATTTTCTACAAGCCAATCTTTATTAAATGCCTTGGATAAGTATTTATTTCCAGTATCACAAATCAATGTTACTACTTTTTTGGGCTCGGATTGTTTTTGACACCAATTTATTGCGGCATGTACTAAGGTCCCACAAGAAGTTCCGGCTAAAATACCTTCTTTTCTGAGCAATTCATCCACTCTGGCAAAAGCATCTTCATCTGAGACATAAATACCTTCATCAATAATATCCAAATTTAAATTATCAGGAATGTAATCCTCTCCAATACCTTCTACCAACCAGGAACCTCCTTCGTATTTGTAATTGCCAGTATTTACGGCATCGGCAACAACCGAGCCTACTGGATCGGCGACAACTATTTGGATGTCTTTATTTTTAGATTTCAAGAATTTTCCTACACCACTTATCGTGCCTCCAGTACCAACGCCAGCTACAAAAGCGTCGACATTTCCTTCCATTTGAGACCAAATTTCTGGACCCGTAGTGGTTTCATGGACTAAAGGATTTGCTGGGTTACTGAATTGATCTGCAAAAAAAGCACCAGGTGTTTTTTTAACTATGGCAGCAGCCATTTCTTGATAATGTTCTGGATGTCCCTTTTCTACATCGGATCGAGTAAAAACAATATCCACTCCCATGGCCTCAAGATGCATTACTTTCTCTTGACTCATTTTATCGGGAATGACTAATATCAATTCATATCCTTTAAGCTTAGCTGCCAAAGCCAAACCCAATCCAGTATTACCAGCAGTGCATTCAACGATCACACCGCCTGGTTTGAGTGAGCCATTTTTCTCAGCTTCTTCGATGATTTTTATGCCAACGCGATCTTTGATAGAGCCACCTGGATTTAAGTTTTCAAGTTTGACAAAGAGGTCACAAGGTCCAGTATCGATATTATTGACTTTGACGACAGGAGTATTGCCAACCATTTCCAAAAGATTATTAAAATTAGTTTTCATCTTGTTTATTTTTTTTTCTATCGTATTTTGTCTTGTCTTTAAATACCGTCGCGCGATTAAATTTCGATGCATTTTTTGCGACCGGATTTAATCTCTTTTTTTTCTGCTGTTCTTTTTCTTTTGACACTTAAAATTGAGTTTAATTCGATGTTTTATCAAAGCGAAATGACTAAAAGAATTGCTATTCTCCTCTAGGCTATCCCAATCGTCTATTGATTTCTTCTTTTATGAGCCACATTCGATCTTGACCCCAGACATAATAGGGGTTTGAACCATCGGCATCGGTAATTTTAAAACTCGGTACACCCCAACAATTTCCCTCGTACATGTCTTTGACATTGTCATTGAGTACTTGCTTCCACTTTGAAGAATTCAGCTCTTTTTTTACCGTTTGCCAGTCTAAATCAAGTTTGGTGACAGTACTTTCCAAGTAACTTTCTTCACCAATATTTATGCCATCTTGAAAAGAGGCTTTCAACAGTTCATCAATATAATCAAAACCTTTGCCCAATGAGTCAATTAGAGGAAATAATGAATAAGCTTTTCTAGCTGGTTTGCCAATAGGGGAGAAGACTTCTTTCATTTCATACCCATATTTGCGGCCTTCTCTCGCTGCATCTGAAATTATATATTTTCCTTTGAACGTAGGAATTGTCATCATTCGCATTAACATGGGTAAAACAGGCTTAGTGATTAGATTTATTGGATAATCATTTTCAAATTCTCGAACTCTTTTTGCACTGATAAAAGTATAAGGACTGTTCAAAGAAGGGTAGTAAGTCAGATTCACTTTGTTATCAGCTGACAGACTCTCTGGTGCTTTAGTTTCAATTAAGCAGACTGGCTCATTATCACTCGTTTTATTTGCTCCCAATTCAGTAAGTCTTTCCTCGAGGTGATTGAGGCGATCCACTCCCCAATAAAGTTCCTTTTCATAATAAAAGGCCGAACCAAAATAATAATCACAGTTATTTCTAATTTCATTTCCCTCTTTAAGTTTTGCTACTACTTTCTCTTCAGAGACATCGTAAAGCGTATTTAATTCTTCAAGGGTTGCGTTATCTTCTTGCCATAATGCATGACTGACAACTTTCGCGATTTCACCAAACTTCTCAGCTGAAACTGCGCAAAGAATGGAATTGGCGGTATCTACCAAGTTTTTATTGGGATAGGCGTTTCCTGGAAATTCAATATTGTAAAAAGGTGCAATCCTTTTGACATCTTCCAAACAATAATCGGTATATAGAGTTGGCTCATGCAAGGCCGCAGGATTTTCTTCACCTACCAGAATGGGTTTGAAATCAATGTCATAACTTTCTTTGAATTTATCAATATAGTGAATGGTCAGATGCGAATAGGGATCATCCACTTTGTGAAAGTATAAAACTTCGTGCGCTCGATTTTCTTCTTGCCTTTCGTTTTCAGCTTTTTTTCTGATGGTTTGAAAATTTTTAAAGCTCGAAAATGCATTCATAGCTTTATTTCTAGCCTTGTAGTTGAAAGTTCTTCTGGTTAAGAAGTTTCTAAAAGCCTGAATCATTAAACGCGTTCTTCTCCAGATTGGATTCTTTCGTAAAGATTCTTATCTAGCTCAACGTATTTACCTTTTTGATAAAAAAATAATTTATCTTCAATCATCTCAGGATCAAAACCTTGTTTTTTTAGATCTTCTTTTTGATGTTTAAAAGTTCCAGTAGTTTTCATCACTTCAGCTATTCTCAGAAAATACGGAAGTTGAAACGCATTGAGATTTTTTTCAACGTGTTCCGAGAAAACATCCAAATTAAAGTTGTCAGTGACATTCATCAGAGCCATACCCGCCTTACCTTCAGCAGATTTAACTTCAACACCGTAAACATTTGTATCTAATACCTCAGCATACTTGTTGACGATTGCAGCCACTTCCATAGTGGATACGTTTTCACTTTTCCAACGATAGGTATCGCCAACTCGATCAGCAAAGGAAAGCCAATTGTTTTCATGACGAGTCAATAAATCTCCAGAATTAAACCAACGATCACCTTCTGCCATGACATCACTCATGATTTTTTTATTCGAAGCTTGCTTATCAAGATAGCCCTCAAACGTAGCTAACTTGGATAATTGTGATATGAATAAGCCAGTCTCGCCAACCTCAACCGACTCACAAAAACCTTCATCATTCCTTATGGGCTCTCCGCTTTCTTGATCACATTTAATAACCAAAGACCCTCGCATGTAGTGACCCACCATTCCAGGTCTGCCATGAGTATTGACCAATGCGCCAACGCCTTCGGTAGCACCATAAAGTTCACGAATTTTTGGAATTTTGAAACGTGTTTGAAATTTTTCCCAAATATCAGGTCTTAAACCATTTCCAGAGATGACCCGCAATTGATGATTTTGATCTTCTTCGTTTGGCATGACATTCATTAAATAACGACATAGCTCACCAACGTATCCAAACATAGTCGCTTTGTATTTCCTGACGTCTGGCCAAAATTCCGAAGCGGAAAATTTTTCTTTAATCACGGTGGTTGAGCCAGCTCTCAAACAACCTGCCCAAGACCAAAGCAAGCCCGTAGCATGATAGAGCGGCAGGGTTAAATAAAGAATATCTTTTTGTTTGGCTCTGAATCCCAAAAACTGTCCTGCAAAGCTGGTTTTTACTGCTCTACCATTGGTGATCAAGGCTGCTTTTGGTAAACCAGTAGTTCCAGAGGTATAAATATACATACCGATATCCTTGATTTTTAAAGGATAGGGCTTAACATCCCCTGAGTTCTTTGATGCTTCATTGATATCTGTATAGCCTGACGGAACATCTCGGGAGTCCTTAACTAAAAATAATTTAAGGGCTTGTAATTCAGCTTCCGGCATAGAAGTTTCGAACTTTTCCAAATGAGATGCACCAAGCACAGCAGCTTTAGCATCAACTATGGTTACAACATGCTTCAAACCCTCTCCGGTTACAGTGGTATTGATGAGAGCAGCAATGGCGCCAACTCTATGAGCAGCTAAGAGCAGCATGAGAAAGTCAGGACAGTTATCCATCAATAAGGCAAAGCAGTCTCCTTTTGCAATTCCTTGGGATTGCAAGAACGCTCCATACTGTGAAATTTTATTGTCAGCTTCTTGCCAAGTTATAGATTCGTCTTTAAAAATAAAAGCAATTTCATTTGGATATTTCTTAACATTGTTTTCAAAGAAATTAAGAATAGTTAATTGGTTATCTGGTTTCCATGTAAATAAGGTACGGGGGATGCCTTGTGCATAGAAGTAAATGTCATCCAAAACCCCATTGATTGCCCATTTTAAACTCATAATCTTTCTCCCAAAAAGGACGTTTATTTTGTCAGTTTCTGAGTTTAATTTCTATCTTCTGTTAATAGATAAATAGGTGACGACCATGCTTTTGCATATTCTTCAGTTAAGCAATTATCGTTTGGATCGGTTCTGAAGTCGCCATAACAAATATTTACTTTGATGCAATTGCCATTCTCATCGTATTCACAGCGTTCTCTCCCTGCATTGATTCTTCCGGTTGGTTCTTGAAGTACACGAGCATAGTAAGTTGCATCTCGGTTATCAGTTTCATAATCTTCATCCGAAAAATAAACAATACATCCTGCTTCACTTTCGGGGCATTCGAAAGTTCGCCAAGGATCTTGAATAAGATTGGTGATCTTTTCATTAGGATTCATTTGAGGTGTGACTTTGATGATTTCAATTTTTTCTATGATGTATCTTTCATCGGACGGGTTATAGCATTCTCCTTTACACAAATCTTCGACGTATTTGGGATCTAAATTGGTCGTGACATATTCAGGACAACCGGGTTTTTGTTTGTGCGAACCGACGGCTTTGACCCTAAAATTTGGCTTCGCTTTTGTAATAACTTCGCTTCCCATAGCATAAGATTTCTCATTTTCTTCAAGATCAAACCACAAGAGAATTTTTTCTCCCGAAGTTCCATAAACTTCTCTATTTTGGATAGCATCCCAAAGTTCATTTCTGTGTCGCGATTTAGCATGGACAGCTACCAACCCACCTGTTTGCAAGTAACTGCCAATTCTTTCTGTTTCTGCTTGAAAAAAACCAGGCAAGTCGTACATTTTTCCTGGATCAGCCGGTTGAGTAGGGTCTTGATTTTCCGGATGATCGACAAGACTGCTGCCGAGTAAATTAAACACATCTTCATTTATTGGTCCTCTTGAGTCGGTAAGGATGGTTCTGTAGATTTGTTTATAGCCCGTTCCTGGTTGCGCAGAATGAACATCGCTGGAACCGATGAAGCCAAACTTAAATCTTTTAAGCGACAAAGGATCATCGAAATTGGTTAATGCTAGTGCATATTGAGCAGACATCTTCGGCCGATAATTAAAGCTACCAAAATAACAATCCCTGCATTGCCCGGAATCAAGCCAATCGGCTGCCTCTGAGTTTGGTACAGTTAAAAAACCTCGTACACCATGATCGACATAATACTGTTTTGCTTGCTCGGCTCTTTTTTGACATTCTTCCTTGAGGAGACCGGCTTCAATGCAACGTTCGTAGATTAATTCACCTGCTTTTTGGCAACCCGGTACATAGTTTTCCGAAGTTGCAGGACAAGATTTAGTACCATCGGGATTAAAAATGATCCCAGTAAAATCTCGAAATTCTTCAGAATTTCCATGACCAGAATAGACTTCCAATAAAATATTTAAATTTTCATCTTGGTGATCAGCGAGTTGCTTATCCCAAGAAACCCCCATCGGAGTATAGATGCCCCAAGCAGCTCCATGCGGAATTACTAAAGTTGGAAAATTCCATTCGTTTAATTTATTAAAAAGTTCTTTTGGCGTCTTGGTTAACTCCTTACAATCATTGGGCAAATCTCTAACGTCAACTCCATCGGGACAGACGTTATCCATTATCTTAGAGGAGGCATAAAAATATCTTGCTGCCATCCCAAAGTCTACTTTTTCGTCGATCGGAGCAATTAGTTGTGTACTGATTCGAAGAGCACTCGGCATTAAGTTGGCAGTACCTATATTTGTGCCTTCTTCTCCGGCAGTGATTGCACCAATAGGTCGGGTAGGTAGCTCTTCATCATCGATACTTTTGAAAATAACATTTTTGTGCCCGTAATGATTGAAAGCATTCGAACCTTGCTGAGTCCATTCCCAGCCCACAAAAGGGGTCAAATCAGGATTGCTATCTTCATTGGTTGCTGCACATGCTTGCAAAGAATCAATGGTATCAATCCACTGTCTGGTCGTTAGCAGCTCGGCATGATCGTTCATGGAAAAAAAGTCTAAATTTGAACAGTACCTGGCAAAATCACATGCGTCTGCAATTGGTCGCACACCTTCACCGCCTAAAATGGGCAGAGAAAACAACATAGCATCTGCGGAAAAAGTCGAATGCACATGAAAGTCTCCAAAATAGATGACTTTGTCATTTTCAACATTTAAGTCATCCTTGGCCAATTTAATCAAAGCCTCTCTTTCTTGAACAACTGCTGTTGCCAAACCTGTGCCCTTAATATTACCGGCATCTTGATAGGGCCAGAGATAGCCTCTATCTAAAACAGGAATAGCCAATAAGCCCAGCACAAGGATCGCAACCAAAGCTATGAAAAATTTCTTCATCTAATCAAATTTACTTTAGCTTATCCCTAATATAAAAAGGTAAATAAATAATGTAGAACATTGTAACTCCCAGAATAATAAAAAAGATGTAGTGAAAGGGTGGGTCAGGCATTAAATCAACAATGGATTGACCTGCTGGGCGTTGCATCATGAACCAATAATTTGCCGGGGATCCTTCGGCAAAGAAATTGATAAGTAAATTTATTAAATAGATTAAAAATAAAACTGGAAAGGTCACTTTTAGGACATCGGTGATTGATTTCAAAGTTGGGCGATTGTTTAATCCGATGGAAATAAAACCGATACCGAGCCACATCAAACCATGACTGATAAAAAAGAGTAAAAAATGTAGATGCGGAAAATCAAATTTCACATCAGGCTGGGTATTGGCCATCAAGCCTCCGCCAATTCCCCAAAAAAAAGCAATTTCAAAAAAGATTCTTTTCCTAGTTAGCATGTAGGCTGCAGCAGAAAAACTTGCTAAGTGACAAAAATGCATAGGCAGCATCTTCAAAAATGGAAAATCTTCAGGCCAAACACCCGAATAGATAAAAGGTTTTAGGATTTCATTAGTGATCAGTAAAAATGCTAAACCTTGCCCGAATCTAGTTTTAACAACTTCTGATTGGTTTCTTAAAATATATGGAATTAAAATAGACATCGACAATATGAAAACCAAAACCGAAAGATGATCAGTTCCAAATATTTGAAAGGGCTTTATCTCAAACATAATAAATTTTTCTCAAAAGAATTATTCGTTTGTTTTATTTTAAGTTACTTCTTAGCCTGTACAAGTGAGTATGAGATAAAAAAAGCTTCTTGGGACTCGTCGCTTGATTATTTTTCTCAGGTTGAAGAAGAATTTACGGTCACTTATTTTGTTGATGTCGGAAAAGCAGAAGCTTATGTGGGGGGTATTTTAGAAATTTATAAGCTTCCCAATATGGATTATCTCGATCGCATTAATGTTGATCAGATAGAATTTTTTTTTCGAGTTGATGGTTTACAAATGTGTCGAATTTGGGGAACGAGTTCTAAAACGGGAACATACAATCATTTATTAGCAAGAAATTGCAAAAATCTTACTGATCTTTAAAATCTTCGTAAAAATCTTCAAAACGTCCTTGCAATTTTTGCATGCCTGAGATCCATCGATCGTAGTCGCTGGTTTTTCTTTTAATATATTCCAGAACTTCTTTATGTGGCGTCACAAGAAAACGTTCTTGTTTAATCGCATCGATAACATCTTGCGCACATTCATCAGCTTCTATCATTCCATCCACACCAGCTACTCCAGGACCTTGTGCAGTCATCGCAGTTTTTACCGCCTGTGGACAAAGGCACGAAACACCAATGCCTTTTTCACCATAAGTAATTTTAATCCACTCTGCGAGACTCACGGCAGCGGCTTTGGTTACCGAATAAGGCGCAGCACCAATTTGAGTCAGCAAACCTGCTGCAGAGGCTGTATTGACGAGATATCCAGATCCTTTCTCCAACATTTGTGGAATTAAATGTTTGGCAGCATGTGCGTGAGCCATGAAATTGACATCCCAAATGGTTTGCCAATCATCAGTAGAAACGTCCAACAAACCAAAAGTTCCGCCGATACCAGCATTGGAACAGAAAATATCAATGCCACCCATTTGCTCATTGGCAAAAGAAATTAAGTTTTTGACTTCTGCTTCTTTCCCAACATTGAGAACGAAACCTGAAAAGCCTAATTCTTCAGCTACTTTTAAAACATCTTCATTCAAATCGGCAAGAATGACGTCTTTGGCTTTTTCATTTTTAAATTCAACGGCTAAGGCTTTTCCTATGCCACTGGCAGCACCTGTAACCACAACTCTTTTATCGACAATATCCAAGATTATCCTCCCAGTTTTTCAATGGCTTCTTCACGCATTTGTTTTTTTGCAATTTTGCCAGAAGCAATTCGGGGAAGCTGTTCTGTTTGAAACCACATGAATTCTGGAATTTTATATTTTGCTAACTTTTCTGCTAAAAAAGAAGAAAGTTCGGTTTCATCAACAGTTTGGTCTTCTCTGTAAGATACCATGGTGGCTAATTTTTCACCCAGTCTTTCATCTGGCACACCGAATACCGATGCTTCCAAGACAGCAGGATGTTCAGTGATTGCCGCCTCGACTTCCAAGCAGGCAATATTTTCCCCTCCACGAATTACAATGTCTTTCTTTCGATCTTTGATGTAAAGGAAGTCATCTTCGTCTAACAAGCCAATATCACCAGAACGGAACCAGCCTTCGGAATCCAGTACTTCATCCGTGGCTTCTTGGTTTTTCCAATAACAACGAAAAGTGCATGCTCCTCTGATACATACTTCTCCAATTTCTCCTTGAGGCAGTGCATTGCCATCATCATCAACTATTTTTAAGTCGATCAGTTTAGGAACAGCAAAGCCAGTGCTCTCTGGTTTTTTCAGATAGACATCACCGGTATTGTTTGCAGCCAAAGCATTGGTTTCTGTGAGTCCATAGCCAATACCTGGATTGGTATCTTTCATATTAGCTTTCATTTCTTTGACTTGTTCAGGCGGTCTGGCAGCTCCGCCGCCGGTTAAATCTTTTAGCGAGGAAATATCTCTGGGATTTTTCTTTTGTGCTTCAACCATTTCGTAGGACATAGTAGGCACTCCAGTGAAGATAGATACTTTTTCACGTTCAATTAAATCCAATGCTACATCCGGATCCCATTTATACATCAATACCGTTTTTCTTCCGACAGGAATGGATAGTAAGAAAATGGCATGACAACCTGTGACATGAAACAAGGGAACGCTCACCAGAGTTGCCATTTGTTCTTGTGTCGCTTCAGGTGCAGCTTCGTCAAGTGCTGCTTTACCCATAGTTGTTAGAGTAATCCAATAATAGGGAGCAAAAATAATAGAACGATGCGTTAATACAACTCCTTTGGGATAACCTGTGCTCCCTGAGGTATACATTATGGAGGCATCTTCATCAGGTAAAATTTCTACAGGATTTTCAAGTTTATCGCTCGCTCCTTCAATCACTTTATAAAAATCAAATTCCTGATGATCTGGATTATTAGAACGGACAGATATTTTTGCTACATCAGCACATCGATCTCCAAGACGATCCAAACGTTCTTCATCACCAATGAATAATTTTGATTCACTATTGGTAATTCCATATTCCAGTTCATCGCCTTGCCACCATGAATTGAGCGGCACAACAATTGCACCGATTGAAGTTATTGCCATGTAACAAAACATCCACTCAGGGTAATTACGCATTGAAAAAGAAACCTTATCGCCTTTGGCAATTCCGTAAGTACTTTGCAAGACGTTACCTAATTGATTTGCCCTTGCAAAAGTCTCTGGATAAGTGATTCGATCCTCTTCATAAATGATATGTTCCCAGTCACCATGCAACAAACCAATCTCGTAAAATTCTCTGAGATTGCTGGGAGCTTCAGCAAAAACATGATATTCATTGCCTCTGACGATTTCTTTTTTAAGAGACAGCATTCCTTCAGCCGTCACTTGTTCCAAAACAGCTAGACGATTAGCTGGATCAATAAAATCCATTGCATTTGCCATGATTATTTTCCTGTAAATTTAGCGGGACGCTTTTCAATGAAATGTTTTACACCTTCTTTGAAATCCTCTGAACCAAAGCTTTTTACCATCTCTTCCATTGATGATTCTAGATTGGTTTTGATATCTTCACCCAAAGCAGTATAGATTTGACGTTTCATGATTTGTACCGATCGAGGAGAAACATTCTGTGCTATATCTTCTGCATAGGCCAGAACATCCTCCATGAAGCTTTCTGCTGGAAAGCATCGATTAACTAAGCCAATACGTTCTGCTTCTTTGGCATCAAATTTTCTAGCCGTCATCATGATATCCATAGTGTGAGCAACGCCAATGATTCTTGGCAGAATCCAGCCCACGCCCCATTCGGCAATTAGCCCTCTTTTAGAAAAAGCAGTTGAGAATACGGCATCTTCAGAAGCAACACGCATGTCACAATATAAAGACATGATCAAACCTACACCCGCAGCAGGACCATTGATTGCCGCAATAATTGGTTTCGGGACGGAAGGAAAATAACTGTAAGTGCCATCCCATTCGGCCAATCCGTTGGTTTCGTAATTACGGTCTTCAGGTTGATCGGGATTGTCTTCTCGATTGTTGGCCGAAATATCAGAGAGACTATCCATATCAGCACCGGCAGAGAAACCTCTACCACTTCCAGTAAGTACAATCACTTTTACATCATCGTCTTTACAGGCATCATCAATTTTTTCCTTTAATCTTGCAGTCAGCTCTCCAGTGATTGCGTTAAGTCTATCCGGTCGATTGAGAGAGACTAGAGCCACTCCTGAATCTTTCTTTTCATATAAAACTACTTCGTTACTCATTAAACTACTGTGCCTCCATCGATTACTAAAGTATGTCCGTTTACAAAACTTCCTGCCTGGGAAGCTAAAAATACTGCAGCTCCGCCAATTTCGTCGGGTTCGCCTATCCTTTTCATAGGACAAGTTGCAGTTGATTGTTTCAAAATTTCTGGGTTTTCCCAAAGAGCTTTGGCAAAATCTGTTCTGAATAGTCCAGGTGCTATCGCATTGGTTCTGATGTTGTACTGACCAAACTCCAAAGCATAATTTTTCACCAGCATGATATCTGCAGCTTTAGAAATATTGTAAGCACCGATAACTGGGCTTGCATTTAAGCCGCCAATAGAAGAAACGATGATGATACTTCCGTCTTTGCGTTCCATCATCTCAGGAATGACCATCTGACATAGATTGTGATTGCTTTTGATATTGTTGTTCATGATTTTTTCAAAAGCATCATCGGGTATATCTTTTATAGATCCAAAAAAAGGATTGCTTGCAGCATTGCAAACCATGATATCGATTTGTCCCAATTGCGTTCTGGTTTCTTCGACCAGCATTTCCAATGCAGTTTTGTCAGAAATATTACAGGGAATCACAATAGCTTTACCTGGAACATCCATAGCATTTATTTCTGCTGCAGTTGCTTCACAAACATCAGCTTTTCGACTGGAAATAACCACGTTTGCGCCTTGTTGAGCCATGGCGACAGCGATGGATTTCCCGATCCCTTTAGACGAGCCAGTGATGATGGCGTTCTTTCCTGATAAATCAAACATTTTATATTTCTCCTTAGTTTATTTCCCTTTCCAGTTGGGCAATCTTTTTTCCGCAAAGGCCACAGGACCTTCAATAAAGTCTTCACTACCGAATAGTTCTTTGACTGCAGAGTAATGCGCTTTCATAGATTTTTCTAAATCCGGTTCACTGAAGTTTTCATAAGCAACTTGTTTGGTAGCTCTGATAGACATTGGCGAACATTCTTCAATTTGTTTTGCCCATGCTTTAGCAGCAGAGAGCAAATTTTCTGGTTCGACAACCTCATTCACGAAACCAAGCTTCATGCCTTCTTCAGCGGAAACGTGTCTTCCAGTCAACATCATGCCAAGCGCGTTTTTCATACCAATTTGTCTTGGCAACCTTTGCATGCCACCGGCAAGTGCGGCGAGCCCAACTTTTGGTTCTGGTAAGGCAAACTTGGCATTAGTAGAGGCAACAATCAGATCACAAGCTAAAGCTATTTCAAATCCACCACCCATAGAAACGCCATTTACAGCAGCAATTAACGGTTTGGTTAAATTGAATCTCGAGGTCAATCCAGCGAAACCTGAAGAGGCCATATTGATATCCATTTTTCCGCCTGCTTCAGCTTGAAACTTAAGATCGTTTCCTGCTGAAAAAGCGCGATCGCCTTCACCAGTAACAATGCCTACCCAAAGATTTTCATCTTTATCAAATTCATTCCAAACTTCATCAAATTCTGCGTGCGCAGGTGGATGCAAAGCATTCATTCTGTCAGGTCTATTTATGGTAACGGTTAAGATGTGACCGTCGACTTCGGTTTTTAAAAATTCGTAATCTGTTTTCATATGTTCTCCCTTAAAAATGGACCTTAATCTTAATCAAGGTTCTTCCTTGAGTCCATAGAAAAAGGTTCACTTTATTTTTTCTTCAAAACTGTAATAATGCTAGTCACTTTTTTTGAGGAGAGTTTATGAACATACAAGACAAAGTTGCCGTAATTACGGGAGGTGCATCTGGACTGGGTTTGGCTACTGCAAAGGCGCTTAAAGAAAAGGGCGCAAAATTAATGTTGTTGGATTTAAACGAGGACAATGCCAAAGCAGCGGTTGCAGAATTGGGTGAAAATGCTGATTACTGCATTACCAATGTCATTGAAGAAGATAATGTCAAAGCGGCAATGGATAAAACTGTAGAAAAATTTGGTGCTATCCATATTTTGATTAATTGTGCTGGGATTGGAAGTGCTTCTAAAACGGTTGGTAAAGACGGTCCTCATCCATTGGATTATTTCAAGTTGGTGATCGACATCAATCTTAACGGGACTTTTAATTGTTTAAGGCTCGCCGCTGAAGTTATGGGGAAAAATGAACCGGAACAAGACAACGAATGTGGGGTAGTTATCAATACGGCATCTGTTGCCGCTTTTGATGGTCAGATCGGCCAAGCTGCTTATAGCGCAAGCAAAGGTGGAGTTGTTGGTATGACTTTACCCATTGCAAGAGATTTAGCAAGAATGGGAATTAGGAACAACACCATTGCTCCGGGGATTTTTGATACACCTCTGATGGCTATGGCACCCGATGAAGTGAGAAATCCGCTTATTGAAATGACACAATTTCCAAAACGTTTAGGTAATCCTGATGAGTTTGCCATGTTAGCAACACAAATCATTGAAAATCCTTTCCTCAATGGTGAGACGATTCGTCTCGATGGTGGAATCAGGATGCAACCAAAATAATTATGAAACTAGTAACTTATTCCAATAGCGATTCGCCAGCAATCGGGGCGTTGCTCGAAGACAGCATTTGTCCTTTTACCAACGATTCTTCTTTACCGAATGAAATGAAAGCATTTCTTGAGGGCGGGGAAGCGAACATGAATAAAGCGACGGACTTGCTTGAAAAGGCAGAAAATTTAATACCTGTAGATTCGGTTACTTTATTGTCGCCAATATTGAATCCACAAAAAATTCTAGCTATCGGTCTCAATTACGCTGATCATGTAAAAGAATCTGGGATGGAAACTCCCAAGATTCCCATGGTCTTCAATAAGCAATCCTCTTCGGTAACTGGTCACAATGGTGTTATTCATTTACCAAGGGCTTCAGAAGCTTTGGACTACGAAGCCGAAATGGCGTTTGTGATTGGTAAGCAATGCCGACATGTTTCTAAAGATGAAGCAGCATCTGTGATTGCAGGAATCACTATCTGCAACGACGTCAGTGTTAGAGATTGGCAATTGGCTGTCCCCACTTTTACCATGGGCAAAAGTTTTGATACGCATTGTCCTTTGGGACCTTGTTTAGTGACCATGGATGAAATTGGCGATCCACACAACTTGGACATCAAACTTTTCTTAAATGATGAAGAAAAACAAAACTCCAATACCAAGGAACTCGTTTTTGACTGTTACGATTTAATTGAACATTTATCTACAGCCTTTACGCTTATGCCAGGGGACGTTGTGCCTACTGGAACTCCAGGTGGCGTATTGGGTGTAGAGGTCATGGCAGGGAGAGCAAGTTGGCTTCAAGAGGGCGACGAAATCAAAATTGAATTGGAAAAAGTAGGAACTCTTAGCAATAAAGTTGTTAAAGAACCGGACTCGACCAAATTCATTGCTTAGTACTTGAAACTTTTCTTTTTAAGGCACGCTAAGTCCGATTGGGGTAATCCCTCATTGAAAGACTTTGACCGACCTCTTAATAAAAGAGGTTTGAAAGATGCCCCTTTAATGGGAAAGAAATTACATCATTATTTTCCAGATAATCTAAAAGTAATTTCCAGTCCTGCTAAAAGAACCAAAGAAACTTTGGAACTATTTTTTACTGACTATGAAAAAAATTTTTCCATTGAATTTGATGATGCCCTCTATCATGGTTCGCAGATAAATTATCTAGAACATGTGATCAATAACGATAGCGACGAAGCAATTCTATTTATCGGTCACAACCCTGGAATATCAGAGTGTGCTTCGCAGTTCTCACCTGAACCTATTTTTTTCCCCACTTGCGGTTGTGCAGGTTTTTCAATCAATGCAGCATCTCTAAAAGAAAATAATCTTCATTTGGCGGAGAAAATTTTTTATCACTATCCAAAAGAAATGTGAATTCTTTGAAAGCAAAGTTACAGAATTGAAAATTTAAATATAAAAAACTTATTCAAAAGAACGAATATAGTAAAATACCCATGCTTATGAAAAAAATTCTAGTCATCGAAGACGAAGAAGATCTTAATCAGACCTTAAGTTTTAATCTTGAAAATGAGGGTTACAAGGTAACTCCTGCTCTTAATGGTTCTGAGGCCTTGGCAATTCTAGAAAATGAATCACCTCCCGATCTAGTAATTTTAGATTTGATGCTGCCGGATATGCCAGGATTGGATATTTGTCGTCACATCAGATCGAAAGATAGTCTTAAGAATATCAGCGTGATAATTGTTACCGCTAAGGGCGAGGAGGTAGATCGAGTTGTGGGTTTTGAACTCGGTGCCGATGACTACATTGTTAAGCCATACAGCGTTAGAGAATTGATGTTAAGAATTCAAGCTCAACTAAGAAGAAATGACTCAAGCGAAGTGACTGAAGAATATTTAGAAGAGGGTAATATTTCTTTTAAAGATTTACTTATTGATAACAGTAAGCATAAGGTGTTTCTTTCTGACAAAAAAATATCTCTGACTGCAAAAGAATATACTCTTCTTAAATACCTTTTGACAAAAGCAGATAAAGTCCAAACACGAGATATTTTATTAGACAAAGTCTGGGGCTATGATAATTCTGTCACCACTCGAACCGTAGATACTCATGTTAAAAGATTGAGATCAAAATTAGGAAAATATGGAAAAAACATTGAAACCATTCGAGGTGTCGGATATATATTTAATAAAATTTGATTTCAATTTATGAAGCTCTCTTTAAAAATTAGAATATTTATACTGATAGTTTTTACTGTTCTTGCTTCATTCTTTATTAGCGCGATAATTTTAAGGGGAAATGAATACTTTAGTGAAAACATAATTGCTGGTATTTCTCTATTTTTAATTCTTATACTTGCTGCTGGCACTACTCTGTATCGGTTTTTAAGAGATGTTGTTGTTCAGGCTGCAAGGATAATTTCAGGACCGGACAACAATGAAGAAATTGATTCTGAATCAGCCTTTGATACTTTGAGGACATCAACTGCAGTTGTTCAAAATGAATTAGAGAGTTATTCAAAACAACTCTCATTTATCAGTAATTTATTATCAAGGATGGGTCAGGGAGTTATCTTAGTGAACGAAGATCTGAACGTGATGTATTTCAATCAGACTATTACAAAAGATTTTTTTCCTGAATTAAAAATTGGTGATGATTTATTTCAAAATATTTCTTATCCCGCGTTTAAAAAATTCATAAAGAAAGCCTGGGAAAAAGATGAATATACCAAAGAAATATCAGGTCCAAGAACAATAAAAACAGTTTATCTTGTCAGTTCGCAGAAATTTTCAAATGATAATCAACTATTAATTGTTTTTTCCGATATTTCAAAATTAAAGACCCTTGAAAAGATGCGTGAGGACTTTATCGGTAATGTCTCACACGAATTAAGAACGCCGATTAGTGTAATAAAAGCAAATTCTGAGACTTTATTATCCACTAAATTAATCAAAGATGAGAATGCGATAAATTTTACCAAAGCAATTCAATCTCAAAGCGAAAGAATGGCGACAATTGTGAACGAGTTACTTTCAATTTCTAGTATGGAGTCAGGAGACTATCCGATTTCTCTAGATAAGCTCAATATCAAAAATATCGTTGATTCTGCCATTAAAGAATTAAACCCTACGACTGAATCAAGTAACATAAAACTCGTAAATAAGATCTCAGATGTAACTCATATCATTGGAGATGAATCAGCAATAAAAATAATAATTTCCAATTACATAACTAACGCAATCAAACATAGTCCTGATGACGAGATTATTGAGATAGATAACGAAAAGATAGATAAAGATTTTTGTCGTATCAAGGTTATAGACAATGGCATTGGGATAGCCAAAAAATACCGTGAGAGAGTTTTCGAAAGATTTTTCAGAGTAGACAAAGGCAGATCTAAAAAAATTGGTGGTACTGGTCTTGGGCTCTCAATCTCTAAAAATTTAGCACTGATGATGGGTTATTCCGTTGGGGTAGAATCTAATGAACCCAAAGGATCAATTTTTTACATTGATGTAAAAATACATCAAGAAACTTCTAAGGAAGTAGCCTGAGAGATTTCAGCATTTTTCTTAAAAATATAGCCATCGCTTATATTCCAATTTGATGCGAAGAATTTTGCATTTTCGAAACATAATAAAATGAATTCAAAAATGTTTGCAGCGTGTTCAATGATATCTGCTCTATCCGCAGGAAAATTGTAATTAGATATTTTCTCTTCAAGAGATAATTTGCCTAGTCGGGATCTTATTTCCTGGAGTTCCTCTAAATTTAAGGAATCTTTTAAAACTCCAGCAGCTTGAATAATCTGTCTAGCATTACCTCCAATACCAATGATATTTTGTATTTGCTCGGAATTAATATTTGCTAAAAAATTAGATAACTCTTGCCAAATTTTTTCTTTATCTAAGCCTTTTAAAATTCTTACCGCACCCAAATTGAAAGATTTAAGTTTTTCTTCATTTTTATCACAAAGGTAAAGCTCTGTGCTTCCACCACCAACATCCACTAAAAGACTTTCTGAATCGATGAATTCTTTGTAGTTAAAAAATTTTAATAATGAAGCTTCTTCATTTCCAGAGAGAATTTCAATTTCTAGATTCAATTCTTTTTTTATTTTTTTAATAATTTCTTCCCTGTTGGAAAAAGTGCGCATTGCGGAGGTGGCAAATATTCCTAGTAAAGCAGCATTCTTTTTCTTTGTATGCTTTTTTAGTTTTTTTAAAACCGTTAAAAAATCTAGATAAGTCTCATCTGTCATTTTCCCACTACTAAAAGCGTCAGACCCTAACCTTAAACTAACTCTTTTAAAGGTATCTAATTCAAGATGGCTATTCGGCAACAAACGGTATTGCCGGTACTTAATGGCATTTGAGCCGATATCTATGCAAGAAACTTTCTTAGATTGTTTATTCATCAGCAAAAACTCTTAAAGTTTTATACTGTTGATACGATAAATTTTCAAAAAGTACCTTATTGATTTCCACTTTGTAATTGTTCAAACCTTCTGACCAGATTTTTGGCTTAGGTAAATCTTTATCTGGATAATCAAAGGCATTCAAGATAAATCTGAGGGCACTTAATATTGCGACTTTTTTATTATTGGCATTTAAAACAATCCAGGGTGCCTCATCATATGAAGTTCTTTTGAACATTTGTTCTTTGTATAGGGTGAAGGCATCCCATTTATCAAGCATCTTTAAATCATTTTCGCTTATCTTCCAATAAACGAGAGGGCTGGTAGCTCTTTTATCTATTCTCTTTTGTTGAGTGTTTTTCTCAATTGAGAGATAAAACTTAAAAAATTCAACACCATCTTCAATCTGTTTTTTTTCCCAAGGAATTACATTTTTCATGAAGTAGGTATATTGCCTTTTCGTGCAATAACCCATAGTTGCTTCAACCAAGGCTCGGGTATACCAAGATCGGTCGAAAAAAACTATTTCACCGGTATTGGGTAAATGCTTTTCATATCTTTTGAACCATTTTTTTGACTCTTTCTCAGTTGGCTTGCCT
>CACEVU010000008.1 GCA_902563105.1 uncultured SAR86 cluster bacterium
TCCAAGATTTTAGTTCGCTGTTGGATCCTTTTTTTAAGGCTCTGTTTCTTTGAGCGAGAGATTTTTTAAGATTTAAATGAAGAGATTTATAATCTTGTTCCACGTGAAACAAAATATAATCTACAAATAATCTTCTATTTTCTTTTGGTGCCTCTAACAAATTTAAAGAGAAGTTATTTAGTACCAAAGACAAAGGTAGTTTTGGTTCTTCTAAATTATCTTTATGAATTTTTAAAGATTTACTTTTTTCTTTTGATAGAGCTATTTTAGAATCATTCCAATTTGCACTAACAACAAAATTATCTGAGTCGAAATTTATGAGAGAGTTTATTGATGAAGTTCTAAAAGATTTTTTTGTTAAAGCAAAAAAAATAGCCTCTAAAAAAGAAGACTTCCCTGCCCCATTCCTACCAATGATTAAATTTTTCGATTTAAGTTCTGAAGTAAAATTGTTGAAGGACCTGAAGTTACTAAGATGAATTTTCTTAAGAGACATACCATCATAGTCTCATTGGCATAATTACATGAACAAGATCATCGTTAGATGTATTTTTAACTAAACAAGAATTTTCAGATCCAAAGAATATGAACTCTATATCATCGTCTGGTAAATAATTTAAGGATTCTTGGACGTAGTTAATGTTAAAACCAATTTCTAAATCTTGTCCGTTATAAGAAACTTCTAGTTCTTCTTCGGCGCTTTCTTTGTTAGGATTATTAGCAAGAATTTTAAGTTTATCTTTGCTGAGTTCGAACTTAACGCCCCTGAATTTTTCATTAGATAATACAGCTGATCTAGATAAGGCTGTCAGAATTGGTGATTTTGAAGTTTCTAATGATTGTTCTTCCCCGGAAGGAAAAACTTTTTTGTAATCCGGATAAGCTCCTTCAATGAGCTTGCTGATAAAAGTAAAATTATCTGACTCAACTTTAAGTTGAGAGTTGTTAGATGAAAATGAGATTTCTTCAGGAAATATATTTAATATTCTTTGCAACTCCAAAGCTGTTGATCTTGGGATTATGATTTTTTTTTCTTCTAAATCTTCAGAATAAGAATAAGAGCCCCAGGCCAATCTATGGCCATCTGTTGCAACCAAATTTATCTTTTTTTGAGAGGTCTCTAAAAGTAATCCATTTAGATAATATCTAACATCCGCTGATGCCATTGCAAAACTTGTGCTTTCTAAAACTTTGACAAATTTATCACCATTCATATTCAGGCTAAAATTATGATCTTCTAATTCTACAAATGGAAAATCTTGGACAGGTAATATTGCCAAGTCTGCTTGAAAACTTAAAGCCGAAATCTCTAATTGGTTCTCTTTTACCTCAAAATTCAGATTTGTATCATCCGGAACCGACTTTATTAACTCAAAAAGCTTTCTAGCTGAAACGGTTGTCTCCCCCTCTTCAGATATCTCGCATTCTATTATTTTTAATGAAAGTTGGCGCTCTAAATCAGTTGCAACTACTGTTAAATAACCATCCTTAGCTTTTATAAGAACATTTGAAAGCACAGGTATAGTTTGTCTCTTTTCTGCAATAGACGAACAAAGTGAAAATTTATCAGATAAAGATTCTTTTTTTGCTGAAAATTTCACGCTGTAAGTGTCCTTATTAGCTTTGTATAATCATCCGCTATATCAGCATCTTCCTCTCTTAGAGCACTTATCCTTCTGCAAGCATGTAGAACAGTAGTATGATCTCTTCCTCCGAAAGAATCCCCGATCTCTGGGAGACTATGGTTAGTAAGCTCTTTAGAAAGACACATTGAAATCTGTCTAGGCCTGGCTAAAGATCTATTTCTTTTGCTAGATAAAAGATCAGATACTCGAATGTTGTAATAATCTGAGACAGTCTTTTGAATGTTTTCTATGCTTATTTGTCTTTGCTGTATTGCTAATAAGTCCTTTAAAGACTCTTTTATTAAATTCACGTCTATCTCTCGATTAGTGAATTTAGCGTTTGCTCCTACCCTTCTTAAAGCGCCTTCAAGCTCTCTAACATTCGACCTTATTTTTTCTGCTATATAAAATGCAGAATCCTCAGAAAGGAAAATACCCATTTCTGCTGCCTTTGTAAGCAATATTGCTACTCTTGTTTCTAGTTCAGGAGGCTCAATACTCACAGGCAACCCCCATCCAAGCCTTGATTTAAGCCTTTCTTCTAGTCCATCTATCTCTTTAGGATATTTATCGCAAGTAAGAATCATTTGTTGACCTCCTTCTAAAAGAGTATTAAAAGTGTGGAATAATTCTTCTTGGGATTGCTCTTTCCCGGCAAAAAACTGTATATCATCAATTAATAATGCATCAACTGATCTATAGAAATTTTTAAAGTCGTTAATAGATCCCAGTTGCAAACATTTAACCATATCACTTACAAATCTCTCTGAATGAACATAAACAATGTTTTTTTTCCTATCTTGCTCTTTTAGTTTATTGCCAACAGCATGCATTAAATGGGTTTTTCCAAGACCAACTCCTCCATAAATGAATAATGGGTTATAAGCTGCATTATTTGACTCTGAAACTTGCTTAGCTGCAGCAAGAGCAATATTGTTTGATTTTCCCTCTACAAAGGTATCAAAAGTATAGTCATTGTTCAGAGTATTTTCTTTGTTTAAAAAAAGGCTAATATTTTTTTTATTTTCCTTATTAATCAATGGCTTATGTAACGATATCAGCTCATACACAATAGGCATTTCGTTCATTTCATCCTTGAGGAGGTTTTTTCTTATGATTTCATCGTAATTTTCCCTGACATGCTCTTTAATGAATGCATTTGGGGCCAAGATAAATAAATCCTTAGATCCTGATTGAGATTTATTGAAAGAAAATTGAAGGGGATTTATCCAGGCATTAAATTCTTCTGTTGAAAGTTCTTTTTCTAAAACTTTTTTACATTTTTTCCAAGATTTGATCATGATAGAGATAGATTGATAATATACCTTATGCACAAAGTTATCCACAGGATATGTTATTAATTAATTGTGTATAACCTGTGTATTTCTATATTTAGTTTCTTTCTTCTCAATTTTTTTTCTTGCTTTTAATATATCTATCTATATCATTCATTTTCTTGAATTAATCATCAAAATGAAAAGAACTTATCAGCCCAGCAAAATAAAAAGAAAGAGAACTCACGGGTTCAGAGCACGAAATTCTAGCGTTTCTGGAAAATCTGTTCTAAGAAATAGAAGGAGCAAAGGCAGAAAGTCTCTTACAGTTTAAATTGCGATACGAACCTTTAAAAGGAAAAGAAAAGTTCGATGCTATATTTAAATCTCCTGACCATATCTTAAAATCAAAAAATTTTAACGCAC